>NZ_CP008849.1:0-1436277 GCF_000730385.1 Alteromonas australica | reverse complement strand
CGCTTCGTTTACCACCACCTAACCCCTATTTGAGCAACGCGTATCATTTGGTGCTGCCCGAAGCGGGTTATGGTACCCCCAATAAATTAATCGATAAGGAAGGACTACGGTTTTGGTTTGCACAAGACCAACAGTTTTTTAGCCCTAAAGGCGATATTTATATCTCATTTGATATGGCGGCATTTTCCAGTTCGCTGGCGGCGGTTGCTGCTAAACGCATTTGGTTGAGCGCACTTAACGATTATCTACAAGCAAAATACTATCGCGCTGAAATTGCGGGTTTGCATTACCGTATTTATGGTCACCAAGCTGGCTTTACTATTCATACTCGGGGCTTTACCGAGCAGCAAACCTTATTAGTGAATCAGTTACTCGACGCGGTAACGGCTTTTTCCCCAACGCAAAAAAGCTTTGAGCACTACAAAGAATTACAATTACAGAGTTTGCAAAATTCGCTATTGAATAAACCCACCAACCGCTTATTCTCTCGCCTTAGCGTGCTGATACAACGAAACACACAAGCCCCCATTGAGTTATTGGACGCCGTCACTCACTCTACCTACGAGGCAATGCTGGCAACATGCAAAGAAGCATTTAGTCATTATTACGTAGATAGTTTTATGCACGGAAACTGGAGCCTTGAGCACGCTAACACCTTTGCCGACGCCCTAGTGACGCAATGCACAAACGCAAATGGAAAACCGCTATCCCGCGCAGTGTCTAAATTATCTGCTGGCGAAGCCCTATATCATCATGTGCCTTGCGAGCACGACGACGCCGCTGTGGTGCTTTATCTTCAAGCCCCTTCGCCAAGCTTAACTGACACAGCATTATGCATGGTCTTAGAGCAAATGCTTGCCGCGCCTTTTTTCAATGCGCTTCGCACCGAACAGCAATTAGGTTATATCGTTGGCACCGGCTATGTTCCTCACAATCAGCATCCGGGTATGGCATTCTACGTGCAAAGCCCAAGTACCTCGCCCAAGAAGTTACTGGATGCCATGACCAGTTTTCTATTTCAACAATTAGACGAGATAGAGTTTTACCGTTTTTATTGGCCCACCATTAAACAAAATATGTTGAAACAATTGGAAGAAAGAGATTTAACCTTATCGATGAAATCTCAGCGTCTTTGGGTAGCACTGGGCACCCACGACCTCGCCTTTAATAGAAACAGCCAATTAGCGGCCTGTATTGACGCGTTAACCTTTGAAGAGATTCAGCTTTACGCGCACAAACTAGCCAGGCGTGAGCACTGTGGTGAACTAATTTTATATGCCAGTGGCAAATTTGAGGACTTAGAGACACCGGAAGAAAGAACGGTGAGAAGTATCTCTGAGTTTAAGGCGCAAGTACCTTATTACTAAGATTCACTATTTTAAAGGTAAGTGGGGAAGAATAATCGGTATTTGGTCAACAATTGAACCATCATTTCCATATAAATAAAAAGTCCTTGTAGCTAGCACCTTAATTGGGCATATTTGTTATCCTGGTTGTTAGGGATTCGGCCAGTCCTAATAGAAATTATAATGATAAGGTGTAATGCCAAAGGTGTGTAGGTGCGCTCAACCCTAGCTTGCTCAGTATTGATATTGTGGCTGCAAATCATCGGAACTTTTTTCTCCGATGCGACAGCTATAGAGGTCGCTGACCTTCAATTTACTGAATTAAATAAACAAGATGGTTTATCCAATACTGTAGTGCTTGATGTAGCTGAAGATAACAAAGGCTATATTTGGCTGGCTACTATGAACGGATTAAACCGCTATTCAGGCTACGATATCCAACAATATCATCCGTCAGATATTGACCCCAATGCGCTGCCTAGTGGTTTGATTCACAAATTACTGGTAGACGACAACGGTGACCTTTGGGTAGGCACGCATTCAGGACTAGCAAAATACCGCCCGTTAACCGACGATTTTGAACGTTTCACCAAAGACAACACTGTAATGAAGTTCGACTCGGTGATGGCCTTAGCGCAAGGTGAGTCTGGCGAGATTTTATTTACAGATCCCAAGTACCTGTATTCTCTTGACCCCAAAACGGGTGTCGTAAAAATAGTGACCCAACTTTATTCCACGCCAGTGGGAACGCGCGTAATTTTTGACGAACCAAACAGAATCTGGGTGGGTTCTAATCAAAATTTTGCACTCATATACGATAAGTCGTCTGGAACTCTCTATCAAAGTGACCAAATCAATCCTTGGGGTATTTTCTTAACGGATACAACAGTCAATGATATTAAGATACTGGATAACCACTACTGGCTAGCTACCGATAATGGTGTCATCGTACTCGCTGCCAATGGCAATGTGGTTAATCATATTAAATTCTCAGAATTTGGCTCAGACAGTCATGTTCTTATTACTACCATCCTCACTGTTGGAAATAGGCTATGGCTAAGCTCAAAAAATGATGGCGTTTTAATAGCCGACTTTATTGACAACCCCTCCACGCAACTTGATGGCAGTTCCTTTACACGAATCAATGCGGACAACGGTCAACTAACAGGCTTAACAGAAGACTTTATTTTTTCTTTACACGAAGATAGGTCGGGTAGCATTTGGCTAGCCACCTCTCAAGGGGCCTTTAAGTACAATAAAACCTATTCACAAGTTAAGTTCTTCCCGAGCACCAGCACCCAACAAAGCTCCGCGGAAAGCGCTATCATCTGGGGCCTTGCTGAATCCCGTGATAACAGCGTTTTCTTTGCTTCACAGCAAAATGGTATTGGTAAATTAGAAAAGGTCAGTGGCAATATTAGCTACCTCCCTTCTCGCCCAGAAAAAGCAGAAAATGTTACCTATTGGGACCTTGTGATCGACAGAAACGATGGCTTTTGGGCAGCCGCCTCTAACGGCCTTAGAAAGTATCAATACACGCAAAACACCTTGGTCTTAGAAGACACCTTTTTTGAGGGTAACTTTGTCGACTATATCCATTACGATGGTCAGTCGTTATGGGTTTGGTTAGTAAATAAAGGCCTGCATTCTGTGGATACGACAGCAACTGCCAGCGACACTGGCAGACATGCAATAACGGCGTATGATATTGGTATTGAAGATACGTTCCATCTTCCTATTTACACTGACAGTGCTGGCAATATATGGTTGCGCCACGAAGAAGGGTTAGTTTTGTTTAACCCCAAATCCGGCAAAATTTTACGTCGCCTCGATTCTACCAATGGGTTAAATTCACTGGTATATAGCGTGTATGAAACAGCAGAATCCTTCTGGTTAACCACCCGTTCTGACGGGGTGGTCGAACTAGATAAAACAACCTACAACGTGGTGCGAAAACAAGCCCGGGACGATAAAGATGGCTATATTTTCTCTTCCATTGGCATAAACAATGCTATTTGGTACGCAGACAGCGCTGGCGTACACCAAGTTGAATTACCGTCTTTACGTGAAATAACGACGGTGTCGAATATTCAGTTAGAGTTTAACTCTTTAGGTGAAAGTGCGGTGTTAGCCACTGACACGGGAGACATTTATTTTGGTGGAAATAAAGGGTTTAACAAAGTAAGAGCAAGAACCCAAAGAAATACCAAAGCCATGCCCCCTACCCGCTTACCTGAACTTTTTGAGTTTAGTGTATTCGGGCACTCCTCTTCTCCCTTTGAACTTGGCACAAACCAAACAAAAGAGAAAGGATTATCTCGTCGACAGAATATTACCTATACGTCCAGCACCCTGCTAGAGCACCATGAATCTCGCTTTAGTATTTCATTTGGTTTACTGAACCCTTTGTACCCAGAAGAAGTGCAATACAGGTACAAACTGGCGGGCTATGACAAACTGTGGACAAATATTGGGGGACAGCACACTGCCCAGTTTAATAATGTGTCTTTTGGTAATTACACCTTTGAAGTACAAGCAAAAGAGCCAGGTAAAAACTGGTCGCCCAGCCGTAAACTAACCATTCAAATTGCGCGCCCACCCTGGTTACACACTGTTGCATTGGTATTTTATGCGCTGCTTCTTACCGTGGTACTTGCCTTTGTTATTCGCCAGTATCAACTGAGAAAATCTAATCAATTGGCCATCAAAGAGTCTGAAGAGCGGTTGAAGCTAACCCTGTGGAGCTCTGGCGATGAGCTGTGGGATTGGGACGTTTATCGCGGCCAAGTTTATCGGGCTAATACCTGGGGTACACTGGACTTTCCTCAGGATGACATTAGAACCACAGGCGCCTTTGACGCCAATATACACCCTAATGACATTCAGCGGGTCAAAGATGCGTTAAGAGCGCACTTAGAAGGAAAAAGTGACTTTTACGAGTTAGCTTACCGAGCCAAAACTTTCAAAAATCAGTGGGTTTGGATATTAGATAGAGGGAAAGTGGTTGAAAGGGACCACAATCAGCAACCCGTAAGGATGACAGGAACGCTAAAAAATATTAACCACCTGAAAGAGGCCGAAGAACAACTTAATTTGTTTAAGCGCTCTATTGAAAACATTTCAGAAGGCGTATTTATTACCAACACGCAATTTAAGTTTATTTCAGTGAACAACGCCTATTGCCAATACACGGGAGAAACCCGTGAGCAGGCCTTAGCCAGCTACATGAACTTCCACCTTTACCCAGATGCGTTCACAGAAGAAATTAAAAAAACCTTAAGGACTAAAAGCAATTGGTCTGGCGAGGTAGAATCTGTGCGCATGAATGGCGAACGCTTTGAGATGGAGCTAAATATTGATGCCGTGCACGACGAAGACGGGCGCATCAGTCATTTTGTAGGTGTATTTAGCGACATTACCTCTCGTAAAAGTACCGAAAAAGAGCTATTAAAGTTAGCTAACACAGACCCGCTTACTGAACTGCCTAATCGGTCTTTCTATCAGGCAAGCCACCAAAACTTAGTCAGGAAAGCCGCACCACACACCTTGCTATGCTTAGACATGGATAACTTTAAAAAGATTAACGATTCATTGGGGCATCAAACCGGTGATATTTTAATTAAGCAAATTGCGAAACGTCTTCAGCGTATTACTGGTAAAAATGCAACCTGTTACCGCCTAGGGGGAGATGAGTTCAGTGTATTAATGGAAGACAGTGCCGATATACACACCGTTACCCATTACGCCCAAAATTTACTCGATACTTTGTCTCGCCCGTTTATTATAAATAAACAAGAATTTGTATTAGGTGCGAGTATTGGCATTGCATTTTTCCCCAACGACGGCACTACACCACAAGAAATGCTGAAAAATGCCGATACGGCCATGTATTTTGCTAAGAACAATGGCGGCAATAGCTATCAGTTCTTCAGTGGCGAGATGAACCAAAACGCGGTCCGACAGTTACAAATTGAAAACTTGATCCGCCAAGGTATAAAAGATGATTTATTTACAGTTTATTATCAACCCAAGGTAGATATTGCGTCTGGGAAGTTGGTAAGCATGGAAGCGCTAGTGCGCTTTGAACACCCAGAAAAAGGCATAGTAAGCCCTGGGCAATTCATTCCATTGGCCGAGCAGACCGGCCAAATTATCGAAATTGGAGAACAAGTCTTACGAAAAGCGTGTGCGGATACGAAGCGCTGGGTTAACCAAGGTATATTCACCGGCAGAGTGGCCGTGAACATCTCCGCCAAGCAATTCGAACTGCCCGACCTAGATGATAGAATCAACAAAGTGTTGAATGAAGTAGGCCTGTCGCCTTTACATCTAGAGTGTGAAATTACTGAAGGCACTCTGATGGAAAACCCAGAGAACGGGCTAAGAATGATGCGCCGGCTTCGTGAAAAAGGAATTCATTTAGCGTTAGACGACTTTGGTACAGGCTATTCGTCCCTCGCCTACCTAAAACGCTTCCCGCTAAACACACTAAAAATAGATAAAGCGTTTATCGACGATATTGCCAAAAGTAACGTAGACCGGCATATGGCTGCCGCCATTATCAGCATTGCCCATAACCTCGGTCTAAAAGTAGTAGCTGAGGGTGTCGAAGACGAACAGCAGCTCAGTATCTTACGCCGCTATGACTGTGAAATGCTGCAAGGTTTCTTGTATAGCCGCCCCATTAATGCCGATCGCTTCGAAAAACTGCTGTCGGAAAACCAACAGTTACACAACCTGCTAGGGCATTCAAATATTTGACCCTCTCCTTTAGTCTATTAGACAAAAGCGGCAAAAAAACGTCAATAAAATAGCCTCTCCTTCAAAAAATCAACTTAAGCCACTGTATTTAAAGCAAAATAAAAACTGGCACAAGTTTAGCTTATACCTCTGTACCGATGAAAACCTTTTCCGTCGGCTTTGTTTGTTCAAAAATAAAAATCAGAGGAAAATGAGAATGTTAAAAGAATATGCTGTTGCACTAGTATTATCTACCGCTGCCCCTGTTGCTGCTGATAAACAAGAAGGCGCTGATAAAGCCCCTGAGCAGAAAAAAGAAACAGTGTCTCAACCACACAGCTACCGCCCAAAATCAGGTAATGGTGTGGGCTGGCCTTACGCTATCTAAGACTGAGAAGTATTCATAAAAGAGAGAGCATAGACTCTCTTTTTTTATGCTTACTATGTAGGAAGGAGATTTACACACGCAGACACGCTGTACGGCGAATTGTGGGTAGTCAGGCATACGCGATTAGGTATGATTACCTTTGGCCCTAGAGACGTGTTACGCAGCCATATACAGGTTATTGAAACCTACGGCACGGCGCCAATGAATATGTTTAGCAATGCTATACATGGGCAAAGATGCAACGCCAAAAACCACCCCGGCACACCACCACCGCTTAGCCGGCATTCCCCACTTTAACGCCTCAATATACAGTAAACCGCTGATCACTAAATTAATCATTAATATTGTCCACATTATTCAGTAATCACTCTCTATCTATAAAAACGCAGTTAACTTCTTAATTGAACGCCAAAAATTTGACACTTAATGTTATTTATGATGCGGAATTTACCGCAAAATTGATGAATAAACCATCACTTTTGGCGCATACGCACAAAAAAGCCGGGGCAAGCCCGGCTTTTAACATTTTAACTACAAATTAATAAAATGTTTCGCCACCCTCGGCCATTTTCACCAGTAAGTCCGCAGGAGAAAATTTGTCACCTACGGTGCTCGCATAGTGATTTAATCGAGCGACAACATCTGATAGACCAAGGGTATCCATATAACGGAAAGGTCCGCCTAAGAACGGCGGGAATCCAATACCGAAAATAGCGCCGATATCTCCGTCTCTGGCATTTCTTATGACGCCTTCATCAAGACATCGGGCCGCTTCGTTTAGCATCATTAACACACAACGTTCAGCCACTTCTTTTTCACTCAGTTTTGAGGATGGGGATAAACCAAGCAATGAGTAGATGCTTTCATCCACTTCTTTCCCCGGCTTTTTGCCTTCGTATGAGTAAAAACCTTTTTTATTCTTCTTCCCTTTGCGGCCATCAGCAAGGACTTTGTCAAAAGCAGATGGCGCTGTAAAGCGATCGCCAAAGGCTTCAACTAAGAATGGGATAATTTTCGTTCCCACGTCAATACCCACTTCATCAAGTAATTTAACAGGCCCTACTGGGAACCCAAACTTAACCAATGATTTATCAATATGCTCAATAGGTTCTCCCGCTAGAATGAGGCTCGCAGCTTCATTCATATAGGGGGCAAGAATACGGTTAACATAAAAACCTGCGCCATCTTTAACTACAACCGGTGTTTTGCCCTGTTTCTTTGCAAACTCAACGGTAGAAGAAATCACTTGGTCAGAGGTTTTTTCATGTGCAATAACTTCGGCTAACGGCATTTTGTCTACTGGAGAAAAGTAGTGTAGACCTATCACGTTTTCTGGGCGCGCCGCTTTCGCAGCAATTTGCGTAATAGGAATAGATGACGTATTGGACGCAAAGATCGTACTTTCTTGACAATGAGCTTCAATATCCGCCACCATCTTTTGCTTCAAATCTAAATCTTCAAATACCGCTTCCACGACAATATCGGCATCCTGATAGCCACTGTAATCCAAGGTGCCCGTGAGTAACGCCATTTGTTTTTGCATTTCACTATTGCGAATAAAGCGTTTTTTGACTTTTTTATTTAATATGTCGTAGCTGTACTTCATTGCATTAGCAATCCCCTCAGCACGCACATCTTTAATACGTACAGGGACACCGGCTTTTGTTGACGTAACGTAAGCGATTCCGCCTCCCATTAAACCGCCACCCAGCACGCCTACTTTATTCATTTTTTCAGGCTTAACACCCTCAACACCATTTTCTTTCTTCATCTCTGTAGTAGCGAAGAATATTTGACGAAGTTGGAAAGATTCTGGCGTCATGACCAGCTTACCAAAGGCTTCTGCTTCAGCTTTTAGGCCTGCTTGAATACCATCATTAACGCCGGTTTCAATCACGTCGATAATGTATCCAGGCGCGGGATAATTACCCTTTGTTTTCGCAAAGGTAGCTTCTCTCGCCTTTTTAAACATCATGCTTTTACCTGGCCCGGTATTTTCTAGCATTTTGTTCATCAGACCTTTTTGTGGCGCTTCACGCTCAGGCTTGCGTTTTAACGCAAACTGTTCAGCAACCTCAAGCAACACACTATAGGGAACAACATCGTCAACAATGCCGTATTTTTTAGCTTGCTTCGCCCTAACAGAAGAGCCTGTTAGCATCATTTTCATGGCTTGTTGAATACCAATAAGGCGAGGTAGACGTTGTGTTCCTCCACTTCCCGGTAACAAACCCAGTTGCACTTCAGGCAAACCAACTTGTGTGCTCGCTGCATCAGTACAAATTCGGTAATGGCAAGCAAGGGCAAGTTCTAGCCCGCCACCTAACGCCGGACCATGAATAGCAGCAACAAACGTGGCTTTCATGTTTTCGATACGGTCAAATATGGCCTGACCACCGGCGGCAATTGCGGTTGCATCTTCAGCGCTCTCGCACGCTGCCAGCATTGAGATGTCTGCACCAGCAACAAATGAGTTAGATTTTCCGCTGGTTAACACCACCCCTTTAATACTGCTGTCGCCATCAATATCATCAAGCATCGATGAAATTTCTTCACCAAATTCGGCTTTAAGCGTGTTCATAGACTCGCCAGGCACATCCATTGTCAAGATGGCTACGCCGTTGTCTTGCTTGGTTAGCGTAAATGCACCAGAAGCTGGTTGAACGTCATTTGTCATGTCTATTTCCTGACTCATCTTATTCTGTCTCCACAATCATGGCTGCACCTAGACCACCTGCAGCACACGCAGTAACAAGGCCCGTTCCGCCGCCTCTACGATTCAGTTCATTGAGCATCTGCGTAATCATACGCGTACCTGTTGCCGCAAATGGGTGACCATAGGCGATAGAACTACCCATTACGTTAAACTTGTCCATATCGATTTCGCCAGTGGCTTTAGTACGTCCTAGCTTCTCTTGGGCAAATTTGTCGCTAGCAAACATCTTAACATTGGCAAGGGTCTGCGCAGCAAACGCTTCGTGCATTTCTATCAACGTTAAATCGTTTAATGTCATTCCTGCGCGATCAAGGGCAATTGGCGTTGCGTAGGAGGGTCCCATCAGCATATCTTCCCAAACATCAATAGCAGAAAATGCATAGCTTTTAATGTAGCCTAATGGTGTGTAACCAAGCGCTTTTGCGCGACTCTCTGTCATCATTACAACTGCAGAGGCCCCATCGGTTAACGGTGTAGCATTAGCCGCTGTAACCGAGCCATACTTTTTGTCAAACACTGGACGCAGTTTTGCGTAGCCTTCTAACTTAGAGTCAAAGCGTACGTTATTGTCACGCTCTAGTGCGCCTTTGTAAGGTTCAGCATAAGCTGTCATGACTTCACCTGACAGTTTGCCCGCTTCCCAACTCTCTGCCGCTAAGCTATGAGAACGGTGAGCCAATTTGTCTTGATCTTGGCGAGAGATTTGATGGCTTTTTGCCATTTGCTCTGCCGTTTGCCCCATAGATAAGCCGGTTGAGTATTCCGCTACCGCAGGAGGCACAGGGGCCAGGTCTTTTAAGCCTAAGCGCTTAAAGATATTCAGTTTTTGACCCAGTGTTTTTGTCTTTTGCAAATCGACCAAAGCGCGGGCAAGGTTTTTTGATACACCGATAGGTGAGACAGATGTGGAGTCGGCTCCACCGGCTATACCTACCTGGACAGTGCCTGCCATCATACTTTCAGCGATGTTTACAGTGGATTGAAAACTCGTCGCACACGCTCGTGAAACACTATAAGCATCGGTATGAACGTTCATGCCGGTGCCCAAAACAATTTCACGAGCAATGTTGGGGGCCTCTGGCATTTGCACGACTTGGCCGTATACCACTTGGTCAACCCACTCTTTTTTAATGCCATGACGCACGAGAAGCTCGTTAACGACCATTTTACCTAAATCGACTGCTGGGACACCGTGGAAGTATGTTGCCATTTTCGCAAACGGAGTACGAAGCCCCGCGACAATGGCGATGCGATCACCCTCTCGGGTAGTAACTGATTGTTTTGTAGCCATATTGCACCTAAGTTAATGACCGAGACTTACGCAATTGCAAGTGGTCTGACCTGTAATGAACCTAATTTTTACAAACAATGAACAAAATAGCAAATTATCCACCCCTTCATCATAGTTTCAGCTGAAATCTTTACCGTCTTATAGCAGAATTTCATGAGAATCGATTTATGGCCTTGAGATTGGGTAAAATGAACCATATATGAAAACCATAGTCTGTTTTGTATAAATCTTCATGAATGCCTAAGTTCCCCTTAGGTTTAACGACTAAATTTTTCCTATAACTAGAATTTTAACGGAACGTTTGCATTATGGCGGCACAGCAGTTTCAGCAATTACATGCGTACTTAGATCAGCAGATTATTGGTCAAAGTGCACTTACAAAAAGTATTCTTATTGCACTATTGGCCGATGGGCACCTGCTCGTGGAAGGTCCTCCAGGACTTGCCAAGACACGTGCTATCAATGCATTAGCCAATGGCGTAGACGGCGATTTTCATCGCGTTCAGTTTACCCCAGATTTGCTTCCTGCCGATCTTACTGGGACAGATATCTACCGCCCTGAGACCGGTGAGTTTGTATTTCAAAAAGGCCCTCTTTTTCATAATTTAGTGCTAGCCGATGAAATTAACCGGGCACCGGCAAAGGTTCAGTCAGCCTTATTAGAAGCCATGGCTGAGCGTCAAATTACGGTAGGCAGTAAAACTTACCCGCTGCCCCCACTGTTTTTAGTAATGGCAACACAAAACCCGCTAGAGCAAGAAGGGACTTATCCCCTACCAGAAGCGCAATTAGACCGCTTCCTCATGCATGTGGATATTGATTACCCAGACGCACAAACCGAGTTGGAAATACTTAGACTTACTCGTGGAGAAGCCCTGTCTGCTCCTCCTGTGACACCGCCTACGCTTTCACAAGAAGATATCTTTAGTGCAAGAAAAGCGGCCCTGGGTCTGCATATGGCACCCGAGCTAGAGCAATATTTAGTGCAGCTTATTATGGCCACCCGTAAGCCTGAACGTTTCGATGCTAACCTGGCTCAATGGATTGCGCTTGGCACGAGCCCGCGCGCCACAATTAGCCTCGACAAATGCGCTAGGGCCCATGCCTGGTTAGCCGGTCGAGATTTCGTCGGCCCGGATGATATTCAAGCAGTTGCGCACAATGTATTGCGCCATCGTATTATTTTGTCTTACGAGGCTGAAGCTGAGGGCGTTACGGTTAATGATGTTCTCGATAAGATTGTTGCTACCGTCGCAGTTCCATAAATGATGAATACCCTAACCACTCAACTGCAATTGTTGAAAAGCAATGGCGTTAGCCTCTCTACGCCTGAGCTACTTCGCTACCAACAGTTGGCAAAACTGTTTAGCTTAGTGCCAAAGCGGGCACCACAAGCCAAACTTGCCGGTAGCTACCTTACTAAACATAAAGGTAGAGGCATGGAGTTTGACGAAGCCAGACATTACCAACCCGGCGATGATATTAGGGCAATTGATTGGCGTGTAACGGCAAGAACAGGTAAAACACATACAAAAATTTATCGCGAGGAACGGGAGCGTCCTGTCTTTCTTTTTTGCGACTTTTTGCCCTCAATGATGTTCGGCACGAAGCTACTGACTAAATCCGTGCAAGCCGCCCATACGGCTGCACTCATAAGTTGGTCTGCTGCTGCCCGTGGCGACAAAGTCGGCGCAATTGTGTTTAACCAAGCACGGCACAAGGAAGTTAAACCTTTGACCCGCAAAAAAGCGGTTTTGCATATATGCCACGAGCTTAAAGACGTTCATTCATCAAGTCTTGCTTCCACGGTAAATCGTGAGGAAAGCCTTAACGCCTTTGCTGACGCATGTGCAAGAGCAAGGCGTTTAGCTAAACCAGGCAGTTTGGTTTATCTTGTGTCCGACTTTCAAAATTTAAGTGCGAAAGCGCTTCAACACCTTAGCCAGTTAACCCGACATTGTGAAGTCCGCGCCATCGTAGTGGAAGACCCAATCGAATTAGCCTTACCATCCACGACAAAAATACAAGAAGTTAAAGTCTCCGACGGCACAGATCAACAAAGTTGGTTACTAGGCGACAGCAACGAACAAAAGGCATACGAGCAATGGCGTGCAAAAACCCGGCAAGATACAGAACACACCTTGAAGAAAGCGAACATCGCGCGATTTCACGTGTCATCGGGTTTCCCACTTGATCAACAGCTTCAAGCCATGCAACGGGAAGTGATGTAATGCAAATGAGCCCGAACGCTGCGCAAACCGATCCACTAGCGCAACTAAAAGACATTCACCCTCCTTCACAGATAAACTGGTGGCCTCTCGATTGGGGATGGTGGACACTGCTGGTTCTACTTCTCGTCGCCATTAGTACTTTAGCGGTGTTTTGGTTACGACGCCGCGCATTTAACCGCGCCCGCAAGGCTGCTCTTGTTGAGCTATCAAACATCAGCGAAACCGATGCAAATTGGCCTATGCAGATAAATAGCCTATTAAAGCGCACCAGCAAAAGCTATTTTTCTAACGAAGATGTCGCCAGCCTTTATGGCCGTCCTTGGTTAGAATTTATGTTAGCCCAAGTCGCTAAATCTAAACTTGGTACATGTAATGAGGGGCTTAAACAACTGACACAACAGCTGTATTCACCTTCGGTAGACGCTACGCAATTTACACGTTGTAAAAGCGCAGCAAAGCACTGGCTTAAACACGCCAACTTTAAGAAAAACAATCGCCGCGCTCATGCGTACACATCCTCCGCGGAGGTAAGTCATGTTTGAATTTGCTTGGTGGTGGGTGCTCTGCCTTATTCCCCTCCCCTTTATCATTCGATGGCTTGTTAAACCCAAGCAAAAAAGCGCCTTAGCAGCGCTGAGAGTGCCAGCTTTAAGACCCAACATGGTTACTAGCATCCAGGCAACTAAATCTCGTAAGGTACCGCTTTTGGTCGCCTCTGCCATATGGCTGGGGCTTGTACTTGCAGCCGCACGCCCCCAGTGGCTGGGGGAGCCTATAAGTATACCTAGCGAAGGTCGTGAAATGATGTTGGCTGTCGACCTTTCAGGCAGTATGAAAATTGACGATATGCAGTTAAATGGCCGTCAAGTGAACCGTCTCACCATGACAAAATCAGTGCTATTTGATTTTATCAAGCGAAGAGTGGGCGATCGACTTGGCTTGATTCTGTTTGCTGATACTGCTTATTTACAAGCACCGCTTACCTACGACAGAGATACTGTGGCAACCTTATTAAGTGAATCTGTGATCGGTTTGGTGGGCGAACAAACTGCCATTGGTGATGCGATAGGTTTAGCAGTCAAACGGTTTGATGAAAAAGATGAGTCAAACAACGTTCTTATTCTACTCACTGATGGGCAAAATACGGCGGGTAATATTACCCCTGAGCAAGCGAAAACCTTAGCCATAGAAAAAGGGGTAAAAGTTTACACCATTGGAGTTGGGGCAGATCAAATGCTGATTCAAAGCTTTTTCGGTAGTCGGCAAGTCAATCCATCTCAAGAACTCGATGAAGACATGCTTATGGACATTGCCGAGTCGACAGGTGGAAAATACTTTAGGGCAAGAGACGTCAATGAACTAGAAGCTATTTACGCCACCTTAGATACCCTTGAGCCCATTGAAGGCGAAACACGTAAAATGCGGCCACTGACCTCTTTATTTTATTACCCCTTAGCATTGGCTTTCATTTTGTCACTGGGCTGGGCGCTGGTTCACTTACTTACGGGCGCATTGCGCCAGCTTAGGTTACCCAAAAAGGAGGTTGAATAAAGTATGCCACTTCACGATTTTCATTTTATTCGACCTGAATGGCTTTGGGCTATTATCCCCACGCTGTTGGTTTGGCTGTGGTTAACTGTTTCGCATAAAAAACAATCGGGCTGGCAATCGGTTATTCCAGCACATCTATACGATCACATGTTGGTAGGTCAAACACAAAAAGTCAGGAAGCCCGCGTATTCAGTTTTACTTGTAGTGTGGATAATTGCTCTTTTAGCCCTTGCAGGCCCCACGTGGGAGCGCTTGCCACAACCGGTATATCAACTGAAAAATGGCCATGTCATTGTGCTTGATATGTCGTTGTCTATGCGCGCCACTGATGTCACTCCTGATCGCATGACTCGCGCTAAATACAAAGCCATCGACCTTGTAAACTATATAGGCGAAGGTGAAATGGGCCTCGTTGCCTATGCTGGAGACGCATTCGTCATCAGCCCTTTAACGAAGGATGCACAAAATATCTCCGCCTTATTACCCAGCCTCTCACCAGAAATCATGCCGGTTCCTGGCAGTGATCCACTGTTAGGTATTGAACGGGCTGCAGAGCTACTTACTAATGCAGGCTACAGTAAAGGCGCCATCTATTGGATTACCGACGGCATTGATAACAAACAGCAAACTGAACTCCAACGCTTTGTGAAGACGTTACCTTTTACGCTTAATGTACTTGCAGTGGGAACCAAAGATGGCGCACCAATAAAACAGGTAAATGGCGAATTGCTTAAAGATGCCAGTGGCGGCATAGTCGTCCCAAGGGTCAATGAGAATGCTATCGCCAGTATTGCACGTGCAGGAGGCGGAACTTTTCAACGTTTGGCCACCAATGATAGTGATATTAAAGGGTTGGTGTCAGTAGATCGATTTTCCTCAGACAGTGAATCTTCCGAAAGTGATGACAGCAAAGATAACAATGGCGACAGATGGAGCGAGCTAGGCCCTTATCTCCTGCTACTACTATTGCCCTTTGTTGCCTATGGATTTAGGAAAGGGGTGGTGATTTGCTTACTAATAGGTTTGTACCTGCCACTTTCCACGGAAACCAGCTATGCGCATACAAGCGCGCCGGTTCAACCCACCACTGAAAATGAAAGCCCGCCTTTGTCGTGGTGGGAAAAACCATTTTTGAATCGCGACCAGGAAGGCTTTGCTCACTACGCTGGCGACGACTTTGGTAATGCGGCAAATACGTTTAAGAGCCCCCAATGGCAGGGCGCTGCACATTATAAAGCGGGCAATTACGAAGATGCGCTGCGTGCATTTGAACAAGTAGACGGCGCTGACGCACTTTATAATCAGGGTAATGCCCTTGCTAAAATGGGCGATCTCGATGCAGCCATTGAACGATATCAACAGGCATTATCGATAGACCTCGGCCACAAAGATGCCGCAGAGAATAAGGCTTTGCTTGAAGCATTGAAAAAGCAACAGGAGCAACAGCAGCAGCAGCAGCAGCAGCAGCAACAAAATGGCGATGACAATCCTCAGGATCAATCTGAAAACGGAGATAGTCAGCAAAATCAAAACAATGAAAATCAAACTGACGAGAATCAGCAAGGTAATGGTGATCAGCAGTCTCAGTCGCAACAAAATAATGAAGCGGGTGAGCATCAAGACGGCCAAAGTGGGGATCAACAAAGCGACACTGATGAGCGAAATTCCCCATCAGAGAGTGAAAGTCGCAATGCAGAGGACCAAGATTCTGACACTGAAAATGAGGCTCAACCCCCTCAACAATCTGCGCAACAAGAGCAGCAGGACGGCGCCGAACAGCCTGTTCAAGGGCAAGCCGGTGAACTCACCGATGAAGAAAAAGAACAACAACAGCGAATAGAGAATTTAATGCGGAAAGTTCCTGATGACCCTGCGTTTTTATTAAAACGAAAAATGCAGCTAGAAGCACAAAAACGACAACGTCAGCGCATGCCTTCAAACCGGAGTGATTGGTAAATGAGAGCGTTAATATTCACATCCACCTTGTTTCTTATGGTATTCCACAGTGTAGTGGCAATGGCAGAGGTAGAAGAAGTTCAAGCAACCATAGATAAAAACCCAGTTATGGTAGACGAAGCCATACGGCTAACTATCACGGCAAATGGTAGCGCCAATCGAGATGCTTTTGACAGTTCCGCGTTACTTAAAGACTTTGTGGTGGGTCGAACTTCCGTCAATAGCCAAACATCCATTGTTAATTTTGATACTAAGCGAACCACAACCTGGGTCACTACCCTCTTTCCACGTAAAGAAGGCAGCTATACCATTCCTTCATTTACCATTGAAGGAAAACAGACTCAGCCTATTACGGTGAAGGTGATCCCTGTTCAACAATCAGATAAAGTGGCTCGAGACTATTTTGTGACCACTGACATCGATCTGCAAGAAGCCTATTTAAATCAACAGTTACTCTACACCGTGAAGTTACACCTTGCGTCAAACATTGAACGAGGAAGCCTTCAAAGCCCAGAAATGCCCAATGCTGATATTCGTCAATTGGGTGATGATGCGCAGTACACAGATATTATCAATGGCAGACGCTATCAAATTATTGAACGGAAATTTGCCATAGTGCCGCAAGCATCTGGCGAATTTACCATTCGCGGCCCAATCTTTACAGGGGAAGTCGCAGCGCCAAATACGAATCAACGGTTCGGATTTTTCAATCGTACGCAACAGGTAAACAGAGTCGGGCCTGACATTACCATTCAAGTAAACCCTATTCCTAAGAACATCGACTACCCCTGGCTTCCCTCAGAAATGGTACGTTTAGACGAAGAGTGGCCGCAAGGAGAGACCTTCACCGTTGGCGAGCCCATCACTCGCGTGGTAACACTTACCGCGATAGGTGTGGTAGAAGAGCAATTGCCTGACATTCCTGAATTCTACCCGCCGAACTTCAAACTTTATCCCGATCAATCATCCACGACCACGGTGGAGAAAGATAATGCACTCATCGCGCAACGAATGTCGTCCCTTGCCCTTATTCCTACGCAAGCGGGCAATATCGTGCTCCCTGAAGTCACTATCCCTTGGTTTAATACTGTGACTGAAAAAACCGAGTATGCCACGCTACCTGCCAGAACCGTTTCGGTGTCGCCTGCCGCACCGTCAGTCGCCGGCCAACCGTCACAAAGTGCGCCTTTACCCTCGTCAGCGTTGGATAACCCAACGTCTCAAGCGCCAGAAAAACCAGATTCATTCGATACGGATAACAAGCCTGCCAGTGACATCTCGTCTACACCTTCCTATTTGACATGGCTGTTTGCTGTGTTGTGGGTGTTAACCGCTATGGGTTGGGCGATAACCTACAGAAAACGCCGTTCCCTTTCCACCAGCAGCTCAGCTAGCCTGGTGTCAACGGGTAAAAATAGCCTATCTGAAGCAGACGCGTTCAAACAGTTAAAGCAAACAATACGCACAAAAAACAGCCAGGATATCAGTGCTGCACTACAGCAATGGTTGAAATTACTTTACCCGGACGCTAAGGGTATTATCAGCCCCTCTCAGTTTACTGAAACACAGGGCATTCAACAGCCATACAATGATCTACTTAGTGCGCGATTTGGTAAAAGCAGTACGCAATGGGACGACAAGGCCTTCGTTCAAGCAATTGAAGTTGCCAGAAAAAAAGCAAAGGAAAGTCAACGCGCAGGGCCTCAGTCCCTCGCACCACTTTACCCGAGTGTTTGAGCGTTAACCCACTAATAAAATAATAAGCAGCAGTAAAACTGCTGCACTTATACCTTAGGGAGACACCATGAGTATAAAAACGATAGCCTATTCGTCACTGGCATTGCTAGTCGCGGCCACCACTGCTTGCACCCCGGCTTCCCCTCCACAAAACACCACTGTTAGTGCCGAAGCTGATGGACCTGCAGGTCAGACTGAATCCCAACGTTTGCAAGCCTTTTTCGAGCGCACTTTCGACGAAGATCTTAAACGCTCGCCTACTTTTCAAAGTCGTCTTGGGAAAAAATGGGATTATGATAAATGGGACGACGTTTCTGAAACACAAATGGACAGTCGCGTAGCCATCCTTAAAAACAGACTTGAAACCATTGAGCACTTCGATACCGCTAAATTGTCGAAGCAGGAACAACTCAGTCTTCGCTTGTTTAAGCTAGGGATAGAACGCGACCTTGCAAATGACAAATTTCGGCATCACAAGTATATCGTGCATCAGTTTCGGGCTGCCCATACCCAAATACCCAGTTTCCTGATCAATATTCATAAAATCAATTCAAAAGACGATGCCAAAGCCTATATAAGTCGACTCGATAATGTACGTACCTATTTAGGTCAGGTTATTGGTCAAATGAAGCTGAGAGAGGAAGCCGGCGTATTCCCACCCGCTTGGGCATATGACCAAATGATTAAGGCATCAAAAAATGTCATTTCCGGCGCGCCTTTCGACACCAGTGACACTCCCTCTACCCTGTGGAAAGATTTCCAAAATAAAGTGAGCCAATTAACCATAGATGAGGCGGAAAAAAATACATTATTAGGTGAAGCAAAAGCAGCGTTAGTCACGTCTGTCATGCCGGCCTACGAGAACTTTATTGATGCCTTAGCTCACCAGAAAACGCTGTCTCCCGAGGGAGACGGCGTTTGGCGTTTACCCGATGGAGAAGCCTGGTATCAAAATCGCCTGGCATGGTTTACGACTACCGATCTTACCGCTGATGAGGTTCATCAGTTAGGCTTAGACAATGTCGAACGCATCCACAACGACATGCGCAAAATTATGAAACGTGTGGGATTTGAAGGTAGTTTACAAGACTTCTTTACATTCATGCGAGAAGATCCGCAATTCTACCTTCCAGCGACCCCAGAAGGGCGTCAAGCGTACTTAGACACGGCAAAACAGCGTATTGACGAAATGCGAGAGGCGCTACCAGACTATTTTGGCATACTTCCGTCAGCGCCCATGATAGTCAAACGAGTAGAAGCGTTTAGAGAACAATCCGCAGGCAAAGCGTTTTATCAAAGCCCTGCGCAAGATGGCAGCCGTCCCGGTATTTATTACGCTAACCTTTACGACATGAACGCGATGCCGACCTACCAGCTAGAAGCCCTCGCCTATCACGAAGGAATTCCGGGTCATCATATGCAGCGAGCTATCGCTCAAGAATTAGACGGCATTCCCCAGTTCCAAAAATTTCTTTCGTTCACTGCCTACACTGAAGGTTGGGGCCTTTATACTGAAGAACTAGCGAAAGACATGGGGTTTTATAGTGATCCTTATGCAGATTTTGGACGCTTAGCGATGGAATTATGGCGAGCATGTCGTTTAGTGGTTGATACGGGTATTCATGTCAAAAAATGGTCTAGAGAAGAAGCGGTAGATTATTTGGTGGCGCAAACCCCTAATGCCAAATACGATGCACAAAAAGCTATCGAACGGTACATTGCTATGCCGGGCCAAGCCACCGCTTACATGATTGGCAAACTTAAAATTATGGAACTTAGAAATAAAGCCATGGAAGAACTTGGCGATAAGTTTAGCTGGCAAGGCTTCCATGACCAGGTTTTGAAATACGGCCCTGTTCCATTATCAATACTGGAAGAAAACGTTAATCAATGGATTGCCGAGCAGAAATAGCTATCTTACGCGTTGGCATTGCGATTCAGATTTAAACAGGCACATAGACAGCCTAAGCTGGGCAATGCCCAAAAATCGCCGATAAACCATATGAATGAGCACTTTAGGTTAAGTTTAAAGTGCTTTTTTTATGCCATAATAAAATTCTAATAGAAAATATCGGATTTTTTAATGTTTGCACGAAATAGATCTGAGGGTGTTCAGGTCTTATCCAGCATGAACGCAAAACAAAAAAGATATGAGGCGCTTGTAAAAGCTTTTCATGCAGACATATATCGTTACGCCTACTGGTTGGTCAAAGACAGAAGCGTAGCTGAGGACATTGTGCAAGAAACATTTCTTCGCGCATGGCGCTCCCTTGACGCGTTAAATGACGAAAAAGCAGCAAAGTCTTGGCTAATTACCATACTCAGGCGCGAAAACGCCCGGCGATTCGAGCGTAAGCAATTAGACGTTGTCGACATTGAGGATGTCAGTATTCACGATGATACCCAGCGCGCTGATGAAGATATTCAAGACAGAGAGCTTCACCGACTCCTAGGTAGCTTAACATTGGAATATAGAGAGCCTTTGATACTTCAGCTTATCTTTGGCTACAGTGGAGAAGAGATTGCTAATCAACTCGGTTTAAACAAAAACACCGTGATGACGCGATTGTTTAGAGCTAGGAATCAATTAAGAGAATCACTGGAAAATGAGAGTGAACAGCGAGGTCGTATAAATGGATGAGTTAGAATTTAGGCGCAGAATTTATGCCGATCCAGAAACGACTGACAACGACGTTGTCGATGCTGCAAAACAGGACGACAACAAGCGTAAATTTTGGAATGAGCAAATTCAGCTAGACCGACAATTAAGAAAAGCGGTGAAGGTTGATGTACCAGAAGACTTATCCCATCGTCTTATATGGCAACAGTCCGCAAGCGAATTCAAACGGTATCAAAAACGCAGTAGATGGTATATGGCATTAGCGGCATCGGTGGCATTTACCTTTGGTATTGGATTCACAATGTGGTACCACCAGCCAATCAGCATTGGCGGACAAGCCTTGGCTCATATGCAATATGCAGAAACTGAGCGAGCGCATTCCCTGCTGCCAGTGAACTTAGAGATGGTAAACGCAAAACTCGCCAGTTTTGGCGCTAGCTTTACCGACATGATAGGTGATGTGGAAGTGGCTAATTACTGCCATTTAAGTACCGTTAGAAGCTTGCACCTTATTGTGAATACGCCACAAGGAAAGATGTCTGTGTTCATCGTACCTGAGCGTGGGGATATTCGTGTACCGAGTGAGTTTGACGACAAGCAATATCACGGTGAGAGCATGGAGTTAACCCATGCCAATGTCATGGTTGTAGGCAGTAAAGACGCTGACCTCAGTGAAATGAAAAAGCAAGTGTCGGAAAAAATCCAATTCTCGATTTAATCAGTAAGCTATTGAAAATAAAAATTTAAAGTCGGCCCAGCAGGCCGATTTTTTATTTTCAGTACTGTCCTCTCGTACAGGTATTCAAATGCCCCGAGATAACCTATACTAAGGTCTAACCAGTTACAGTAAACTAAAACTCACCTGCTTTATGGCAGTTGTTAAGTAGAAGTAGAGCTCATTGTATGTATGCGCCCTGTTGTCACCTAAAAATAAAATTCAGACCCTACTTAATCCTCTTTTTGGCTTTAGTATTTTCAGCCTTTCCCACCACCGCCAATATCAACCAGACGGCTGAAGAAGAAAAGTTTCGCCAATTGGGCAATCTTGTAAACACAGTCGTTTATATGTGGAACAGTCCATTTGGGCTTAGTAATGACGAAATAACCTCACTCATTATTAAAAGTAATATTCAGCAAGACAGTTCAACGCTAGGCAGTGTTATTCGAGCTGTACTCTATGAAATAACAGCAACTAATTCAGACACTCCAAGGTTACCTATAGAACCAATAGGTAGCGTGTCGGCGTCTGATTGGAAATATGTGAAAGAAATAAATGTTAAGCGATACGTTGCATTGAGAGCCCTTTTTATCCTATCTCAAGCAGCCAACCGCTATGTTGAAAATAGTGAAAGGTTAAAACATAGTATTCCGCAGCTTTATGTTCTAAAAAAAGAAGCATTAGAAACCGGAGAGCCCGAAGCTGCGGCTGTAGCGAGTATCTGGCTTGCCATGGAATACTCGGAACTAAACCCTATGAAAGCCGTTGTCGAACTAGAGTATGCCCTACCCTACCTTTTGCCTTTCGATGAAGAATATAGTTTAGAAACAATTCTTGATAAGAAGCTTGCACACTCTTGGCTTGCCGACGCCTATGTCAGCTTAAATATCGTAAACCGGGCATTGAAGCATCAACAATACGCGCTAGAAGAAGTAAAGAAACACTCAGAACTAAACGCTTACCACTTTACAGGTGTGGTCAATGCATTTGTGCAACTAAGAGAGTTTGATAAAGCGATTGAAATGGCAGAGGAAGCCAAGCAAGTTTCTAAAGAAAACCTCAGTCTTGAACAAACACTTTATAGTCTTTGGCTTCAAACCAATATCTATTTACAAAGAAACACAACGCTAGATCGTGCAAATATATTATCCCTCACAGAAAACTTAGCTAAGTACAAAGATGTTCAATTGCCAAATAGTATTGCACCCGCCTATGAAGAATTGAGCGCAATTCGTGCGGCAATAGTAGGGTCAGAAAAAGAATTCGAAAATACAATTTATCGCTACGTTTCAACTATGAATGAGAGAGCAACCTCTTCTTTTTACGATACGCCCATCCAATTGAATAAGCATCAGCAGCTTAGAAACATCTATAAACTAAGGGGCGATTTTGAAAAAGCTCTGTTTCATCAGCAAGAATATGAAAACTTGCTGGTGCAATCTCGCAACTTGCCGGAGCAACTTGATAACCTTGTCAACGACTCTCCTTTAGAGCGTGATATAACCATTAGCAAACTGCAAAGGCTGGCGCTCAGTAAAGACAAACAAAACCTCGCTTTAAAAGCAGAACGACTACAAGCCATATTGTTTGGTGTGGTGGCGGCGTTAACCACCTTGCTACTGTTTTGGTTCTGGCGTGGTCAGCGCTCGAAGGCGAAACTCGGCGACATTGATGATCTTACCGGTGCCTTTACCCGCAGAGCCATGTTTCGAGCCGTGTCGAAACCGATGAGTTCTAAGGTGACTTCTTGTCTAGTACTTATCGACCTTGATCATTTCAAACGAATTAATGACAGGTTCGGCCACGTAGTGGGCGATGAAGTATTGTCTACCTTTGGTAGAGTTACCCGTGAACGTATTCGCAAAACGGACACCTTTTGTCGGTATGGCGGAGAAGAGTTTTTGCTTTATTTGCATGACACCAATGAAGACAACGCAGCTACGCTGCTTAAAGATATAAAACGTTCTATGGAATTACACACCCACTGGCAAGCAACCGACGAAGTTTTCTCAGTGAGTTTTTCAGCCGGAGTGGTCGAAATTAAAGGCGAGAAGAATATCGAAAAAATTATAAAAGCTTGCGACCACCTGCTTTATAAGGCGAAAAATGCCGGCCGAGGCAAAATAGAAACCGTATCAATACAAAGGTATTTCACAGAGCAAGTTTAACCCCAGTGTAGTTGCTACTCGCCTTATATAATCCTTTATTTCCCCAACATCGTATAGAAATCGTGCAAGGTGTTCCACTGGCATAGAGACTCTGCGCCATTGGTGTTAGCATGAAATAAAAAACACAGGGAATTTATATGGATACTGGCACGATAATCTCGTTGGGTTTGTACTTTGTAGTGATGCTAGGTATAGGCTTATTTGCTTACCGGCAAACAGACACCAATGTTGAAGGCTATATGCTAGGTGGTAGACAATTAGGCCCTGCTGTCACAGCATTGTCTGCTGGCGCCTCTGACATGAGCGGCTGGATGTTAATGGGCTTACCGGGCGCCATGTATGTATCAGGCCTCTCTGCTGGCTGGATAGCTGTAGGGCTTACACTCGGTGCACTGGCTAATTACATGTTAGTGGCCCCCCGACTCCGCGTTTACACCGAAGTCGCCAATAACTCAATCACATTACCTGACTATTTCGAAAACCGCTTTAACGATAATTCACGATTATTGCGAGTTATCGCATCGGTGGTAATTGTTATCTTCTTTACGCTTTACACTTCATCAGGCGTTGTGGCTGGCGGAAAACTCTTCGAAACCTCTTTCGGTTTAACCTACGAAACCGGCTTATACGTTACCGCAGGTGTGGTAGTGGCCTACACCTTGGTGGGTGGTTTTATGGCTGTCAGCATGACCGATTTCGTGCAAGGCTGCATTATGTTCATTTCGTTAATCATGGTGCCTGCGGTGGTGATTACCGAACTCGGTGGCATAGGTGCATCTATAGATGCTTTGGACAACATTAATCCCGCATTATTTGATGCCTTTATGGATGCCTCTTCAAACGAAGCACTTACCTTTATTGGCATTGTGTCGCTCATGTCTTGGGGGTTAGGTTACTTTGGACAACCTCATATCATTGTGCGCTTTATGGCAATTCGTTCTGTTGATGATATCCCCACGGCGCGTAACATAGGCATGAGTTGGATGATTGTGTCTATTATCGGGGCCTTAATGACAGGTCTATTCGGGCTGGCATATGTCACAGGCAACAATAACACCATAGACCCTGAAACGGTGTTTATTTACTTGTCGCAAATTTTGTTTCACCCCTTCATTGGTGGTTTTTTACTCGCCGCAATCTTGGCCGCCATCATGAGTACTATTTCATCTCAGTTGTTAGTTACCTCAAGTTCATTGACTAGCGATTTTTATCAAGCATTCGTGCGCCGCGATGCTACCGATAAAGAATTGGTCATCGCAGGAAGAGTAAGCGTGGTGGCCGTAGCACTTGTGGCTATTTTTCTTGCCTACGACAGAGACAGCACTATCCTCACCTTAGTCAGTAATGCATGGGCGGGCTTTGGTGCGGCATTTGGTCCACTGGTACTATTTAGTTTGTTCAAACGAGAAATGACCCGTCGCGCTGCGCTCGGTGGCATGGTCGTGGGAGCGGTCACAGTATTACTTTGGATTTACTTACCCATCGAAATTGCAGGGCAACCTTTAGGTGACTGGATGTACGAAATTGTACCTGGGTTCATTCTTTCGAGTTTAACCATTATGATTTTGAGCAAATCAGGTACGCCTCGTGACGGCGTGGTGAATACCTTCGATTTATTCCAGCAAAAACTAAACGCAAGAAAATAGCTTAACCGTTACTCATAAGAGCCCCAGCAAAGTTTACCTTTCTGGGGCTTTTTTGTCTCTATTCTCCCTCCGCGTGTGACTTATGCTTCAATTGCATGACAGATTTATTTCTTGGAATAACAGAAGTATTTTAAATATCAAAATGGCATTAGCCAGGGACTAAATGAATATGTTATCTTCTATGCAGAAAAATAACCCGCATATAACTTTTTTGCATATAACATAAATCGGACTTCAAAATGACTGCTAGTATCCCGTCTGTAACGCATTTGAAACAACTCGAAGCCGAGAGTATCCAAATTTTCCGTGAAGTCGCCGCTGAGTTTGAAAACCCAGTGATGCTTTATTCTGTTGGAAAGGACTCTTCTGTATTGCTTCACCTTGCCCGTAAAGCCTTTGCCCCGGGTAAAATCCCCTTCCCGCTTTTGCACGTAGACACCACCTGGAAATTTGGTGAAATGATCAAATTCCGCGACGAACAAGCAGAAAAGCACGGCTTTGACTTGCTTGTTCACATTAACGAAGAAGGTGTTGAGCAAGGTGTTGGCCCCTTTACTCATGGTTCGGCTAAACACACTGACATCATGAAAACAGCTGCACTAAAGCAAGCGCTGAACAAATACAAATTCGACGCAGCATTTGGTGGAGCACGTCGAGATGAAGAAAAATCACGGGCGAAAGAACGTGTTTACTCATTCCGTGACGAAAACCATCGCTGGGATCCAAAAAATCAGCGTCCAGAACTTTGGAATATCTATAACTCGCAAATTAATAAAGGCGAGAGCATTCGCGTATTCCCAATGTCTAACTGGACTGAGCTAGACATTTGGCAATATATCTACCTTGAAAACATTGATATTCCTCAATTGTACTTGTCTAAGCCTCGCCCAGTGGTTGAGCGAGATGGCGTACTTATTATGGTTGATGACGATCGCATGCCACTTGAAGAAGGTGAAGTCCCAGAAATGCGCTCTGTACGTTTCCGTACGCTAGGCTGTTACCCACTTACAGGTGCGGTAGAGTCAGAAGCCGCCACCTTACCCGAAGTTATTCAAGAAATGCTTCTTACTAAGACCTCTGAACGTCAAGGCCGTGTTATCGACCATGACAGTGCGGGCTCTATGGAGAAGAAAAAAATGGAAGGGTACTTCTAATGGCCACCGACAATGTTGTTTGGCATAAGCACGAAGTCAATAAAACAACACGTTCTGAAAAGCTGAACCAAAACCCACGGGTGTTTTGGCTTACAGGCCTTAGCGGTTCAGGTAAATCGACGCTAGCCAATTTGCTTGAGAAAAAGCTTCACGAGCAAAACAAGCACACGTATTTACTTGACGGTGACAACGTGCGCCACGGACTTTGTGGAGACTTAGGCTTTAGTGATAAAGATCGTGTTGAAAACATTCGTCGCATTAGCGAAGTCGCTAAGCTATTTGTAGATGCTGGAACCCTTGTACTCACTGCGTTCATTTCCCCTTTTAAGGCGGATCGTGACTACTGCCGCAGTTTGCTTGAAGAAGGTGAATTTGTGGAAGTCTTTATCGACACACCTCTTGAAGTTTGCGAGAGCCGCGACCCTAAGGGTTTATACAAAAAAGCGCGTAGCGGAGAGATTAAGGATTTCACCGGTATAGATTCGGCCTATGAAGCGCCAGAAGCGCCGGAAATTCACCTCACCTATCAGGATGAGCCAGCAGAGCAAACCGTTGAACGTTTGTATGCTTTGCTGCAAGAAAAAGGACTCGTATAAATGTCAGTGCCGATTAATTCATTAACCCAATCCATCTTGGGTATAGCGAAAGACGCTGGTGCAGAAATAATGGCGATTTATGAAAAAGATTTCGCTATTTATGAGAAACAAGACACCAGCCCTTTGACAGAAGCTGATTTAGCCGCACATAACGTCATTGTTAACGCCCTTGAGTCAGTTTCAGATTTACCTATTTTGTCTGAAGAATCAGCAGATATTGCATGGGATGAACGTAAAAGCTGGCAATCTTATTGGCTGGTTGACCCCCTAGATGGTACCAAAGAGTTCATTAAGAAAAACGGTGAATTCACAGTTAACATTGCCCTTATTGAAGACGGTAAACCTACCCTGGGAGTTGTGTATGCTCCAGCGCTTAATAAAAGTTATGTCGGCGTAGTAGGTGAAGGTGCATGGACAGAGGTAGACGGTGCATTCACCCCGATTTCTGCTCGTAAGCATGACGGAAGCGAAGTATGGAAGATTGTGGGCAGCCGCTCACATCAAAGCCCTGAAATACAAAACTTGCTTGCCCAATTATCTGGCGACACTGAACTTGTGGCCATGGGCAGCTCGCTTAAACTGTGTTTAGTAGCAGAAGGTGAAGCGCATCTTTACCCACGCTTAGGCCCTACGTCTGAATGGGATACCGGTGCAGCTCATGCTGTGGCTCTCGCCGCAGGCGCGAATGTCACCGTTCTCGACCCAGCAAACCCACTAGATAACAATGCTGATGCTTTGACCTATAACCAAAAAGAATCAGTGTTAAACCCCTTTTTCCTTGTGAGCGCATAACATGAACAACGAAAACGAATTATTAAGACAGGACATTCTGTCTTACCTAGAGCAACACGAACAAAAAGACATGCTACGTTTCCTTACTTGCGGTAGCGTAGATGACGGCAAGAGCACCCTTATTGGCCGCTTGCTTCACGATTCAAAAATGATTTATGAAGATCAACTTGCTGCCATTACTAAAGACAGTAAGAAAGTGGGTACCACTGGCGAAAAAGTGGATTTGGCACTTTTAGTTGATGGCCTTCAGTCAGAACGTGAACAAGGTATTACCATTGATGTGGCTTACCGCTACTTCTCTACAGATAAGCGTAAGTTCATTATTGCTGATACCCCAGGACACGAGCAATATACCCGTAACATGGTTACCGGTGCCTCAACCTGTGATCTTGCCATCATTCTTGTGGATGCCCGTGGCGGCGTTAAAGTGCAAACTAAGCGTCACTCTTTCTTAGTTTCACTACTTGGCATTAAGCACGTTATTGTGGCTATTAACAAAATGGACTTAATGGATTATTCCGAAGAGGTGTACAACCAAATTCAGCAAGATTACCTGAAGTTTGCTGAGCAACTTGATATACCTGATATTCAATTCGTCCCTATTTCAGCGCTAGAAGGCGATAATGTGGTGGGCCAAAGTGAAAAAACACCTTGGTTCGATGGCACGCCATTGATGCAAATGCTGGAAAACATTGAAATTGGTGAAGACGACAATCACGAAGATTTCCGCTTCCCTGTTCAATATGTTAATCGCCCCAACCTTGATTTCCGTGGTTTTGCTGGCACGGTAGTGTCTGGGCAAGTAGCTCCAGGTGACGAAATTACCGCGTTACCCTCGGGCAAGACGTCCAAGGTTAAGCAAGTGGTGACCTTTGAAGGTGATCAAGAGCGCGCATACGTGCCTCAAGCGGTGACATTAACCCTTGAAGACGAAATTGACATTTCCCGTGGCGACATGATTGTAAAGTCAGATAACCTTCCATTGTTATCTACACAATTTAAAACGCACCTCGTATGGATGTCAGAAGAGCCGTTAATGCCAAACAAGCAATACTTGTTTAAATTTGCGACTAAGTCTACGACAGGTGTGGTTGCCCACATCGACAATCAGATTGATGTAAACACCCTTGATGAAAAAGACGCAATGCACTTGAATCTGAATGAAATTGGCGTGGTAGACGTTAAATTCACTCAGCCTATCGCCTGCGACCCTTACAAGCGTAACCGTCCAACTGGTTCATTTATAGTGATTGACCGCCTGACCAATGGCACCGTGGGTGCGGGTATGGTGATTGACGCTATTGCTGCTGATGCACAACACGAATCACCTAACTTCTCTGAGTTCGAATTAGAATTCAATGCACTGGTTCGTAAACACTTCCCACATTGGAACTCTGTGGATATTAGCAAGCTGTAAACAGGGCTGGACATAAATGGATATAAACCAGTTCATCGTACTGGCGATTTTCGCCGGTACGATACTGGCGTTGGTTTTTAGTCATCAACGCCCTTCAACTGTGTTTTCAGGTGCAGTGTTAGGGTTGCTGCTTACGCAGCAACTCACGCTGGACGATATTTTGCTAAACCTGACCAACAAAGGTCTGATCACTCTTGTCCTATTGCTGCTAGTCAGCAGCGCTATAGATAAAACAGCACTGATTAAACGTATTGGGCGAAAGCTCGTCACGCCAAATTTTAAGCAGTCGTATTGGCGGCTTTTTTCGTTAACGTTTGTATCATCTGCGTTACTGAACAATACGGCCATTGTGGCTAGTCTCATTGGGCCTATCAAACAAAACCAATATCATGCTGCGTCGCGTTTACTGATCCCGCTCTCCTATGCCGCTATTCTTGGAGGCACAGTTACGTTAATAGGTACCTCAACTAACTTAATTGTAGATAGTTTTCTTCAAGAACATGGTCACCCAGGATTTAACTTTTTTGACTTTACACTGTATGGCACAATTGCAGGTCTTAGTTGTGGCTTACTGATGTTTATTCTTACGCCATTACTGCCCACCATTTCGGGGAAAAACAATAACTACCACGAGTACATGGTTGAAGCGGAAGTCGAGGCGGGGTCTGAACTTATCGGCAAAACCGTTGAGCAAAACCACTTAAGAAACTTGCCTGAACTCTTTCTCGTGGAAGTCGTTAGAGATGGCAACCTGATCTCTCCGGTTTCTCCCGATCTAATAATTTTAGAGCAAGACAAACTTATTTTTTCTGGCAATGTACAAAAGCTTGAAAACCTTAGCCACATAAAAGGGTTAAGCATGTTTGCTGAAACCGATGGTGTGTTAAGAGAGAGCCTCACTGAAGTAGTGATTGCCAACCGTGCACAGGTGATAGGTCAAACCATTAAAAACTTGGGCTTTCGCGCACTTTTTGATGCTGCGGTGGTGGCTATTCGCCGAGACGGTGAGCAATTATCCGGCAAACTCGGTGAAATAAAGCTGAAAGCGGGCGATTATCTGTTGCTGGCTGCAGGACCTGACTTTGCCACCCGACAAAACCTCAATAAGAACTTCTTTATTCTGTCTGAGCAACGCATTGCCCGCCCATTGTCAAATAAGCAAGAGTGGATCACCTTAGGTGGGTTTATCACGATTGTCGCTCTAGCTGCATCAAACTTGGTTTCACTAGCCATGGGCTTACTTGTTCTAGCGGCAGTGTTAATTGGTGCCCGAGTAACCAGCAATGGTGAAATGAAGCGTAATTTACCGCTCAACCTGATTATTGTGATTGTGGGTGCATTAAGCCTAGCCACTGCGCTGGAGAGCTCGGGGGTCATTAGTAACACCACCGCTCACTTAATGCCATTTCTCGCAGACACCAATTGGTTTGTGGCGTTGATTGTGGTTTACGTGACAACACTCGTGCTTACCGAGTTTGTGACCAATAACGCAGCGGCAGCCTTGATGTTTCCGTTTGCCTACGGGTTGGTAGAGATTATTGGCGCTCCGCTAATGCCATTTGCGTTAGCCGTCGCCTTCGCGGCAAGTGCAAGCTTCATCTCGCCCTTTGGCTATCAAACTAACTTGCTAGTGTTTAACGCTGCAAATTATCAATTTAAGCACTTTATAAAGATAGGCTTACCGGTATCCGCACTGTATAGCAGTATTGTGCTAATACTACTCAACTTTACCTATCTGCAATAAGTGGATAATTAAAGCAAAAAAGAGACACATTTTTTTACCAAAGAGTGTCTCTTTTTTTCGTTCTACGCCTGTACTTAGCCAGAAATAGCCAGTAGTCTAGGTTTTACAATTAAAAAAAATAACCCATAAAAATCTGGAGCATAGGATGCACTCAGTTACTAACCCCCTTCAAGCGTGTAACGATATTTTTTTCAAGCCGGGCGGCGTGTTTACGGCAGTTGGTGAGAAAAACAACTGGTCTTGGGTCGCCTTTATCGTCGTTATTGTTATGGCATTACTCCCACAATACTTGTTTGTCAACTTTGTGGATATTGCCTGGTATCAAGATTTAATCATTTCCACGGAAGGCGATTTAAGCCCTGCAGAAATTGACCAGCGCCGTGCATTTATGACCCGTTCTGCGTTTATGCTTCAGCATGTCGTATTTACTGGCATAGGCTTTATTGTAATTCAGGCCATCATGGCTCTTTACCTTCATCTTTGCACGCGCAATGACGATAGCCATGTATTCGGGTTTACTGACTGGTACGGTTTCATGTGGTGGACTGCGATGCCCGCGGTAATTAACTCTCTGGTCGCAGTAGCACTATTGCTATTTTGGGCCGATCACCAAGTTTCACCCGCGATACTGGCCCCCTTCTCATTGGCTTTTGTTCTGGGTATTGAAATGTCATCTCAGTGGTACGGTGTCGCATCGGGATTAAGTCTAATTACCCTTTGGTCTATTTACTTGATGGCTGTTGGTATTGCTCGTTGGACTTCGTTTTCAACGAAAAAGAGCGTCATCATCGCCGCCGCTCCCTCGGTGTTTTTCACGTCCTTGTTTGCCCTATTCGCCCTCACATAAACCATAGCGCGTTGCCGCTGATGTTAGGTCAGTGGCAACTGCACGCTAGGTTTAGAAGACACGCTCATCGGACGAAAATAGTCCTTATTCTCGTAAAAACACGGCGTTTGTTCCTGATACCAATGAGGAATACCAAGCAGTGGAATGGGCTTCAGCAGTGGCGCACGATTAAAGTTGTCTAGGGCTTGAATACGCTCACACAAAGCCACATCCAAGCGTTCATGTTGCCTTTCTACGTTCTCATTAGAAAAGCCCCTAGGCACTTTAACTGCCAACCATTTGCCAGTTAACCCTTCAAAAGGCGATAACATCATCTCAAAATTCGCATGCCCGAAAACAAATGGATGGAGGATTTCTCCCCAAGCGCTGCGCTCTTCTAAAAAGACCTGATTCCACTGGTGGTGAGCCAGTTGGCTAAGCAACACATTACCTTTTTGAAGGTGATCTTCTTCTACGGCGATGACCACACCACATTCATCAAAATGGGTGATCCTATTTCGTCTCGGTGTTCTTGGATGCGCGCCTTTTAGATTGATATCTTCCATATGCAATCTATTCAGTAGCGCCTTTGTTCGGGGGAACTGAATCCACACAAGCGCATTGAATAAGTCATGCCAACTGTTTTCTCGTGTGGGCACTTGGCTATCCTCAGCGATAATCGCTTCGTAGTACCGAGATTCCGATTCTGGGTATTCACCTTGCGCTTTAAATTCGGGGCCATGCCACACTTCCCTTGATGCTCTAGCCACTTGGTTAAGTTGATGCGCACTGGGAAAAGAAGCACTATCAAGTAAGCCAGCATGATTAAGCACCGCTAATACTGGCTGTGCACACTGGGTGCGTAAAACATCCGGTTGCCAAAGCAATTCACTGAAATTCATACAAACTATTGGGTTGAAATACGGTTTTCTCTATACTGGGTGATATTGTAGAGCAAACAGAGACTAACAATGAAAAAAATGTTTTTGCCCTTGCTTGTACCTACCCTATTAAGTGTAGTTGCTTGCTCCCCTAATAACGACAGTGGCGTTCAAAATGATGCTAAGCCTGATGCAGTGCAAAGCAGCAACTTTGAGGCGATTTACTCAGGTATATCCGATAGCGATATTCGTGCACCGCTTAAAACCTTGTCTTCCGATGAATTTGAAGGACGTCTGCCCACCACACCTGGTGAAACAAAAACCATCGAATACCTCGTTAATGCGTTTAAAAACGCAGGTCTTCAACCTGGAAACGGCGACAGTTATTTGCAAAAAGTCGCCTTAATGGAAATTACCGCCGATCCAGATATGACAATGACCATTGGCGATAACCAATTTGCCTATAAAAAGGATATGGTTGCCTCATCAAAACGTGAGCAAGCCACCATTGCGCTTGAAGACTCCGAGTTGGTGTTTGTGGGCTATGGTGTAAATGCGCCAGAGTACGATTGGAACGACTATGAAGGGCTCGACGTAAAAGGCAAAACCGTGGTGATATTGGTCAATGATCCCGGTTTTGAAAACCCCGAAAGCGGCAAATTTCAAGGCACCACCATGACTTACTACGGTCGATGGAGCTACAAATATGAAGAAGCTAGCCGCCAAGGCGCCGCTGGTGCAATCATCGTTCACGAAACAGCGCCGGCTTCTTATGGCTGGTCGGTGGTTGCCAATAGCTGGAGTGGCCCACAATATGGTTTAGTTAGCGAAGATAAAGGGGCTAGCCGTGTTGCGATGGAAGGCTGGCTAACCCTTGATGCAGCACAAAAAGTATTTAGCGATGCTGGACTAGATTTTTATGAAGAAAAGGCCAAGGCGATGCAAGGTCCTTATCATCAGCCAATGAACCTTACCGCTTCAGTTACTGTTAAAAATACATTCAAAAAGTCAGAAAGTCACAATGTGATAGCCACCTTGCCTGGTGCTGAACTTCCCGACGAACATGTTATTTATACAGCTCACTGGGATCATTTAGGTAAAGATGAGAGCAAAGAAGGCGATCAGATTTACAATGGCGCCCTAGATAACGCAACAGGTACTGCCGCAATTCTTACGATGGCAAAAGCCTATGCCAACCTAACGCCTCGACCAAAGCGTTCAGTGTCATTTCTCGTCGTGACTGCCGAAGAACAAGGCTTACTCGGCAGTAAATACTACGCCACTCATCCTGTTATTCCCATGGATAAAACCGTCGCGAATATCAATATGGATGCCATGAATGTGTTGGGCAAAACAAAAAATGTAGCAGTGGTCGGCATGGGGAAATCTGAATTAGAAGACTACCTTGAAAAAGCAGCCGCGAAGCAAGGGCGTACGCTCACTCAGGAAGATCGACCCGAAGCAGGCTATTATTACCGCTCAGATCACTTCAGTTTCGCCAAACAAGGTGTACCTGCACTCTACGCAGAAGGCGGAGATGAGCCTTTAAATGAAGAGGTGGCAAAATACCGCAAGCGTATGAAAGTCATCAAAACGGGTTGTTATCACCAAGTTTGCGATGAATACCGTGAAGACTGGGATTTAGGCGGTGTGGTTGAAGATACCCAAATGCTATTCGACGTTGGCGTAAACGTCGCCAACGCAGACAAATGGCCTGCGTGGCGCTCCACTAGCGAGTTTCAGCGTACCCACTAAGAATGCTGCTATAGCAACAAAAGCCCGCCAGGCTAAAAAAACTGGCGGGCTTTTTCACATGAAGATGGCTTTAAGTTCTTCGGCTCCGAAGGTCGCAATTTCAAATGCAATAAGCAAAATAATTATCCATTCTAGAAACGAGGAATGCTTGTGATTTAAGTCATCCGCTAACATCTCGAAAAGCTCATGGATCACATCCAGCTTATTGGATAATAGGCCTACTCTAGAACTAATATCTAAATAACGGGCAGTTGCACTATAGGCGTATTCATATTCGGGATATTCCCAAAAAAACTCTGGGGTATCCAACAAGCCGTAATGTAAAAAGATGTCACTTTTAGTACTGAATAAATGACCACGGATTTTCGCCAGTGCTGAACGACTCAAATTTATCTTTCCTGTTTGCGCCAACGCTCTTGGAAGATAAGCGTACTGAGAGATGGTTGTTTGCGCTTGTTGTTCATACTCATTAAGTTTCAGTGACTGAGCAATTGCATGGCTAATAGACAGTCGTAACAGCGGTTCACTATCCCCAAGGTGAATCATGTCATGCTGAATTTTTAACCCGCCCTCGGTAATTTCGAAATGAAAATGCTCTTGATGTTCCGTATTTAATAGCGCCCCCGATAGATTGAGTTGTTGCAATAAAAGTGTGCGCTCCACGTCCTCAGCGCCCCAGAAAATAATAACCCCATACGCAAATACCCACGCTTCTCCCCCTTGCAAAGGGAAATAGCTGGAGTCTCTGTAACGAACAACCTGCATATTAAATGTACACTGAGTAAACATTTCTTCAGGCACAAGATAAGCTGACACACGATGATGAATAAATGGCATACCTAAAACCAAATGGTGGAAAATTCGGCAGGATTATGCGCGCAATTTATGGTTGTGGATACAAATATAAACCAATAGAAATCAATAAGATAAAAATAACAAATATGAATAGGGTTCGGCAACGTATCCCGCTCCCCCGTTAAGCAGGTTATTCAAACGCCATGCAAAAGTGTTTAATTAACACACAACCTTAGCCAGTAACGATGTTTTTGGAATAATAATTTCCATTTTCTCATCATAATGTGCTTGCAATTTCCTGTCAGACTGGCACATTCAAGGGCAAGCGAATAAGAAGATAAAATAAAAGCAAAAACCTTCGCATGCTCTAAACGAGTACCCGACAGAAAACTTCATTAATTTTTCAACAAGTGAACAGAGAGAATCCGTTTTATGTGTGGTATTTTCGGTATCCTTGATATCAAAACCGACGTGTCTGAACTCAGAACCCAAGCCCTCGATTTATCCAAACTTCTGCGCCACCGTGGCCCTGACTGGTCGGGTATCTGGAATAATGACAATACCATTCTTTGTCACGAAAGACTGGCTATTGTAGACGTTGATACTGGTGCTCAGCCATTAATAAGCCAAGATGGCAACCAAGTATTAGCCGTGAATGGTGAAATTTATAACCACAAGCAACTTGCTGAAAATTTAGCACAGCCTTACCCGTTCAAAACACGCTCTGATTGCGAAGTTATTTTGCCGTTATTCCAACAAAAAGGCATTGAGTTTATTGATGAGTTGGAAGGCATGTTTTCATTCGTTCTTTACGATGAAACACAAGATGCGTATTTAATTGCACGTGACCATATTGGCATCATCCCGTTATACACGGGGTATGATGAACACGGTAACTTCTATGTAGCGTCTGAAATGAAAGCGCTCGCACCTATGTGTAAGACCATCAGCGAATTCCCTCCAGGTCATTACTTATGGAGCAAAGAAGGCAAGGTCACCAAGTACTACAAACGCGACTGGATGGAATATGACGCGGTAAAAGATAACACCACCAATTTAGAAGATTTACGTGTGGCGTTTGAAAAAGCAGTGAAGTCGCACATGATGTCTGATGTTCCCTATGCCGTGTTACTGTCTGGTGGATTAGATTCTTCATTGGTGTCAGCGGTTGCCGCAAAATATGTGGCTAAGCGCGTAGAAGACGAAGATAAAACTGATGCATGGTGGCCTCGCTTACATAGCTTCGCGGTAGGTTTAGAAGGTGCGCCAGATCTTAAAGCTGCGAAAAAAGTCGCTGACATGATTGGTACCGTTCACCATGAAATCAACTTCACTATTCAAGAAGGCCTTGATGCCATCCGTGACGTAATTTTCCACTTGGAAACTTACGATACCACGACTATTCGCGCGGCAACGCCAATGTATTTGATGACCCGCAAAATAAAAGCGATGGGCATTAAAATGGTATTGTCAGGAGAGGGAGCGGATGAAATCTTTGGTGGTTACTTGTACTTCCACAAAGCACCTAACGCAAAAGAGTTCCATGAAGAGACAGTGCGTAAACTCGATCGCCTTCATATGTTTGATTGCGCCCGGGCGAACAAAGCGACTTCTGCTTGGGGTGTGGAAGCCCGTGTGCCTTTCTTAGATAAGAACTTTATTGACGTTGCTATGCGCCTTAACCCTCAAGACAAAATGTGTCTAGACGGGAAAATGGAAAAATGGATTTTACGTAAAGCATTTGATAATGGTGATACCTTGCCAGCAGAAGTGTTATGGCGTCAAAAAGAGCAGTTTGGTGATGGTGTGGGTTACTCTTGGATTGATTCAATAAGAGAGTTTGTTGAAGGCGAAGTGAGCGATCAACAACTCGCTACCGCAGAATTCCGCTTCCCAGTAAATACGCCAGATACCAAAGAAGGGTATTACTACCGCACCATTTTTGAAGGATATTTCCCACAAGAAAGTGCCGCCAAATGTGTGCCAGGTGGTAAATCTATCGCCTGTAGTACCGTAGAAGCACTGGAATGGGATGAAAGCTTCAAGAACAATGCAGACCCGTCGGGTCGTTCAATGAAAGACGTTCACGCAGGCGAGTCTTAATACTCCCCTTCGTATAACCAATGAAAACAGGCCGCTATGCGGCCTGTTTTTTTTGTACTCGCTTAATATTATGGCGTGACCACCGAGTACCACAATTGCTTATTTCCCACCGGCGTGTTCGGTGGGAGTAATGGATTTTCCAACGTATATATTCGTCGAGAATCCATATTTAAAGATTCAAGTAACGTTTTGTGGGTAGAAAGAAACAAATCATCAAAAGAACCATCGGCTATAGCTCGCTCTAATCCCGTTTCAATTAACCTTGCTAACGTGGGGTTACTTTTGCTCACAAAGTAATACATGGCAGTGGGGTAATAGAGCGCCATTTCGGGTTCAACTTGCAGAACAGACCCCCTCCCTGCCGTTTCCATTTCAGCTGTTATTTCAATCACCGAGCGTGGAAAAAAGTCGCCTTTCCCCTGCAATAACAGCGCGTAAGCTTGTTTAAATTCTGGCACCGTAAAAACGTTAAACCCGTTTGCTTGCAATATTTTCGTATCTGGCCATTCTTCTCCTTGCAAAGGAGTAAGCTTCAATAAGTCGCCCTTCGACTTTACCTGTGCGAATTTATCTTTTTTCTCTTCGTTAATCACGAACACCCGCATACCAATTAACCCTTTGGCAATGGGAATACGAATAGGGAGCAAATCCTTTTCTCGCTGAGTATCGGTCATACTCCAAACAACATTCACTTCGCGATTTTCCCTTAACTGCCGAAGTGCTTTGCCCGTAAGCAAAATTCGGTCTGAGGGTAACAACTCGTAATTAACACCTGTTTTGTCTAGGGCCAGCTTAAGTAACGCAATAGGGTACTCGGTACGCGCATCTGTATCGTCAATGGGGCGCGGGTAGGTAATTGTCCACAATGCAGCGTCTGCAACAGGCGATAAAAGAAAGCCCCAAAAAGTCATCAACAGCGTGAAAATACATTTCATGAACACCGCTCCCTTAAATCCAACATTAATTCAGTACTTAGCATGTTTATTATTCAATACCGATATATTTGTGCGTCTGTAATGATAGACGCCAATTACGGGAAATACAGGTTTTGACGGCTAACTCGGTGGCACGTGCCTGTTGGCTGATGGGTTGTAAACACACTTGTTTACCGTCTAGGGATGACACTTTTTCTAGCAGGATATCAAGTTCATCAATATGCTTTTGCATTGCAATGGGGTGTTTAATTTCGTTGGCCCGCTCTAGCGCGCTTACCAATACTTCCATGCCCCCTTTCATATTAATTTTGGGCGACACAGTGACGTATGTACGTGGGTCACAACGCACTTCAAACGTACCGCTGGTTTCAATTTGTGTGGTATAGCCACGGTTATGCAATAACTCGGTGAGTGGGATTAAATCGTACATACAAGGCTCCCCCCCTGTAATAACCACATGCTTCGCCACATAACCTTGCGCTGCAAACAAGGCCAACAATTCATTTTCGTTGACATCAAAGTAATGCTCTGACTCTTCATTTTTTGCAATGACGGCTTGCGCTGTAGTTACCAGAGCATCATCCAGCGTCCAGGTATGTTTTGTATCACACCACGGACAACCAACCGGACATCCTTGCAAGCGAACAAAAATAGACGGGATCCCCGTATGTGCCCCTTCGCCCTGAATGGTTTCAAACATTTCATTAATGCTGAGTGTGATAGATGTCGACAAAATTTAGCCCTTTTACAATTGTATGTTGGGATTTTACCAAGGATCACATAAAATTCGGGTATAATTTCTTAAATTTTAAAAACTATGTCAGAAAACGTCGTTGTTATCTATTCAGGCGGGATGGATTCCTTCACCGTCTTACACAAAGCCATAAGAGATGGAAAAAAAGTAAACGCATTATCGTTCGACTACGGACAGCGTCATAAAAAGGAACTCGATTACGCCGCAAACGTATGTCGGTCTTTAAACATTCCTCACAAAGTGGTGGACATCAGCGCCATTAACACCTTAATTGGCGGTTCGTCGTTAACCTCAGATATTGAAGTGCCTGAAGGCCACTACGAAGAACCTAGCATGAAGCAAACGGTGGTACCCAATAGGAACATGATTTTACTTTCATTGGCGGTGGGTTACGCTGTGAGCTTAGAAGCAAATGAAGTGTACTATGGCGCGCATTCTGGCGACCACGCTATTTACCCGGACTGCCGACCAGAGTTTGTTGAAAAAATGAATGATGTTTGTCACATTGCCAACTACACCCCGGTAGACATTGTTAGCCCTTATTTAAAAGTGAGTAAAACCGATATTCTTACCGATGGACTGAAAATGGGCTTAGATTATGGGCTAACTTGGACCTGCTACAATGGGCGAGAGAAAGCTTGTGGAAAATGTGGTGCCTGTGAAGAGCGCTTAGAAGCCTTTCGCGACAACAATGCAACCGACCCCCTTGAGTATGAAGCACACTAACGTGTGCTTTGTGAGGGGCTTTCTTTCGCCTTCACCTTAGCAAGTAGCCGTGTGAGAAAATGTACCGCGGCGACAGAAAGAAACGCACTCACCCCTAGCGCGCCGCCCACACCAGCGATAAACGGCAATAATACCTCGTAACAGGCAGCAAACAGGCTACCTGCCACAGTGACAGCCATCATTCCAAATCGGTGAGGCGCGCTCATTCCTACAAAACTTCCACCAAAAAATGCCGCAGCCCACATATCCGGAGCTACACCCAATAAATACAGTACGCAATAGAACAATAACGTGAGTAAACTAGAAGCGCGAACAGGTGTAAACTTAGCGTGATGTGAAAGGAAATAGGTTAACCATGCACCAAGCAACGAAGAGGCAAATATTAGGATCACCGTCATAGAAAGTCCCTTACGACCAATCCACCAGCCACCGCCACGAAAGCAATTGCACCTAGCCGACCTCCAAAGCCGGTAAACAAGCCACGGGTAACCGTATAAAAACTAGCGCCAAGCACACAGATAAGTGCAAGTAACCACCACGATTCAATGTAGTTTCCCGAGCACATGCCAGCAAAGGCTCCCGCGTAAATGGCCGCTTGTGGGTGATGTTCATATGATGCTGGGAAATTCCAAAAGCTACCTGCTAACCCAACTATTGCCGCTGCCAATACTACTGGGACTTGCAGCAGGGTATGGAGCGCGAAACAACTAAACGCGCCAAAGAAAAAAGCGAACAATTTACTTATGAAAAAAATAGCGTTTACCCAATAAAAATGCCCTATCGATTAGGGCATTCATTATGGCATACATTCTCGCTGAGAAAATGGGGGAAGGCCTACTTTTGGCTTTCCGCAATAAAGTAAGTAAGTTCTTTAATACAGTGCCTTAATACAGGGTTAAGACGAGTATTTTTTCCGTTGATAACAAATAGATTATGGCTGAAGTTAAACAAACTGCCGTTGGCAATAGGCACCAGCCCGAGTGCCGCGCCCTGCTCTTTAGCCATGTAGTCTGGTAATAAACCAACATATTCGCCAGTCATAATGGCCGACATGGCTGCATCAAAAGAGTCTGAAAATGTTTGAATGGCTAAACGTGATTCATCTTCAATATAATTGGCTGACGATAAGCCTGAAATACCAATCGCAGGGTAGTCCTCAATATTCACGTTGTCGGGTAATTCACAATCACGGTATTTGGCTAACGGATGAGTAGGCGCACAATAAAGTCGCCCTTCGGTAGCAATACCAATTGGGTGGAAGGTAACCGACTCAGGTTTTACCATATCATAGGTAGAAACAACCAAGTGACATTCACCTGATAACGCCACATGCTCAACTTCATTGTACAAGCGGGTTTGGATATTCACATGAATATCATCAAACTTTTTCATTGTACTTTTAACCGCTTTACTTACAGCTAAGTGCATAGATAGCGGTAAGCCTGCCATTAACACTAACGTAATGTGCCCTGAGTAATCATCGTGAAGTGATTTTAAATTAAATACGAAGTTATCGAAGGCGTTGAAGATACGTTTTGTTTCTTGGAATACAACTTCGCCTTCTTTCGTCATTTGAAAACCGCCTCTGCCTCGATGACAAAGAACAAGATCAAGACGCTCTTCCAACTTTTTAATGGCAGCACTTATGTTGGGACGCTGCATACGCAACACTGGTTCTGCCGCAGTAAATCCGTTGCAGCTTGCTACTGCGTAGAACACGCGAAGTAGCTTTATATCCGATTCCTGTAGACGGTTTAGCATAGAGTCACCCGTTTTAGGTATAGTTATAGATACTCAATAAGTGACTATATGCAAGTCGTCCTTTTATTACAACGATAAAATTGGCCTTTCTACCGTAATTTACAGTAAAAATTTCGCTTATTGGCCAATATTGTGGTTATCTCACCTCATACTAAAACTTTAGTATAAGCAGTTAGAGGTTAAGAGAGGGCCACAACTTGTTTTCTTAACGCTTCAATGTCATCCCGTAAGGATGCCGCCTTCTCAAATTCAAGCTCTCGGGCATAATTGAACATTTGCTTTTCCAGCTCTGCAATCTGATCCATAAGGTCGGTAGCACTGGCCGCTTTTTGTTGTTTTTTCTTCTCTTCAACTTTGCGTAGCCGCACCTTTCCAGACGCAGGGTGAGCGCCCTCGCCTAAATCCATAATATCGGTAATAGGCTTATTCAAACGCATAGGGGTAATGTTGTTCGCCGTATTATGTTCGATTTGCTTCTGACGACGACGCCCGGTTTCGTCCATGGCTTTACGCATAGATTTAGTAATAGAATCGGCATACAAAATGGCTCGGCCATTAATGTGTCTGGCGGCCCGACCGATTGTTTGAATGAGTGAACGCTCTGCGCGTAGGAAACCTTCTTTATCGGCATCTAATATTGCAACCAAAGACACCTCTGGCATATCAAGGCCTTCTCGTAACAGGTTAATTCCCACGAGCACATCAAACTTACCAATCCGTAAGTCTCGAATAATCTCGATACGTTCCACGGTATCAATGTCTGAGTGCAAGTACCTGACTTTCACACCGTGTTCGTTAAGGTATTCGCTTAAATCTTCTGCCATTCGCTTAGTCAGCGTGGTAATCAATACCCTTTCATCAACTTTCACCCGCTTTTGAATCTCAGAAAGCACATCGTCCACCTGAGTAGCAACAGGGCGAACTTCAATTTCAGGATCCAGTAAGCCCGTAGGACGAACAACTTGCTCTACAATATCGCCCTGCGTTTTATTCAATTCATATTCGCCTGGCGTTGCAGACACATAAATAGTTTGAGGGCATATTTGTTCAAATTCGTCGAATTTAAGCGGGCGATTATCTAACGCTGATGGAAGACGAAATCCAAATTCAACTAAGGTTTCTTTGCGGGATCTATCCCCTTTGTACATGGCTCCCACTTGCGATACGGTAACGTGAGATTCATCTATAAACATTAAGCCATCCGCTGGGAAATAATCTAATAAGGTTGGCGGTGGCTCGCCTGGCGCCCGACCAGAAAGGTAACGAGAATAGTTTTCTATCCCAGAGCAGTACCCCAACTCCATCATCATTTCGATATCAAACTGTGTACGCTGAGAGATACGTTGCTCTTCCAGTAATTTGTTTGCCTGTTGCAACTGAGTTTTACGTTCTTTTAGCTCACCTTTAATACGCTCGATAGCATCGAGAATCTTTTCTCGAGGTGTAACATAGTGGGTTTTCGGAAACACCGTTGCCCGGACAACCGATTTATCGACCGCGCCGGTAAGCGGGTCGAAAAGGCTTATTTTATCTATTTCATCATCAAACAGCTCAACCCGAACCGCTTGCTTTTCTGCATCGGCGGGAAAAATATCTATAACATCGCCACGCACACGAAATGTGCCCCGCTCAAAAGCTAAATCGTTGCGTTTATATTGTAATTCAGCAAGACGACGTAATATGTCCCGTTGATCCATGGTGTCGCCTTGGCGCAAATGGAGCAGCATTTTCATATAGGATTCAGGGTCGCCCAAACCATATATTGCAGACACACTTGCCACAATTACGACATCCCGGCGCTCCATCAGCGCCTTAGTCGCAGATAATCGCATTTGCTCAATGTGGTCGTTAATTGAGGCATCTTTCTCAATGAAGGTATCTGTACTAGGAACGTAGGCTTCCGGCTGATAATAATCGTAATAAGAAACAAAGTACTCTACCGCATTGTTGGGGAAGAACTCTTTCATTTCGCCATACAATTGCGCAGCAAGGGTTTTATTGTGCGCCAAAATTAAGGTAGGACGTTGCACTTCACTAATCACGTTTGCCATAGTAAAGGTTTTTCCTGAGCCAGTAACGCCCAATAGGGTTTGCGCGGCTAACCCACTCTCTAGCCCATCCACAAGGGTAGCTATAGCGTTGGGTTGATCGCCTGCTGGCTTGTAATTTGAATGGAGTTCAAATCCTTTACTCATTAAACACTACCTTTTTTACTTGCGTTCATTGTGTACGTCGCTAGCATCGAATTGCGTGATTGCTCGTTGAAACACCACCACCGACACACATGCCATTGCGATGTTTGCAATAACTGTTCCCCAGAACAGCCCCTTTAAGCCATACAAATAACTCGCGGCTACACTTATTGGGACGAAAAATACAAATAATCGGATCACACTTAATGCTAGCGCGCTCATAGGCCGATGCATTGCATTTAGCGAAGAGTTGGTAAGTATGATAATACCCTGCATGCCATAGCCTAGCGGCACTATCATGAGAAATAACTGAATAAGTGCTGACACTTCGGGTTCTTTCGCAAACGCAGCGCCTATCCACGTGGATAACACCCACATAATGACGAATACGGTGAATTGCCAAAAAAGCACAAATTTGAGAGTTAACGAATAAGCGCGTTTCACCCGGTCTATTTTATTTGCCCCAACATTTTGGCTTATGAACGGAGGAAGCGTCATAGACAATGCTAATACAAGAATACTGGCAATAGACTCCAACCGGTTCCCTACGCCCCACGCAGCCACTGCGGCGGGTCCATAAGCAGCGACAACCGCTGTCATCACTCCACCGGCTATTGGGGTTAACATATTGGCTCCCGCTGCAGGAAGGCCAATACGCAGTATTTCACTGCTACTGGCCTTTAACTCAGTAAAAGACAACAGCCTAGGTAACATTAATTTACGTTGCACCGCTAACAGATACAGGATCCAAAACGCGCCCACACACCACGCTAGCAGGGTGGCTAATGCGGCACCTTGAATGCCCATGGCCGGTACCGGACCAAAGCCAAAAATAAAGACAGGGTCAAGAATAGCGTTAATACCGCCTACGCTTGCCATTACAACACTTGGCGTACGCGTGTCACCACACGCCCGAAGTACACTATTGCCAACCATAGGTAGCGAGAGAAAAACGCTAGAGAGATACCACAGCCCCATATAGTCATAAATATAAGGCATCAATAAAACTGGGGCGTTTAACATAGAGAAAACGAGCTCGATCGTGAAATAACCCACGCAAGCCAAGCTTCCCACCAATATGGCGGATAACATGAGTGAACCGGTAGCATAATGCTGGGATAAGGTTAAATCATTGCTACCCTGTAGTCTGCCAATAATGGCAGATGTGCCAATGCCCAGACCAATGTTAAGACTAATCACGGTGAACGTCACAGGGAAAGTAAAACTAATAGCGGCAAGTTGCTCAGTGCCCAGTAAGCTGACAAAAAAGGTATCTATCAACCCGAAGCTCATCATCATGATCATGCCCAGAATCATTGGAATGGTCATGCGCTTCAATGTGGAACTGATATCACCTTCAATTAAACTGGATGTTTTGCCAGCAGACGTGTTTTTACTCACGAGCCCTCTCAGTGTTATAGGTTTTAAATGTAGCGCTAAGCCCACTACTCACGTTTTGGGCTTCACCGTTCTCGGTAGCAGCATATTGATTTTACCGATTCCAAGAATCAAAGAGCATAAGTCTAAGGGACGCACTCTTAATAAGCTACGATAAATCGACCAAGCTTCTAAAATGAGAGAAGGCCATCTCACTCCCTACCCGATTTGACGAAAGCAGGGGTGTTTTTTAAACTTTCGTCTAATTATTAAACGAAACCCGTGTAAATGATCGTTTTTGCAGTCGAAGTCCTGCTAGTTTACTCCATGGGATAGTTAACCAACGCTTTCGGCTCCGTGACAAATTTGTGACATCTAGATGTCGTTTATAAGTCACCACGTATTTTAGAAAGCGCTATTTGTAATTTATTGATTTTACGCAATGATTGTTAAACATTTGTAAATTCCACTTCGCGGCGACCGCAAAAATCGTTCACCAAGTGTGCATTCGGCGATTTAACACACAAGATATTTTTTGTCCACTAGATCTAAAAAGATCATCTAGGCAGATCAATTAAAAACACCTAAGTGACTATTTTATATGTAAATAACAACATAATTAACACCAATAGCGGTTGATCATACTCCACATGATCAGTGTTCATGTGGCGGCAAAAAACATCTATCAACACACTTATCCACAGATTTAGTGGATAAGTAGCTACAAGCCAGTAACCACGCTACTTTTTGTGACAAATGATTTTGGTAAGGTAAGTAACAACTAACCTTGCGATACTTACGTACAGGTTACACATTTATTAAATACTGTATATACACTCAGTAATCAAAGCTTTTGTTATTCTATTTTGTTATAGATGTTTTATAATCGGGATAGGAAATAAAATCCCTTACTTAGAAAAAAATGGCATCGACGTCTGTGCCTACTATTTCAGTGGGTGACGCCAATGGCTCAATAAATAACCATTATTTTTCGGCATTTGGTGCTTAATTAAGCACAAAAGCGCTAAAAAGCTATTTTTTGTCCACTTAGCACAAAAAAATGCGGAAGGTTGTTGACAGCAACCGAGTACCTCTTTAATATTCGCCTCCGTTGAAAAGCAGGTCCCCCTTAGCTCAGTTGGTTAGAGCGACGGACTGTTAATCCGCAGGTCCCCCGTTCGAGTCGGGGAGGGGGAGCCAACTTTTCATCAACAACTTAGGTGTCGATTCCCCCTTAGCTCAGTTGGTTAGAGCGACGGACTGTTAATCCGCAGGTCCCCCGTTCGAGTCGGGGAGGGGGAGCCACTTAGTTGGCTCATACGCGATAATCTCCCAGCAAGACCTTTTTAAGATTTCCTTCGAAATTTACGAATAAAGACATTAAATAACCCTAATTCAATCAAGTTGTTAATCTGCCCTTAAAAGGCGATAATAGCAGCCAAAATTTTGAATTCATAAATGGGCAACGCCCATCACGCCCTTAAACGGGAATTGTTATTTTCATGACTGATTTTTTATTGCTTCTTATAGGCACAGTATTAGTAAACAATTTTGTTCTGGTTAAGTTTCTAGGCTTATGCCCGTTTATGGGTGTGTCCAGCAAACTAGAAACCGCTATGGGTATGTCTATGGCGACAACCTTTGTACTGACGCTTGCCTCAGCAACCAGTTACCTCGTAGAAACCTATTTATTAGCACCCTTGGGTATTGGCTATTTGCGCACATTAGCCTTCATTCTGGTTATTGCTGTTGTGGTACAATTTACAGAAATGGTGGTTCACAAAACCAGCCCTACCCTTTATCGCCTTCTGGGCATTTTCCTTCCCCTCATTACGACAAATTGTGCGGTACTTGGTGTTGCATTATTGAACTTAACTGAACAACACACTTTTATTGAAAGCCTAATTTACGGCTTTGGTGCTGCTGTAGGTTTTTCTCTTGTTCTTGTTTTATTTGCCGCCATGCGAGAACGTTTGGCCGCAGCCGATGTTCCCGTGGCCTTTAAAGGGGCGTCTATTGCGATGATTACAGCGGGCTTGATGTCTCTCGCGTTCATGGGCTTTAGTGGATTGGTGAAAATATAATGACCATTACCTATGCCGTTATCGCGTTGGGCGCACTGGCGCTACTTTTTGGGCTTATTTTAGGCTATGCCAGTATTCGCTTTAAGGTAGATGCCGACCCCTTAGTCGATCAGATTGACGAAGTGCTTCCGCAAACCCAATGTGGCCAATGTGGCTACCCCGGTTGTCGTCCTTATGCTGAAGCCATTGCCAATGGCGATGAAATTAACAAATGTCCTCCCGGTGGCGAGTCGACAATTAAAAAATTAGCCGACTTAATGGGCGTTGAACCCAAGCCTCTAGACGATGCCCACGGCGAAGAAGACGTCAAGAAAGTAGCCTTCATAAGAGAAGATGAATGTATAGGCTGCACTAAATGCATTCAGGCCTGCCCCGTAGATGCCATACTTGGCGCAGCCAAACACATGCACACGGTAATTGCAGAAGAATGTACAGGGTGCGATTTATGTGTAGATCCCTGCCCTGTAGATTGTATAGACATGGTTCCAGTAACAGAGACAACTGCTACATGGAAATGGGACTTTTCTTCATCACCCAAGGGTGATATTCCTATTAAAATGGTGTCTTGAGCGTTGAAGTATCCAAGTTTTGATCACATCATCGAGTCATTAAACGCGGGAAAGCTATTTTCTTTCCCTGGTGGTGTGCACCCTGACGACAAAAAATCGCTGTCTAATACAGAATCAATCGCCACGGCTCCAATGCCTGATATCCTAGTGCTGCCTTTGCGCCAACATGTAGGCTCTGAAGGGCAATGCTGCGTTAGCGTGGGTGATTATGTTTTCAAAGGGCAACCGATATCCACCACCACATCGCCCTACTCTGTGCCGGTACATGCACCTACCTCAGGCGAGATCATTGCCATTGCCCCTCACGTAGTCGCTCACCCAAGTGGGCTAACCGAAATGTGTGTGAGTATAAAACCTGATGGCAAGGATACATGGGGAGAACTCACGCCATTGATGGATTATCAGCAGCGTGATAAAAGCCAGGTTATTGAAGCAATCTGCCAGGCCGGTGTCGCGGGCATGGGTGGAGCAGGTTTCCCTACCCATATAAAAACCGCAAACAGTAAACCCGTCGAATTCTTAGTGATTAATGGTGTGGAGTGCGAACCCTACATCACCTCTGATGATAGGCTAATGCGTGAACACGCCTGGCAAATTAGACAAGGTCTAGATATTCTCAATCACCTTGTTTCACCAAAAGCTATTATTATCGCGGTTGAAGACAATAAACCTCAGGCCATTGAGGCCTTAAATATTGCCTGCCAAGATAAACAAGAATATCGGGTTGTACCAGTAGAAACCAAGTACCCCGCTGGCGGTGAAAAACAGCTTATTCAAGTTCTCACCGGGCGCGAAGTTCCACGTAATGGATTACCTGCCGATGTAGGGGTAATCATGTTTAACGTGGGCACATGTTATGCTATTGCCGATGCTATATTGCACGGTAAGCCCTTGATTGAAAGAATTGTTACCGTGACAGGCGACGCAGTAGAACATGCGCGAAATTTCCGCGTATTGCTAGGTACGCCAGTCTCTCACTTACTTGACGCCGCCAAATACCAACCTAAAAAACAAAAAAGCCCCCGGGTTATTATGGGTGGGCCAATGATGGGGTTTGCGCTAGCAGACGCTACCATTCCGGTGGTGAAAACAACTAACTGCTTGTTAGTTCCCAGCAAAAAAGAACTTGTGGCGGATAACGCAGAACGGCCCTGTATTCGCTGCAGCGCCTGCGCTGATGCCTGCCCCGCTTCACTATTGCCTCAACAGATGTTTTGGCACGCGAAAGCAAAAGAATACGACAAAGCAGAAGAGTACGATTTATTCGATTGCATTGAATGTGGCGCGTGTGCTTACGTATGCCCGAGTGAAATTCCGTTGGTTCACTATTATCGCCAAGCGAAATCTGAAATTAGACTGCAAAGAGATGAGCGCAATAAAGCAGAAAAAGCCAAACAACGATTTGAAGCACGCAATGAACGTTTAGCGAGAGAAAAACGGGAACGAGAAGAAAAACATCGTAAGGCAAAAGAGGCACGTTTAGCCGCCACTAATAATAAAACCACAACAACCGCTAGCAGCGGTTCTGAGAGCGCTAAAGGCGGTGCTGCGAAAGATAAAGTAGCAGCGGCATTGGCACGAGCAAAAGCCAAAAAAGCCGCTCAGCAAGCTCAGGCGAGTGCTGATGAAGCAAGCCTAAGCCAGTCTACAGAAACCGATAGCGCCAAAGACGCGAAGAAGGCACAAGTTGCTGCCGCTATTGCACGAGCAAAAGCGAAAAAAGCCGCACAACAGGCCGAAACAACATCTGCTACGCCGTCGAGTGAATCAGCCACGAACGCGCCTGACTCACCGCCACAGCAAACTGAATTATCAGCGGCAGATGAGAAAAAAGCCCGGGTAGCGGCCGCCGTTGCTCGCGCTAAAGCCAAGAAAGCGGCGCAAGCTAAAGCGTCAATGTCTGATGCGGCAACTGAGAACAAAACAGACTCATCTAGCGACGGCGCTAAAGAAGAAAGCGCACCTGTATCGAGGCCCCCTGCCGGTTTGTCTACTGATGAAGCAGACAGCAAAAAGGCGCGAATTGCCGCTGCCGTTGCGAAAGCTAAAGCGAAAAAAGCCACGCAACAAGAAACGGCAGAAGAAACCAAAACACCTTCTTCCCAAAGCAGCGAGCAATCCAGTGAACAGGCTGAGCAGCAAGACGTATCCGATCCCGCCGCAGAGAAAAAAGCTCGAATTGCAGCGGCTGTGGCTAAGGCAAAAGCCAAGAAGGCGAAAGCTGAGCGTGAGAAAAATTCATGAAATTATCGTTATCTAGTTCACCACACCAAAGAGTAAGGCGTGATACCGGCCAAGTTATGCGCTTGGTGGTTTATGCCATGCTCCCCGGCATTTTGGCGCAGGCGTACTTTTTTGGTTGGGGCGTACTCATTCAAGCATTACTTGCCGTCATCAGCGCCACTGTGTTTGAAGGTATTATACTATGGCTTAGAAAACGGCCTATCGAGCGCACATTAACCGATTATTCAGCGGTAGTGACTGGCCTGCTTATTGCCATAAGTATTCCCCCTACACTGCCTTGGTGGATGACAGTAACAGGTGTATTTTTTGCTATTGTGGTCGCAAAGCATGTGTATGGCGGGCTAGGTTTTAATATATTTAACCCCGCCATGATTGCCTATGTAGTGCTACTCATTTCCTTCCCCGCAGCCATGAGCCTTTGGTTAGTACCCGTTACCCATGCCAGCATTACGCCCAATTTGTTAGATTCGGTATCGCTAATTTTCAGTGGCTATACCACCAGCGGCTACGATGTCACTCAGCTGCGCACCATTGCCGATGGCGTCACTATGGCCACTCCCTTGGACACATTAAAAACCAATTTAACTCAAGGGCTAACTTATTCTGAATCGCTTGTTCAACCCATTTTTCAAGGTGGCTTTTTTGATGCAGCCGGTGCCGGATGGGGCTGGGTTAGCCTAGCCTACCTATTAGGGGGCGTTTGGCTAGTAAGACTAAAAGTCATCGGTTGGCACATTCCATTAAGCCTTATATTAGCAGTAGCCATTTTATCCTCGCTGCTTCACATGGTAGACAGCGATTACTTTGCATCACCACTCTTCCACCTGTTAAATGGGGCGGTCATGGTAGGGGCATTTTTTATTGCTACCGACCCGGTGTCTGCTTCAACCACGCCTAAAGGGCGAATTATTTTCGGTGCAGCCATTGGCTTTTGGGTGGTCATTATACGTACCTTTGGCGGCTACCCCGATGCCATTGCATTTGCTGTTATTATTATGAACATGGCTGTTCCTCTAATAGATTATTACACCAAACCTCGTACCTATGGTCGTGGCGTTCGCAAGGTTCAACGGGGAGACTAACGCAGATGAAAGATACTCTGGCGAAAAATGGGCTGATGTTAGGCACATTCGCGGTAATCACCACGGCGCTCATTGCCATGACATTTTTTGCTACCGAGCCGCGAATTGAACAACAAAAAGCACGTAAGTTATTAAGCGTGCTTAATGAAGTTGTTCCCCATAAATTACATGACAATGCCATGTATGCAGACTGCACTGAAGTGGTATCAAAGCAACTGGGCAATACCCTGCCCCACCGGGTATATCGTGCCACGCTAAATGGCGCTCCCTCGGCACTTGTTCTAGAAGCCACAGCGCCCGATGGCTACAGTGGCGACATTGAATTAGTGATTGGCGTAGACACCCAGCTCAAAGTACTAGGAGTACGGGTTCTAGAGCATAAAGAAACACCTGGGCTAGGCGACAAAATAGAATTATCGGTAAGCAATTGGATAACCCAATTTACTGGAAAACGGTTTAATGCCGATGCCTTAGCACCTTGGCAAGTAAAAAAAGACGGTGGCGAGTTTGATCAATTTACTGGGGCAACCATCACCCCTAGAGCCGTAGTAAGTGCAGTAAAAAATGCGCTTCTGTTTGCCGCTGAGGAGCAAAGCAAACTGTTTTCTGCTCCTAATGCTTGCCTAACCACCGCGCCTACAAGTGAGGTGTCATCATGAACGACTATCGCGATCTAACCCTGCAAGGGATTTGGAAAAATAACCCGGCACTAGTGCAATTGCTCGGGTTGTGCCCGCTTTTAGCGGTAACTGCAACCTTTATCAATGGCCTTGGGCTAGGCTTGGCTACATTACTCGTACTCATAGGTAGCAATGTCACCGTTTCCCTTGTGAGAAATATTGTACGTAACGAAATTCGAATCCCAGTTTTCGTTATGATTATTGCAGCCTTTGTAACGATTATTCAGCTACTCATGAATGCCTTCACCTACGAGCTTTATTTGGCGCTGGGCATTTTTATCCCTCTCATTGTGACCAACTGCGCCATTATTGGTCGAGCAGAAGCCTTTGCGTCGAAGAACACGCCCCTTCCCGCCGCTTATGACGGCCTAGTAATGGGGCTTGGCTTTACATTTGTACTGGTTGTTCTAGGCGGCATGCGTGAAATTTTAGGGGCAGGAACTCTGTTCGCGGGTGCTGACCGCCTTTTCGGCCCAGTAGCACAAAACTGGACACTAGTGTTTTTTGAAACAGATTATCCATTCTTACTGGCAATTCTCCCCCCTGGCGCCTTTTTAGGCATGGGGTTACTCATTGCCATAAAAAATATGGTTGACGCACGCATTGCTGAAAAAACGCATACCGTAAAAGAAAAAGCCGAACGTGTTCGTGTAACCGCCGAAAGTGTTTAATTTTCATTTTAAGAAGATATAGAACGTCAGATGAATAATGCCAAACGTCGCGAAATTCTAACTCGATTACGAGATGCGAACCCTCATCCCACTACCGAACTAAACTTCTCAACGCCCTTTGAGTTGTTAGTCGCCGTTACCTTATCGGCCCAATCAACCGACGTGGGTGTTAATAAAGCCACTGACAAACTTTTTCCGGTGGCGAATACGCCCCAAGCTATCGCCGACTTAGGCGTAGAAGGCCTTACTCAGTATATAAAAACCATTGGCCTTTATAACTCCAAAGCCAAAAACGTGCATCGGCTGAGTGAGATTTTGGTTGAAAAACACAACGGTGAAGTACCGGAAAGCCGTGAAGCGCTAGAAGCCTTACCCGGCGTGGGAAGAAAAACAGCGAACGTGGTTTTAAATACCGCCTTCGGCTGGCCTACCATAGCGGTAGACACCCACATCTATCGCGTAAGCAACCGCACAAAATTCGCCATGGGTAAGACCGTCGAAAAAGTAGAAGAAAAGCTGCTAAAAGTGGTGCCTAAAGAATTTAAAGTGGATGTGCACCACTGGCTGATTTTGCACGGACGTTACACCTGTATTGCCCGTAAACCAAGATGTGGAAGTTGTATTATTGAAGATTTGTGTGAGTTTAAAGATAAAACTGAAGAATAAAGATAGTTGAATAATATTCAAATGGCTTATTTACATCAATTTACCGTAGCTTTTAACTAATACTTTTGCTCTTAAACATTCTCTGCCATGTTCTTGGAGCGACGCCATACTTTTGTAAAAAGTGTTTACGATAAAATTGCTCCGAACTAAAGCCGCGCTGTGGCTATTGTATCATTGAAGATTTTTGTGAGTTTAGGGGATCACTGCTCCGCCGCGATAACGAGGTAGCTAAGTCCTCTCTTGCCTGATACCTCGGTTAGGGCATTCGCTCAAACACCACGCCTTGCGTGCGACCATTACTTAATTCAAGCTTAGTCACCTTACCGATTTCGTTGCGAATAAAAATTAGATCAGTGTTAATCATGCTTGTTTCACTAAAGGTGTCTTGTTCCAAAGGTACTAATTCTAGGGTTGGTGACGTGTATAGTTTAACAGTCAGCTTATTTTTTTCATTGATGGCTATTGTATATAGCACCTCTAGTTCATTGGAAAAGTATCTACCTGTATATTCATTTAGTTGCTCATGCGTTGGGTCAAACGGTTCCAACTTTTTAAACTCATAGTCATCTGAGCTGGTCTTTATTGTCAGTGCACTTGCTTCGTCATTGTTCATTAAAAAGGTTAATTTGTACTGACCGTCGTTAAAGCCAAATTCCTTCTCTGAATATGTAGTTAACGGTTGAGCATCTCCATCGTCAAATGCGATTTTCAACTGCTCTTCGGTGGCTTTTATGTCTGCAACTACTCCAAGTAATTCTGACTTATACTTACCTGTTAATTTAGCCAAATGATTAGCAGGTAAATCAATGATCTTTGTCTCTCCTTCTTCAGCATTGCCTTCCGTTGATTCGACAAAATCTTTGCCAACAACCTCGTCAACAAACCTATTCCAAATACTCATATTAAACGCTGTATTATTGGTATTTAAAAACAGACCTTTGTCAATCTCTGGAAAGAATACATAGTTGGTATAATGCGCCATATCGGCTCCACTATGCATATACCGTAGCAGACCTCTGTAATCGTTTACGGATAAGCCCAATGCATACGTTTGCTCTTCACCATTATTAAGCACGCCTCGTGTTGTTAACTTGGTTATGACATTTTTTCCACCCAACTTACCCGTGATATAATTTTGTGACCACTTAGCCATATCCTCGACTGTAGTATAAATAGCGCCGGCCCCCACTGCGGAGTACAAATCGCCAACCTCTCTAAAGCCATTTTCATCGACGCCATAGCCCTGCGTTGCCCTGGGAATAATGTGGCCGGGGTCTCGTCTTACATAGGTATTGTTCATGTCGAGCGGTTCAAAAATATTTTCTTTCATCCACTTTGAAAATGTTTGCTCTGTAACTCGCTCAACAATGATGGATAATAAGGTGAACCCTGTATTGTTGTAATTCATCTTTTCACCAGGTTTGACTTGCAGCTCTACTTGTTTCTTTACAACCTCTAAGGCTTGATTTTTTTCAATAAACTCCTCGCCTGTCCAACCACGCATACCTAACAAATTGAAAATTTCTCGTAAGCCTGTGGTGTGTGTAAGCACATGTTTGATGGTAATTTTATCACTAAATTCTGGCAATTCAGGCAAGTGCTTTCTAAGATCATCAGTCAAGCTTAGCTTTCCTTGCTTCTCAAGGAGTAATATAGCCATTGCGGTGAACTGTTTAGAGACTGACCCTATATTAGTGGGCATATCAACTTCAAATGGAATAGTATGTGCGAGATTTGCCATACCTACCGATTGAATATGGGTAACGTTTCCCTTCTCAAAGACACCAAAAACCGCACCTGGCGTAGTTTGTTTATCATAAGGACTCAAGAGCTGTTCTAAGCGTTTATTAAGATCAGAGGCTATGACTTCATTGCGGATAAGCCTAATTGAGTACATACCGCTAGAATCTTTTTCGGACGCGCTCAGCAATATCTTATATTGTCCACTTATTTGGGTATCAATGATGAAGGGTTCATAACCAACTTTAGTTTCATTAAAGGCGTTGATTTCTAAACCATTGGGTGCAAATACCTGAATTTTAACGTCAATGCTGTCTTGCTCCACTTCACCGAAAATAAAGTGACTACCCTTTGTCTCTATTAAGTAACTGTGCGACTCACCATATTTTATACTTCTTTCAACAGAAGAGAGTTGTTGCAGGACTTGAGGTGGCTTAGAATTTAGGTTTGAATTAGTCTGATCGTTAATTTGATTTGCATAGGCCGATAGCGAGATTAAAGCGGTAAAAACGATGATAAGTTTCATTGAATAGTCCCTTACATTATATGACATCCGTGAGCGGCAATTAAATCAGACCTAGTAAAATTTACTCCAATCATGGTAGCACAATATTTGAACAGCTCAATGTGAGGAGAGTATTCTTATTTGTATATTTTTACTCAGTGTTTTGCTGTTAGTAATGAGCGGTAGCATTAAATCTTTTATTAACCGGAAGTTGCTACTCATATATTGGGACCGCAATTGAGGTTGGTAAAACTAGAAACTTTTAGGCGTCAATAAACGTAAATATACTCCTACATTGTTAGCATTCAAAACTCATTTTGAGCAGTTCCTCACGCCAAAGGGCAGGTATTTCTATCTATCACCAATGTCTTTAGGCTGGCCTACCATAGCAGTAGACACCCACATCTATCGCGTAAGTAACCGCACAAAATTCGCCATGGGTAAGACCGTCGAAAAAGTAGAAGAAAAGCTGCTAAAAGTGGTGCCTAAAGAATTTAAAGTGGATGTGCACCACTGGCTGATTTTGCACGGACGTTACACCTGTATTGCCCGTAAACCAAGATGTGGTTCTTGTATTATCGAAGATTTGTGTGAGTTTAAAGACAAGACAGAGTATTGAGAGCCTACCTATAAGCCTATTACAGGCATTTATTTAAAATAAAGAAGCATCACTAAGATATCCGGCATTAACTCAAGTCGTTGATTAGCTTTTTTATTTTGAATAGTCATTTTCACAAACTCCTCAACAATGATGCTGGTATTGTTTGTCATATATTGAATTTCAAGCGGAACTTTAATCTCTGCCCCCATCAATGGCACGAGTAGACACCCTTTTGTATAGAGGTTTGCAACACAGGAAGGCGCAATGGCTATTCCCAACTCAGCCGAGACTTCCGTTAACAAAGTTTGCATATTAGAAGGTTGGCTAATGATGTTAGGGTTTATTTTTTCTTGATGAAATATTCCACTTATTTTATTGAAAAGCCCTACTGCACTCATTCGGTTGAGTAATATTATGTTTTCATCTTTTAAATCAGATATCGCGATGTGTTCATATGTCGATAATGCATGTAGTTCAGGAACAACTACAACTAATCGGTCATTATAGATATTGAGACAATCTAGCCGCGTATTCATATTGCTAGGGATAGGGCGAGAAAATCCAACATCTATTTCATGCTTATCGAATGCGTTAATTTGCTCTTGTGAGGTCATCTCTACAAGCTGGACACGCACATTTGGAAATTGTGTGGAGAACAACCTAACCAATTTCCCTATAAAGCTAAAACACGCCGATGCTAAGTAGCCTATACGTATATGCCCTATTTCGCCTTTTTCAATCAAACCAAAAATCGTATTGCTTAATAAACAACAAATCGTTGAATATTAATGGGTGCGCTCGTAACAGAGTTTTACAGTAGACCTGAGCGAATGGGCACACTCTAGCTTCTATCAAGCTTAGGCTTAACAACGTCAATAGGTCTACTCGCTATGATGTGCCAAGACTTAACCTTAGGTAACGCGCCGAGAAAGTAGAAAAAGTGACTGAAAGTGAAGCGAAAAAATTTTAAGTCATCGTGAACACACTGCCTTAATATGCATGGCAGCTATACGTGCTTTACTGAATACCTATGTCAGGTTAACGCAAGAGTCGGGCTGCCTACTAAAATAAACAAGAAACTTTCCGTATTTAAATTTAATGACTTCAGTACTTGTGAATAATGATGTTGATCCCAAAACTTTTTAATGCAAAAGTGGGACTAATCATAAGGGTAATAGGTGGATATATTCCATCTTACCTAAAGGATTTTTTCCGCACATTAAGTCGTTAGGGTCAAGGAGGATAATTGAATATTTTACCTTTCAATAAAGTTCATCATCCGCAATTACAATTAGTAGTTTGGGTTGCTAGGATTTCGTTTCTAACAGGTGGATGCTTTTTGTTAGTTGGGACATATAGGGAATTGTTTCGAGTTTACCGATGGCTGGCATCACCAATTTATAGCAGTGACGGCAGTAGTTGGCGCTCATACCGGTATAGTTTGGATCTTTTGCATACGAATTGGCAACTTATCGCTTTTGGTGTTGTTTTAGTAATTGTATCGTGTTTCTTAATCATTAGACTAAGTAAATGTAGTGACAGCACCTAACAAAAGTTTTAAAGCGGACAATTTACAAGAACGGTAAATCGCCGCTTAAAACGGTGTTAGCTGCCATTAGCATTAAGGACTTGAATGTACACCCCAAAAAACATGGAAATGCCAGATATTCATTCAATTAGTGCGTTTATATCGGAGTTTGGTTTTGGTACGTTAATCACTCAAGATTTAGAGGCAACGCGCCTTCCTCTAATTTTTGATACCTCAGAAAATGAAAGTGGCTGCATAATTGGGCACATGGCTCGAGCTAACCCACAATGGAAAGATTTATCTGGAAAGAAAGTATCTGTTCTATTTAATGGGCCGCATTCATATATTTCTCCTACTTGGTATTCTTCAAAACCAGCGGTCCCAACATGGAACTACGCGTCAGTGCATTGTTTTGGAATATTTCATGAACTGGATGCAACTGAAACGCTAAGGGCAATAAACTCATTAGTTCATAAGTACGAGCCTGAGATATTAGATAGCTCAGAACTCATGCCGCAAGAATATATTCAAAGATTATTAAAGGCAGTGGTTGGATTCAAAGTAGTTGTAACCGAAATTCACGGAAAAGAAAAACTGGGTCAGCACAAGAAAAGCGAAGATCAAGTTGGCGTTTATAAAGCATTACTTGGTAGCCAAAACAACGATTCAGTTCAGCTCGCAAATTATATGAAACAGCGGGGAGTAGGCCATGGCAGCTAACAATACGCTGTTGCCGCTCACTTCGTTCGCTGGGACGCCTATACGTGGGGCGGCTTCGCCATTATGCCCCACGCATCTGCGCCCCAAAGCTTAGCGTTAGTTGCCTACAGGAAATTTTTGCTTTTGGTGTAAAACTCGAAGAATGTGAATAATGTCGTCTTTTCTGAAATATGAAACAATCATTGAAAGCTCTGGAATTATTAACAATCTTCCCGGTATACCCTCTCTCTCTACTCCCATAAGAGGTTGCTGGTTCAAGTTTTCAACTTTCTTCTCTATTATTGCATCAGTTTGTTCTGCTGCTAATGGGTTAAATTCGTATAAAAATTCGAAAATAGCCTCACGATCGTCCAACGAACTTTTTTCCCATAAGATCATTTTTTGGCTTTATTCCTAATTTTCATTTTTCGAGCTTCCATGTCCAAGTTCGCTTCTTCATGACTGATGAACTTGCTTTGCCCACTCTCTAATTTACTGAACGCGGCATTAATCTCTTCAGTAAGCCACTGATCATGAGTAATTATTTTTCGTTGCTGTTCAGCGAGTTCTTCCGTAAGCTCTCTACAAGCGTCACTTAAAGTGCGTCCTTGGCTTTCGGCCATTGTCTGAGCTAGCCGTTTAGTTTCTTCATCTACTCTAAACTGAATACGGGTATCCATGGTAAACTCCTTATGAAATGTACACACAGATGTTAGCACGCCTATTTAATTTACGGCAACTAACAAACGCATTAACTCAGTCGCTGGCGTTCCTTGGGACAAAAACACGTAGGCTCCCTTTGCTTCGCTCAGTATTATAGCCTACGTATTTTTTCCCGTTTTACGGGCCGTTAGTGTTTCAAGGAGGAATTAGGTTTGAATAATATTTTGGCTTACGCGGGGATCATTGCTTCGATTTGGATTGTGATAGGTATTTATATTGCCTCTCGCTTTTATCCAAACTACAGCCATTCAAAACAGTTTTGTAGTGAACTCGGCGCTTTTGGTAGCCCTACCCAAAAACTGTCGCCTGCAATAAATAACTACCCTTTAGGTGCGTTGTTCGTTCTTTTTGGGTATTACTTGATTATCACCCATCAGCCTCATTTACCCACTGTAGCCATAGGCGTAATGGTAGTTATCCACGGTGTGTGTACTTGGGTTTGTGGCTTCTTTCCGATGGACGCCGACGCATATACTCCTTCACCTTCCCCAAGTTGCAAAATACACACGTGGTCAGGCTTAATTATGCTCGTTTCATTCATCATTGCGCCGTTAATAGTGACTTTTTCTAGTTTTTATTCCATACCACTTCGATACCTTTCCGCTTTGTGTATCTGTGGCTGTTTGTATTTTTCTTATAAACTAACAAAAGCACTTGAACTTAAAAGTGTACCTGGCCTTTACCAAAGGCTTAGTTACGGGTTTCAAATTCTGTGGTTGTTAATTTATTCACTGTTTGTAGTAGCATAAAAACTAACATACGCATTAACACTCGCTGCGTTCGCGAGGGACAAAAGATAAGGAGTTCTTTTTTAACATGAGTATTTGGCAAATTATCATTTTTATTATGCTTTTCAGCCTAACCCTTTTACCAGTACTAATTGCCCTAACATCAGAGAAAGCTAAGGGAGTACAAAAATTAGTTTGGTGCCTCGTTTCACTATTCTTTTCATGGTTAGGCTTTTTAGTTTATTACTTCTTTGTTGTCAGAGGAATGAGTGAGCGCAACGCATAACTACCCAATCAACACACTCACTTCGTTCGCTAGACGCAGTTGTGTGGACTGTATTAGGAATTGCGGTAGGTGGCGGGGTCCGGAACTTATGTTAAATTAGTTGGAAAAACGGCGAAAACGCTAATTTAGAACTGCCCCATTAAAGGGGAAGTGGACAATTGCAGCAGGACAAAAGACAACTATTTTGTTGCCTCTGAATGAGGCGTTAACATATGGAATCCACCATGCGAAGCACATTGTCACTTTCACAGTACGTTAAAAAGCGAAATGGAGTTCCATTGGGTGCAAGTCACTCTATGAGAAACATGCTTTCACGTTCTTTCGGAGCAAAATCTTTCCCCATTTTTTGGCAGTATTGGAACCCCATCTGGAGCTACTACTTATCCCGCAATGTCATGCGACCGCTAGCCTCTTTTCTTCCTATTTCCCTTTCTATTCTTATCACATTTTTAGTCAGCGGAGCGCTTCATGATTTGGCGGTCTCAGTTGTAAAATGGAATATCATTGTATTTTTTACGCCGTGGTTTGGATTAATGGGCTTAATGGTTATAGCGTCACAAAAAGCAGGCACATCTTATGGGCATCTTGCTTGGTTTATTCGGGCTTCAATCAATGCGACTTTCATTATCGTTTCACTAGGTGTCACGTACTTCGTGGAAAGCTACTATGCCTAACAAGGCGCTAACATCTGGCTGACTCACTTATTCCTATGTGCTTGTTCAAAACAACTGCATAATTGCTCGCGCCAACATTAAAGAAGTTCACCCCAATGGCACTGCTGAAATTGGCTATCGATTCGGGCGAAATGTCACAGGTAAAGGAATAGGCTCACGGTGTGTTACCCATTTGGTCAATACTGGCATCAATCTAGTGTTAAACCAGCTTTCCGCTGTTGTTTTAAATAACAACCCTGCATCGAGCGCATGAATGCAACATTGACGCGAGTTGGCTTCAGCCTTGCAACGCTGTATTCCCCGTGCTTTGTGGCACGTCATATCTCGTCTTTATAGAGGGTGTATACCCAGCACCCATTTTTTCTAGTAAATATGAGGCTTCCCTTCGCAATTACGGTTATATTGTTGATGACGATATATTTATCGACAAAATGTAAAAATGTACTGGGACTTCGCGAGTTTTTTAACACACATAGGTATTCATCAAATGGTTCGTAATCTTCTGTTAGCCGGTGCTTTATTCTTTAGCGGTTGCTCATTCGCGCTTACATTCGAGAATAAGCAGCAAGATAAAAACACGAGCATTCCTGAGGTCGCGAACAGGATTGCCATGCAATATCATCAGATGGGATGGTTCTCGGGTAATCTGCTGATTACAAAAGATGGCGAAAAGGTGTTTTTATCGTCCTATGGTTTTCAGGATATAGAAAACCAAATTAAGAACAGTGCTAAAACCCGCTTTAATCTCGGTTCAATCGTCAAAGACTTCACTAAGGTTCTTATCTTGCAGCAAATTCAAGCAGGCAAGTTAACCTTGAACGATAAGCTGGTTACTTTTGATTTGGGGTTCATGCAGGATAATATTGATGAAATCACCATTGAGCATTTACTCAATCATCGCGCCGGTTTTGCTGATATTTTTGTGGCCGAGTATCGCGAGAATCCGCTGGCCTTTGATACGCTCGACAAGAAATTAAAACTGTTAATAAACAGACCGCTTCTATTCGAACCGGGCACTGACCGTAAGTATTCTAATTATGGCTATGTCGTGTTAGGTGTCATTCTTGAAAAAGTTACGGGTAAACCATTCGAGGTATTACTGCAAGACGATATCTTTAATCGTATTGGGATGTCGTCCACGACGTTTAGGCCTCTGGCGCTTCACCAACATCAATCTAAGCGATATGCCTACCAGTATGACAGCGTGTTAAGACACGTTGGTGTGACTGAGCACCCAAGTCCTGATGGTGGCATTGAATCTACCGTTGAAGATGTGCAAAGGTTTTATCACGCGCTCTTTTATACCAATAAATTACTGGAAAACACAGATTCACTTAATCGTAGATTATTTGGCATGGATGGTTCCCAATGGGGTGCATATGGTGGAGGGCTGGGAGTGAGCGCTGCAGTAGATATTGACTTGCTCAATGGGTATGAAATCGTCGTGTTGGCAAACACTGATCACTTAGTTGCAGAGTACATATCAGGTAGAGTGCTGTCTTTTCTTACACAAGGTGAATATGAGGCAATTAGACAACTAGAAAAAAACTTTGCCTTTGAGTATTACCAAAAGTATGGAAAACAGGGGTTTGCCAAGCACTTCCAGCAAGCTTACAGTGATAGCGGTTATACACGATTTATCGGTCGCACCATTAATGAATTAGGCATGGAACTGATTAAAACAGAATCATGGGCTGAGGCGTTTGATATGTTTGAGTATTTGGTTTCACTGTTCCCAGAGGCCCCGCAGGTATACGACAGCCTGGCATTTGCTTATCTTTCGCAAGGCGATAAAAAGATGGCGAAAAGCACCTTTAGCCAATCGTTAGCCATTAATGCCGATTTTGAAAGCGATTATGTGAGCGATAATTATGGTCATAGCACGACTTCTCACTAAGGAATAGATAACGTGCGTCTTTCCATTTTTCGCGATGTTTTAACTCATAAATCTGCTTTACTGTTTAAGAATTTATAAGGCTCTGCAATGTTGAGTAAAAATGTTAGGTAAAATCGTCAGCTTCCTCAAAAACAGACGAATTCGGTGGTACGAGCCTAAACGTGCTGCTCTGCATGAGCAATGTCCGTGCTGCGATTACCTCTCGCTTCCTGAGCGTGGGGCCGATTTAATCTGCCCAATTTGCTTTTGGGAAGATGATGGGCAAGACCTAGATAATGTGGATGTACCTTCGGGCCCCAATCACGCTATAACCTTAAGACAAGGGCGCAACAATTTTCACTCTTTCGGAGCGTGTGAAAAAGAAATGGTTAAGTACGTTATCCCTGAGCATGAACGGTCTAAATTCACACATCAACCAAGACACCTATAACATGGCAAAACTGTCAGGGAGTAGAAAGAAATAAGCCTAGCCTTAAGCTGTCTGCGTACTGCATTGGCGTTAAGGCTAGAAGAGTAGAACCACAGCGAGGCGGTTAGCGGTTAGCGGTTAGTAGATTCAATATTATTAATAAATTGAGCCATATTGACTAAACGCTCTCCCACAATAACTCTAATGGTGTTTTTAACCCATGAAATCTCAATATTGTTGTAGTGTAATTTAGCCAGCAGCGTGGTGGTTACAACCAAAAGCAGCAGTGATGATAAAGAATAAATCCAAATCATGTGTTGCTCTAAGTGTGGAAACAAGTCAATTCCCACCAGTACATCGAACCCTATAAATACATACGCCAGATAAAAAGGTACTGACATCAGTAACAGCTTCGTCAGCTGTAGTTTATGTGAACAGACTCGGTAAATATCTTTTTGCAGATGGCTAACCGGCTTGGCGTAATCAATTTTTGAAATTAGCACGATTTGACCAATGTTTCCCGCCAGCCCAACAATAGCAAAAATAGTTAAAACAACGGCCGATATGGTGGGCGCTGAAAGACTAAAGTCAGTAGCGATATACTGCCCCAAAAGAACAATGATAGCGAAGAAGGCGACACTCTCAATAATTCGCGCCCACTTCATATTGTCCACTTCCCCTAAATGTGCCGACGAACAGGTACTAAACCCAGACCAAAATCGTCAAGTTAATGCGTTGTTAGCTACAAGCGGTATGTACGACGAAGCGGGGAGTTTTGCCTTTAAGGTTGGTTTACCTGGGAAAAGCGGGGTTGGCGGGGGAGTAATTGCCGTGATACCTGGTCGCTTTTCTATATGTGTTTTTTCTCCCGCGCTAAACGCGGTGGGGAACTCTCATTTAGGTGTAGCTGCGCTTACGTCATTGAGCAAGCGCATTAATTGGTCGGTCTACTAACTGTATTTTGCTTTTTCTTAACGCCTGATTTCCCCAGCTTGATGAAAGGCTGTTCTATTGTTAAAAATGTCAAGCAAGAAAAAATAACTACGATAATTGATACTATTGGAAGTATTGTCAAATATTCAATAAAAGACGCTGTTTTAAAGTCAACTAACTCTATCTCAGTGAACAGCACGTACAGAACAATCCCATGCAGCAAATATATGCTATAACTTGCTTCACCAAGTACTCTGCAGCTTTTCCACCGAAGAATACCGAAAATTGAATTTCCGTTAGTAATGAGAAAAAATAAGACAAATATTAGTATGGAATGTGCTAGGTCTAAAGTGCGGGGGTATAGGGTAATAATTAAAATAAGAATTAAGGTCGCGATGGATACAGACGTTGAATCATAGTTAAAATCGTTTCTAAGGGTTTTTAGTAAGTACGCTGTAAGCCCCCCAAATAAAAAGTAGAGAAAAAACTTAGAGCTTATTCCTAGCACTTCTAATGGGTAGAGAAATAAATATAACACCCCACCAAAAAATATCATAAGAGTTAATATTTTACTTTTAAATACAAGTTGTATTAAAGGTAAAGAGAGGTAAAAAAGCCATTCGTATTTTAAAGTCCAATCTACTGATGCAATTATTCGTTTCGAATCAGCAAATTCGTTAATTGACCGGCCATAGAATAATAGCCACAAGACGATATCTTTAAAAAAACTTTGCCAATCACCAATCTGAAAGTTAGTGTTTTTGAGTGACAAAATTAAAACTATTATGAGAGCGAAAAAATATAAAGGCTGAATTCGAAATAATCTTGATTTAAAAAGAAAAAACCAATTAACTTTCTTTTTTGAAATAAGTCGGTCTATGAACAAAAAACCAGTAATCATGAAAAATAGTACCACTCCCACTTTACCAAAATTTTGATAAATATCACTTTCCGGGCGTCGCCAAACCCCATCGACTTTCCAATAATAGGTGATTACGAAATGATGAATAAAAACGGAAAATGCCAAAAAACCTCTTAGACCATCTAATGTTACCAAACGGCCATATTGAGGAGGAAGAATTGATGGAAAAAATCGAATAAAGGATTTTGCAGTTAGTATTGCGATGGCAAAACTAGAAAGAACAATAAACGCTTCCATGGTTACTTTTTTTAATCAAGTTTAATCAAATTAACTATAGCAGTATTTATAGTGAAAGTATAAGTCAAATTAACACTATCTACTCCCCTTTGTCGCAGTTATATTTTGGTGTGGTCTAGTGGTCGTTGGTTACGCTTATCGATGAAATTTGAGAACAGGGTAGCATTGGCGTTATTGATTTAGCTGACCATTGGTACTGAAATATTTATTGTGGAATGCAACTTAACCTACCTAAGAAAAAGCATCTTTGCTTTTTATGTTATGCACCAAAATCAAAGTCTCTTTGAATAGTGTAATCATCTACTATCGTTTTTGGCTCTGAATTTTAAAAAGGTGACGCTCTGGTTGAATTGGCAGTGAAAGAAGAGCCTTGTTTATCCAAATACGCTAATGTTTTATGAATAATGTTGGGCTGTGTAATGCAAGCAATAATCTTTACATGGGTCTTGTCACACGCCTCACAAACAGTAATATCTATATTAAAGACTCGCTTGAGTCTCTGTGCCCAACTCATGCTTCTTGCATGATACGGCTTATCACTACCTTCTACATTCTCGGCTAATTTCGGACTGTTCTTTCCTCTTTGTGAAGCCGTAACCTGCGCACGCTCATTGCTATTGGGCGCGAATACGCCATAAAAGCGAGTCAAGTTGAGTCTGGGCGGTGGCACGAGTCCCACTAGTTTGCCTATAAAATCCAGTGGAGTGAAAAATACGTGGGTGGTGCCGTCCTTGTAGGGCGTTTTGAGTTCATAACGCACCTTACCTGCATTCGTCATACTCAATCGTTGCTCACTGATGGCCGGTCGTGCAATATATCGGCAAAGTCGTTCTAGCTTGTCTGATTGGTGACTATCGGCGAACACGCCTGCATGACCTGGCTGATAACCACGAATGGGTTAAACAAACTACAAACCTACTCCTGTTCGGTGCTAGCGAACCGTTCAAGTTAATTGTCGCTTTATAGTCTATTCAGCTAAAAAAAGTAGTAGAGGCTAATTTGCCATGTATTGTGGCAGTGATAGACGAGACGATTATTGGGTATCCGTATGCTACGAAATGGAAGGAACGAAGCGCTTATCGCTTTTCTGTAGAGTCAACAATTTACCTTTCTAATGAGTTTCAACGAAAAGGCTTAGGTACAGTGTTATACACGTCGCTCCTTAATAAGCTGAAAACTCTAGGAATAAACAGTGTCATTGGTGGCGTAACCTTGCCAAATCCAGCGAGTGTTGGCTTGCATGAAAAACTAGGTATGGTAAAAGTTGCGCATTTTTCTAAGGTAGGCTTTAAATTTGATCAGTGGTTAGATGTTGGGTACTGGCAACTGAGCCTCAACGCCTAATCTCATGTGGTAAAAAATAAACCCAGCCTTAAGCTGTCTGCGTACTGCATTGGCGTTAAGGCTAGAAGAGTAGAACCACAGCGTGGCGGTTAGCGGTGGGTAGATTCAATATTATTAATAAATTGAGCCATATTGACTAAACGCTCTCCCACAATAACTCTAATGGTGTTTTTAACCCATGAAATCTCAATATTGTCGTAGTGTAATTTAGTTAGCAGCGTGGTGGTTACAGCTAAAAGCAGTAGTGATGATAAAGAATAAATCCAAATCATGTGTTGCTCTAAATGTGGAAACAAGTCAATTCCCACCAGTACATCGAACCCTATAAATACATACGCCAGATAAAAAGGTACTGACATCAATAACAGCTTAGTCAGTTGTAGTTTATGTGAACAGACCCGGTAAATATCTTTTTGCAGCTGGCTAACCGGCTTGGCGTAATCAATTTTTGAAATTAGCACGATTTGACCAATGTTTCCCGCCAGCCCAACAATAGCAAAAATAGTTAAAACAACGGCCGATATGGTGGGCGCTGAAAGACTAAAGTCAGTAGCGATATACTGCCCCAAAAGAACAATAATAGCGAAGAACGCGACACCCTCAATAATTCGCGCCCACTTCATATTATTGAGCGCTTTCATTTGTTTATTTACTTTCATATCGGTCAGCATTGTTTGGTTAATCGTAATGGCTGCTGTATCGCTATTTTGTTGCTGCCACGTTTCTTTGAAGTTATCTAAATTCATATTAAACATCCTGTGATTCAAACTGTTTTTTTAATGTCTCTTTAATTCGGCTAATGCGTGTAGCGACATTGGTTTTACTTATTCCCAAACTATGTGCGATGCTGTCATACGGCTCACTTTCCAAATAAAGCAGCATGATGGCTTTATTCAACGTATCCAGTTGCCCTATGAATCGATATAGCAACATCACCTCCTCGCTTCGCTCTTCTTGTTGTGAGAAGTCAGCAATGTGAACAAGACATTCTTCATCTTCACTTGCTCTGCCTATTCGCTTACTGTCTTTGCGGTAGTAAGAAATGGCGACATTTAATGCAATGCGGTACATCCAGGTAGAAAATTTGTGTTCGTTGTCGTAGTTATCATAAGCAAGCCACATGGTTGTCAGTATTTCTTGCGCAAGGTCTTGCCGCTCATCTCGATTTTGGCAATATGAATTCACAATTTTAAATACAATGCCCTTATGTTGCTCCATAGCTTCAGCAAAAAGCGTTTTCTTAGGTTTGTTCATTCACGCTCGCCACTCCATCCGTTACCAAAGTCCAATCACATACTCGTATTTATGAATATGTGGGCTCGCAACCCCTCTATATACACTTCTCCACTACGTTTTTTTTAGCCGCCAGATACCTCTTATCAAATGTTGTTATCTCATTATTCGCAGCGGCCAAGAAATAATCACAACTTTTTTCATCCAACAGCCATGGGTGAAGTACGATTTATTCGCTCTTCACCCATGGCTTAAGGGGAAGATTGATTTGTGACGATAAATACCATTTCAGTGTTAATGGTTCACCCGCTTGTGAAATATCCTCGTGATTGACTGATTTCCCCGTCCCTAAGTTTACCTGAGCGTCCATATTCTTATTCACATTTAAAACCAAAACGAGTTTACTGCCTTTTTCGATAAGCTTTGACGTAAAACGTGCATTCACAATTGGAACGCGCCGCTTTTTGTGGGGAGTAAGCAACCTTCTGCTGCCCATATCGTCGGCATAACTCGCTCTACTGCGATAATTATTGAGGTGAATTACTTCGCCATTTCTGGTCACTTCATAATAATTAAAACCAATATCAACATCGTGTTTATTAACCTCAATATCGAAATAGCCTGTGATAGCCCCGGTTAATTCCATATCTTGTTCGAACACGTCGGTTTCTATTTGTATCCCACCTTGCTTGTCGATGCGGCTGCCAATAACCTGTCTAGGCGCCAGGTTTCGTTGCTCGCTTCTGTCAGCTAAATCAATAACCTGTTCGATGTATTGCTGCGAGCGTAATGGCACAACGCGGCCTAGCGAATATGTTTGCATCTTATTCGGCGTGTTTTTTTGTATGTAAAAGCTTACCGTGTGTTGATTCAACTCACGCAGCGAGTCGGCAAACCGCCATTCATTCGCCCCCATAACTTGATAATTCACCTTACTTTGCACTAACGTTGGTTTTTTTGCTCCCTTCAACAGGTGATCAAACCACGCAAAAACCACTTCTTCCGTGTCTTTTTCAAGTGCCACAGGGTCAAGCTTATAATTCCCATGATGCGAGCGGGGTTTATTTTGTGCCGACCAATGGTTATATGGGCCAATTAATAACGTGTGGTTGGCCTGGTCATTGTATTTATAGTGTTCATTTAAATAGTTAAGGGCTGAAATTTGCCCCCCTTCAAAGTACCCAGTAATGGTTAATACCGGGACGTCTATCGCTTTGTATTCCTCCTGATGGGGAACCATACGCTGATAAAAGGCATCATCTTCTGGGTGTGCTAACCATTTTTGTAACCAAGGGCTAGGCCTGTTTGCTATGTCATCGATATCTACCATGGGCCGACCGCTGGTGTATAACTCAGAGATAACCGCGTTTGTGCGCTGCCAATCGTTATAAACGCTATTGTCTACCGTCTTATTATTGGTTACATATAGCGGCCATTGGAAATTTCCGGTTAAGGCAATGTTATTTTCATAAGGCAAGCCAGTGATCAAATTTGCCGCCACATAAGGTGCCATTGCTTTCAGCCCTTTTGGCATATGCTTAGCCGTTGCCCATTGCGTAAAACCATTGTAGCTGCCGCCATACATAACCACATTCTTATTGCTCCACTGCTGCTTGGTTATCCAATGAATAAGCGCGGCCGCATCTTCTCCTTCGTGCTCCCAAGGAACAATAGCATTACTGCTTGAACGCTTGCCCCGTGAATTGGCTACCATACCAATGTATCCATGTGCAGCGGCGTGCATGGCCGTTTTTATATGCGCCTTTTCGTCAGCATAAATAGTGAATTGCAACGCTGTGGTATTAGGCATTTTTTGGCCTCGGCGCCTGACAATAGTGGCCGACAATTCGATGTCATTTTCAAGGGTTATCAACACGTCAGGTTGAATAATAAATCGCCTATCTTGCTCTTGCTTAATCACTTTATTGGCAACGGGGATCACCCTATTCAGCACATGATACAAATGGGTATTCACCGCAATATTCATCATGTCACTTTGTGACAATAAACCCTTACCCTGAAGCTGCTTGTATACGTTCACCACATAGCGTTCAGCATTGGGCACTGACCACCCAAGGGCCAACGACATCTGCACAAACTCCTCGTCACTGAGACGTTCAAATTGATGTGTTATTAACCCCTGCAACCCCTGCGTTTCGTCAGCGAAGGCTGGCTGTGTTCGTGTTTTGTTCTTGAGTGCCAAACACGTTTGATGAAACAACTGATAGTGAATAAATTCGACACCAAGGTTAGATTGGGTAACCGTTTCATTGATGTGATCTAATTCATCCCTTAAAGACAGCAAGGCTATTCTGTTGAACAGGCTTTGCTTCACAATATCACTCTGGGTTAGAGAACGTGCAAATGCACGCAAATCTCTTTTCAGTTCTTCTGATGACAGTATTTTTTCAATGTTATCTGCCTGACTTAAATCGGTAGATGCGATAATGTCAGGCATTGTGTACGTGGTTTCAGGGTGTGTATCAGCGTAAGTATTTTGGAAAAAGTTTAGTGATATACTGATCAAATAGATCATCGCCGCCATGAGACTTATTTTTTTCATTCGTGTGCTATCTCTATAAAGTGTAATTGTGGTTTCACTGTATAAAGTGGGTAAGGTGAAGTCCTGACTATGAAATGAATAGTTATGACTTTTTGTGACTTCTTTGATTTAAAAGAACTTTTTTGGCAACAATGGAATAGTATGCGCTGGAAAATAAAAGGTTTTGAGTTTTGTGAACATCAACAAACCTTAACCAAAGAACATAGTGCGGTTCGACTAGAGCCAATGACAAGCGAACTTTTAGCTTACTTTTGTCGCCATCAAAACCTTGTTGTCAGTAAAGCACAATTATTGGAAGAGGTTTGGCGGGGTCGGTTTGTTAGTGATAATACCGTTAGCAAACTCGTAACTAAACTTAGAAAAGCGCTCAAAGATGATGCGCGTAATCCAGCGTTTATTGTCACCGTGCCCAAAAGAGGCTATCGATTTGTTGCAGGCGCAAGCCAAATCACTGCAGCTAACACCGGCGACACTCAGCAAACGCCCCATTTACCTAAACAATCAAAAGCCCAGCGTTACCTCTTTATATTTCTGCTTTGCGCTATATGCATTCTGGCTTGGTTTTCTTTTTTGAAACCGTCTGTAGCACCCGCCGTTCTGTCAGCGAAAGCCATAACATCGAATAAAGGCAGTGAGTATTTTCCAAGCTTTGCTGCCGATGGCGTCCGCCTCACCTACATGAACCATGATGGTGAAAAGTTTCGGCTTTATGTGAAAAACACCCTGTCTGGCGAACAAGTAGAAATTGAGCATGAACAAGAAAAAGGCGTTGGGCCAGCCAGTTGGAACGACACGGGTACTCAATTGGTTTATTTAGTGGGTAACCCGGAAAGCTGCCAATATTTCATTCGCGAGTTTAATGGTATGTCGATGTCTGCCCCAAAGCTTATCTATACCTGTAACCCAGGCAGTTATGGCAGAATAAAATTCACCCACAACGACAATTTACTTATTTTTGCTGAGTCTCAGGCACAAGGCATGCCCTACTCTCTATATTCGCTCTCCCTTGACGACAATACAACGCAATGGCTCCCTCAGCCTGATATTCACCTAGCCGGCAATAATCAATTTGATATCCACCCGACAGAAAACAAACTGCTTATTTCTTCACCTGACAAACAACAATGGGAAGGCTTCTATCAGCTCGATTTAGAAACACAGCAATTAAGCCTGTTATTTAAACTTAACGCCTATATTTGTTGCGGAATTTGGTCTCATGATGGTCAACATGTTGTGTTGATGGGAGAGCACCCTGCCCGAGACATTGTTCAATATACCCTTGATGGCAGAGAGAAAACCGTTCTATTTACTGGCCCCCTTCAATTACATAGACCTGAGCGCCACAGTAACGGGGTGGACTATGTGTTCACCGCTTTTACGTATAACGTTAACGTAGATGAGTACAATTTGGCAGACAAACAGTCAGTGTCGATGCTAAACGATAGCGTTGATGAAAGGCTCGCCGTATTGTCTCCAGATGCTAACCACGCTGCCTATGTCAATTTAAGCTCTGGCAATGAAGAGTTATGGTTATTTAACCGTAATACGCAAAAGCGAAGCAAAATTACACACTTTGAAGATGGCAGACACTATTTAGATTTAGCGTGGTCACCGGATCAAAGGAAAATAGCAGCGCTTACCTTAAACGCCATACATGTGATAGATGTGAAATCGGGGAAAGCCAAACCGTTACCGTTGCCGCAAAAAGAATATAGAGGGGTGTCTTTTAAGTCTCCTAAGGTTCTTGCCTTTAGTGTGAAACTGGATGCTACATGGCAAGTAGTTGAGTACCATTTGGAAGATAACTCAATGGTGCGCTTACCCCCTAAATGGAAAAGTATTCAGTACCACGCACTCGCAGACAATTGGTTATGGGTAGACCAGGACGACAAATGGTACAGCGGAGGTAACGCGACTCCCTTTACAATGCCTAAAGAAAACGTCCCCGCCTTCTACGGTAGGCAATTTAACGTGAGAAAAAGTGGTCAACATATTGCCTTTTATGATAGGCAACAGAACCAAATTCAATTTTATAAAAACCAATCGGAAAAGCCCTTTGTCACAATACAGAGCCAAGAGGGGCATTTTTCGTTGAACGGAAACATTGTACTCACCAGTCAAAAATCTTCTTCCGCTAACAGTAGCGACCTATACCAAACCTATCGCGTTCCAACACAGTAAGAGTACTGTGTGAGCAACATCAACCCGTTAAGCCAGTTTCTTATTTATTGATTTGTATTGGTACATACGTTTATCGGCAAGGAAAATACAGTCTTTGGCAGAATCACATTCCACACTGGTCGCAATACCAAAACTCACCCCTGCCCTACGCCAAGCCTGACTAAGTTCGTAAGACAATGCATCCATATGCGATCGGCAACTCTTGGTTAATTCCTCTAACTCAGGGGCGGATTGGGCATGTAAAATACTCACAAATTCGTCACCGCCCGAGCGAAATACGCTTCCCCGATGGCTGAATGACCGCTGCATAAGTCTGGCGGTTTCAACGATAAGTTTATCGCCCTCTTGATGGCCGTTTCTGTCGTTTACTGTTTTTAACCCATCTAAATCAACATAAACCACCACATAAAAGCCATTCAATTGCTCAATACACTCAGATAACGCAAAACGGTTACCCAGCTTGGTCATTGCATCGGTTCGAGACAGATAGTAGTTTCGATTAAACTCTATTTGTTGCAGTTTAAACCACTCGGCTAAGCACAATAAAATGCAAATGCAATCTACCGACAACGCAACCACTACTGCCGACTCTGAATAGGGCAATTCACCAAAATAATGGCTGTGGGCACTAATGTAGTAGCCGAGCGACGCGCTATAAAGCAGGTTACCTGTTAAAAAATACTTTGCTCGATAGTCTCTTATTTTAAGCATAGTCACGCCAATACTGAGAGTGAGTATCATCCATACCATCGCCAGCAAGTGGGAAATAAGAAACCCCGTAGTAAATGGTAAAAACCACATGGTGACACCCAAAACCACGCTTATCACACTAAAAACGCGTAGAAACCGAAAGAGCTTTTTATGGTTAGATGGGCAATCAAAAAGGTCAGACACAAACTGCCCTGCACACGCAATGGCAAAAGGAAACAGCATCATTCCCCAGTAGGTACTGTTTGTGGGAATATTAAACAAGTCGTCAAGCAATCCCGAAGCTGCAGCCCAGCCAATGCCATGTAAACCTAAATAACCCGCACACGTAAGCGCCACCCGCTTTTTTGTACTCAAATACACCAGAATGGCTAATAGTGCCAGTAGTGTCATGGTGGTTATGGCGGCAATAGACAAACCATTATTATAAATTTGGTACTCATAAAACGTGGCTGGGTCGTAAAATGAAATGGAGACAGGTGTAGGAAATTGCTTGGCCTTGATGACTAACCATAACTCAACGGTTTCACTTTCATTCACCTGAATAGCGAAACTCTGGAAGTGCAAAAGATGGGGCGTAGCATCATCTGCTAACTGTGAAAAAACCTCAAGCTGGGGGCGTGACTGCGAGCCTGACACATAGGCAGATAACCCGATATCGATGAAATTAGCATTAATGACCACAAAATAACGCCCGTCAGCGGAGGGCTTTAACAATAGTTTAGTGATGTAGGAACCCGACTCCCCGCCTAACGAAGGGGCGATAGGTAGGTGCTCATAACCCGTTTGAAGTGGCAGTAGCAATGTCGCACTGTCTATATTCGCTAGCTCAATACTAGCAGGCAACTCTCGCCAAATATGGGAGTCTTGGAGGGTCACTTTGCCATTCTTTAAGTCAACGACTTCACCTAACACCGGAAACACCACGGCTAGGCTAAAAAAACACAGCGCCCTTAAACATTGAAGGTAAGAAAGCAAAAAATAATCCCTATCACCAATAAAGGTTCTCGCCCCTTTTATTAGGGACTTTCCATTGCGAGTTGGAATACAACTAAACAAAATATATACACAAGCTCGCAAAAGCACAATGCGGCTTATTCGCTTTTTAACTTATTGTGAGTTATTTAACGAGATACGTATTAAATTGCGTTGTTGGTAGGACAGATGCGTTAGGCATATATGCTTTCAACAGTGGTATTAAGCAACCAATGTAAAAAAACTTTCGTGTCTTTATTGTTTCGAAACTGAATAGATTTTTGACATTCTGTATCGGTAAATACAACGTTAAATTTATTTACTGAGATTGTCGAAATAGGAGGGAGTGTACGGAGCGAAGCGCCGTTAATGGAATGAGACATATAATTTTTCTTTTATAATAATATTGCTAGTTTTTTATTCGTTTTAAAATTCCTTTCAAAATTTTGTTCTTATCAAACCAAAAATAAATAAAAACGTAAGTACTGCATAAATTAAAAAGGCTAAGCAAAAAACTTAGCCTTTTGTCGTTGTATTTTAAAGTTCTATTTAAAGAACAACAACGTTTGCAGCTTGAAGGCCTTTTTGACCTTGTTCTACACTGAAGCTTACCGCTTGGCCTTCAGCTAGAGTTTTGAAACCGTCAGAAGCGATTGAACGGAAATGTACGAATACATCTTTACCGCCACCGTCTTGAGTTAGGAAACCAAAACCTTTTTCTTCGTTAAACCACTTAACTGTACCGTTAACTGTATCAGACATAATATAAACCTTTTTAATGAAAGTAATAATGGTGAATTTCACCGAAAAGCAATAGACATAACGTATTAGCTAGTAACGCAAATGTATATCTATTAAAACTTCGATTTAAAAAGAAGAATAAAGAGGGTACAACGCAGTAGTAGAAATAGCTTTGATTATCTAAAGCGCGGCCAGTGTACACAGATTGAATGTACAAGTCTAGCTAACTTGTGTTTTATTTTTCTAAATATCCCTTTTATTTGCCCCCCTGCAAACGATTTTTAAAAAACGCGCATAAAAACGGCAATATCCACAACAACACCGATAATAACAAATCCCTTCCTTTGACTCATTTTTATCATAAAAATCAATTACACTTGGCTTATAACCTACCAATATTTGTCATTTTTCGTAAATTAGATTTACGTTAACCAGGTAAAATAACTGCGAAGGAAAAAATAATGAGAATGTTACACACTATGCTTCGAGTTGAAGATCTCGATGCCTCTTTGCATTTCTATACTGAACTTATGGGTATGAAACTACTACGCCGTTCAGACAATAAAGAATATGAGTACACACTTGCGTTTGTTGGCTACGGTGATGAAAGCCACGCCACCGTGCTTGAGCTAACTTACAATTGGGGCGAAAACACGTACGACAAAGGCAATGCGTATGGCCATATTGCCATTGAAGTGGAAGATATTTACGGGTTTTGTGGTGAATTGGAAAACCAGGGCGCTGAGGTTTATCGCAAGCCTGGGCCGGTAAAAGGCGGGCAAACCATCATTGCATTTGTACGTGACCCAGATGGCTACGCCATTGAACTGATCCAAGCCAAATAATCAACAAGGATATTGACCATGAGCTTAACCCGTTACATATTCATTGGCTGCTCAGCGCTAGTGAGTTCTCTAAGTGTTGCAGAGCCTTTCGACATCATTGCCCACAGAGGTGCCTCGGGGTTCTTACCTGAACATACATTGGAAGCGGCCACTTTAGCCTTCGCTCAGCGCCCTGACTTTATAGAGCAAGACGTCGTTATAACAAAAGACGGTGTGCCCGTAGTGCTGCACGACATACACCTTGAAACCGTGACAAATGTAGAAGACGTCTACAGTGATAGAGCACGAGACGATGGTCGCTTCTATGCGCTAGATTTCACTTTAGCGGAATTGAAACGCTTACGGGTTCATGAAAGACAAAATACCGATGGCTCGCCAGTTTTTCCAAACCGTTATCAGGGAACACAAGCCCATTTCACTATTGCCACATTAGCTGAACATATTGAGTTAATCACGCAATTGAACCGCCAATTCGACACTGATATTGGTATTTACCCTGAAATCAAATCACCCGCATGGCACCGTGAGCAAGGCGTGGATATCAGCAAAATTGTGCTGGCTACATTAGGTGATTACGGCATGACAGATAAAAACGCTAACAGTTATCTTCAGTGCTTTGATTTTGCAGAAGTGAAACGATTACGTGATGAATTGGGTTACCAAGGCAATTTAGTCATGTTGATTGCCGATAATAGTTGGGGAGAATCTGCGACCGACTACACCTACCTTCGTACAGAAGCAGGCATGGCTGAAGTATCTAAATACGCGGATGGAATTGGGCCATGGCTCGGCCAACTTCTTAACACAGAAGCGCTAAAAGCAGGAAAAGTGGAAGCGCAGCCCTGGCTAGCCTTCGCGCAACAAAACAAGCTTATTATTCACCCTTACACCTTCAGGAAGGATGCTCTACCGCCTGGTTTCACCAGCGAGCAATTGCTTACTACGTTAAAAGATATTCTGGCGGTAGATGGTGTATTCACAGACCAGGTTCCCACGGTGAAAACCTGGCGAGAAAAGTCGAACTAACCCTTAGATAATCTTACTACCACGCGCCTGTTCTGCGCCCGAGCATCCCGGGTGTCGTTCGGCGCGATATGACGTTTTTCACCATGGCCAGTAAGCTGAATTCTGTCTTCAGGCACGCCAAGGGTTGTTAGGTAGGATTTTACTTCATTGGCGCGTCTAATCGACAATTGTTCGTTGTTCCAGCGCCCGCCATAACTGTCTGTGTAACCATCTAAAAGCACCAGTTCAAGTTCGCTGTCTTCTTTTAAATATTCACCTATCATGGTTAATCGCTTTTGCGAGTACTTTGATAGCTCAGTACTATTTTTTTGATAAGACAATACAGTGTACGCAATATCATCAAAATTATAGGGCAGCAGGTTTGATACACACTGTACAAATTCGTTGTAAACATGCGCAAAATTACTTGCGTTCAACGCCACGCTCACTTTGTCGTTTTTGTTGTACCAGTCGTTGTAGTAAATGGTGGGCCAAAATCCTTTTTCGAGTTCTGACAACATTGTCCAAGCAGCGTCTTGCGGTAAGTCACCGTTGTATTGTTTACGAATTGTCATGTCTGCAATGGTTTTTGGTGCTACACCAGGCATCCACCGTGGCGGAACCGAATACACAGCGGCAACGTCAAAATGGTTGGGCAGCAAATGCATGTCTAACTCAAATTCCATATTGAGTTGTTTTGACGCGACGCTGGTAAACATTGCAGCTCCATACCCTGGTAATTCATGATTGAGGGTACACTGTAAACGAGAGGCGTCCGCGACTTCCCACGACGATGTTTCCACGGTAGCGGCATATTGGCGCATAGCCGCACTGACCGAAGTCGTCGCTACCAAGCAGAAAAGAAATAAGTATTTAAGTTTCACAGCCACACCTACTTAACAAGAATATAAAACCAAACGTAGGCCGTTAAATGACAACGTCTAGAGAATATATCGCCCCAAGTGTAGAAAAGTTTAGCTCGATATACCATCAATTATACATCTGAACCGAAACGAATGCGAAACATCGCTGGATACACACTTATTTAATTGACATAATCCCTCACCTGCATAAGGGTACACTTAGCAAATTAGTGTATGTTCGTCATCGTCTAACATCAGTAAAAGAGCGTTTATGTCTGAGTCTTCACATGCTTTATCTCACCGTTTCAGAGGTTATTTCCCCGTGGTTATCGATGTCGAAACCGCAGGATTTAACGCAAACACAGACGCTTTGTTAGAAATTGCAGCGGTAACCGTGAAAATGGATGAACAGGGTATTCTGCATCCTGATCTTACCTTTCACTATCATATTGACCCTTTTGAAGGTGCCAATTTAGAACCTGCTGCTCTCGAGTTTAACGGTATTGACCCAACTTGCGCATTGCGTGGTGCCATAGAAGAAAGCGCCGCCATGAAAGAATTATGTAAAGGCATACGCAAAGCGCAAAAAGACGCTAATTGCCAACGCTCAGTCATTGTGGCGCACAACGCCACCTTCGATCAGAGCTTTGTCAATGCCGCAATAGCAAGGTGTAATATAAAGCGCACGCCTTTTCACCCTTTTGTCTCCTTTGATACCACTAGCTTAGCTGGGTTGTCATTAGGCCAAACCGTGCTGGTGAAGGCTTGCCGTGCTGCGGGTATTCACTTCGATCAGAAAGAAGCGCATAGTGCATTATATGATGCTCAAAAAACGACGGAACTATTTTGCTACATGGTCAACCGCTACAAAGCATTAGGGGGCTGGCCCCTCACCGAAGCTTCCTGAATTTATCCTGATGAACCAGGCGCCTTTCGGCGCCTTTTTTATTGGTTGCTCGGTTTTTAGGAAAATGATGGTTTGGGGAAAATTCATGCAAAATCTTCGATGAGTGACTTGCTTTAACAATGAATAGCAATTATTATCATTTACAGACTTATTTGGAGTACGATGAATGTTTGTATGTATGTGCTACGGTGTGACCGATAAAACTATCCGCGCTGCTGTACAAGATCAAGGTGTGGGTAACATGCGTGAGTTGCGTGCGCAATTAGAGTTAGGCTCACAGTGTGGCAAGTGTATACAAATGGCACAACAAATCATCGACCAGACCATTGTTGATGACTCGCTATTTAAAAACGTCGGCTAGTAATCAACGGTTGCCAATGCCGACTTAAACGTCACCTGCCCTAGCATGGCATCATCACCACCCCAGAAAGCTTTCCTCTTAACATTCTGACCCACTTCCGCCTCGGTTATTTAATTAATTAAACGTATATTCAAAGCCTAAATAATAAAATGCGCCGTTAATTCCGCCTGGAGATGTGGGCGGGTACAAGGCACCAACTTCACCTTTGAAGGGATTTTCTTCAGGGGTATTATCAAACAGGTTTTGCGCCCCCAAGGTGACTCTCATTGTTGGCGAATAGTACCAAGTTACTTGCGCATCAAATGTAAGGGTATCACTGCCGTAGATATCCATTCCCGCAGACGCATCTAAATGGTCTTCGTAGAAATCACTGAAATAATTCATTCGCCATATAAAATTAAGCCTGCCCTGACTTTGCTCTAGGGTAACGCTACCTCGGTGGGCTGGCAGGTTGTCTTCTAGCATACGAATACGCTGTGATGTGAGGTTAGGCCGCAACTGCATAACGCCATCGACTAAGGTGGGGTATAGGGTCACTCGTTCAACTTGGGTATCTGTCCAGTTATAGGCAAGGATAAGTTTATTTTGCCAATCCCATAGGTTTTCTTCGTAATGTAAGACGAAGTCTATGCCTTGTGTGCGCGTACCAAAATCGTTCGTGAAGTATTTGGCCGCATTGTAATTAACTGCATCTTCTCTGCCTAACGCCGTTAAGGCGTCAATATCTTCTTGGGTAAGCGGAATCGCTGAGGTTGTGCTGATACGGTCGCTTAAACGTATTGTAAAATAATCCAGCGTGGCGAAGATATTTGCATTTAGCTGCATAACAGCGCCAAAGCTATAGTTCACCGACTCTTCAGGTTGCAGTGCACTAGCACCTAATTGTTGAGATATAAGGTCGGTGGGCGGCAACGTTGCCTGGTCTTCTAAGCCATTTGCAGCATAGGCGGTGGTCACGTTTATTACATTGCTTTGGCCTACCGTTGGCGCTTTAAAGCCTGTATTGATAGAGCCTCGAACGGCGGTGTAATCATTAAATTGATAGCGAGTACTCAACTTACCATCAAATGTAGATCCAAAGTCGGTAAAGTGCTCTACCCGTAACGCTAGTGCCAACTGCCAGGGATCGGTCACGAACAATTCCACATCCGAATATAATGCCCAGTTACTTCTACTCCAATGTCCTGCGGATTGAGGCTGATAACCTGGAAATCCATTCGAGCCGATTGAAAAGCCTTGGGATAACCCCGTATTTGGATCGTAGGCCAAAGGGCCGGCCTCAAACGACGCTTCATCACCGGCATGCTGAAAGTAGGTTTCTCTGCGCCACTCAGCCCCTAACGCTAAACTAACAGGCTCCGCCAGCGGCGTGTCTATCAACTTAGTTAAGTCGAAATTAAACGTTCGCTCTATTTGACTCACTGAACCTGGCGAAAACGTCAGAGGCGTATCAGGCCCAAGCGAAGGGTTCACTGTGCCCGACAGCGTATAAGCAATATCCGAGTAGCCTAAGCTCCCGCTCACGTCTAGCGCCCAGCCATTGTTAAGGTCAATGCGCAAGCCGGAGGTCAGTGATGCATCGGTGATCGTGCCCCCAAATTGTGGCGTGAACCCGCCGGGAAACCACTCGTTAAAGGCAAAGCAATTTGCGCCAACCTCGGTACTATTATCGGCAATTTGCTGATAAAGCGGATTGTCCAACACATTTGTGCTATCCAACACGATGGTGGGGCACGCTATTCCCTGCCCTACGCCATCTAAGTCGCCCACCAACAGCGTTCGCACGCCTGAAACATCGTCGGTTTGGCTGAATACGCCCTCTCGAGTTTGTGGGTTGCGATAATAAAAACCACCCGCTATATCACGATGGGCGTAAGTAGAAAATGTATAACCTTCAACGTGATCTGTAAAACGCCAACCGGTATTTATCGACATTTTCACGTCTTCATTCACATCAAGCGCACCCCACACTTGGGCAGGGTTAGCTATTGCAGTATTTCCCATATCAATGAGTTCGGCTGCGTCGTCGCGCTGCACTGAACGGGAGGTCCCCTCTTGCTGGCGATATTCAACCGTAGCATTAAGAAACCCGTGATTTCCTAAAGCAAACCCTTGATTAGCTTGCAGCTGGAATAGCGCTCCATCGCCCTCAGAATATACCCCTGTTTTTAAGGCTACACTGCCACCTGAAGGGCTATCTTTAAGCACAAAATTGATGACCCCTGCGATGGCGTCTGACCCGTACTGCGCCGAGGCACCGTCTCTCAAAACTTCAACTTGTTTAAGCGCATAAGCTGGAATGACGGAAATATCTGGCCCTTGAGCTCCGTCAGACAATCCGCCACCAAGAAAGGTGATAACCGCCGATCTGTGCCTACGCTTACCATTCACCAGTAGTAGCGTGTGATCAGATGCCATACCGCGTAAATTCGCTGGCCTAACGAGGCTTGTTGCATCATTAATGGGTTGGTCGTTAACGCTTAGGGAAGGCACCATACTACTTAGCATAGAGAGTACATCGGAGTTACCCTGTGCAGCCAAGGCATCAGACCCAATAATATCCAATGGCACCGGTGAATCTACCACGCTTCTTGGCGTGCTTCGTGTGCCCACAACGGCAATCCGCTCTAGCTGATGTTCTCCATCGTCTTGCTTGTTCTTGGCCACTTTTCTGCCGTCCTGCGCCTTCACTTCCAACGCCGCTCTGGAACGTATACTTATTTCACCGGCTGCGCTGGTAACTACCGCAAGCGGCGTGCCTTCTAGTAGCAACACTAAGGCTTCATTAAGGGTAAAAGAGCCTGACAACGCATTGGCCTTGACTCGTTTGGCAATGTCGAAAGGAAATAACAAAGTGGTATTCGCTTGCTTAGCAAGTTCTGTTAACGCCGCATCGGCATCTTGTGCAGGAATAGAAAAGGTAATTGGGCCATCGGGTGTTGTGTTTTGCTGCGCTAAGCTAGACGTAATGCTCAAGCGGGCGCCCTTTAAAATCAATAAAGGTTGGGCAGACGCTGACGTGAAACCCAATCCCACGAGTAAAATTCCTGTGACTAGGCGATATATCTTTGTCTGTCTCATCATCGAGCCCAGGGTTGGTAGAAAGTCATTTAAGCGCAAGTGGCGATGGCCCTTTCTCGACACCGGTGCAACTTAACTTGAAGCCACAGAAAGCTGTATGCTGGTTTCGGTTATTTTTTCGTATTCTATATTAAAGCTGTTTTTAAGCGCCCCTAATAGGCCTTCTATGTCACCAACTTTAAAGTAGCCTGCAACACGCCGACGCTTTAATCCCTCGTCGCTAATAGAAAAGCGTACAGGTGTGTAACGGCCTATTTCTTCTAACACAGACTCAAGAGGTTCACCTTTAAACACTATCATGCCTTTTTGCCATGCTAAATCGTCATCAATGTCATTTTTTGAAAGGTTCTCTTTTTCTTCAACTTTCCCCTTCACCACCGCTTTTTCACCGGCGTATAGCAATAACCCTTCTTCTGAATTGGGTTTATTACTAAACAAGGAACCTTGGCGGTTAAACGTATTGAACCTGTCTGCCACCAACACTTTACCGTCGGTAACAACCAATTCAAAAGCCTGATCATCTACGTACTGCATGTTAAATGCTGTGCCCACGGCGGTAACGGTATTGTTGCCCGCTGTTACCGTAAAAGGGCGTGACGTATCATGGGCAACATCAAAGTGAGCTTCGCCTCTTAGCAACACGATATTACGCGCGTTTTCCGTGAAATCTACGGTAACGATAGAGTCGGTATTCAGATGCAGCTTAGACCCATCTGCAAGCGTAATATTTTTTTGCTCGCCAACACCGGTTTCTACTTTTTCCGTGATGCTTGCAAGTACGGGCGTGTTATTAAGCCATGTTTGTTCAAGTAGCACCCCTACCGCCACGGCCATAACTAAAAAGGCGGCGGCAATACTCCACTTAGCTCGGGTGCGAAGTCGTCGTGTTTGCTTTGCTTCTTTGGCAGCACTGGTAGGCTGTCTAGGGAACAAACCACTTAATTCGTTTAACACTGACATGTCATCCCACAAACTGGCCGCTTCAAGTAATGCTTTTCTATGGGCTTTACTTTCTTTCAACCAAGCTTCAAGGGCGTCTTTTTCATTACCTGTTAACTCGCGATCAAGACGACTAATCCAAAGACAAGCCTGCTCTTGAATATCTTCTTTACTGGAGAATTGACGAATATTGTTCATGTTAACTACGGCTGATGTCCTGATTGTCTTTTTTAGATAACGGGGCGGGCACGTTATCTTTTGCTAGTTCGGCTAAATAGCGGGAACATAACATTAAACCTTTGGCGACATGCTTTTCTACCGTACTTTCACTCAGTCCCACCAACTCAGCGATATCTTTCTGTCGCATGCCATAAACTTTTTTCAGTAAAAAGACCCGTTTCACATCCGCAGATAGCGTATCTGTGGCTCGGCAAAAGTGAATAAAACGCTCTTTACTTTCTACATTTTTTTCTAGGCTGTACCCCACCAGTTCGTGAGGCAAAAAATCCATATCATCTACAGTTTGTTTATTTTTATTTTCTGCTTTTGCAATATGGTTCAACGCTAAATTACGCGCCGTCTTTAGCATATACGTACGCTCGTAGCGTATCTCTTGTTTTAACTCGGCTTCGTAACTTTTTATAAAGGCTTCTTGAACGATGTCTTCGATATCATCAGCGCCAACAATAGCACTCACTGCACGCATAAGCTTAGAGCGATATTTAAGAAAGGTTTCGGCGACTGTCGACTTCGTGGTCATATTTTTAGGATGGTGTTTCAATTTGCTGAACGTAAGACACTTATCATGCCAATTAATGGTACTTTTTGCATTAAATTTAAAAGCCCTGTAAGAAAAAAACAAAAGGGAGCAACGCTCCCTTTTGTCCGGTTTCAGTTTTTAGAAGGTGTACATACCTCTCAGGTAATAGAAACCACCATTGATGCCGATGGGAGACGTAGTCGGATACAATGAACCTGCAATGCCTGCATATTGGGTATTTTCATCTGGGTATTCATCAAAGGCGTTCTTCGCACCAACCGTCACGGTAAACTCTTCCGAAACATTGTATGCTACCTCTAAATCTACGGTAAATTCAGAACCTACCTTGTCGATAGGTAACGCTGAATCTAAGTGATCTTCAAAAATGCTACCGTAATAATTCAAACGTGCAAGCACACGCCAATCACCATTAGTGTGATTCGCTGTCGCGCTGTAACGCACTGCTGGCAGGTTATCTTCTAACATGCGGATACGTTCTTCTGAAATATTCGGTGATGCTTCATCCACTGTGGTCGATGTCCAGTTGTACGCAAGGGAGAACTTAGTATCGCCACCCAGCATTTCCATGCTGTAGTTAGCCACCACATCCACACCTTCAGTGGTTGTATCAAAGTCATTGGTAAAGAAGCTGATTTCAGAGAAACTAGACGCATCGTCGATACCTTGCTCTAACAAGATAGCAATATCTTCATCGGTTAACTCAATACCCGATGCTGTACTGATACGATCGGTAACTTCAATATTGTAGTAATCTGCAGTAATAAATAGGCCACTATCGAAATTAGCCACAATACCAAATGTGATGCTTTCAGATTCTTCTGGTGTTAGCGCTTCCCCACCTTTTAGCACCGAGACAGGGTCGGTAGGCGGCAATGTTGCACGGTCAATAAGTTCGCCGTTAGTACCAAATGCGGTGGTCACGTTACGAACATTACTTTGCCCCAGCGTGGGTGCTTTAAATCCAGTTGAATAAGCACCACGAAATGCAATGTCTTCCAGCGCCTGCCATCGAAACGCAATTTTACCTTTGGTGGTATCACCAAAATCGGAATAGTCTTCATAGCGCAATGCTGCTGCTAACATAAAGTTCTCAGTCACGTAGGCTTCAGCGTCTACGTAAAATGCAATGTTGTGACGAGACACTTCACCTTGACTGTTAGCCGCTAAACCAGGGAAACCATTTGACCCTATGCCAAACCCTTGTGTGGCTAGTGGCCCAATTTCATAAGACGCAGTGTCACCCGCAATACTTTCATAGCTTTCATGGCGATATTGGAAACCGGAGGCAACAAATAAAGGTTCGTACAAGCCCATCTCGAAGGGCTTAGTAAAGTCGATATCCAACGTTTGTTCAGACTGAATATAACGGCCCGGACTAAATTCAAAAGGGGTATCTGGCCCTAACGACGGGTTAATCGTATTGCTTATGAGGAAATCAACTTCGTTTTCCCCAAGGTTTAGGCTTACATCGTAGGTAATGTCGTTTTCTAGCTCACCTTTGGTACCAAAGACCAACGACATGTCGGTTACCACACCACCGAACCTTGGAGTAAAGCCACCGGGTAGAATTTCGTTGAACGCAAAACAGTCAGGGTTATTCTGCACTTGATCGATGTACGTTTGGTTATCAAGGACATTGTCACCAACACGAATATCGGTGGGGCAATTACCCGACATATCGCCCGTTAAATCGCCCACTAAAAGTAATTGATAACCTTCGTCTTCACCAATAACGCCATCACCATCAATATCGGCCGCTTCAATGCCACCATCGTAAACACCACCACGGTTGTGGGGGTTACGGAAATAGAAACCACCTTCCACTTCACGTTCAGCATAGTTACCAAACATATAGGCTTCGCTGGTGTCGGATAACGTTAAACCTAGGTTAGCAAATAACTTAACGTCGTATTTAATTTCAGGAGACCCCCACACTTGCGCTGGGTCAGCGACAAAGCTATTCCCACCGGCAATAAGCTCTGCGGCGTCGTCACGCTGTACGCTTCGAGAGGTGTCGTCGGCAGTGCGATATTCAGCCGACAGGTTGATAAACCCGTTTTCAGATAAAGGCATGCCTACATTACCCGCAAGCTGAATCATGTCACCATCGCCTTCGTAGTAAGAGCCATAACGCGCTTCAAACGAGCCCCCTTCTGAGGCATCGTTAAGAACAAAGTTAATGACCCCTGCAATAGCATCTGAACCGTATTGTGCTGCTGCACCATCACGCAATACTTCAACTTGCTTTAGCGCTGCCGCTGGAATAACAGAAATATCAGGACCCTGTGCCCCATCAGATAAACCGCCGCCTAAAAAGGTAATCACGGCAGAACGGTGGCGACGCTTACCATTCACTAAAACGAGGGTGTGGTCCGATGCCATACCACGCAGGTTGGCAGGGCGTACTAAGGTTGAAGCGTCATTAATTGGTTGGTCGTTCACGTTGAATGACGGCACCACAGTTTGCATCATAGACACCATATCGGTAGCGCCCTGCTGCTTAAACTCTTCATCAGAAATAATATCAATAGGTACCGCAGAATCAGCAACGGAACGCGGTGCTGCACGAGAGCCTACGATGGCTATTTGCTCATAATCTTCTGCTTTGGCTTCCGTTTCCGCTTCTTGAGCATAAACAGGCGCAGTGGCCATAACAGAAAATGCAGCTGAAGCAGCAAGCACGGATCGGACGTTTTTTGTCAATAAAGACAAGCGTGTGTTCATAATGGTTTCCCGGATTTGCCCTGTAAGCCATTTTTATTATTATGTGCAAATTCATTGCGAAAAATGTGCCCAGGGAGATGTTATTTTTTATACCTTCAACACTGACAACAAGACGTCAGCACTGCATTTTTATAGAGCGTAAGCCACTAAAAAACAAACAATTTTAGTGAAAAAAATTATTTATTTTATTGGCGTAGAGGATTTTATTTTCTGAGCTGTCTATAGGTATTTGAGGGAGATAAAAGTGAAGGTAAATGAGGGCTTTTTAATTGAAAAAACCGGCATAAAGCCGGTTTTTTAATACTATTTTTTAAACTAGTCTTCTTGCTTATTTTTTTCAGCAACTTCTTTAATAAGTGGCTGTAATTCGTTCTGCTGGAACATTTCAATAATGATGTCACAGCCACCCACAAGTTCACCGTCTACCCATAATTGAGGAAAAGTAGGCCAGTTCGCGTACTTTGGCAATTCAGCACGAATATCTGGGTTTTGCAGAATATCTACATAAGCAAAAGGTTCGCCACACGACATAAGCGCTTGAGACGCTTGCGCAGAAAAACCACAGCTAGGAAGCTTAGGTGAACCTTTCATATATAGAAGAATAGCGTTTTCTTCAATCTGTTGTTTAATTCGTTCAACAGTGGATTGCGTTTCAGTATTATCCATTGGATCCTCTCAGCGGAAAGTTGATTCACATAAATGTGGGAACCAACGTGTTGGAAATCAAGAGCAGATTACCACAAAATGGGGCGACTATTCATGGTCAGAAACGTGAAATTCCCCTACGCTATGATGAAAACGTCACTATGCGTGGCTGAAAAAAGGTGATCTGTTATTCGCGCCCCCCTCTACCTATACTGGGTCGATAAATGCGAAGAACAGGGTTGTATTCATTATTGCACCTAATTTTCATAAATTTGTCATTGAGTTATCAAAATTTACCCCTACATCTATGTCACGCTTTTGATATCATTAAGCGGACAATTAGTTGTAATATACGAAGGAATTAAGCTCGCCGAACAGGCATAGCGAGCTTCACGACGCAAAACACGAAACCAAAAACGGAGACCGATATGGCTTTTGAACTACCAGCATTACCATACGAAAAAAATGCACTTGAACCGCATATCTCTTCTGAGACGCTGGACTACCACTATGGCAAGCATCACGCAACCTATGTAACTAAGCTAAATGGCTTAGTTGAAGGTACAGACATGGAAAGCAAAAGCCTTGAAGAAATTATCAAGTCTTCTGAAGGTGGTGTATTTAACAATGCGGCGCAAGTATGGAACCACACGTTCTACTGGCACTGCCTAAGCCCAAATGGCGGCGGTGAGCCAACTGGCGACCTAGCTGAAGCTATTAACGCTAAATGGGGCTCGTTTGCAGACTTCCAAGCAGCGTTTAACGACAAAGCAGTTAATAACTTTGGCTCAAGCTGGACTTGGCTTGTTAAAACAGCAGACGGTAGCCTAGACATTGTTAATACTAGCAATGCAGAAACGCCTATCTCTGGCGAAGAATACACACCTGTATTGACGGTTGACCTTTGGGAACACGCTTACTACATCGATTACCGTAATGCGCGTCCTAAGTACCTAGAAAACTTCTGGGCATTAGTTAACTGGGAATTTGGTAACGAAAACTTCGCTAAGTAATCTCGAAGTTACGTTATTTAATATACCTTTAAAAGCCCGTTTACATTAACGGGCTTTTTCATGTCACCCGTCGAAAGTCTAGTGTAAATCCCTCCCATTTTTCCCAATACCGTCTAAGATGAAATTACGGGCAACCGTTTTTTAGGGGTATTTATGGGTATCTTCGAACATTATCAAAGTCGCTACGAAGAGCGAAAGCAGGAAGAGTTCAGCATCCAAGAGTTCCTAGATATTTGCAAGTCAGATGCTATGGCTTATGCAAATGCTGCGGAACGTTTACTCAAAGCCATTGGTGAACCTAACATGGTGGACACCTCCACCGATCCTGCGCTGAGTCGCATCTTTTCTAATCGCGTTATTTCACGCTATCCAGCGTTCAATGAATTCTATGGAATGGAAGAAGCCATTGAACAAATTGTGTCGTATTTAAAACATGCCGCCCAAGGGTTAGAAGAGCGAAAGCAAATTCTGTATTTGCTTGGTCCTGTAGGCGGGGGGAAGTCGTCACTCGCTGAAAAGCTCAAAGCATTAATGCAGCAAGTGCCTATTTATATATTGAAAGGCTCTCCGGTTAATGATCATCCTTTCTGCCTTTTCGACGCGCAAGAAGATGGTCACCTACTAGAGCAGGAATATGGCATCCCTTCCCGCTACCTAAAAACAATTATGTCGCCTTGGGCGCGCAAGCGCTTGCATGAATTTAATGGCGACATCACACAATTCAAAGTGGTTAGGGTTTACCCTTCCGTGTTGGATCAAGTTGGTATCGCTAAGACAGAGCCTGGAGATGAAAACAACCAAGATATTTCGGCGCTTGTCGGCAAGGTAGATATTCGTCGATTAGAGCAGTTTGCTCAAAATGATCCTGATGCATACAGTTACTCAGGCTCGTTGTGTAAAGCCAACCAAGGGTTGATGGAATTTGTAGAGATGTTTAAGGCACCTATTAAAGTGCTCCATCCTTTATTAACAGCAACACAAGAAGGCAACTATAACCCGACAGAAGGCTTTTCGGCGCTTCCATTTGACGGGCTTATTCTCGCTCATTCAAACGAGTCAGAATGGCAGACATTCAGAAATAATAAAAACAACGAGGCATTTTTAGACCGTGTCTATATTGTCAAAGTGCCTTATTGCTTGCGAGTAAGCGAAGAAATCAAAATATACCAAAAATTGCTTGATAGCAGCGAGCTCAGTGGTGCGCCCTGTGCCCCCGATACACTCGCATGTTTGGCGCAATTTACCGTGTTGTCTCGCCTAAAAGAGCCAGAAAACTCCAGCATTTTTTCTAAAATGCGGGTGTACGATGGCGAAAGCCTTAAAGACACCGACCCTAAAGCCAAATCGTACCAAGAGTACCGCGATTATGCTGGTGTCGATGAAGGTATGGAGGGGCTGTCCACCCGTTTCGCATTTAAGATTTTGTCGCGTGTATTCAACTTCGATCATCAAGAAGTGGCTGCCAACCCCGTTCATCTTTTTTATGTGCTTGAACGACAAATAGAAAGGGAGCAATTCCCGCAAGAAATTAGCGAGCAGTATTTAGAACACCTTAAAGGGTTCCTGATACCTAAGTATGTTGAGTTTATTGGTAAAGAAATTCAAACCGCCTATTTAGAATCTTACTCTGAGTATGGACAAAACTTATTTGATCGCTATGTCACCTATGCTGATTTTTGGATACAAGACCAGGAATATCGCGATCCAGAAACGGGGCAACTGTTTGACAGAGGCTCATTAAATGCAGAATTGGAGAAAACTGAAAAGCCCGCGGGTATCAGCAATCCCAAAGATTTTAGAAATGAAATCGTTAACTTTGTACTGAGAGCAAGGGCCAATAACGGTGGTAAAAACCCAGCGTGGACAAGTTACGAAAAATTGAGAACCGTGATTGAGAAAAAAATGTTCTCTAACACCGAAGACCTACTACCGGTTATTTCCTTTAACACCAAAGGTTCTGCTGAAGAGCAGAAAAAGCATGATGATTTCGTTAATCGCATGACAGAAAAAGGCTACACCCAAAAGCAAGTCAGGCTTTTATGTGAATGGTATCTGCGGGTGCGTAAGGCGTCGTAACCCTCGCTGAGGGGCGACGCAAATTTGGCTGTTCACTCATTGATTAGCAGGTGCTTATGGCGCATTTTATTGACAGAAGGCTCAATAGCAAAGGGAAGAGTACCGTAAACCGACAGCGCTTTTTAAAACGCTACAAACAGCAAATTAAGCGCGCGGTTTCCGATGCAGTTGGTAATCGTTCAGTTACCGATCTTGATACCGGGGAGAAAATCAGTATTCCCACCCGGGATATTTCTGAACCCATTTTTCATACAGGTAAAGGGGGTAAAAGAGAAACCGTTCACCCTGGAAATGACCAATTTGTAGCGGGCGATAAAATTAATCGCCCCCCGTCGGGTCAGGGCCAAGGAGCGGGAGAAGGTGATGCCAGTAACGATGGCGAAGGGCAAGACGAATTTGTTTTTTCAATTTCAAAAGACGAATATTTGGATTTACTCTTCGATGACTTAGCCCTGCCCAATTTGAAAAAGAGTCAATTCGACAAAATTGTTCAACACGAAACCTATCGCGCGGGCTACCAAACCGATGGCGTCCCTTCTAACCTAGACATTGTTCGTTCTTTAAAAGGCGCGGTAGCGCGTCGTATTGCCCTCACCGCCAGCGACAGACGTCAATTGCGTGAACTTGAAGCACAGCAAAATGCATTAGAAGAAGAACATCAAACCCATACGCCCCACTATGCTGAATTATGCCACCAAATTGCACAGCTTAGTGCGAAGATTAAGAAGGTGCCCTTCATAGATACCTTCGATCTTAGGTTCAAAAATTACGATAAGCGACCGGTACCTACCAGCAAAGCTGTGATGTTTTGCTTAATGGATGTTTCAGGCTCGATGGATCAAGCCACAAAAGACATGGCAAAACGCTTTTACATATTACTTTATCTCTTTTTAACGCGAACCTATGAGAATGTTGAAGTGGTTTATATTCGGCATCACACACAAGCGAAAGAAGTGGATGAACAAGAGTTTTTCTACTCCCAAGAAACCGGCGGCACCATAGTATCTAGCGCACTTAAACTGATGAATGAGATTGTGCAAGAACGCTATCAGGATAGCGACTGGAATATTTATGCTGCACAAGCTTCTGATGGCGACAACTGGGCCGATGACTCTCCTTTCTGTAGCGAATTATTGAGCAAGGATATTTTGCCGAGCTTACGCTATTACGCTTACATAGAAATTACTGAACGCCAGCATCAGAGCTTATGGCGGGAGTATGAAAAGGTCGCCCAATCTTTCGATAATTTTGTGTGTAAGCACATTCAATCACAGAGCGATATTTACCCCGTATTTAGAGAGCTATTTAAGCGTACAGAGCAATCGAATACGCAAGGAGCTTAACATGGCTGTGTTCCCCACCTATAAAAGCAACCCGTCTGACCTTCCACTTAGCCAGAGCGCCCACAAATTAAGCGACGGACCAGACTGGTCGTTTCCCTTGCTTGAGCAATACGAAGCTGAAATCGACCGTATTGCAAAAGACTTCAAACTGGATACCTACCCCAATCAAATAGAGGTGATTACTGCCGAACAAATGATGGATGCCTACGCCAGTATTGGTATGCCGCTAAATTATACGCATTGGTCTTTTGGGAAAAAGTTTATACAAACCGAGCAACAGTACCGCCGCGGGCACATGGGATTAGCCTATGAGATTGTGATTAACTCAAACCCCTGTATTGCCTATTTAATGGAAGAAAATACCATTACTATGCAAGCACTGGTTATGGCACACGCCTGTTATGGCCACAATTCCTTCTTCAAAGGCAATTATTTATTTAAAACGTGGACCGATGCTGGTTCTATCATCGACTACCTTGTATTTGCTAAAAATTACATTGCTAAATGCGAGCAAAAATATGGCATAGAAGAAGTTGAAAGTATTTTAGATTCTTGTCATGCACTGATGAATTACGGTGTTGATAGGTATAAACGGCCTCAGAAAATTTCCTTGCAAGAAGAGAGAAATCGCCAGCAAGAAAGGGAGAGTTACTTACAATCACAAGTGAATGAACTTTGGAGAACCTTACCGGACTCTCCTCAACACAAGCAAAAAACGTCCCATCGCTTTCCAAAAGAGCCCCAAGAAAATCTGCTCTACTTCATTGAAAAGAATGCGCCTTTGCTAGAGCCATGGCAGCGGGAAATCGTACGCATCGTGCGAAAGGTTTCACAATACTTTTATCCGCAAAAGCAGACACAAGTTATGAACGAGGGTTGGGCGTGCTTCTGGCATTACCACATACTTAATAAAATGTATGACGAACGCTTGGTGAGCGACCGCTTCATGATGGAGTTTTTACATAGCCACTCAAGTGTGGTCATGCAGCCTGAATACAACAGCCCATATTATTCAGGGATTAACCCCTATGCTCTGGGTTTCGCTATGTTTATGGACATTAAACGGGTGTGCCAAAACCCTACGGACGAAGACTATACTTACTTGCCCTCTATCGCAGGAAAAGACTGGCTAGAGACAGTGCACTTTGCGATGGAAAACTTTAAGGATGAAAGCTTTATTAGCCAATTTTTGTCCCCTAAGCTCATGCGAGATTTCAAACTATTTGCGGTAGAAGATGACAGTCAAAGTGATCATTTACGGGTGTCAGCCATTCATGATGGACGTGGCTACCAAATGCTTAGAGAGAAGCTTTCCGCACAATATAACCTAAGTAATTTGGAGCCAAACATTCAGGTTTACGGCGTTGATATTCGGGGTGACCGCTCACTAACTCTAAGATACATCGCACAAAACAACGTTCCCTTAGCGGAGTCTAAGGATGAAGTGATGCGCCATTTACATCGTCTTTGGAAATTTGATGTTATTCTAGAGCAAGAAATGAGTGATGGCAGTGTCAAGCGACTTTCACATTGTCGCCGCCCAACCAATTAATTAGCGCTGCCCCATAACTCGCCTATTCCAAAGGTTTGGCGGGCTAGTATCCAAGGTAGCCAGAAAGTCGCAGGCTTCGGCTTGGGTATCGAAAAAGCACGTTCGATACCCCGTTGCTTTGTTAGGGATCATTTGCTCTAGTTGGTAACGTTTAATAGGGTTAGGCTGATGCACAAACAAGGTGGCTTTAATGTTGTGTCCATAACACCAGGCTCCTAAAGCAGAAAAGGCTTCAGCTGACTCTTTGCTAGACATTTCCCACTTATCGAGCAAAACAAGATGAAACCAAGGCATACCCTCAAAGCCGTAGACTTTATCTTTTATTGCTTTCACATAATGGGTGGTAATGGGTTTAGCCCATTGACCCGTAAATTCACTGAAAATGACGTTGTCTATTGTTTCAATGGTAAAAGATGAGCGTGCAAAATTTCGGTGCAATCTATCCGTCATACAAGCCTATTCTTAAAAAACTCCACAACTTAAACTTTAGTCTACACTGTGCACTTTTGCCCAATTTATGTGTTTTTTTGTTCATCGAATGCTTTTTTAGCACATAGCAAGAGCGACAGTGCCCCTACCGCTGCAAATATCGCCGCGGTTGTGAATGTTTCAAATGCATTTGTGCCCTGCTGCCACTGTTGGCCAGCCATGTAATTTCCCAATGCACCGCCAAAACCAAACGCCACACTGATATATACCGCCTGCCCACGGCTATGAAAAGAAGAAGGTAAGTACTGATGGATAAAATGCACCGACACCGCATGGGTTAACCCAAAACTGAGCGCATGCACTAACTGACTAATAAAAATAACCGTGGCTGATTCAGCCATAACCCCTAATGCAAACCAACGTATTGCTGTTAGGGCGATACTGGCAAAAAGAAGATTCCAAACACCGTATGTGCGTATTAAACGACCTGCTATTAAAAATATTCCCACCTCAGCTAAAACACCCAGGGCGATAAAGAGGCCTGTTTGTTGGCCGCTGTAGCCTAAATCCCGCAAATACAGAGCAAAAAAACCATAATAGGCGCCAAAGGATATTTGTAGACATACCGAAGCAAAAATGAATACGGCGAAAGGACGCTGCCGCATATACTGCCATATGTGACCCGGTGCAGCTTCAGCTTTCGATGCAGCCCCAGGGGCGGAGATAAAAAGCGTGATCAGAAACAAACACGCTAAAACGCCGATACTCACCACCACTGGCGTGTCGGTGGAATACACGTCTAACGCCTTGCCCACCGCAATAGTTAAGCAGATAAAGCCGACACTGCCCCACAGACGAATTTGACCATAATTGGCCTTGCTCTTAGACACGGCTTGCATGGTGATCACTTCCAGCTGAGGTAACACTGCGGTCCAAAACATCATCATTAAACCAAAGGAAAGTGTTAACCCCCAAAACCCAGAAAAATAGAATACCGAGGAGAAAGTAAGCACCGTGAGAAAAGTGCCGAGCCTGAGCACACCTAACGCGTTACCGGTTTTATCAGCAACATTTGCCCATATTCCCGGGCCAAGAATTCGCGCTAATGTGATAACAGCAAACAGCTCACCAATTTCCGCAGAAGAAAACCCTCTACCGTCTAGAAAAATACCAAGATAGGGCACGAGCACGCCCAATTGACCAAAATACAGCCAGTAGGTGAGCGCTAGCACAATAAGATTACGGTTGTTTATGGACACTGCACAACTCCATATGCAAAAACGCCACAGGTGAAACACCTATGGCGCAAAAACAAAAAGACAACAACTTATGCTTGACCGGGAATAGCCCTAGTGGACGAACTTACCCCAGCATTTTGCGCTCTATGGCGAAGTAGATGGTCCATCAATACAATTGCCAGCATGGCTTCTGCAATAGGTACTGCACGAATTCCTACGCATGGATCGTGGCGACCTTTGGTGACAATATCGATTTCTTCATTGTCTTTATTAATGGTTTTACCCGGCACTGAAATACTCGACGTGGGCTTTAGTGCCATGTGTACTTCAATATCTTGCCCTGTGGAAATACCGCCAAGTACGCCACCTGCATGATTAGAAGAAAACCCTTCAGGTGTCAGAGTATCGCGATGCTCACTGCCTTTTTGATTTATGACGTCAAAGCCATCACCAATTTCCACGCCCTTAACAGCGTTAATGCCCATCATGGCGTGGGCAATTTCAGCATCTAGTCTATCAAATACAGGTTCGCCTAGGCCTACCGGTACATTTTTCGCGACCACTGATACTTTCGCACCAATGCTATCGCCCGACTTTTTAAGGTCGCGCATGTATTCATCTAACGCCTCTAATTTACTTTCATCAGGACAAAAGAATGGATTGGTATTTGTGACGCTATGGTCGACCTTGTCTACGGCAATAGGGCCCAATTCAGACAAATAACCCAGTACTTCAATACCATGAACTTCCTTGAGATATTTTTTCGCTATGCCCCCAGCGGCAACCCGAATTGCGGTTTCACGCGCCGATGAACGCCCACCACCACGGTAATCACGGCTACCGTATTTTTGGTCGTAAGTGTAATCTGCATGGCCGGGGCGAAAGCGGTCTTTGATATTCCCGTAGTCTTGACTGCGCTGGTCTTTATTTTTAATTAAAAGACCGATACTGGTACCCGTGGTTTTTCCTTCAAACACGCCAGATAATATTTGTACTTCGTCATCTTCTCTACGCGCCGTGGTATAGCGAGATGTCCCCGGTTTACGTCTGTCTAAATCGACCTGAAGATCCTCTTCAGTAATTTCAAGGCCCGGAGGGCAACCGTCAACCACACCGCCAATGGCAATGCCGTGGCTTTCACCAAATGTGGTTACAGTGAAAAGTTTTCCGAAGCTGTTACCTGACATAATTAACTATTAATCCTTACTACTAAAATACGTTACGAGTGTGTCTTTGCCCACGGCAAAGATACCTGAACCACCGTTTTCAAATGCTAACCAGATAACCTCTAAACCAGGGAATCTATGGTTCATGTGCACTTCGCTATTGCCGACTTCTACGAATAGCCAGCCACCATCATTGAGGTAAGTGGGTGCTTCTCGCAGCATGATATCCACCAATTCTAACCCATCTTCCCCAGCTGCCAGTGCGAGTTCCGGCTCGTGATGATATTCATCAGGCAAATCAGCCATGTCTTCTGCGTCAACGTACGGAGGGTTAGACACAATAAGGTCGTACTTTTGCCCCGTTAAACTCGCAAAAAGATCTGACTGAATAGGGTAAACACGATGGCTTAGCCCATGCTCTTGGATATTGATATCTGCCACTTCTAAAGCATCGGAGCTAATATCTACCGCATCAACCTGTGCATCTGGATATGCATGCGCTAAGGCGATAGCTATACACCCACCTCCTGTACACATATCTAGGATACTGGAGGGTGAAGCTTCCACAAAAGGCGCAAATTCGTTTTGAATGAGTTCGGCAAAAGGAGAACGAGGAATAAGTACCCGTTCATCAACATAGAAGGGCATTCCGCAGAACCACGCTTCGTTAGTGATGTAGGGAAGTGGCATGCGGGTTTGTACACGTTTTAGCACAAGTTCGGCTATTTTTTCCCGCTCACTTTTGGTTAAACGTGAAGCAAGTACGCTTTCTCCAACTTGTTCCAAAAGAGGATGAGGCAAATGCAGCGCCTGCATCACAAGGCTGGTGGCTTCATCCCACGCGTTATCTGTACCATGACCAAAATACAGGGCCGCATCATTAAAACGGCTGGTCGCCCATCGCGTCATATCTAGCAAGGTATGTAGATCTTCAATGGCTTCTTCTAGGTAAAACTTATCGGTCATGGTGTTTGGGTACATCAAAAATTTCAAAGCTGGTATCATACCCAAACTTACTGCCGATTCACATAATTAACTATGTACTCAAACGTACTAAATTATGCGTTTAGCAATGTTTTAGCCCTATTAGTTTGCGTAATTATTCTGAATGAAAACGTTTAAAAAAGAACTCAAGGCCTTTAAAAAGCAAATTTCTGATCCTAAATCGAACACAGAAACCCAAGGCCAAACTGAGGATGAGACATTTTCATTTGCCGATGCCATGCAAGGGGTTAAGCCCTTAACCCAAGATAAAGTAGAGCCAGATAAGCGGGTTGAACTGTTTGAAAAGTCACAGCAGGTATCTGGTCGAAATATAAAGCACAGCAAGCAATTGGCCGCGAGTTTCCACTTTTCTGATATGTACCAAGCTGCTTTGCCTCAAGAGGGGCCCATGCGCTTTTGCCAAGAAGGTGAATCCACCCACATTTTAAAGCAATTGCGACGGGGCGATTACTCCCCCGAAATGACGCTGGATTTACACGGGTTAACCCGAGAGATGGCAAAAGCAGAATTAGCCGCACTCATTCATACCGCAAGAAAAGAATCGGTAGATTGTGTTTGTGTGATGCATGGATTTGGTCAGGGCGTATTGAAAGCCGCTCTACCCCATTATCTTGTTCAGCACCCACATGTTCGTGCTTTTCACCAAGCTCCGCAAGAATACGGCGGCCAAGCTGCGCTTTTGGTACTTATCAATATGCCGCGCCAAAACCATCAACGTTAGCCTTTGCACCTAGCCAGTAAAGCGGGTGATAGTGTTTACTTACTTTGGTCGGCGCTGTTGTGCATGAAAAGATAGGTGTAATACACCATCATACCTACAATAATGCCTATACCTAATAGCGATCCCCAAACCACAGGGTCTTTAATCATTGCCCACATCATAATTGGTCTCCTCTTCAACTAACGTCATAGTAGAAGAAGGCGGAGCCGACATTTATGATCTAGATCAAGGGGATTATCTCGAAGGCCGGTTTCATTTTGCGTTGTTGATCTGCATCAATTTTTGAGGGGCGCGATACCTCTGACCACGCTTTATTAGCGAATGACTACTTAAAAGAAAATGCATTGGGTCTCCTGCCCTACCTGTTGTGCCGATTTTTCCATGAAAAAACGGGCGAGAGGAGACCGTGAAAATAATTCGCAAAAAGTTATTGCAAATCATTCTCATTTTCATTAAAGTAGATCCTGCCTGTTCGACGTTGGGTAAAAAACGGTCTTGGCTTAGCGTCGTAGGGGGAAGACGCCTGTCTTCCCCCTTTTTTTTAAATCTACTATAACCTAGGTTTACCTGCCTGCATCGCCGTCGAAAATAACCCTTACGCATAGCCCTTTTTGCTGCCTGTTTTGGATAACAAGGTGGCCGCCATGGGCATCACATATTTCACGGCACAAGGCCAACCCCAATCCGCTGCCATTCGCTTTGGTAGAATAAAAAGGTACAAGGGCATTTGTCATCACCTGTTCGCTCATGCCCTTTCCAGCATCTAACACTTCTAATACCACGTGGGAATTCTGCTGTTTAATGACTAAGTGGATGTCCCTTGGTGAACCACCCGCTTCATGGGCATTTTTCAGCAAGTTAATGAGTAATTGCTCAATTTGCACGGCATCGGCGTGCAAATTCACCGGCGTTGGCATATCCAGGGTAAATTCATATTGCTGTTTTAACTGTGCTATCACACTTGCCCACTCGATGGGGGCAAACACAGGTGTGGGTAACTTAGCGAATTTTCCGTAGCCTTGGACGAATTGATTAAGATGAGCAATTCTTTCTTCAATGGTAAGAAACACCCGCTCTAAACGGGGGTCTTGGTTTTGATTGGCGACGATTTTTCCGCTATGTAGCAAACTGGATATTGGCCCTAACGAGTTATTGAGTTCATGGCTAATCACGCGGATCACTTTTTTCCAAACTGATACTTCTTGACGGTTTAGCTCGCGGGTCATTTGCTTGAGAATATAAAGGGTGTGCTGCTGGTTATTGAGTAAAAATGTGCCCTGCGCCAAATGCCAGGTTTCGACGCCCTTTTCATCTTGCGGTAAGGTGAACAACCCTTCGCGGCTGTCTAGCATGACTTCACTTAAGGCACGGGGTTGCTTTGAAAGCAAACGGGGCAAAGAAAGCCCTTCAAGGCGCTGATTAACTGCAAAAAAGTCTCTGGCTTGATGGTTACTAAACACCACGTCGTTTTTATCGTTCACTAATAGCAATACATCAGGTGAGCTTTGCAATACTTTATCGAGCATTAATTCCCGCTGATGCAACCATTGCTTTTCTTTGCGAAGTGATTGCGCTGATGCATTGTAAAGGGCGCAGAGATGAGCGAATTCGTCGGTGGTGGAACATGCCAATGTGGCGGCATATTCCCCGTCTTTGAAGTTGAGTAACCCTACCTCTAACGCTTGAATATTCTGGCTCATCGATTCAGTGGCCTTGTACACAACAATGGCACATAACCCAAGCGCACCCAACACACAAAGTATCTTCACCCCTAGAGACAGCGGGGCCAGATAGAGCATAGGCGACAACCCTATAGCCGTCGCACTCAGTGACGCTGCTACCAGCTTGGTTCTAATAGATTTCACGATTTATAGCTTATTTTGTATTTATCGAGTCGCCGGTAAAGCGCCTGTCGCGACAGCCCTACATGTTTCGCCACTTGCGCAATTACCCCATTGTAGCGCACTAAGGCGGCTTGAATTTCCGCCTCGGTAGGCTCACTTCCGGCTTTAACCAAAACGGTGTCTTCGCTATGGCTACTGGGTAAACCAAACGCGTCGGCATTTAACGGGCCATGCGGATGTAAGATATCCACTCTGCGGCATGCATTTTCTAGCTCTCTCACGTTACCGGGCCAAGGGTATTGAGTAATGGCCTGCTTTCCCGTTAAGCTAATTTCCCGGTTAGGCAAAAAGTGTTGAACCAGCGCCAACGCATCGTCACCCCGCTCGCTAAGTGGGGGCACATTAATTTCGATAACATTAAGGCGATAAAACAAATCCTCACGAAAATGCCCGTTTGCAATATCACTGGCTAAATCTGCGTTCGTGGCCGAGATAATACGCACGTTAGTATGCTGAGTTTTTACCGAGCCTAATTTTTCAAACTCGCCGGTTTGCAATACGCGCAACAGCTTGACCTGCCCCGATAAGGGTAAGGTACCAATTTCATCTAAAAATAGCGTGCCCCCGTTAGCGGCTTCAAAGCGCCCTATTCTGGACTTGTTCGCACTGGTAAATGCGCCGGCTTCAGCTCCGAACAATTCAGCTTCAATCAGTTCTTGAGGCAGCGCACCCGCATTGACCTTAACAAAAGCCGCATGACGCAGCGGGGATTGAGACTGTATGAGTTCGGCGATTTTTTCTTTGCCGCTACCGTTTGGCCCTGTTATAAGCACGGGTACATCGGACTTGGCCACCTGCAACGCCATATCTACCACTCGCTGCATTGCTGCACTTTCATACACCAATCCCACACTGCGAGCGGCCTGTTTAGCGCTATCGTAAAGGGTAGACTGCTGTTTCACTGATTGATGAGTGGCCGAGGCTTCACCGAGGGCGATTAAGTTGTTTACAGTGGTGATTAACTTTACGTCATCCCACGGCTTGGGGATGTAGTCTGCAGCGCCGGCTTTCACCAACGCCACCGCATGCTCCAATTCGGTCCATGCGGTAATAAGGATAATCGGCAATAGAGGGTTTAGCTCTCTTAGCGCAAAAAACAGCGTTTTGCCTTCTTCGCCAGACGTGGTATCGGCGCTGAAATTCATGTCCTGAAGCACCAGGCTAATCGCTTGATAGTTTACGATTTGTAACGCCTCTTTCGGTGTACTAGCCGTAACAACCTGGTAGCCGTGGATTTCTAAAAGTAATGACAAGGCTTCCAACACCGCAGCGTTGTCATCAACAATTAAGATTTTTTTCATTCATCTGCGCTCTTAAATACTACGAGTGGCGATACTCGGTGAAATATTGGCGGCACGCATTGCCGGCACAATAACGGCGAGTAAGCTCATTACGCATATTCCCACAGCCGTACCGATAACAAATTGCATTTCTAGGGCATTAATGGAATAGGCGTTCATTAATACACGCCCCAAAAAGAACGCCGCAAATGACCCTATCACCAAACCTACCGTGCATATCATGGCATTTTCTACTAAGAAATAGCGAATAATATCCGACTTTCTCGCCCCTAATGCCCGACGTGTACCAATTTGCTTCGTCCGTTTACTAATATTGAATTGCGTAAGGCCAAGAATACCCAGCGCCGTAACTAGTACTAAAATAACCACTAAAACCATCAACATACGCATCATCAGCACATCGGTGGCATCGTAACTGTTTTTGCTTTCCTCCAGTCCCCTAATATTGATTATCACCCGCTGGTCATACTGACTTAGCATTTTGTCTTCAATCACCTTCATCACACTGTCGCGCTCAGACGCCTCGGTTCTCACCATCACGCGGTGAAAATTTTGCACATTAATAAAAGGAATAATGCTGGTTCTGCTACTTCGATCGCCTCTCGGCCAGGGGCTTTTCATTGTCTCAACCACGCCAATAATTTCTAGCGGCCGGCTCGACACATAAATAGTTTTACCCAGTGCCGATTCACCTTCAAACATCTCCTGCGCATAGGCTTGAGAAACAATAACGGTGTTGGGACCATGTCCGTCAAAATCGCTTCCAATAACCACCTCTTCCGGCCGAAAATTCCGCCCTTCCAGCAAGGTAACCCCAAAGGTGTCAAGTGTATGTTCATCGGCGTAATAGTAGGCCAGTGACAATGATTTCGATTCTTCTGGCGGTGGGCGTAGATGACTTGAGGTGGACGAACCGCCTCCTGTTAACGGTACCGCTTGGATAAACACGGCATCTATCACGCCTGGAATACGGCGAATCATGTCTTCATCTCGTTCTGCTTGTTGGTGCAAATCGATGTCTTTGCCAAATGTCATAAGACCAAAGCTAAATATCTCCTGCTGCACAAAGCCGGTATCTTCTTTTAAATACGACAGGTGATCGTTAATCATAAATGCGGCATTGCTGACCACAGCCGTTGTCAGCGCTATTTGTAAAAACAATAAAATAGCCCCCACTTTTGAGCGACGCAGTGCATTAAATATAGGTTTAATTTCTAGCATGATACGCTCCTATTGGCTTTTGAGGTAAATGGCAGGTTGGGTTCTACACACCAGCCATGCAGGGTACAAACCCGCTATGAAACTTGCCATTAAGGCAATGGTAGGCGCCGCTAACAGCATAGAGACATCCATGGTAGCTAGGGCTTCATAATATCTGTTGGTAGTACGAACGCCCCACAGACCAAGTTGCGCAATCACAATACCCAAAATGCCACCGGCTAAGCCAATAACAGACACTTCCACAATATGCTGCGCAAATATGTGCTTCTTACTGGCGCCAAGGGCGCGGCGTACGCCAACCTCAGGCGCTCGTTTTAGAAATTTAGCCAGTAATAAGCCCAATATATTCGCCACACAGACAAGCAAGAACATAAAGCTCAAGCCAACGAGAATACGATTGTCCTCTGAGACCACCTGATTGTATTTTAACCATTCGGTGACGTTACGAAGGGCGTATTGCAAGTTATCGCGATTAAACCGGCCTTTCGATTGCTGATCTTCCATATAGGCCATTATCAGCGCACTAAACGCTTCTTTTTCGGCCGCCGTATTAAGCTGTACCCAAAATTGCACCCAGACCAATTCAGATTGCAATAAGCTTTGGTAGCCATTTAAGGTTTCGTGTTTCCACCCATTGGTATTTCCCCACGTCCCTATTTCTTCTAAAGGCGCAATAGAAAAAGGCACATAAAGTTTTTCTGGGCTATTAAACGCACCGTTATTTAAGTCGTAATACTTAATGTGGTGATCCCAGTCTTCAACCACACCGACAATACGATAGCTTTTATTGTCTAAATAGATGGATTTGCCCACTGAGTTCTGGCCATTGAATAAGCGGTTGTTAATGGATTCGGAAATAACCACGACATAGGGTTTGCTTTGTTGTTCTTCCTTCGACCAAGGCGCCCCAAAAATGAAGGGCCGCTCAAAAATAGAGAAAAACTCTTGATAAACAAGACGGGCAGGTTCCATGGTGGGCTTAACGTCAGGGGTATTTAGGTGTACCGAAAACCCACTGCGAAAACTCGGGCTTCTAGGAAAGCCTGCGTCTGCGTTGTAGAGGTTTATGGCATCCTGATAAGTCAGTTGGTAAGGAATATTATCATCTGTATGCCATTCGCCGCCTTCATCCATAATGTTTAACTGAGGAAAATGAATGGCCTGACTTTTGTGAGGGATAGGATCCATCGACATCATGTGAAACACAGAAAGGCTTGTCATGGTTAAGCCAATACCTATTGCAATGGCAAACACCATTAATACGCTGATTACAGGCGTACTCTTGATACTTCTGATGCTTAAATCGATATAGTGAAGAAACATATTAGCCTCCCACTACGCTTTCATGGGCACTTTTTTCAGGGGCTGAGGCAGACGTTGCTGGCTTCCCTTGATAAAAGGTTAAATCGGCCAATTCCCCGTCTACCACTTGAATGTTGCGAGGGGCTCTACGGGCCAATTCAGGGTCGTGGGTGACCATAACGATAGTGGCGCCATTTTGGTTAATCTCTTCTAATAACTCCATAACTTGGCGCGCCATAAGGGTATCTAAATTACCCGTAGGCTCATCTGCCAGCAAAAAACGGGGTTTTCCGGCGAGCGCTCTGGCTATCGCCACCCGTTGTTGTTGCCCACCAGATAGCTGCTGAGGTAAGTGCCTGGCGCGGCTAGCTAGCCCCACCTGTTCTAAACATTCTAAAATTCGCACTTTACGTTCTTTTGCTGGTACTCCACGGTATCGCAAAGGCACTTCCACATTTTCGTAAATATTTAAATCAGGAATTAGGTTAAAACCCTGAAAAATATAGCCTATTTTTTGGTTTCGGATATCCGCGCGCTGATTATCAGACAAACCACCAATGTCTATACCGTCTAATGTATATTGCCCTGACGTAAAGGGTTCTAATAACCCTGCAATATTTAAAAAGGTGGTTTTCCCCGAACCCGATGGCCCTGTTACCGCAATAAATTCGCCTTCGTTCACCGTAAGAGAAAAGTCTCTTAATGCATGGGTTTGTACACTGTCTGTTTGATATATCTTGCCTACGTTGTGCATGGTTAACATTGTGTGTTCCTTGTTTTAGCGTAACAGCACCGAAGGCGCTTGGTTGAATTTTTCATAATTAGAAATGACTATTTCGTCGCCTTCATTCAGGCCACCTAAAATCTCTATTTCGCGCATACTGGTTGCCCCTATTTGAATAGCCACACGTTCAGCTACATCGCCATTCACTAAATAGGCCGTATGTCCCCCTGCCTGCAAGAAGCTACCTCGCGCCACCTTTAATACATCTGTTTTGTTTTCCAGCAGAATGCGAGCAGATACCTGCTGATTTTGGCGAATAGATTGCACACTGTTCTCAGGAAAGCGAACCCTTGCTGTGACTTGTCGTTCTACCACCTCTGGCGAAATAGAAACCAGGGTACCAAGTACTGTTTGCCCTCCCATGGTGAGCTCGACGTCCATGCCAATACCAAGATCGCCCGCGTAGCTTTCGGCCACATTAAGCTGTGCTTCATAGGCGGAAAGGTCCACTAGTGTCATGAGTAATTCGTTTTTGGCAACCAGGGCATTGGGTTGAATACGCACATTCCCCACCACGCCAGACACAGTGGCCTTTATCTGCAAATTGGCCAATTGACGGGCTAGTTCTACTACCACTAGCTCCTGCCTAGCCACTTTCTCTTCGGTGGTTTTAAGCTCAAAAGCCAGGGTATCGGTTGCCAATTCAATTTCGGCAAGCGCATGCTTGTGGGTCACTTTCGCTCGCGCTAAATTATCTTGTGCCTCTTCAAAATCAATTTGGCTAATAAGGTGGTTTTGAATGGATAAGGACGCCCGTTTGTCTTCACGCATTGCTGCATCAAGTTCAACTTTTGCCAAATCTGCCTGCTTGTTAAGTAGTAACGTTTGACGCCTAACATCCAATTGCTGTCTGGCGAGATCGCTGCGTAAGCTTGCAAGTACCAGTTGCTCCTGTTTCAGGTTGCTTTGCAATTCAGGGGAGTCAACAATGGCCACAGTGTCTCCCACTTCAATAAAATCCCCGGGGGTCACTTTGAGTAACACATAGCCTTGCTCTGGGCTATAAACCTGCGGCGCGTTAGCGGCAATTATTTTGCCCGTGGTCACAATATCTCGGACCAAGTCGCCCTTTGACACCTTGTGTACTTTTAATGAGGATTTCGCTACAGAAATAGCCGCAGGAGGCGCAGAAACGGCCACGTACCCCATGCAGACAATGGCAATCACACACACACTAAAAACTATCCAAGGCGTGCGGCGACGCTGCTGCTTTACCACGACATCTTGACTACTTGTATCCTTAATCATCGCGTTGCCCTATATCCCTTGTTTTTCGATATTGGCGAGAACCAAGCCAACAATCAAAACCAAAATTGGAAGACTTATGTAGTGAAAAAGCATCATCATCATGGTCTAGCCCTCTGAATAGTGAATGGGTTCGCTAACAGACATAGCCCCTTGCTTACCTTGTTGCGAGTCAATGCAATCCAGTTACACAAGAACACGTACGCTCATTAGCCGTTTTATTTTTCTTACAACGACTAATACGATTTACATGCCATAATTTAAAGCACTGATAAATAGTGATTTTTTAAATACAGGAAATAGAAATGTGTCCGCAGCGGACACTTTTGACTGTCCGATTTAGAACAGTGTCCGCGGGATCATGCAGTGGGGTGTGTGAGAGATTAAGCGGTATAGAAAGCTAATTCGCGCAGGGTAAAGGCTAGGTAAACAGTTTCATAAACCAGCCTTTCTGCAAGTCTTCTTCGCAGGTTTTAAGTTGGGTTGCGTAACGCAAAGAACGTGCTTTTACTTTCGCTGCCACCTTTTTTAACCAAGGCTTTCTGTCATAACTTCTGCGTTTGTACCCCCCCCAGCCTTCATGGTAATTCAGGTACTGCGCGTAGGCGTCCCATTTAGACACACCATTAACTTTTTGAGACTTATAGATAAACCAGCCCATAAAGTCGATAGCATCTTCAAAGTCGTCTCTATCTGCACCGCGATTACCCGTTTCGCGAATATAATCTGCCCATGTTGGTGTTTTAGCTTGAGAGTAACCATAAGCAGAACTCACGCGGCCCCACGGAATTAAGCCAAAAAATACATAATCTCGGGGAGGCAAGGCATCATGTCTAAACGAACTTTCCTGATACATCATTGCCATTGGAATGTGAATAGGAACGCCCCATTTATCCCGTGCGTCAGCGGCAGCGTCGTACCAATCGTCTTTCTCGTAAAAAATTTCGCAAAGGTTACTAATGTCCTTAGGAGGCGTGGTGGCGCACCCAGCGATGAGCAGCGGAAAAACAACGACCAATGTCGCTAAAAAAAGAACCCACGGTTTGAACTTTTGATGCATGACTTGTCTTAATTAATGTTCTAGTAAAATGTGTGTTTCCCTGGAACCTTTCAATGCCTGACACTTGTCAGGCATTTTTTTTTGCTGGCGGTTCGTTAAAGTAATCACGAATAAAGCTATCGAAGTCTTTGCTATCTGCAGCTTCAACATCGGCTTGGGCATCGAGGGAAGCTTGTGAAGCAGCTTGAAAAGCGTCTGCGTCGGTATGGGTATAAGCATAGCCCGCCATCTCCGCTTTGTAACGCTCTGCAAGTTCTAACCCGAATACACTATTATCTTTGTCGTCTTTAAGCAATGCATTCAATAGCACGCCTGATGGCGTTTTAGCTGGGTCTATTACTTTTTGCCATTCTTCGTCTACCGCTGCCATGTATTTATCGGTTTCATTAGCGGTATCGAGTAAAGCGGCTACTTGCTTAAATTGTGCGAACAAGGTTTCACACCAAGCGGGTAAGCTTATCTCCTCCCCACCTTGAAGCAGCTTTAACTCTGGGTTTCGCCCTTCCAATACCACTTTGTTCATATTGTCTTTTGCTTCAGTCAGCTGAGACTCATCAAGCGCTTCACTTGGCATAAGAAGACAGCTGAGTAAAAACACATCAAGAAAATGAAACTGACTTTCACTAATTCCAATAGCAGAAAACGGATTAACATCTAACGCCCGCACTTCAATATAATTGATGCCCCGCTTTACTAATGCATCAGTGGGCTTTTCCATAGACTGAGTGGGTTGCTTAGGGCGAATAGGAGAATAAAGCTCGTTCTCTATTTGCAATATATTGCGGCTTAACTGCTGATAATTACCCTCTTCTCCTGCAGCAAACTGGCTAAATCGGGAAGAAGGTGTCCCCATCGCTTCACGAAGTAAGGCAACATAATTATCGAGTTTGTTATAACAGATTTTTAGCGATGATTGTTCGGCGCTGGTGTACCCTAAATCGCTCATTCTCAATGAAGTAGCATAGGGCATGTAGTAAGTGCCTTGACCCACTTTTTTAAACGGTAGCCCGTGACTTTTACCCGCGAGAAATGAGCCACACAATGCGGGTGAAGCACCGTATAGATAAGGAATAAGCCAGCAAAAACGGCGATAGTTTCTAATTAACGAAAAATAGTCTTCTGATGTCTGTTCCTGACTATGATCTTTTCCATTAAGTTGCGCCCATAACGCCCAAAATGAATCGGGAAATGAAAAATTAAAATGTACGCCAGCAATAGCTTGCATCATACTGCCATACCGGTTCTTAAGTCCTACTCGGTACACCCGCTTCATTTTACCCACGTTTGACTCACCAAAATAGGCAATGGGTATTTGCGACTCATCTTCAATAAAACACGGCATACTCAGGGGCCATATTTGCTCCCCATCAATATTATCGATAGTAAACCTGTGAATGTCTTTTAATTGGGCGATAGTATCTTCAGCACGGCTTTCTGGCGGTGTAATAAACTCAAGTAACGACTCTGAGAAATCTGTGGTAATCGACTCGTGAGTTAGTGCCGCACCTAACGCTTTTGGGTGTGGCGCTTGTGACAACTCACCATTGCTTTTTATTCGCAGCGCTTCACGCTCAACGCCTCGCTTTATTTGCTTGAGAGAAGATAAAAATTCAGGTGATTTAAGCGCATTCAGGCGCTCGTCGAAACAAGATGAGTTTACTGTCAATGTTCAAGTCCATAGCGTAGTTGTTCCCCCCGTTATGGGGGAACAGCAAATTAAAATCAAGTGGAAGCGATTAACCTAATGCGAATTAAGTATTAGTTTAGCGCTTCTTTGTGGTTCGCCTCTACCGATAATTCAATTATCGGCATGCCAAGTGATTGCAGTTGGGGCAGTAACGATGCTTTATCTCCCACTACAATGATTTGCATTTTATCGTCTATCAGGTAGCGCGAAGCCAATGCTTTAATCTCATCTTTGGTTATGCTTTGAATAATGCGAACTTGTTCTTTTCGGTAATCTTTAGACAAGTTGTAATTCTGTAGCTGGCGAAGAAACCTTGCCTTACTGGTGGGGGTCTCAAACTCTAGCGCGTCACTTAGCGTAAACGCATTGCGCATAAATTTAAGCTCATCGTCAGTTGGCCCCTGCTCAATATAGTTTTCTATTTCGGCAAACATCTCGTTAATGGCGACTTGGGTTTGATCTGCGGTTACATCCGCACTCACTTCAAACCACCCCAAGGTTTTCCCACCTAAAAAGGCACTATTAGCCCCATAAGTGATGCCCTTGTCTTCCCGAAGATTAAGGTTAATTCGGCTATTAAACCCGCCTCCCAATGGGAAGTTCATCAGTCTGGCTTTAAAATAGTCGCCCGTGGCGTCGTAGGCGAGCGCCCGTTGAACCACATAAACAATGGATTGCACCGCTGAGGGGCTGTCGACTAAGAAAATGTTGCGCGTATCGTATTCTGGAAACGCTTTGTAGTCTTCAAAACTGTATTCAGGCCCTTGCCATTGGCCAATAAATGCAAGGTTTTTCATTACCTGTTGTTGGGGTAAATTGCCAACCACGACCACGCTGGCCTTACTGGGAGAGTAGTACTTAGCGTAGAAGTCTTTGACATCATCTAATGTAATGCTTTGGATAGAAGCAATGGTGCCTTCATCAGGTAAACTTACCCGGTTGTGGCCTCCAAAGAGCACCAAATCCCGCGCCCGTCTTGCCAAACTTGATGGGGTTTTAGCTTGTTGCTGAAGACCCTGAATCACCCGCTCTTTCATGCGTGCGAAATCCTCGGGCAAAAATGCTGGGGAAAAGAGCTTTTCTTTCAATAAGCTTAACGTTGGCTCAATGTTTTTGGTTAACGAGGAAATGTACACTTGCGAGTAGCGTCCGGCTGAACTGAAACGAATAGAGCTACCAAGTTTTGCCAACGCATTTGCTAACTCTTCGTTGCTGGAGTTTTGTGTGGTTTCGTTCATGAGAAGCGCCGTTAAATAGGCAACACCCTCTTTGCCTTTCGGATCGAGTAGCATCCCACCATCCATGCTTATTGTCATGGTCAGCGTGGGCGTTTCATCCATAGTGACACCTAACACGTCCATGCCATTACTTAGCTTTGATTGCCAATAGTCAGGTACATTCACCACAGGAACATCACCCGCTTCAGGTGCTATGGTTCTGTCGAAACTTGATTCAGGGGTTGTCAGGTTACTAAGCTGATCTTCTGTGGTTTCCCTAGGCTCAGGAAGTGTTCTTACCGGGCGCTGGAAATTGGGCTTCGCGGCTTCAAGCTGCGGCTGCCCTTGAGGTACCACACTTAATACGACGCTATTGGCGTCTTTAATGTATTTTTTGTATACACGCATAACATCGTCGGCCGTTACTGCGTTGTACCTTGCAATGTCTTCAGACACCAAATCTGCTTTTTGGTGAAAGGTTTCGTTTGAAGCAAGGGTTGAAACTTTGCCTGCGACACTTTGTAAGCCAAACACTGTTGACGCTTCAATACTGCCTTTTGTACGCGCAAGGTCGTCAGCTTTCACACCCCGTTGTTCAAACTCAGCCAAGGTGGTGTTAATGACCTTTCTTAAGTCGCTCAATGCAGATATTTTTGCTGGGTTGGCGAGTGCGAGTAACTGGAATTCACAAGCTAGCTCTCGACAAGGGTGAGAAACAACCGCTTGCACCGCTAAACCTTCTTTCACTAGGTTTTTGTAAAACAAGGAGGTTTTTCCACCACCGAGAATATCGGCTAGCACATCAAGGGGAGCTTCGTCTGGATGACGGGCATATACCGTAGGAAACGTAATTTGCAGTAACGGAAGATGCACTTTATCTTCTAGGGTCATATACCGCGTTTCCGGTAACGTGACCGGCTGAGGTTCAGGTTCTTCTACTGCTGGTCCACGGGGGATTTCACCGAAATATTTTTCAATCCACGCTTTTGTTTTGGCCACATCAATGTCGCCACCGATGGTAAGCACAGCGTTATTTGGGCCATACCAACGCTTAAAGAATGCTTTTAGGTCGTTAACATTCACTCTGTCTAGGTCTTCTACGTAACCGATGGTCATCCAAGAATAGGGGTGCCCTTCAGGGTACATAGCTTCACCGTTAAGTTCGTGTCTTAGTCCATAAGGTTGGTTGTCGACACGTTGCGCACGTTCGTTTTTAACGGTCTCACGTTGGTTCTCAAACTTGGTTTGATTTACCGCTTCTAACAAGTACCCCATGCGGTCTGACTCTAACCACAATACTTTTTCAAGTTGGTTTGCCGGTACTGTTTCGTAATAATTCGTACGGTCGGTATTGGTAGAACCATTTAGGCTGCCACCTGCATCAGTGATTATTTTGAAGTGCTGTTCATCGGCGACGTGCTTAGAGCCTTGAAACATCATGTGCTCAAAGAAATGGGCAAAGCCAGATTTCCCCACCTCTTCTCTGGCAGACCCCACATGATAAGTCACATCAACATGCACTAGGGGGTCTGAATGGTCTTCATGTAAAATAACCGTAAGGCCATTATCTAATTGATACTTTTCATAGGCGATAGTCACTGCCGTGGTGTCTTTTTCGCCCTTGTCGCCCTTTTTATCACTTGTGTTTTGACAAGCTGCCAAACTACAAAAAACAATAAACACGGTGAAAATACGTGTAGCCCGCATTACTGACATGCTTCATCCTTCTATGGTACGTCTAGTGTGTGACGCTTTGACACACGCTTTTTTAGTCGTTTTAGCCCGACAATTCACCGAAGATTACCAGACTTTTTAGCGCTTTACTTGTATTGGCTTGCTATGATTCTATTAATTTGTGCATTTCTGAAATACACTTAACGCATCACAGTTTAAAGGAACACACATGGATCAGTCGGCAACAGTCTTAGATATTGAATTCGGAATGTCTCAGCTTAGTGGTAATAAAACACTGTTGTTAACCTTACTAAATAAGTTTTCAGACGAATATCGTGGTTTAGACGATGATTTACAGTCATTCATGAAAACGAGTGAGTTTGATAAAGCGTATTCGCTGGTACATACCCTTAAGGGTGTAACAGGCAACCTGGGGCTTTTCGCACTGCACAATGCTAGCAAAGCCGTGGAAAGCAGCGTAAGGAATGAAAAAACCTTGCCGTCAGGTTACCCTGAGTTTATTGCATTATTAAACGAGACACTGGCCGCCATTGCAGCACTTTCATCCGATGCGGTGAAAGAAGAAAAGCCTGCAGTAGACAGCGCGGTGGCCTCACAAGCCAAAGCCCAGCTTATTGCTGCACTTAGAGCCAGCGAGTTCATCTCACAATCGAAGCTAGACGAGTGGTTAGATGCCTTAGCGCTACCTGCAGACACGCGCCAAGCAGTGGAAGATGCGGTAGACGAGCTAGACTACGAAGAAGCCATTGAACATTTAGAAAAATAGAGCCTGCAATGATTCCAATATTGTTTGACGATGAAAATATCCTCATCGTCAACAAGCCTGCTGGCGTGGCAATGCACGACAGTGATGCTCTCCCCTCTCGTCACCCAGACCAGCCGCCCAAGGGCATCGTCAGCTTACTTAGAGAGCAAACCTCGTTAGATAAGCTGTTTCTGTGTCACCGACTAGATACTGGGACGTCAGGCTGCTTATGCTTAGCCAAAAATGACGTTACCGCCGCCGAAATTGGGGCGCTTTTTGCTGAACGCAGAGTAAGTAAGTACTACTTAGCGTTAAGCAATAACAAGCCCAAGAAGAAGCAAGGTACTGTGATTGGCGATATGAAAAATCGCCGTAACGGGCAGCACATTTTATTAAAAACCACCGATAACCCTGCTATTACTCAGTTTTTTAGCCAGTCTGCTAGACCGGGTTTACGGGGATTTATTGTGAAACCCTATTCAGGAAAAACTCACCAAATACGCGTGGCGTTAAAAAGTTTAGGAGCTCCCATTCTTGGCGATACTCTGTATGGCGACAAAGGGCAAAATAGCCACGCTGACCGTCTATATTTGCACGCTGCGGTTTTAACGCTGCCATTAAAAACACAAACAATCAGAGTAGAGGCACCGCTTTGCCAAGGTAGCGAATTTGATGACGAGCAGGTAAAAACTTGGCTAGCTTCGGTGAGTCAGCCAGAGCAACTTCCTTGGCCAGTGGTGCCTGATAAATACCAGCACATCAGTGAAAAGCCTGCGTTTACATCATTAAACAAAAACAATGACGAGCATTAACCCTACCCTACATATTGTTGGCGCCGGCGCCATTGGCAGTTTGCTAGCGGCAGGTGCCCAGCGACAACACCTTGCCTACCAACGATATCCACGAACCATGGCGAATATTCCTCATTACGCTAGGTGGATAGATAACAGCAAGGTGCCTTTATCAATGCAAACAGCACAAGCCAATGTGCTGGCAAAAAACGACGTATTGGTGCTTCCTTTGAAGGTGTATCAGCTGGAATCGGCATTGTCCTATTGGCGGCCTTATTTGGTTCATTCCCCTGCCCTCGTTTTGTTGCACAACGGCATGGGCGGTTGGGAAATAGCCCAGCAGATTTTAGGCCCGCATTATCCACTGTTATTGGCCACCACAAGCCACGGTGCATTCAAACAAATAGACGATAAGGGCAAAGCCTTTATTACCTATTCTGGAAAAGGTAGCACGCAAATTGGTGCGCCCAATAAAGGCAATCGTCTTTCCCCACTACTCTCCGACGCAATAAACCTTTTGCACAACGCATTCCCCCCTGTTTCTACGCCAGACAATATTGTGCACGCACTATGGCAAAAGCTCTCCGTCAATATGGTGATTAACCCGCTCACCGCACTTAATCATATTCAGAATAAACACATATTGGACAGTCAATTTAGCGATGTTCGCCGCGCGCTTTGTAAAGAGTTTGTAGACGTCGCCAATGCCTGCGGGCTTGTCTTTAATGAAACCAAGGTTCATGAACACGTATTAGCCGTTGCCAAAGCAACCGGTGAAAACTACTCAAGTATGCATCAAGACGTGCTTCACGGCAGGCCAACGGAAATAGACGCCATTAATGGGTATATTGTGGAAATGGCAAAGAAAAAGGGTATTCACGTTCCCGTGAATACCCTTATGGTAGAGCGTATTAAGGCGTTAAATCTTTAAAGACTAAGCGCCTAAACGTTTATCGATAATGGCCAAAGCCTACGCTTACTAACCCTCTTACTCGCCCGCTTCTTGCGCGTCTTTCGGCGCTTGAGGCTTCATATGTGGGAACAAGATAACGTCTTTAATCGTTGAGCTATCGGTAAATAGCATAGCTAAACGGTCGATACCAATGCCTTCACCCGCTGTTGGCGGTAAGCCGTACTCAAGTGCACGAATATAGTCATCGTCAAAGTGCATGGCTTCATCATCGCCCGCGTCTTTTTCTTCAACTTGCTTTGCAAAACGTTCAGCTTGGTCTTCTGGGTCGTTAAGCTCACTAAAGCCGTTGGCTAATTCACGTCCGCCTACGAAGAACTCGAAACGGTCGGTAATGAACGGGTTGTTGTCATTACGACGTGCCAGCGGCGATACTTCCCACGGATATTCAGTGATAAACGTAGGTTGTTCAAGCTTCTCTTCAGCTGTTGCTTCGAAGATTTCACACAGGTATTTACCCGCGCCCCAAATACCGTCAACTTCAGGCTCTTTAATATGAAGCTGCTTTGCCATCGCTTTAAGCGAATCTAGGTTCGCCTCTGGATCGCGAATGGCCGCTTCGTCAGCTTCAGGCCAGTATTTAAGAATCGCCTCGCCCATGCTCAAACGGTCGAACGGCTTACCAAAGTCATACTCTACTTCAGACGTTACGTTACCTTCAGCGTCTTTGGTGGTGTTTTTGATGATACTTGTACCAAGAATGTCTTCCGCTAACGTGCGCAGCATATCTTCGGTAAGGTTCATCAGGTCGTTGTAGTCTGCATACGCTTGGTAGAATTCAAGCATAGTAAACTCAGGGTTATGACGGGTTGATAAGCCTTCGTTACGGAAGTTTCGGTTAATTTCGAACACACGCTCAAAGCCACCAACAACCAAACGCTTAAGGTAAAGCTCTGGCGCAATACGCAGGTACATGTCGATATCTAGCGCATTGTGGTGAGTGACAAACGGCTTCGCCGTCGCGCCACCTGGAATAACCTGTAGCATTGGCGTTTCTACTTCTAGGTAGTCACGCTCGGTCAGGTAATTGCGAATACCATTCACAATTTTACTGCGGATCATAAAAGTTTTGCGGGTTTGTTCGCTTGTGATCAAGTCAACATAGCGCTGGCGATACTTGGTTTCCTGGTCGCTCAAACCGTGGAATTTTTCTGGCAACGGACGAAGTGCTTTGGTTAGCAACTCGTATTGCTCCATATTCACGTAAAGGTCGCCTTTACCCGACTTATGCAGGTCGCCCGCTACGCCAATGATGTCACCAATATCCAGTGCACCGTATTTAGCTTTAAGCGCTTTTTGCGTGTCTTTGTCTGCGTAAGCTTGAATGCGACCTGTCATGTCTTGAAGCAACATGAAAGGACCACGCTTTGCCATAATACGGCCAGCAATGCTTACCTTGTTGCCCTGCTCTTGCAAGGTTTCTTTGTCGAATTCACCGAACTTAGCTTGCAGCTCATCCGCATAGTTTTCACGACGGAAGCTGTTTGGGAAACCGTTGGCACGGCACTGCTCGCGAATAGCGCTCAATTTGGCACGGCGCTCTGCAATCAATTTGTTATCGTCTGTTTGTTGGTCAGTCATAACCTTTCACTTCGTTGTTCGGTTTACAGCCCAGATTTTAGGCTAGCTTCAATAAATTTGTCCAAGTCGCCATCTAGCACGGCTTGAGTGTTACGCGTTTCCACGCCAGTGCGCAAATCTTTAATGCGAGAGTCATCCAATACATACGAACGTATCTGACTTCCCCAGCCGATATCTGACTTGCTGTCTTCCATCGCTTGTTTTTCAGCGTTTTGTTTTTGCAGTTCAAACTCATAAAGTTTTGCTTTCAACTGCTTCATCGCTTGATCTTTATTTTTGTGCTGCGAGCGGTCGTTCTGACACTGCACCACAATGCCCGTTGGCTCGTGGGTAATACGCACCGCTGAGTCGGTTCTATTTACGTGCTGACCACCCGCGCCAGATGCACGGTAAGTATCAATACGCAAATCAGACGGGTTAATGTCAATATCAATGTCGTCGTCGATTTCAGGGTATACAAACGCCGATGAGAACGACGTATGACGGCGGTTACCCGAGTCAAACGGCGACTTACGCACAAGGCGGTGAACGCCGGTTTCTGTACGTAACCAACCAAACGCATACTCACCTTGCATACGAAGCGTCGCACTTTTTATACCGGCCACATCACCGTCTGATACTTCAATCAGTTCGGTTTTAAAGCCGTGGGCTTCGCCCCAACGCAAATACATACGTAACAGCATGTTTGCCCAATCTTGCGCCTCTGTTCCGCCAGAACCCGACTGAATATCAATATAGCAGTCGTTTTCATCATTGGGGCCAGAAAACATACGGCGAAACTCAAGCACTTCTAGTTGCTCAATTAAGCCTTCAAGTTCACTTTGGGCCTCAACGAATGTGTCTTCGTCTTCAGCCTCTACCGCCAACTCCACAAGACCTTCAACGTCTTCTGTGCCTTGGTCGAGCTTATGGATCGTTTCAACAATCTGCTCTAGGGCTACTTTCTCTTTGCCAAGCGCCTGCGCTCTGTCTGGCTCGTTCCAAACGTCAGGGCTTTCTAATTCTCGGCTAACTTCTTCTAAACGCTCTGACTTTGCATCAAAGTCAAAGATACCCCCTAAGCGCATCGGTGCGCTCGCGGATATCTTTTATCGCATTCGTAACGGGGTTTATTTCAAACATAGTCCGCTTATTTCGTTAAAAATTTAAGACCGCGGATAGTACCGAATTTGAAGGAATTTTGATAGGGGTTGGCGCAAATATTGCGGCACTTAAAACGTTTGATAGTTCGCACCTGCCCTGAGCCACTGGATGACACTTTCCTCTAATGCCTCAACGGATTGCACTTTATTGAGGATTAAATCGCTTGTGCCCCGTGTTTGCATGTTTGTCTTAATATAAGCATCCCTTAAAAACTCATTATATTTGACCAGATACTGTTTTATATTCTCACTTGAGTCTAAACCTGATTGCGCTATATTTCTCTGAATAACGCGAGAAAGGCAGATTTCTAAAGGCATATCCAGCAGTACAACTTTGTCTATTAGCGCGGAAATAGGTTCCCTGCATTTTCCAAACGGTTCTTCTACAAAAATGTATTCAGCTTCAGAACGAGATACCAATTCCAGTAATGCTTTATCCATTCGAGGCGTTTCAACATCTAAGACATTTGCACCGTTAGTCACCCATTTTTTGATGTCTTTTGGATAAGTCTGATCATCTACAAAATCGTCGAAGAGAACGGAGGGGCACGACAGAGAATGAGATAACGTTTTAACGAGTGACGTTTTTCCGCATCCAGATATACCGCTTATTGCTACTACTTTCATCGATTAAATTTTGCCATTTATGTGAAATCTAAGTGCGAACTAACGTTGAGCTAAGCGGGGTGGATACGTGGGGCATAATCGCAAAGCCGCCCCGTTTTTTGGCGTAATTTACTGGCTGTTATTGATATGTCGCTTTTCTACGTTGTTACGCAATAACCATTTTCGATACCTCTATCGTAAAACCGATTAAGGCCAAAACCAGACCAACGCCCCCAATAGCATTTCCTCTACCAAGAACAACTCCAAGTCTTACGAATATTTTACTAATATAGATAATCAGCCAGAGAAATACGGTAAATATCGTAAATGCTATGTTTGCGATAAAGCTCATCGAGGGTTCCCAGATTGAGACTACAGCGACAGAGATAACCCAAACGAAAATATAAGAACCTGTAGCTATCCAATTCCAGTCTTGTCTCGTTCCCGGTCTACGTACGAATTGAAACTGAATTCTTTCAAAGAAGACTTTGACGCTTTCCGACAGCTTCGGTAAATAAAGCTCGATCGTAACCAGCAATAAACCGATTGTTTGAATTGTAAATCCAACCCAATGTATTACGTTATCAGCCAAAATATATAACCTCTTACTATGTCGTTTTAACAATCAATATCGTTCACAACATTGGTTTCAAACGATTGGCGACGTAACGCCTTGTTTAATGTGTAGCAACCCATGGGCTAAAATAGGAAAGAAGTGACAGATGCCCACCTGTAATGCCCAGCTTTCTTGGTTTGTTAAACCCTACTACTTTGCCAACGCCTGTATTTTTGATACGACTAGTTCTGGATCTGAAATATGTAAATGGTGCTTTTCTAATTCCGAATAGATGATTTCGACATCAGCTGAAAGTGAGTTGAAATAGTCTTCTGCACCCTGTTCTAATGATTCCATTTTTTCCGCAATGACGTTAGGAACAAAAGGAGGATCGTAGGGCTCTTCAGTTTGTTTTGAGCGAATGACGATAATGGGCTTAGCGTCAAAATCATTGGAGCCTGATAGTTGTTGGTAGCTTTTCATATGATCGACATTTTCCGGCACACGTTCGAACATTGGGTTTAAAACACTTTGTTCAAATTCCATATAACGTTTCAACGCTTCGTTATCGGTTTCAAAACCTTGAGGCCAACGAGTTCCCATTGTGTAAAAGTACCCAAGAGTAGGAGGAGCGATAAACACAGCACCCAATACTTCATCTGGGTAAAGGTTATTGTAAGCAGTAATAATATACGAGGCGTAAGAGCCTCCGGCAAAATAGTATGGCGGATGTATGTTTGCAGCAGATAAAAGAGCACGAAGGCGTTTAGCGTTATCGTTAATGGTAAAAGGAACTGGCCCTTTTTCGCTTTTACCCAAACCAGAACGATCATACAGACAGATACTATAGTGGCCTTTGAGTTCTTTAATATTATTCAACCAGACCCCATCAGAGCCAGAACGACCGAACCCTTGTTCAAGTATTAATTTTGGTTTGTCGTTTTCATAGCATTCCAAATAGAGACTAAAGCCTCCGACATCGTACATTCCAGATTTGGTTGGGATCAGTTCATCGGCCGAGACCCCATGGCTAAGCAGTATTAGACATATAGATAATAATTTGTGAAACATCGTGATTCCTTTCTCGTGGGTTTAACGCCCGCAGTTGCGGCTGGTTTGGAGCGATAAAGAAGCGGAAAGGCGTTCCAACAACCTGCGTTTGTTATGCCTTTGCTTTAAGCTCATCTATGGCCTTGAATAGTGCAATTCTGTTTTTTGATGATTTATCCATGGTATATCCACATTCAACACAAGATGCTCGGACTTTATCTTCCCCGAGAGGAATAACTACAGCTTTACTTGAGCATTTAGGACAAGCAATCAAAACCGGGTCAGCTTCTGTAGGTTTGCTCATTGTAAACCTATGCTCTCGCCCATCTTCAAATCGAATATTACTCATTGTTCCGTCGGTGCATAACTTTAAGCTAAGGGGCGCAGATGCGTGGGACATAATGGCGAAGCCACCCCGCGTGTACGCGTCCCAGCCCGCACAGCGGGCGAACTTCATTTTTTGTTATACACAACTTAATTCGAAGAACTGCTTTCTTGTTGCAAAAAGAGCAGGATTTTTTCTAGAGAGTAGAAAAATAACTGCAAAACTACATTTAAGCCAACAATGATAGCCCCCCAAATAAAGCCATCCTGACTTGAATGGTAATCAAGACCTAGTTCTGAGTGATTACGAATATTTGAATCTATCAGTGCCCAGTTAGCCAATAAAACAATAATTAAAAAAACAAACAGCCAAAATGATGAAAGAAGTTTGTATCGCTTAACAATTTTTTTGATATTTTCTTCTGTCACGTAGAGTCCCTCCTTGGTATAACGCCCGCCTAACACGCAATGTGTTGGCATGGCTTTTTGCGTTGTTTGCCAAAACCATGACAACAAACATTGTCGTAGTTGAGGTGCGTGTATGGATAATAACTCATGTAAATCATCCTGATTTTAATCAGTGTGAGGTAAAGTGAGACCCAGGCTTTAGTAGCAACTAAAGCTTTCTTTTGTGGTAGTTCGATTGAGCGATGGCTCCTCAGTTGAGAGACCGATAACAAGAAAGAACACCACAAAGGACTCCAAGCTCCACACTCGAATAGTCTACTGGGTCTCGATTGCACCGGTCGCCGGACCGCATTATGCAAGCAAGAGTTAGCTTAGTATGAATACAAAAACAAAGCAAAACGTTAGCGTCGGTGTTGATACGGGTAAGTTTCAGTTGGATATTTATATCCGTCCACTCGACATATATTTCACCGTCAATAATGATGAAAAAGGCATTAAAGAAGCCGTTAAAACAATCAAGAAATATTCACCCGGTCGTATCGTTATAGAGGCCACTGGTCGTCTTGAAATGCCTTTTATCATGGCATGTGCAAGCGCTAATTTACCCTTTGTTATTGCGAATCCTATCCACGTAAAACGCTTTGCCGGAGCGTTAGGCCAGCGAGCAAAAACTGATAAGCTCGATGCGCAATTAATTGCGCATTATGGTGAAGCCATTCAACCCAATCTCTCTTAGCTAAAGCCAGAAGCGATGCAGGCTATGAGTGATTTAGTCGCAAGAAGAAATCAATTGTTGGTCATGCAAACAAGGTAGGAAACGTTTTAAATTTTTCTTGCACTGGCAAATTACCAGCAATGCTTACTATTTCTCTATTCACCGCTGCGCCGAGTGGAAAGAACGTCGTGAATTGATGGGGCACATTCAATAACGCTGCAAGATCATCTACTTTTTCACGAACTTGAAAGACGCGTAATAAAGCACCGTATTGCTTATGTTTATGCGTATATTGCGCATACCCAGTTCCATTCTCTGATAACGGGATCTCAACTATGTCACCTATTTTTGGACGTTTACTCATAACTTCCTTGGAGGCTAACGGCCCGCATAAAAGGCGAGCGGTAGCGAGTACAGCTCACGTTTTTTGTGGGCGATTTTTAATGTGCTTGTTATGCATTTTCAGGTGGATGCTCCTCATATTGTGGAACGCCCTCTGGAATTACTTCCCAACTTGCTTTGGAGCCCACAAAAATGTGGCGTCCAATTTCTATTTCTGGGTCTTCGTTAAGACAACCCAACGTTACTCCGTGAACTTCATCTTGGTAAACACCACATAAAGTAGAACCACATTTCTTGCAAAACTGTAAACCGAAACCGTGTTCACCAACATAAGAAGTCAAAAACTCCGCACCAGAAACCCATTGAAATTCAGAGGGATCTACGAGCGCGTATGCTGATGCTTGAGAACTAAAAGCTTTCCTACAGCGAGAACAGTGGCATGATCTAGCATCAAGAAGTTTACCGTTTATTTCGTATTTAATTTCACCACAAAAACACTCACCGCTTAAGTTCATTTAATTCTCCATGGTGCATAACGCTGTTTTAAGCGGCTAAAGAAAGCTGGCTATACTGAGCGAAGCGAACAGCCAGCTTTTTGTGTCCGCCTTGAAAACCCTTGTTATGTGTTGGACTCTTCGCTAGTACTCATTAGAACCAAGCGGAACTCACCAAAGTTTTTACCAAGAATAAGCTTAAATGGAATGATTGAAATTCCTAGGCCGATTAAGAAGCCAATGGGTTGAACAATTAACTTAATCGTATCTGTAGAGGCACCAAGCATACCTAGAATAAAACCTAAAACACCACCGGCAATAGCGCCAATAATAACAGCTCCAATAATTGCTATGATGTTCCGCCAAATATATGACCACCAAATCCGAGTGGCTCGTTTCCATGTTATTTCTAATTCCATTTAATACTCCTTAGTTTGATTGAGATTGACACATAACGCCTCAAACAGGGGCATAACGAGTAGGCTATAATACGGAACGAAGTAACGGGAACCTACGTGTTAGTGTCCCACTGACTTGGTTTGTTATGTTCGTTTTCTCTTGCTTACAACAATGGACTTGGCTCTAGCCTCATCATCTTCGACGTTTATTGATGGGAGTAAAATAGGCACATTAAACTGTATTCTGCTTGCTATAGAGTTCTTGGAAGATTTCTCTCCGCCAACATCACCACCGAGTAAACCTGATAAAACTTTGATTTTTGCACCGCCTTTTGCTTGATCCTCTGCAGTAATTGCAATGTCAAAATTTACATTTCTCGCATAATTATTAGTTGTGTTATCCCAGACAGAGTTAGCCTCTAAGTTCTGAGTTCCTCTTGTAAGGCCACCTGGATTAATTATTGCGCCTTTTTCCATTGCCTTGTCTTGAGCGTCGTGAACCGCATCAATAATGGAAAGCAAACTTTCTTGAACAAAATCCTTCAGTTCCATAAATTTCCTCTAAGAACATAACGCCGCAATGTGCGGCTTGTAAAAGTGGAGGCGAAGCCGGAGCTTTTACAAGTCCGAACATTTGCCTTGTTAGGCTTGTGATTCACCTTCATCAGACTCCCCTTTTTTCTCTGATTCATTTAATACGTATTGATGTAGCCAAACAAATTGCTTCAAAAACATATCACCTTTTTCTGCATCTTCATCGTATATCCTTGGAAAATCATCAGAATTATTAACTGCTTGAGGGAAGTGGGTTTGAATAGCATCCATTATTATTGAGGCGTCTAACTGACTTGTTAAGCTGTTGTATTGATCCCGTTCGAAATCTGACTTATGAGAGATGCCAGATTCCATCCCCCACGCAGTTGGAACATATGAATCAAGTATTCTGATAAGCGTTTCAGCTTCTATTGATATTGATTTAGCCACATATTCATTAACATAGTCACTCCTAACAAATTTATTCAATGTATAGAAAATTGTAGGTATGGACTTGGATGCTAATGTGGTTACATCATTATTATCCTCAAGTATCTTAGAAACGACGCATCCCAAGTGCTTACCAATTTCATCTATGCAGGACTCAGAAAAAGCATCTTTTTCAGGCTTGTCTTCCTCTTCTCTTTTTAGCCATCTAAATATTTCAAGTTTAAAATCCAGTACAGGTGCTGAATCAATACAGGTTTTTGCTAAATCTGTTCGAGCTTTTTTATCTAAGTTCTGTATTAAATCGCTAACAAGGATGGCCGCTTGAGAAAAAGGAACAGACCAGTTATATAAAACTTCAGGATTAGGAAATTCATCACACTTCTGAGCTAGAGCCACAGCCAAAGCAATTGAAGCATCGGGGCTTATTTCACCTGCTTTATGTCTCAGCTTCTTAATCAAGGTTTCGGCTGTTGCAGTGTTTAACACTTGATTCAATGGGTTGGTTTCGAAATCGAACGTTTTTTCCCATTTTTCACTATCATCAGTTAACTCCTGAATTGCTTTATCAGAAATATCACCTCTTGGGATAGCATAGGTAAAGTATCTGGAGTAATAATTGTCAGAACAAATTCTCTGTCCTTTATTCCATTTTTCATACCAGTCTGAACCATAGCTCATATTTCCGTAAACAGATTGAAGTTTAGGAAACATGCTTTTCAATAAATCAATGAAACCTTCCTTGTTAATGTTTCTACCAGAGCTAAGTGCACCGTCTATTAAATTTTTGATATGACCTTTTTCTTTATCCTTATTCGAGTATTGGCTGTCTCGAAAAGTGCCAGTAAACAAAGCTTTATTTACTCTAAGCACTTCATATAGCGAAGGACAAAACACTCTTATTCCCTCTAAAAGCATTAGATCTACCGGGTTTACCTCTCCTTGCAGAATCGGTAGAGAAAACATTAAGGTGTTCCCGTACAGCTTGGCTTTTCTAGGCGTGGTTAAGCAATCATCAAATGCGCCACTAAAGTCTCGAACAAACTCTTGGACTTGCTGTTGTGATATTGAAATTTCTGCAATGTTTATTGCTTCATCTACACCCTCGAAACAAAACTCTCGCAATACTTGTTTTTCAACGGTAGGCAAGTGCAGCGGTACCTGAATTATCTTCTCTAGGAATGCCTCACCTGCGTCGCCTGCAGAGCTAGAGTAGCGATCCTGTAGAGATGAGGCTACAACATCTTTATCAAACGCTAATATATAAGATGTATATTTAAAATCTGCAGTTAATTTCACCAATCTAAATAGAGCGTGAATTTCTGTTTTCTCTAATCTATCTACATCATCGATTAAAATTAGCACTCGTTTTTTTGCTGACTCTAACTCACGCTCTATTCTCTTCTTTAGCTCATTTATATCTGGGCCTAAAATAAATGAACCTACAGCATCTCCTGCTCCCTTTGCTCCCATAATTGCGCCAGCACCTGGTGCTGCTTTTTTGAGAAAATCCTTAAGTTTGTCTCCTGTCTTTATAAGTTCTGCATCTAGTGCTTCAGCTATATCAAAAAAGAATCCAGTTAATAATTCATCCTCTGTTCCGAACCGCCAAGGATTGAATTTTATACATATTACGTTTTCATCAGCTTGAAGTGATCTTTCGATAAAGTTGAGTACAGATGTTTTACCGTCGCCCCATATTCCATAAAGCCCAATAACAATGCTACTTGGATCACTTCGCCTAGATATCACTTGGGCGATTCTTTCAGAAAACTTCCAGCGAGAAAATCTGTCCTGATTTTTCTCGTTTACTGGTGAGTCAGAGGAGTAGTTTTTTTTATCTTCCATAATCTATCCTTGGAGAGTTCGAGAGCCTAACAGCTTAATTCGCAGACTTCATTGTAACAACCGATAAAAGTCATTGCCCAAAATATCCATATCTTATTAATTTCAATAGCTTACTACTATTTCGTTGATAATTTCTACAACTTTTCTATGCGTTTACTATGCTCGCATAGTAACAACCGCATGCAAAACTGGGTTGAGCCTAGGTTTATCTGAGCTGCGTTACACTGGGTTAACCGATGAATGTCTAGTGCCCCTGTTATCATCAGGGATGATGAAACAACAGGCTGTGATGAGATCACATAAGAGAGCCTCTATATGTGTTTGCTGTAAGCGATCACTTAACAGCCAATATGACAGATGAAGTATACGGCTTAGCTCAGAGATTTGGATTGATCTTGAAAAAGTGATCAAAAGATCCCTAGTACCTATTGACTTATCAGAGGCTCATATGTGTTATACACCTTTATTGACAACTCTGTATTTAAGCATTGTCTGCATTCCTAGCTCAGTTAAATACCATTGAGCTTGTGGATGCTCATTATCAATCTCAATCAACCCTAGAGCTAAAAATTGAATTCTTATTGTATATAAATCCTGAGTTTCTATAACTAGAGCAGACAAACTCACATTATTACAATCAACTTTACTAAACTGCTCCGCAATAAACCGATTCACATCACTATCAAAAGCTTTATCAGCTAAGAATGGAGAAATTGCTCCGAAAATTTCACTCCATGTAACTGTGTTTTTCCAATTACAGTACTGCGTATTTTGGCCCCTTCTCCTTGCATAAAGACTGTAAGTTCCACTTATATCAATAGAACTATCCCAATCGGCAAGCTCTTCTCTTGGAATTAGTGGTTGAGAGTCTTGAGTTTCATTAAGTTGTATTTGCAATTCATCATTGCGTTTACGTAACTCGTTTATCTCAAGAAGCAATTCAGGGGAGGCTGCAGAATCACCTCTAACCCAACCAACTGCAGGGAATAACCTCATAGTCTTATTTAGACTGAGAGATACTTCCCCAGGCAATTGAGAAGCATCATTCCAGAACCTTACTAAACGTCCATCACTCACTTTTTCTCTAAAATTTTGTAACTTTTGATAATTTTCCTCTTCAAGCTCTGATTTAGAGCGAGGTAAGTCATCTGGAGATTTATGTAATAAGGCAATTACTTTAATACCTTTGCTTACCGCATAATCAAATTCTTTTTCGGTATAACTGAGTCCATCATGTGCAGTTGATCCATATCGCCCGCCAATGATGAGTAAATAATAGTCACAATCATCTATTATTCTTTTTATAAACTCCCACTGTTCCTCGTCTGCAGCAGGAAATAATTCCATTCCTGCTGGTATACAATCCATCTCCATTAAGGTCTGCAAAACACTTTGCCTTTCTTCTTGAAGATCAGCGTAAGTAGAACTTACAAAAACTTGATAACGCTTATCCATATATCTCCTAGATTGAATAAAATACAATGGTACGATTAGGTGTATAACGCCGCATTAAGCGGACTAAAATTGTGGGTTATACTGTGTAGCGAAGCGGAACGTAGCCCACTGTTTTAGTTCCGTTTAAATGCCTTGTTAGTTGCGTTTTAAATGTGGTCTTAACTCTTTTTCAATATTTTCTACAGCGGTTAAAATTTTATCACCAAGTTCATCATTACCTTTACTTCCGCCCCAGCCCTGCCAAATTTCTGATTTTATTTTTTCACCAAATTCACTGTCGGACTTAAAATCTTCATTATCACTAGCCGTATTAGAAACCATTGCTTCCATAGCAACTCGAAGAGTTCGAGAGCAACGCCTAAGTTCAAACGCTATATCTTTGATGCTTTTACTCCATAAAGCTTCAGCTTCAAGTGTTTGAGCTTCAAATTCTTGAACAGCATCGGAAATTGGTTTCCAACGATTAGTAAAGATATATGCCCAAGCTTCAGCTTCTTTTTCCGGTGTTTTATTTAAAGGATCGTAGCCTTCAGGGAATTCATTCGCACTTGTGAAAGGAGAGCGACTATAAGTCAGTTCATCACGTAATTTGTAAGTGGCACGAATTAAACCCCTAGCGACTTCAAAGTCAGCTTTACCACGAAGTTCTTTTCGCCAGCTTTTTAAACCACTAATCGCAACGAATGCAGTCGTAATTGCTGCTATTGATAAGCAGACATCTTTAAATGCAGTAATATATTCGACTGCCATGCAAAACTCCTTTAGCAACTAACACTTAAATATGGGGCACAAACAGGCAGGCGATAATGGCGAAGCCGTCTGGCTGTTTGTGTCCCAGCCCGCCTGCGGGCGACATAATTTTTTTGTTATGTGCCCTTGCCGCTAATGCGTTAAGTTTATTTAAGAGCATAAAATACCTTCAAACTTTGCTTTCCTTGTTTTTTGATAACCAACTTGGCTCATTTCCAGTGATACTCGCCACACTGAAAGCATAAATAACAAAAGGCCCAGTAAATACTTGAAAATACTTCCACCACACCAAGTTACCAACATGAAGCCAACTGTACGCATTCCATAAGGTTACCATTGTTACTAAAATGACTAGAAGCATAAGTAAGACTCTAAACTGGAGACTAAACTTTCTGTTACTCATGGCACATACCCCCCCCCAATAAGGGGCAATAATACGTGGGCTAATATACGGAACGAAGTGACGGGAGCCCACGTGTTATTGTCCCGCTTACTTGATTTGTTAGGTGCGACTAGATATCAACCTTAGACATGCTAAATGTCCCGAGGTCTTTTGACCAACCTAAGCCAAACGAAAAATAATTACCAGATATAGTATTGCCATTCAGTTCTCCTGCTAATTGAGCATAGGAATCGCATCTATTATTTCTACCTAAAAGTATTTTGTTGCCATCAAATCTATATGAAAGTTGGTTAGTGAAAGGAAAAGTTTCAGCTTCCATTGCGTCAAACTCTAGCACCTTTACTTGAAACCATTTGCCATCTAAACACGCATTAGCTGGGGTTTTAGTAAGATTAATAACAGCATTAGAGGTAAGTTGACCACTATTATCATAGATATTCAAACGCCAAAAATTCTGGGGCTCATCGCTTGCACAAAGGTGACTAGTAAAAAGAAGTAGAGAAAACAAAAGTCTTATCATTGTTACCTTTAGCACCTAACGCCCCACTAAGAGGCGAGTAATTGTTGGCTAAAATGTGTAGCGAAGCGGAACCGAGCCAACGGTTACGAGTCCTGCTTTAGTGGCTTGTTAGCAATACATTGCACACGTTTCAAATAACCACTTTTAGTCAAAACCTGTGAGCCTGTTGGATAACTATTAATGAGTAAATCTCCGTTATCTAGCAACCAAGATGACTTAGGCATACCAACTAAACTATATAATTTCTCGATTTCAAAGTTTGAGTTTATTAAATGAATATCGCCGTAATTCCATGACATATGGGCTAAACCAGATGTAACCACTAAACCGAATGGCATTTCATAAATGTCTTCGACATTCATTTCTTTAATTAGGGTAACTTTATCGTTTTCATCAATTAAAATTAGTTCCCCACCAAACTCTCCATTATTACTGCCCGTTATTATCTTATCACCTAAGATAATGATGATTTCTGGTTGTATAATTTGATGCTCAATAGCAATATCATTTTCTGAGTTTGGAGAACGACGAGGAAAAGATTTTTTGTATTTTCCCGTTGTTCTATCAACTAATTTAAATACCCACTGCCTTTGTGATGAATCGGTCTTCCCTAATTCGTCAAAAAATTCATTTACTCCAGTTTCCGATACCTCTCGCTCCGTGCTTCCCTTAAATTCAGTTTTATTCGGATATTTTGAAGCGTCATATGAACCACACCTCATATCTTCGAATACATTCGCAGAAGCAGAAAATGAACACAAAAGTAAAATGAATAGCAAAATTTGCAACGGACTCTCCTTGTATTGTTAACTTCCAGCGAGATAATTGGACTCCCCAACCTAATAGGTTGGTCTAACATTTACGTTGTCACACACAAAGGTTAGATAGGAGTCCATCTATGTATAATATGCTCACTGGTGTAGATTTAGCAAAAAAAGAGATCCAGGTTTGTGTCGCCAAATCGAATAAGATAGTTCGTAATATGCCGATGACGCCCACTGCTTTTTCTAATTGGCTAGCCACTCAAAAACCAATGACAGTTGTTTTTGAAGCGTGTGCGACGTCAAATTATTGGTATCAATGTGCGCGTGAATACGGGCATGATGCCCGTTTAATATCAGCTAAGCTTGTATCGAATATTCGTCAAAACCAAAAGACTGATAAGAACGATGCTGAAGCGGTTTTACAGGCATCACAACTTAGTAACGTGAATTTTATTAGCGGGAAGTCTAAGGAGCAGCAGGAGCTTCAATCACTTGTCCGTATGCATCAACTATCAGTAAAGCATAAAGTTGCTTACGGGAATCAACTCTGTTCGTTACTTTTAGAGTTCAACATTAAGTTGTCACCAACAGATGCGGGGTTGAACAGTGCAATACAGTCGATATTGGAAGATGCAGAAAATGGATTTAGCGCGATATTCAGAGAGGCATTACACACGGCATGGCATCAATATCTCAAGAGTATAGAGCTCGTAAAACACTACGAAAAGAGTGTAGCTAGAGCCAGCAGAGCATCAGAAGCTTGCAAAAATCTCATGAAGATAGAAGGTGTTGGCCCGACAAATGCGGTTAACCTGTACATAGCGCTAGGTTGTTGTGAGTTAGGCGTTTTCAAAAAAGCCCGAGACGCTGCTGCGTGTATCGGTTTAACGCCAATACAACATTCTTCAGGTGGTAAAGTGCGTTTGGGGTCTATAGGTAAAAATATACGGAACTCGTCATTGCGCGCTAACTTGGTCGCAGGTGCGATGTCAGCAGTAAACCAGGCGGTTAAACGTGATTCGCGAACGAAGAAAGATGAATGGATTAAAGGGCTAGTAGAGCGGAGAGGTAAACGTTGTGCAGCTGTAGCGCTGGCCAACAAAACAGTTAGAACAGCATTTTCGTTGCTACGCAACGGAACTGATTACAAAGCAGAGCTATTATCTGCTTAGTTTAGTTTTAAGTTAACAACTAAATGCGGCATACAAGATAAAAATCAGCTTGGTAAGCCAGTGCTGCGCTCAGGGCATAAAAGCCCGCCAGCGAGATGTGGCATCAAGTTCGCGTAAATATCATAGAGCCGGGATAGCTTCCCATTATGAACTCGTACATAAGCACGCATTACATCTTGAACGGTAAAAATAGTTGTTGACTATGGGGAGTCCACATAAGCGAAGCGAGTGTTAATGCGTTTGTTATAACTCAATTTCTGATGATGTATGAATACTCGTTACCTCGGTCATCATGAGCAATTGCCTTAACGCAAATACTTCTGAGAAGTGTCACATATACTTCTGTCCGGTAATCCGTAAGTTTTTCCACTTCTACACCCAGATTTGAAGCCATTTCAGGCAGCCAATCTAAGTAAAAATCTATAGAGTCTTTAACTCGATCTGAGAGTTCGGGATCTTGCTGTTCTGTGTGAGGGAGCCATTGAACGATGACTTTCCTTCCTTTGCGTTTCCCAGCCAACTCAAAAAGGTCTTCGAATATAAATTTACCATCAAGATAGTTACAACCTCCCACAAACGAGTGGGTAAAATTATGAACTAATGGCTTGAAGTTCTTATATTTCACTGAGCCGTCCTTGAGTTATAACTTTAAGCTAAGCGGCGCAGTTGCGTGGGCATAATGGCGAAGCCGCCCCGCGTAACTGCGTCCGAACGACCGAAGGGAGTGACTTGAGCGCTTTGTTAGAAGCAGAGCCTGTTCCCTTGGCCTTTTTAAAAACTAATAAAGTCAGCATACGATTGATTATTAACACAAACAAGTAAAACAGCAGCGCAGTGATGGTATTGATTTGACTGAAGCAAGCCGCCCTATGAATTACCAAGTGCAATGGCGCTTGCTGGCCTCGAATAAGAACTTGGCGGTAAAGCGCCTATTGCGCAGCCTTTGAAGTAAGAGCGGCGACATTAAAGCCACCAATGCTCGGACGATGTTTGAAAAAAACAGGTGAGGGTAGTTGTGCTGTTTTTTTGCTAAACCAATAGTAGTTTAGGCTGACGCCTTCTAACTTTAAGCTTTGGGGCGCTAGCACGTGGGCTAAAATCCGAACGAAGTGAGTCAGCCCACGTGTTAGCGTCCCAGCGACCGAAGGGAGTGCCAACAGCGTTTTGTTAGTTCTTTTTCTCATGAGCTAGTGATACGCTCGCAAGCCAATCTAAAACGAAGACAGACACGTACATAATCCCGTCGAATACCCACCAAGAAATTGGAATCGAAATCGCTTTAAAGTTCTTTTCTATTTCTTTGATTTGGTCTTCAGTTAGAGACGATGGTAATACACCAAAAGCAATATCTAAAGCCAATGTCCAAACAGCAAATAAGATTAATGTGGCTAGTGACAAAAACATTATTTTATTGACGATATGTTCTCTAAACAAACTCGGCTTTTGCCATGCAGCGATCAAGGCCATAGTCATCAGGCCTGTCATTATGTATTTTTCGTCAAACATCAATCTTTCCTTGAAGAACTAACTTTTAAATAAGGGGCGCAGGCGCGTGGGGCATAATGGCGAAGCCGCCCCGCGTATAGGCGTCCCAGCGACCGAAGGGAGTGACTTAAGCGCTTTGTTAGAAGCAGAGCCTGTACCTTTGGCCTTATTAAAAACAGATTAAGTCAGCATACGATTGATTATTAACACAAACAAGTAAAACAGCAGTGCAGTGATGTTTGGTGATTTGACTGGAGCAAGCTGCCATTTGAGCTACCAAGTGCAATGGCGCTTGCTAAATTGAATTAAGAACTTGGCGATAAAGCGCCTATTGCGCGACCTTTGAAGTTAATGCAGCGAAGTTAAAAGCACCTAAAGCCGGAGCGATGTTGCGAACAACAGGTGAGGGAGGTTGAACTGATATTTGTATTAAGCCAAACGCAGCTTAGGTTGACGCCTTCTAACTTTCCAATAACGGGCGCAGACATGTGGGGCATAATGGCGAAGCCGCCCCGCGTTTATGCGTCCCAGCGAACGCAGTGAGTGTGTTGATTGGCTTGTTAGCCGCGTTTCACTTACGAAGTACTTTTTTGAAATTTGCGCATAGTTCTGACGACATTAACAATGGGCAATGCCGAGAAGAAAACATAAATAGCTACGAACAGCAAAAGGTTTAAATAAGCTAAGTAAGCCAACAGCCCAACTAAGATTTGTACTACACCAGATAATAAAAAGCTATTGCCAGCGTATTTGCAGAAAGCAGATAGGTCGGCAATTTTAGAAAAGTCGATACCGTTAAGTACATCCGCTTTTTGCTTAAAGGTAAGCAGATAGCCAATGATTAAATATATAAAGCCGCTTAGGCAGGATATTGAAAGTATTAGAAAACCTGTATCCATGAAAAATCCTTTTTAGTGGCTAACGCCCGCATAACGGGCAAAAATACGTAGGCTACAATACCAAGCGAAGCGCAGGGAGCCTACGTATTTTTGGCCCTAGCGAGCGCACTGAGTGTTAATGCGTTTGTTATGTGCGCCCCAAAACATCAATCTAACTCATGCTCGTAGTCGCTTACGAAATAAAAATCATAGTCTATGGCTAATTTAAGCTTTGCTAAAGTGTTTAGGGTACTTGCCGGCAAGTGTAGCCCATGCTCAGAAGCAGGAAAGTAACCTACACATTGAATGAGTATCTTATATTTATCTTTTAGCTTTGCTAATTCGTTTGATTTCGCTTCTAAAGCACCAAGCAACTTAGAAATATGATTTTCAATTGGCTCACGGTCATCTAGTCCACTTTCAAGAGCCCAAAACATTGATCGTCTCGGTTTATTTCTGCGGCTATCCAGGTCACCTTCTGACCAACACTGAGACGGTTTTATGTTAAGTATGCTGGTAACAGGTTCACAGCTACCTTCGCCGAAAACTTTGAAGTAAGCATATTCTCTTGTTGTTAAAGGTGGTGATGCCAATTTATTTCCTTTTTAGCACATAACGCCGCCATAAGCGGCACAAAATGCTTGGCTAGACTTAGCGACGAAGGAGCACAAGCCAAGCTTTTTGTGTCCTTATGCTTAATGGCTTTGTTAGGCTTTCTTAAGCGCCGAACACGACTGCTCAAGCAAGTAACCACGAACTAATAAATTAATTTTATCTTTTAACCAGTCGGGACCGTAATCCGAAATATCATTATGTCGAGAATCTGGAATTTTAACTACGCAAATGTTGCCTTGCGCTGATTCTGAAGGCAAAACACCTTGATCTGCTGGGAAGTCGCTAGCCCGAATAGACAATACTTTTATATCTGTATCTCTAGGCAAAGGAACACGCCTATGATCTAAAGTAATTAATGATTTAATGTAAGGCTTATTTTCATTCCCCAACCAGGAAGAAATATCACCACCGTTTGAGTGGCCAACTAAGAGCAAATTATCAAAGTCATAATAAGCTAAACGTTTACTCAAAATTGACTTAACAAAATCCAGAGTTTGAGCGCCTCTACGCCAGTTTTCACTTCGAGTTTCAAACAAATTTCCTGACGTCGATAATGGTGGGTCATTTGGTAGTTCATGTCCAATAGCTACAACGAGGTAACCTAAGTCATTAAGCTGATTAGCTAGAAATGTGTATTTTAAATGAGACACGCCATAGCCAGCACTCAACAGAGCAACTGGGCATTTAGATTCTTCTTTACAGTTCTTAGCTACTTTGGGGCGTGTAATCTCTATAGGGATATTTCTATCCCTAGATTCATCGTATATTGTTTCTGCATTTGAAACGCTAGCTGAACTAGCAATTAAAAATACTAACCCTTGTAGATACTTCATAACTTTCCTGAAAGCCTAACTTTAAGCTAAGGGGCGCAGATACGTGGGGTAAAATGGCGAAGCCGCCCCGCGTATAGGCGTCCCAGCGACCGAAGGGAGTGGCTTAAGCGCTTTGTTAGAAGTGCCATGCTACCAACCCTCCAAATGTGTACCAACTTCTTTACCTTTTTCGAGGTCATCCTTTGCCAGATAGCCAAACTTGTTATGCTCATTTCGCATGCTTAGCCTATGAAATGTAATGCAAAAAAGTAAATATACAAACCAAAAAAAGAACAATAACCCACTAAACAATAGTGCTTTCTCTACTAAATCTAGGCCATCTCTAAAAAATACAATCGGAATTCCAATTAAGGCAACAAGCCACGAAATATGTAGAAAAGAAACTTTTGCAGCGGTCTTTAAAATAGTTGAGTTGTAATAAGACATTTGCAGATCCTTCTGGCACTTCTAACACCTTACATAACCGGTGATGGCTGCTCTTGCCAACATCCGGTTGATGTATTTGTTATATTCCGTTTCAGAAAAAGGAGTGAATAATTTAGTCAATCTTACCCCAGTCTTCTAAAAGCTCATAAAAGCTTTCCAATCCGATATTACCGAAAATGTTGAAACTTGAATATCCATAACCAAGGGATGAAATTTCATCACGATAGCTTTGTAACAATTGACCACTTTTAGAAATAATCATTCCATTTGGGGCTCCGAAACCTTTGATTAGCGCGTCAAAAGTTACACTGTCACCACGAAGACTTAGAGTAAATGGTGATTCGATATCCAATTTGTATTGTTTTCTTAAAGAGTCAATATTATCCATTAATTTCTCGAGGAATATAACTTTTAAATAAGGGGCGCAGGCATGTGGGGCATAATGGCGAAGCCGCCCCGCGTGTATGCGTCCCAGCGAACGCAGTGAGTGACTTAATTTTTTTGTTATACGCGTTTTTCAACGAAGTACATACCCCAGCGGTTTGATGCAGAAAGCATAAAGGCATAATAAACGATTGAAAATACACAGCCCAAGAATGCTTCACTTCCTGTTTTAATGAGTAGAGATTTAAAGAAATTCACTACGAGGCAAAACAGAGTTATAAACCAAATTGCTTTTATAACGTTGTCGTAAGTATGGTTTTTTAGAATGCCGCTGTGTTCTTGGAAGCTGAAGAAAAAGCCTGAAAGTTTGCAAGTAAGCCAAGTTAAGAAAAAAGATGAAAATGAAATGAAGATTGCAGCTGCTATTTCTTGAGTAAACACGCCGATTAAGAACGCTGAACCACACCAAACTAGTGGTAACTTAAGCCCTAACTTTTGAGTAATGAGAAGATACTTAGGTTTTTTAAGCTGCATTTCTATCCTTGATGCTCATAGCGTATAACGCCACAATAACCGAGCGGAGCTAAGCGTGGTATTGTGAGCAAAGCGAACCACGCTTAGCGGAGTCCGGTTGATTGTTTTGTTAAGGCTGCACACTGGGAAGTTGCTCCTCACCTGAAATTGACAAGCTCTCTAAATCAATGTTTGCCGAATAACCGATATTGTCTCTTTGAAATACTATTATCACAGACTTTTCGTTGACGGTTTTGTACCCATTAACAAAGTCGATATCTTTTAGTAGTTCAACATAACCTTTACCGTTTGGTTTTGATATTGCAACAGTAAGTAAATCGGAAGAAGTTAGTGCCTTATCATTATTTGTATCGGATTTAACCACATAGTAAAGAATTGCTTTCGTATCTTTAGACTGCTCATCATACCTTGTATTTGGTAGCTGATTAGTTTGCGTAATCAAATAATCATTTTTGCCAAATAACCAATACTTTTTATTGTTGATAACATCAATAAATAGATGGTTCCTTGTCGAGGATGCAGATTTACTGTAGGAACCTCTAGAATAGCTTTGTTCTGAATGAAGCGGAATCATAAAAAGGTCAGATCCGCTAATGGTTGTAATACCACCGAGCTGCCACTCCTCTTTTTTTGCTGGAGACTCTTCTATATTGACGATATTTCTTACGCTGCGGTCACGTGTTATTTCTTTAAATATCATAATACAAGCAAATAAAGCTAGAGCAACGCCTAGGACGCCAACCAACATAATGACGATGGCGTTGAATCTCCATATATTTTTGAATACTTTACTTTCTTCCATCTCGAATCCTGATTTATTATTGAGCCTTAACGCTTCGAATATGCGGCGCGCGCTGTTTGCGCGTCGGCCATTATTTGTTTGTTAGGCATTTTATCTCCCACTGTACACACCATCAGATACTGCTACGAGCTCCTTAACGGTATGACGTTGACCATTAACCCATGCGTGAGTTTTAAACCAAAACATACAACCAAACTTATTATTTGATTCCCAGCTAATTGGATAAGTTACGATTTTCTCATATTTGTAATGCCCAATTTTTCCGAGGTTTGCTCTTTCTACCGGACTTACATTTGCAACTTTATCATTACAAATAACATAACAAACTGAGGTGTCACTATTCTCGCAGAAGGCAACGGCGGTTTTGTCTTGACTCCAGACAGGTGGATGCACGTCTTCTGTAGCGAAAGAGGAAAAGCCAATGAAGGCTAAGAAAGCTGAAGTAGCTCTAATCATCAATATATGCCTAACACCCCACTAAGGGGCGATAACACATGGGCTAAAATTAGGAACGAAGTGACGCAGCCCATGTGTTAGCGTCCCAGCGAGCAGCGCGAGCGCCTTTAGTGTTTTGTATGGATAATTCTTCCCTAAATACACCATATTTCCTTTTCAAAGATGGGTAAAGTGAGGCCCAGACTTTGGCTGCAACCAAAGTTGGCTGTGTGGCAGTTCGATTTAGCGAAGGCTCCTCAATTGAGAGACCGATAACAAACAAGAACACCGCACAGTGCTCCAAGCAACATACTCGAATAGTCGACTGGGCCTCGAGCTCGCATTTAGCAAACCAGAGTTAGCTTATTATGAAAAAATCAGTAGTGCAAAACATAAACGTGGGTGAAGATGTAGGTAAGGATTTTCTTGATATACATATTCGTCCGTTGGGCGAATACTTAAAAGTGAGCAATGATAAGAAAGGGATTGGTGAGGCATTAAAAAGGTTAAGAAAATTAACGATTGTTCGTATTGTTATTGAAGCAACAGGGCGCTACGAAATGGCCTTTGTGAGTGCTTGTGCTAAAGCAGAATTACCTTTTAGTGTCGTAAATCCTATTCATGTTAAACGCTTTGCTGGCGCCATTGGCCGTAAAGCTAAAACGGATAAACTTGATGCGGCGTTGATAGCGCATTTTAGTTAGGTAATTCAACCTGCCTTGTCGACACTAAAGCCCGAGAACATTCAGAAGATGGCTGACACTGTAGCCCGCAGAAATCAGCTTTTAGAGATGCAGACCCGTGAGAAAAATCGTCTTCAAATTATGCCGAAAACCGTTCAATCAAGCATAAAGGCAATACTCACAGTGTTGAAAAAGCAAATTCAAAAGATGGATGGCGAATTAGCTTACTTAATTGAAAGCTGTCCAGAATACCAAGCAAAAAGTGAACTGGTTCAAAGTATGCCAGGGATCGGAAAGGTGTCAGCTGCGGCTCTCATCAGTTATTTACCAGAGCTTGGTATGATGAATAGTAAACAAGTGGCCGCCCTTGTTGGCGTCGCACCAATGAACAAGGAAAGCGGTCGCTACAAAGGTAAGCAAGTTACTCAAGGTGGCCGACACCAAGTTAGAACCGTTTTGTTTATGGCAATGATGTCAGCGATGCAATGCAACGCTAAATTTAAAGCCACTTATGAGAGGCTGGTAGCCGCAGGTAAGCCGAAAAAAGTCGCCATCATTGCCTGTGTTAGGAAGATGGTTGTCATATTAAACTCAATGGTTAGAGATGGTGTAATATGGGAAGAAAAAGCGGCTTAATGTTTGAGTTGACACCATAGTCGTTTGTTATAAGCATAGCCAGTTCCTTTGGTATTTTTAAAAACTGTTGATGCCAGCATACGATTGATTGTTAAGACATACAAGCGAAACGACTGTGCAGTGATGTTTTTGATTTGATTGAAGCTAGCCGCCATTTGAACTGTCGAACGCATTGGCGCTTGTTGACGTCGAATAACAACTTGGCGACAAAGCGCCTAATGCGCAACCTTTGAATTGAACGCGGCGGATTTAGACCTACCACAAGCCAAAGCGATGCTAAAAAGAAAAGGTGAAGGTAGTTGTACTAGGATTTTTATAAAGCCAAATGGAGTTTAGGCTGACGCCTTATAACTTTTCAATAACGGGCGCAGGCACGTAGGGCATAATGGCGAAGCCGCCCTGCGTGTATGCGTCCCAGCGAACGAAGTGAGTGAGTTTATTGAGTTGTTATGTTGCACAGCCCAATACAGCCTATTTCTCATTAAAAACCAATTGCTTGAAGCATGTTATTGCTTCTTGAACATCCTTGAAACGTTGTAGTTCAAAGCGGTTCCCGCGCTCAAAATAGAATACTTCAATTTCACTACGTGCATCATAAATACAGAATCCTTCGTAAGATGGAAGGGTGTCTATTGCATAGATTGACTCGTTCACGCCACGGGCAATCATTTCTTCTTTCAGTTCTTGGAGTTCAATTCTCATCGTGCTACATAACACCCCACTAAGGGGCAGTAACACATGGGCTAAAATCAGAGCGAAGCGACAGAGCCCATGTGTTACTGTCCCAGCGAGCCTGCGAGCGACTTGAGTGGTTTGTTATACGCGTTTCGGCTACGAAGAAAATTTGACTGCGTTCCATCCTTTTTGCTGCCAACGCTTCAAAAAGTGCTCTTGTTCCTCTGTTACATTTGAGCAAAGTAAATGGATGTCGCCATCGTTACACAGCTTAAATTCTGTGTTACTAACCCAAATAAGCAAATCATCTTTTCCAATTTCGCCCAAAGTCGCATTTTCGATTTTTTCGATGAATGCGAGTAGAAGGTCGAGTTTTACTTCTTCTTTTGACCATTCATTTGACTGGTAATAGTTAATACCCCAGCCGAAACCTAGCATAACTTGGCAGGAGTTAATCCCAATTGAAGTGAAGAACGATATTATTTCTGCCACTTCAGTGAGTAACTTCTCTTTACCCAAAATATCAGTGTGGAATTCCATTTCAACCTTTAAGCGTATAACACTCCGCATAACGGGCAAAAGTACGTAGGCTAAAATACCAAGCGAAGCGCAGGGAGCCTACGTGTTTTTGTCCCAGCGAGCTTGCGAGCGAGTTTATGAGATTGTTAGGTACTACTTTCCACCCGCGATATCAATAAATGAACCCGTTACATAGGATGCTTGGTCTGACAACAGCCAAACTATAGCATCTGCGACTTCTTGGGCAGTGCCGCCTCGGTTCATTGGAATTTGAGGACTGAGGCGAGTGACTCTATCTGGTTCGCCACCATCTGAATGGATGTCGGTATGGATGAACCCTGGGCGAACACTGTTTACTCTAATATTTTTTGGGGCTAATTCTAAAGACAATCCTTTTGTAAAGGAATCCATTGCACCTTTTGAAGAGGCGTAGTCGACGTATTCAAATGGAGCGCCAGTGCGTGATGCCGCAGAGGAAACGTTGACGATTGCGCCATAATTTGAACTTTGTTTTACAAATTCTCTGGAGCAAAGGAAGGCACTAATAACGTTGGCGTTTAACACGTTTTTAAAGCGTTCTACGCTGATGTTTGAGAATTCGGTTTTAGTAAAGAGTATACCGACATTATTAACCAAATGTGTAACAGTTCCTAATTCGGAGTTTACGAACTCGAACATATCTATCACTTCTGACTCAGCAGAAACATCCGCTTGATAATTGATGGCTACGCCGCCATTGGCTTCTATAGATGAACATACTTCATTTGCTGCATCCTTGTTACTCAAGTAGTTGATGCAAACTTTATAGCCGCTCTCAGAAAGTGCTTGGGCGGTCGCCGCACCAATACCGCGACTAGCACCCGTTATTATAGCGATTTTATTCAAAACACATTCCTTGTAGTACCTAACTTTTAAATAAGGGGCGCAGGCACGTAGGGCATAATGGCGAAGCCGCCCTGCGTGTTTGTGTCCCAGCCCGCGCAGCGGGCGAGCTTAATTTTTTTGTTATAAGACATGTTACTTAAAACCCTGAATAGTGCCATTGGTGCCAACAATTAGGCATACGCTACCATAATATAAGCAATCACCTTTTATGAATGGTCGAGAGCCATAAATATCCAGTGGAACAGTATTATCGACTTCGTTGACGCTTTTACCTATGAGCTGCGCATTTGTTAGAACGAACAGTTGCTCCGATATTTTAGTTTGGGTTTCTAGGCTTGCTTCCATGTAAGTTAAAGAGACACCGTTATCCAAACTCTGATAAAACCAAAACACGTTGGTTAGCAGGAGTAATATTGAAAGGATACTGATAACAACCTTGTTCACTGAGTTTCCTTTGTCTTATAACTTTTCAATAACGGGCGCAGACGCGTAGGGCATAATGGCGAAGCCGCCCTGCGTGTTTGCGTCCCAGCGAACGCAGTGAGTGGGTTGATTGATTTGTTATGCCACTGCGCGTAGATATTTAAAACCATGAAATGATTTTCCCAGATGCTTGAAACCATTTGGTATACATAAATCTAAATGAAATCCATTGTTTAACAAAACTTTTTCTGAAGCTGGATTGTTGTTGATTACAAAAGCGGAAAGACAATTTAGGCCGAGTTCTTTGGCAATGCTGACAATATGTTTGACGCATGCAGTGCCAATACCTTTGCCTGTTGCGCTTTTTCCAACGCGATAACCGATTTCTGCGCTTCCTTTGGACTGAATGTTCTTAATGTTGGCCCGGGCAAGGACAACGCCATTTTCGAGAAGAACGAATGACTCTCCCGAAAGGTTCTGAAGATCTACTATGTGTTTTTGAACACCAGAAAGAGAATAAAAGCTTTCACTCCTTGGTTCGATAAAAGACTCAAAGTGCTTTCGGTTTTCTAACTCGAACGCCAGCAATTTACTTGCGTGAGATTCATTTAATGATTCGAAGAGCATAGATATCCAAGGGCATAACTTTAAGCTAAGGGGCGCTAGCATGTGGGCTAAAATCCGAACGAAGTGAGTCAGCCCACATGTTAGCGTCCCAGCGACCGGAGGGAGTGGCTTGAGCGTTTTGTTAGGCGTACAACTGAAAGTACGCAGCTTTGCTGCCACCACTAACCAATTAGCCAGCTTGTTTAAATTATTGAATTTAAGATAAAACAACCCTGTGCGAAAAGCCAGATGTTAACGGCATTGCTGGATAAAAGAGCGAGTTTAGAAAGCTGGTGATGTTGAATGTTGGCGTTGCGATGTTGATGAAAAGCGCGTTGCTAAAGCCGTTGAAACAACCGAAAAAAGTAAGCCGTAAAGACAGCCTAGAGAAATAACCTTGATGGCGGAATGTCACAACTGAACCAACATTTTAATGCTGTAAGTAAATGACGCCTAACTTTTAAATAAGGGGCGCAGGCATGTGGGCTAAAATCCGAACGAAGTGAGCAGCCCACATGTTTGCGTCCCAGCCCGCGCAGCGGGCGAACTTAATTTTTTTGTTATAAGCCATTGTTAATGATTACCATCCGAGCCAGCGTTACTACTATCTCTAGGGCCACCACCAAACTCAGAATGCGGCTTGATTGGGCGATCTTGGCTTTTGTGAAATTGCCAAAGAGCAATTGCAGCTATATAAGGAATTAGCCAAGCGAGAAAGATTTGAGCAACTTTTTGTACGTTATCTAAATCATCTCGTTTCGCCAAGAAAACTGATATGGCTATGCTTAGTGCAAAGTAAATTGCTAATGCAGCATACGTGATAAAAAGAGAGTCCATCTCATAATTTCCTTTGGCTTATAACTTTTAAATAAGGGGCGCAGGCACGTAGGGCATAATGGCGAAGCCGCCCTGTGTGTATGCGTCCCAGCGAACGAAGTGAGTGACTTAATTTTTTTGTTATGTGCCATTAGCTAAAAACACCCCAAGATTCGCAAACGCCGCCATACTCGGCCATGAGAGTGGTAACATTTTCCTGAGTATCTATTACCAACTCATAAGAGAGAATTTGGTGGATGTTAAATAAGACATAACCGCTATATTCCTCGTCAGGCTCGTAAATTTCAACTGCACCAGCAAATTCTTTTAGCTTTGAAATTGCATCCGGATGAGGAGGCCAAGAGACAAAGTCGATATTGAAATCTATCGTTGTTGGCTTAGAAAAATCGAATCCAGATTCATCGAGACTTCTTAAAACGTCACCATCTGTATCATCTGGAAAATTCAATATAACCTCCTTGGCACATAACTTTTAAATAAGGGGCGCAGGCATGTGGGGCATAATGGCTAAGCCGCCCCGCGTGTATGCGTCCCAGCGAACGCAGTGAGTGACTTAATTTTTTTGTTATATGCCATTCTATAAACAACGCCCCGTACTAGAGATTGAATGTTTGATGACAGCATTGTCTTGGATTTCTGTTGTAGCCACTAAAACCCAATCTTTGCAGGGGATACCATTGCCTTCTATGTTTTCTAATTTAGAAGAAATATTTCCCGATAACAAATTTACGAATGCTTCTGAATCTATTTCTTTTAGTTTATTTAAAGCTTCTTCTTGCGGAGTACCAGTAGGAATAATTTTATATAGTTCACTTTTCCAAAACACTAATCGTTCTTCTACGCGTGTTTCCTTTGCGCAAGAGGCCAAAGCTAGCAAACTAATTAAAAACAGCTGAAACTTAAAATTTTTCACTGGCATATAACACTAAACTAAGGGGCAATTACTTGTTGGCGAAAATGGCGCAGCCGCCAACGAGTAATTGTCCCAGCGAACGAAGTGAGCGTGCTTGAGTGCTTTGTTATGTGCCATTGCTCACCCTCCAATAAGTGAACCAGAATGTATATGCTACGCAAACTGAAAAGTAAATATACATCAAGGTGATTGTTAACCCAAAACCACTAATTGAAAAAAACAGAAGAGCTGGTATTGCACTTATTGGCAACAAATAAACTAGTCTGAATTTATTGCTACGCTGTAAAAAAATAACAAGCGGTAACCCAAAAACTAACGTCAAAACCTGTGCGACTACCCAACCAGGTATAGCTGCAAGCATACTGTAATATATTGACTGACCAAGATTAAATAGAGAATTGACTACATCATGTATAACGAGCGGTATAAATAGCGCTGGGACAATTGCAATAGGTGCGGTAATGCTTGCGATTATTAGCTTTCTTGTTTTATCGCTGAATGTTCTCATGGCACATAACTTTTAAATAAGGGGCGCATACGCGTGGGCTATAATGCGAAGCAGCCCACGTGTATGCGTCCCAGCGAACGCAGTGAGTGACTTAATTTTTTTGTTATGTGCGTGCCAATTACAACCGCACAAACTTTGGAACCTTACTTTTTAAAAGGCGAACGAGTTCGGGCTGCATGCGCTCGTAATTGTCTGGTATGTCTAAGCAAGCCAATTTTTTACCATTAAGTAAATCTCTGTACTTTTTGGCGACCTTGTTTCTGTGAGACTTTTCCATAACTAAGATGGCGTCAGCCCATTCAATAAGGTCGCCTGAAAGCGGTGTTTCGGCATCTGCATTTGTGCCGCACCCGATTGCGTTGATTCCTTCATATTCACAAAAGACTTCTTCACCGGTTGGGCTACGCAAACGATTTTCTGAACAAACAAATAATAGGTTCATGTTTCCTTAAGTACATAACTTTTTAATAACGGGCGCAGGCGCGAAGGGCATAATGGCGAAGCCGCCCTGCGTGTATGCGTCCCAGCGAACGAAGTGAGTGAGTTTATTGAGTTGTTATATGCGTTGTTCATTTAAACCACTCGTCTTTGTGGGAGCTGATGGCGATTTCGTTAACCTCCGGAAGCTCGCTTAACTTTAAGCCACATGAGTTACACGAGACAGCCCACATTCCTGATTTTGAATAAAAACTACCCTTGAATATGATGTTTAACAAGGAATAAAAGCGCTTATTGCAACGTGGGCAGGTTGATAACGACAATCGAAGTAATAAAAAGAGAAAAAGATAGATGAATAGTGGGGCAATAAAACCCAACGGCGGAAACAAGAAGCCAAGAAAGATCCCTATTGATACTAAATAAAAGCATGGCCAACGAGCAGCATGTACGTTGTCAGAACGAAGCTTAATTTTTCTTAGGCCAGCAAAATATTCTTCCATGAGTTAAATACCAATTAGCATATAACACCGCCATAAGCGGTGAGTAGCAGTTGGCTAAAATGTGAAGCGAAGCGGAACCGAGCCAACTGTTACGAATCCGACTTAATGGCCTTGTTATGTAGCGTTAGTTCGATTATTTTCGAGATATGAAATTACTTCCGATGCTTCCTTTAAACTTACACCAGAAAATTGTCGATAAATTTTAATAGCTTTAACTCTTTCTCCGCTATCAAGCGCAGAAAGCACTTCTTTAGGTGTGTTTTTATAAGGTTTAAAATCTACACCTAAATGATCGATAATTGCATCAACTTTATTCTCAAGATGTTTTGAAGGGTAATTAATATTTGAGGTAAAAAATCTTCCGATCACAATACCCAATATTAAAGCACCTATTACAATAAAATCACTTTCCATGTTGAATTCTCCGAGTTACATAACTTTTGAATAAGGTGCGCAGGCACGTAGGGCATAATGGCGAAGCCGCCCTGCGTGTTAGCGTCCCAGCCCGCGCAGCGGGCGAACTTGATTTTTTTGTTATGTGCTGACGTAACTTAATAGTTACCTAGGTATTACGAAAAAGAAAGAAAAAACTAATAAAAGCAATACACTTACAGAGCTACCAATAATCTTGCTACTCGAATGCGATTTACCTTTCGCCAGCAGAGCCTTTCTAACAAAAACATGGCCTACAAATACTGAGACTACGGCAATTAGGCTTATAGTAAGTACAAGATTGGTGAGTGAGTTAAGTGTTTCTTCCATATCTAAAATCCTTTTTACGACCAAAGCACATAACGCCTCAATAACCGGCGCAGCTTTGCTGCGTCCGACGCCGCAGGCGTGAAGTTAATTGATTTGTTATACGATCGTTTGAACATTTGCTTCGCTAACCAAAATACGAGCATTTATCTTAGCTACTAATTTCTTCACTAAACTTTTTGTTCGAGTGTCCATTTTCGATCCAAGTACAACTTCCTCGATTGTTACACTAGCGTATTGACCGTCTGAAACGAATACCCGCTCTTCCTCTTCGTAAGCCCAAGGTTCTAACTTACAGGTCAAAACATTCTTTGCTGTTTCATGGCCGCCAAACCTTGTCGCATGCTTAACATATGAAAGCCCTTCGTATGTTACGGGTCTTACTTCATATTTTTTATTAACTTCTATTCCTAGAACTACACCTCTATGACTATCAGCGTAATGTGACCACATCAGAGTGCTGTCAGCACGTCTAGAAAGTGAACATATTCTGAGCTTTCCCTTTTCGCCTTTTATTTTCTCAACCATCTCCTCGTTTATAGCCCCTTCGTCATATGTATATAGCCCCTCCATTGGATCGTTGAGATCATAATAAGGTGCTGCATATATCCGATTGTTGAGGATTATGTCTACAAAGTTTTTGAAATTAGCTAATGATCTATATTTGTAAAGCATGACTATGGTTTCGTATAACTTTTAAATAAGGGGCGCAGGCACGTAGGGCATAATGGCGAAGCCGCCCTGCGTGTTTGCGTCCCAGTCCGCGCAGCGGGCGAGCTTAATTTTTTTGTTATAAGACATGTTACTTAAAACCCTGAATAGTGCCATTGGTACCAACAATTAGGCATACGCTACCATAATATAAGCAATCATCTTTTATGAATGGTCGAGAGCCATAAGTATCCAGTGGAACAATATTATTAACTTCGTTGACGCTTTTACCTATGAGCTGCGCATTTGTTAGAACGAACAGTTGCTCCGATATTTTAGTTTGGGTTTCTAGGCTTGCTTCCATGTAAGTTAAAGAGACACCGTTATCCAAACTCTGATAAAACCAAAACACGTTGGTTAGCAGGAGTAATATTGAAAGGATACTGATAACAACCTTGTTCACTGAGTTTCCTTTGTCTTATAACTTCCAAATATGGGGCGCAAACACGTGTGCAATAATGGCGAAGCAGCCCACGTGTATGCGTCCCAGCGAACGAAGTGAGTGACTTAATTTTTTTGTTAGAAGCCTGCACGCCGTTGTTCCCTACGAGGATCGTGTGGGTTTACATTACCACCAAATGTTTGTTTATACACCTTGCCTAAGTCTGAAGTGACTTCCAACGTTAAAATGTAAGGTGAGCCTAGAGCTGAACGTCGATAGTGATACTGCTTTTGATATTGCTCATTAAAACTAAAGGTAACATTGGCTGACCTAAGCCATGATGAGGGAATTTTATGAGAATTCAGCATTTCAATAAGCAATTTGCGCATGCTTTTAGAAATTGGATCGAGGCTATTTTCAACACAGTTAGATTCTACTTCTAACAGATTGATTGAGACAGAAGAGATGTTTTCTTGCTCTGCAAGTAAGCATAGTTGTCCCATAGCCCAGTAGCCAAGATGATCGTTATTGCGGTTATTTAGCATATGAGCAAAGTTTCTTACAATTCCCTTGAACTCTGAACGACGAGCCATGATTCTCCTTGGCTTCTAACACCCGCATAACGGGCAAAAATGCGTAGGCTACAATACCAAGCGAAGCGCAGGGAGCCTACGTGTTGTTGTCCCTAGCGAGCCCAGCGAGTGTTAATGCGTTTGTTATAAGCCCTATTAAATACAATCTAATTGCACGTAGCAACCGGTAACTAAAGCAAAAAAAGGCCATAGAAAACAATTAATAAATGCTAATAAAGCAGAAATCACATGACGTGTATTGGGACTATTTTTTCGAGTAAGCCACGTTAAAAAATGACATACGATAATTGGAACTACAAATACTATTACGCTGAAGCTTATGAGGGCTATTTGCTTTGTTTCTCGCGCGTACGTTGATGATGAGGAAAAATATGAGTAGAGAAACCCCAAAAGCAACCCTACTAACGACAAAACGAAGGCCGCTCTGTTTCCGTACCGATTGATTACATAGTAATGAAGTTCAACCCATAAAAATGTACAAACAAATACACTTATAAATAATATTGCCAAGCTCAAATTCCCTGTGGCTTATAACACCCACATAAGGGGCAGTAACACGTGGGCTAAAATCCGAGCGAAGCGACAGAGCCCACGTGTTACTGTCCCAGCGAAGCGACTTAATGTGTTTGTTATATGCGCTCTATTTTAAACCTCTGTTTTATCTTTATTTTTGTAGTTCCAACTTGCTTAAAAGTTAAGCCACATTTTTGAATTTTTTCCATAGGCCATGGTTGCATAAGACAGTGACGAAACTGATCAAAGTCTTTTTGAAAATCAGATTCACTTGGAAGGTCAAGGCCTAATTGAGCAGCTCGAACCCAAACACACTCAAAAAAAGATACTAAACAAAACTCGTAAGGAAACCCATCAAAATGCGCGAGAGTGCCATTCGTTACTTCTTTGAAAGAATCACACTCTTGTGCGACTTCGTTCAAGATTTTACCTAGGAAAACTCTATACAATTCATCTATATGATTCATGGCTTCTCAAAAAGCATATAACGCCCAACTTAGGGGCAATAACACGTAGGCTAAAATTGGAGCGGAGCGACTGAGCCTACGTGTTATTGTCCCAGTGAGCGCCAGCGCACGACTACAGTTGTTTGTTATAACTCGTTGTTACCATTGCCGCGGTCTTTGTCTATTTTATCTACTTTAACACTAAGCTCATCTATGGATAGTTGAATTTTACGTAACACCGGATTTGAATGGGCATGGTTTCTTATTTCTTCTTCGCGAAATCCAAGCTTGGAATCCAAATAACCAAGAATCAATGAGCAAACTACAAATAGAGTTAGAATTAAAGGGACTGCTAACAGAGGACGGTTCACAACAAACTGGCTAACAGGGTTGTCTTCGAGGGAGTTAATGAATACAAATATGATAAGTAAGAACTGAATATAACCAATATACATTTTTGAACGGTCTATATAGACCTTCCAACGAATTAAAGTCTGTTTATTGAATCTCTGTTTCAAAAAACTCTCCTAGAGTTATAACTTTAAGCTAAGGGGCGCAGATACGTGGGGCATAATGGCGAAGCCGCCCCGCGTATAGGCGTCCCAGCGACCGAAGGGAGTGGCTTGAGCGTGTTGTTAAGTCTCACTTACGACCACACATTCTCTCTGATGCCATATTCCAATAGGCTTGGGCTGTAGTCATTTTCATTTCACGCCTTCTATTATCAATATCTTCAATGTCCTGAATAGGAAATGGTGTGAAATCAGTGCCATCACATTTGCCTTGAGTTCCGTAAAGCTGTGGGCGATGAGTCCTATCATAAAGATATGCGTAGTTAGCAGGATCAATCTTTCCTTCTAACGCTAAAGGGCGCATGATTTTAAGCATTCTGTCCTGAAACTCTTTGTCGTAGTCGGCATGTTGAACAATTATCCATGCAGCCTGCGAAGCATCTTTTCCGACCATATCGACAGTGGGCCAGCCAAATTCAGTAACAATTTCTTCGATTCTATTAGCTTGCTCTACGCGAAGTTTTTCGAAATCCCTATCAGTTTTACCGTGTAATGTACTTTGATCCAGTTCCATCATCTGATTTAGCTCTTGACGCAGACTGAAGTAATCATCTTTAGCAAAAGAAAAGTTACTTGTTAGGCATAAAAAGACAATGAGATATAAATTTTTCATATTACTCCTCCGTGAGACTTAACTTCCAAATATGGGGCGCAAACACGTGTGCAATAATGGCGAAGCCGCGCACGTGTTTGCGTCCCAGCGAGCGGCAGCGAGTGACATAATTTGTTTGTTATAAGCCACTGTTTAAATAGCCTTGCGCATTTTATCTATTAACTCAAGGCATGCCTGATAAAGCAAGATTTCCATGTCCTCATTATGGTAAAGAGGTCCCCAGCGGAATAGTCCTTTGAGGCTAAATTGCTTTGCAATGAATTCGCGCCATGTCACAGATTTAGAAACACTGAAGGTTTTAACTGTCTTGCCGTGTTTAATATTATATAGGCGCGAAACCAACTTGATTTTTGGGCGCCAAAATATTGGTATGCCAGACGTTCCAAGGTTTACGGTGAAAGCCTCGCCACCATGCAGCGTAACTATAACGACATCCAAGGCAATGTCAGATTTCTTGGGCTCAGTAATGTTGGAAATACTATGGAGGCAAAAGATCTCTTCGAGTTTTTTGCGCATATGATCCTGTAGTGAATTTCCAGTTATAGAAAAGAACGACTCTATTTTAGATAGGTTGCTGTCATTAACTACAGCCAATGAACCCAAGTATACATTTGGCTTTTCAGAGCTGAACCAATCGAAGAGCAAATTCAAATTCCTTTTGGCTTATAACTTTTAAATAAGGGGCGCAGACGCGTGGGCTATAATGCGAAGCAGCCCACGTGTATGCGTCCCAGCGAACGAAGTGAGTGACTTAATTTTTTTGTTAGGTGCGTGTACTTTTAACCCGCTCAATTTTGTAGCCTGAAAATATTGGAAGGACAAAACCATACACACTTGCACAACAGAACAAAATGAAACTGATATTGCTAAGAATGACACTGTACTCCGCAATGCTCTGTAGAAGCACGATAACTATTGCTGGAAAAAGAGTACAACAAAAATATAAAGCAACGCGAACGACCTTGCCACTACGAGAACCTCTTGCCCGCGGAGCGGGTTGCGACTTGAGCGTTTCGTTATGTCCGTTTCTCAAAACCATCCTTGAACTTTTTGAATTGGTATTCATTGATCGCGATAAGTATAGAAGCATAAGCAATTAAGATGATCACTGCACCTACAATTTGTTGATTTGTAGACCACTCAAAATATTGCATAACCCTAAATGAGATAAACATTACAAGCACACCGCGAAAAAGTTTCCAGATGTGATATTTTTCTTTTTTATACTCTTTAAATAGAGAACGCAAAGCATAATCTGACTCTTGCGTTTTGGCTTGAATAGGTGAGGAAGGATGCTTTGCAATTGCGTCTAAGAGCCGTGAATACTTTTCAGGATATTTATCTTTATCCAGGGCCTCTTTAATTTCTTGAAGTTCTTCCAAGTTGTATTTAGAGAAATCGGGTTCCATCTCTTCTCCTAGGACATAACTTTAAGCTAAGGGGCGCAGATACGTGGGGCATAATGGCGAAGCCGCCCCGCGTGTATGCGTCCCAGCGAACGCAGTGAGTGCGTTTATTGGCTTGTTAGTTGCCACGCTAATACATCCTAGAGTAACAGCTAAAATGCGCACAACGCTCACTCACTTTTGACGAATAACTTTTTGAAAAGTTCTTCTGATTTGGCAAGACCTTCTTCAGTTAAAACAACAGACTTAGATTTGCCAACAGGATCGTGAATATATCCTTTTTCATAAAGCCGATCGGTGATACTCCAATCTATTTGTTTCCAAGCCCTACCAAACTTGTCATGAAGAGTAAGGTAAAACAGAGCAAGTGCCGCTTCATCGATTTTATCTTCATCTATTTCCACTGCTGTCTCCATTTTCATATGGCTACTACCCCCCCCAATAAGGGGCAATAATACGTGGGCTAATATACGGAACGAAGTGACGGGAGCCCACGTGTTATTGTCCCGCTTACTTGGTTTGTTAGGTGCGACTAAATATCAACCTTAGACATGCTAAATGTCCCGAGGTCTTTTGACCAACCTAAGCCAAACGAAAAATAACTACCAGATATAGTATTGCCATTCAGTTCTCCTGCTAATTGAGCATAGGAATCGCATCTATTATTTCTACCTAAAAGTATTTTGTTGCCATCAAATCTATATGAAAGTTGGTTAGTGAAAGGAAAAGTTTCAGCTTCCATTGCGTTAAACTCTAGCACCTTCACTTGAAACCATTTGCCATCTAAACACGCATTAGCTGGAGTTTTAGTAAGATTAATAACAGCATTAGAGGTAAGTTGACCACTATTATCATAGATATTCAAACGCCAAAAATTCTGGGGATCATCGCTTGCACAAAGGTGACTAGTAAAAAGAAGTAGAGAAAACAAAAGTCTTATCATTGTTACCTTTAGCACCTAACATTAAGCTAAGCGGCGCAGTTACGTGGGGCATAATGGCGAAGCCGCCCCGCGTAAATGCGTCCGAGCGACCGAAGGGAGTGGTCTTAAGCGCCTTGTTATAAGCAGAGCCAGTTCCTTTGGTCTTTTTAAAAACTGTTGAAGGCAGCATACGATTGATTGTTAACACAAACAAGCAAAACGACTGTGCACAAATGTTTTTGATATTTGACTGAAGCAAGCCGCCATTTGAGATACCAAGTGCAATGGTGCTTGATGGATGAAAATGAGAACTTGGCGGTAAAGCGCCTATTGCGCAACCTTTGAATTTAAAGCGGCGAAGTTAAAACCACCGAAAGCCAGGGCGATATTGGGAACAACAGGTGAGGGCGGTTGAACTGATATTTGTATTAAGCCAAGCGCAGTTTAGGCTGACGCATTCTAACACCCACATAAGGGGCAGTAACGCGAGGGCTAAAATCCGAGCGAAGCGACAGAGCCCACGTGTTACTGTCCCAGCGAGCCTGCGAGCGGCTTAATGTGTTTGTTATACGGCATTCACAGGGATGGCGCGTATGCATTTAATACAAAAAACACAAATAAACCAAGTACTATAAAAATCACATTTCTTGCTGAAGACCTAATTAAATTTGCAGGCTCAGACTGCAATTCATCTACATATGTTAATGGATAAATAATCGTCAACAAAATACCTAGCCCAAAAAATGAGATTCCTAGACAGAAAAAGTAAATTATTTTCCAATGACGAATAAACTTTCTCGTATCTACGTCACGCAATAAGCGGCTACCCTCTATATTATCGCTTTTGACATATGCAGCAGCTCCAAGAAAAGACAGCGTCCATAAATCTAATAAGGATTGTGGAAGTGTAATTCTAAATATTCCAAGAACCTCGTTGATGACAAAGCGATAATACTCAACTACGTTGGCAAATACGCCTGACAAACCTATATCAAAGACCTGTTGGCAAAAACTGATTAAGCTAAGAGTACTTACTACAATTGTAAGAAACTTAGAAAGCTGGTTCATAAGGTTGAGTTAACCATGTCGTATAACGCCCCACTAAGGGGCGATAATACATGGGCTAAAATTAGGAACGAAGTGACGCAGCCCATGTGTTAGCGTCCCAGCGAGCAAAGCGAGAGCCTTGAGTGGTTTGTTAGCCGCTTTTTTCCTCGATATTTATCCATTGACCTATATAGTTCTGAGACTCCCAATAAATTGCAGCGCCACTTGGGTAACCCAATTTGTGCTCTTTTAGTGTTTCTGATTGCGACTCAAAAAGTGTGAACCGGTAAGATGCTATAGCTGTTACTTTTGGGTTATTAGTGATCACCGAAATCTCCATTGAGTAATCACCGGGTAGCCAGCAGAAGTGCTTTTCAAACATATCTAGAAATGGCTTTATCGCTGAATCGCTGGCAATTGCAAAAAACTTCTCTCCTTTTTCTTCTATTATTCTAGCGATCTCGTTTTTTAAATTGATTTCAGACTGTTGATACAACTTTTCGTCTTCGCGCTCAGCGAAATTAAAAAATTGTAGCGTATGTGACCATTCTTCTAGTGGATTAAGTTCAAAGCCTGTGAACAAAACCCATTGATTTTCACTAGGCTTTACAATGTAATTTTGGGCTGGAAAAGACATAACTTCTTTCCCATCTCGTTTTATACAGCACTGAATACCTTTGATTCGAATGGTACCTCGACCGGCATTTCTGATAATTAAATGGCATTGTAAATTAGGACTACCAATTTTATGGTTTATAAATATCCGTTGATATGCCTCCAGTTCAAGTTTAGGACGACGTATTAAAATATGTATTGGCGGCAACTGAGATAGCACTAGAGCAATCAGTGCTATAAATGCTGACCAAAACTTCCAATCGGTTAAATATTCCATGAACTTTCTCGTATGTATCCTTGAAGTGGCTAACTTTTAAATAAGGGGCGCAGGCATGTGGGGCATAATGGCGAAGCCGCCCCGTATGTATGCGTCCCAGCGAACGGAGTGAGTGACTTAATTTTTTTGTTAGGTGCCATGCTAGGGAATACCTATATCCCACAATTGTTGTTCACTTAAAAGCAAAAGGCCTAGTGTTTCGGAGTATCGAATGCCTAAACAGGTACTCGTAGAGATTAGCCACCCTTTTTCCTTCAGTTCAAAAACAACAACGCTATCTTTGCCATGAAAATCCTTCCAGCAATTCAACCGATAAATAGTGCTACCAAGAGCACATTCTTTGTTGGTGAAAAGCAAGTCGTCATCTTCAGTAGCAATATATTGTTCGCGAAGCTTTTCTAAAAAAGAGACTGGATTCATAACTGTCCACTTGGCACATAACACCCCACTAAGGGGCGATAATACATGGGCTAAAATTAGGAACGAAGTGACGCAGCCCATGTATTGGCGTCCCAGCGAGCAGCGCGAGCGCCTTTAGTGGCTTGTTATGCCCTTTGCGCGTTGGATATTTTAACCAGCAAATCCGTGACGCCTAAATCTACACTAAGTTGTGACAACAGTGTAGACACCTGTCCACGATGATGAGTTTGATGATTAAAGAAATGCAGCAGTAGATGTGCGAAGCATTTTGAATACGAGACGCCTCTCATATTTTGATAGTTTAGGTTACTTGCTAAAATGCCCTCGGAAAGCTGATTAACAAAATTCAAGATTGTGTTGTCCAGACTTACCCTTTCTTGTTTAAGCAGGGCGAGTTCTGAGAACAGAAGTGAGTCTAGTTTTTCAGGTTTAGGCTTCGATGCTAACGAATCTAATGCAGTAAAAGTTTTAGAATGAGTGGCAAAACGTTTAAGCCAAATTATATCTGCCACCAAGATATGATTGAGTGTACCAATGATAGAACCAAAGAAAGCCCCTCTATCCTTGGCAAGTTCCTCTGAGCTTAAATTCGACGCAGCAGAATAGATAGATGCGTTCATCCATTTATTGTATTCAGCCATTAATATGAAATTGCTTTTCGAAGACATTCGTTTTCCAAGAGGGCATAACAACTTAGTGTGCGGAAAAATTCCTGTATGCAAAACGGCATATTTCCGTATATCACACAACAATGATGTTAACTTTTGCACGAAAAAGCAGAAGGTTCAATATCCTATAAATGAATGCTCGCGAACACTTTCTTAAATACGGAATTTTTCTTTTTTATTATAAAGCGTAACGAATGTAACTTAATGCCCGCGCTCCCCGCCTCGCAACGGTTAAAACGTTCCTTACCCATTAATAAAAGCTAAGCGCCTCTACCGTCTGGAGAAATGCGCCCCTTTTCCTTATCGCCTCCCCTAAGTTGTACGACTTTTTCTTCTATCCACTTGACGGGAGAAAAATTAAGCTTACACTTGTGCGCTGAATGAGCGTACACTTGTACGCTTAAACTAATTTACCTTTTTATTATTAAAAAGTTTGGTTCGAAACATTTATAGGTGTGATGTCTCCGTTGAAACTATTACTCGATAATTTGGCGCATCGCTTTCTCCATCACGGTTCATGGAGGGGATACTGGGAAGTGCTTATGCAGCAATTTAGGCCTGCGTGGCGAGATGGCTATTTCAGAGCACAAATTGAAGCGGTCAGAAACCTAAGATCTGACATGCTGGAAGTTATTCTAAAACCCGAGAAAGCGTGGCCTAGTCATATTGCAGGGCAACATGTTGCGCTAACCATTGAAGTGAATGGTAGGCTAACTACCCGTGTATTTACCGTCGCTTGCGGTGCAAGCTTTCACCGCAAAACGAAAAAAATTCGGCTTATCACCAAGGTGAGTAACGAAGGCGCACTTACCCCCTATCTTTCCTCAGCTAAGCCTACTACTTGGGTGAATATTTCAGCCCCTAAGGGCAACTTCACATTACCTAATACCGGTAAACCCGTACTTATGGTTGCCGGTGGCTCTGGCATAACGCCGTTTATCGCCATGCTTGAAGACGCCATTGAAAATAAACAATTAAGCAGCGCGCCTGTCCACCTGCTTTATTTTGCCAAACCTAACGAACACGTATTGCTCGGCCAATTATCAGCGCTTCAAAAACGGGACAATCGCTTTACCTATGCATTGCTCACTCGGCAACAAGATGGTCAGGTTGAGGCTCATCTTTCGCACTTTGCTCATGCTCACTGGTTGGTGTGCGGCCCTCATGCCATGTACGAACAGGTACAGAAAGTCGCGAAACTGGCAGAGGCCCCCTTACTCAGCGAACATTTTGCTGCCCTGCCCACTGTGACCACAGGCAGTCTGAGCGAAAAAGAAACCTTTTCTTTAGTTCACAACGGACAACCCTTAGCGGTAAACAATCAAGAAACCCTGCTTTCACAACTTCAACAAGCCAAACAGCCTGTAACGTATGGCTGCGGTATGGGCATTTGTCATCAGTGCCAGTGTGTGAAAAAGCGTGGTGTAGTGCGCGATACCCGCACTGGCGAGCTTTCCGATAGCGCCGAGCAACTCATTCAGCTGTGTGTATCGCAGGCCGTAACCGATTTGGAGATTCAACTATGAACACTCGCGTCTCAATAAACACGGAGACATTGCAAGAAGCGTCTAGTCAAAGTGACGCGCAATTACATCAAGCAACCATCCCTTCGCCTAGCGTAAGTAAACCCGACTACAACAAGCTAGAAGCCCAGCTTGATGCAATTAAGTCGGAAGTGAAGGGCAAAATTGGCGCTGAAGATGCTGCCTATATTCGACGTATTATTCTCATTCAGCGTATTTGTGAATGGAGTGGCCGTATATTAATAATGCTGGGGTTCATACAGCCGCTACTGTGGGTCGTTGGCGTACTCAGTTTAGCCACAGCAAAAATACTGGATAACATGGAAATTGGCCACAACGTGATGCACGGTCAATACGACTGGATGAACGACAAACATATCAACTCAAAGGGCTACGAGTGGGATATAGCCTGTGATGGGGCAAGCTGGAATCGGGTGCACAACTACGAGCATCACACCTACACCAATATTATTGGTAAAGATAGAGACTTTGGCTACGGCTTGCTTCGCTTGTCCAACGATTTTAGATGGCGAGTAAAAAACGTATGGCAGTTCGCCACCTATATTGTGCTAAGTGTATTGTTTCAGTGGGGGGTGTCGTATCACGAAATGGCCGCAGAGCGCGTGTTCTTTGGTAAGAAAAAAGATAATCGTAAAAACCAAGTTACGCACAGCGAACTCAAAAAACGCTTTTTCAGTAAAGGTGCGCGCCAGCTGGTAAAAGATTATGTACTCTTCCCTTTGCTGGCTGGCCCGCTGTTTTTGTGGGTGTTGTCGGGCAATCTTATTGCCAATTTGCTGCGCAATCTATGGACTTCAACCATCATCTTTTGTGGTCACTTTACCGGCGATGTAGAAACCTTTAAAGAAGAGGACTGCAAAAACGAAACTCGTGGTCAGTGGTACTATCGTCAAGCGCTGGGCTCCTCAAATATTCAGGGGGGTAATTTATTTCACGTTCTGACAGGGCATTTAAGCTTTCAGATAGAACACCATTTATTTCCCGATATTCCCGCCAAACGATATAGGGAAATGGCCCCTAAAGTACAAGCCGTATTTAAAGAGCACGGCATGCACTACAACACGGGCGGTTTTTGGAAGCAGTATGCAAGCGTATTAAAACGCATTATTCGCTACTCTTTTCCTTAAAGGCCTGAAACCCTAACCAGCCAGCCATAGCGCTTGCGCTGGTTAGGCAGGTTCCCCACGCCCAATCAATGGTCATAATAAACAAGGTAAAGCCTTCAATAATGCTGTACGCCGTTAGGTTATAAGCGCCATAACTTGCTAAACCTAAAAGTGCCCCATCAATACCTGCGTAAAGTAGTGATTTGTCTCGGTTAGCTACAACCGCCAACACGAACACCACGCCCCCGTACATTAAGTAAAAGACAAGCCAAGGCCAGGTAATAAATTGGCTTCTAAGCAAAGGGGCCATTTCGCTCTGATACCAACTGTCGGCAATAACGCCAAGCCACAAGAAATCGAGTACGGCAAAGCACACAAAGATGGCGATTAAAGCCCCCAATATGCTTTGTATATAACGTACAATATTTTTAATCATGCTATTTGCCTCAAACGTGAATACTCCCTTTCTCTGTAACGTGAGGTACCGATTTAGCGCTAATGCTCACTAAAGCGGAAGTAATGATCCTCACACACGAACTCAGGAGCAATTAAAAAACAATGACATCTCTAAAAGCACAAACGCAAGCAAAAGTTGAAGCAGGCAGAAAGAATAACCCTGACTTTATGGCTGGCGTCGACAAAGAAATAGCTAACTCGAAAGCGTTACAGCAAGGTGAGTCAGCATTAAAGGTAGGCGAAAAAGCGCCGCTGTTTACCCTGCCTTCGCCAGCGGATGATAAGGTGTCACTGAGCGACTGCTTAAGCAAAGGCCCAGTGGTACTCACCTTTTATCGCGGAAGTTGGTGCCCTTATTGCAATTTACAATTGAATGCCCTTAAACAGCGCATGAACGAGATTACCGCTTTGGGTGCAACGCTGATTGCTATTAGCCCAGAACGGCCAGATGGCACGCTCAGCAAAGAAGAGATGAGCACCTTACCTTTCACTGTATTGTCTGACCAAGGCGCTGATGTTGCTGCTAGTTATGGCGTAGCTTGGCAGGTTCCCGACTTTCTTCTTGAACACATGCGCGTTGATCGCGGTCTCGACTTGCAAGAAATTAATAATGGTAACGCCACCATTTTGCCTATACCTGCCACTTTCATTTTAAATAAAAGTGGCGAAATTATCTGGCGATACGTTGACGTGGATTACCGTACCCGTTCAGAGCCTGATGATATCATTAAGGCATTAAAAGCGCTGTAGATAGGCGGCCAGAAATAGGTGCGCATCTTCACCCTGTGAAAAATTGAAGAAGATGCGCAGGTTAAAGCGATATACTATTCGTTGTGATCTTCGCTTTCTAACACCTCAAGCGTCACCCATACCATCCTGTGATCTGAACTGGCGTTTCTATCTTTCACCAGCCGGTAAAGTGGGCTATCACTTGGTGGCCAAAATACGCCTGCGTCTTGCACGTTAAACCCATAAGTGGATGGCAATACATAATCAGCCCTTGCCCCCCAATAAGCTGTAAATCGACGGCTATAATCTTGTTCAGATAATGCAGCGCCGCCTTCACTGGTGGGGATTAGTCTATTATTCACATAGGGGCTTTCTGTTAGCTGTTCTATTACATCGGGTCGGTGTTTATCGCCAATATCAGCGGCGTTAAAGTCTCCCACCAGTACAAAGCGCGTGTTCTTTGGCAACGACGCCTTGTGCCCAGCGTCATCGTAGATGTAGCTGCCCGTACCCGGCGTTAAGTAATCTGCCATTAAACGAATTTCGTCGTGATTTCTCTTGCCGTTTCTATCTTCTTCCCCATCAAAGTTGGGCGGCGTGGGATGCATTGCAAGCACATGAACCAAGCTGCCATTCACCTTCACAGGTACATCCCAATGAGACTTTGAACTTAACCTCAACGACGTCCACTCTTCCTCGCTGTACCAAGGTTCGCCATTTTCAATACTGCCATCTTCAGCAGGTAAAACGGGAATTTGCGCATTGGGCATATGGTGCCACTTGAACATCTGGAAGGTTCGAATTTGCTCGTATTCAATAGGGTATTTAGAAAGAATTGCCATCCCGTATTGGCCTGGGTAAAGCCCATATCCGTATGCATCACCACCGAACTTCTCTGCCTTACCGTTGTTGTCTAAATCAAACTCAGTGGGCACACCAGTATTAACAGCGGCCACATAGGTGTATGGATAATCTACAGCCCCTTGGCCTGCCTGCGGCACATTGAGAAAATGCTTAACAAAAGCATCTATGCCTTTAGATTTGTCGGCAATATAGTCAAACTCGTTGAGCAACAGGATATCTGGGTTGACCCGTTGAATTATCTCCGCAATATTACGCACCTGCAGGTTATCTTTCGATGACAACACCTGCGCTAACACTTTATCACTCGGTGCCATGCCCAGCGACGTGTAGTTTGTAGACTCCATACTTACATTGAAGGTAGCCACTTTGAGTGTTTGGGCTAGGGTGGTAAAAGAGGCAACGAACGACGCTAAACTCAAGCCAATAATTAGGGTTTTCATGTCACTGTTCTGCAAAGCTAAAAATTAAAAATCCACCATAGCAAGTATTTGATGGGTTTGCCTGCTTCAGGTCGCAAGGTTTGCGTAAATAGTCCCGAAAATCGCCGTGATAAGCAGCTTGCTTTTTTTGTAATTTTTGAAAAAAGACGCAGGAATACTGATATTCTATAACCTCGTTTTTCTCGTTGGATTCATTGTCATGGTGTCGTGGACTTCACAAGCAATAAGTAAAATAAACGCCGATTATCAACGCTCAGCAGATACGCATTTAATTAAACTAGACAGAGTGAAAATACCTGGCGTCGATCTTTACCTCAAAGATGAGAGCACCCACCCTACAGGTAGCTTAAAACATAGGCTGGCACGCTCGTTATTTTTGTATGCACTGTGCAATGGCAAAATCAAACAAGATACCATCATTGTAGAGGCTTCGTCGGGCAGTACCGCAGTTTCAGAGGCCTACTTCGCGCGTATGATTGGCGTTCCTTTCATTGCTGTTATGCCCCGCTCAACGGCGCAAAGTAAAATCTCTCTCATTGAACAATTCGGTGGACAATGCCATTTCGTCGACTGCTCCACCCAAATGCATGACGAAGCCATTTCCATCGCGCGTGCTAAAAATGGGTATTTTATGGACCAATTTATGTACGCCGAGCGAGCCACCGATTGGCGAGGCAACAATAATATTGCCGAAAGCATATTTGACCAGATGCGTGCTGAGCCCCACCCTATCCCCCATGCGGTTGTTATGGGCGCTGGCACAGGGGGCACCTCAGCCACCATTGGTCGCTATATTCGCTATAAAGGTTTACCCACTACGTTAACTGTTGTCGACCCCGAGCACTCTGTGTTTTTTCAAAGCTATACGCAAAACGACCTTACCATTACCGCAGACAGAGGCAGTAAAATAGAAGGGATTGGTCGTCCAAAGGTAGAAGCGTCTTTTCAAGCAGATGTGATTGACCACATGATAAAAGTCCCTGATGCCGCGAGTGTCGCTGCGATGAAATGGTTGGCGACAAAAATAGGTATAAAAGCTGGGCCATCCACGGGTACAAACTTGTGGGGCGCATTAAACATTGCAAAACGCATGAGTGAAGAAGGCCAAACCGGTTCGGTGGTAACCTTAATGTGTGATAGCGGCGCGCGATATCAAGATACCTATTATAACAACGGGTGGGTAGAAAAAGAGATTGGTGATATTGCGCATTATGCTGCGCAATTAGATGAGTATCACCTGACTTAATTTCTACCCTATTGGCAGACTTTATTTTGCCCTTTAAATGTTTTAGCATAATGAATTATCGCATTCGCGATCCCTGGATCAGCAGACAGGGCATAACTGAGCTGGCAACTTAAACGAATGTTATGGAGCCAAGTTATGCCTACTACCTGTTGGATAAAAAACCCACAAGCTATTTTTACTGCGAATCAAGAAGACGCTCGCGGTGGTGTGGTTATTCAAAATGATAAAATTATAGAGTTAGTCGCGCTAGGCAAGCAGCCTAACTCTCACGTTGATGTTATAGAAGATGCTTCAGATTTGGTTATGCTTCCTGGCTTAATCAATACTCATCATCACTTTTACCAAACGCTAACACGTGCCTGGGCTCCTGTGGTAAACCAGCCACTTTTTCCATGGCTTAAAACCCTTTACCCTGTTTGGGCAAAGCTGACGCCTGAGGCCTTATCGTTAGCCTGTGACGTTGCTCTGGCCGAGTTGTTGCTATCTGGGTGTACCACCACCACCGATCATCACTACCTTTTCCCCACAGGAATGGAAGACGCCATAGATGTACAAGTCGATAGCGTAAAACGCATGGGCATGCGAGCTTTATTAACTCGCGGCTCTATGAGCTTAGGGGAAGATGAAGGCGGGCTGCCCCCTCGTCATACGGTACAAACCGGTGATGAAATATTAAAAGACAGCGAACGACTCATTAAAACCTATCACCAACGGGGTGAAGGCGCTTGGATGCAAATAGCGCTCGCCCCATGCTCCCCTTTTTCCGTTACCCGGGAAATTATGGCTGATAGCGCTAAACTGGCTGAAGCGGAGGATGTGCGATTACATACCCACTTAGCAGAAACCTTAGACGAGGAAAATTTCTGTTTAAAAATGTTTGGTATGCGCACGGTCGACTACTTAGAAAGTGTAGGCTGGTTAAGCGATAGAACCTGGCTTGCCCATGGCATTCATTTTAACCAAGACGAAATTCAACGGCTCGGAGCTGCGGGTACCGGTATTTGTCATTGCCCTGTTTCAAACATGCGCTTAGCGTCTGGTATGTGTCCAACCCTTGAATTAATTGATGCGGGCTCCCCCATTGGCTTAGGCGTTGACGGCTCAGCATCTAATGACGCGTCTAATATGATGTATGAAGCGCGCCAGGCGCTTTACCTTCAACGTCTAAAATACGGTGCTGAAAAAATCACGCCGGAAAAAGTGCTGGGATGGGCGACAAAAGGTTCTGCGTCACTGATTGGGCGAACCGACATAGGTGAAATTGCGCTGGGTAAACAAGCTGACTTTGCATTTTTCAAACTTGACGAATTACGCTTCAGTGGCAGCCACGACCCCATTTCCGCACTGCTTTTGTGTGGGGCTGAAAAAGCGGAACATGTGATGGTAGGTGGCAAATGGCGTGTGCGAGAAGGCGAAATTATAGGCGTGGATACCCAAGCCTTAATGGCGCGCCACCGAAAAGTAGCGGCGCAACTTGTAAGCTAGCAGCTAGTTAGCCAGTTCCTGCTGGTAAATTCGCAGGTAGTTTTCCACATCAACATCACAGCAAACTTTTTGTGATGGATAATCTGACCATGCATCAACCGGGTAACGTTTTGTTTGCGTCTTTTGCATGGTATGCCCAATAGCAGGCCCTTCTGTAATCACTCGGATAGGGCCTTCTACTGTAGTAAAGAGATGAGGTGCGCTTACGTACATTATTGCCGAGGAATCATGTACATAAATGCCATCTACCTGGTCGGTTTGTTGATGGAAATTGGCATAAAACCGCGTAATATCGTAAATAAACTTTCCGTACTTAGGCGACGTTTTTTGTAACCCATGTAAGTACGCATTGCTCATTATCGTTTTGGTTGTCACATCTAATCCCACCACAGTGACAGGCCAATCGGCCCTAAGCACTTCGTCAGCTGCGTGAGGGTCGCCAATAATATTGGCTTCTGCAAAGGGGGTTACATTTCCCGTTTTACCATTGTGTCCAAACGCCCCGCCCATGATAACTACTTGCTTAACCAAACTTTTTATTTCTGGGCACTTACGCAGAGCCAGCGCTAAATTGGTCATGCGACCTACGGCAACCAGCGTAATTTCACCTGGGCTTTCCTTTAACTTTTCAATAATATAATCAGGGGCGGCTAAAGGGGCAACGCTGGGCAAGTTGCTTTCGTCTATATCAATGTTCCCTAACCCATTGTCGCCGTGAACAAAATCGGCAGGCTCATCCACAGGAATAACTAAAGGCTCTGCGGCTCCCCGTGCAACATCGGCAGCGAGTTTAAATTGCTTTTTCAAAAACAACGCATTACGGGTTGCCGTGGCAATATTTGCATTTCCAAAGCCTGTAGTTATGCCAATTAAGTCAATGTTTGAACACGCTTGCGCGAACAAAATAGCCATTGCATCATCAATACCAGGGTCGGTATCAAATATAATTTTCTCCACCTTATATTCCTTCTTTCATTGTATGGCGCACACCTTGATGGCGCTTTTCTAGCCACAGACAGGCGCCAAATAAAAGCGCCACCAGCAAATACCCTAACCATGCCATTGTCATGGCGCTATGAACGCCAAATTGCCCTACCACCCAACCTGACAGCGCCGGTGCAAGCGTGCTTCCAATACTGCCACTAAACAGTAAAAAGGTGATTAATACGGCTGGAGCGCGAGGTAGCTGTTGCGAGCCCACTGACATAGCAAGCTTATAAATACAGGTAGTCGCAAAGCCAAAAAAGTAACTTAACAGCAAAAACTGCGTGCCTTGCTCAATAAGTACGAAGCCAAGTGTAAACACGCTGGCCAGCACTGCTACTATCATTAAAAAGCGTCGTTGCGGCACTTTATTTACCAAAATTGCCGCCGAAATAAGTCCAAAAATAGACATCCCCCAATAATTACCCACAACGCTGGCAGCCTTAGTTTCACTTAGCCCAAATGCCGCTTGCAGATAATTAGGGGACCAGGTTAAAAAAGTAGTTTGTGAGATTAGATAAATACACACGCCAAGGGCAATCAGGCATACACGTGGCGTAAGAATACCGGTAAACTGCTGTAATGCAGATAGTTCGCCTGTTTCATCGGCCTCTGTTTTCGGAAACGTGGCAAAAAACACTAGCCCCCACAATGCCAACGCAAGCGCACCTACCGCTGCGTAGCTAAGGGTCCATTCGTAGTGGCTTGCTATTATTACCGCGGCTAAAGAAGGGAAAATATAGCCGGCAGCACTAAAGGCACAGTCAGTGGCAATAAACGCTGATGCTCGTTTCGCTTCGTGATACGTTTTAGAAATAATCACCGCACCACCAGATAACCCACAGCCACAACATACACCTAGTACAAACAAAAGTATGGCTAGGCTAAAAAATTGGTTAGGCTGGCTTATTGATAACGCTAACAAGGCACACAGAAACACACTGTAATTCGTTAGCAGTATCGGCTTTAGCGAGAATTTAGCGTATAAGAATAGAGAGATAAAAGTACCACAAAGCGCCCCGCCGGTTAGCCCAGAAAAGACCCCAACGGATTGTGAAGGCGTACTTCCAAGCACGCTAGAAACAGCGTTCAAAATAACCCCAATTTGGGTTAATAAGCCCGCCATTATCATATAGCTCATAAAGGCAATAGCGGTAAGGAAAACTCGGTTCAAGGGGGCATCCATGACAATGCTAAAACCATGTTATACCGAGTTATGTTTAAAACAACAATCCCTCGTGATAATTATTTGACCATTTAGTCAATAAAAAAGGCTGGGATTTAGCCAGCCTTTCACTATCAACGCTTAGCCATTACAAGTGTTCGATAAAGTAATCACTTATCAGGGTTTTAAGATGACGAGTGGTATTTTTACCTTCATAAATGCCATGGGAACGATTGGGATAAGACATAAAGTCGAATTGCTTATTATGCTTAATCAATTCGTTGATTAACCGTTCTGAGCCTTGGTAATGCACATTGTCATCGCCAGTGCCATGTATCAATAACAAGTCACCTTGCAGACCATCGGCATAATAAATTGCCGAACTGTGCTTGTAAGATTCAGGATCGGTTTTGGGATTGCCCGAATAACGCTCTTGGTAAATTGTGTCATACAAGCTCAAGTCAGGTACCGGTGCCACTGCCACACCCACTTTGTACTGCTCTGGATATCTAAACAATAAGTTTAGAGTTTGCGTACCACCACCAGAATGCCCCCACACACCAACACGATCGGTATCGATTACTGACCAACGCTCTGCCATTGCGTTAAGAGCATCCGATTGATCGCGAACGGTAATGACCCCAAGTTCTTTGTATATAGATTTACGCCAGTCTCGCCCTTTAGGCGCACGTGTGCCTCTATTATCCACAGAAGCCACGATATAGCCTTTTTGCGTCATCATAGCGTCCCATAGATAACTGCCACCACGCCAGCTATCTTTTACGGTTTGCCCCCAAGGTTCACCGTAAACGTAGAAGATAATAGGATACTTTTTACTTGGATCCATATCCGGGGGAAACATAATATAGCCATCAAGGGTAACGCCATCTTGCGCTTGAACCTGGAAAAACTCATGGGAAGGTAAGTTTTCTTGCGCCAACTTTTCGTTAAGCTCGTCATTGGTCACAAGGGTTTTTACCGGCTCATGCCCTTCCACTTTAATCACTTGGCGCATAGGTGCTGTGGTAAAGTTACTGAAACTATGGCGGGCATAAGATCCGTCTTCCGACATATAATAACTATTCGTACCCGTAAACGATTCTGGGGTAATACGCTGTACAGAAGAAGTCCCATCTAGGCTTGCTTTATATAAGTAGCGCTGCGATACATCTTCTGGAGAAGCAGTGAAATAAAGAGCATTGTTTTTTTCACTCACCGCCAATAAATCCACTATGTCATATTCGCCCGGCGTGAGGTCAACAACACGACTGCCATCTTTGGCAATTTTATATAAATGACGCCATCCATCTCTTTCGCTATGCCAGATAAACGCTTCGCCGTCGTTAATAAAGGTGGCGTCGTAGTACCATTCTAGAAAGGCGTCATCTTTGTCTGTGAAGATATTCGTGACTGTGTTTTTCTGCCAATCAAATGTCCACAATGTGTTGGTATTTTGCGGGCGGTTTACGTCTTGAATAAGTAAGGTTTCACCTTTTCCAGCCCAAGAAATCCGTGGAATATAGCGGTCTCTGTTATCTCCCGCTAATTGCGCCCAATGGGTTTGTTTGTTGGTAATATCCACGACACCCACTTTTACGGCAGAGTTCTGCTCTCCCGCTTTCGGGTAAGGGAATGTGGTTAACGTTGGATACAGCGCGTCTGTATTATTGATCATGGTAAAGGTTTTCACCCCAGATGTATCAAGTTGCCAATATGCAATGCGCTGGCTGTCTGGGCTCCACCTAAATCCATCACGAATACCAAATTCTTCTTCGTATACCCAATCGAAATTACCATTTACGATGCTGTCATCGCCGTCTGTGGTCAATTGCTCAACATTGTTGCTGCCCACAGGCTGCATAAAAATATTATTGTCTCTTACCCAAGCCACATACTTACTGTCTGGCGAAAATTTAGCGAACATCAACTTGGCATCACCGGGCTGTTCACCTCCCAATTGCATTAACGCATTTGTTTCCAAATTCAGCACGTAGAAATCGCCACGGCTCTTTGAACGCCAAACTTTTTGCCCATTCGTGAATACCAGCAACCACTTGCCATCTTCAGACCAACTGTAGCGTTCAATGCTTATGGGTTTCTCTTCGCCTTCGGGAATAAGGTTTTCAAAGTTAACCAGAACTTTTCTTCCCGTACTGTCTGGCTTGTAAAAAACAATGTCGAAACCGGATACTGACGATTCATTTTCACCCACTACATCGCTGAGCGCGTCAATACCGCTTTTTTCGCTGTCCTCATCTTTGGCGTCTAATACTGTTTCTCGTTTTTCCAGTACCGTAAAACCAGAACCATCTTTTAGCCACGTGAAATAAGTGCTTCGCTCGCCCGTGAATTCACGATCTTGATAAATTCTATCAAGGGTTAAGGTAGGTTTTACTTCCATAGTCTCTGTCGTAATGTCGTCTTTTTGTGTAGCTGCACACCCCGCCACGACTAAGGTCGCGAGTGCTGCGCCAAGCATATTTCTTTTTATCATCAGTTGATGTCCCTGTTACTCTTTATTCTTCTCGTTTTACAATTTTTATTAATTGTTACTTTCGTACAGTAGCACTTTTCTCACCTACTGTTATCTTACACAGGGTAAATTAGCCATAATTACCGTTAAAACCAAAAAAAGCGGATTATGAGCATAAAAAAAAGCTAACACTCGGTGTTAGCTTTTTCGTATTTAGCTTAGTGAACTATTCGACATACACCGAAATAGTGAGCGTCTGCGCAGACTCTTACATTTTTTCTAGTGTTTCAATTCCCAACAGCGTTAACCCTTGTTTCAGTGTATTCGCCACCAATGCAGACAACGCCAAGCGGCTATCGCGTACTTGTGGCTCTATACCCTCTTTCAGCATTGGGCACGCTTCATAGAATGTCATGAATGCTGACGCTACATCGTAAAGGTACGTACACAACACGTGAGGCGTCGCTTCGCGCGATACCAGACCAATCACTTCTTCAAACTGCATAAGCAATACGGCTAGTGCGTGCTCTTGTTTTTCAACAATAGTAATATCTACCGGCATAGTAGCCATATCAACACCCGCTTTTCTAAACAAGCTCTTCACACGGGTGTAGGCGTATTGAAGGTAAGGCGCAGTGTTACCTTCAAAGCTTAGCATTGAATCCCAGTTGAACATGTAATCGGTCGTACGGTTTTTAGAAAGGTCGGCGTATTTCACCGCGCCAATACCTACCTTGCGAGCGACTTCTTTAAGCTCTTCTTCGCTTAAATCGTTGTCGCGCTCGGCAATGAGTTTACCTGCACGTTCTACCGCTTCATCAAGCAGTTCAACGAGCTTAACGGTTCCGCCAGTACGGGTTTTAAATGGCTTGCCGTCACTGCCTAGCATCATGCCAAATGGGCAGTGCTCGTAGGTTTGCTCTTCTTTCATGAAGCCTGCTTTACGGCCTACAATTTCCGTTTGCTTAAAGTGCAGCGCTTGGCGAGCGTCGGTAAGAATAAGGGTACGGTCGGCATTTAACTTGCCGCTGCGATAGCGCATAGCCGCAAGGTCGGTGGTGGCATATAAATAGCCGCCACCAGATTTTTGCACAATATATACCGCAGGGTTGCCTTCTTTATCGGCAAGCTCAGGAATAAACACCACCTGAGCACCTTGGTCTTCTACCGCAATGCCTTTCGCTTTAAGGTCGCTAATGACGTTGGCTAGGTCTTCGTTATACGCCGACTCACCCATAATGTCTTTGCGCGTAAGGCTTACGTTTAGCTTGTCGTACACTTCTTCAGAGTGGGCAATAGACACATCGATAAACTTTTCCCACAGCGCTAGGCACTGTGCATCGCCGCCCTGTAGCTTAACTACGTATTCACGGGCACGGTCGGCAAAGCCTTCTTCTTCATCGAAACGTACTTTGGCTTCGCGATAAAAGTCTTCAAGGTCAGACAGGGCTGTTTCGGCCACTTCTTCTTGCAACTTATCTGAAAGGTGCGCAAGCAACATGCCGAACTGTGTGCCCCAGTCACCCATGTGGTTTTGACGAATTACGTTGTGGCCCAAGAACTCGAGTACCTTAACTACCGCGTCGCCAATAATGGTGGTACGCAAGTGCCCTACGTGCATCTCTTTCGCCAAGTTAGGCGATGAGTAATCTACTACAATGTTTTGCTCAGGCGACTTTGCGATGCCTAACCGAGGGTCGGTTAACGACAGTTCACATTGATTAGACAACCATGCGTCGTTTAGATGAACGTTGATAAAGCCAGGGCCCGCCACTTCTAGCTTGCTGGCAATATCGTCGAGCTTTACTGTCTCAACGATTTTTTCTGCAATATCACGAGGCTTTTGCTTAAGCTGCTTAGCCAGCGCCATGGCGCCATTAAACTGATATTCACCAAACTCTGGTCGAGCACTGCGCGATACTGGCACTGGCGCATTTTCTACGCCCATCTCTTGTAGAGCTTCAGTGAAACGGTTAACTAATAGTGCATGTATATTCATAATGTATCTTTTCTTAATTTTCGCGCGTGTTCGTAAATTGAATATCAGGGTAGCGCTCTTGCGCTAGCTGTAAATTCACCATAGTCGGTGCGATATACGTTAGGTTGTCGCCACCATCTAAAGCCAGGTTTTGCTCACCTTTACGGCGGAATTCATCAAGCTTTTTCTCATCACCAGAGTATACCCAGCGGGCAGTTGCTACGTTAATGTGCTCGTAAAGTGCATCTACGTTGTATTCCGCTTTTAAACGCGCCACAACCACATCAAACTGAAGCACACCTACCGCCCCAACAATCAAATCGTTATTTGCAAGGGGGCGGAATACTTGAACCGCGCCTTCTTCGGATAGCTGAATAAGCCCCTTAAGCAATTGTTTTTGCTTCAACGGATCTTTTAAGCGAATTCGCTTAAATAGCTCGGGCGCAAAGTTTGGAATACCGGTAAAGCGGTAGTTATCCCCTGACGTGAAAGTATCGCCAATACGGATAGTACCGTGGTTATGCAGGCCGATAATATCGCCAGCATACGCTTCTTCCAGCAGAGAACGGTCACCTGCTAAAAAGGTTAATGCATCAGAAATACGCACGTCTTTGCCTAAGCGGCTGTTGCGCATTTTCATGCCCTTTTCGTATTTGCCTGACACGATACGACAAAACGCAATACGGTCACGGTGTTTCGGGTCCATGTTAGCCTGAATCTTAAACACGAAACCGCTGAACTTGCCGTCGGAGCTCTCGATAGTGCCTTCTTCAGTTTCGCGGCCAAGTGGTGCTGGCGCCCACTCAACCAAGCCGTCAAGCATGTGGTCAACACCAAAGTTCCCCAATGCTGTACCGAAGAATACCGGTGTTAACTGACCTTCACGGAATAGCTCTTGATCAAACTCATTCGATGCGCCGCGCACCAGCTCAAGCTCGTCGCGCAAGGTTTCGGCAAGGTCGCTACCCACTGCCGTTTCCAGCTCTGGGTTGTCTAGCCCCTTAATAATGCGCACATCTTGAATGGTGTGGCCGTGGCCACTTTGATACAGAATAGTTTCGTCCCTATGAAGGTGATAAACCCCTTTAAAGCTTTTACCACAGCCAATAGGCCACGTGATTGGCGCACACAAGATATCAAGCTCGGTTTCTACTTCATCAAGCAGCTCCATTGGGTCGCGAATATCGCGGTCAAGCTTGTTCATAAAAGTGATGATTGGGGTATCGCGCAAGCGAGTGACTTCCATCAACTTACGGGTTCTATCTTCTACCCCTTTGGCGGCATCGATAACCATTAAACAGGAGTCAACGGCCGTTAGCGTACGATAAGTATCTTCTGAAAAATCTTCGTGCCCTGGGGTATCTAGCAGGTTTACCAAATGGTCGCTGTAGGGAAACTGCATAACCGAGGTGGTGACCGAGATACCACGCTCTTTTTCCATTTCCATCCAGTCTGACTTTGCATGCTGGCCTGACTTTTTACCTTTCACGGTACCGGCGGTTTGTAGCGCGCGTCCAAACAACAATACTTTTTCAGTAATGGTGGTTTTACCCGCATCCGGGTGCGATATGATGGCGAACGTACGTCGCTTTTTAATCTCTTCTAAAAGCTTTTGATCTGACATTAATACTTATCTTCGTTATCTATTATCCCCGTTCACGCTTGGTTTACGGGCGCGTTTTATAACGGATAAGCAATGCTTTTCCGCGCAAATAAGATGTTGCAGCAAAACGCTTGATTCGGCTTGGCAAATAATTGCGCGGATTTTAGCATTTTACTGGGCGTAACAGTAGAGCGAACCACAAGAAATTAGACACTTTGTCGGCGACTTGGCCAGTCTCACGTTGATAAAGTACTATCGCCATATTGTACTTTTCTCATACTTAAAAATGTAAATACTGTGCTATATTCATCCGATAATAAAATAGAATTGCGAAGTACAGGGAAGGTGTATGCTGAGAGTTGTTGTATCGATGTTTATGATACTTATTACAAGCCATTGTGTAGAAGCAGCTGCATTTTTTAAAAATCCCAAAGTGGAGCTTGCCCTAGACAGCAATGTACTTTACACCATCAGCGACAAACCAACGTTAACCGGCGAAGAACTATGGGTAGACGACCCTAGCCGCTTGCCAAGGCAAACTCACCAATACCTTCACTTTAAAGTTAGCGTTCACAATGAATTAGAAAAGCTTGTTCCGGTTTGGTTTTCTATTGGCTTCCCAGCTATGAAGGTTTTAGTGGTCACCGATGGCGTGTCAGTGTGGGAAACCGGTGACGATTCGCCATATTCAACACGCCCGGTGAATGCACCTAACTACCACTTCCCCTCCATTTTATCGCCATCAAGTGAAACCGAATTCCGCGGGTATATGCAGGGGGAAATATTGCGGTATACCTTTACGTTAGGGACGCCTGAGTATTTTAATCAACGCTATGTAAAAACCTTGCAGCGAGATATGGCTTTTTTCGGTGCGATGGCGCTGCTTACTGCCTTGTGTCTTGTGGGCTTTATTACTAGCCGAAATTGGGTATTTTTAAGTTTTGCGGCATTTATTTTCTCTACGACCTTTTGGTTTTTCAGAGTTTTTGGCTATGCGTTTGAAATACTTTGGCCTTCATCCCCCTACCTTAATGACATTTCCTACGCCCTCAGCATTTACGCTGTCTTACTGAGTGCTTTTTGGGTTTTGCTTCAAAGTTTGGCAAAAGAAGGGCACTCCGTTTATGGCGCAAAACATATTAAGCGGTTCTGTTTACTCGTGCCATTTGCAGGGCTTTTACTATGGCAAACACTGGGGTTAGACCTAGCCCTTAGACTACCTGTATTGCTCTTTTTCCCTTTTATTATTACTGCGGGCATTGTTATTTATGTAGAGCACAAGCGGGGCTCAGACCGGGCAAAATGGCTTGCTGCTGCTATGGCGCCTGTTACCTTTAGTACACTGGTACTCACTATTATTGCCCTGTTCAACGTTGATTTATATCTTGAACCTATCGCCACCTTTATGACCGGCATTGTACTTACTTGCTTGTTCATGGTTTCGCTAACTGCTAACTACATGGTGAAAGTGGTTCAACGGGAACGGGATACACAAAAGCGGGCGGCTAAACTTAGGAGCGAACAAACATCGAAATTAGAGGCATTGGTAAAAGAGCGCACTAAAGCCCTTGAAGACACGAACAAGACACTTGCAGACATTGCATCAAAAGACAGCCTTACCAACCTACCGAACCGACGAACACTAGACTTGTTTGTCGATAATACGTTTACTCATGGCAATGAAGAAGACGAGGTTCTTGCCGTGGCGTTAATCGACTTAGATCATTTCAAAAGCATTAATGACACGTTCGGGCATGATATTGGCGATGAAGTATTAAAAACAATTGCTGAACTTCTCTCCCCTTTAAATAATGATAAGCAGGTTGCGGCCCGGTATGGTGGTGAAGAGTTTGCTATTGTTCAACGGTATCCAGCTTATCAAAAGACACTTAATGATGACCTCGATGCATTTGCAGCACAGCTTAATGATGTACATGCGAATATTAATGCCCTACGTATTGAAGCACTTCAAGGTCGAACAATAGGGGCAAGTTTCGGCTGGACACTCTGTGAAAGCTCCAGTGATATTGTTTGCGCCTTTCGGCGAGCTGATAAAGCCCTTTATACCGCCAAGGATAAAGGGCGAAACGTGATAATAAAGGCTTTTTAGTCCCACTCGGGCGCAAAATCAGGCGTAGCTTGACGGTCGCCACAGTCAAGCGCGTCAATGTATGCAACATCTTCTGCGTCTAGGGTCAGTCCAAGGGCTTTGAAATTGGTTTCCAAGTTCTTGCGCTTAGTCGACGATGGGATAGTGACTAAACCGTGTGCCAGTTCCCACTTCAGCGGCGCTATTGCAAACGTTTTTATAGTCGCCTTCTTTGATAAGCCCGTTTGCACCAGTTTCAACCCCGAAGCGGTGGCATTTTATCGGCGCTTCATCGCTTACGCCAGCGCGCGCTTGTCTAAATGACCGCTAAAGCGAGTTACCACCAGCGCGGCGACAGAGATAAGTGCACCGACCCATGCGGTATCAGATAACTGCATGCCGTCAACAATAGCACCACCGATAATTGAGCCAAGAGCAATGCCAATGTTAAACGCCGCTATATTTAAACCAGAGGCAACATCAACCGCATTGGGGGTAAACTTCTCAGCTAGTTGTACTACATACACTTGAAGGCCAGGTACGTTTCCGAAAGCGAAGGCGCCCCATACCAACACGGTGATCACTGCGGCCACTTTACTGCCCATGGTAAACGTCAGCGCAAATAAGATGACAGCGAGCGCTGAGAAAATAATGGTTAGTGCGCGGATTGGGCCCTTCTTGTCGGCCAATTTACCGCCATAAATGTTTCCTACAGCAACCGAAGCTCCGTAAACCAACATGATTAAGCTTATCGCTGATGGCGCAAACCCTGCTTCTTCCTGCAATATAGGCGCGAGGTAAGTGAACGCGGTAAACGTACCGCCATACCCTAAAATTGTCATGAGATAAACCAGCACCAAGCGAGGTTGAACCAATACCTTCATTTGCTCACCAAGTGTGGCGGGTTTACTTTGCTTTAAGTTGTTGGGTACTAATAATGCACTGCCGATAAGCGCAAGCGTGCCAAGAGCAGATACCACTAAGAAGGTCGCGCGCCAGCCGAAGCTCTGACCAATCCATGTACCAAGAGGGACGCCTGTTACTAAGGCAACAGTAAGCCCGGTAAACATAATTGCTATGGCGCTGGCTTCTTTTTCTTTCGCGACCAAGCTAGTGGCAATGGTAGAGCCAATTGAAAAGAACACACCGTGGGCAAGGCCGGTAAGAATGCGAGCGAGTATTAAACTCTCGTAGCTTGGCGCTTGCCAAGCAAGCAGATTACCCGCTACAAAGAGTGCCATGAGGCTTAACAGAACGTGCTTTCTGTTCCATTTTCCAGTTAATGCTGTCAACACAGGGGCGCCAACCGCCACACCCACGGCATAAAGACTCACTAATAAACCAGCGCTAGGTAAAGTCACACCAAGATCAGCGGCAATCGTAGGGACAAGCCCCACAATAACAAATTCGGTCGTGCCAATAGCAAACGCACTTAATGTTAACGCAAATAATGCAATAGGCATTGTTTTTCCTCATAAAAGTTAATGTTTCCACCTGCACAAAGTGGCAAATAGGCGGGCAGAGACAAGGGTTAGTGATTAAGTGCGCACAGTTTGACGATATTTTCTTTTGCAAAAAACAGCATTAATGACAAAATACTTTTGTAGAAAATGAAAAAGAAGAGTTCATGGAATGCCAGTATCGACGAAATCAGAAGATTTAGAAGCATTTGTTACCGTGGTAGACACTGGCAGCTTTTCCGGCGCTGCAAATTTACTTGAGCAGCAAGTTGCAAAGGTCAGTCGTGCAGTGTCTAGATTGGAAGATACATTGGGAGTCACCCTGCTAAATCGTACCACTCGAAGACTGGAATTAACCGAAGAAGGCCAGTTATTTCTTCAATACACCCGTGATGGCCTAAACACTTTAGAGAAAGGTGAAGAAGCGCTGCGGCTATTAAAGCATTCGCCTTCTGGCAAACTTCGGGTAGATGCAGCGAGCCCGTTTGTTTTGCATCAGCTTGCGCCTTTGGTCGGCGAGTTTCGACAAGCGTATCCCGAGATAACCTTAGATATGACCAGCCACGATAGTATTATCGACCTACTTGAACATAAAACCGATATTGCCATACGCATTGGCGAATTAGACGACTCTAACTTACATGCGAAGCAATTAGGTCGAAGCCGCTTACATTTAGTGGCAAGCCCCGACTACCTGCGCGCTCACCCCATTAACGGTGATGCGACTACCTTAACGGATCATATGTTAATTGGGTTTAGTGACGGAGCGAATTTGAATAAGCTGCCGTTGAAGCAAAAGATACCGCTTCAATCGCTTCACTATGCGTTGCGGGCATCCAGTGGCGAAACCATTCGCCACCTTTGTTTAGCGGGCCAAGGTATCGCCTTTTTATCCCACTTCATGATACATAAAGACATTCAGCAAGGTGCACTTGTACCGGTTTTTGAAAACGATATTATTTCACCCAACCCTAGAGAGCAGATACAAGCGGTTTATTACAGGAACAGTGCAGTGTCGTCGCGAATTACCGCGTTTCTAGACTTCATAACCCCAAGGCTAATCTTATAAGCCACTGGCTATTTCAGCTTAAACACCTTTTTGAGTGTTTTTTGCGACACACCGTTGACCACAAGCGCCGCAATCATAAGTACTGCGCCAGCAACAACACTAAATAAGAGCGTTTCACCTAGTATTACCACTGAGCTTACGTACCCCACTATGGGCGTTAAGGTTGAAATAAGTGCAATTCTGTCTGGGGGAAGTTTGGGCCCCGCGGCCACCATTAAACCAAATCCCAAACCGGTCGCCACTGGGCCAATATAGGTTAACAATAACCAGTCTTGCCAGTGATATTCCGTAAACTTAGGCATAGGCTCAAAGGCAAACGCTAACGCTAACATAAGGGCGCCTGCGAAAGTAAACTGCCAAAAGACGGCTTCAATAACACTGCCCTGCCATTTGTGGAATGACACTCGGCGTATAGCTACCGCCCAAAGCGCCGATGCCAATAACATTCCTGATAATGGCAACCAAGCGCCAGGTTGACCAGAAGCCATTAAAATCATGCCGCACCCTATAGTAGATACGCCGGTTAATAAAAGGCGTTTAGCCGGCGGTTTGTGACGATACCAAACAGTATCAATCAGCAACATCCAAAGCGGTGTTGTATAGATAAGAATGCTGGCTGTCCCTGCTGGGATAAACTGCAAAGAAACGGTGATCAGCCCCATAGACAAGGTAAATTGGAAGAAAGCGACCATTAGCACCACAGCGCGATCGCGACGATTCAATCGGGGTAGGCGTTTTTTTGTGATAAGCACAAACAGGGCAATGACAGGCAAGCTTAACAAAAACCGCAGACACACCATCCATATTGGCCCCACGATCTCCAGCCCCACCTTCATGCCTGGCCAATTTAACCCTAAACACAGTACGGCAACTAGTAGCATTTTAATGCCGGTAGATTGCGTTTTATCTTCTGATAACACGATAGACATGGTGTAAACCTGAAAAACTAAAATAACAAGACAAGATGGATTAACCCAGTGTCGGGAGACCCAGGTTACAGCGGGCGCAATATAAGCGAATTTAAGAGGAAATAAAACGGTGTAACGATAAGTTAATGCTTTTTTATAGACCAAATGGTCAACTTTTCATTACACCTATAGCAAGCTACACTAAAACGGCGATAGACAGTAAGGTTCGCTGCCCTTTTTCAATTTTACTGACGCTATGCATGTATTTATCGGGGCGGAAGAAATAGACACGATTAAAGAGATTAAAAATCACTTTTTCAGCGAAAAAATGCCCGCCTTTCTGCGGTTTCTTAAGCACAACATTGAATTTAAAGTAGCGGCCTTCACCCATGGGGTCGTTGTGCTTCAACACATGATGCCCTTCACGGTAGGTCACCACATTAATGGAAAACCGTTTAAACGACACTATCGCTTTATTGAATACCTTTTGCATAAATCCTCTTCGATAACCGCTAACGAGCGCTAGGCGAACACTGATGTTTCATCACCAACGCGTTTTCTTTACCTGTTGCGGTGGTGTAATAGTTCTTACGTATATCAATATGTTCGAAACCACGGGATAAATAAAGCCCGATAGCGGTGTGATTACTTTCTCTGACATCCAGCCAGATTTCACGCATTAGGTGGTGACAGGAAGTACGAATTACAAGGTCTAGCAACGCTTTTCCTACACCTTTTCCTCGCGTACTTTGCGCGACAGCAATATCCATTAATGTCGCTTCGTCGAGGACTTCAAGCATAATGGCATAACCAATAACTTGCCCATCTTCGTATGCGAATACACCGTAGTAAGGCGTTTTAAAGCTATCAGCAAAGGTGGCAAAAGACCACGGAGTGACCTGTACGCTTTTGTGGATGTGATACGCAGCTTCAAAATCGCGCTTTAAGGTATCATCGTTAACAAGACAAAGAGACATTACTTAAGCATGGCCCTTTGATTGACTCGCGCTAACTAAAGCGTGCCACAGTGCTTTTTTTTGCGCCGCGCTTAATTTGTGGGGCAAGGCAGGTAACCTAATTGCGTTAGCGTCAACACGCAATGATGTATCAATGACAATGTTCACTAGAGATGAAGACAAGCCTATTTGCACACACGCAAGGGTAAGATCTGATAGCCACTGGGCACTATCACGCTTTTGCTCTGCGCTAAGTGGAATACCCTGTTGCGGCGAATCTGTCACAGACGGTTTGGGCTTAGGGCTCGTTTCTTTGCTTTCCACTTGCGCGCGAAGCTGTGCTAAACGACTTTGCTTCTCCTGTTGAGAAACAGGTTTCGCGTCTATCGGTCCTACAGGGTTAGCACCAAAAATGGAGTTTGCCGCTTTTCTCTCATCGGTGGCGGACTTATCCAAATAGGCGTCTTTGGAAATCCAAACTTGAATGCCCATTTCTTGTAACACAGCCTGTTGATACTGAGTAAACGCCATAAAAATGCCTAACTAAAAATGACTAACCTATTCGTGAGCGAGTAAGTGTACTTGAATCACCTGCAATGTTGAATGGCTATTCATGACACGTAGGAATTTCTTGATTCACTAATAGAGTTAGCAATGACAATAAAAACAAACACTAGGATAAAAAGAAGATGATAACGGCATTAAAGTAGATAACTTCAGGCGTTTCAGAATGATGGAAAATAACCGTAAGGAAAAGTGGCAGGGGTGGAGGGACTCGAACCCCCAACCATCGGTTTTGGAGACCGCTGTTCTACCAATTCGAACTACACCCCTAGCGCGCTGTGCATTATACGGATGGCATTAAAAAGGTAAAGCCTTTTTATTGCCTTCACTGTCTTCATGCTTAATTAACCATCAATGCGTTGATTTTTCAATCTATATCAGTAAAAACCTAGCGAGTTCTATTCATCGCGCACCGCCACAAGCTGTCGGTGACGTGCACAATAGCAAGATGCGTTTGGTACTGTGCAAATGCATAGTCAGGGTTAATACCTAGGATATTTGCATAACCTGTCACAAGGGTTTTACTCTCTTTCTCAGAAAGCTGATTGATGCTGCAACAGGACGCCAGATCAAAATACCGATTCCCCATTGCGGCATATTCCCAATCAATTAATAAGGGAGGCTGACAACGCGCAAAAAGCACATGCCCTTTTAATAAATCATTATGACATAGCACCTTGTCACCAGGGCGAGCTTCGCTTTCGATGACCTGTGCTTCTAACCCTTGGGCACGCTTTAATAGTTCGCTACCTTCTGGAAGTTGAGCCACATTGATATAGTGCCGCCAACGATTCACTAAATGAAGCGGCTCAGCCTCTACAGACACGCCATGAATATAAGCCAATACAGAGGCCAATGTCGCTGGGCTAACCTCACCCTTATTTTGATTGCTTTGTTCAGCGCTGTGAGTACTCGGCGTATCTTCTACCCAGGCTTCTACCCACAGGGTTTCGTCGTGACTTAGCCACAGTGGTAAAGGCGCCACGCCCAATGCAGCTAGCTGCTGTTGAAGGTCAAATTGGCTGCGGCGATTAACGCCACTAAAGCTATCTTCACCTAACCACTTTACCGCTGCGTTTAAATGAACATCTTGCAATTGGAATACGTGGTTAACTTCCCCTGCAGGATGGCGCTGTAAGGTCGCGGCAGTAGAAAGCTTAAGTGGTTTCTGTAAGCGAAGCAGTATGTCTCTCTCGTTCATTTTGCCCTTTCCATTGCAACAGCCATTGATAGTAACCAAATAATGAAAACCCGACATAGCCTAAAAACAGACACGCTGATAGTGCATACCCAACTTGTAAGTACAAATAGGCAGAAGCAAGATTGATGAAAAACCAATACACCCAATTCTGTAACACTTTGTGCGCAACCATAAACGTCGTCACAACGCTTAATACATTAATACACGCATCTAGCAATAAATAATCACTGTTAAACTGCGAAGCTGCAGCCTGGGTTAACAACCAAGCGCCTATCAGTAAACTAGGCACAATGGTGACATGAATCCATAGCGGCCAAGAACGCACAGGCTTGGTTTCTGAACTGTCGGTACCGCCCTTAGACCACTGATAATAGCCATATCCCGCCATTATCATATAGAAGAAGTTGAGGGCCGATTGAAAAGGTAAAGTCACTTGCCAAAACAGCCACGTATAAATCGCGGTACTAACAAACGCACAAAGCCAGCACCAGCTATTTTGTTTTGCTGCCAACAGCACATACCCGATGGCTAATAGAACAGCGACCCACTCTAGTGGTGAAGTCGCGGCTATTTGACTTAAAAAGTGGGAAGTAAAGTCACTCACTAGGATGACTTTCTTGCTTGCATGGCATCAAAGTTGAGAAACTTAGCCACAAAAATAGCTTGCCCTACTTCTTCATGAGTACGTTGCATTTCCTTACCTAGAATTGGCAGTACATCATTATACTCACCCGTGACTTGCGTGCTCGTTGAGCAGGTGGTCACGCTAAGTTCTGTATAGGCATTAAGCCTGTCAATAAAGGCTTGAATAGGAGGTATGTACTCATTGACTAATGGGTACAACGACAATTCAACCATAACTTGCATATTCGTTCTCCTTTATACCTTAAAATTCATATTTCACAGTGACACCATATTGGCGCCCATTACCCAGTTGGTAGTATGGTTCGTTAAACGCGTACTCATCTCTTGGATCATTGCTGAATCCACCAAAACCTCGGGTGTAGTAGGTTCTATCGAATGCGTTTTGAATCCACAACGATGTTTGCCATGGTCCGTTTTCAATTAACAGTTCTGAGTTGACCAAGGTGGTAGATGGCGCCATGACGTCATGACCATCAGAGAAACGATACGTGTCTTTGTAATCAACATCGACGCGCCAAGTAATACTATCCGTTAGTAAATACTCACTATAAAGGTTAGCAGTCCATTTTGGAGATTGAGCTTGACGTTGCTCGTTTACTTGTGTGCCATCAGCCAACGTATAACCTTCGAAGGTGGCACTCAAATATCCAACACTTGCATTGAGTTGCCAGTTTTCTAGAGCTAACCAAACGAGTTCAAGTTCTGCCCCTTTATTTGTGCCTAAATCTGCATTATCGATAATATCCACGAAGCCTGCAGTACCGTCGTCACGAGTAATGACATCAAAATCACTGATCTGTGTATCTGTTCTGTCCATATAGAAAATAGCGGCGCGGGCACTTAACACATCACTCAATAGCGGACCTTTCACCCCAACTTCATAGTTCCAGTTATATTCCTCATCATAAAACCGTTGTTCGTCGCTTACTCTGCTGTCGGTATTAAAGCCTGCACCTTTAAAGCCTCTAGAAACACTCGCATAATAAAAATGATCATTTTGCGTGTATTGAAGCGCTAGCTTGCCTCCCACCATGGTGGTATCGAATGCGCGCGTTAAACCGTCGTTATCTGCGTAATCAAAGTCATAGTTTTCTAGTCTTAACCCAGCAACTAGTGTCAAGTTATCGCTTAAGCGCGTGTCGGTCTGCCCGTATATTGCGGTCGTGGTGGGCGTATATTCACTCCTGAAGTCACCGTCTAAATAGGTGTATTGACGCAATAACGCTTCTTCCGAGCCTTTGTAGAAAGCGCCTATCGTCCAATCGGTTTTGCCATTCAATAACGCTGCGTTTTCTGAAGATACAAAACGCACTTCTCCGGTTTGCGTTTCGACTTCTCTGTAGTAGGCGTCAAACGAAGTATATCCCCACGGATGAAAACCGGTGTAAGTCCAATCTTCATCATACCCATAGGCAATATTGTGAGAAGCATGAGTGGCAATAAGAATGAAATCACCTGCATGAGTGCGAGTGGTAGAGCGCGCGCTGACCGCATGGGTTTGGTGTTCATCAAAACCTGGTTCGTCCGATAAGGTCTTATTATCATTATCAAGTGAAAATGCATCATAGCCATTGTCGATATCGTACCAACGGTAAGTGAACGCAAGTGTGGTTCGCTCATCGGCATTACCCTCCACACTTAAGCGCATGGCAGTTTCATCGATATTGTTTGTATCGTCTCTGTTTAAATAGATGTTTTCTACGAAACCATCGCTACGGTTGTGAACCAGCGCAACCCGATATCCCCAATCGGTGTTAATATCATCGCCGGCCGCCGCTTCCACCCGATAACTGTCTTTGCTGCCTAGCCGCGCCTCAACATACTTGGGCGACTCACTACCTACTTTATTACTAGATAACTTCACCGCACCCGCTAAGGCGCCCGTACCATACAGTGTAGCTTGTGGCCCACGGTAAACATCTAATTGCTGGGTATCAAAAATAAGGCCGGCTGCCGCTAAGCCTGAGAAATCAAACTCATCAACAATAAAACTGACAGATGGGTTGATAGGCTCTGCAAACTGACTTCGCTCACCAATTCCCCGAATTTGAATAAACCGGCCTCGGGACGCCCCTGCGCTGAAGTTAACGTTAGGCACACTATTTAATACGCTGTCAATATGAGACGGTTGACGGCTACTTAAACGTGCTTGATTCAATATGGTTGCGCTAGCGCTGAGTTGATCGAGCGTTACCTCCCTGAAATCGCCGCTTACTAGGATGCGCTCTATGTCATGAGTACTTGCGTCAGCGTCATCAATATTTTGCACATCGGTAGATTGTGCATATGCAGAAAGTGAACTAGCAATGAGAGTAAGAGTAAAAAGGTTCTTGTACATAGGATCTCTTGTTCTTTGTAAGAAAAAAGATCCGGGCTCAGCGAAAGAGGATACGGCTGTATTGTCGACCATCCCTACGCCGGTATTATCCGGATCAGGTGTAAGGGTTCCCACTTGATGTGGATCTCAGACCGTAAAACGGACACCCCTTGGTATAAAACAAACGCACCTAAAACTTAGGAACGTTAATGATTGGGAGTCTACCAGTTCAATAGACTCGGTCAACCAGAAAAATTAACCAGTAACTCGTTGAACAACGGTATGTCCCATCATGTCGACAAACACGTTAAGCAAGTTACATTCTTTTTAATCGCCCTTTTTTATTCGTCGAGATTTAAATTGAGGCGACGAACTTCATCGTCGGTTTGCGCCTTAAGCCCTTCTAGCGTTTTACCATGTGCTGTAGGCTGGCGAGTTTCAGGATCAACTTTGACAAAAACCACATCATCTGCAAAACAAATGGTTTTCTTGGTGGCTTTGTTGCGAACTAAACAGCTTACCGTAATGGACGTTCTACCTACGGCTTTTGTTTCTAATCCAAATTCAACAATATCCCCTTGCAATGCAGGAGACTCAAAACTGATTTCGCCAATATGCTTAGTGACGAGGCAGTTTGTCTCTAGCTGACAAATGGCCCATATCGCCGCTTCTTCATCAATCCATTCTAGCGCTCGCCCCCCAAACAGAGAATTAGCATAATTTAAATCATTGGGCATAACTAAGCGTCTTGACAGAAAGCGCATTCGAATTCCTTAGCATTAATCGTTACTATAGACGCAGATTATACCGAAAAAAGCTCTTTATGGCGTACAATTCTGTTTACGACTGGCTATATTCCCCTTACCTAACTGAACAATGGCAAATGACCCATCGTAGGATGTTGGTCATTACGGGGACCCTTGAGGCATGCCAAGAAAAAGTGAAACAACTCGAGCAACGGCCGACAAAAGCACAGAGTGACCTCGACATTTCCTTCATCATCTATAATGAACTTGCCGACAGCGCTCAAGCGAACAGTAACTTAAGAAAGCACCTTTTAGGTAACGAGTACGACGTGGCGGTGATGTACTGCCACCATGGTTTTTCTCCCAGTGATGTGCTTGCTCTCAGCGGTACACTGCGATACGGGGGGTGCCTGATTCTGTGCTGCCCCAATTTCGATACGTGGCACTTAGCCCCGCCAGCACAAAAAGTGTCTTTTGGATTTGAATGCACGGTAAGCCACGGTATTTCTCGGTGGATAAACTACATCAACCACAGCAAAGACATTTCCCTATGGGGTCCCAACAAAACATACCTCGCCCCCATTAAACAGCAATGCGGGGGCAACAATAGCAAAATGAGCGACGTCCCTCATTCTGCCTTCTTCAAGGTAATGACGCCTTCGCAACATACGGCCTATGGTGCATGGTCACAAAATACAGAAAATAAGGCCGTGATTACTGCGCCTAGGGGGAGAGGTAAATCAGCATTAATGGGCATAATATGTGCTGACACCCTTAAACGCGGACAAACCGTCTTTGTAACGAGTACCGTACATCAAAATGTCGCTAACTTATTCAAGCACTGTAAAGCAGCGAATAGCCACCTAGAGCAGACAGAAAAGCACACCTTTGTGGATAAACAAACGGGAGGGGTGCTTAAGTGGATGGCAACGGACAACCCCAAACTTATTAACCACCATTGCGACCTATTAGTGGTAGACGAAGCCGCTTCACTCCCTATACCTATACTCACAAAGTGTGTAGCAGCCCAGGAAAACTGGCTGTTAGGCACCACTTTGCATGGCTATGAAGGCAGTGGAAGAGGATTTGTATTAAGGCTGTTACCCAAGTTGCAACAGAGGGAGGTACCTGTTTACCACTTAAATGAACCTCTACGTTGGGTGCCAGATGATAGCTTAGAGACAATAACAAATACCCTATGCTTGTTTGACAGTGGTAACAGCCATGCGCAAAGTTTGCATACGCATAATACAAGCGCCATGGTTAACGCCATTCAGGTAATTGAAAAGCCGCTGCATACATTATCGGAACCCGCGCTACAGCAAGTAATGCAGCTACTTTCTTTAGCACACTACCAAACCACACCAGATGACCAAATGCGTCTATTAGACAGCCACGAATCCCGTTGCTTTTTAGCGTTTGCGGAAAAGGTTATTGTGGGTGTAGCGGTAATTCATATTGAAGGAGGCGAATGTTTAGCGCCCTTGGCTGTCGATATTGCCAATGGGCTAAGACGCCCACAAGGCCATTTAAGTGCTCAAAAGCTTGCCACAATAACAGGCCTTGCTCATGTTGCTACCCACCTATATTGGCGTATTAATCGCATTGCAGTTCACCCCGACTTTCAAAACAAAGGACTGGGCTCACACATGGTTAGCGCGTTGTCACAAGCCGCAAACGCACACCACGTGGATTGCTTAACCTCTTCCTACGGGCAATCAACGAGGCTCAATAAATTTTGGAAGGCCAATGGTTTTACCTGTGTAGAAAAGGGCGACAAAGTGAATAAAGCCAGTGGCGAAAGAAGTGCGTTAATTATAAAACCTGTGTCAAAAAGCTTTGAGAAGCTAGCTGATTTACTTGCGTGTATCTTTCAGCAAGAAAACTATGTTCCCCCAACCTCGCTAGATGAACTCCCCACGTCGCTAAAGGCGCTATATACAAAGCGGTTAAACGGATTTACTCGGGGCATAAAAAGCCTTGAACAAAGCGCTTATGCGCTGGCGTGCTTACACAACACACTTGAGTTCCAGCACCTAGAAAACAGTCTTAATAGATTTGTACCCTATTCCGCTGAAGGTACACCGCAAGCTCTGCCGTTATCTCTTCAACTAGCATTTCACTTACATCCTTTAGATAAACCATCACTAAGGAACATTTTTGGATGTACGAATAATAAAGCCCTTGTTCAAACGCTGAGGGAGTATACTAAGCACCTTCTGTTTGAAGCCACATTTGCAAACGGGTAAACACGCTAAGCCGCAGACACAAAAAAGCCTCCACTAAGGAGGCTTTTAACGACACTATCAAAGCAAAAACTAGATATTAATACCGCGGTTTTTCGCTTTTTCTTTAATGTACGGCTCCCAAGCTGACGCGTTACGACGTAGCGAGCGATCCTTTTTAGCTTGTTGCACGTGGTTATAAGCCGCTTTGAAGTTACCCGCGTAGAAATTCGCTTCCATTAGAGTGAAGTGAATCTTTTCAGGGTCTTCAGCACCACGTTCTAGCGCTTGATTTAAGGCCTTGATTGCACCTTTATAATCTTCAGCTACTAGCAAAAGCGTGCCTTGTTTTCTGTAATGCTCAGGATCTGAACTTTTCGCTGCTGCTTTTCCGTATAGGCTAGCGGCGTCGTCGTAGTTCTTCGCCTGGTGATATGCATTCGCAATGTTAGCAATCATATCAGCATCATCTTCAAGCAAACCTGACGCTACGTGTTTTTCCAAAATTTTAGCTGCCTTGTAAGGCATACCGTTTGTTTGGAACAACTGAGCAAGTGTTTTAATCTCGTTCGCTTTCTTAAGAAAACCTTCGTTGTACGCAATTTCAAAGGTTGATAAACCTTTTTTGTAATCCTCTACCGTAAGGTAGAAAAATCCTAACTGCGTCCACCAACGTGGCTCTTCAGGGAAGTTACGCACTAACTCTTCTGCAACTTCTACCGTTTGAGCAAACATCTTACGTTCATAGAATGAGGTGAGCTTAAGCACATAAGGGTTTTTGTTCGGCTTTTCATAAAGCGCAATCGCTTTATCAGCAGGCTCTACCATTTTGTCTAATTGACCAGACTCATAGTACGCCTGAGCTAAACGAGTATAAACGTCTGGATCTTCTTTACACGTAAAGTCCATCCATGCGTTATACCACTTAATCGCATCAGTATACTTCGTTTCCTGCATGCTCAAATCACCAATTAATTTTAGTGTTTGAGAATGCTCTGTGTCATTAAGTACTTTGTTTTCAACTGAGCTAACTAAGTAACCCATTGCTTTACCGCCTTGGCCTTCTTGCGATGCAAGAAGGTTACCAATGAAACGGTCAACATAGGCTTTGTCGAAGTCTTCAGAAGGATCGATTTCATAAAGAATATTTAATGCTTCATCGATGCGATCTTCATTATAAGCTTCAAACGCTTTTTGTACTTTTTTACCAGTACGCTCACCCACTAACGTTGTTTTGCCCTTCTCGTAACCCGGACAAACAACAGGTGATGACTGGGCTAGTGCCGCAGGTGCACTGAATACAGCACCTGCACCTAGCACCAAAGCAACGGCTGACATTTTGAATTTACGTTTCATCATGATCATTGCTCCAGTTTAAAGTCTAGCTGAACAAACATGCCTGGCTGTTTAACCGGCTTGCCATCTACGATCTTAGGCTTATATTTCCACTTACGTAGAGCACGACGTGCTTCACGGTCGAATATACGCTTAGGTTCTGCTTCGATTACTTCGATATCTTCAACACCACCAACCTCGTTGATAGTGAAAGACAATCTTACCCAACCTTCTCTACCGTCACGGGCAGCTTGAGGTGGATACTTAGGATCGATACGAACGATAGGCGTGGCGTCACCGTCACGCTGCATGGCACCAACACCACCAATGTTTACGCCAACACCACCCGTGTCTACAGCTGGAATAGCTAAGCTAAATCCATCTGCATCTGGTTCAGCCGCTTCTGGCTCAACAGGTTCCATTTTAGGAGGCTGTTGCGGCGGAGGCGGAGGTGGAGGCGGAACACGTTGACGCGTTTGCGTCTGGTCGTCTGGTTCCTGCATCACAATATCGATTACCGGTGCTTCAGGTACTTCGTCTGCTGGCCGCGCTGAGTTTTCAATCAGCTTAGCCATCAATACGAAAAGGGCAAATGCAACACCAGCACCTAGCAATATAGATACAATTATACGTAACATCTTAACCCCTTGCTGCTACCGAGACTCGGTTAACGCCAGCGGCTTTAACTTGGTCCATAATTTCAACTACCAAACCATGCTTCGCTTTAACATCAGCTTGAATGATTACATAGTCTGTTGGCTGCTCGGTAAGCAGTCGTTCAATATTCGCTCTAACGCTGTCCGGCGACACTTCACGTTTATCCAACCAAACGCTGCCATCTTCTGTAACTGCTATGAAGATATTCGCATTTTTATGAAGGATCGCCTGGCTCGCATCTGGCTTATTAACTTCAATCCCTGCTTCTTTAACGAAAACAGTGGTAACGATAAAGAAGATAAGCATGATAAACACGATGTCCAACATGGGCGTCATGTCGATCTGTGCATCTTCTTCCTCGGTTCTGACTTTTCGAGCCATAATCTCTCTCTCTAATGATGTGGCAGGCTATCAACTAGCCCTTCTCGTGCCAGCTTCACTTTCGCTTCAAGACGAGAACTGATAAACAGCCCAGATAGCGCGGCGACCATTCCTGCCATTGTAGGAATTGTTGCCATAGAGATACCAGCTGCCATTAGACGGGCGTTACTGGTGCCCTGTGTTGCCATTGTCTCGAATACACCGATCATACCGGTTACTGTTCCTAGTAACCCGATTAACGGACACATTGCAATAATGGTACGTATAATCAGCATTCGCGCGTTCAGTGCATCTGACGCTTGAGAAATCCACGCGTCACGGATTCTATGCGCATACCATGATGTGGTATCAGCTCGGGCATCCCAATTTTGGATGATAGATTTCTTCACCTTTGGAAAGACCGAGGTTAAATACCAGTAACGCTCAATCATTAAAACCCACATGAGAAAGAGCGCGGCAGCAACGAAATACAGCACGTCACCGCCGGTAGCGATAAAGTCCCTGACCGATTCAAATAATCCAATCAGGTAATTCATATTACGCTTTCTCCGACTCTGAGTGAGCAGCTACGATACCCGCAGTTTGCTCATCAAGAATGTGGATGATTGACTTGCTACGAGAAGCTACGATGCTGTGAGTAAGAATCAGTGGCAATGCCGCGATGATACCCTGAGCAGTAGTTACAAGAGCCATAGAGATACTTCCTGCCATCATACGAGGGTCACCTGTACCGAACAATGTGATTGTTTGGAAGGTGGCAATCATACCAAGTACTGTACCTAGTAGACCAAGTAGAGGCGCGATAGCAGCGAAAATCTTGATTACGTTAATGCCGCTTTCAATACGTGGAAGTTCACGAAGAATCGCTTCATCAAGCTTAAGCTCAAGGTTTTCTGCATCAGCAGTTTTGTTTTCTTGGTAAACTTTTAGGATACGACCTAGAGGGTTACCTTCAGATGGGCTACCTGGGTTCTTAAGCTGTGAACGCATTTTGCCACCAACGATGGTTAACGTAATTAGCTTATAAAGACCAATAAGTAGACCGATGATTAGCATAGCAGTGATGGTGTAACCTACTGGACCACCTGCATGATAACGCTCAGACATTGTTGCTTTCTGCTTCAATAGACCAAGGATTGCACCTTGAGAAGGGTCAGCATAGAAAGGAACAAGACCAGACGTCGCATCAACAAGATCTTCAGCAGACGCTACGAAGTGACCATCTGGCTGACGACCTAGAGGCTGAACAATTTCGTTTTCAGCATCGTACGTTAGGTAACCGTCTGCACCAACAAGGTTGAAAGTACCAATACGAACAACTTCTTGCTGTGATGAACCGCCGTCAAGGTTAACAACTTCAGTTGTGAAGCGAACTACTTCACCGCCTTCTGTCATTTCTTTCTGTAACGCAAACCATAGATCTTCAAGTTCTTGAATGTTTGGAAGACCTTTAGAATCTTCAGACATTTCAGCTAGGAACTGGCTACGACCTGGGAATTGTGCACTAACGATAGAGGTTGATACACGGCCATAAGCTTCAGAAGCGGCTTGACGAACAACACCGAACATTTCGCCTAGCGTACCAGTAGCTTGGTCTAGCTCAGCAGATTTTTCGTTCAACGTGACTTCGTTGTCAGAAAATTGCTTTTGAAGACGGTCACCACGACCTTGCTCTGCTTTAAGTTCGCTTTGCGCTTTGCGAAGAAGCGCTTGCTTATCAGCACGTGCTGCTTGGAACTCAGCTTCACGTTGTTTATTAATACGTGTTTCAGAAACACGGTTATCCTGAACCTGTTCAAGCAGTTCTTTCAGGCTCTTTGCTTCCTGAGCTTGAGCTCCGGTTGCTGCAACTGCGAACGTAGCAGCGGCTAAAAGAGATTTGAATACTGGTTTCATTAACTATTACTCCGCTGCACTAATAGGTAGTTTGATTAGGTCTGCAGGAATGACGCCATTGGCCATTTTAACTGCATCAACAACTGATGAAAGATACTCATCACCTAGTTTTTCCCAAGCGCGGCTCTCATTATTCCAAACCCATGCATGAGATTGGTCTAGAGATAGAGCGACAAGTGCTGAACGACCAAGGTTAAAGAAGTCAACAGTAACCTCTGTACCTGCGTCATCAATCGTCCCTTGATATGAGTCGATCTTAGTGCCGTATTCAACTTCCACAAGATATGCTTCGATAACTTGGCGGAACTGCTCAGATACAGTTACGTTAGAGTTTGCCATAACGTCGCGAAGACGGTTAACACGCTCTAGACGCTCTTCTAAATGAATAGGACGATCAAGCTTGATAAACTGCTCTAGGCTGTCAATCATGCGGAACATAAGAGGAACGATGCCCTGCTTAGTTTGCTCGATGCTGTCGATTTGACGTTGTAATGAATCAATACCGCGTTGCTGATCTGCAACTAGGCTTGCGATATAGTCATTGTAGATTTTAAGGTTTTCTGTCTCATCTACTGTTTGACGATACTCAACAAGTAATTCTTGAGATTGCTCAAACAACGTGTTGATTTTTTCTTGAGATTTCGCTGCAGCCGCGTGGATTTTCGCTTCTTCTTTATGAAGTTCGTCAAGCGTATCTGCAGAGACTGCGCTACCTGTTAGTGCGAATGCACCCATAACAGTAGAAGCAATAAGAGTTCTCTTGCTCATTTTGGACATAGTTCCCAACCAAATTTCTTATTTGAATCCTCGCCGATAATGATAACCACTCGGCAAGGGGCTTATAAAACTTTTACAATTTTGTTTCAGGAATGCAGCACCGACGACAATCGCCAGTACTACGAACGTAGTATACTCACATGGAATGTAACGTGGAGTCAAGTAACAGCCTGTTTACACCACATAGATTTTGCTCCGCTTGGTCAATAAGCGTGCAGTTTTCATTCCAATGTCTTTCACTATGGCAAAAAGTGTCTTAAACGATTCAATTTTTGTCGTTATTCATCCATTTTTATATAGGTAAACGTTTTCAATAAAAAGCGCTAAAAACCCCTCATCATTCTTGCAAATGTGCTTAAAAGACTCGAAGTTATCTTTACTACGAGTTTCTATAATAGCGGCACTGGCGAATAAGTATGCAAAACCCATTAAGAAGAAATTACTTATTTTTAGGCTTAATACGCGCCAAAATAGAGCAGGCTTATATTACTTGCACCAAAATGTGATAAGTGAAGTCTGTGTTAACGAAATTAATATTAAAAAAAAAGCCTGCATATGCAGGCTTTTTAATCAGCTTATTTCGCGGTATTAGAAACGCGCGGTTAAACCAACATTGTATGTACGTCCGTATGACCACAGACCGACAGCAGTTTCTTTAGGACTTGCTGACCAATCGAACAGGTTCTGTACTGATGCACGAACTGAAACTTCTTCAGATACGTAATAGACTGCACCAAAATCGAACAATGTACGAGATGGAATTTCCGTGTACGGGTTACCATTTTGGTCAATATACTGGTACGGCGTTTGATTTACGTTACGCGAAGTACGGTCAGTATAATTGATATCCAAGAAGGTAATTAAATCACCTACAGAGTAAGTAATTTGCCCGTTTGCGATAAGGTCTGGATTGTCGAATTCACCATGGTCGTCGGTAAAATCGAAGCCCGTATTCGAAATTTCGTCCTGAATGAGCTTGAAGAAGCTAAAGCGGAACGATAACGAACCGTCATCGCCGTCAAAGTAGTCACCAATGAGTGGGTAATCTGTTAAATCGTTCTTGTAGTTTGCTGTATATTCAGCCGCTTTAAAGTTACGAAGTGCAGCATTCACGTAACCAGATGTAAAGGCGTTAAGCGCAGGTAACTGGCCATCTGCTTCACGTTCGAACTGGTCACAAAAACGGTTAGGATAATCTGTTGCATCGTAACACGCGTTCATAATGTCAGTTAGCGTGAAAGATACAATTGCATTGGTTAGTTCAATATCGATATAGTCGAATGAGAAGTCTAACCCTTCAGCCCAACCCGGCGTATAGATAATACCCACGTTCATGCTTTTCGCTTCTTCGTTCGCAAGTGAATCGTTACCACCTGTGAAACCACGACGAGATGCATTTTGTGCAATACTTGCAAAGTCTGTCGGTAAACCTTCAGCCGCACAGTTCGCTTGACGAACATCTGGGTTAGGTCCACTTTCTAGATTACGCGCATCACAAGGGTCGGTAGCAAACTGAGAAGACTCAACCACAGGCAAGAATAGCTCTGTGATTGCCGGCGCACGTACCGTTTCGGTAATGTTGTAACGCACCATCACTTCTTCAATTGGACGATAGTTTAGACCAACAGCCCAAATGCTATCTTCGCCTGAACGATCGTTATCAATATAACGATAAGACGTATCAACACTTAACGTATGCAACCCTGGAATATCCATGTCACTAGAAATGATAGGGATAATCGCTTCAGCATAAACGTCTTGCGTTGTATAACCACCCGCTGTGGAGTTATCAGATAGACCGACTAATTCGGCTGAGCCGTCTGGACGGAACTCTGCGTATTCTTCACGACGCTCGAAGCCTGTTGCAAAACCGACACCACCCGCCGGTAGGTCGAAGATTTCACCACTTAAATAACCCGCCAAAATAGACTGCTCTATACGCGTTTGGCCTTGGTCGTTGTATTTGATGTAATCAAGTGACGCGTCTGTTGGAGTACCAAACGGATTTAGCGGAGAACAGGTGCCTTGAGCACCTAAAATGTTCTCAGAATCAGTCAAACCATGATTTTCTGCAACGAAGCCACCTTCGTAGTCATCCGTGTAGTTGTACAAGCAGTCAATCTGGCCAGTTTCTGGGTTAACACCCACATCTAACGCAGCAAAGAACTTAGGAATGTTTAGGCCCTGATCTTGTGAATAAACACTACTGATACCTTTCTGGTATGAAAGTGCCCAATCGAAGGTTCTGTCGCCCACATCAAAGAAGCTGGTTAATTCAGCACGGTAGCTGTTTACCGACGATTCGTTGATAATTTCACGTTGACCTAAGTTTACCCAACCACGGTGATAATAGAAATCGCCTTCTCCGCCTAGCAAACCTTCCAGTTGCGTGCGAGTGTCAGTTGTTAAGTAAGGGTTTGAGGTATTGAAGCTAAGCGCTGCACCCGAACCACCGAATACACCTGAATTGTACTGAAGTGCTTGGTAACCTTGGTTTCCTGCATCAGAGCGGTTTGAGAAAACCGTCACTTCTAGGTTTAAATCTTCTGCCAGCTCATAGTTGGCAATAACAGATAAGTTATAACGTTCATAGCCTTCACGCGCTGTATTGGTTTCTAGCAGGTTTAAGCCGTCACCACCTGACGCCCAAACTGCGTTACCTGTAGCAACACCTGGATCGTAAGATACCAAGCTACCAGAGCCGGCTGGGTCGAATTGATAAAAGTTACCGTCGCCCCAAGCTCCTAAACCAAAGTTAGTAATTGCCGTTGAACCTGGCGTTACTAGGCCACTGAATGACAAGATACCGGCACGTGGGTCTGGTACCAATAACACTTGGTTTGCTGGTACTTCGCCATCATCGTTCTCAACACCGTTACCGTCTGCTGGCGTGAAGCTACCCCAGTCGTTTGCGAGTCCAGGCACATCGCGAGCAGCGATATTTTCTGTTTCATTGTACTCAAGGGCAACAACAATATTACCTTTGTCTTCAGCGAAATTACCGCCGATAAGCGCGCGGAATGAATTGTCAGCCGCTATTCCATTGAACGAAGTATAGTCATATGAAAACTCAGCGCCTTCATAGTCTTTTTTCAGAATGTAGTTAACCACACCGGCTACGGCATCGGCACCGTAAACTGGCGCACCACCCACTTTCATTACCTCAACGCGGTCGATCAAAGCAACAGGAATGTTGTTAACATCAACCTGGCCACCTGGCGCACCGCCCCCGCCTACTGGTGAGTTACTCGAAATAAAACGACTACCGTTAATAAGCGTAAGTGTACGTTGTGAACCTAAGCCGTATAAGCTAATGGTGTTTTGGCCAAGGGCTTGGCCATTCGCAGCAGTATTTCCACCAATTTCAGGGGTCACACCTGCAATCACACCCGGTAAATCTAATACCGCGGTGATAGCGTTAGTCATACCGCGATCTTTAATGTAGCTATCGTCAATGTAACTAATGGGTTGGGTGGCTTCTAAATCTACGCGAGAAATACGAGAACCAGTGACCTGGATTTTCTCAACTACTTCTTCTGCATCTTTTTCTGTCGTTGCTTCTTCTTGAGCTAGCGCGTAGTTGCTAGCAGAAATGGCCATCACTGAACCAAATGCACAAGCAAGCTTCACTGACGTAGCCAGTTTAGAATTATTAAACATGTATTGTCTCCCTGGACCACTAATCGTATTAGTGTGTGTATTCATCGCTTTTTAGCGACATTATTATTAGCAAGGCTTAAAGCCTCTTTAAGATAATAACCACAAGAAAAGAATACGGTCAACTGAGATGGGGAAAGCAAGCCCAAAAAGTTCAATTTTTTTGCAAATTTTTTCTGTTTTTTGTAAATCTTTACTTACAATTAACGAGGAAGTAACAAAAGAAGGGGAGGAGGAGGTGTTTTTTTGTACAAATTGAGATGAAAAAACAAGGAAGTGCGATGAGTGCACTTCCTTGTTAGGAGTTCTAAATAATTAGAACGTATAGTTTACGCTGAAACGAACGTAACGTGGAGTCTGCCAAGCCGTTGGCAAACCGTAGTTAGGATCTACATCAGGGTTTAATGGATCAAGCGATGATTCATCATCGTAGATCTCATAAACTTCAGTGACCTTGTCGTTGTTAAGCACGTTAAAGATGTCAGCACGTACAATCAGAGTTTGGTCATCACCAATATCGATGTTGTAAGATGCTGATAAATCAAGTGAGTAGTAGCTGCTTGTGCGGCCACGTGAACCACGTGGAGCTAGCTCACCACCTGCGTAGAATGACTCAGAGTCATACGCTTGTGCAAAAATATCTGTTGGGTGGTAACCAAAAGCGTTAATTGGTCGACCAGTCCAGAACTGGAAGTTAGCACCAAGTGTTAGGTCTTCTGTAACTGCGTATGCACCATATAGTTTAACTTGGTGACGACGATCGTTAGGTAGGTCACCGTATGCGCCATCAAGAAGCCCTGGTTGGTCAAACAATGTTGTTAGACCCGCATCGTCCTGACCGTTATCTGAACGTACATAACCTTCGTTGTTACCCCAGCTGTGTGACCATGTGTAGGCTGCGTTTAACATCCAAACACCGTCCCAAGCACGTTCCCAAGTAAAGTCAACCGCAGCGTATTTACGCACAGACTCTGGGTATCCTAGCTGCTCTGCAGAAAGGTCCATGTATACTAACTCACCGTCAGTGCCTGGTAATTCGGTAGTACCGATAACCATGTCAGAACCTGGGTTAGTTAATACGTACTGGTGGAAACCAGTCCAGATATCAGAAACATCACCGTAACCATTTTCTTCAGCCCAATCGATTACCGCCGCATCGATTGCAACGTCTTCGATAGTAGTGGCAAGTTCACGATAAGTACCTTGGATAGCCATGCTCCACTCGTCGGTAAGCTGGAACTGGTAACCCGCGATGAACTCATCTGAGTACATTGAATCCATGTTCTTATCAACTAGCTCTTCAGGAGACTTAGCTTCACCATTAGCGAATACGTCGTCTGGCTGAGTTTGTGCGCCAGTTAAGTTTGGAATAAATAGAGATTCGTCAGCGTAGCCTTCAAACTCATAGTATTCTTGGATATAGGTCTCAGCACCCGCAAGACGGATGTTAGTGTTAGCCGCAACTGGTAGGTAATAACGACCATAGCTTGCCCATGCTTTTGACTCGCCGTCGCCGTTAATATCCCATACAGCACCTAAACGAAGTGCCCATTGGTTATCTAACTTAACGAAAGTGTCGCCATTAGCATTGAAGTTTTCGAATGAATCATTACGAACACCCATATTGATAACTAGGTTATCAGTCACTTGCCATTGGTCTTGAATGTAGTATGCGAAGTTTTCAGATTCGAAATCACCACCTACCTCATAAGTTCTATGACGAACTTGGTAGATTTCTTCGTTTGCTGGATCGCTATCGTCTACATAGTAAAGGTAGTAAGCGCCACCTGAGTTAATCGTTACGTTAGAAGCCGTTAGCTTCTCAGAATCGATACCAAAGCGGATTGAGTGATCGTCTAAGTACCAGTCAGCGTCGATACGGAATACTTCACGTTCATCATCGCCTTGGTCTACAGAGAAGTTAGCAAAGGTGCTAGTTGGAATGAACGAGCCAGTGCTGTCATAACGGAAGTAAACAGCTGGGTTAGCATCTAATGAACTGCGTGTCGTACGGTCGGTTTGGTTTACACCGTACTGTGCAGAGATAGAGAAGTCATCATTGATGATACTTGTCCACTTAGCCGTATAGTTTAAACCACCTTCATCTTCGTAACTTGTGGTAAAGGTATCACTTAACGCGCCATCAGTAGAGTCGTAACGACGGATTTCTGTTGAAGCTTCATCTGAAAACGCTGTCACTTCTAGGATGTTGTTTTCTGTCACGTACCAATCAATTTTTGCTACCCAGAACGCATCATCATCTGTTTCTTCATAAACGTTTTGGAATACACCACCGGTAGTGCTTGTTTGTGAACCAGCATAAGTTTGCTCAGTTGAGCGTGGGTTAAATAGTGCGTAGAAGAACAATTTGTCTTCGATAAGTGCACCACTTGCCCAAATGTTAGCATCAAATACGTCGGCTTCATCTTGCGTATTATCAATACGGTATAAACCGTCTGTTGTACGACGAGAAGAATTACGCTGTTCGCGAAGCGCATCTGGCTCCCAATAAACGTTTACACCGGCTTTAAATTCGTTGCTACCACTTTTCGTTTTAGCATTGATAACACCACCAGTAACACGACCGTACTCTGCAGAGTAACCACCTGTCTTAACTTCGAATGTTTCATACATGTCGAATGGAGGGTTGCTTGAACCTACACCAGTACGGAAGTTTGTGATGTTCAAACCATTGATGTAGTAAGCATTCTCACCAACCGATGCACCACCAATTGAAGGAAGGTTACCGAACGCCGAGTCACCTTGTGTTGTACCTGGAGCAAGTAATGCTACTGAAGTAAGGTTACGAGGAACAGGAACGCGGTCTAGCGTTACTGCGTCTACGACGATACCTGTGCTTGAACTTGTTACATCTACCATTGCAATAGTAGAACCAGTCACTTCGATGCGCTCAACATCAGTGCTAGACAGTTTCATGTCAAGGTTGGTTTTACCACTGATGCTTACACGCACGTTTTCTTGGATTGTTTCACGGAAACCATCTTTTTCAGCCACTACGTTATACGTACCTGGTGGTAAAAGAGGGAAACGGAAATTACCGTTAGCATCAGTAGTTGCAGTACGGGTCAAGCCTGTATCTACATTTTTGATTGTGACAGTAACACCTGAAAGGATTTCACCACCGATTTCGATAGCACTACCTTGAATGGCGCCGTTAGTATCATTCGCTAATGCTGGCGTTGCAACACCAAGACTCAGCGCTACAGCTAATGCCGCGGCACTTCTCTTATATTGAAGCATGTTTAACTCCCTGGATATATGTGTGTTTTCGTTAGGTATTAACTTTTTATTAAAAGTTTTGAAAGATAATCTAAACGATTGATTTTTATATGGACTTAGCTTTTCATCCGAAAGTATAAATGCCATAAACCCACAGCACTTTGCAACTTTTTAGTGCACAATTTACGTTGAATGACGGCGACAAAACAACCAATAATTCAATAAATGCATGATATATAAGACTTAAGCATAAGGACTAAAAGTTCCCTATTTGCGATGAATGACATTTTAAAAATGACGCATCTTGCGCTTTTTTTAGTCTATTTCCATGGCAATGGGGCTAAGTGACCAGTAAAAAAGTAAGATTAAGTCACGACTTTCACGTTGTATCAATATACGAAGGGTCACTTCCTTCTTTTAGGATGGGTTCATTTTGTGACTTTTATACAAATTCTAATGAAAGCGATTCGACATCAATGAAATACCGTCTATACATTTATATGGGAGATGACTGTTTAGGCACATTGAGCCGTAGCAGCAAAAACTAACTATTTTTGAAGGCTATTAACATGAAGTTAGATGATGATATTCATAACTATTACGAACATCTCGTATTAGAACGGTTAACTGAGCTAGGCTTAGATACTGAAAAGAGCCCAGATTACCTTGCTGATGTATGCTGCTTAGCGCTAAACCAAGTACCGCCTCGCTATATCCGTTACGAGGTAGATATGGCTTTCTATCTACCACAAAGTGAACGCAATCAAATGGAAATGAACGTTGCCCATGCCGTGGATAAAGCGATTAAGTTTTTAAATAATTCGGAAACAAAGCCACAAGATAAAGAAAAAGCAGCGGTGTGATAATGTGGGGGTATTGGGTGGCAGGCCTCCAGCCACATCCCGGCACATGAGTCGTCTGCTGCGGCTGCTCCCTTCCAGGCCTGACCGGATTCACAGAGTATCATTGCGGGAGGACCAAAAGCCCACCATAGAAGCGCAAAACGGATTTTCGATTAAAAACGAAACCTGATTCAAATCAGCAAATTCTTGCTGTCTGAAGCGCGGGGCGCATTATGACGATTTGCTCCGTAACTTTCAACCCTTATTCGAAAATCGTTCTTCTGCCATCGCATTTGCCACACGACTCGTCGCACAATTTTCCTGTTCAGCCCGCTGATAAATCAGCTTTAACGTAGCGCCAATCTCTTCGATGTGTGTTTTCAATGCATTGTTGCTACTAGCGCCCATACGCTGATGATAAATATCGATGATACCACCGGCATTTATCACGTAGTCAGGGGCGTAAAGTATGCCGCGTTCTACCAAAAGGTCGCCTATTTCTTCTCTGGCAAGCTGGTTATTAGCCGCTCCCGCAATCACTTTTGCTTTAATTAATGGTAATGTCTGATCATTAATTGCTGAACCAAGCGCACAAGGTGCTAATACATCTACATCTAGGCTTAATATGTCTTCTGGTGCAACGGCAGTTGCGCCCAATTCTTTCACCGCTTTCTCAACCCCTTCTGGATAGATATCTGCCACAAAGAGTTTTGCTCCGGCATTGCGTAGATGCTGAGCTAAGCGATAGCCTACGTGCCCCATGCCTTGTATGGCTACGGTAACGCCTTCTAGGCTTCTATTTAAACCATGCTCTACCGATGCTTTCACGCCAACAAACACGCCATAAGCCGTAGAGGGAGCAGGATTACCATCTGGTGTTTCCCCCGCATAATGATACTGCGCATCTACCCCAGCAATATATTCGGAATGTTTTGCCATCGATTTCAAATCGGTGACCGCGATACCTGAATCTTCGGCGGTAAAATATTTCCCGCCTAGTGAGTCGACAAACTTGCCCATGGCTTCCATCATTTCGGGTGTCTTTTGTCGTCTTGGGTCCCCAATGATCACAGATTTTCCACCGCCCAATGCAATATTTGCCATGGCGGCTTTGTAGGTCATGCCTTTTGATAGTCTCAGCACGTCGGTAAGTGCTTCCGTACTATTAATATAGGGCCACATTCGACAGCCGCCTAACGCAGGCCCAAAGTGAGTATTATGTACAGCAATAATTGCACTGAGCCCTGATGCTTCATCATGATAAAATGCTACATGTTCGTGATTATCGAATTCAGCGTGATCGAAAACTGACATTGGGTCCCTTTTACTTTAGTGTGGTGAATTGGCCAAGTGTAACGGATCAATGTGAGGACAAGCCTTGCTATGTTCACTGAAGCCATTTATAAACTGAAATTCAAAAATACCGATGACTATTTTACTAGGATGCTTATCCTAGAATTTATTTTGCGATATAATAATTATCATAAAAACGATGGAATAAATGTGCATGAAATTAGATAAGTTTGACCGTGAAATACTGCGAGTATTGCAGCAGGATGCCACCGTCTCAATGGCTGATTTGAGTCAGCGTGTTGGATTATCTCACACCCCTTGTTGGCGCAGGGTTAAACGCATGGAAGCTGATGGGATCATTATCGGTAAGGTAACCCTACTAAACAGCAAAAAACTGAATTTAGGTGTCTCAGTATTTATCTACGTCACACTTAAAAATCATGACGGAGACTCACTGACCGACTTTGAAAATGCTGTACAGGGTATAGATGAAATCGTCGAGTGTCATACGACCAGTGGTGAAAAAGACTACTTATTGAAAGTCATCGTGGAAAGTATTGAAGAATATGAATACTTGTTAAAAAACAAGCTGACCCATCTTCCACTTGTTGACCACTTGAGTTCTACCTTTGCCTTAAAACAGGTTAAGAACACCACGGAATTACCCATAAAACGGCAATAAATGTAGCAGGGGAAGCCGACATACATGCTGGTTACCCTCGCTACAAAAGCACTTACCCCACCCTATCAGATTGGTTTTCGGGCAATGCCCGTTTAAACTCGTCCAACGCATTACAGTTGTTCACAATTTTACTGATTAACGGAAAAGCACTCATATCCACGCCGAATCGCTTCGCGTTAAATACTTGTGGCACCAAGCAAACATCGGCCATAGTGATATCAAAATCAAAGCAATACTTTCCAGCTTGAGTTTGTAAGCGCGCTTCAATGGCCTCAAAGCCTTTTACTATCCATTGTGCCGCCCACTCAGAAACGTCACCCTGCGAGGCGCTAAAATGCTCTTTTAGCGCATTAAGTACACGCAAGTTACCAAGAGGCTGAATATCACTAGCAATATCCTGGGCAAGCGCCCTTACCCGTGCGCGCTCTGTTTTATGTGTAGGGATAAGTGGGTAGGGAGAAGGAAATCGTTCATCAAGGTATTCAATGATGGCCAATGACTGGTTAAGAATAATGTCTTCATCATCGTCAACGAAGGTAGGAACTAACGCCGAAGGGTTAAGCTTTTTATAACGCTCACTATGTTGCTCACCCCCGTCGCTTGTAAGGTGCACCGGTATATATTCATAATCAACACCTTTTAAATTGAGTGCAATTCTAACTCTGTATGTGGCGGTAGAGCGCCAATAACCATATAACTTAAAACTCATGCTCTGGTCCCCTTGCAAAAAATGGAATTGCACGTAGTGTGCGTCAATAATTCGATGAAGAATGTCCAACCACGTTTTACTTAATACTAGTACAGTGGCTTTACCTGTTGTTCAATGGCACCAAACACGCTGTTTCCTGCCCCATCGAGCATTTCTATACGAATTAAGTCGCCAAATTGCATAAACGGGGTACTTGGTTTACCGTCTCTAATGGTCTCAATCATGCGCACTTCTGCGATACACGAATACCCTAGCCCTCCTTCCACAATGGATGACCCATGGGCAGTACCTTGTTTGTTAGACACCGTCCCTGAACCAATAATACACCCCGCACCTAGGTTCCTACTTTTTGCAGCATGAGCAACTAGCTGCGCAAAGTTAAATGTCATGTCTGACCCCGCATCGGGTTTCCCAAAAAGAGTGCCGTTATAGGTGGTTCGCAGAGGTAAGTGAACTTTGGTGTCTTGCCATGCCCCTTCAAGTTCATCGGGTGTGACAGCCACCGGCGAGAAACTTGACGCCGGCTTTGATTGAAAAAAGCCGAAGCCCTTTGATAATTCACCGGGAATAAGCCCTCGAAGCGAGACATCATTGACCAACATGACTAGGCGTATACGTTCCGCCGCTTGTTGCAAGGAGCATTGCATAGGAACATCATCGGTGATCACCGCGACTTCACCTTCAAAGTCTATTCCCCATTCGTCACTAGGGAGAATAATGTCGTCTCGTGGCCCTATGAAATCATCTGAACCGCCTTGATACATTAAAGGGTCGGTCCAAAAACTCTCAGGCATCTCAGCATCACGCGCTCGTCGCACAAGCTCTACATGGTTAACATAGGCACTGCCGTCTGCCCACTGATAGGCGCGTGGCAAAGGTGAACAACATCTTGATTCGTCGAACGCTGAAGCCTCCAGCTCACCTTGGTTTAATTGCACATATCGTTGTTCTAATTGCGGGGCGAGATGTTGCCAATTATCAAGTGCTTGTTGCATTGTGTCGGCAATACCCGCAGCAGAATAGGCAGTGGCTAAATCACGAGACACTATCATAAGCTCCCCGTCTCTTTGCCCATTCTTATAGCTGGCTAATTTCATATTACGTTCTCCTGTTACCTTAACTCACGCTTCATTCAATACTGGCGATAACTAAACGCGCTGCAATCGTGATGGCGATCCGCTACTGCGTATTTATGCCACTAATTGGCAAGACAGGGGAAGACGAGAGTTAATAAAATGAAAACACAACGTAACTGTAGATTTACAAGATGCCTTTCGTACTGGCCTTCACACCCCCCTGTAAGGCGGGTGTGCTGAGGCGAGGGAGAGCATTGTCAACTTTACGAAACAGACACCTTCAAAGCTTAATCGTCGCTTTGTTGATGCCGTACTCTCTAAGTTTGTTTGCAATAGCAGTATGGCTTAACCCCAGCTTTTTCGCTAACTGGCGAGTACTGGGATAAAACGGATATAGCCGTTTTAGTAAGTCCTTTTCGAACTTCTTCACTTCATCATCTAAGCTGCCATCAAAGTTCTCATCAATATATGTCATGCTAGGCGCGCAACTTGGCAACTGAATATCTTCTTTAGTTATCTCTTTCCCATCTAACAAAGATAGTGCTCTAAAAAGCGCGTTTTGCAATTGCCTGACGTTTCCTAGCCACGGGTAGTTCTGCAGAAATTCCACACACGACTTGCTTAATTTGGCCGGTCGTCGCCCCAACTTTGTGCTGTGTTGAGCGATAAATGCCTCGGCTAGTGGCACAATATCCTGTCGCCTTTCTTTTAACGATGGCATAACCAACGACAGTACGTTCAGCCGGTAATACAGTTCTTTTCTAAAACGCCCTTCTTCCACTAACTGACCTAAATCACGACATGTGGTACAAATAAAGCGAACGTCTACGTTTACCGGTTGAGTGTCGCCTACCCGCCGAAATTCTCCATCTTCTAATACGCGCAATAATTTTGCTTGAAGCTGGTGAGACATATCCGCTATTTCATCGAGCAGCAAGGTGCCTCCACGTGCCTGCTCAAGTAGCCCAACTTTTGCTGAAGGTTGGTTGAAGGCCCCTTCGGCATACCCGAAAAGTTCAGTTTCTGCCACACTGTCAGGCAAAGAGGCGCAGTTAAGTGCAAGAAACGCCCCTTCACTGCGGCGGCTAGATTGGTGACACGCTCGGGCTATCATCTCTTTGCCTGTGCCTGTTTCCCCAAATATGAGGACAGGCGCATCAAGATCGGCGATGCGTTTTGCTTCATTAACCACCTTGTGCATCACTGCTGACTCAACAACGAAACGGTCAAAACTGTCGGTGGGCGATTGGTGGAAAGCACTGAATTGCTGCCCTAACCGCATTTCAGATTTTAGTAAAATAACCGCGCCAGCCACGATATTTCCGCTGTCTCCATCACTGACCGTAATAGGTAACATATCGGCCAGGTAATCTTGCTGGATAAACTTCACTTTTGCAGATTGAGGGCGCGGCGCACTTCCTTCCATCCAGCGATGAAAGTTAAAGCCTTTGACCACGTCAGCAATATCACTGCCTACCACCTCGATATCTGGCATTTCTAGCCCCGAGGTTACTGCCTCATTGCAGAGCAGAATTTGCCCCTTTGCATCTATGGAAAACACGGGGTCAGGTAGGGTTCTCAAAATTGCGGAAAGCTGATTTTTCTCTCTTTCCCCAGGCATGAATAAGGTTGTTTTAACGTCGTCAATTCCATCAATACGTCTGATTTTCGGCATTAAATGTTGAAAATCAGCAAATTCGATATTGGGAAAGTTGAGAAAGATCTTTCCTGTGGGGTCTATTTCGATCCCTCGCAGGTCAATCTCATGAGTCACGAGTATATCCAGTACATCTTGTGCAATACCGAGTCTGTCTTGGCAGGTAATTTCTAAGCGCATATGTGTATTCATATCATTATTGTAAACATATATGTACAGACTATCACACTTTTACAAAAAAATAACAATAGAATCGGCAAAATCAAAAGCGGTTATACGGCGCACAGCCGCAGTGGCAATACCGCCTCAATAAAAGCATAGGTGAAGTTAGCGGCAGTGGCTCCCCACTACCGCGTGCGAAGACTAGCTGGCTTGTCGTGCTTTCGTGTCAAATAACGCAGGGAAAAGCCCATGGGATTTAGCTTTTTCAACCCACGTCATAATGTCCATCTCGGCGATGTCAAACAAATGATCAAACGAAGGCAAAATGTAATATAACGGCTGCATGATATCGATGCGATAGGGTGTTCTCAGCGCATCTAAAACCGTAAATGGCTGTCTTAATGGTACATCACTGTCCAGTGAATACACGGTTTCTCCCGGCGATGAGAGAATGCCTCCACCATAAATTTTCAGGTCGTTGCCAGACTTCACTAACCCAAATTCTACGGTGAACCAATATAACCTCGCCAAGAACACGCGGTCTTCTTTACTGGCTTTTAGCCCTAGCTTGCCGTAAGTGTGAGTAAAGTGAGCAAAGGCAGGGTTGGTTAAAAGTGGGCAATGGCCAAATACTTCATGAAAGATGTCGGGTTCTTGCAAATAATCAAACTGTTCCCGGGTACGAATAAAAGTCGCTACCGGAAATTGCTTATTGGCTAGCAAACGAAAAAACTCGCCAAAATTAATCAACGCGGGAACGGCGGCTGTTTTCCACCCCGTGTTCGCCATAAGTACCTTGTCAATATCGGGTAATTGTGGAATGCCATCTTTGGGAAGCTTGAGTAACTCCATACCCTTTAAATATTGCTCGCACGCCCGCTTTTCAATTAGGGGGCGTTGGCGCGCATAAAGCTCTGTCCAGACAAGGTTCTCTTCTGGTGACCAGGCTATCAAGCCTTTATCGTCAGGTTGACGCGACTGGTAATTCGTTTCTTTTGTCATACTCACTTCGATGCACTCATGAACGTTAGGCCAATTAGTCTAAACACATTGGCCTTGAGGTGAAGCTTTTGGAAACGGGAATGAAAGGCAAAACGTGTAACATTACGTTTACAAAACAAGATACCCCCTTGAAAAGACATAAAAAAACCACATCAAATGATGTGGTTTTTATATGATGGGGTGGATTACAGTCGGCTTATCTCGCGATTCAATTGGTACTCTTTCGACGTTACGTAGGTTTCCATTTTGCGTAAGCGCTGTTCCGCTCTATCGAATCGGTTACGGATATCATGAAAGGCCTGCTTAGGGGGCTCGCCTGCTTGCCACACCTTCGTTTTCACCTCTACTTTTTGACTTCCGTGATTGCTGCTTTGATTACGCCAGCCCTTGCCTCTTGCTTGAAACGTGGGCGGCTCATCATGTTTTACATCACCCAAAGGTTTCTTATCTAAAATAAACCATCCCGCAATATAGGCAACAAATACAAAGGGTCCAGCGAGCAAAAAGAAACCGGTAACCGTTAGAATTCTGACCAGCCACGTTTCTAAGCCAAAATAATGCGCTATTCCGGCACACACCCCTGCGATCCTCGCATTGTCGGTGTCGCGGTATAACTGTTTACCTTGTCTCATGCGCGGTTCCTCCATTCAGGTGCCTCACTATCAAGAATTGCCTCAAGAGTCTGAATGCGGTCGCTCATTTTCTCGGCCTGTTCAGCCAACGATTGCAACGACGCTTGCTCTTCGGCACTCAACCCCTGATTAACCTGTTTTTTGCTTCGGTAATGTAAAATTAGCCAAATAGGTGCCACAAAAATCATAAATATGACTAAGGGCATTACTAGCATAGCAATGATACCTTCATCCATTGTCAAACCTCCAACAAACCCATCTAGGTCTGCCCATCATGTGGGCAGACACCATTAACTTTCTTATTTTTATTTACTCTGACTGACTCGACGACGTGTTGTCGCCTTTTACTTTGGCTTTCAATGCCGCCAATTCTTCATCAATCTTATCGCCAGACTCAAGTTCCGCAAATTCATCATTTAACGTCTTTTTGCCTAGGTCATAAGCGTCTACTTGCGATTCTAAATCGTCAATTTTGCGCTCGTATTGCTCAAAACGTCCCATGGCATTATCAACTTTTGTGCTGTCCAAGGTACGCTTCACATCTAAACGAGAGCTGGCCGTTTTCTGACGCATAATAATAGCTTTCTGACGCGTTTTCGCATCAGCCAGTTTATCTTGCAATTGACCAATCTCATCTTGAAGCTTACTGATTTGCTCATCAACAACAGACAGCTCTTTACTTAAACTTTCCGCCGCTTCTGCTGACTTTTTCTTTTCCTGTAATGCCGCTCTAGCAAGATCTTCCCTATCTTTACTTAATGCAAGTTCAGCTTTTCCTTGCCACTCGGCAACGTCACTTTCATACTTATTAATCTGACTGACAATTTCTTTTTTGTTCGCCAGCGTTTTAGCAGAAGCAGAACGTACCTCAACTAATGTGTCTTCCATTTCTTGAATAATCAACCGAACCATTTTTTCTGGATCTTCGGCTTTGTCTAACAGCGCATTAATATTTGAATTCACAATATCAGTGAAACGCGAGAAGATACCCATAATAATTACCTCTTACTCGAAAACTGGTTGTACCAAACAATAGGTTATAGAAGAGTATTCAATTTGCTTGCCAATGTGAGTCATTACTATAACACCCTAATTTAATTGAATTTTCAATCAGATTAAATAATGCTCGAACAACAGCTTTTTTTGCTCTACACTATTTATTGGTCGAAATGACTAAATATTGAGGAAATTAATGAGTAGGTACCGCCAACAAGACAATTTGCTGGGCCAAGCCAACAGCTTTTTAGAAGTGCTAGAGCAAATTTCTCAGATAGCGCCCCTGGATAAACCCGTGTTGGTTATTGGTGAGCGGGGGACAGGTAAAGAGCTAGTGGCCGCCCGTTTACACTTCCTGTCAAAACGTTGGGATCAAAACTACGTTAAGCTTAACTGTGCAGCACTTAACGAAAGCTTATTGGAAAGTGAATTGTTCGGCTATGAAGCGGGGGCTTTTACCGGCGCAGCGAAACGCCGTGAAGGGCGCTTTGAGCTGGCTCATAACGGCACCTTGTTTTTAGATGAACTGGCAAATACGTCTGGGTTAATTCAGGAAAAGCTACTCCGCGTGGTGGAGTATGGTGAATTTGAACGGGTTGGCGGCAACAAAACAGTGAAAACCGATGTTCGCTTAGTTGCAGCAACCAACGAAGATCTTCCTGCGTTAGCTGACGCAGGTGAATTTCGAGCTGACCTCCTCGACCGCTTAGCCTTCGATGTTATCACCATCCCCCCTTTAAGAGAGCGACCAGAAGACATTATGATGCTGGCGGAAAACTTTGCTATCAATATGGCAAGGGAGCTCGAAATGGAATTATTTAGTGGCTTTACTGAGCGCGCCAAACGAATACTCATGGAGTACGACTGGCCCGGCAATATTAGGGAACTTAAAAATGTGGTAGAACGAGCCGTATACCGCACAAACAACCCTCACCTGCCTGTTCATGAAATTGTTCTGGATCCTTTTGAGTCTATATACCGTCCTAAATCTCGCGTTAAAACCCATGATCGAATTAGCAGCATTGATGAAGCGCCCAGAATCACTCATCAACCCCCTGCCAATGACGATGCAGATACGCAGGATACGACATCTCTGCCTGTAACCAATGTGGGAGAAAGCGCGCCAAACTACCCCATAGATCTAAAAGAGCTTTCTCAACAACACGAAATAGACATGATTAAACGTGCATTGGCAGATAGTCAGTATAATCAGAAAAAAACAGCGGAAAAGCTCAGTTTGACTTACCATCAGCTAAGGGGCTATTTGAAAAAATACAATTTATTAGATTCGTCGGCAGAAAGTGCGGAGTGTTAGTCAATGCGCATTAGTTCATTAGGTTACGTTGCGTTTATCGCCACTTTGCTAGCGGTGCTGAGTGCCTGCACCAAACGTGATGAACAAGCCTTTTATAATAGCGGTCTGATTTATTGCTCTGAAAGTAACCCCGTTACGTTTAACCCACAACTGGATACATCGAGTACGACAGCGGATGCTACCGCCCATCAAATCTACGATAGATTGCTCGACTTTGACCCAGAAACCGGGCGCATTGTTCCGAGTTTAGCCAGCAGCTGGCTGGTGTCAGACGACGGCTTAACTTACGCTTTTCAGTTACGCAGAGATGTTCAGTTTCATACTACCGACTATTTTACACCTTCACGTAATTTCAATGCAGACGATGTTATTTTTAGTATTGATAGATGGCGGGATAAAAACCATCCCTTCCACTATGTATCCGGCGGCCGGCACCCCTATTTCGAAAGCTTAGGTTTAGCCGATAATATCGTGGATGTGGCTAGGATAAATGGGTATCGCGTTGAGATTACGTTAAAACGCAGAGACAGCTCTTTCCTCGCCAATCTGGCCACCGACTTCTCAGTCATTCTGTCTGCCGAATACGGCCAACAATTACAAGCCCAAGGCTTCCCCAATCGCATTGACCAATATCCCATAGGTACCGGCCCTTTTTTATTCGAGAGTTATCGCAAAGACCACTTTATTCGCTTTAAACAAAACCCCGATTATTGGATTGAGCAGGCTGTGGCAAAGCGATTGATATACGATATTACGCCTAGAAGCTCACTTAGGCTGGCAAAGCTTATGACGGGCGAATGCGATGCAACGGCGTTTCCGGCACAAACCGAACTTGAAGTGATCCGTGCAAAAGAAGATCTCGTTCTTGCTGAAAAACCTGGCCTTAATATTGGTTTTTGGGCCTTCAACACCCAGCGCCCTCCCTTTGACAATCAAGATGTTAGAAGGGCCTTGGCGGCAGCCATTGATAAAAACACCTTGTTAGAAGCGGTTTATTTTGACAGTGCCACCCGCGCAAAAACATTGCTTCCTGCTGCAAGCTGGGCGTTTCAAAGCGACGCGGACGATACCGCTTATAACCCCGTACTTGCCCGAAAACTCCTGTCTGATGCCGGGTTTCCCAATGGCTTTAGCATGACTATCTGGGCCATGCCCGTTGAACGCGCCTACAATCCCAACGCGGCTAAAATGGCAGAGCTTATCCAGCGTTATCTCGCAGAGGTGGGCGTCACGGCCACTATTGTGAGTTACGATTGGGCAACATTCCGTCGACATTTGCGAGAGGGCTTGCACGACTCTGTGCTTATCGGTTGGTCAGCAGACAATGGCGACCCTGATAATTTTTATCGTCCCCTTTTAAGTTGTGGCGCCATCCCTTCAGGAACAAATCGCGCCATGTGGTGTAACCAAGATTATGATAGGCTGTTAGACGAAGCACTGGCCACAGACAACATAGAAGAAAGGCGTGCTATATATCAACAAGTTAATCGTTTATTGTACGAACGTCTTCCTCTTGTCCCCATTGCTCACGCCTTTAGATATCAGGCGTACCGCGAGGAACTACAAGGAATGGAGATTAACCCCTTTGGTGGTGTACGCTTTGGTGGAGTGAGTAAAACACTGTGATTCGAATTTTATCTCGATACAGCATTCTCTTTATTTTAACGCTACTTGTGTTGGCAATATTGTCGTTTGCCCTAGCCTACCTATTCCCTGGCGATGTTCTACAAAATCTGACAGGCATTGTGCCTGCAAATGAAATCCAACGAGAGGCGCTGATGCGCCAATATCGTTTAGACCAGCCTATTGTCTTTCAGTTTGTTCATTACCTCGGTAATCTTCTTCAAGGTGATTGGGGCTATAGCTCAGCGTCAGGCCTTTCTCTTCGAGAAGAAATTGGCATTGCCCTGCCTGCCACAATTGAGCTAAGTACATACGCTATACTGATGGCAATGTTTATCGGTATACCCCTTGGTTACTATGCCGGAATTCGCAGCTATTCAACCTCAGATCACGCCATTAATGCGTTGAGTATCACAACCTATAGCATTCCTGTGTATTGGTTTGCACTTATCCTAATTTTGATTTTTAGCTTAAATCTGGAAGTGGCGCCTATCTCAGGTAGGATCAGCCTTCTGTTTGATATAGAGCCCGTGACGGGTTTTATTCTTATCGATATCTTGTTGGCCGAGGGTATTGATAGAGGTGTAGCACTTCGTGATGCATTTTCTCATTTAGTCATCCCAACCTTTGCGATTGGTGCCATTACCACAGCCTCTATGGTGAGAATTACCCGACGTTCCGTGATTGACGTTAAGCACAGGGCATACATTGCGGCGGCGCGCTCCAGGGGATTATCTGGGTGGCGAATCTTTTCCCAGCACGTGCTTCGTAATGCGCTGCTTCCCATACTTCCTTTAATGGTTATTCAAATAACCACCTTAATAACAAACGCGATGATTGTGGAAACGCTCTTTTCTTGGCCGGGTATTGGCAGCTGGTTGATTCAAGCCATTTACCAAAGAGATTACCCCGCGTTACGGGTAGGGATGTTAGCCGTATCTACGCTTGTCATATCGCTTACTATATTAATCGATTTATTTAACCGAATAATCGACCCTAGCAGAGAAAAGTACGAACGTGCCTCAGTTTAGTTTATATGAAGAAGCCTTTCATCCGTCACCTTGGCATCGCACCTGGTTGGCCTTTCGTGAAAGCCACATCGCTATTGTGGGTTTATTTGTCTTGGCCATTTTCGTTATTTTTTCGCTATTCGCCCCTTTGCTAACGCCCTACGACCCTATTGCACAGAACATTGATGGGTTACTGATCCCGCCAAGCTGGCAACCCAATGGCTCTATCTCCTATTTGTTCGGTACCGATGCCCTGGGTAGAGACTTATTTTCTCGTATTATGTATGGATGCAGAGTAACCCTAGGTTCTGGCTTTTTAATGGTAGTATTGGCGATGTTAATTGGGGTGAGTATTGGCACCTTCGCCGGTATGCTTCGCGGAGTACGCTCAAGTATTGTGAATCACCTTTTAGACGCCTTAATGGCCATTCCCACGTTGCTCATCGCGATTATTATTGTGGCGATATTAGGAACTGGCTTGGTGAATAGCATGTGGGCAATTACATTGGCGCTGATACCCCAGTTTGTTCATCGCACACGAAGCTTTGTGCGCGCCGAAATGAAAAAAGAATATATTCTGGCGTCTCGCTTAGATGGCGCAAACAAATGGCAATTGTTTGTCCATTCTATTTTACCGAACATGACGGAAATGCTTGTTGTACAAGGTACTTTGGCATTGTCGGTAGCCGTTATTGATATTTCAGCGCTAGGTTTTTTGAACCTAGGTGCCCAGTCACCGTTACCCGAACTGGGTGCCATACTTGCCGATGGTCTTGATGTAACCTACCTGGCGCCATGGAACGTGGCGTTACCGGGATTAACCATATTCTTATTAGTTCTGTCGATAAATATCGTGGGTGACGGCCTTCGCTCAGCCCTTAGAAAAAGAGTGAGTCACTAATATGCCAGTGCTTGATATAAAAAATCTCACGTTGGAGATGGTCAGTGGCGATACCAGTATCAAAGCGTTAGACAAAGTAAACTTATCAGTAAGCAGTGGCGAAATTCGCGCGCTTGTTGGGGAGTCGGGCTCTGGTAAGAGTTTAATTGTATCGGCAATATGCGGAGCCCTTCCCGCTCAGTGGCAACTGACAGCGGATAGAATGAGCTGGAAAGGGGAAAACCTGCTGGGTATGTCTAAGCAGCAGCGTCGAGAAGTGATGCGTCGTGAAATTGCCGTGGTTTTCCAGAACCCCCAAGCCAGTTTAGACCCCTCAGCCACCCTCGGCGAACAGCTAGAAGAAAGTATTCCTAGCGAATTTGTTAAAGGAAGTTGGTTTTGGCAACGGGCACAGCACAGAAAGAAAATTGCGATTAGCACCGTGCACAAGGTGGGCATAAAACACCACAAGCATTATCTCAATGCTTACCCCCACCAAATTCCGAGCGATATTGGGCAGAAGTTCATGATTGCTATGGCGTTGGTGTCTCAACCTCAATTGTTGATTGCAGATGATCCCACTCGCGGCATGGAGCCCACTACCAAAACACAGATTCTGAAGTTACTCACACGATTAAATCAAACCCGCTCTTTAAGTATTTTATTTGTGAGTCATGACTTATTAGCCATCGCAAGCATGTCTCATTCAATGACGGTACTCTACGCTGGGCAAACAGTGGAAGCCGGAAAAATGAAACATTTAAAAAAGCGGCCACTGCACCCGTATACCAAAGCGCTTTTAGACAGTGCCCCTAGTTTTAGAAAAGACTTGCCGCCCAAATCAGAGCTTCCCACGTTAGAAGGGTCTATTCCTACGTTACAGCATTTGCCGATTGGATGTCGTTTGGGTCCACGTTGCCCACGCGCACAACGGGCGTGTGTGTCTACACCCAGTGTAAGACGGATTCACGACCATACTTACAGTTGTCACTTCCCACTACATATGGAAAAGTTATGACAGACATTATGGATGTAAGAGGGTTAACCTTTTATCACAACGATAAAAAGCGCTGGTTAAAAAAACCGGAGATATTTCAATTAGGGCCGGTATCGTTAACCGTTAAACGTGGAGAAACCATTGCTATTATTGGTGAAAACCGCGCGGGAAAATCGTTACTGGCTAAATTATTAGTTGGAGCAATACCCGCAGATGCTGGTGAAATCGTGCTTAATAGTCATAAATACTTAGCCAAGTACAATAAACAAGAAACGCAAAAAAAACGTACTCACGATATTCGAATGATATTACAACATAGCAGCGAGTCTATGAACCCTGCTATTCCCGTGGGCAAGATCTTAGATGAACCCTTGCGTTTAAACACGTCATTAACTGAAACGCAGCGTAAAGCTTTAATTGAAGAAACCTTAACCAAAGTGGGTTTGCTGCGGGAACACTATTACTTTTACAGACATATGCTTTCTGATGGCCAACAGCAGCGCGTTTCCTTGGCGCGAGCTATTATGCTTAAACCCAAAGTGCTGGTCGCCGATGAACCCTTTGCGGCGCTAGATCCATCTATTCGCTCACAAACGGTCAATCTTATTTTGCAACTTCAACAAGAATTAGGATTGGCGTTTATCTTTATCAGTCACAATTTAGGGATTGTGCGCCATATTGCCGATAGAGTGATTGTCATGGAAAACGGGAATATCGTAGAAGAAGGTAAAACTGAAACCTTATTTCGCTGGCCCAAGCACCCTACAACAAAAAAAATGGTGCTTGCTTATCAATCGCTGGTTCCCCAACAGACCATCAGTGAGTAACTGATTAACGCACTAGGCTTTAATTCAACGGAACACACAATATTCGAAATATACGCAATAAAAATGCGGTTTGAGAAACTCAAACCGCATTAGGTGTGCGCATTAAAAACCAACTGACTGTGGTGCTAAGTTTGGCTCGTTTACCCCACTAGCGCGAGTAAAATACCCGCGGCGACAGCCGAGCCCAGTACGCCCGCCACATTCGGCCCCATAGCGTGCATCAAAAGGAAGTTATGCGGGTTAGATTCTAGCCCTACTTTATTCACCACTCGTGCAGCCATAGGCACAGCGGATACGCCCGCAGCACCAATAAGGGGGTTAATGGCTTCCTTACTTAGTTTAGCCATGAGTTTCGCCATCAGTACCCCTGCGGCCGTTCCGATGGCGAATGCCACCGCACCTAACCCCAAAATACCGAGCGTTTCTACCGTTAAAAACTTGTCGGCTGAAAGTTTTGACCCCACAGCCAAACCAAGAAATATGGTCACCGTATTAATCAGTTCGTTTTGAGCGGTATTGCTTAACCTATCAACAACACCACACTCCTTCATTAGGTTACCAAAGCAAAACATCCCTACGAGAGGCGTCGCTGACGGCAAAAACAAAATAGTGAGAAACAGTACGGCAAGGGGAAAAATAATTTTCTCTCGCTTTGACACTGGGCGAAGTTGCGCCATTTCTATTTTTCGTTCTTCTTTATTCGTTAGCGCCTTCATAATAGGAGGCTGAATAATGGGGACTAGCGCCATGTATGAATAGGCTGCCACGGCAATGGCTCCGAGTAGGTCTGGCGCCAGCCTAGACGCTAAAAATATCGCAGTGGGCCCGTCGGCGCCGCCGATTATAGCAATGGCACTGGCATCTTTAAGGGTAAATTCAAACCCAGGGACAAGATTAAGTGCAATAGCACCAAACAAGGTAGCAAAAATCCCAAATTGGGCGGCCGCCCCGAGTAGCAACATACGAGGGTTGGCAATGAGGGCGCCAAAGTCCGTCATTGCACCCACTCCCATAAAAATAAGCAACGGGAAGACCCCCGTATCTATGCCTATTTTATAGATGTAGTGCAACAAGCCTCCCGCTTCCGAAAAACCGGCTAGAGGAATATTGGTCAGCAAGGCACCAAAACCAATTGGAATTAATAGCAAAGGCTCAAATTTTTTCACTATGGCTAAATACAGGAGTACAAAGCCCACCGCCATCATGATTAACTGGCCGCTTTCAAAGTGGGCTAACGCTGTGCTGTCCCACAGCACCGAAAACTTATCCATGCACTACCCCAACATTATCAAAGGCTGACCACTGGTGATGCTATCGCCTTCACCCACACACACATCACTGACAGTGCCTGTAAAGGCTGAACGAATTTCAGTTTCCATTTTCATCGCTTCGATAATCATGACCACATCGCCTTCTGACACCGCGTCTCCGGCACGCACAAGAACTTTAAACACGTTTCCTGCTAGCGGTGCATTAATTGACTGCTCGTTACCTGCTGGCGCTGCTGCAGACGCATTTTGTGGCGCAGCCGGTGCTGGAGCAACATGAGTGAGTTCACCAGACGGTGCCACTTGGACATGATAACGCTTTCCGTCCACACTGACGTCGTACGCTGCGGCTGAACCAGAAGTAGGTTGAGAGGCCGCTGAAGTATCTGTCACTTGCGTTGGCGCGTCTTGCCCTGGCGCTGGCTCAAAGGCGTCTGGATTGCCCCTGTTTTCCAAAAATTTTAAGCCTATTTGAGGAAACAGAGCATAGGTGAGAATATCGTCAATTTTTTCGTTGCTTAATGAGATAGATTTTGTACTGGCTAGTGCGGTAAGTTCTTTCTCTAAACTGTCTAATTCAGGCGCAATATTATCGGCTGGACGACATGTTATTGGGCTGTTGCCATCTAACACGCGGGCTTGAAGTTCAGCATTGACTGGCGCTGCTGTCGCACCGTATTCACCTTTAAGGACCCCAGCCGTTTCTTTCGTAATACTCTTATAGCGCTCACCAGTGAGTACATTTAATACTGATTGTGTACCCACAATTTGCGACGTCGGTGTTACCAGAGGAATAAAGCCGAGATCTTCTCTTACACGGGGAATTTCTTTCAATACTTCTTCAAACTTGTCTTCAGCGCCCTGCTCTTTTAGCTGGCTTTCCATATTGGTTAACATGCCACCTGGCACTTGCGCCAATAAAATTCGAGCATCAACCCCTTTGAGGCTGCCTTCAAATTTACTGTATTTTTTGCGCACTTCCCTAAAGTAACTAGCGATTTCTTCAAGGTGAGGCAAAGAGAGACCTGTATCTCTTTCGGTACCTTCTACTATAGACACCATGGTTTCTGTTGCCGTATGACCATAGGTCATACTCATCGATGAGATAGCGGTATCCAGCATATCTATACCAGCATCAATGGCTTTCTGGTAAGTGGCTGTACTTAATCCGGTGGTTGCATGACACTGCATAGCAATAGGCACCTTCACCGTTTCCTTTAGGCCACTAATTAGGGCTTCACAATCGTAAGGCTTAAGAAGGCCAGCCATGTCTTTCACACAAATAGAGTGAACCCCCATGTCTTCCAGCTGTTTAGCCATATCGAGCCAAAGTTGCAGATTGTGAACAGGGCTTACCGTGTAGGAAATCGTTCCTTGTGCATGGGCACCGCAGTCTACTGTTGCCTTTATTGCTGTTTCGAGATTTCGCATGTCATTCATGGCATCGAAAATTCGAAAAACATCTACCCCATTTTCGTGAGCGCGCTCAACAAAGCGAGTCACCACGTCGTCAGCATAATGACGATACCCCAATAGATTTTGCCCGCGTAAAAGCATTTGTTGCTTGGTATTGGGCATGGCCGCCTTTAACTGCCTGATTCGCTCCCAAGGATCTTCTCCTAAATAACGAATACACGCGTCAAAAGTTGCGCCTCCCCACGATTCAACTGACCAGAAGCCAGCTTTATCTAATTTTTCAGCAATAGGTAACATATCCTCAATACGCATACGTGTGGCAAGTAGCGATTGATGGGCGTCACGCAATACTAGCTCGGTTAAGGCCAGTGGCTTAGACATGAGAACTCCTGATATTATTTTTTATTCGCTTGACGATGTGTGTGGACGGCCGCAGTAATAGCGGCAATAACATTCCCATCCACGCCAGGTTGTACTGCGCGACGAGGTTGCGGTTTTAATTCCTGAACGGATTCGCCAGGAAAGGCTTCACAAAATTTTGCAATCAGGTGAACACCAACGATAAGTAGGCCTAAAAATGCGAACACAAAAAGCATTCCAATAAGCATCAGTGAGCCTGCTTCTATGAGCAAGTTAGAAACTGATCCTGAATCCATGGGTAAACCCTTTTAATGAATAGTGCAGAATAAGTACCATGGTGAGAAAATAAACACAACTCCCTAAGATAATTAACTGAATAATTAACGGCATTTATGCACATTTCTATAGATTAAATATATTTTTATGCGATATGAATTAATAAAGACCCGTATTGATAGGTATGTACTAAGCACACCCTATTGACCCAGCTGAGTACGCAGAAATACAGGGCGACAGTAAAAAGTTAGCAAGAAAGGGAAGATAAGCACGAAGAGGCAGATATAAAAAAACCCACCTCAATGAGGTGGGCTTTCTTATATGGCGCGTGTGGAAGGATTCGAACCTCCGACCGCCTGGTTCGTAGCCAGGTACTCTATCCAGCTGAGCTACACACGCGTTAACTTGTATACTTTTGGATTTTACACCAAAAGGTGACGCTTTAAAATAAGTGGCGCGTGTGGAAGGATTCGAACCTCCGACCGCCTGGTTCGTAGCCAGGTACTCTATCCAGCTGAGCTACACACGCGCAAAACAAATTGTTGATCGCCACTACCAACGAATAATGGCGGAGAGGGAGGGATTCGAACCCTCGATACGCGTAATGCGTATGGTTCCTTAGCAGGGAACTGGTTTCAGCCACTCACCCACCTCTCCTTGAGTGCGGGGTGCATTTTACGGATTCATTGGCCGGAGTCAAACCTTTTTTAGAAAGAAAATGACTGTACGCTGGCATTTTAAACGATTTGTTTAAAAAACACATTTTTTGTACGAAGAACAAACGAATTATTCGTCCTATGCGCTTAGGGCGATAGGTAATCCATGGCTAATTAAATGCCTCCGTATAAGGATAATTGAATAACCCACGTAAATGCTTTGGTTTGCCGAGTATAAGGCGAAGCGTGTTAGACACAAAAAAGGCCAGCATTGCTGGCCTTTTTCGTTCCAAGATATGACTTATTCAGCAGCGTCAGACTGACCGCCCTTTTCTGCTTGAATTCGCATATATATCTCTTCACGGTGCACAGAAACTTCTTTTGGTGCATTCACACCAATTCGAACCTGATTCCCTTTTACACCTAAGACAGTCACGGTCACATCGTCACCAACCATCAGTGTTTCACCAACTCGACGAGTCAAAATAAGCATTCGCTTGCTCCTGATCCTTAATTCTAAACCTATCCATAAACACTTCGCCAACACATCGGCACGACCCGATGAGGGCAACAGTGATTCCGTGTTTCTGTGTCACTTCAAAAACTCACTGCAGATTACGCGTTGATTATAGCTTATCTTCTAACCAAGCGTTAATCGAATCTAACGCCGCACTTAAGTTCTCTGGTTGTGAACCGCCAGCCTGAGCCATGTCAGGACGGCCACCGCCTTTACCACCTACTTGCGCAGCAACAAAGTTAACCAATTCTCCAGCTTTAACTTTGCTCGTAAGCCCTTTTGTTACACCGGCAATAAGGTTGACTTTATTATCACCAGCCACACCTAACACTACGATACCTTCACCAATTCGGTTCTTTATGTCGTCCATCATGCTTCGCAGCGATTTAGACTCCACCCCTTCTAAATTGGCAATCAGTACCTTGGTGCCCTTTATCTCTATCACACTATTAAGCATATCAGCACCTTGCTGACTCGCCAGTTTTTGTTTCGCAGAATTCAGGGCTTTTTCTAGTTCTTTAGTATGATTTTGTAGGGAAATTATACGTTCGACTACATTTTGTACATCCGATTTTAGCAACCCTGAGACTTCAGACAGCATAGATTGCTGTTTCTGAACATAAGCAATAGCATGTTCTCCGGTGACAGCTTCTATTCGGCGAACCCCTGATGCGATGCCCGCTTCTGTGACAATTTTAAATAAGCCAATCTCGCCGGTGCTCTTCACGTGGGTGCCCCCACATAACTCTACAGAGAAAGGCCCCATCGTCACGACCCGAACTTTCTCATCATACTTTTCACCAAACAACGCCATTGCACCCGACGCTTTTGCCTCATCAAGTTCCATAAGCTCTGTTTTGAGTACATGATTCGCGCGAACTTCTTCGTTCACACGGCGCTCGACTTGCGCTATTTGCTCTGTGGTCATGGCTTCAAAATGCGAGAAATCAAAACGCATACGTTGCGCTTCTACTAACGAGCCTTTTTGCGTCACGTGCTCACCCAAGATCTCTCTTAGCGCGGCATGCAAAAGGTGTGTGGCACTGTGATTTTTCTTCACCGCCTCGCGGTTGCTATTATCGATAGCCGCCGATGCCTTATCACCTTTATTAATGACGCCCTTGACTTTTCCTTTGTGAGCAAAGGCGTTACCCATTTTTTGAGTGTCGGTGACAATGAATTCACCCTTCGCTACGCGCAACACGCCTTTATCGCCAGATTGACCACCGCTTTCTGCGTAAAAAGGCGTTTGATCTAGTACGACGACGCCTTCTTGCCCATCGGCAAGTGAATCACAAAATGCGTTGTCGGCAATGAGCTCAACGACGTTCGCTTCACCTTCTACCTCGGTGTAGCCCGTAAATGAGGTTTGATGTTCAACCGCTAACTTGCTGTTGTAATCTGCACCAAAGCTACTGGCTTGTTGTGCACGTTCTCGTTGAGCCTGCATTGCAGCCTCAAAACCAGCTTCATCTATTTTAAGATCGTGTTCGCGGGCAACGTCATTGGTTAAATCGGTAGGGAAGCCATAGGTATCGTAAAGCTTAAAGACCACATCACCAGGAATGGTGTCACCTTCAAGGGCGTCAAGGGTATCATTAAGCATCGCCATACCCCGTGCTAAGGTCTTACTAAACTGCTCTTCTTCTACACGTAGTACTTTTTCAACAACGGGTCGCTGATCAACCAGTTCAGGATAAGCTGCCCCCATTTCTTTGCTTAGCGCCTCAACTAATTTGTAGAAGAAAATATCTTGCGCACCCATCTTATAACCATGACGTACGGCACGGCGAATAATACGGCGAAGGACGTAACCTCGCCCTTCATTTGACGGCATAACACCATCGCAAATAAGGAAGCTGCAAGAACGAATATGGTCAGCAATAACGCGCAAAGATTTATTTTCTAAATCTTGAGTTCCAACAATATCAGCAGAGGCTTTAATTAAGTTTTGGAAAAGGTCAATTTCATAGTTGCTGTGCACATTTTGCAAGATAGCCGATATACGCTCTAGCCCCATCCCCGTATCAATGGATGGCTTAGGCAGTGGCTCCATAGTGCCATCGGCTTGCTTATTATACTGCATGAAAACCAGGTTCCATATTTCTATGAACCGATCGCCATCTTCTTCTGGTGTTCCAGGAGGGCCACCCCAAATATGCGCGCCGTGATCATAAAATATCTCGGAGCAAGGTCCACATGGGCCGGTATCTCCCATAGACCAGAAGTTATCAGATGTACTGATACGAATGATTTTTTCTTTCGGTACGCCAATGTGGTTTTCCCAAATATCAAACGCCTCATCATCTTCTGAATACACGGTAACAAGCAGCTTTTCTTTAGGTAATTGAATCTCTTTAGTGAGGAAATTCCACGCAAATTCAATGGCTTCTTTTTTGAAGTAATCGCCGAAACTAAAATTACCAAGCATTTCAAAGAAAGTGTGGTGACGGGCGGTGTAACCTACATTTTCTAAATCGTTGTGTTTACCACCAGCCCGAACGCAACGCTGAGAAGAAACCGCTCGGGTGTAGCTTCGTTGCTCTGTACCCAAAAACGTGTCTTTAAATTGGTTCATGCCTGCGTTAGTAAAGAGAAGCGTTGGATCATCTGCCGGCACCAGAGACGAGCTTGCCACCGCCTGGTGACCATGACTTTTAAAATAATCGATAAACTTTTGGCGTAAGTCAGCAGTTGATAATGTCATTGAAAACCTAACTTCCTTAATTCAATTAAATAGAAATGCGTATCGGCAAATAGAAATCACATTCATTGCCCTCGCGGGTGTGCGCAACAATAGCATAATTGTCGCTTTTTTGTTAAGCCTAAGAGACCGAGAGCACGCATAAAAAGCCCGATAAAAGCACGATTGCTAACATCGAAAATAGGAATTACTCCCCTTTCACAGCAAATTCTATGTGTTCACTGTAAAAGCCTCGGTATTGTAAGAACTGCTTTTGCTTCATTGCGTATTTAAAGTCAGTTTCTCTACCTGCGCCAAATTTTTTCACTTTCACCTTAAGCGCGGCTTCAAACCAATCGGCCTCTATCTCTTGTATTGCTCTTTGTGCGTCATACTCGTTTACCCCATATTGTTGTAAATCGAGTTTAATTTTTCTCGGCCCCGCGCCTTTGTGATAAAGCGCCCTTGCTCTACTTTCGGCAAAGCGCTTATCACATTGAATGTTGGCCTCTCTGAATTCTTCCAATATGGGGATGAAGGCGTCACTTTCTATTCCCTTTTGCGAAAGTTTACGACAAATTTCATCAAAACTATGTTCTCGTCTTGCAAGCATGCGAGTAATCGCGTCTGTAATGAACTTTCTATCGAAGTCTGACATTTTCTTAATAATGTCCCTACTCTATTTCTTTATTAGCTTGGTAGTATTGTACCCTCAACACTAGGGTGAAGCGCAATTAAGCGTAAAACATATATATAATGATGAGCTACGATATTCGTTTTGTTGAAAATATAGCTGACATAGGTCAATTACAATGGGATGCCTTGGCGAGTAACCACGGCCCGTTTCTTCGCTATGCCTTTTTACATGCTTTGGAAAACAGCGAAAGCTGCACCGCTGACACCGGTTGGCAACCACTTCATGTTGTGGTTAGAGATGGCCACGACATTATTGCGCTTATCCCCGGTTACGTAAAAACCCATAGTTATGGTGAATACGTGTTCGACCAAGGTTGGGCGAATGCTTACCATCAACACGGAATGGAGTATTACCCCAAGTGGGTATCAGCCGTTCCTTTTACCCCCGTGACGGGTTCTCGCGTGCTCGTTAAACAGGGCGTGGCAGTTTCATCACAATTAATACAGCAAGTGATAGATACACTTAAAGGTTATCATCACGAATGCCTATCTTCTGTGCACTGGCTTTTCCCGAATGACGCATGCACGCCGTTACTGGATAACGGGCAGCAGCTTTTAACGAGATACAGTGTACAGTTTCAATGGCATAACTATGATTATGAGAATTTCGACGCATTTTTGTCGGCGCTCACAGCTAGAAAAAGAAAAGAAATTAGGAAAACGCAAAAACGCCACCAACAAAGTGGCATTACCTTTACCCATGCCACAGGCACGGAGATATCCTCAGTCATTCTTGACTGCTTTATCGCGTGCTATCAGGCGACCTATTTGAAAAGAAGCGGCCATCTTGGCTACTTAAACAAAGCCTTCTTTTATGCCCTTTTCAATAGCATGGCTGACAATATGCTGATTGTCACAGCGCGTAGCCATGAGCGCCCCATCGCGAGTGCATTGTTTTTTTACGATGAAACTGGGCTGTATGGCAGATATTGGGGAGCACTAGAAGACGTAGACGGGTTACACTTCGCCACCTGTTACTTTGAGGGCATTGCGTTTGCCATTAACCGAAAACTCCCTTTATTTAATCCTGGAACCCAAGGCGAGCACAAAATTTTAAGAGGTTTCGAACCCATCTATTGTCAGTCTGCACATCAACTTTTTCACCCTGCGTTTCATGACGCTGTAGCACAATTTTTACGCCAAGAAACACCTCAAATCATAGATTATTTCAATCAAGCTAAAAATGTTTTACCTTTTAACAGTCATTTTGCACCAAAACTTAAAACGACAATGGTGTCTTCGCCTTCCACCACGGTGGAAGCAGATACCCACAACAACAATGAGAAAATAAAATGAAGAAAACCTTACTTGCCGCCACCATTGCGGCGTCTCTTGGGCTAATAGGTTGTAGCCAACCTGAAAACACAGAAAAAAGCGCTGCTGACAAAGCGGCAATGATGGACGCGCAAAATGCCGAGTTGAATCAAGCTGAGCTCGGCTCCTTCGGTGTAGATTTAAGTGCGCGCAACGAAGCCATAAAACCTGGTGATGAATTCTTCATGTATGCCAGTGGTACTTGGTACGATAATTATGAACTCCCTGCAGACAAAACCCGCTACGGTGCCTTTACAGCGCTCGCTGAACGAAGCGAGGAACGGGTGAAGAATATTGTTGATGGTCTACTTGAAAAAGAAACCCTGAATGACGAAGAAAAGCTTGTTCACGACTTTTTCGTTTCCTACATGGACACGGACGCCATTAACGAAAAAGGCTTAAGCCCAATTTCAGATGTCCTTGCCACCATTGATAACATTTCTACGCAAAAAGACCTAACTGAAGTGTTCGGGAATGCTTGGCTCACTGGTGCCAGTTCCCCTATTAATAGCGGTATGTGGTACAACCGTCTAGACCCCAATGAATACCAATTAAGTGTGGGTGTGGGCGGTTTAGGCCTTCCTGACAGAGACTACTATTTAAGTGACGATGAGCGCTTTGTGAAGATTCGCGAAGCCTATGAGGCGCATATCGCACAAATGCTAGGGTTTGCGAAAGTTGAGAATCCGGAAAAAAAAGCAGCGGAAATCTTGGCCTTAGAAACTGAAATTGCAAACGTGCAATGGCCACGGGAAAAACGTCGTGACAGAGATTTAACCCTAAATCAAATTGAGCGCGCAAAACTGTCTGATGATTATCCTAATTTTGACTGGGATACCTACTTTGCTCAAACAGGCTATAAAGTCCCCGAGCTGAATATTAGCCAACCTGAGCCTGTTAAGGCGGTGATTGAAATTATTAATGACACGGCCTTAGATAAGTGGAAGTCATACTTAACTTACCATACGATAAAAAATAACGCGGGCTTGTTATCAGAAGATATTTATCTCGCCAATTTTGACTTTTACGGCACAACATTAAGCGGGCAACAAGAGCCCCGCCCTCGTTGGAAACGCGCTGTAAGCCAAATGTCGGGGACGCAATCTTTAGGGTTTGCTATTGGTAAGATTTACGTCAACGAGTATTTCCCGGAAAGCTCTAAAACCCAAATGGCTGAGTTAGTTGAAAACCTGCGTACCGCACTGGGTCAACGCATCGACAACTTAGATTGGATGAGTGAAGAAACCAAGGTTAACGCAAAAGAAAAATTAATGGCATTTCGTCCTAAAATTGGTTACCCCGATACGTGGCAATCTTTTGAGGGTCTGACCATCGAAAGTGATGATGTTATTGGCAATGTCAGAAATCTACGTGAATTCTTCCACCAACAATCGATTGAGAAAGAGTTAGAGAAAACTGATAGAGAACGTTGGAGTATGACTCCACAGCGTGTTAACGCGTATTACAACAGTTCATTTAACGAAATTGTTTTCCCTGCCGCTATCTTACAACCCCCATTTTTCGATCCAAATGCGGATCCAGCGGTGAATTACGGTGCTATTGGCGCAGTCATTGGGCATGAAATGGGTCATGGTTTTGATGACCAAGGCTCTAAATCGGATGCCCACGGTATTCAGCGTAACTGGTGGACAGACGCAGATCGTGCCGCATTTGAAGCTAAAGCAGATAAACTGGTTGCTCAGTACAATGCGTATTCACCGATTGAAGGTAACTTTGTTAATGGGCGCAATAGCCTAGGCGAGAATATTGGCGATGTAGGCGGTTTAGCCATGGCTTATCACGCTTACAAACTCAGCCTAAATGGAGAAGAAGCACCGGTTATAGATGGCCTTACTGGCGACCAGCGATTCTTTTTAGCATGGGCACAGGTTTGGCGTGAAAAACAAACCGAGCAGAGCATGCTTAATCGTCTACGCTCAGGTACTCACGCGCCAAGTCGCTATCGCGCACTTGCACCACGTAACCATGATGCATGGTACGACGCGTTTAATGTTCAACCTGGTGACGCACTTTACTTAGCGCCAGAAGAACGTGTTCGTATTTGGTAACTTCATGGCATTGACATGAGTAAAACTAAGAAACCGCCCTAGAGGCGGTTTTTTTAGATGCTATAAAAAAGCCCTCTTGCGAGGGCTAAAAAGGGAACGCGTCAATTAATTACGATTGCGTAGCGGCTTGAAAGCGGTGATTAGCGCTATCAGTTCCGGCTACTTGCTTTTCTGCATATACGAGAGCTTCGTGTAGCGTTTCAAAAGCAACAATTTCTGGATGGTGTGCATTGATGCTTTCAAGTACCTTGTTCACATCCACATTCGCACCACAGATAACCAATTTTCTGCCAGCGGCTAATGCATCAGAGGTCACGGTTTCTACCGCCATAGCAGCTGAGACGTCCATAGTCGGAACGCGACTAAAATCTAAAATAGTCACTTTAGAACCTGGCTTAACTTGTTCACGAACATGGTGACCTACATCTGCGGCTGCACCGAAACTTAATGGACCGCCAAAACTAAAGATAGACACTTTATCTTTTAGCTTTTCAAGCAATGCATTTTCCTCAGGATCATTCAACGCTTCTGGGATCTTTTTAAGTTCTTCAATTTGCAACTGCGCAATTTGTTTAACATACGCTAACGCAGCAAACACAACCCCCACACCTACAGCGGTAATAAGGTCAACAAAAACCGTTAAACCCAGAACCGTAAGCATAAGTGCGAAGTCCCAACGTGGACCTTTGTGGGCACGTTTTAAGTAACTCCAATCGATGATATCTAATCCAACTTTCACCAAGATACCAGCCAGTACAGCATGAGGAATTTGCGCCGCAAGAGGACTCAACCCAAGAACAATCGCTAGCAATACAAGTGCGTGTATCATGCCAGAAAGGTTATATTTACCACCACTACGAATGTTCACCACCGTACGCATTGTGGCGCCAGCCCCCGCAATACCACCGATTAAACCGGCAAATGTATTACCAATACCTTGGCCAATAAGCTCTTTATTGCTGTCGTGACGGGTACGCGTCATGTTGTCTGCTACCAACGAGGTAAGCAAGCTATCAATTGCCCCTAGCACGGCAAGAATAAATGCGGCTTCTAATATAAGTAGTGCTTTGCTTTGATCAAACACAGGAAGATGCAAGCTAGGTAAGCCCGTAGGAATTGCGCCTAAAACAGGCACACTCAAGACTAGGCTAACAAGAGTACCAATGATCAGTGCAGCGAGTGCGCCTGGTACATATTTACCTAATGAAGGCGGCCATTTATAAGCAATTACAAGGGTACCCAAGCCCAGTGCAAGGGTGGCAAAATTGATATCTGCAAGTGCCGTCGGTAGGTAGCTCAACGCGCCTATTGTTCCGCCCGGAGGCTCATGCCCCAGTAAACGACCAAGTTGCAGAATAATAATGATGGCACCAATGCCTGACATAAAGCCGGAGATGACCGGGTAAGGCACTAATCGAATGTATTGACCCACACCTAAAAAGCCAAATGCAATTTGCATAAGGCCGGCGAGCATTACCGCGGTAAAAATAAGCGCAGCATCACCCGATAAGCTGGCGAATAAGCCTGCTAATACAACCACCATTGGGCCTGTAGGGCCAGATATTTGAGAGGGCGTGCCGCCAAAAAGGGCAGCAAAGAAACCCACAGCTATTGCACCATACAGCCCCGCAATAGGACCAAGACCAGATGCAACACCTAGGGCTAACGCCAGAGGCAAAGCAACAATACCGGCGGTTAAACCGCCAGTAATGTCGCCGCGTAAATTAGAAAAATTCAAGTTAACCATAAGATCAGTTCCTACTCAGTGCGCGCAAGTTGCGCTTCTGCAGCGGTTTGATCCATGGCTTTGAACTCACCAGTCTCATCGTTATAACAAAGCACGTCGCCGCTACCAATGTTGTACACCCATCCGTGCAGCTTTACTTGCCCAGTGGCCAGTTTTGCCGCTACCGCTGGATGTGTTCTAAGGTGCTGAATCTGTTGAACAACGTTTTCTTTTGTGACCGCTTCTAGATGGTCAATTGACAAGTCGTGGGTGCCACAACGCTCTTTCACTACGTCAGTTGCCACGCGGCAATGACCTAGCCACTCTTTCACGTGAGGTAATGCATCAAGGCCTTCAGGCTTAATAGCGCCCTTCATTGCGCCGCAGTCTGTATGGCCACAAACCACAATGTGAGATACGCCAAGTGCTGCGACAGCGAATTCAATTGAAGCTGTCATGCCACCGGTTTGATTACTGTGAGGAGGCACAATGTTACCTGCATTTCGGCAGATAAATAGCTCACCTGGGTCGGTTTGCGTGACAAGGTTAGGATCGATACGCGAGTCAGAACACGTAATAAATAGCACTTCGGGGTTCTGACCGTTTGCTAATTTTTGGAATGTCGCCTTTTTGTTCGGGTACACTTCCTTTTGGAACTTTGCCACACCAGATATAACGTGATCCATAATATTCTCCAATATTTGTAATTATTGTGATTTTAAGTACATGCCAGTGTCACCTGATAGATTAATAGTTTAATATACCAACTCGTGATAGACATATACTATCACCCAACAATTGTATACGAATGTAGAGTAGGGCCGCCATGCAACTTAACGGGAAGAATCCGTCAATTAACCAAATTCGCTATTTTGTAACCGTTGCGAAATACCTAAGTTTTCGTCAAGCCGCTACTTTCTTAGGTATAAGCCAACCCACGCTCACCAGTCAAATAAATGCGCTGGAAAGCCATTTGGGTTTAGTGCTGTTCGAGCGATCTCGCACAGGCACCTTGTTATCAGCACAAGGCAAGCTTCTCTTTAACGCAGCGGAAGAAGTACTCGCGGCAAGTCAGCGTTTTAGTGAAACAGCAAGAGACTTAGCCGAAGGAGAAGTGGTGACGTACCGTCTGGGTATTCCTCCCACTCTTGGCCCTTACTTGCTGCCTCACGTGTTGCCTGAACTCCACAAGCAAAAGCCTGGGTTACGATTTTACGTACGAGAAGCCGCGCCCCAAGCACTGCAACATGGGCTTTTACATGGCGAATATGACCTTATTCTTTCGCCACTGGTGGGTGAGCATTCTCAGTTAATTAACCGGCCTCTATTTAAAGAGCCCCTTAAGTTTGTTATTCCTTCCGATCACCCCCTTGCAGGCAACGCGTTTGTTAAGCCGCATCAATTACGGGGTGAAAAAGTACTCACCCTTGAAGACCGTCATCACTTTCACCATCAGGTACAACACATTTGCGACAAAATAGGGGCTAGCTTACAACGAGACTACGAAGGCACCAGCTTAGATACCTTAAGGCAAATGGTGGTGATGGGGATGGGCGTGGCCTTTTTACCTGGCTTGTATATTCATTCAGAGTTACATCACCCTGAAGCTTTACACGTATGCGAAATTGATAGTATGCCCATTGAAAGGCAACACGCGTTAACTTGGCGAAATACAGCTCCCGATCGCCAAACCTTTCGAGAAATTAGCGAAATTATTCGCCATATTATCGCGACACGCCTCTCGGGCGCCGTAAAGATAGTAGGTTTAGACGATTAGGCTCTTAGCGCAGAACACGCCGTAGGTTGTGTATCCTTGCCATTTTATATAAATGAAAAAGATGGTAACTTTACCTCAAAATCATGAATAGAATTCATAATGTATGATTGACCGTCACCACCTAAAAATTGTTCGCGCAATTGAAACACACGGCACCATGACTGAAGCGGCTAACGCTTTGTTTTTAACACAGTCGGCATTAAGCCATGCCATGAAAAAGGTAGAAAAAGATTTTGGCGTGCCCTTGTGGCGAAAAGAAGGTAGACGCCTTGTACTCACGCAGGCAGGGAAAAGCTTGCTGAATTTAGCTCAGCGAGTTTTGCCTCAGTTTGAGCACACAGAGGCGCAGTTACGCCGTATGGCAGAAGGAAAGCAAGGCACACTTCGAATTGGTATGGAGTGTAACCCTTGTTTTGAATGGTTACTCAAAGTAGTGGCACCTTTTTTAAAGGCCTACCCTGATGTCGATGTGGATGTAAAGCGTGCGGTGACATTTGGGGGATTACAGGCGTTACATGGGTACGACATAGATATTTTGCTGACTCCCGATCCATTAGAACTTCCTTCAATTAGCTATAAAGGGGTATTTGATTACGAACAAGTGTTGGTCATGAACGCCCAGCACCCGTTAACGCAATACGACATAATAGAGCCAGAATATTTGGCGCATGAAACCCTCATTACTTACCCTGTGGAAGAAAGCCGGCTGGATATTTTTTCGCACTTTTTACACCCCGCCAATCGCACAGTGAAGCAACATAGACAAATAGAAACAACAGAAATCATTTTGCAAATGGTCGCCGCAGGGCGTGGTGTAACGGCACTGCCTAAATGGTTGATAGAGGAATCTAAGGACTACGCTAATTTAGCCTATCGTTCTTTAGGAAAGCAGGGGGTTCAAAAAACCCTCTATTTGGGGTATCGGAAAGAAGACGATCCTTTTCAGTTGGTGGATGCCTTTATACAGCTGGCAAGTCAGCCATAAACAAGGTGAAAACAGGAAAACCAAGGGTACCCTTGGTACCCTTGGCAAAATGACTAGCTATAAAAACACAAATAGGCTGTCGCTACTGAGACTTTGACGTCAAAAGAAACATTTGCTTCAACCTCAAATTCTGTGCCCGCAGGATAAGACGTCCACTCATCACTGTTGGGTAGCTTCACTACCAACTCACCCTCAACCACTTTCATTAGCTCATGTTGCGTGGTACCGAAGGTATATTCACCTGGTGACATGACACCAGAAGTACAAGGCCCCTGAGCAGATTCAAACGCGATTGAGGTAACTTTGTTATCGAAATAATGATTCACTGAAAATGACATCTTGTATCCTTTATCTTTAAAACTTTATTTTACAGTAACCTAGTTGAGGCTACTGTGCATGGGGTTATAAAAATCAAGTTAGACTAACTTAGTGCGAATTCGACTACCTCTCCCCCTTGCACTCCCTATTTGGCGTTCCCAAAAACGTGTGGTACGGGCGGTATTTTTTCAGTGCTATATTTTAAATTGCCCTACCAAATCTTTTAAATCGCTTGATACACCGCTAAGTTGGGTCGCTTCCACCGCTAACTCTTGGGCGTGAACACTGGTTCTATCGCTTAAATCCGTAATGGCCACTAACGACGAGTTAATATCTTGCGCCGCTTGCGTTTGTTGTTCTGTGGCTTGCGCAATATAAGTACTTTGCTCATGCACCTTGCCAATTGCACTATTAATTTCAATAAGCGTATTCACCACTCTTTCTGTTTTTTCCACGCCAGATTCAGAACGGGCCTTGCCACTATTCATCACTGCATCCGTTTGTTCCGCCATATTCTGCAGACGTTCCACCATACGGCGAATATCCGTGGTTGATTCTTGGGTTCGACTAGCTAACGACCTCACTTCATCAGCCACCACGGCAAAGCCTCTGCCTTGTTCACCCGCTCTAGCCGCTTCAATGGCAGCATTTAATGCCAGTAAATTTGTTTGCTCTGCAATGCTGTTAATCACATCGATGACCGCACCAATGTTATCTGACTCCTTGCTCAACCCACTAACAACTTCAACACCGTCACTGACCGATACCGCCAACGAACGGATTTCCGCCATGGCCTCTTTTGCCTGATTACTGCCTAACTGCACCAACTCATCGGCTTCTGTTGCGGCAATACTTGATTGTGATGCATTATTTGAAATTTCCACCACCGTTTGCGCCATTTGGGTGACCGCAGATGAGACGTTATCAACTTGATTGCGTTCTTGATTAATTTCGTCGCTGGTATTTTGTGACACATCACGTAGATGCGCCGCTGCCTCCGCCACCGCTTGCGTATTTAGCGCGGTTTCTTTCAGTAAATGGCGAAGTTTGTCTGTGAAAGTATTAAATTCTTGGGCAAGGGCACCAATTTCATCATTGCTATGAACGGTGAGTCGCTTGGTTAAATCCCCTTCCCCTCTGGCAATTTCTGCCATTGCGTAACGCATGTTGACTAAAGGCGTGGTTATTTTTGCACTAGCAATAAAAGTAATCAGAGCAATCAGTACAATGATGATAAGTGCAATAATAATCGCGGTAGTGATTGCACCCTCAATGGGGCCATCGATGATACTGGCCGGTATCAAAATACCCAGCGACCAATCCATTTGAGGCGAGGTTAAATTAGCATGGCGGAAAAAGGCCACGTATTCTTTCCCTTTCCAGGTGACTTCAACCATACCATCACTGGCGGTAGAGATTTTTCCTGCCAGAGCTGAAAATGCCGATGTTTCATCAAACAGTGTGTCAAAGTTAGCCAACGAAGAACTGAGTGGCAACTCTTTACCCTGTTTTGGGAAATAGACGATATTTTGATTTTCATCTAACAGGAAGGCCGTACCTTGCCCCTGGTATCTGATGCTATCAATGACCTTGCCTATTGTGCTGATCAAAATATCGACGCCTCCCACCCCAATCAGCCTTCCTTTTTCGTAGACAGGTTTTTGTACTACCGCTGAGATACTGCCATCTTGTGAATCAACGGCAGGCGGGGTAACGTAAAGTTGACCAGCATCAACGGCGGCGTTGAACCAAGGTCGTTTGGTAGTGAAATACCCATAATCAGGATTTCCTGCATTAGGTCCGCTGGTATCTACGCCAACTCTTCCCTCTTCGTAAAAGTACTCCCCGGTTAGGGCTGAGCCAAAAAACGCCGATTTAATCACAGGGTCATCATGACTAATGTTAGTGAAAAGTTGATAGATTTTAGCGCTGTTTTTCACGCGGCCATCTTCGCCGCCTCGTTGGGTATGTTCATAGAAGAAGGTTTTAAGAAAGGGGCTGCTAAGAAAGGTTTCTGCTACCCCTCCGTACTTGTTAAAAAAACCTTCCACCTCATTTGCTTCTCGCGCAACCAGTGCGCTGACGTCTTGTTGGACGCGCTCACGGGTGTTATCAGCAACGATATTTACCAAGATGGTAGCGGCGATAGACAGCATGACGGCAATACTACCGCCTACGATCAGCATAAACTTTTTCTGTAGCGAGAGTGATTTCATAGCGACTTCTCATTGTTATTTTTATGACTATTTGCAGTGGAGGAGAATAAAACCATTGAGATGGGCGCCAACTGCAATACAACTAACTTCTTCGGCTATACGCGAGATAATGAATGGAGGACAGCGTCACAGCATTGCGCCATGTCGTACGTTTAAACTGTCAGGTGAATAAAATGACGAGTAAAAGCGAACGTGACCACATCCATTAATCATGAAGTTATCAATTACTTAAATATTCACAAATAATTGGAATCTACTACTGTCTAATAGATTGGCGTTGTTTACAACTATAGATAGAAAAAATTTGCAATTATACAAAAGTGTAAAAATAGAGTAACTTTTCTGGGTTAACTAATTCTTGTGCCATTCCAATAGTAGGTTATTGGCCGGCATGGTATGTACTTTCTGCAGTTGTAGAGAAGGTGCCCACGTTTTTAGCTCATCAATATCCCGATATCCCCCATAGCCTCGCGCCAATAATGACTGATGAAAATCGAGGTTACTTTGCGAGGAGAATTCACCGTTTTGGGTAAAGGGCCCATATTGGCAAAATACGCCCTTGTGGGGCAGGTTTTCAGCAATCATTGACATAAGTGACTGAATCTCTGCTTTTTGCATGATATGAGCAGTATTAGCGCTAAAGACACCGTCAAACGAACCGGCTCCTGCCGTCTGAGGGAAGTGATCCACGCCCACGGTAAAGGACACTGGCGGTTCAATATTATCCACAGAAGAGGCCATTAACCAAGCGGCGATACCGGCATGGTTAACGGCTTGATCACTACAATGCCAATGCAAATGTGGCAAATGCTCAGCAAAAAAAACCGCATGCTGGCCGGTCCCACTGCCCACTTCCAATACGCGTTTCGTATTGGCAAAGGCACGTTCTAGCACGTGCAAAATTGGGCGTTTATTATTTTCGCAAGCTTGGCTAAACGGTTTTTCCATTGGGTATGTCTTGTTGTGATTAATCGCTTAAATTAGGAGACAGCCATTTTTCTGCCTCTTCCAGTGTCCACCCTTTACGGGAAGCATAGTCTTCAACTTGGTCAGACTGAATCTTTGCCACGGCAAAATATTTTGACTCTGGGTGGGCAAAGTACCAACCAGATACCGAAGCCCCTGGCCACATGGCATAACTTTCTGTGAGCTTCATGCCGGTATGTTTTTCAGCATCGAGTAAATCCCAGATAACTTGCTTTTCAGTATGCTCTGGACACGCAGCATAGCCTGGCGCAGGACGTATGCCTTGATACTTTTCTCTAATAAGCTCTTCATTAGATAAGTCTTCATCCTTTGCATACCCCCAGTATTCTTTGCGAACACGTTCATGAAGATATTCAGCAAAGGCTTCTGCCAACCGATCGGCCACCGCTTTTACCATAATACCGTTGTAGTCGTCACCGGCTTGTATAAACTGGTTCGCGAGTTCGTCTTCGCCAATGCCGCCCGTGACCGCAAATGCGCCCACATAATCACGAATACCTGAGGACTTAGGTGCAACAAAATCACTTAAGCAATAATTGGCAAACTTATCTTTAAGGGTTTGCTGACGAAGGTGGTGCCCCACAGCTTTGATTTCACCGCGTTCCTCATTGGCATAAATCTCGATATCGTCGCCTACACGGTTTGCTGGAAATAGGCCTATCACACCTTTTGCTTCTAAGCTATTGTCTGCAATAATAGTATCGAGCATCGCGTTAGCATCGGCAAATAACGACTGTGCTTGTTCGCCCACAACCTCGTCTTCTAATATGCGAGGATACTTGCCTGCCAATGACCATGTTAAGAAGAAAGGCGTCCAGTCAATATAGTGCCTAAGTACCGATAGGGACGCCGTTACAGGTGTTACCCCTAGCTTGTTAGGCGCAACGGGCAGCACTGAGAAATCGGGCTGATAGGCATTGTCACGTGCCTGCGCTAACGTCACCGGCTTACTCCGTGGTTTTTTCCGTGCGTGCTGCTCCCGAACTTTGTCGTATTCCGCAGCCAATTCTTTCGCGTAAATATCACGAGAGCCTTTATTCAATAGCTTTTGACAGACCCCTACCGCGCGGCTGGCATTAGGTACATAAGCCACTGGCGAATGATAGTTCTGCTCGATTTTCACCGCAGTATGGGCTTTTGAGGTGGTAGCCCCACCAATTAACAGGGGAATTTCATACCCTTGGCGTTCCATTTCTTTCGCTACATGCACCATTTCATCGAGGGAAGGCGTGATTAACCCTGAAAGGCCTATCATGTCGACATTTTCGTCTTTGGCAACCTGTAAAATTTTTGCCGCAGGGACCATGACGCCAAGATCGATCACTTCAAAGTTATTACACTGAAGTACCACGCCCACTATATTTTTGCCAATATCGTGAACATCCCCTTTTACCGTTGCTAGCAATATTTTGCCGTTGCTTTTAGCGTCATCTGATTTTTCTGCCTCAATGTAGGGCTGTAAATGAGCCACGGCCTTTTTCATCACACGGGCTGATTTCACCACCTGCGGCAAAAACATCTTACCTTCACCGAATAAGTCACCCACCACGTTCATGCCGTCCATCAACGGCCCTTCAATAACATGCAATGGTCGCTCGGCTTTTTGTCGTGCCTCTTCGGTATCATCAATAATAAAGTCGGTAATACCTTTAACTAACGCATGCTCTAAACGTTTGTTTACATCCTGTTCGCGCCAGCTTAAATCTTCTTTCGCAGCGGCTTTTCCGTCACCTTGATAATTAGGGGCAATATCAAGCAATCTTTCAGTAGAGTCGCTTCTTCGATTGAGTATCACGTCTTCTACCGCATCGCGTAACTCAGCTGGAATTTCATCATAAACTTCCAATTGGCCCGCATTCACAATAGCCATATCCATACCTGCACGAATGGCATGGTAGAGAAATACTGAATGCATGGCTTCTCGAACAGGGTTATTGCCTCTAAATGAGAAGGAAATATTCGATAGCCCACCAGAAATGTGAGAATGGGGACAGGTTTGGCGAATGACACGTGTGGCTTCAATAAAGTCTACTGCGTAATTATCATGTTCTTCTATACCTGTAGCCACAGCAAAGATATTGGGGTCGAAGATAATGTCCTCAGGTGGAAAGCCAATGTCTTCTGTAAGCAGCCTGTAACTGCGTTGGCAAATTTCAATTTTACGGGCTTGGGTGTCGGCTTGCCCTTTTTCATCAAACGCCATGACTACTGTTGCAGCGCCATATCGTTTAATTTTCTTGGCCTGTGCTAAGAAACTTTCTTCACCTTCTTTTAAACTAATGGAGTTGACAATAGCTTTGCCCTGCACGCATTTTAATCCCGCCTCAATGACTTCCCACTTCGAAGAGTCAATCATAATAGGAACACGGCTAATATCCGGCTCAGAAGCAATGAGGTTTAAGAAGGTGACCATGGCTTGCTTCGAATCGAGCATTGCCTCATCCATATTAATATCGATGATTTGTGCACCGTTTTCTACTTGCTGGCGTGCGACATCTAAAGCAACTTCATAGTCGCCTTCTAAAATTAACCGTTTAAATCGAGCTGAACCGGTCACATTGGTTCGCTCACCAATATTAATAAAGGTTGAAAATTCTGCGCTCACATTACCTCCTAGTGTACGAATGGCTCAAGGCCTGATAGGCGCATTTTGGGCGCAATATTGGGCACGGCTCGGGGTTTTATACCTGCAACGGCGTTGGCGATATCTGCAATATGTTTTGGTGTGCTGCCACAACAGCCCCCCACAATGTTCACTAGGCCAGATTCCGCCCACTCTTTAATATGCGCGGCCATTTCTTCCCCTTCCATATCGTATTCACCAAACTCGTTTGGAAGACCTGCATTCGGGTGAGCCGACACTAAGCACTCACTAACGCCAGCAATTTCGTCTACATATTGGCGCAATAAATCCGGCCCTAAAGCACAGTTTAGTCCGAAGGAAAAGGGCGCTACATGTCGCATAGAATAATAAAAGGCTTCTGCAGTTTGACCCGACAAAGTTCGACCTGATGCATCTGTAATGGTGCCTGACACCATGACAGGTAAGGTGACATTCAGCTTTTCAAATACACTATCTACTGCATAGGCAGCTGCCTTCGCATTCAGCGTATCAAAGATGGTTTCAAGCATGATAAGGTCGACCCCACCTTCAATTAAGGCCTCTGTGGATTCACTATAGGCCTCCACTAATTCATCAAACGTGACGTTACGTTTGCCTGGGTCGTTTACATCTGGCGAAATAGACGCGGTGCGGTTAGTTGGGCCAAGCACGCCTGCAACAAAACGTGGTTTATCTGGTGTTTTCTCGGTATACGCGTCAGCCGCTTTACGCGCCACTTTTGCAGCAGCAATATTAATATCACGTGAATACGCTTGCATATCGTAATCTGCCATAGCGATAGTGGTGGCGTTAAAGGTATTGGTTTCAATAATGTCGGCACCCGCCTCAAAATACGCACAGTGTATGTTGTAAATAATGTCGGGCTGAGTGATTGCGAGTAAATCATTGTTACCTTTCACGTCACAATGCCAGTCGGCAAATTGTGTTCCGCAATAGTCTTCTTCTTCAAGTTTATGCTCTTGAATCATGGTACCCATAGCACCATCGAGAATAAGGATTCGTTTTTCTGCTGCTTGCGTTAACAAAGCTCGTTTCTTGTTTGAGATAGATTGTAAGCTCACGCGTTACCTCTTTGGCTGTGGTTTTTCAGCAAGCTGATTTAAATCGTACGGTGTGGTTTGATAAACAAAATAGTTTAACCAATTTGTAAATAAAAGGCTGCCGTGAGAACGCCAACGAACCATTGGCGGCTCATTCGGGTTATCGTGTTGAAAATAGTTCGCAGGCACTTTCGGCGTTTGCCCTGATTGTAAGTCTCTTAGGTACTCATCCTTCAACGTATCTGGGTCGTACTCGGGATGCCCGGTCACAAATACCATACGCTTATCTTCAGAGGCCACAACGTATGCCCCCACTTCTTGAGATGAAGCCACCACGTTTAACCCATCAATACTGTTATAAACTGACGTGTCGATATGCCCGTAACGAGAGTGCGGTGCAAAAAACGTGGGGTCGAAACCTCTGAGTAATTCATTATTGGGATCTAACACTTGATGTTCAAATACCCCAGAGAACTTTTCTTTTTTAAGCTCCCTCATCACCCCATGAAAATGATACATGGCGGCGTGTGCTGCCCAACAAAGATACAAGGTTGAGTTAACATGACGTTGCGCCCATTCCAAAATGGTGGTCATAGACGCCCAATAGTTAACGTCTTCGTAGTTTAAAAGTGCAAGAGGTGCGCCTGTCACAATAAGCCCATCATACTTTTTATCTGCAACTTGTGAAAAGTCATGGTAGAACGCATCCATGTGCGATTGAGGCGTATTCTTAGGGGCTTGGTTATCAATTCGAATCAAATCAACGTTGATTTGCAAAGGCGTATTTGAAAGCAGTCGAAGTAATTGCACTTCGGTTTCAATTTTATTCGGCATCAGATTCAAGATACCTACCTCAAGGGGGCGAATATCTTGGTTTGCAGCCCTGTCACTCTCCATCGTGAAAATGTTTTCGCCCAGCAACACATCCTGAGCGGGCAGTTGATCGGGAATACGAATTGGCATGAAAAGCTCCAGTCATTTTTACAATGACTGTATTGTGGCAATTCACGGGAAGATGTCAACATCTTTACGTCTAGACGTCTAAATGAATTTAAGAGCCAGCGGGTTGACGGTGTACCATACTCAACATTTCGGCCTCTGCACGCGGTATATCGCATGCCTCCATTATTTCTTCAATAGAGGCGCCTTGCTTCACCAATTCAGCTGCGCGTTGATAAAGGCGAAGGGAAGGATCTTGTAGTTTGACTTCGCGCAGTTGGTTTTCAAGATCGTCAAACTTACCTTGTAACGCTTGGATGTGTCGCGTCACCACGAGGTTGCGAGCTTGCTCTTCATTTTGCTGATGGGCAAAGTTGCGAACCGAAGAGACCGTTTCTTCTAAACGGCTATCATACTTGGCTTCTAGGTTTTTGATCCCTTGCTGGAGTGATCTTATTTGCTTAAACAGCCAAACTATTAATAATGAAAGCACAACAACGAGCACCAGCAATATACTTTCATAAAGTGTCGGTGCGATGAACTGCATTTCCATTTGCGCTAGGCCTTTTAACTTGGTGAAGTCATTAAACAAAAAAGGCAAGTAACTAGGTTACCTGCCTTTGCAGAATGTGACAGGCTTATAAGCTACTTAGCTCATCCCATTCATCATCACTAAGGAGTTTGTTCAAATCTACCAAAATGAGAAGTTCACCATCTCGGTTACTCACACCTTGGATAAATTTAGCACTTTCCTCAGTACCCACGTTCGGCGCACTATCTATTTCAGAAGAGCGTAAATAAACCACTTCTGCCACGCTATCGACCAGGATACCTACCACTTGCTCATCTGACTCGATGATAACGATCCGCGTATTGTCGGTAATTTCCGTAGGGGGTAACCCAAAACGCGCTCGGGTATCAATAACCGTAACCACGTTTCCGCGTAGGTTTATGATCCCTAATACATAATCAGGCGCGCCGGGCACTGGCGCTATTTCGGTATAACGTAATACTTCTTGAACTTGCATTACGTTAATACCGTAAGTTTCTTCACCTAGGCGATAAGTAACCCATTGAAGGATTTCATCGTTGCTGTCGGTGGCATTACTGTTTGTTCTTTCATCGCTCATGAACCGGCTCCCAATACTATGGCGTCTGGTCGTTACTGCCTAAGCCTTTGTTAAGCATAGATATTAATTCGCTAACGTCAATTAACGCGCACATTTTTTCTTTTACCATCCCCGCTAACCAAGGACGCTTACCTACAGACTCACGCCATTTGACGTCAGCTTTCGTTAAAGTGACAGTATTGACGAGCTTTTCGCAAGCCATCCCCCACCAGCTATCTCCTAACATAATAAGATATCGGTAGTTTAGAGATTGTGCGAGGTTTTCGTCATATTTTTCTGGCATAACCCACTTTGCACTGTCAACCACATTAATTTTTTCCTCTCGATGGATCATCACACCCATAAACCAATCAGGCTTACCAAAAAGAGGCCCCACTTTATCAAGTTGATGTATTCCACCAAGCGTAGTCAGTGGAACCGCGAGGGTCAAACCCGCTACCTCAAAGAATAACGCTTGAAAGCGAGAATCGAGAGTATCCTTTAGTGGAATTTTTTGCTCTGGCGGTATATTTCCGCCTTCTTGACCCGCCGAAACCTCTGAAAAAGCCTGCTCATTGATATCTTCAATCAGTTGAGCGTCGCTATTTTCACCTTCCTCGGCTTCCACTGAAGAGGGTATATCCCTTTTTTCGACAACAGGAGGAAGCGGGGTTTCCACCGGTACCTCTGGTTTAATCGTTGTCTCTTCAATACTGAATGTTTCATCTGCACTTAACCCGCTCTCTGCGAGTTGCTGAGCAGCTTGCTCTAATAACCTAGAGGTACGCGCAGTCACATCGCCTGGATCTTCCTCAGGCTCTTTTAGAAGGCTATCTAGATAGGCTTCCATAACGTCTTCTCGCGCGAAGGGAGACTGCTTACTCATGCTAGGTTATTTCTCCAAAACCTCTAATAATTTTGCATAGGCCGTGACACCACGTGTTTTCGGGTACGCGACTGAAATAGGTAACTGTACAAGACTTGCATCTCTAAAGTGAGTATCAACGGGCACAACACCTGTCCAAACCCGCTCGCCGTAATCGGTCATGAGTCGTTCACGAGACGCCAATGCGGCATTAGTACGTTTGTCAAACATGGTCGGAATAATGACAGTATCAAACGACTTTTGTAATGAGCGCCCCATAATTTCCATGGTTCGAATCATGCGATCGAGACCTTTTAATGCTAAGTACTCGGTTTGCGTTGGCACAATCACTTTATGGCACGCTGCAAGTGCGTTAACCATTAATACCCCAAGTACAGGCGGACAATCAATAATGACTACATCAAACTCGTGCTCTACCTTGGCCAGTGCCTTTTTCAGCACTAAACCCATACCTTGTTCGCTCCCCATGGTTCTATCTAGGGTAGCTAATGCCATTGTCGCGGGCAATACGTATAGGTTGTCCAACTTGGTAGGACACAAACAGTCCATCACTTTATCGGCAGATATGTCTGGAGATTGAATAAAAATATCGTAAACCGAATGACTTAGCGCTTCTGCATCGATTCCAAAATAATAACTTAAAGACGCGTGGGGATCAGTATCGACCATAAGCACACGCTTCCCCGCCTGTGCCAATAATCCACCCAGTGAAACGGTTGTCGTGGTTTTCCCTACCCCGCCTTTTTGGTTTGCAACTGTCCACACCTTCATTACGATATTCCTAGCAAAATTAATAAACGCGCGACTTACTTCATTTCAGTTTGGATACAGGTACTCATATCGTCAATATTGATACTTTTTTCCGAGACACCCGCCACTGCAACGGCTTGCGGCATTCCATATACCACACAAGAAGCTTGATCTTGTGCCCATATTGTCGCCCCTTTGTCTTTCAATACACGACAGCCCTCTCGGCCATCAGCCCCCATTCCGGTCAGGATTACACCTAGTACGTCTCCGCCATAGGCTTTTGCTAGCGTTCCAAACGTTAAATCAACGCTGGGTTTGTAGCTAATTTTGTCAGAGGGATTCGCATCTGTAATGGCAATCGTCTTTTTAACACCTTGCCCTTCAATAAGCATCTGCTTGCCCCCTGGCGCCAAATAAGCAACACCAGGTTTTAGCACATCGCCATGCTCAGCCTCTTTCACCCCAATATGGCAGTGAGTATTAAGCCGCTGCGCAAATGCGTGAGTAAACGTGCCAGGCATATGCTGAACCAATAATATCGGGTACGGAAAATCTGCGGGCAGTGGCGTGAGTACTTTCTGAAGCGCTACGGGTCCGCCTGTAGAGGCACCTATAGCAAGACACTGGTACTTTTTACCTGACGCCTTTACCGACGATACTGTGGGCTGAGTGACAGCCTCTTTTCTACCCGACAATAAACTGGACGACTTTAAAAAGGGTTGCCTAGGTGCATTGGCGGGCAGCTTGCGAGTTTCTATCCGCTTGAGTAAAGGCCGACTTAAGCCCCCACTTCGCCGTGCAATTAACCGCACCTTAGTACATAACATGCGAGCTGCGTCTTTTCTATCCTTAGCGATATCTTCAAACTTTTTAGGAAGAAAGTCTAAAGCACCTGCTTCAAGTGCGTCTAAGGTCGCCTGCGCGCCATGATGTGTAAGAGATGAAAACATTAAAATAGGCAGTGGTCGCTTGGCCATAATTGCTTTAACGGCAGAAATCCCGTCCATCACGGGCATTTCTACGTCCATTGTCACAACATCTGGCGCTAACGCGTCAATTTTCTCTAGGGCTTCTCGACCATTCTTGGCTTCGCCAACAACTTCTAGCTCTCTATCATCGTCAAGTATCTCGCGAACCCGACGACGATAAAAAGACGAATCGTCCACCACCAGGACTTTAAAGACCATGGATGTATATTTCCTATTTGTTTCGTCGTTCTACTTTAAAGGTTTACGCGCGTACCGTTTAAGTAAACTTGGAATGTCTAGGATGAGGGCGATACCGCCATCAGAAGTGATTGTAGCGCCAGCCATGCCAGGCGTTCCCTGTAACAAGGCATCTAGCGGTTTAATGACGACTTCTTCCTGTCCAATCAATGCATCTACTACAAAACCAACTTGCTGCGTGCCTATTTGAACGACGACAACGTGACCTTTTTCTTTATGAATATTTTTAGGGCCACGAATTAACCATTCACCCAAGAAGAACAACGGTATCGCTTTAGAGCGCACAATCATTGTTAACTGGCCATCAACGGTATTGGTCTTTTTGATGTCCATATTAATGATTTCGTTAACCGCGCCTAAGGGTAAAGCAAAAGTTTGCTTGCCAACGACAATCATCAGTGTGGGCAGGATAGCTAAGGTTAACGGAACCTTGATATCAAGGCGCGTACCTTTGCCCAACTGTGAGTCGATGTTAACCGTACCATTCAGTTGATTAATCTTGGTTTTCACTACGTCCATGCCTACACCACGCCCAGAAATGTCACTGATTTCTGTTTTCGTGGAGAAGCCTGGCGCAAATATTAAGTTAAACGCTTCAACGTCAGACATTCTCGCTGCGGCATCGGCGTCGAGTACACCACGACTTATCGCAATGTCTTTTAGCTTGTCAGGATCCATCCCCTTACCATCATCTTCGATAGTCAGTAGGATATGGTCCCCTTCTTGAGAGGCCGACAATTTGACTGTTCCCATGCGAGGCTTACCAGCCGCAGCACGGTCATCTGGCATTTCGACACCATGGTCTACCGAGTTTCGAACTAAGTGAACCAATGGATCAGCCAATGCTTCTACTAAGTTCTTATCTAAATCGGTCTCTTCACCTTCTAGTTGCAGCGTAATTTCTTTTTTCAGGCTTCGCGCCAAATCTCGTACAACGCGAGGGAAACGCCCAAACACTTTCTTGATGGGCTGCATGCGCGTTTTCATCACCGCACCTTGCAAGTCACCGGTAACCACGTCGAGATTGGCGATGGCCTTTGTCATGCTTTCGTCATTGGTATTAATACCAAGACTTAGCAATCGGTTACGTACCAATACCAGTTCACCCACCATATTCATGATTTGATCAAGGCGTTTGGTGTCAACCCGAACCGTTGTCTCTGCTTGCGGCGGAGCTTGCGCGGCTTTTTTATCGTCTTTCTTAGCGGCTTCTTTCGCTGCTGGAGCCTTAGCTGCCGGCGCTTTGGGCGCTGGCGCGGCCTTCGGTGCAGATGCAGCCGCTTGCTGTTGCTTCGCCTTTTGTACCGCTTGAGTCGCCTTCTCGTCCACAGGCGCTGGGGCCGGTTTAGAGGGAGCTTCCTCTTTCTTCGATGGCCCTTGTCCTGAGCCATGAAGTTGATCTAGCAGTGCTTCAAACTCATCATCAGATATTTCGTCGTCTGAACCTGCTGGTGCAGTAGGTTGTTGCGCTGCGGGTTTTGCCGGCTCGGCGGCCTCTTCATTACTGAATTGACCTTTTCCATGAAGCTCATCGAGCAGTGCTTCAAATTCATCGTCTGTAATATCGTCACCCCCGGCTGGAGGCGTTGGCGTTGGCGCTGCAGGCGCTGGTGCCGCTTTGGACGCTGCGCCAGGTGCACTAGAGCCGTGAAGCTCATCAAGAAGTGCTTCAAATTCGTCTTCGCTTATATCGTCAATACCACCGTCAGATGCAGCTTCCTGAGCCGCTGGCTCTTCAATGGCAAACTCTTCTTCTGGTGCCTCACTACTCGGCGCTGGCGGGGCAGACGCGTCATCGTCACCGAAGATATTCTCCCCTGGCGTTTCAGGATGACTTAACTTATGCAGTGTATCGACTAACTTCGCGTCTGCGGGTACAAGAGGCTCGCGCGATTTTACATTTTCGAACATCTCTACAACCACATCGGTGGCTTGTAATATGATGTCCATAAGCTCTGGTGTTAAGGTTCTTTGACCGTTGCGCATGACGTCAAAAACATTTTCTGCGCCGTGGCAAATTTCAACCAACTCAGTGAGTGATAAAAATCCTGCTCCACCTTTGACAGTATGGTAACCCCGAAAGATTGCATTTAATAAATCTGCATCCTCTGGATTGTTTTCAAGATCAACGAGCTGTTCTTGTAATTGTTCAAGTATCTCCCCGGCCTCAACCAGAAAGTCCTGTAATATATCCTCGTCAACATCAAACGACATGCGCCCGCTCCCCTAAAAACCTAAGCTAGACAAAAGGTCATCAACATCATCTTGGCCAGACACAACGTCATCTCGCGTGTCGGCATCGATAATGGGGCCTTCCGCCTCTACACCATCGATCTTCTTGACCGTTTCGACCGGTGTTTTCGTCTGTTCAGATGTCTCAGGCTCACCAAACATAGTAAGCATGTTTACTAAGCTATCTTCAACTTCCTTAACCAAATCTATAACCCGGCGAATCACTTGCCCGGTCAGGTCCTGATAACCTTGTGCCATTAACACTTCGGTCAGTAACTGTGTAAGTTTAGCTGATTGTTCAGCGCCGTCTTCCAACAATTCGTCTAAATCTGCACATAAAGCTTTGAATTCGCCTAGTTCGATTTGACGGCTCATTAGTTTTTTCCACTCTGGCATCACGCTGCTTATGCGTGAACTTAATAGTTCAGCAATTGGCATGCTGGCCTCAACGGCATCCATAGTGGTATTTGCGGCTTTTTCTGTTTCTTCAATGACATAGGTAAGACGCGATTGCGCATCGGGAATATCATCATTGGCCAAGTTTTTGATGCGATCATCAATTTGGAAGTTGTTTAACGCGTCGTGAAGTTGGCGCGTCAATTTTCCAACCTCGGCGAAGAGCTCAATAGACTCTTTCATTGACGCCGCTTCTAAGATGGCATTAGCTGAAGCAGAATCACCCTCTTCCAAATAGGCAACCAATTGTTTGGCTTCTTCAAGGGTAATAGGAACATTTACTTGTGTTGACATCCAGTAAACCTCATATCTCTGGTGAGCGTCTGGATCAACCTAAACGTTCGAAAATTTTATCGAGCTTCTCTTTTAACGTAGCAGCAGTGAATGGCTTAACAACGTAACCGTTTACACCGGCTTGCGCTGCCGCAACAATCTGCTCTTTTTTCGCTTCTGCTGTTACCATTAACACAGGCAAATGCTTAAGCTTATCGTCAGCGCGAATTGCGCGTAACAGATCGATGCCTTGCATGCCTGGCATGTTCCAATCGGTTACTACAAAATCGAAATCGCCTTGCTGTAGCATAGGTAAGGCGGTACTGCCGTCATCCGCTTCCTGGATATTGGAGAAACCCAAATCTTTAAGCAGGTTTTTTATGATACGTCTCATGGTAGAAAAATCATCAACCACAAGAATTTTCATACTTTTATCCAAAATAGCCTCCGCTGAGGGGTTAATTGTTATTAATATCTATTCTTCGTCAGCTTGCCACGACTTCATTCGTGATTTGAGTTTTAACATGGCCTGACTGTGAATTTGACTGACTCTTGACTCACTCACATCAAGAACTTCACCTATTTCTCTGAGGTTCAGTTCTTCATCATAGTATAAAGACAGCACTATCGCTTCTCGCTCTGGCAAGGTAGTAATCGCATGCGCTAACGCTTTTTGAAACGCACCTTGCATCAAATCCTCTAGGGGCGCGTCGGAACCACGATTTTGCTCGGTAGAAATCACATCTTCCGAAACACCTAAATCTTCAATGCCTACCAACTTGCCTGCATTCACTTCATTCAGCATTTGATGATAGTCTTGCATGCTGACATTTAGCTTAGCAGCAATATCTACATCCCGCGCGTCTCTGCCTGTTTCACTTTCGACTAATGAAATGGCCTCGGTGATGGCACGACCATTTTTATGTACCGAACGTGGTGTCCAATCACCCTTGCGTATTTCATCTAGCATGGCGCCGCGAATACGAATACCGGCAAATGTCTCAAAACTTGCGCCTTTCGAGCCATCGAAATTTCGTGCTGCTTCTAATAAGCCAATCATTCCCGACTGGATAAGATCATCTACCAACACGCTGGCAGGGAGCCGGGCCATCAAGTGATGGGCTATTCGTTTTACTAGTGGAGCGTGACGCTCTACGAGTTGCGACCTATCTGTTTGTTGTTGATAAGCGGCTGCCTTGCTATTCAACGCTGATTTCCTACTGCTTTATCCGACACCAACTGCTCTATAAAGAACTCTAAATGGCCACCTGGTTGCGCGGGAATAGGCCATGACAATGCTTTATTCGCCAACTGACCAATAGCTACCGCTGCGGGCGAGCTTGGGTACGCATCTACAATAGAAGTTTGCTTTCTCACCGCTTTACGGATGTTCTCATCAAAGGGAACTGTCGCCACTAATTCTAAGGCAACATCAAGAAAGCGCCCGGTTACTTTTGATAACTTACTAAATAACTCTTGCCCTTCGCGCACGTCACGCACCATGTTTGCCACAATTTTGAAGCGAAACACACCGTGCTCTCGGTTGAGTATTTTTATCAGCGCGTAAGCGTCGGTCAGTGATGTTGGTTCATCACAAACTACCACCATGATGTCTTGTGAGGCTTTTGAAAAACTGAGCACCATATCTGAAATACCGGCGGCGGTATCGACAATAAGCACATCAATTTGCGAGCGTAACTCACTGAACGCGCGGATTAACCCGGCATGTTCAGTAGGAGACAACTCAGCCATAGACTGCGTACCTGAAGTGGCTGGCGCAATCTTTATTCCGTGTGGTCCAGTGACTAACACCTCATCTAAGGTGCATTCGCCAGACAGCACATGGGATAAGTTCTTTTCTACCCTAAGCCCAAGCATGACATCAACATTGGCCAAACCTAAGTCTGCATCCAATACCATGACACGCTTTCCTTGCTTTGCCATCGCAATAGCGGTGTTAAGCGTTATATTTGTTTTACCGACGCCACCTTTACCACCGGTGACTGCGATAACCTTGATTAACCGTGATTGCTTCATTTTTCGTAAGCTACTCGCTTGATCGTCAATCATACTGCTCGTGCTGTTCTGATCACATTATTGCTACTAGTATGATTCAAACCATACTTTTTATAAAGCTTTGCTGCAGCAGATACTAAAGATTTTGCTTCAGCAACCTTAATATCTTCTGGTACTTTCTGTCCATCGGTAACATAGCTTACTGGAAGCTGATACTCTACCGCAGCACTAAGCACTTCCCCTAAAGAGTAGCACTCATCTAGCTTCGTGAAGATACACCCATTTAACTCAATGCCATCGTACGCTTCAATAATACGCTGTAAAGCAGGGTATTGCGTATTCGCTTGCGCCACTAAGTATTTTTTCACCGGCTGCATTTGACCGTTTTCAAATTGCTGAATTTGCTTAATTAATCGGCTATCTCGCTGACTAAAACCGGCGGTGTCAATTAAGACTAGTCGCTTGTGGCGTAATTGGAAAAGCAAATCCGCTAATTCTTCGCTACTTTGTGCTTTTCTCACGGTACAACCAATAATCTTTCCGTATGTCGCCAACTGCTCGAACGCGGCAATACGATAGGTATCTATTGTAATCATTGCTACTGAATCTGCGCCGTACTTTTGCGCATAGCGAGCAGCAAGTTTAGCAACGGTGGTTGTCTTACCTGTACCGGTTGGCCCAACTAACGCAACCGCACCTTGTTGGGTAAGTATATCGTTACCTGTGACATTAATGCGATTAGCCAATAGGTTTAGAAGATACACCCAAGCATCACGTTCATTATAGTGAGCTGGTGTATAACTAATCAATTGTGAAGCTAAAGAATGACTTAGCCCCATATCAGTAAGACGCTGTATTAAATAATGATGAACCGGCTGCTGACGGCGCTGCTTGGCTTCCATCAAGTCGGCCACTTGGTGCTGCAACACATTGCGCAGCGATGCCAACTCTTCTTTAATTTGAGCCAGTTCACCGCTAGATTGCGTGTTGCTGTCGTCAATACTTGCCGCTTGATGGGAGGGAAAAGAATCAGCGGCTGGCGTAGATTCAACTTCATCAATAAAGGCTTCAGAAAAATCAAGGTGAGAGGCTATATCGTTAGCGTGTTGTGGATTTCCGCCGACTGGCCGTGCCTCATCCTTGTAAGCACTGGCTTTAGTCGCAGACTGGTTTTTTCCACCATGCTGCTTTTCCAATAAGGCTTTTAGGCTATCTGGACCATCATCTCCAATGATTTCGCTTAAACTAGGCATTGGCTGTTGCTGGGGTGTGGATGCCGCCTTTTGCGCTGGTTTAGACACAGACAGTTTCGCTTCAGGCTCTTTGTCATAGGCTGCAACCAGCTCAATACCATCGGCGACTTTACGGTTAGACATGATAACAGCATCGCTGCCTAACTCAGCCTTAACCTGACTTAATGCTTCACGCATATCTTTGCCAAAAAAACGTCTGATTTTCATTGCACCCTCTCCAATCACCCAGCGTCAGATTATTGACCTACCGAACTGACTATTTTTATCTGTTTATCGTCAGGCACTTCTTGATACGAAAGTACATGTAGGCCTGCAACCGAATATTTTAAGAAGCGAGACAGTACTGGACGCAACATGCCTGACGTGAGTAATACTGCTGGCTCACCCTCAAGCTCTTGTTGCTGACTAGCTTGTTGCAACGATTTCTGCAACTTATCGGCTAGTCCTGGTTCAATTCCAGCGCCATCTTCACCACCCGCTTGTAGAGACTGGTGCAACATCTGTTCCAACTCTGGCGCCAAGGTTATGACAGGTATCTCTTTCGCCCCTTGCGTTATCTCTTGAACAATTAAACGCTTAAGCGCGATACGCACCGCAGACACCAACACGTCTGGGTCTTGGCTTCTAGGGCCATACTCACTGAGGGTTTGCACTATGGTACGCATATCGCGGATGGGCACGCCTTCAAACAACAAGGTCTGAAGAATTTTAACTACCGTGCTTAATGGCAATACCTCCGGCACCAGCCCTTCAACCAATTTAGGGTGTTGTTTAGCGAGCATATCCAGTAGCTGTTGCGCCTCTTCATGTCCTAATAATTGATAGGCATTGTTGGTCAGCAATTGGCTTAAATGTGTGGCGACTACCGTGGCTGCGTCAACCACGGTATATCCCAATGTTTGTGCATGCTCTCGCTTAGTAGGTTTAATCCAAACCGCATCAAGCCCAAACGCAGGGTCTTTCGTTGCCCGACCGTCGAGTTTGCCAAATACTTGACCTGGGTTAATAGCGAGCTCTTCATCATGGCTAATTTGCGCATCGCCAATATTTACGCCAAGCATAGCAATAGTGTAGGTATTCGGCTCAAGGTCTAGATTATCTCTAATGTGCACAGGCGGAATAAGAAAGCCCAGTTCTTGAGATAACTTTTTACGAACCCCTTTAATCCGGGTAAGTAACTCACCACCTTGAGATTTATCAACCAAAGGAATTAATCGATAGCCGACCTCTAAACCAATGGTGTCGACCTGTTGAACATCATCCCACCCCAGTTCCTTCACCTCAGGCGCTACGGTTTGCTCGGTATTCGTGTTGGCTGGCACTTTGGGTTCTTCAGCTTTTCGTTTCGCCACAACACCTTGCCAGTAGGCGAAGCCCGCTATGATGGCGGCAAAGCCTAAAAACGCGACATGCGGCATACCAGGAATAATCCCCATCACGAACAATACGCCCGCCGCAATATATAGCGCTTGATTGTTGCCTAGCTGGCTGCGGATTTCTTTACCCATTTCTTGGGTTTCATTTTCACGGGTAACGATAATGGCAGTGGCGACAGACAATAATAAAGACGGAATTTGCGCCACTAATCCGTCACCAATAGTGAGGATGGTGTAAACTTCAATAGCCGTTCCAAAACTTAAACCATGTTGAATCATGCCAATAAATAAGCCACCAACAATATTAATAAGCATGATAAAGAGGCCGGCTACCGCATCCCCTTTTACGAATTTTGATGCACCATCCATTGAACCGTAGAAGTCGGCTTCAGCGGTAATTTCCTCTCGTCTTTGTCTTGCTTGATCTTGATCGATGTACCCAGCATTTAGATCAGCATCTATTGCCATCTGCTTACCTGGCATTGCATCTAACGTAAAGCGAGCACTAACTTCAGATATACGGCCAGCCCCTGCTGTCACCACTTTAAAGTTAATGATAAGAAGAATCGCGAAGACCACGACACCCACTGCATAATTTCCGCCAATCACCACAGCGCCAAACGCTTCAATCACCTTCCCTGCCGCATCGCCACCTTCATGACCATATAGCAACACCACCCGCGTGGACGCTACATTTAGTGCCAAGCGCAATACTGTGGCGATAAGCAAGACCAAAGGGAAAATGCCGAAATCTACTGGCTTCTGGGTAAGTACAGCCACCAAGATAATGACGAGTGAAAGGGCAATATTGAAGCTAAATAAGACGTCAAGAAGAAACGGTGGCATGGGAAGAATAACCATGCCCATGATAGCGAGTAATACAATGGGGGCGCCCAAACCGCTGGTAAATTGCTGCAGCTGATTTTTATCGAATCGCTGAAGATAACCGGATAACTGCATTTCGTGGTGTCTCTCTATCAGAAAATTGACGCTTAATTGCTTTCTAATAGAGCTACTTCAACTACCGTGCCATCTTTGTTGCACAGGTTTTAGCCGTTTATCGGCGTAATTCTGGCGGAATCGGTAAGTCTCGATTGAGGGGTTTTGGTCGCTTGCCTTTGCCCGAACGATGGGCTTTTAGCTGGTAAACATGGGCAAGCACTTGCGCCACCGCCATAAATAAACCGTTGGGCACTTCATCATCCACTTCTGTGGAGTAATAAATAGCGCGAGTCAGTATGGGGCTGGGTATCAAAGGAACATCGTTGGCCGTTGCAATTTTTCTGATATGCATAGCCAGTTCATCCGCTCCTTTAGCAACCACTACGGGGGCTCTTGAACCACTTTCATCATACTTGATAGCCACAGAATAATGTGTGGGGTTGGTGACCACAACGTCGGCATTAGGCACTTCTTGCATCATCCGCCTTGTTGCCGCCTGATATTGAAGACGACGAATGCGGTTTTTCACCATTGGGTTACCTTCCGCATTTTTGTGCTCGTCCTTCACTTCCTGCTTGGTCATTTTCATTTCTTCGTTGTGCTTATACATCTGGTACGGCACATCAATAATAGCGATGGGGATCATGGCGCAGGCTAGGATTAGAAACGCCCATTGCAACATATCAAGCGCGTGAAAAATGTTTCTGGGGTAAAGCTCCATATCTAAATGAAGTGCCTCATCTTGAAAATAAAGAAGTGCACCTATTGCCATGCCTATCACCACCACCACCTTCGCAATAGATTTCAGCAATTCAACCAAGCCATTGGTACCAAACATGCGCTTAAAGCCACTTAAGGGGTTCATTTTAGAACCTTTAGGCTTGGTCCCTTCCCAGGTAAAGTTGTAGCCCCCCAGAGCGATAGAGCCATAAATGCCTGCAATCATTGCCACTATCATATAAAGCAACACCGGTGATGAGATGGACGTAAAGGCTTCGCCCCACGCAGCAAACATGTGAGTGGTGTCGTATGTTTCGTCTCGTGATAACACAAACATGCGTTTCGTCAGCGCAAACAAACTTTCCGCAATCCAACCGCCCATAAAGATGAACATGAATGCACTGACAATAAGAACAAGCGTGGTTGAAAGCTCGCGAGAGCGAGCCACTTGGCCTTTCTGTCGCGCTTTCTCGAGCTTTTTCCCCGTGGGGTCTTCTGTTTTTTCGCTTGAATCTGCCATTCTCTATAAGCTCTACTGTTCTACTTTATTACTCATGCTACTTCCCTCAACTAGGGGCATATGCGCAATAGCTGACACATAAACTGTTCGGCACGGTACCATTGTGTTTCAAAATGGGCAGTGAAATTGTCCAGGGTAATCCAAATGATGAATAAGCCCATCACTTGCGCAATTGAAAAGCCAATACTGAAAATGTTCAGCTGAGGGGCTGCTTTGGTCATCACACCGAAAGCAAGGTTCACAATGAGTAACGATACAATGGGCGCCAGCGACAAGGTGAGCGCTGACACAAACATCCACCCGCCCCAATGCGCGATAGATTGGAATTGTTCTGCCGACCACCATGCCTCGCCCACTGGAAACGCATGAAAGCTCATCACAATCATTTGAATCATAGAAAGATGGCCATCTAAGGTCCAAAACAACAAGGTGGCTAAAATCAAATAAAACTGGCCCACCGCCGGCACGTTAATGCCGTTTACCGGGTCAACAATTGATGCAAACCCCAAACCGGTTTGCATCGCAATAACCTGCCCAGCCAATACAAATGTATTCAGTACCATCATGGAAACAAAGCCAATGGCTAATCCAATCACTAATTGCTGAATACCCAGCACAAAAGTGCCCACATCCACCAATTGGGTGATTGGCGAAGGAGGAACAACGGGCATGATAATCAGCGTGAGCATGATAGACAAAAGAGCTTTCACTGGCGTAGGGATTGACTTACCACTGAAACCAATCATAGCGGCAAATAGCCCGCTAATGCGCATAAAGGGCATTAACATGTCCGCTAAAAACTGGTTTATGGTAGACAGCTCAAAAACCATATTAGCCAACAACCTGAGGGATCATTTCTACCATATGAAAGGTAAAATCCATCAACTTCTGTACGAGCCAGTTACCGCCCCAACTCAATGCTAAAAGGGTGACCAACAAACGCGGCAGGAAGCTCATGGTTTGCTCGTTGATTGAAGTCGCAGCTTGGAATACCGCCACGACTAACCCCACTATTAAGCTAGGCACAATGACCGCCGATACCAGTACGATTACCATGAACATGGCTTCTCTGAGAATCTCTACAAACACCTCGGGAGACATAAGCCCTCCTAAACACCCATACCAAAACTCGTGGCAAGGGTTCCGAATATTAGGTTCCAGCCGTCGACCAATACGAACAACATAAGCTTAAATGGTAAAGAAACGATCATAGGTGATAGCATCATCATCCCCATTGCCATAAGAATTGACGCCACGACTAAATCGATGATCAAAAAGGGAATGAACAACATAAAGCCAATTTGAAAGGCAGTTTTCAGTTCACTGGTTACGAATGCGGGGATCAGAATCGTCATAGGGACTTCATTGGTATCGGCATATTTACCTTCATCCCCAGCAATGCGTACGAAGGTCTCCAAATCTTTCACCCGAGTCTGCGAAAGCATAAATGCGCGCATGGGGCCCTTGGCCTGTTCAAGAGCATCTAGGCTAGTGAGTTCTTCGTTGAGATAGGGCTGCAAGGCCCTTTCATTCACTTGCTCAAATACCGGCGCCATAATAAACATGGACAAAAAAAGGCTCACCCCGATAAGTATTTGGTTAGAAGGTGATTGTTGAAGCCCAATGGCTTGACGCAATATAGACAGCACAACAATAATGCGGGTGAACGACGTCATCATCATGATAAAGGCTGGAATTAAACTCAGCGCCGTCATGATGAATAATGCCTGTAGGGTCATTGTGTAGTCTTGAGACCCATCCGCGTTTGTCACCACTTTTACCGCGGATATCCCCTGCTGAGCAAAAGCGGGCTCACTCCATGCCACTAAACCTACTAACGCGAAGCATAAAGCAAATAACCTACGCATCCCTGTTATCTCCTTTTTTAATCTCAGGATTTATTTTTCCTGCCATTGCTGCAATGAGTTTTTGTTTAAATCGCGCGGCGCCATCTGCTTTTATATTGTCTTTGGCAGGTATCGGCGTGTCGAGTTTACTTAAATGCGTAATCGTATGACTCGTCACCCCAATCAGGTGCTGCTCATCGCCTACTTCAATCACCATTATTTTTTCTCGCGCACCCGCCACCATACTGGCCACTACCTTCACATGTTGGTTACCTATGCTGGCGACATTAAACCGTCGCGCCACGTAAGCGAGTGCGAATATCATCGCCACAACCACTAATAAAGAGAGGAAAATTGACAGTACCGAGGTAGGATTTGTGATTGATTGGGTTTCTTGCGCACCCACTGACTGAATAAAAACAAGGGGCAGCAAAGCGCAACCCCTTAATGTAAAAGAAGTTTTATCTGAGCTTCTTAATTCTCTCAATTTGACTAATAACATCCGTTAATCGAATACCGAATTTATCGTTGACCACTACTACTTCACCATGAGCAATCAACGTGCCATTTACCAATACATCTAATGGTTCACCGGCAACACGATCCAGTTCCACCACAGAGCCCTGATTCAACTGTAGCAGATTTCGGATACTTATTTGACTACGACCGACTTCCATCGATATGGTAACCGGAATATCCAGTATCGTATCGAGTTTCTTTTTTTCTTCCTGAGTTATGGGTGCATCATCAGTGAGTTCGTCAAGTTCAGCAACTTGAACATCATCATTTTCCTGCTCTGCGTCCTCAGACTCAGCCTGCTCCGCCATAGCGGCAGCCCAATCGTCCATACCATCTTCACTCATGGGACTCTCCCCTTACCTTAAAGGTCTTCTTCGAGTACTTGCAGCTCAGCGTCATTATCGATAATACGCCCGCCGCGGGTTAATAACTGTAATTCAGACTTCACAGAAGTCGGCCGCGCAATTTTTTCCACTATTTTCAACGCCAAGCTGTCACGTGAACGCCCAAGCTTTGCTCTAAAAGTAGGAAGGTCTTCAATTAGCACGGTAATGGTTTCTGGCATTTCCACCGGAATGATATCCCCCGGTTTAAATTCCATAATATCCCGTAACGGCACATCCACATCTAGCATGTGTGTGGTAAGTGCAACTTTTACGTCCATAATTTCATCGCGAAGCGCTTTGCTCCAACGTAAATCGGTATCTTCTTTGTCGCTTTGTACCCCTGCATCTAGAAGCTCTCGAATGGGCTCTAGCATGGAGTAAGGCAAAGAGACATGAAAGTCTCCCCCGCCGCCGTCTAACTCAATATGAAATGAGCTAATCACCACGACTTCCGTGGGGCTGACAATATTTGCCATGGCAGGGTTAACTTCAGAGTCGAGATATTCAAACGACACATCCATAACGGGCGCCCATGCTTCTTTGTAATCTTCAAAGATGATTTTAAGCAGCATCTGAATAATACGGCGCTCTGTAGGGGTGAATTCTCGCCCCTCAATTTTGGCGTGATAGCGTCCATCCCCGCCAAAAAAGTTATCAACCAAAATGAAAACTAAACGGGCTTCCATGGTGATAAGCCCGGTCCCTTTCAGGGGGCGGAAACGCACCATGTTTAAACTGGTGGGTACAAACAAGGTATGTATATACTCACCAAACTTTATCATTTGAATGCCGTTAATCGACACTTCTGCGGAGCGGCGCATCATGTTAAACAAGCTCACCCGCATATGCCGGGCAAAGCGCTCATTTACAATCTCAAGCGTAGGCATTCGCCCACGGACAATCCTATCCTGTGAGGAGAAGTCATATTCGAGGGTAGAGGCGTCGGCGTCTGTACCGCCTACCTCATCTTCCTCTACATCATCTACCCCATGTAATAGGGCATCGATTTCATCTTGAGATAATAAATCACTCACCGTCTTCTACCTGTTATTGCATGACAAAGCCAGTAAACAAGACACGTTCTACAACGTCATGCCCTGCAATATCTTTGAGGACTTTCTGTACCTCATTAACAGCTTGTTCACGCAGTTCAATTTTACCCGCTTCCGTCACAAGGTCGTCTGCATTAGCCGAACTAAACACTTGCAACAAGGTGCCCTCAATGAGTGGTATATGGGTTTTTGCCAACTCTTCGTTGTCGCTACCACGCACTAATAACTGCACTTTAATTTGCACCAACCTATCTCGACCTGAGCCGGGCACGTTAAACACGAAAGGACGAGGCATAGCAACATACAATGCCGTGCCCACTTCAGCCTTCGTTGAAGGCGCTGCTTCGCCAGCCGCTTGTGCGGCTTGGGCATCGGCTTCAGCTAATTGCTCCGCAGCAGGTTCATCACTGCCTGAAAATAGAAGAAAGTACGCCGCCGCTCCACCACCAAGTAGCACAACTGCAACAATAATGATTAACATCATTTTGCCTTTCTTTTTGCCACCTTCTTCTATTTGTAGTTCTTCTTCAGCCATGTCTAATCCGTCATAAATGCAAGAGGCTTTGTATTATCAAGTTTCACCCGGAAATGGCAATGCCAATTCGTAGTATATTTCTCGGACTTAATGCATTTCCCCGTTAATTAGCGGGTTATAAACACTAAGCATAGTAATCAATTCCACCTTTTGCTTGCCGGGTCACCGCTTGCTCCACCACGTGAGTGTCATCTGCGCCATCCGACATTTCATCGCCATTTTGCTGACCATTGCCTGAACCTGCAAGTTGCTGGCCAGACTCTCCAGATTGCGACGAATTATCTTTTCGCACCTCGGCATCGCCCAACTCAAGCCCTTGCTCTGCTAACATTTCTTTTAATCGTGGCATGGCATCAGCAAGCGCGTCTTTTGCCTGCTGGGATTGAACCACAAAACTTACGCTTGCCGCGTCTCCGCTAACATTCACCCTTACTTGCATACTACCGAGTTCTGGGGGGTCAAGACGAATTTCGGCCATGGTATTTCTGGCATTAACCATCCAACGAATTTTTTCGTTAAGTTGCTGCTGCCCTTCCGGCTTGTGAATGTTTACGGCCTTATCAAACCCTTCAAATTGTTGCTGTTGTTTTGACGCTTCACTTTTAAGCTGACCATTTTCCACCAACTGGGTGTCAACATTCATCATTTGGCTTTGTAAAGCTTGATGCGCTGCGCCTTGGGTTTGATTAACCAGTTGCATAAACTGCCCAACTTGCGCCTCTGTTTGTGCGTTTAGCTGCTGCATTTGAGCACTGGAGAGCCCCGCTTCGTTAGCGGCACCATCTATAATTGATTGCAAGTCGATACCTGGCTCTCTGCCCTGAGCGATTTGTTGTTGGTACTCATTAATACCAGCTGCAATACTGGTTTTAATCGCTTCTTGTTGCGCTTGAGTGGCGGAAGGTACACTGGCTGCCAAGCGTTGCGCAATAGCTTCCGTGGCTTTCTGCGCACTTTCTGGTGACATGCTTGCGAGCATATTTGTTAGTTCATCGGCCCACGTTCCTTCTAACTCCGCTAAATTTGGCGTTAGCACTTCGTTCTCAGACCCCATTGCCTTAGGATCCGCCGTTGCCGATTCTGGTATTTTTACGCCATCGGTCTGTTGAAGTTGGGCTAAGGCATCTTTCATCAAACTAAGGACTAACACTTCGTCTTCAGACAACGACGCCAACGAAAGGGTTTCGGCATCGGTTAAAGCGGGGTCGCCATTCAAATCCGTTGATACGCTGGAAAACTGAGCAAGTAAGGCGTCCAGTTCCGTATTCCACGTGGCATTTTCACTAGACGTGTCTTGAATGACCGCGGTTAAAGCTTTTAAAGTGGCAAGCGCCTCATCGGAAACCTCATCATTGTCTTGCGTTAATTCACCCATTAATTGCTGAGTAATCGATAGCACCTCTTCCCCTAAAAGATGAGGCTTATCGCCGTCGGCCATCGAGGCGGAGGCTTCAGCGTTCAAGGCCTCTAGCATTTCTGCGAGATAGGCGTTATCTGCCATCGCGCCGTCTTCGTTAAGGAGCTCGTCGAAAGTAGCAACCTGGGGGTTAGTTTCGCCTGTTTCTGCGTTTGCCGATTTACCTTCGCCTTTAGCCGCTAATACTGCGTCTACGTAGTCAATCCAGCGGGTTGCATTCTCGTTTTCGGTATTCACCTCGTCATCAGTGACGAGGTGACTTTTAACAGGTAAGTCTGCGCGAATGAAAGTGTCTTCCTGCTTTTCACCATTTAATAGTGCATGAAGCCGTTCTTTCAATGCGTCGGGTGTAGGTTTTTCGGGTGAGAGTTCGCTTTCACCCGAAAAAAGTGAGTCTTCGCTAGCGTCTTGAGTCACATCGCTATTGTCTAATTCGCCGATTAAAGAGCTCTCATCTGTGCTGTCAATAAGCGGCTGGTTTGCAGCATCACTCTTTTCGCTTTGCGCTAGGTTATCTTGGTCATCGAGTGCTGCTTGCTGAGCGCCTTTTGTTTCGTCGTCGGAAACTTGATGACTAGCAGCTTTGTCTTGCTCGGGTTTCGCACTTGATTTGCTGGCGTTTTCTGCATTGTTTTTCGTTGACGCTTGAAGCTCGCGATTTTCTTTTCGCTGAAGGTTTTCTTCTCGCTGAAGGCTTTCTTGTCGCTGAAGGCTCTCTTCTCGCTCAAGGTTTTGTTCTTGCTCAAGGCTGTCTCTTCGCGCTAGCTTTTTTTCCTGTGCCAAGTCTTCTCGTTTGAGGCGAGCATCATCAAAAGCTTGTTGGAACGCCTGGTTATTTTGCGAGCGCGACTCAGCGCTAATACCTGCCTCTACGGCTTTTGCCGGTTTACTAGTGGCAAAAGGTAAAGCGGCAGAGTCTGTATTTTGTGCGGCAACTTGTTGCATCATAATATTTACATCCTACGCTGGCATTGCATGCCAATGGCTATGCCTTCTCACACGATTACAAGCTTCTACAATTTCTATAAAATCAGCAACATAGAAATTTTAAATTGTGTCCTTCCTGAGCAAGCGAATAGCGTAACAAGGTGAATAATTATCACCTATGCAATCGGTGACATTAACTAATATAGGGTTATTGCAAAGGGTGTTCCAAGGTAGCGGAAGTCGTTAAAGAAAGTAAGAATTCAACGGAATACTGAGCGTTAGAAGCCTTGTTTTTTGGCGCGAAAAAATCGCTGAGTGGCAAACTCATCCATCATGGCTTGTTCGGCTTTGGCCTCTTTCTGTTGTTTAGCCCGTTGCTGCTTTTCAAGCAAAAGGGTTACCGCTTTTACTTTTTGTTGTTGTTTCAGCCACACTTGCTTGCGTTGATCTGCGGCTAAATTCGCCTGCGCAATCACGTTCATTTGCTGCTCACAGGCTTTGTCTAATTTTCCTACAAAAGAGAGGTGCTGCTGATAATGCTGAGCCGTCACGCCGCCTTGCCCTGTTTGCTGGATATTTCTAATATAGTCGAACCGGTATTGCTCTAAACTTGTGAGTTTTTGCTTTTGCTGATTAACATTCAATTGTGCCTGTTGAAACAATTGCGCGGCCTGCTGCTCTTTCTCTCGCTCAAATTCAGCCACTCGCTCTAACTGCTTAGACATGGATCACCTACCCCTTACCCAAACCTTTCGCTAGCGCACTCATGCCTTCTAAGCATTCGTCGTAGGGTAAAATATTTTTCATTCCTTGCTGCAAAAAGGCGTTGATGGCGGGTTCTGCACGAATGGCGAGGTCTATACGAGGGTCTGACCCCTTCGCATAAGCACCGATGGAGATCAAATCTTGGTTCTGCTTAAAATTAGAATATACCTGACGAATGCGGCGCGCCATCATTTGGTGTTCGTCACTGGTCACCATAGGCATTACGCGGCTAATAGACGCTTCAATATCGATAGCGGGGTAATGGCCGCTGTCAGCCAGGGTTCTGGATAGAACCACATGGCCATCTAAAATAGCCCGTGCAGCATCTGCGATAGGATCTTGTAGGTCATCCCCTTCAGTCAACACAGTATAAAATGCCGTAATAGAGCCTTGTTTCTCGCTACCATTGCCGGCACGTTCTACCAGTGCCGGCAAGCGTGCAAATACCGAAGGTGGGTAGCCTTTGGTCGCAGGAGGCTCACCTACTGCTAACGCAATTTCACGTTGTGCCATGGCGTAACGTGTGAGTGAATCGATAAGCAACAGTACCTTCATGCCTTTATCCCGAAAATATTCGGCAATAGTGACTGCAGTTTCACAACCTTTTAAGCGCATCAGCGGAGAAGTGTCCGCTGGAGCGGCGACAACCACAGCCCGAGCACGCTCTTCTTCTGTCAGAATGTCGTGAATAAACTCTTTAACTTCACGGCCCCGTTCCCCGACTAAACCCACCACAACCACATCGGCTTCACAACCACGGGTCATCATGCCAAGTAACACACTTTTTCCCACACCACTGCCTGCAAACAAGCCCATTCGCTGTCCAACACCCACCGTATTTAATGCATTGATGGCACGCACGCCCACATCCATGGGCTGGGTAATAGGCCGTCGAATCAACGGATTCATCGGCGCTCGAGTCGTAGGCGCCCGTGTTTCAGCCTGAATTTCTCCTAAGCCATCTAAAGGTTGCCCGTTTCCGTCTACCACTCTCCCCAGTAATTCCATTCCAACCGGCAATCCGCTTTGCCTGTTGAGCGGCATAACACGGCTACCTGGCACGATGCCACGCACGGCTTCTGTTGGCATCAGGTAAGTAATGTCATCCCCAAACCCAACAACTTCAGCTTCAATTTCACCTTCAACGGTTTGAACTAAACATTGGCTTCCAACGGGCAGTTGGCAACCAATGGCTTCCAGAGTTAAGCCTATGCCTCTTACGAGTTTACCTGCAGCCACAACGGGGGGAGAAGTCACTTGTTTTGCGAGTGACTCAAAGTGTGAATGCCAAGGGCTAGTCATCAGATAAACCTTGGTTAAGTAAGAATTTGTCGATGACATCACGACAGCGGCGTTCGATAGACACATCAACCGCATTATGTTCAGAGGTAATATCACAGCCTCCACGCTCCATTGCTGGCGCTTCAAAAAACTGCCACCCCTTATCCTCAATGGTTTCATCACCAAAATGGACTTTAACAAGCTCAATATCGTCAGGATGCATATGCAATTGATAGCGTGTTTGATTGATAGGTAAGGCCTTCATGCCTTCAGACAGCGCCTGAAGAATAACTTGCTCATTTGTACTCACCTCTACCTTCAACACAGCTCGGGCGAGCGAAACGGCAAGTTTAACCAATTGGTCGCGGGTTTCATCATTCGCTTGTGACAAAGGTTGATGTAACTTTTCAGCCAGCTGTTGCCATACCTCGGCTTGCGCTAGCGCTTGGCTACGCCCCTCATCTAAGCCTTGTTCAAGGCCTTCTGCGTGACCGGTTTCACGCCCTTCTGATAAGCCTTGTTCAAGGCCTTCTTGCTTTCCTTCTTCAAACCCTGTGGCTTTGCCTTCTGCATAACCTTCATCGTAAGCGGCTTGGCGAATAGCCTCAATCTCATCGGCGGTAGGAGGGAGAATCTCTTCTTCCTCTTCCGGGGGTTCGTACTTCCAATCGGAACGAAAGTTAAGGGCGTTGGTTTTTCCGTCGTCTTGCTGCTGTCGCGCATCCTCCACAAAAGGCAAATCCCATGCCTTTGCTTCGTGAAGTTCCTCGTCGCTAAAGCCTTTATTTGATGACATTTGACTACCTAAATTGTTTGCTTCATTGGCGTAAACTGGGGAGTATTACAAGAATTCTTCACCACCGCCGCCACCTAGCATAATTTCGCCAGAATCAGACAGTCTACGTGCCACCGATAGAATTTCTTTTTGTGCAGTTTCCACTTCAGAAATACGCACTGGCCCCAAGGCCTCAAGATCATCGTTAAGCATTTCTGCCGCGCGTTTAGACATATTTTTCATGATCTTATTCTTCAGCTCTTCATCAGCACCTTTTATCGATTTAAGTAGCGCATCTTGCTGAACTTCTCGAAGGATAGCTTGAATACCTTTGTCATCAACATCAATCAGGTTATCAAAGACAAACATGAGGTCTTGAATTTGCTGACTCATCTCTTCGTCTTGCTCTCTGATCGCATCCATTAACTGCCCCTCAATAGCCGTATCGAGGTAGTTCATGATATTGGCTGCAGACTTCAAGCCGCCCATTTTGGCCGCTTGCGTACCCGCTTGACCTGCAAACTGTTTCTCCATAATTTCGTTCAATTCTTGCAGTGCAGCTGGCTGAACTTCTTCAAGGTTGGCAATACGCATTAATAAATCAAGACGCACTTTCTCTGGGAACTGTGCCAAAATTTCGGCGCTTTGTTCAGGTTCAAGATAAGACAACACAATGGTTTGAATTTGCGGGTGCTCATTACGAATAATGCTAGCCACTTGCTTAGAATCCATCCATTTAAGTGAATCCAAGCCTTTAGCCCCACTGCCCATTAGAATTTGGTCAATAAGATTAGCCGCTTTGTCCTCACCTAATGCCGCTGTAAGGGCACGTTTCACAAAGTCTTGGCTTTGAAAGCCTATGGTGCTGTAGTTTTGAATTTCTTCAATAAAGTGTTTATGCACAGCCGTAATTTTGGTCTGTGTCATATCATCGACCTTGGCCATCTCTGAGCCCAGCTTCTGGACCTGTTTGGGTTCAAGGTGCTTTAATATTTGAGCGGCGTCTTCTTCTGAAAGACTCAGTAGCAATATGGCAGCCTTCTCGACGCCCTCTAACTTACTTACATCGTAAGACTGTTCTTCAACATTGGCGAGTTCTTCAGCCATAATACGCTCTCACTTACTCATCTTGCATCAGCCAGCCTTTAACGACTTGGGCTGACAATTCTGGTTCATTGGCCACGAGTGCACGCACCGCTTTTAATACGTCTTCATCTTTATGTAAATCTGGCAGCATCAAAGACCCGTCGGCAGCGAAGCCCACTTGACCTTCGTCGAAATCGGAAGACAGCATGCTGATGGTTTCATCACCAAGGTCTAGACCTTCATCTGCATCAAAATCTTCTGCCTCTTTGGTGTCATCAGGGTTAATCAAACGACGCAGCATGGGTCGAATAACAAAGATGATGAGCACGATAATGACGAGGCCACCCACCACCAGCTTAAGTATAGGCAAAAATCCGGGCTGTTCCCATAGTGGAACCTCTTCCATAACGCCGCTGTCCATTCGTGTGAACGGGACACTGACTACTTCAAGAGAGTCGCCTCGGGTAACGTCAAAGCCAATACCACCTTGCAACAAACGGCGAATATTGAGTAGCTCTTCTTGTTTTCTGGGCTCACTGGTTGTACTGCCGTCTTCGCCAGTCAGCTGTGTATAATCTACAGCCACCGACACACTTAAACGTCGAATAACGCCACTTTGCTTTTTCGTGTGGCTAATGGTGGTATCTAATTCATAGTTGCGGGTAGACTCTTTCGCCGTTCTGCCTGGCAAGGTTGGTTGGTTGCCAGCTCCGGCTTGCTCTGGAATATTAGAATCAAGAGGAGGTTGATTGGAAAGCGCGCCAGGAATGCCGCCAACGCCGCCGCCCACACTGTTTTCCTCAACAATCATTTCACTACGCACGGCGGGTAAGTCAGGGTTATAACTGCGCTGGGTTTGCTCCATGGCAGTAAAGTCCATGCTCACGTCTGCCTGAGCCGTATAGTTACCAATGCCAAGTACGGGGATCAAAATAGCATCTATTTTTTCCAGGTATTCTTGTTCCCGTTGACGCTCTATTTCGTATTCTTTACGGGCTCTAGCACTTAATGAATCTTGCGAGCCTGAGTTGAGTAAGCGGCCGTTGCTGTCGGTGACCGTTACTTTTGATGGTTCCATATTCTGCACAGCAGATGCCACGATATCAATCACAGCATCAACTTCTTCACCTGCTATAACCGACCCGCGTTTTGCGGTTAATACTACCGTAGCTGAGGCCTTTTTTTCACGTCTCGCAAAAACGTTTTCTTTCGGCATAGCCAGAAGTACCCGGGCTTTTTGAATACTTGTCATATCTTCAATAGTGGATGCAATTTGCTGTTCACGGGCGTGTTTTAATCTTTCCATTTCCACCCGCTGACTGACACCGAACCCCATGTCTTGCATGATAATGTCGGTTCCGCTATCGCTGCTATTGGTTAAGCCTTGGCGCGTCATACCTAAACGGATATTTTGAAACTCATCGCTTCTTACATAAACCGTGTTTCCTTCTAAGCGGTACTCTATTTGGTTGGCATCCATGTAATCTAGCGTTTCGATGAGCTCTTGGGTCTCCATTTTGGCTAGAGGACGAAAATCAGGTTCTTGTGCCCAAATTAAAATAAACACCGCAATGGCCACACAGATAACAAGCACTACCACAAGTGCCATTTGTCGCATCATGTCTGTGTTGCCTAAGGTATCCATGAATCCAGATTTATTTTCTGGTTCCACATCGCCTGCCGTGCTTTGATCGGGTACGGTTAAATTTGTGCCTGTTGCCTCAGCCATGATCTACTCCAACTACACTGGCATGTTCATGATTTGCTTGTACGCTTCAAGCACTTTATTTCTCACTTGCACGGTTGCCTCAAACGCAATACCCGCTTTCTCTTTGGTGAGCATAACTTCAGCTAAACTTAATGAGTTGTCGCCCATTTCGAACCGTTGTTGCGCATTTTTCGATTCTAACTGCATACCATTTACACCATCTACCGCTTGCTTAAGCATGTTAGAAAAATCATCTTTTGTGGGATTAATGTCTGGTAATGTTTGGGGCTCATTAACCTGAAGACGAGACTGCCCAATCATATTTTGCATTTCTTGATACAAACTGTTGGCTTTGACGTCCATAACCACTCCTACACGATTTCGTCGAAAAATTGCCGCTATGCGGCGAAATGTTGCTGTTGCCCAGTACAAATGCAATCAACAAGCCAACTTTAAAAATCATTTAAAATCAGATAATTGAATATAAAATTTAGAGGAAAGCCAATTTTATGACAGGGTGAAGCCAATTTCACAACAGCGCGCATTCATGGTGGCGCTTGTCGTGCTCAGCCAGATTGGAAATGAATAAGTCTCGCTAGGCGGCTAATACCTAACGAGACCTCAGTCGTCGTACATTTAAGCAGTTGCTTGTTGACAAACAACTTTTTATATCTGAAGTTAACTATGCAGGCACTTCAATACCATCTTCGCGCATTCTAGCGAGCTTGTAACGCAAGGTTCTAGGGCTAATCCCCAACTTCTCGGCCACATCTTTACGCTTGCCATTGCACAGCGCTAACGTATCTAAAATAATTTGATGTTCTTGCTGGCGAAGTTCAGAACCCAGTTTGCTATTGTCATCAGGTTCAACCTGCATTTCCATTTCGCTGTGCACCGCCATATCTATCATCAAGTCGCCTGAATCAACAAGGCCCCCTTCACAAAGAATTAGCGCCCTTTGCACTACGTTTTCTAATTCGCGAACGTTGCCCGGCCACGTATATTGAGACAGTTTGTTTCTCGCCGCGGCACTTAATTTTACTGTACCCAAATTCTGATTTGCCGCATGTCGCGAAATAAGATGTTCGGCTAAGGGGACAATATCACCGGGACGCTCAGACAAGGGACGCCATGTAATAGGAAATACATTAAGACGATAATATAAATCTTCTCTAAACTCCCCTCGTTCAACGGCTTTGCGTAAGTCTCGGTTGCTAGTAGCAATAACCCGTACATCGAGCTTGATGTTTTTTCTGCCGCCCAAGCGTTCCACTTCCCTTTCTTGCAACACACGAAGCAACTTTGCCTGCAACGCCAAATCCATTTCTGTAATCTCGTCTAACAATAAAGTCCCGCTTTGCGCTTGTTCGAATTTACCAGGACAGGCTTGAACCGCGCCGGTAAACGCGCCTTTCTCATAGCCAAACAAAGTGGCTTCCAACATATTTTCAGGAATAGCGGCGCAATTAATGGCCACAAAAGGCGCATCAGCACGCTGTGACTGGTCATGAATATAGCGTGAGAGCACCTCTTTACCCGAACCACTCGGCCCCATGACCATCACAGTAGCGTCAGACTTCGCGACTTTTCGCGATAAGGCGAGTAGTTGCAAACTGGAAGGGTCTGCCACGATGGGCGTGCGTGACTCAATTTTTTGTGCTGGCGCATATCGCCCAACTAAATTGAGTAACACTTCCGGCGCGAACGGCTTAGATAAGTAATCTGTCGCGCCATCTCGCATGGCTTGAACCGCATCATTGATTGTGGCAAACGCTGTCATGAGTAACACTGGCATTTGCGGGTATTTCGCTTTAATGCTTTTAAGCAAAGCGAGGCCGCTCATTTCGCCCATTTGAATATCGCTCACCACTAAGTCTATTTTTCTCCCAGAGAGCACCATCAACGCCGATTCTGCGCAGTCGGCATCAACGACATCATAATCGCCGAGTAACAAGGTATCGTATAAGGCTTCACGTAAGCCTGCATCGTCTTCCACGATAAGAATGGTTGTTTTAGCCATAAGAAAGTACTCCTGCCTTTATGCGACCTTAGTTTTGTGCTCAGAAGAATGAACCGCCTGTGAGGCTGAACAAGGGATTGCTATGGTGAAACACGCGCCACCATGGGCAAGATTTGACACCGTGAGTTGACCGTTATGCGCATTCACTACTGATTTCACAACGGCAAGCCCTAAACCTGTACCATGGGTTTTCGTGGTATAGAAGGGTTCAAAAATTTTGTTTTGCAAGTGTGCTGGAACGCCAGGGCCCTGGTCACAAACGGAAATAGCAAGTTTGTTGCTGACAACGTGCGCTTTAACACAGATAGCTTGGCCTTTAGGCGTCACCTGACTTGCATTATGTACCAGGTTCAATATGGCGCCCTGCAAGGCCGTAAGGTTTCCGGTAACCGATACGTTAGCGTTAAACCCCTCTACCGATATTGATTGAGCCGCCTGACTGGCCATGGTTTGCGACGTAGGCAAAATAGCCTCTTCAAGTTCTTGTGATGAAATAGACGCAACCACTTGCTCTTCACCCGACTTCGCGAATAGCAACATATCGTTGACCTGACTTTCTAGCTCTTTTAAACGGTCTGTCAGTTTATGAGCAAATTGTTCGCCGGCATTTTCTGGTAAATTTTTACGCGTTAAGTTAGAGGCATAAAGCATAGCTGCAGATAGCGGCGTTCTTATCTGATGTGCGAGTGAGGCCACCATTTTGCCAAGTGAAGACAAACGCTGCATATGACTCACTCGTGCTTGGAGCTCACGGGTTTCCGTTAAGTCCGTTATCACAATAAGCTGGCCCGGCTCTTTCTCCAATGGCGTAATAGACAGCTTCACACGACGCCCATCCACCAAGGATACCTCGTGGCCATCGTCCGCTCTCGGTTTAAATGAACGTGCGATAATATTTCGCCAAACCTGCTCTTCGAGAGGCTCGCCCAGTAATGCCTTTGCTTGATCATTGGCTTGCTTCACTACGCCTTTACCATCAAGCACAATAACACCAGCAGGCATAACCTTTAGTAAATGTTCTAGTTGACTTGCTTGGCGACGAAGCGATGCCACCTCATCAGCGCTTACCACAGAAACAGGGGCGGAATTAAAACTTTCTTCAAGAGTACCGCCCACGGGGGCTAGATCATATGAAGATAAAAATGAGTCTGTTGTAGATATATTGCTGTCGTAAGTCATATCGCCCTCGTCAAATAGCAGACGTTTTACTCTATGACTTTACTTAGCAGGACACGTGCCAATATTTATAACCTTAAATATCAACACGTTAGCTTGATTTATTCTGATTTTATCACGTCAATTCCCTGACGTTAGACTTCCTCCACACGTTGAATATCGTACTTTCGCATCTTTTCAACCAAGGTGGTTCTTCGCATACCCAACTTGTCAGCCGCCCTGGCAACAACCCAATCTTGTTGCTCCAATGCTTGTCGAATTAAGTTAATTTCTAACTCAGATAAATACTCTTTCAAATTCACCCCCTCTTCGGGCAGTGAAGAGCGCATCAATAAGCCACTGTCATCTTCATCAAGGTCTTCTTCTACTTCCTGTGCGGCCGCCTCGGCAAATAATGCATTGAATGCGTCTCTTTCAAGCAATTCTTCTGGGTAATCAGGTTCGTAAGCTTGAACATCGCCGTATTGATATTTATCGGGTAAATCTGCCACATCAACCACTTGAGAGGGATAAAGAATACTGAGGCGCTCCACCAGGTTTGAAAGCTCTCTAACGTTCCCGGCCCAATCGTGTTCCATCAGGGATGCAATCGCTCGTTCTGTAAAGTGTACGCCTTCGACACCGTCGCCTTGAATGCGACTATTAAGTTCTTGCAGGAGTAGCGGGATATCGTCTTTTCGTTGACGCAGTGCAGGACTGTCTATGGGAAAGACGTTCAGCCTGTAATACAAGTCTTCTCGAAACTTATCTTCCTTTATCATGGTTTCTAAGTTTCGGTGGGTGGCGGCGATAATACGAACATTACACTTTAAGGGTTTGCTGCCACCCACTCGCTCGAACATTCTTTCTTGAAGCACCCGAAGTAACTTTACCTGCATTTGCAGCGGCATATCGCCAATCTCATCAAGAAACAGCGTGCCATTTTCCGCAAGCTCAAAGCGGCCCTTTCGAGCACTGATGGCGCCAGTAAACGCGCCTTTTTCATGACCGAAAAGTTCGCTTTCCAGCAATTCGCCTGGAATTGCGCCACAATTTACAGGAATGAATGGCCCATCTTTTCGTTCAGACAAAAAGTGAACGTTACGCGCCACGACCTCTTTACCGGTCCCCGATTCCCCGAGGATCAAAACAGTGGCTTCAGTGGGCGCTACTTGCTCGACTAACCGTCGAACAATTTGTATCTGATCGCTTTGACCCACGAGGCTTCGAAATAAGCGAGTTTTTGCTCCACCCGACCGTGTATTCCCCGGCTTTCGGCGTGAATATTCTTGGCAACGATGAATGGCTTGCGTCAAGACAGGATAGGTAAGCGGAAGCGTCACTACACTTACCAAATTACACTCAGCAGTTGTCTCGCCATTTTGTTTTTGAAGCACAACAAAAGGAATATGTGGGAAGCGCGCAATAAGCGCTTTTACCGCAGATGGCAATGTGTAATCAATCAAGACAGCATCTGCGCCACTGTCTTGCAAATAATCTTCGCATTCATGAAAGCCTCGCGACTGACACGACTCACCTAGAAACGTCACTATGGTTTCTAAACTATGAATTAGTTCCTGGTTATCGCTAACCAGCAGAATATCCTTCATTAATTCCCCGAGAACGCTTTGTTATTATTTACAGTTTAGCGCATTTGCAAATTGTAACGACAAAAGATCACAGCGCAACTGGTGTTTTCGGAAATATAGCAATAAAAAAAGCAGGTTACCCTGCTTCTTTCGATTAAAATCATTAACTCGCGCTTAGCTAAGCAAAGCTAAAACCTGCCCTTCCTGCTGATTAGCTTGGGCTTGAATGGTAAGTGCTGACTGACTTAATACATCATTAGCAGCTTGTTGCGATGTTGCTTGTGCAAAATCTAAATCTTGAATTCGACTTCTCGATTCCGCCGCATTAACATTGGCTTGGGTTAAATTTCGAGCAGTGCTTTGTAATGCGTTTTGTGTTGCACCTAGTTCACCTTGTGCACCACCGACTAACTCAATAGCGTCATCCGCCGCGCTTAACGCGTCGTTAATACTGGTTCCAGAGGTTAAATCGATTGAAAGTACACTGGATAGCTGGCTCGCAAAATCCTGAGTTTCGATATCAACACTGTTGCCAGCATTTGCCCCTACTTGAAAGCTTAGTGCGCCGTCTTCAGACAATAATGGCTTACCTGCAAAGTTAGTTTGCTCTATGGTTTGACTGATATTATCTTGAAGTTGCGATATTTCAGATTGAAGCGCTTGACGATCGCCATCGCTTAATATGCCACTACCCGACTGCAACGTTAGCTCTCTAATACGGTTTACATCGTCGTTTATGATGCTCAAGCCGCCTTCCGCTACTTGCGCCAATGAAATACCATCATATACGTTGCTTACGGCTTGTCGGCTGCCTTCTACTTCCGATGTTAAACGGTCGATTATCTGCTGCGCTGCCGCGCCGTCAGTCGCGTCATTAACTTGTTTTCCAGAGGCAAGTTTTTCAAAAAGACTGTTTTGCCTTTCTTGAATTTGCCCAATAAGCGACGTTGATTCGTTGTTGACTTGCATAATAGCAACCCTCTTATAACTCTATGAGTAAATATAGCACATCGCTGTACAACATCTAATCAATATTAAGTATGAGAAGTGATACTCACAACGAAAATTGAATTTCTGTGGTTATAGTAACCCTAATATAAACCAATTAAGTTTTTCTCTAGTCTACCCAAATGTCCTTTCGCCTTTACACAGATGATGAAGACGAGCAAGGAATACGCGTTATTAAAGAAAGTTCTTTCATCTTTTGCCTTATTGTTGATGGCGAGTTCCACATCATGACATCTAATATCGATAAGTTTTTCTCAAAGTCCATTGAGCCAGTTTCATATTCAAAGGATGAAAAAGACATTGCGTGTAGCTCAATATGCTTCTGTGTGAAATCATGTGTATCAAACAAGGGGATCCCATTACTTGGATTAATATAGACTGTTGCTTTTAACTGCTCAGAGATATACGGCGCCCAATCACCAGGCCCCATATTTTGCGGAAAGGATAATCCGAGCTCGGAACAAATATCCCAATCAAACGTTACCCCTAAATAGTCGCAAGTCTCCTTCAATGACGACACATTAATGTCGACCAGCTTACTGGAAGTAGCGTTTTCAAAAGTTCGCGTGATGATATCAACCACTTGCCAATAAAATGGTGCTTGTTTCTTGTAGTGAGAAATTTTTCCCAAAATAGTTGCTTTAACCTTGTCAATATCTCTCACGTACACGTCACAGCTACTAAGACTGATAGACGACTTTTCTAGCGGCAAGGTGACATAATTCCATCCAGATTTCGGATGTAAAATCCGATTTCTATTCATCCAACTTTTCGGAGTATATTGAGTAACATCAAAAACAACCCACTTGTCAACCGCATCAATTAATGCGAAATGCCCCAAGTAAGGAAAAAAATAAGGCTGCATTATTCCAATTTTCATAACTACCCGTGACAAAGAGACTTCTCATGTGTTTGTGCTATGACATCGCAAATAAAATTCACCACATCTTTCTCTACTTGGGCACCAATTGGTAATTGTATTGCAACATTGCTTAAACGATCAGTATTAGGGAGTTTATAACCGTAATGCTCGAAATCTACCGTTTTATGCACCCCAGGGTAAAAGTAACGTCGAGCCAACACACTGAAATGTTTTAAAATGTTCAATAAATCATCTCGTGAACATCCAAATTTTTCTTCATCCACACTGCAGACTAAACTTTGAAAATTTGAGAGGGTCACGCCTTCAGGGTTAACAATGGATATACCAGGAATGCTAGACAACCGTTTGGAATAGAGGTTGTATATGTTTTCATTATTACGTTGATAATCTTTATAGCTTTTAAGATTCAACAATGCCACAGCAGCTTGGGCTTCAGACATTCTTGAGTTCGCCACCTTTTCTATTGCTACTTTCTCAAAATTGCCATAACTAGGGCGTATTGAACGGATCTTGTTTGCGAGTTCATCATTATTGGTGCAAATTAACCCACCTTCACCGGCACTCAAAACTTTCGTTGCGTGCAGTGAAAATACTTCTAGGTCTCCAAATCCACCCACTTTCTTGCCTTGGTACTCGCAACCAAATGCCTGTGCAGAATCGAAATAAAGCTTTATATCATGCTTGGACGCAATTTTTTCTAATGCATCAATATCAGCGGCTCCACCCCATAAGTTCACAGCCATAATCGCAGAAACGTCATCAGTAATGAGAGCTTCTAACTTAGTAGAATCTATATGATGACCATCTTTTTGCACATCGCAAAAAACGGGCGTTAGGCCACACCACAACAGAGACTGTGCACTGGCAATAAAAGTATGGGCAGGTAAAATCACTTTCCCTGTAAGCTCCATTGCTTGAGCCGCAATCATCAAGCCATGTGTTGCATTGCTAACGCAGATAGCGTGTTTTACATTGAGGAAATTTTCAAGCTGGCTTTCTAATGCCGTAACGAGCGGGCCATTATTATTATAATACTCACGCTCAAAGATTCCTCTCATCGCCTGTTCATAATCACACCAGTCTGGGAAGTACAATTGCCCTACAGGGATAGGTTCGTCTAATGGTTGTATGGGTAAATGGCTTACGATCTCCTCAACTTTAGTCATGTTCGGTCATCCTAGGCATTAATTGTTTAATCTGATCGGCATGTTTTTCAATAAAACTAAGTAAATCGACGATTTGGTCAATGTCATCACAACTTACTTTCTGGCCACAGGGTAAATTTATAAATTGTGTTGCAAGAGATTCTGTTAGCGAAAGGTCACAAGCAATATATTCATTGTCGTTGAGTTTAGTGTGTAGTGGAGGGTCGTAATGTGCTCTGGCCAACACGCCTTCTGCATTTAATATACGTACAGTTTCATCCCGTGTGAAAGGCCAAGCATCATTGATTCGTGCAACGATATTTTTAAAGCCTGAATCGAATACCTCGTCAAATTCTAGCAGCGAAAAGCCTTTAAGCGACGCCAAGCCCTTACGATATTGATAGTACCTTGCCTTGTTATCTGCTACTTGCGCGTCTATATCATCTAAGCTTGCTAGCGCCATACAAGCGTGCATCTCATTGAGCTTTGCATTAACACCGTGGCTATATTCAATATTATCTGGGCCCACAAAACCAAACGTTCTCATTGAACTTAATTGCTTGGCTAGCTCGCTATTATTTGTTGTTAAATAGCCTCCGCCAAATCCGTTAAATAGTTTGCATGCATGCAGTGAAAAGCACTCTGCCTCCCCAAAGGCGCCTATTTTCCCAGCATCGATACTCTCATATACCGATTCTACAGAATCAAAAACCAAGGGTAGCTCACATTCATTCGCGATTAATTCTAATGATTCGACGTCACTGCAATTAACAATGGGATGTACTCCCAAAATAACCGCAGTATTTTCGTTCACACAGGATTTTACCGAGGAAGGACACATAGCGAGCGTCTCTTCATTAACCTCACAAAAGTGTGGCGTTAAGCCTAGCCAAGCAATCATATCAGTCATTCGTCTGTACGTGAGCGATGGCAAAATAACTTCAGTTTTACCCCGTTTAGCAAGTACCTTTATCGCGAGTGCTAACGCCCAAAAACCACTTGAAAATGAAACACAATGCTTTGTATTGTGAAAACTTGCCAAACGCGACTCTAGTAAACGTACATTAGGCCCATTATTTGTGTAATGCTTCTTTGCATAGAAGGTTTTCGAGTAGTTCAAAAACTTCTCAACATCAGGTTTGAGTAAGTTTGATGTAGATTTAAATTCTTCAAAAATCGGTCTACCACCAAATACTGCTAATTCTTCGCTAGTTTTTTTATTCATGCGCCACCTTTAACCATCAAGAAATTGTGAAAGTTCACTTTTCTTAACTTGCGCTGCAATCGTATTGGCTATGTTCCTATCTAATGCAGATCGCCAACTTTCAACTTTTTGTGGATCTTTGTACACAGACCTTTTATTACTATTATGTGCTGTTCGGGACTGTGACAGTCGGATAAAATCTCTGGTTTGCTCTGTTACTTCAAGCCCACTAAAGCTGAAAAGCTGTTCGATAGTCTTTAATGGTGAGCTTTTTAATTCTTCATATTTGACGACAACAAATCGCTCTTTGAATTTAATTTGCATTTCCAATGCCTGTTTTGTTGTATCGTACCAATCTTCGAAGCCCCAAAACTCACCGACCCCTTGCTTTCTGCATCGCCCTGTTTTCCATTCAACACTGACATCTGCATCAGATGGAAACTCATACGGGTTACTTATCCAAGAATAGATACTGGCTCTCGGGTCTCTGACAATATGGATAAACCGTAAATCCGGATTGAGCGTTAATATTTTTTCGGTTAAATGATGAAACCTCGTCGACTTGATGACTAAGTGAGAAGGAAATTGGTTCTTGTCTTTAAATTCAGGTACGAGGCCGTCTCGCCGGAGGTAATGTTGATCAAGATATTCGGATTTTTTCGTATACACAGCAGCGAAAAGTTCACGCCACTCCTCTGCAGTGCTCTGCTCTGTAAGCGCATTTTTAAATTCGTAAGAAAACAAAGGGCAAAATTTGAGTCTAACGTCAGGTGACGATGCAAAAATTTGCGATAACCAAGTGGTTCCTGACCGTGGCATGCCAGAAATCCAAATAACATGTTCCATTCTCGACTACCTAGTTAAAACTGCGTTAAAACGGTAATGTTTAGCATAGAAATCCGCCGGCATGGCGGTAAATTCTACCTGCCAACCTGCTTCATTTGCCAAACGACCTAGTTCTGATTTCGTCCGCCACTTACCGATGGCTGTGTTATTGTCATTCAGCTCTGTTTCAGTTGGCTCTCTGTCTTTGTAAAACGAAAGGTAGCTGTTTTTATCTGGCATATTACCTAGAAAGACCTTTTCAACGTTGCTAAAACGCGTAAATAGGTTACATAAGACTATCGATACCTCTTCGTTTGTAAGATATTGGAGGGAACCAAAGCAGTTAACTTTAGTAAAGCGTTCTGGTTGAGATTCATTTTTCACATAAACGTCTGCAGGACTCGCCTCAAAAGCTATCGAATCGCTAATTTGAAAATTGCTGCGTGCTATCTCTATTAAGTATGCTGAAATATCGATACCTTTATATGAAGAACATTCATTGAAAAGAAGGGAAGCTAAGGAACCATTACCACAGGCTAAATCGAGCAGTGCATCAGACTGATCAATAGATAATGATCCTGAGATAACTTCGATGATAAGGGAAATTTGCTCTTGCTCAATAGGCTCACCTTTCACGGTTCTGAGCATTTGCTTCAAAAAATCATCGACATCGCATTTCTTTGCGTGCTCGTCAAAACTAAACGTGGTGTATTCTGTTTTCTTCATTGGAACCCAACTTCATGCATGCACATAGAACTAATCAAATTTGTGGTTATCTATTAATAAGCTAACAAGGTTGCAAACATAGTTAACTTGAGCTTCGTCCATTCTTTGATCTATCGGTAAAAAGAGAGTTTGCGCCATAAACTGAAATTCGAAATCACCATCATTGAGCAGAGGCTTAGCATCCAGCCAATATATCGGATTGAATACGTTTAAACGGTTCAATTCATTCCTAACTTCATTGACGTTAACGCCCGAAATGTGTAGTGGATAACACAGCGCTGACTCCCCATTCAAATCTAGTTCAATTTCATTACAAGAAGAGAAGTAATCGTCCATTATTTTGAAGTTACGCTTACGGGTTTTCTTAATTTCGCACCAATTTAATGTGCTCATTAACGCTTTCGTTAGATCAGACATTAACAAAGGTGAACTATCACTTAACGACAGTCTTGCTGAATTAAAATACTCATATCCAGATTTCGCAGATTCACTAAAACGTTTTAAAAGATAAGGCATCCTATTCATAGAACCCTTATCTTTCGCTAACTCACCAAACCGTGGCTTAGTTGAACTTTTAATGACACCACCATCCGGCAATCCTACAAACTTCCGTGGCGAATAAACAGATGCTTTAGCCATATTTTCGGCGAACAAAGCTTGACTGTTATCTATTAATAAATTTTCTTTACCTACACTTTCGCACAACCGAAGAATGTTACGTTGACATAACCCAAAGTAATTAACATATAGAAATACACTATTGCTAAAAGACTGGGAATAATCTACCAACGGATAAAATTCTGAATTCAACTTATAAATATTGACGTTACATCCTGTGGAGTTAAGTGCATCAATAACTGACTTACATACATAGGCGGGAGCATAAACCTCGTTTTTATTAGAATTTTGGACAATTAGTCTAATTGCTGCTCTTGCAGATTGAACTAAAAAATCATCTTCAAAAAAATTGAGGTAATTCGGCATATCCAAGCCAAAATAACCTCCAATTTCTTGCAATTCAGCGTGTGATTTTTCCACTATTAAATAGCCTTAAAGATAATTAAAAAAAGTAAAATCATTAAATATGTCAACCTCAGAAAAACACCACCCTCATCAACGTGAAAATACTAGAGACGACCTTAACAATTCCACGTATTCCTCATTGCTAATGTGACGGTTAAATGGATTGTTAGAAATACAGATTAAATTATCATATAATTTCTGCGCTCTATTATTTCCAAAATAATGCGATTGCTGAGCCTTGAACGGCTTGTAACTCTTACGACAAAGCGCATTCATATCGCTATCAATTATCGATACCGGCGCTGGACTAATAAATGGCGTAAAAGCGCGACTTGAACGAGGCTGTGTTTGCCCTGTCAATGGCGCAAGGGAAAGCCCTGAATCAATGATTAAAGACTTCACCCTGCGTTCTTGTGACTGATAAAAGAAAGTCCAGTTCTCCAGTGTCTCTAACCGACATAGAATTGAACTGGCCGCCAGATCACTTAACTGATAATTTGCGCCTACATGAGCCATCGTAAAGTTATTTTCACCAACACCCACGCCATCGTTAATAAGAGTTCGGGCGATGTATGCTTCTTCTTCGTTGCAAATTAAAAAACCACCCTCACTCCCCCCCCATGGTTGGGTGTGATCACATGATATCACCTCAATGGGAGCATCTTCTTGCAGATTAACGGCAGGTCGGTCAAACAGACCTGTAGAATTGTCCACAAACATGGCTTTTCCATTCGCTTTGCACCAAGAAAATACATCAGTCCAGTTTGAATGCTGAGCAAAGACATTTGTATAGATAACACCATCGAATGTGTCAGTAGGTATATTCCCTAACGCCTGCAAGTCTAACCGCCCTTCGCTATCACAGGGCGCGATGACTGGGTACCCCGGTATACCGCAACCCATTGAGAGATTGCTAAATTCAGACGATAACCATTTAATGTGTGGCTTACCTGCAACGACCTGATTAACCGCTGCTGCAATATAGCGTGCTGAGATTTCGCTATTCAGCGCGATAACACATCTGCTAGGCGATAGACTCAACATTAAATGAACTGCTTTTTCCAGCAAACGTACTACTGGCCTACACTTTGCTCGATAATTGGCCTTTCCCGAAAAATCGATATAGTCTTTAAGTCTATTAAAATCGTAGGCTTTATTTTCCGTGAAACCGACTTGCTCCCCATTAAATTTAGCGTCTTCGCTGTTAAGGGAGAGGTTACGTGGTTCGTTAACCCCAGTTGAATTGGCAAGTTCTATAAGTTGCGTAGTTAACGAGCCTCCATCTGGTGCGTATAGACGCGTAATCTCATGTGGTAGGTTCATGCTACTTATTGCACTAGACAGCTGCGCCGCATAGGCCTTCATCCAACCCCGCTTACCCGCATCACCTTCCACAAACGCATAAAAAGCAGCACCTACGTCTATATATTGGCAGTTGGCTTGGTGCTCATTTAACTTAAAACCTAGCCAGGTTGCGAGTGCTCCTCCCACCATTGAAATAACAATTGGGAGATTACCCTCACTATTCGCTATTTCTTCAATAAGATCGTCAAATATCTCTAATCTCTTTAATCTTGCTTGTCGTTCATGAGCAATGATAAACGTTAAATTTTGTATTGATAAATGGTCAAATATTTTTCGATTGCGTTGATTACATAACACAATCACTTTTCGGTCATTTATTCCTTGAAAAAATCGTGACAAATCATTGTCTATAAGGGCTTTTTTAAATTCATATCCCGTAAAACCATTGCTATGTGAGAATCTAATTAGGTCAGGAAATACATAATCGGAAATGAGCTTGAGACATTGAGATGAAGATTGCATTGGTGTCCCTTCCACTCGGTCAGAGAGAGGCCAAGGCTGTAATGAGCTAACGAAAACAAACGAATTTTCTTGGGGTCTGTATGCTTTGAAAAGGTACAACAATTCGTTAAGAAAACCATCTTCAACAAAATATGAGCCGGAAACACCAGTAACTTTCTCTATCTCAGCGATTTGTTCAGAATTCAATGCGTCAATATCCGCCAACTCATAACCTAACTTTTGAATTTGTACGAGTCTCTCCCAAAAGCCATGATTCAGCTTTAGAAAGTAAAAGGGTTTTAATGTGGCGATTTCTTTGAGGATCCAGTCATACCCAGGATTGGAACGTTCTAACTTAGGCTCAAAATTCATTAGTGGATTCACCATATTATATTAATGCCTTGACGACTGCGTTGAACACATGACGTTTTACAACCTAGCTCCAACCAACTCAGTCTTAAACCGTAACTTAAAACAAACACTCTTCTGCAAAAGTAATCGGTTGACTGGTGTAGCCAGACAAAAAATGAATAAGCTCGTCTTTTCGCCCCGTCACTGCGACAACAATCACATCATGTTCTGTTTCTTTAATTAAGTGAGGAGCATAAAAGTGCTTACCAAAGCGCGCTATTCGATGGTCTTCAGACGCAGCATGGTCCACAGCTAACACAATGGCATCCGATAGCTGCCCTATCAAAATAGAGGCAAGCTCACTCGCACCGTACAAGATAACTTTTTTCGTTTTATAGTTATCGGCAAAGTTTTTAATTTCATTAATCACGTGCTGACGATGATTGCGTCTACCATAGGCGGCATTTAACGCGTAATAAAAAGTAGCCAGTGACTTGATTCTATATTCATCAACGTTGGCGTTAGGAAAATCCATCAGCATATCTTGTTGCCATGTAAAACCGGAGGCGCTAGCTTCATTAAACGAAGTTGCATGGTGCTCCAATTTTTCTTCAAATAAATTTGAAGGCACACTAGATTCAACATCAAGAAACGACATTAAGGACTTTCGAATGCCATTTTCATCCCGTCGAACCTCTTCATAATTAATTAAAATACGTGGGTAAGTTTTAGGTAAAAAGCGGGCTACGGCCGCCCAGTGCAAATAGATGAGTTGTGATGCATATTCGTTATCAAATTGATCTCTTGTCAGTAGGGACTTAGCGATGGAGTGTGCGTGACGTTTTACCAGCACCACTTTTATATCAGCATCAAGCTCTTTGAAAACTTCCAGCCAGAAAGGCAGCAAAATACACATTCTGGGATCTTTAAGAGAAACCTTTTTATTTTTAGCGAGCAACTGTTGAAGATAACTCACTGCTTTTCGTCTCAAAACCTCATACAGTTTGCTTTGCCTAAGGTCAGCTAAATTCAGCCAAGTTAGAGAACACCATTGATAACCTAAAGAATGAAGTAGTTTTTCATTAATATCGACGATTAACTCATCTTCCCAATACCCGTTAGGATTGTCCTTACTCGGCTGCATGGGATGTTCTCCACAGGAAAAGCCCATGGTCTCAACGAGGCTGGCCACTAAGCTTGTCCCTGACCTATGCATTCCTAACACCACAACTAATTGATTTTCAGACATACAGGACCTTTGAAAATGTGGACATTTTTATAGTGGTAAACGAGCATTAAACCGTTATAACTCGCCCTTTGAACCCTTGTGCATTTAGGTTTGAACACATCTCTTCTTTGAAATTAAACGAACAGACAACAACAACATCAATATCGGCAAGTAGTGACGTAGAGAGGGTCTTGATAGGAATTCCCTTTTTATCAGCAACTGATCTTTTTTTATCAATAATCACAGAAAATTGTATATGGGGAGAAAACGTCTCTAATACGTATTCACTAATATCATTAAACCCATACAGCGCAACCTTATCGGTGGAGTCGACTCTCGCGCGTAATTCAGTAAACAAATTGCCTAGGCGTTTAAACTTATGACGATGCTTAAATAGCCAGCGGTATGACTTTACTAAATTTTCAGTACTTTGCGGTATATTTAACTGCTTTATTTCTTTAAGAATAGTACTCTTTTCTCTAACCGCCGTGGCGTAACTTTGTTGGCTATGCCATCGGGTAGTATGAATATGCGCCCGAAAAAAGTTTAACGGCTTCGACACATAAGCAATGGCAGAGGTAGATAACAACCGTGTATAGCAATAGTAGTCTGCACAATATTTCATATTGCTCTGCTTTAATGCAGCTTTTAAGTTTTCCTTTTTAAACACAACAGCACTTGCATTCGGAATGACATTTCTAAATACCAAATGCTCTTTAATAAAGGTTTTACCGTCGAGTACAAAATCCCCCTGCCAACGATTTTGGTATTCAGAGTGGGAATAGTCATAACCTCCGTGTTGTTTACCTGAATCATCAATAATCATAGAGTCGCAGTAAGCCATCCCTACTTCCGGAAAGGATTTGAATTGCTTTAAAAGCACCTGTAAAAAGTCTGGGGCCGCTACATCATCACTCTCAGCTATCCAAATAAAGTCGCCTTTAGCAATACGAACGCCTTTTCGCCACTGCTCGTTAACACAACCACCGTTCTCGTCATTAAACAAGGTTGCAGAAACCCGCATTTCTTGACCTGCATAAGCTCGTAACACATTTTGACTATTATCAGTGCTAGCATCATCAAGCAGAATAATTTCGAAATCTCTAAAGCTTTGCTCAGAAATCGATTTAAGCCGTTCTGGTAAGAAACGTGCGTGATTATAACAAGGGACTATGATGGATAATGTGGGAGCTTTTGACATAGAAACTTCCCCTACACCCTGTCACATAAGGCAATGATTCTATTAAGTGGAACTGAACGTTGCATGAGTTGCTCTACGATTTCATCTGCATACGCAAAAGATGCCACGACGATAACTTCATTTTTCAACCGAGGTAAAGTACTAGACACCTGAACCCCATTAAAAACAGTCATTTGAGGGGAGCTATCAATCATGCCAACAAGGCTAATTTCAGGAGCTTCTGTTTGCAGGTAACTGGCCAACCTACGCCCCTTTTGTCCCGCGCCATAAATGTAAATATGGGTAGACTGTGTTTGAAAAATACGTTCAATTAACCTTTTGTCATGTTCATCCAAGAAATGGACAAGAGGTGTATCTGCATAAGGTGATAGCCCTTTGTAATGGAGGTACAATTGCGTAAACGGATGAATACTCGCAAATTGCCAAGGCTTTTCCGCACCATTGTAATGAATAGCCTTGGCATCTTTAACAACTGTAAAGCGTTCTAAGCTAGATTGCTGGACATTCCAAGCATCATCAAAAAAATGCAAATTACGTTCTAACGTAATATTAAGAATATCTTGGTCGTTAAATTTAAAGTTCTTCCCTAGATTGATCAGCTCCATGGCTTTTCGGCTAATTTCTTTTTGACGCCAAGCAGGCAAGTCCATCATGATTAGACCCGCGTTAAAATAGGATTCTGCCGCAATACCTAAACTTTGTGCATGGGTGGATTTTTCAACCAAAGAATCTTTCACGACACCTGCGACTTGACCATTTAGATCGATAGCAAATAACTCCGCTAAATCAGTGTTCACTATCATATCCGCATCCATGAAAAGCACTTTTGTTTGAAGCTCTTTAAGGACTTCAGGAATTAATATTCTGAAGTACGTAACGATAGATAGACGACTAGAGAAACACTGGCTGACTTGGGAATTTTCAAATTGTTTAGCGTTTATGTGGTTAAACGCGATGTGATGATTTTCTCCCACGGTGTGTTTGAGTTTCATCTTATTTTCTTCAGATAACTCAGCAGAAAACACATAAAAGATAAATGAGTTACCGGATTGAGTATTGGCAATAATACTCGTTAATAGCGCGGCAAGATGAGGGGCAAAATTATCATCGATGCAAAATACCATGGGTAAAGTTTGAGGAGAGTTCATTAAATGCCCATCACCTTAAATTGGCATTGCTGACGTAACGCAACACCTTAGTTAAAATCGCACTGCAACCCTTGAATAAATTGTCATCTACTCTTGTGCCATTCACTGCATTATCGCTCGCTGTTTCAACATCTGTTGAAGTAGAGAACAAATATATTCTCGTTCTTCGTCCAATGTGATAGAGGAGCACTTTCCATCTTGCACACGTTTTACCTGATTAAACAGGCGATCGACCCAGAATAACTCGTCATTAAATAAGAAACCGAAATTCGCAGGAGTATTCCCTTTCAACGTTGCCGAATGAAATAAGTACGCAAACGCTCTTGAGTCATCAGCCAACGTTGCCCCTAAATGTGGGTAATCGGTTGAAATACCGAGTAAATCAAAGAAAGTGGGAAACAGGTCGAAATGACATGAGTGCTCAATTTCTTTAGAGGTTAGATGTGGGTGAGTAAGAAAAAAGGGGACTTGCATTTGAGGATAAATAACCGAATTACTATGAAAACTATAGCCATATTCACCAAACGATTCACCATGATCGCCAGTAAATACTAATAGGGTGTTTGACATATCTACTTTTTCAGCAAGCCGATTCAAGAATTCATCAATAATATAGTCTGCTTCCTCAACAGCATTCATATACTGCGACTTTGCGTCTTTACCTTTGTGACGATTAAACCTTTTATTATCCACCGTTTCGTAGGGCATATGAGATTGGTCATTAATAATATGAAGGAAGAAAGGTCCATCTTGGGCGGCATCAGCGACGGCGTCGACCATATTCCATAGTCGATAATCAGCTTTTCGGTCATTCCCATGCATGTCATTTGTTCCCCATACATAGTCAAAACCAATCCTATCGAGCAATTTATAGTAATCATATAACTCAATATCAGCACTGTCTAAAAACATCGTCGTATAACCATGTTGCTTTAGGTTTTTCAAGTGCTTAGGCTCTACACCAGGGTAGAGACTGTCTAACTTATTGTAAGGGTTATTAGAATAAGCCCCTGTATATATTTGGTTGGTTGAGACTGTGGTATTAGGGCATAAACAAAAATGTTTTTTCCCGTTCCAACTATGATGTTTAAATCGCTCTCTCAACCTTGAGCGTATACCTTCTTTTCCCTCGTCTTGAAGGTAATTTCCCAATGACTCAAGAGTGATTAAAATAATATTGGCTCCTTCACATATCCCAGCTATGTCACTTGCATAGCCCACATCGGTAGTGGGATGAACAAAAGGCTGATGGCATTTATCCAATACTAAATCTTCGTTGCCCTCAAACTTGTCATCTGAGACTATATTTAGCAATAGGCTGGGCGCAGTGAAAAACTGATTGGTGGGGCAACACATTGCTTGCCAAATACTTAGCGCCAACACTGCGACAACAATCGCACTCGCGATTACTGTTACATTGAGCGCAGTCCCAACTGAAACAGCGCTTGATGACAACGATAGATTAGATAGCACTAAAGCTTGTGTAGCTGCCCACAAGAGCGGTATCAACATAATCCATGGTGCATGCTTAACCAACGAAAAGAGGTGTGGTAGTCCCTTGGCAATCCCCTTACTTCCGGTGAAGAACCACGCCATGCTTTGCCTATTGATTTCAATACGATATTGCACGAATAGCAGCGCATCCAACCAAATTAAAACACCATACAGGAAGAAGAAAGTACAGATCACTACTTTGACAGCAAACCAAGGCAATGCGGCCAAAACACAACTCACAATAAGCGACGACAGAATAAGAATTTTTATATCGTTAAAGTTAAGCACACTGGACAAAGCTCCGCGGCGGGCACGGACTCTTTTATTCAAAGTAAGGAGGCTACTCGCCAAAACGATATACAAGATAAACGTAACACTCATACCAAATATATCCGATAGAGATAGCAAACTCATGTTCTCCAGTTTAACAGCTATTGTAAGTTCGTCTGAACACACGGAAAAAAGGCAGCGCCTGAATGCGTACCGAGATCTAACAAGCTATCGACGCCGGTGAAAAAAACTTTACTTTTCCTTCTGCATTCTACATAGAATGACTCATACGCTAGGGAAGATAACGCTGACCTATCTTGCCGAGTAAGCTGGCTTGATTTAGCGATGCCATAAGCTCATCGTTAATTTCAGTGGATAGTAGGTCGATAGACAAATCAGATTTTCTGTAAAAGCCACCTCGATTGCCAGCCATATCAATCAAATTCGCTTTTAACTCTTCATCAGTTGCAAAGACCAAGTAACTGCCAAAGTCGAGAAAGCTCGTAAACGCCCTTGTTCCGCTTATTACCTTATTATAAAACGCTGTCAGAGTATGCTCACAACTATTTCGGTTCCTAAGCCCTAATTTTGGCACGACAATTCGAGAATAGGTGACAGTAAAATCAAATTTCAAAGCTACATGAGCTAACCTTTCTTCTACCCAAAATGGCGCTTCCCCTTCTATTATTTGCTCCACGCCACTGCGGCCGTAGATAAATTCAGGGTGTAAGACAAGACTACTAGTATAGCGCAGAGCGGTGATGTCTAAGTGAGCTACATCCCTTCCGAACCAAAACACATGACTTTGGGATATTGTACTTTTATTCAGTGCTGCAATTAGGTCGTCTACCTGCTGTTGACTCTCAACCCAAAACGCGAACCTTACGTCTGTGTAGTTCGTACAGTACTCGACGTCGTTAATATCAAAGGCTTTAATATCGATAATATTTTGACTAAAAAGCTGAGCATTTAATCGATTGAAGACAACATCCTGATGAAGGTTGGTTACATAGAGAGTTTTTCTGTTGAACAGCTTCAAATATTTTCTTTGCCTGTCACCTGCAAGCGATGCTGCTGTATCCATGCTAGAACGCAAATTTAACCCAGCGAAGTTTGCTCTCTCTAGAAAAGCCACCCAACGTTTCAGTAACTGCTCTGCATAAGTTAGAGAAGCCTTTTCATCTCTAATAAATTCGCATTTACTCAGCATGACATTACAGTAGTTCATACTTCCAAAAAGAAGATAGAAAAGTAATGAAGAACCACTGCCATAGGATTGAAAAACCAAGTTCTTCTGCTTTTCAATTAGTGCATTAATATCTTCAATCGAAGTGACAGGCTCGTTAATCAATGCAATCAAATTATCAAACTCTGTGGATAACAACTCTTGCCTAAACTTTGAGAAGAAGCGTGTGATACAAGTCTCATGATTAGAAATAGGAATAAACACTCTATTTTTGATTGTTTCAAGTACTTCTAAGGCACTATTGTCAGGGTTAACTAACAATATGTCATCAACTTTGAGTGGCATCGCTCCATTGATTCGCGCTCCGTTACTACAGTTAAAACAATCAATGGATGTACTCGATAAGGTTTGTTCTAATATATCTTTAGACACCTTAAATTCATGCTTTGTAAATACAGTCTGTTGGAAATTACCCGGTACGACAAACGAAGTGTTATTCCTTTCGTTGTAATCATATATTTCTTTTCCATCATTCCCATAGTAGCCAGATTGAACTGAATGATGCTTGTTTTTTTCGGCAAAGCCGAGGTCAACACCCAGTAAGTAGATTTGGTTAAAACCCATTGCGGTGAAAAGGTTGAGCGCAAAGTTGGAAACCGTAGGAAACGCGTATTCTAACTCTTCATAGTTCTCACTACCAAAGAGGTTTAATGATGCGATGGTCGACGATTCGCCTGCTTTAAATGCAATAAACACATCTTTGAACAAACGACAGGTATCTGGATGAATTCCGTTACAACTGATAAGGCTGACTTGTTGTAAGAATTCAAAATCACCAATCCGACTCACCCAGTCAAATGTGGACCGATTCTGCTCTATTTCTGCATGAAAATCTGGAATGATGTCGTTTTTGTACAACGTCATAAGTGCAGTACCACATGAAACCACAATCGCCTTTCCTTGCGACGCCTTAATAGCGTCGATGCAATCGTCCAGTGATGGGCCATTGCCAACAATGAAAACTGGCGTTTCCTTGTTACTTATACTCAGTTTTTTATCTGGGTTACGTGTTAATAATGGGTAACCGCGGCTTATCGCTTCAATGGTATGAGAAATCCCATAGAGTGAATGATCAAAATATTCGCCCATTGAAATGACGATTTGTAACTGCTCACGAAGTTGAGCTAGCGATTCAACTAAGTGCGCATTGTAGTATGACTGGTAAAAATAAGTACTCGCGAGTATGTAGGGCCCTACTGAGTAAAACTGATCTAATAAATCTCTAAACAAATGCGAGCCATCATCGCCAATATTAATATAAATTCGACAGTTATCACGATCTACCTTCGTTAAAATGGCCTGCCAATCGATGGCATATAACGAGGCGTAAAAAAAGTCCTTGTTCGGTTCACATAAAAACAACTTCCCGACATTTTTTTCTCGATACAGTGCATCGAGTTGATAACCTAAACCGACGCCGAACATAATTAACGATTTTACGGTTTCTGGTAGCTGACCGACTTCTTCTGAAATACCCTGAAGCAGAGATTCAGACTCTTCAACAAACTGATAATGCTTATAATGCTTTAACTTTTTGCCTTTATATCCAAGAATGAGTCCGTCTTTCTGGGGAAATTTTTCAAAGTGCTTGAAATTTTCTGTAGCGTCATATTTTGGCGATTGCCCGGCAAAAGGAATCAATGAATGTTTCTGGATAAGATGAACATCATCATGTTGGTCGACTATAGGCAGCCATGAGACGGGCGTATAATCCGAGAACTTTTGATAAATATCTGGAAAATACTCTTTAAATGCAATTAAGTTTTGTTTGAACAGTAAATTCGACTTATCTACTGACCGCATATTTTGCAGTTCGAGACTTTCTGTCCATATTGGTAGAAAGAGGTTAGGGTTACTATCTGGCGCTAAACTCATTCCCTCTTTAGACAAGTCACACCAGGATTTACGCTTCAAGCTAGCATCTATTCGGTCGAATATCGCGTGGTTGTAATGTTTGTAGAAGTAAAAACCATCAATATCAAATTGCTGGCACAGTTCGTTTATATTTTCGACTAAGTCTCGGCCATCCTTTTCAATAAGCAAATATACAGCGGTTCCCTTAGACTCCATTGTTTGCAATAGCCGCTGCCAGTTGAGAGCAAGAATAGAACATTGAAAGTATTGCAACTCTGGTTCATATATAACTAAGTGACGAATACAATGGTGCTCTACTAGCGCTTCAATGTGGTACCCAAGTCCCAGACCCATAACGACCATAACATTGATATCATTAGGTAGAGGTGCATAACGCATATGCTGTTTATAACTTGGTAATTTCTTTAATTCTGATATTGATGCTAGCTCTTCGTCCGTAATTTGTTCACTGTCATTTTCATCACGACTTAACGCCATGAAAGGCGCGTGTTGTTTAATTGCTTGGTATTGATTGAGGATCTCAGATTGTGGATGTAAGCCGTAGACAGTTCTTCCAGTAGCATAGTCGACAATATTAAACTCACCCTCTTTATTCGCAAACAGTGAAATATTCTGTGTTGATACCTTTTGCACCTCAGGCAATAGTGAAGGAATGTGGCGAGCAAAAGCTAAAATACTATTGCGATGATTACCCACAATATGTTTGGAGAGTGCTTGTTCTAGTTGCTCTTGCGCAGTATCCTCTGCCGCCAGATGAATACGGATATCCTTTAACATCCTATTACCTCGATTTGTAACACTATTATTGACTAAAGGATTGAAGTAAATCCACGCCGTCCCACACTGGCGCAAATTCTAGCGCCTTGCCCATAGGTACCGCCCGCTTAAATTCGCCTCGCGGGCTATGCCACTCATTCAATGTTCTATAACTTATGGTTTGCAACTTTGACGAACAATCAATTTCATCCACAGATTCAATTTCTTTTTCTATCACCAAGCCATATCCGCTATGGTTCGCTAGCACATTAGGTGTCAAGGTTTTGACCTTACACCGAGCGATGGGCCCTATATTCATTGGTCGAGCAAACGTAGCAAGTTTATTGCCAGAACCGTCGACCAGTGCTATTCCAAAGCTGCTGATTAACCGCTGAAGAAGAAGATGTTGTTCTACCTTGTGACTGATGCCAAATTGATGTGTCGCAGATGCTAAAGATAACTCAATCTGCTGCCAAAATTTTTCTTGATTGATATTACTCGTGTTAAGCCAATAAAGTGCCTTAGGCGACGAACACGCCTGTTGGGTAAAAGGCAGTAAATCAGCTAAAAATGCATTGGCGATACTAGCAACGTTAGACTCGTTGTCCAATTGCAATACGGCGACGGAATAGCGATCTGGAAAACATATCTGTGGCGTTTTGGGTGCAATCTTGGAAACGGAAGCTATCGCGCTATCTCCTCCCCAAACCACCCGTAAGCCACACCAGTGACTAAGTTGCTCTGTGACATGTTGGTGTTGCGCATCATACTCAATGACACTGATGAGTGAGACAAGTGCAGCGCCTTTTGGCGATCTCATGTATTGACTAAGATGCGCCACCAAAAACTTTGTGACATCGCCACTCCGTTGACTAATACGGACGATATTCTTATTGCCACATAGCACTGATAACAGTAAAGAATACATAAATACTGTATCGACGTTGGCCGGTGCGATATGAAATACCCTATTCACGTTTTTTTGACTGATGTCGCTCTTAGATTCGCCCAAAACCTGCTTGAGGTGAGCGTGACGAAACCAAAATGCTAGCGACACAATTTCGGGGTATTGTTTACTTTCGACTTGTTTAAAAAGATAAGCAGAAAAACCCGAAACAGAATCAAATATATCTTCATGTGAAACCGGGGCTTCCTCGAAAAACCTGTTGCTAGGTTGAATATGCCAATCAACCTGCGCTTGATTTAAGTTAACGAAATGTATCACTGCAACCCTTCACTTGCGCTTTTGGTACCCGCCCATGGACTTTGAAGTACTTTCCTAACCGTCCACATTCACAGTCATCTTCACCGAAAACAGTGCCCAGATCTTCTGTTAAAATGCAATGTCCAGGATAGCTGGTAGGTAACACAGAATTGACTTGAATTAACCCTGCTTCGCCGTGTTCGAGAAGGCTTAAGTCTTGTGGGCTACGAATAAGAACGTCCGACCAAACGGGTGTATGGAGAAACCCCTTCTCACATTGCATGTATATGGTACCAGTTTGCTCTACCATTCCATAGTAATCATGAACACTCACGTTGCCTAAGGTTTTATAAATAGATGCTTTAAATATCTCGTCAGTTACCGCCTGGTCTTGCATCTTCTTCCAACCACCGCCGTGAATGAGAATAGCATCCGCAAAGTCAAAATTTATGTTCAGCTGTGCTAATGCTTGAATAAATGTCTGCCAAACAATAAAGGTAAAACCAAAAATCAAAACAGGCTGTTTGCCGTACTTAGAAAAAAAGTCGCGAACCTTTTCAATATCCAGTTCCATATTTTCGTTTAATGCATAACAGTGGTGTCGCCCAAAAAACGATAAACCTTGAAGACCCGCCGCTCTCGCTGTCATCGCGCCTGCTTTTTTTACCGTCGATGGTGCATCAATTAACAACATGGGGCGGCGCTGTTTGCCCAACCAGCTTTGCAGGATTTTCACTAATACTTGGCTTTGCCGTTTGGCTGACTCTCCATCAAGAGTAATCTTTGACGCCTGTCCGCTGGTACCTGAAGATCGCATTTGACGAAAGACGTCATTCGATTGAATACTGGTTAACGCTAAATCTTTGAACAATCTTGCTGCAACGGGGAATTGCTCAGTATGTGCAGCAGAAGCAAAATCAAAAGGCCTGCTATCTAGCAATCGCCTATACGCTTCACAATGCTGATAATGGTGCTGACTAAGCTGCGACATCACACGATTTAGCATGGCTTGCTTTTGCGTACTGGGTAAACCGTATACGGGTAGGTCAAATAACTCTGGCGGGTAAGAAAACACGCTAAATAACTCCCATCACCAACTGTGAAACACCTGCATAATCAACTTTACCATTGCTCAGTAGTGGCAAAGATTCAACTTCATTAAGCGCGATGATACGTTTCGGTAAAGACAGAGACGTCGATAAACTTTCAATCACGCAACTGCGCTGTTCTCCCGACAGTTCACCTGCATAAACCGCAATAAGCTTATCGTCTTCGCCGATAACACACGCCGGTGAAAGTAAACTATGTTGCTCTAGTGTATCGAGGAAAACCTGTTCGATGACATCAAGATTAGTCCGTTCGCCAGCCACTTTAACCATACGTTTTATACGGCCGGTAATAATATAGTCGCCGTCAGCATCTTGTATAGCCAAATCCCCCGTCGCTAGCCACTCATCTGTCAAGAAACTATCTAAATCAGCTGCATCCGAGACATAGCCTAACATGACGTTGTCGCCTCGATAGTAAAGTTCGCCTTCACCGGGACGGGCGGTATTGCCTACTAGCTTAAATTCCCCCCCTGCAATGGCTTTTCCTACGGCATTGGGCTTGGACATAACCTTATCGGGAGACAAATATGCCATTCGTGCTGTGGCTTCAGTTTGGCCATACATTACATAAAACGCTTTATCCATTTGGTGCGCGTACTTTGCCAAACGTGTTACGCAAGATTCTGCCAGTTTCCCCCCTGCTTGGGTGAAGTAGCGTAAATGAGGCAGTGCCATGGTAGTAAAGCGTAATCGTAGTAACATTTCATAAAACGATGGCACCCCAGAAAGCGAGCTAATGGGATGGTGCTTGACGATATTCCAAAAGCCTTTGTCGAACACACTATGGCGGGTAAAGCATACAGTAGCCCCCATGCTTAAATGGGTATGCAACACTGACAATCCGTAAGAATAACTAAGTGGCAGTGTTGCGAGCGTTATATCTTCTGCCTCTATCGGCAAGTAGGTTAAAATTGCATCGCAATTGGCAGTTATGTTGTGGTGAGATAAGGCCACGCATTTGCCAGCCCCCGTACTACCGGAAGTAGATAAAAGTAAACTCAGGCGGGGATCTATTTGCTGGAATTCGTGATGAAGCAGTGAGAACTGACCGTCATCAATAATGACGTTAGGCCTCAACCTACTTGAGTATTCAGCTTTTGTCGCAGGTGTACAATTTGGATTAAGCAACAATACGACGTAATCGAGAGTCAACGCGGCTAAATAATCAATGACGCTCGTCATGCTATTGTCAATAAACAACATGACAAGGGGGCGTTGTCGCGAATCGCAATTTATGATGCGTTGCCAATCATGAGCCCGTCGTTGAACCGCTTTCGATAACTCACGGTAAGAGAGCCTCCCACTGTCATCCATTAGCGCAATTGCATCACTGTCTTTGTGGGAAGTAATGAATGGAATATTTAGCTCAGGGCTGTTTTTTAGCTCAGGGCTGTTTCTACGCTCAGGGCTGTTTACGCGCTCAGGGCTGTTTACGCGCTCAGGGCTGTCATCTGGTTCAAGGGTTTTCACGGGCAAAATAGTCCGTCCACTGGTAATACATGCCCCGTGGTATAGCTTGCGTGATGAGAAAGTAAATATATAGCTGCATTAGCTACCTCTTTTGCTGTACCTTCTCGTTGAAGTACGACACGCTCATAAACTTTCTGTTTCGCTTTTTCATCGTAGTGGGCAGTTAAAGCGGTATCAATAAAGCCGGGCGCCACTGCATTTACTCGAATTCCCATGGGCGCTAACTCTTTAGCAAGAGATTTTGTTGCCCCTGTTAGCGCCGCTTTGCTTGCTGCATAGGCGCTCATACCGCTGCTTCCTAACTCTCCGACCTGCGACACTATGTTGACGATACTTCCCGCCTTTTGTCGGCTCATCAGTCGACTGGCCAACTGCATGTGTTGGTAAGGCGCATAAAAATTAACCGCCATTTGCTGCTTTAACGCGTCGGCACTTGTCATTGCGAGTACTGTCTCTGACATTACGCCAGCACCATTCACTAAACCGTACAACGCTGGCCATTTCTTTGCGGATACCCCTTTTTGAACTTCTCTAAAGGCGTTGCTTATGGCTTTTTCATCAGTCACATCATAACAAAGGGTGTGAATGTTCCCCTCAAACTGTGAGGAAAGTTGCTCTAGCTTATTCGCATCGCGACCGCAAGCGATGACAAATGCCCCGTCTGTAATAGCTCGGGTGACCGTGGCTTCTCCGATACCTCCGGTTGCCCCTGTAATCAATACCGAACCGTCAGCTAAGTTAGGCGAACTCAATGTTGTCATCGTACTTTTGTAAAATGATTTTTGCCTGTGCTACCGAACTTAAATCAATAATATCGTCGGTATCTAACATCACATCAAACACATTTTCCAACTCGGCAATCAACACCATGTGAGCCGTAGAGTCCCATTGAGGAATGGTGTTGTAAGTGAGTTCATCAGTAACCAGTTGTGGTTCAATGCCTAGTGATTCGGTAAATGCCTTAGTAAGCTTCTCTTTATTTTCCACCTTACCCTCTTTTTATTTTTTACTCGAGCGTGACAAAAACTGTTTTAACATTTTTGTACTGCTTTGATAATCATTGTATGTCAGTAACATCTCTAACACAGAGCCTTGCTCTTCGGTACGAATGGTCTTGTAACCTAATTTTTGATTATAATGAATTGCCGCAGAATTTGTCGCTTTTACCCTCGCTTTAAAATGTTGAGTATTAAATTGCTCGAAGCAATAATCATACATGGCGAGTGTTGGTGCGAAGGCCAGTATGTTATTTTTGTAACGACCCTCGCCAATATACAAACCCGCCTCCAATTCAGGAGATTCATTCACCGAGGCGCCCTCTTCCGTGGCCTTAATGTTTGTCGAGCCGATAAAAGTGCCCCTGTAGGACACTATCCAATGCCACTGGTTTTCACATTCTTTTACTTGCTCAAACCATGTTAATTGTTGCGCATCACTAATGGTTTCATCGGAAAACATGCATTGTTTAATTTCTGGGCTATTACGCCATTGGCGAAGCAATGACTGATGTTCTAGCGCAATAGGCAGCAAGGTGACTTGGTATCCGGTGACAATAGTATTGTTCATTGAGCTTCTCCTTACCTTTATCGCACCTAATGATTAAGCGTATCTAATAAGGTATCTGCACCTGTCACGAACGAGAACTGCGCAGCACACATGTGCATCTTTTCTAGACGCGCTTCATCGTTCCAAAGCGTCACCACTTTATCAACCAACTGAGGGATAGCTAGACTTTTCCGCGCATCCCACATATCACACCAACCTTGTTGCGATGCTTCACGTGTCGCATTCAATTGGTTATCGGCGACTACCACCAAAACTGAAGGACTCTGGCACGCTGCCAGCTCGAATTGAGCGCCACCTGCGGCGGCAATAGTAAGGCGGGAATGACCCCAAACGTCTGCCATATCTTGGCAATTATGAATGTGCTGAATAGGCGAAGGACTCTGCTGAATAAAGTGTTGAAGTGACGCTAGTGGTATAAAGCCTGGTCCGGTGACAACACGAATAGGCGTATTGGCTAAGCTTTCGGATATCGCTTTTAGTACCGGCAAGGTAAAATGCTTAGGATCGCTACCCCCGAAATTGATGGTAAGGCTTTTTCGCTGAGAAACAGGCAAAACGGGCGTTTGCCTAAACTCTCTGCGAAGTAATCGGTATTGCGACCCCAAACATAATTGCGCATTCGTATTGAGGACACGATAGTGATTTTTTAGGTTTTCACCTGCGGCGTTAACAATAACATCGGCGTATTTACAGATGCCATTCTCAATATCATCCAATAATACAAGTGGAACAGGTAATAAGGCCAATTGCGATACAAACTGGTCACTAAAATGGTACCCATCAAGTATTAGCGCCACCGCATTTTGAGTGGCAATCTTTTCTTTTATTTGCGCCACTGTGGCGTCATCATTAGGCTCGGCAATAATGATTCCACCGCACCAGTCATGTCTCGCCTTACAGACATTTTTCGCATATTCTGGCACAAAAAAAACGCTATTGAGCCCACGCTCCTCGGCGGCTTGAGCAAGCGCTAAACAACGCATCAAATGGCCTATTCCAGAGGAATGAGATGCCTCCACCACGAACAAAAGTTCGCTCATACCGCTATATGCTCCCACGCGAGAGCTGTACCTTTTGCAAGTGCTTTAGTTGCGCACTTTCCTTGTATAGTGTCCCAATGTTTGGGGGCAAGGCCAAAGGCTGGACGCACTATTTTTAAATTATGTGCGCCGAGCTTATCGCCGGGTAAAATGTCTTCACTCACGTAGATGGAACGTCGATATTGCTTGGCTTTTTCTTCAGCTTGGCTACCTCCATACGTTACCTGCCCAAGCGCTTGCCATGCACGGTGTGTTTCTATAACTAACGTCTCTAATTCATGGGGCTCTAGCGAAAACGCGGCGTCTACGCCGCCGGCGTTTCTATCTAACACGAAATGTTTTTCAACAACGGGCGCGCCAAACGCCACTGCAGCTACCGCAGCGCCAACGCCAGCGGTGTGATCGCTTAATCCCACAGGACATTGAAATGCGTCAGACATATGCGCAATAGTCGTCAAATTGGTATTCGCCGGCTCTGCTGGATAAGTACTGGTACATTTCAGTAAAACAATGTCATCACAGCCCGCGCGTTTAGCGGTACTCACTGCAAGCTCAATGTCACTTAAACTTGCCATTCCGGTAGACATGATAAGAGGCTTGCCTGTACTCGCTGCCTTTCTTACTAAGGGAATATCGGTCAATTCAAAGGATGCAATTTTAAAACAGGGGACGTTAAGCCCTTCAAGAAAATCTACAGCCTCTTCATCAAAGGGGGAACTAAACGCGAGCATACCTAATGAATTTGCGTAGTCGAAAAGCTCCTTATGCCACGCATAGGGTGTCGCCGCCTTCTGGTAAAGACTGTACAGGTTTTCCCCATGCCATAAGCTGTCTTCCTCTTCTATGACAAACCCTTCGCTAGTGACATCAAGCGTCATACTGTCGGCAGTATAAGTCTGTAACTTTATTGCATGGGCTCCACTTTGGGCGGCTGCTTTCACCATCTCTCTTGCAGTAGCAAGTGACTGGCTATGATTGCCGCTTAACTCAGCAATAATAAAGGGAGGGTGGTCTGCGCCAACAAGCCGACCACCAATGTTAATCGATTCGTGTTGCCAATTAGTCATTTTCATTGTCTTTTATATAAGCGCGATACATAAGCTCGGCTCTTATCCAATCTTCATGTGTATCAATATCTTGAACTAAGTAGCGAGGTATGACTACAGGGCAGCTATGCGCTTTAAACATACCGGCTTGGTCTAACCAGGCTCTCTTCGTTCCCCAGTAAAATTGACCCGCATCATGATAGCACTCATCTAAATCTTGTGAACGCGCGCCCATATTTTCGGGCGACACGGGTTCAACTCCTTCTCCGACTATTTTTATCGCGCGCTGTATAGGAAAAGCATACGATGTCACAGAGAATGCGAATTTTGCAGCAGGAGCTTGTGTTAACTGATGATAACCAGCAAGCAGCGCATCAGAAGATAAAAAGGGCGCCGTGGCATAGATGCAGCAAACATACGTCACCTTACTGCCTGACAATTTTTCATACTGCTCAATGGCATCACGAACAACGGGTGTTGTGCCTGTATAGTCATCAGACAACGTGGGGGAACGCTTAATGATACAGGTCGCACCGTGATCACGGGCAACCTCTGCAATATCATCCGAATCAGTGGAAACGATAATATCATCGAAAATAGCAGCCTGTTGCGCAGCGGTTAAGGAATAGGAGATAAGCGGTTTACCCGCAAACGGGCGAATATTTTTGTTTTTAATGCGTTTACTGCCGCCTCTAGCGGGAATAACGGCTACGATCACAGTAATATCTCTTCTAACTGGGATACCACAAAATGTTGTTCTTCCTGCTTAAGGCTAGGATAGAGTGGAAGCGTTAAAGCATGGCTATAGTATTGCTCTGCATTTGGAAACTGGCCGACTTTGAAACCTAGATTGCGATAGTAAGGGTGTAAGTGAATGGGAATATAATGTACGTTAACCCCCACTCCCCGTTCACGCATTTGGTTAAATACCCGCTTTCGGTCATGCTCTGGCACTTCAATCATGTACAGGTGCCATGCACTGTTTTCGTCGAAAATTGGCTTTTTCACAGGCAAAGAATCAAGTAGCGTATTGTAGCGCTGCGCTAAGCCTCGTCGTAACGAAACAAATTCGTCTAAACGATTTAACTGAGATAACCCAAGTACCGCATGAAGATCACTTAATCTGTAATTAAAACCTAATTCGTATTGCGCATAAAACCAAGGCTCATCCAAGTGTGCCTCTTCAAAAAGGTGAGGGCCTCTTGAAATACCGTGGCTTCTATATCGACATAAAAGGGTAGCGACTTTTTCATCGTTCGTCACCACCATGCCCCCTTCAGCGCTAGTGATAGATTTTACCGGATGAAAGCTTAACACACTCATTAGTGAGTACTTACATGCACCCACCTTATTGCCTTCACTGTCTTTTCCACCAAGAGCATGCGCCGCATCTTCAATTAAGGCAATGCCTAGTGGTGTAGTAAGCTTCGCAATGGCCGCCATATCACAACTGCTACCAGCAAAGTGGACGACGATGAGTAATTTAGGGAGTCGCCTGTTCTTTATCGCGACTTTAAGCTTATCCTCAAGGGCACTAACACTAAGGTTACGTGTAAGGGGATCGATATCGACGAAATCCACATCGGCGCCGCAGTAGCGAGCGCAGTTCGCTGACGCAGCAAATGAATTAGGTACAGTCCAGACTAAATCCCCTCTACTTACCCCCGCAGCTAAACACGCGATGTGTAAACCCGAGGTACCGCTATTACAAGCCACCCCGTAGCGCGCGCCAGTATAGTTGCTCACCGCTTTTTCAAATAAGGGAGTTTGTTCGCCCTGGGTCAAGAATCCATCTTGAAGAACTTTTGTAACCGCCTCTATATCCTCAGGAAATATCGAATGCTTTCCATACGGTATCATAGCGTTACCTTGTCGAGTTCCTTTAATTCATCGACACTGAGGAAATGTGAATTAGTACCAGAGTGGTACTCAAATTTACTTTTAGAAGGCACGCCCTTTTCACCTAACTTATTGTGAAAATAGTCCAAATTTTTATCAAAGAAAGTAATGGCAGGCGCGATAACAAAATGGTCATCAAATTCTACAGTATGATGTGCCATTTCCTCTGGAACCATGATCTCGTGCAGCTTTTCACCTGGGCGAATACCAATGACGTGGTAGTCTTTCTTTCCACTCATTGCCTCAACCAAATCAACGATTCGAACTGAGGGAATTTTGGGCACAAATACTTCGCCACCTTGCATACGAGAGAAGCTTTTCACGACAAACTGAACCCCCTCGTCTAGCGTGATCCAAAACCGTGTCATTTCAGGGTGTGTGACGGGCAAGGAGCTTTCCCCCTCTTGCAACAGCTTCCTGTAAAAAGGCACCACTGAGCCTCTTGAGCCTACCACGTTGCCGTATCGAACTACTGAAAACCGCGGTCCTGTTGCACCAGAGATGTTATTCGCTGCGACAAACAACTTATCGGAAGCTAACTTTGTCGCACCGTATAAGTTCACAGGATTTGCCGCTTTGTCTGTAGATAATGCCACAATACGAGAAACATTATTGAAAATGGCAGCGTCAATAACGTTTTGCGCACCATTAATATTGGTTTTAATACATTCGTTAGGGTTATATTCTGCTGCAGGGACTTGCTTTAGTGCGGCAGCATGAACAACGTAATCCACGTCCTTCATGGCTGTTTTAATTCGTTCTTTGTCTCTCACGTCACCAATAAAATAACGCATGCATGGTTGGGAAAAACGCTGTTGCATTTCAAACTGTTTAAGCTCGTCGCGCGAATAAATGATAATTTTTTTGGGGGAATAATTGTCTAATAAATAACGAACGAATTGGTTACCGAAAGAGCCAGTCCCTCCAGTAATTAAAATAGATTTATTATTAAAATCTGCCATTTCGAGGCTCTCACTATCTTTTAATTTTTATAGCGTATCTAAGAACGCCACGTTTAAGTCTTGCGCAAAAATAATCCAAAAATGGCTGCGCGAGTGGGCGTTAAAGCTTACTTATATTTCTTTATTGCAGCCTTGCCTCGAACTATTCGCGTCACCTCATCCTTAGTTGAGTCACGCAAATTTTGCGCCAAATCCCTTAGTTTATTATTTACATCTAATTCGTGATTTGCAAACGCTTCTTTCGCGCCACCATGCACTTGACTAAGGTGTGCCCTTATCAACGTATCACGTTCCTTTATAAGACGGTTTATTTCAGAAAAATCAGCAGTTGAAATGTCTGCCAGCTGCGCTGTAATTTTATCATTAATATCACGCAGCGCCGCTGGCGTGTAGGGATGGTTTAAAACGGAATTATTCACACAGCTTGTCGTTTTTGACGCTGAGCTTCAAAGGCTTCCTGCTTCGCTTCTTCAGGAATTTGAACCCAAGCGTCTCGAATGGGTGATAACAGGCTAGACACTTCGTCAAGTATTTTCAAGTCGTTCTTGACGTGAGCATCCCCTAACCGCTCAAGCATATAATTATACAAAGCGAACATATTTTCGGCCACTTCACCACCAATTTTAATGTCCAAGGTGTCTCTTAAATGCATGATAATTGCGCTGGCCTTAGAAATATAGTCAGCTTTCGTCGCAAACTCTTTTCGCTCTGTGGCCCCTTTAGCGTACGCTATACGGTCCAATGCGCCTTGCAATAACATTAAGGTTAACTTGTGAGGATCGGCTGTTGCCACATCCTGTTTGATGTTCCCCTTCTTGTAGGCATTAATACCTTTTAGTGACATAAGATACTCCAGTATATTCTTAACCTAACGATGCCAGCAAGGCTGAGCTCGTTTGATTTAATTGCGCAACGGTTTGGTCGAGATTCAAATATTTACCACGAAGCGTATCTTCGTAACTTTGCATTCTAAGCTCTAAGGTTTCTCGTTCGTCGTAAAGCTCTTCTCGATTATCTTTGGCCGTTTGCTCTCGCAAGCTGATAAGGCCTCCATAGGAAGTGTATTCATCAGCAAATTCATACAATCGCGTTGCTATACCTTCGTTTTCGTCGGTAAATAATTTCGCAATTTCATCAAAATTGTCTTCTAGCGCGTCTTCTAATCGGTCTTCACCAGTACCAAGGCCGAAGTCGGTTGTGCCTATTTCAAGTTTGCCATCGTCGTTGAATTCAATGCCCACTTGAAATAGCCCACCTAGAGCAGAGGCGCTAACATTCCCCCCGACAATATTGGCCATGGTTGTTTGAATACCCCGTAGCAATGAATCACCGGCAAGCGCACCATCTTCTTCAAGTTCAGATTCACCATAACGAGTGAGCGTGTCTATTTCATCAATCAACGAATTGTAATTCTCGACAAAGGCGCGAATTTTTTCTTCTAACCCTTCTTTGTCGTAGCCAATATCCAACGTGGTCGCCAGTAAGTCACCATTGGCATCTTTGGGTGAAACTTCATTAACTTCAAATGACACGTTTTGAATGGTGTTTTCGAACTCGTTTGATTCACTTTGAACTTCGATGCCATCAATGTAAGCAATGGCATTTTGCGCAGACTGTATGTTAGCTGCACTAATATTTCCGGTACCGCCAGTGGTAGAAAGCCTGTCTAGTTCAGCCGCACCTGTATCGTTGGTAATAACAAGGTCGTTACCTTCACCAGTTTCACTTGAAGAATACACAAGACGTGGGCCAGCACTTGTGCCGGTATCAATAATATTCGCGGTAACACCAAAATTGTCGTCTGCGTTATTAATCGCTTCGCGAAGCTCGGTAAGCGTCATTCCTGCGGTGACGTCGATAGTGAAGCTATCGCTGCCACCCACATCAAACGTTAACGAACCCGCGCCTGTGCTTAAGACTGCGTCGGTGGACGATGTGAACGCACCGTCATCAGTTGTAATTCGGCTACCAGAGGCAAGTTGTTCTACGGTGATTTCGTAGCTACCCCGTAGTGCAGAATTTGAGGCTTCCGCTGACAAAACATCATCGTCTTCAGAGGGGTTGCTAATAGTAGGCTCACGACCATTTATATCGGCATCACTTCTCAACTCATCTACAGAGTCTTCAAACGCCGATAGCTTCGATTTGATTTGACCTAGGCCAGAAATCTCAGCTTCAATCCGCTCTTCTTTTTCATTCAACCTTGCATCTTTGGGCGCACGTTCGGCCTCTAGCAACTGTTGAACTAGGTCATCTAATGCTAAACCTGAACCTACGCCTAACGACTGAATTGTCATACGTCACCTCATTAAACCTGGTTGTCGATGAATACGCCTACACTAGTACCAACATCCTGCTGTAAATCTTGAATACGCTCAGCGAGCGCCAAAACTTCTTCAGAAGGTATTTGTCTGATAACGTCGCCAGAATCAGAGTCTCTTACTGTTACTACCGCGCGATCCGTATCTTCATCAATGGAAAACGCTAAATTGCGATTTTGCATTTGTATGAATGATTCGACATCTTCAATTGCCGTCTCAAGGGCAATTTCATTCCTCTCTACAGTGACGTTATCGGCAGTGTCACCATTAGCTTGAAGAATTTTAACCGCTTTTTCAGATTCTTTGCTGTCTTGGAACGCCTGCTCATTAACATCTGTTGACCCTGATGCCTGCTTGTCACGCTCAGCTTTGCTTACTTGAGACTCGTCATCAGCCGCAACAGATATGTTTTTATTGCTATTACTTAAACTACTTTTAATAGCAAAATCTTGGCCACTTTGATTATTGACTATATCCATACGTATATTCCCCCTTATGAAACGACAAAACGGGCCCCCGCCATTCAGCAAGCACCCGTTACATCTCAACTAAGGTTAGTTTGTATTATAGCTTATCCAAGCAAAGATAGCGCAGCTTGTGGACGCTGGTTTGCCTGACTTAGTACAGATATTGATGCCTGCTGAACAATCTGATTTCGCGTTAACTCGGCCGTTTCAGAGGCAAAGTCTGTATCCATAATTTGCGAACGTGCAGCAGATAGGTTTTCGCTGATGTTACTCAAGTTGCGAATGGTAGACTGGAAACGGTTTTGAAGCGCACCTAAATCCGCACGAACCGCACCAATACCCGAAATTGCCGCATCAACATCACCTAGCAGCGCCGAAGCACCGTCGGCAGTTGAGATATCGTTACTGACAATTCCCAAGCCGGTGGCACTAAAACCACCAATTTGACCAAGGTTAGTCGACGATAAATTCACAGAGATAGTTTGGCCTTCGTTAGCACCTACTAAAAACTTTGCAGAGAAGTTGCCGTCGAGTACATTCACGTTACCGAACTGTGTGGTGGTCGCAATACGAGAAATTTCAGTACGTAGTGCAGTCACTTCTTTTTGAAGCGCTTCACGGTCTGAGTCACTGTTGATCCCGTTTTGAGATTGTACCGCTAACTGGCGAATGCGTTGTAGGCTTGTGGTTACCTCACCCAGTGCGCCTTCGGCAGTTTGTGTTAGAGAAATGGCGTCATTCGCGTTACGTACAGCTTGGTTCAAGCCCTGTACTTGTGACGTAAGACGATCTGAAATTTGAAGACCTGCTGCATCGTCTGCTGCACTGTTGATCCTAAACCCAGATGACAATCTTTCAAAAGATGTATTTAAACGATCATTCACGTCAAAAAGCTGACGTTGAGCGTTTAGCGCTGATACATTAGTATTAACAAATAAAGACATTAGATTACCTCCTAGGGATTCGATGGAGACAGTGCTACCATTAAATCCAACCAGTTCAAATTGGCTGGGTCACTACTCCCTACCAATCCCTCTCAATAAGTAAATTAAATTACCCCTCAACTAAAGGTATCGGCCAACACTTTAACTTCTTTAGCTTTTTTTTGATTTTTTTTGAAAGAAAAACAAAGAGCATGCATAACCCATTGATTTAAAATAATTTAAATCAATAAAAATTTAATAAACTTTAGTTGGAAAAGGCGCAAGAAACGGCTTGCTGGTGAGTAAAAGCCATAGACACAGTCTTTTCTATTCCACGAGAAAACCCTATTATTATGCTGATGTTCGGCATGTGTGGTACGGCCATGATGAATTTTCATGAATATCGGCAGGCTGTCATCAGAAAAAGCCCAGGGGTTGGTAGCGTTGTGATTAATGCATATGTTTAATATTGGCATTTATCATGCATTTAAAAATTGAGCTTTCGATATTGCTCAGTGGAAAGCTTGAAATTGGCGGGATGTTTCGGTGAAAAACAAAAAAAGGCCGAGACATAAATCTCGGCCAATTTGCTCACGTTAGGAGATTGAGCAAATTCAGTTTCTGTCGGCTGGCAGCGTACTTAGTAGGATAAACTGGCCTCTCAACCAACACTTCTACACTCTTAGTCCTGTTAGTCGGCATTTTCTTAAAAGGGGCGGCCTTATTGGCCGCCAACCTTTCTTGGGGGATGGCCTCTCAACTCCTTCCCATTAAACGCCTAATAGAAATTAACCTAGTAGCGATAGCGCAGCTTGTGGACGCTGGTTCGCCTGAGCAAGTATAGTTGTACTCGCCTGTTGAAGGATTTGGTTACGGCTCAACTCTGCCGTTTCGGTGGCAAAATCCGTATCTTTAATGCGCGATCTTGCCGCTGATACGTTCTCAGAAATGTTACTTAAGTTTCTGATTGTTGATTGGAAACGATTCTGTAAAGCACCTAAATCTGCACGCAGGCCACCAATTGCCGAGATGGCATTATCTACGGAAGTTAGCAATGCAGAGGCATTAGTTTCAGTTAACACGTCAGAAGTCGTTATTCCAAGACCTGTCGCACTGAACCCATCAACACCAGCGCGCACTAATGCCTGAGATGAAAGATTAACCGAAATCGTTTGACCTGAGTTTGCGCCCACTAAGAAACGCGCTGAGAAAGCACCTGATAAAACTTCAACGCCAGCAAACTGCGTAGTCGTTGCTATACGTGAAATCTCAGTACGAAGCGCATCAACTTCTTTTTGCAGTGCTTCACGGTCAGCATCAGAATTAATGCCGTTTTGAGATTGAATAGCTAGGGTACGAATACGTTGTAGCGCGGTAGTCGTTTCAGACATTGCACCTTCTGCGGTTTGCGCAAGTGAAATACCGTCGTTTGCATTTCTAACAGCTTGATCTAGTCCCTGAATTTGCGATGTCATACGGTCGGTAATTTGAAGACCAGCAGCATCGTCTGCAGCACTATTAATTCTAAAGCCAGATGACAAACGCTCAAAAGCGGTATTAAGGTTGTTACCAGTAGTAAACAATTGTCTTTGCGCATTCAGTGATGACACATTGGTATTTACGAATAAACTCATGAGACTCTCCTAACAGATTAGAGTGTTGCGCTATTGGTTTTATTATTTGCGCGTGTTTTAAAATATTTTGGTATAAGTTTTGCTGTAACAATTGAGTCAGATGTTTTTCTGACGCTTTGCGGGGTCACCCCCTTCAAAGTATTGCTACACCGAGAAGTTACCTTCTCGTTTGCTGGCCGGTGGGTTTGTTGTTCCAGACCTCAAACCTCTCACTACCTCCTGGCTTCATTCTCGCCTGTCAGCAGCTCTACCAACTTCCTGCAAACTTATCTTTTTATCGGCTAAGACTAATTATTCCTTTAGAACTTTTTAGAAATAATTTTTAAAAATTAACCTTTTGTATTTCATAGTATTATGTAGACAAAAATCACAACAAAGATAACGCTTTAATATTCTTTACAATGAATTAATGCCAATTTTTCGTCACTAAAGGTTTAAAACACTGTGTTCTTCCCCTTTGTACTTGTTATCGTCAAGAAAAGAGAATTCCTTTAGCATTTTTAGTCATTTTTTTCGGCGAGTCTAAAAAAGGTGGGGAGATGAGGTATTTAAACAAAAAAAAGACCAAACGAAGTTTGGTCTTTTTGCCAAATTAAGCCGGAAATTTCACTACCTCCTGACTCATCATGGTTGAAGCATTAACCTAATAGCGAGAGAGCCGATTGCGGACGCTGATTCGCTTGAGAAAGGATAGTAGTACTTGCTTGCTGAATGATCTGGTTACGAGTCAAGTTTGCCGTCTCAGTTGCAAAATCAGTATCTTTGATTTGCGAGCGTGCAGCTGCCACGTTCTCAGATATGTTGCTTAAGTTACGAATTGTTGACTGAAAACGGTTTTGTAGTGCACCTAAATCAGCGCGTAAACCACCAATTGCAGAAATTGCGTTGTCAATTGACGCCATCATTGATGACGCATTTTCACTGGTTAACACGTCATTACCTGTACCAGTAAGGCCTAAACCTGTTGCACTAAAACCCTGAACATTTGCTCGGGTTAGCGCTTGAGTTGAAAGGTTCACAGATATGGTTTGACCTGAGTTTGCACCGACCAGGAATTTCGCCGAGAATTCACCAGAAAGTACCTCTACACCTGCAAATTGGGTAGTGGTGGCGATACGTGAAATTTCTGTGCGAAGTGCATCCACTTCTTTTTGTAGCGCTTCACGGTCTGAATCACTGTTGATACCGTTTTGTGATTGTACCGCTAACGTACGAATACGCTGTAGCGCAGTGGTCGTTTCAGACAATGCACCTTCAGCAGTTTGTGACAGTGATATTGCGTCATTTGCGTTACGAACGGCTTGGTTTAAGCCTTGAACTTGCGATGTCATTCTATCGGTAATCTGAAGACCAGCAGCATCATCAGCAGCGCTGTTGATACGGAAGCCTGAAGACAGACGTTCAAATGACGTGCTCAAAGAGTTGCTTACATCAAATAATTGACGCTGGGCATTCAATGAGGAAACATTGGTATTTACGAACATAGACATAAAGTCTCTCCTACACTCTCAGTCCAGCGTGTGCTGGCTGCCGGCGTGAACCGGCGTTTCATTTTAGTAGTCACCAACACCTGAGGGGTAATTGATGAACTGGCTCTCTCAGTGTTTGTATCGACGTAAATAGCAAAGCCTTTAGAAAAATTTACGAAAATTGCCGTAGCGCGGATGATATTTGCCACCTACTATCTTCTAAGCATCCGTTTTTAAAAGGATATTGAGTGAAAAATAAACTAACTCTAAACAGTGTAGAACGTATTTCCGCCCCGGCACCGCACTGTGCCTTTACCGATCTTATTGCGTCGCCCTTCGAGAAACATTTAACTGCCGTTTTCTGTTGTTATCGTCAAGCATGCGATCATGTCAGCCTTGATGGGCAAATCGTCATTGTTAAATACTCGCTATTGAGCAAAGAAAAGCACTATCAACACTTACAGGTGCCAGACACGGATTTAAGAGATCCTAAATTCAGTTTCGATGGTGAGGTATTATATTTAACCGCTTATGCGAAACGAAAGTGTCCGACTACCGGCAGTATTTCAACGGATATGGTGAGTTTTCATACTACGACGGGCATGTCGTGGTCTGGCCCACATTCTTTTGGAAAACCGGGCTGGTGGCTATGGAACCTAACGTTTTTCAATCACACAGCTTACGGCTTTGCCTATAACCGAGGCAAAAACAGAATAGATTTATACGCTGGGCACCCTAATAAACAAATGGATTTAGTCACAGATCATGCGCTATCACTTGCAACCCATCAATTAGGCTACCCCAACGAGAGTCATATTTTATTTTCTCAAAATGGCAGCGCCACCGCAGTAGTGAGACGTGATGCTGACTCTTATTCCGCGATGCTCGGTGAATCCTCCCCGCCTTATACTTCTTGGACTTGGAAAGATTTAGGTTGTTACATTGGCGGGCCAGTTATGTATGCACTATCAGAAACGCATTATCTAGTGGCAGGAAGAGATTGGGATGGTGAAGTTTCAACGACGAAAATTTGGTCGCTAGAAAAAGGGTCGGCTCAACTGTCTGTTTTGCTTACCTTACCAAGTGGTGGAGATAACAGTTACCCCGGCATGGTTATAGATGGCGACACCCTTTATTTGTCGTATTATTCCTCACATATTGACAAATCAACCCGAGTTTATTTAGCTGAAATATCAGGTCTAAACGCCCTGCACTGTTAAGCGAAAACAGGTCAGGGCATCAGCGTGGATGATTAAATATAATTGAATAGCGACAGGTTTGACACTTGAGGAAAAGACGCCAATGCGGCTTCTAGTGCCGTTTCTTGTTTAGCAAATTCACTGGACGCTTCTGCATAATCCACATCTTGAATCGCACTACGGGACGATTTAGCTGCGATTTCCATGTCTAAGTTACTTTCGTAGGTAGACTCGGCAATATTTAGCCGACTACCAATGGATGCCCGCTCAAGTGAAATCTTCTCTAAGCCGTTGTCTAAACCGACGAGAGAGTCAGCAATAGCTTCTTGTAACGCACTATTATCAATGGTGCTATCCATGAGTATTTCTTGCACTTCATGAAGCGTTTGCGCCATGCTCTTTTTCTCTGGCGCATCTAAGGAAAACTCTATGGTGTCGCCAGCGACAGCAGAAGCGGTAAACTGCATTCCTTTTACGGTAAACGCTTTCCCAGACTCGAAACCCACTGTATCAACGACGGCACCTGTACCTACGTTAGTCAACTGGGCTTCCCCAGAAGCTAAAAACGTAATTTGGTAATCATTATTCGCACTGGTAACAGGGTCATAGTTTTTGTTAAAGAAAGTATCGAAAGTGCCCTGCTCTGAGACAGTCGCATTTGATAAACTAGAAACCGTGTCACTGGTTACCGAGAACTTAAAGCGGGATAATACATTTTCAAATACTTCATAACCGTTACTGGTAGATTGTATAGTGGAACTGTTGGAAAGCTGAATAAAGCTCACTCCCGCATCCCCAGAAAAGCTTATTGCGTTACCCGTCGCAGCGGGGTTGTAGGTAAATGCCTGGTTGGCAGACTGGTAACCCGCATAGATGTAATTGCCATCAGCGTCTTGCGTGTTCATTAAATCGAAAATTTCGAGCTTAATCTGTTCCAATTCAGCCCCAATCGCACGTTTATCAGGATCTGACAATATTCCCGACCCAGCTTGCACAACTAAGGTTCTGGCACGGTTTATTGAGTTGGTTATATTTGTAAGTACAGCTTCTTGTTGCTCAAGAGAGCCGGTCACCAAATCGTTGTTACGCTGAAATTGTTCCAGCTCATCTATTTCTTCTGTCAGTCGCAACACTTTCGCAGCGCCTACAGGATCATCTGACGGGGTAATAATGCGTTTACCGGTAGCAAGTTGCTCTTGAGTTTTAACCAAGTCTTCTTGGTTATTCATGATAGAACGAATATTCTGATCGTAGATTTGACTTGTTGATATACGCATAAATGCTTACCTCGCCGACTGTAATATGGTGTTGAACAGTTCTTGCGCCGTAGATAAAATTCTCGCAGCCGCTGCATAACTTTGCTGGTACTTAATCAAATTCGCCGCTTCCTCGTCTAAGCTTACGCCAGATACAGATTCAAACCAGTTTTCAGATTGCACTTTCATAGCTTCGGCAGATTCCAATGAAACATTAGCCATGGCGGCGTCTTCGCCAATTCGTCCAACCATAGACGCATAAGCATCTTGAAAAGTGCGTGGTGTATTTGATGACTCACTGCTCACTTGCACGAGAGGGTCGTTTTGCAACGAAGCCAACGCAAGGGTATTAGTGTTGTCGTTAAAACCATCGGTATTGTAGCTTATAGAAAAACTATCTCCGGCTTTTGGGACACCATCAAGGCTAAAGTCGTAGCCAGGATCCGAAGTCAATCCAGCCTGAGCGAGCAAATTATTTAGGTTAGTTGTCCCCGTGACCGTTGCCAACGTTGTGCCGCTTGCATCTAATACTTCATAGGTATCTTCAGCGGTAAAATAAACTTGCGCTGGCGCAGAGCTGATTAGGCCTCCCGACCCATCAAATCCTGAGTCCCCCACCGTGGTATTGGTCACTTCTACCCCTGAGACATTTGCACTACCTAAATTTGTTGCATCGGCCTGGGCGCGTATTGGTGATGCAAACGCTAAATCTTCAGGGCGCTGAGTCGCAAGCGTTATTGAAGACGCTATATTCTTCGTCGGCTGAAGTAAAAACTGAAACCCTTCTTCGTAATTACTCGTGCCAGAAAACTCCACCTCAATTCCACCCGGCAATTCATTGTAACCAGCACTCACCGCCATTGTGCTGACAAGATCATTACCCGCACCATCGGTTTGCACGGTGCCATCTGGGTTGATCATTGATACGATAATGGAAGTCGGTACGCCAGATGCGTCCACGGCATCAATTTCAATAAGATAATCTGCGTCGGTTAACTCGCTGCCTTTGCCTTCAATGAGCTGCCCTGTCACTTGGAAGTCGCCGGTTTCCGTTGTAAGCGCCGTGAAGCTAGGAATATCAAAAATATTAGTACCGAGCTGGCCATCTAGGTCCATGCCTAATTTGTTTTGGGTATTCATGGCATCTGCAAATGCCACTGATAACTGCCCTACGTCACGCATTGCTGGACCAAGCACATCATTCCTATACCTAAATAGCCCTCCCAGCGCACCACCTAGATCATTTTCCACCACAGGTACAGAGGCATCTCCTTTGGTGTCTGAACCAAAATCAGTTTCTAATTTAAGCTCTTTTGATGTCACATCACCGTTGCTATTTAATTCAAATAAATTAAATGCGCCATTATCCAAGACCAGAGATTCACCGGTAATGAGGTTGATCGTCACAGCGCCATTTTGACTTTGGCTATCATTGACGTTAATGGCCATAATCGACGCCAACTCATCGATAGCTTGATCACGCTCATTTAATAATGCACTGGGCTCATCGCTGGTACTGTTTCCTTTAGCGATAACAATATTTTTATTTAACTCGCCAATATTAGCAATAAGGCTATTCGCTCGGTTGACCATAGAAGTAAACTCTAAATTGAGCTCTTCCTCTTTTTCTATCATGTAATCAGAAATGGTCTTCATTCGCTGATATAAAGATTCGCTTTTACCCAAAACTTGTTCGCGAGAGGCTAGGTTTGTAGGATCATCCGCGGCGGTTTGGAGTGCTGCAAAATAGTCACTTATTCCTTGTGAGAGAGAGTTAGCTTCACTGGCAAGTAGATTGTCGATGGCCGTTGTTTTTGAGGAGTAAGATTCTAACTCACCTACCAAGGTGATATCACGACGCAATTGGTTTTGCGCAAACACGTTAATAATTCGCTCTGTATTACCAATTTCTACGCCAAACACCTGGCTATTATTAAGTTCTGTACGCTCGCGTACATACCCGTCCGTATTAACATTTGCTATGTTGTTACTGGTGGTTTGAAGCAGTTTACTGCTAGCATTAACGCCACTGGTGGCGAGAGAAAATAAATCAACGCTCATCTGAATTCCTCCGCCTTAGGGCATTAAGCCATTGAGCCTGTCACTGTGGTAAACAGACATAATTTTGTTTGCGTATTCTGGGTCGGTGGCATAACCCGCATCTTGCAACGCTTGGGTATATTTACCGGCATCTTGTGCGTGCGCTACCGCTTGCTTATATCGAGGTTGAGTAGCAATGAATTTGCCATAATCATCCATGGCATGGGCCAGTGAGGAATACGAACGGAACGCGGCTTTCTGTTTTTCAGGTATATGCCCGTTAAATTCCAGTGTACTAACAACAGCCTGATCACCTTGCCACTGTGAATTCGCTTTAATACCGAATAAGTTATGTGAACTCGTGCCATCTGAATTGTGTATGACAAACTGCCCCCACCCTGTTTCCACCGCCGCCTGTGCAATAATGGCTTTGGCGTCTAAGCCATATTTTTCGGCTACCTCTTGAGCATAGGGCTGTAAAGTGCTGACAAAATCCTCTGGGCTCTCAAACATACTGTCTTTAATTGCGGCGCGAGTGCCTTTAGACTCTGATACAAGTACGCTTTCCTGAGCGTGTTCAGTCTGCTCAACTCGACCTCTGTTTAGTGAACTCAAATTACCGTCGCTTCGAATGGTACTGGCTGGCTGGTAACTGTCCTCAGAATGCCCCATCTGCTTTACAATAATATCGGCTAATCCCATGCCGCCGTTTGACGTTAAGTCTGCCGCCAATTGCTGATCGTGCATATCACGATAGAACTTCACTTGTTCAGAGTTAAATGGGCTGTTTTCATCCGCTAGTGCATCTTGCGCTTTACGCATGGATTTCAGCATCATTTGCACAAAAATAGCTTCAAACTGCTGTGCTGCTTCTTGCAACACATCCTCGTCACCTGACGCGATAGCTTCTCGCATCTTATTAATACTGCCGAGATCATGAACGTTTCTTGCCATGTCTAGCTGTGACTTAGACCCTAACCCGTCCATTAGATAATCACCAATTCACCGCGCAATGCGCCAGCTTGTCTAAGGGCTTCTAAAATTGCCATAAGATCTCCCGGCGCTGCGCCCACTTCGTTCACCGCTCTAACCAGTTGATCTAATGTCACGCCGGGCTCAAACTTGAACATGCGGCTATCGGCCAAATCCACATCGATAATTGACTGAGTTGTAACCACAGTTTCTCCGTCAGCAAAGGCATTGGGTTGAGAAACTTGCTGATTTTCAGCAATGGTAACGGTTAACCCACCGTGGGTAATGGCAGCAGGCAGTAATCGCACTTGACTGCCAATAACGATAGTGCCTGTTCGGCTGTTTATCACTACCCGCGCAGGCGCATCAGCCGGCGTAAATTCAAAATTTTCCAGTGTCGCTAAAAAGCCCACGCGCTGCCCAACATCACGGGGCGCAGAAACACGTACAGACGCTGCATCAATGGGGGTTGCTATTACATACCCTTTATCCGGCTGTGCACCTAAACGTTCATTGATCGTATCTGCGAGAGCCTTTGCTGTAGAAAAGTCGGGGCGGTGTAAATTCAGCGTAAGCGAATCGCCATTCGCGAAACCGCTTGGTACAGATTGCTCCACCATCGCGCCGTTGGGAATACGCCCAACAGTAGGGGTATTAACCACAATCCGTGATCCGTCACCGCCTTGTGCTCCAAAACCACTCACCACCAAACTGCCTTGTGCCACGGCATATACTTTTCCATCCACACCTTTTAAGAAGGTTTGAAGAAGCGTTCCGCCTTGCAAACTATTGGCTTCACCCACAGATGACACTGTAACGTCAATGGTTTGCCCGGGTTTCGAAAAGGCCGGAAGCTCAGCGTGAACCGCAACCGCAGCCACATTTTTAATTTTTGGTTTGGTGTTGGCATCTAAGCTGATACCGAAATTACTTAACATGGTTCGAAAGCTTTGCTCGGTAAACGGGCTTTGCTCACCCGTTCCCGGTAACCCCACCACCAGGCCGTAACCCACCAATTGGTTACTTCGTACACCTTGAATACTGGCTAAATCTTTTATGCGCTGACCACTCGCTAGGTGCGGCGTAAAAAGGCTTAATGCGGTAAGAACAACAATAAATAAACGCATACTCACTCTCCAATTGGCTTACAACGGCCACCAAGTTGAATCGAAAAACTTGGTTAACCAGCCTCTTTCTTGCGCGCGCGCAAAGGAACCTGTACCAGAATACTGAATCCGTGCATTAGCCACTTTGGTTGAAACGATCTCGTTTTCCGGACTAATGTCCGCCGGACGAATAATGCCAGTCAGACGAATGTATTCATCACCATGATTAAGGGTTAACCACTTCTCGCCTCGAATAACGAGGTTATTGTTCGGCAGTACATCAACCACGGTGACAGAAATGGCCCCCGACAAACTATTGCTTTGATTCGCCGCCGAATCACCAGAAAAATCACTGGAAGAACCGATGCCTAATTGAATAGATTGCCCGCCAATATTCACCGCTTGACCGCCTAACCCTGTAATGGTGTCTAGATTCACGGAAGAGTCTTTCGCGGTAGTGGTGTCAGCCGATTTACTCGCTGACGTACTTTCGCTGAGCGCCACGGTAATGATGTCACCCACTCTGCGCGCTGTTACATCAGAATAAAGGCTGTTTGCCATATAAGAGCGAAACAAAGAGCCGTCTTCTACAATCGTCTCACGGGGGTAATCCGGTACCACTGGAGCGAAAGAAGGATCATTCGCTTCAACAGGAGGTTGGCTTGTACTTGCACAGCCCCCTAAAGTTATTATCGCCACAGAAAGTGCCAGAATACGTTTCATCACGTTACCTGCTATAGCTGCTGAATGACTTGACCAAGCATCTGGTCAACCGATGAAATCACTTTGGAGTTCATCTCGTACAAACGCTGGCTTTCGATAAGGTTTACCAGTTCTTCTGTGACGTTAACGTTCGACGTTTCTAACGTACCTTGAGAAATGTAACCCAGCCCTTGCAAGCCAGGTACGCCTTGGATAGGTGCACCACTGGAAGCGGTTTCTACAAACAGGTTTTGACCAATAGGCTGTAACCCTGTGGGGTTAACAAAATCCGAAATATTCATTTGCCCAAGAACTTGAGGTTCAGCCTCGCCACGCACAGACACGCTAATTTCGCCATCTTGTGAAATCGTGATTTGTTGCGCATCTTCGGGAACAGCCACTTCTGGTTGCAAAAGGAAGCCAGCACCCGATGTCACAATTTGACCTTGATCATTCAATGAGAATTGACCATTTCGAGAATATGCAATGGTGCCGTCAGGTTGTAATATTTCAAAATACCCGCGCCCTTGGATAGACATATCCAAGGCATTTTCGGTGGTCAACAAATTCCCTTGAGTATGGGCTTTTTGGGTTGCCACTACTTTAGAGCCCGAACCTAACATTAAACCTGACGGGAGCTCAGTATCCGCCGAAGAGCGACCACCCGGCTGGTTTATGTTTTGATAAAGTAGATCTTCAAATACGGCACGGTCCTTTTTAAAGCCCACCGTTGATGCGTTGGCCAGGTTGTTAGAGACAACGGCAACATCAGTCTGTGCAGCATCTAAACCTGTTTTACTAATCCACAATGCTGGGTGCATATAAACCTCCCGTCGTTGCAGTTATCCACAACGTCACTAAAAAACAATTATAAAATGCGAAGCAGGGTATTGCCGCGAGTATCCAACTCCTCGGCTTGCTTCATAACCTTTACCTGTAACTCGTAGTGACGCTGTAAATTGATCATATCGACCATCTCTTCCACAGCGTTTACATTCGAACCTTCAAGCATGCCCGACATCACTTTTACATTCGCATTGGCGGGTGCCAGTGTGCCGTCTTCCATTCTAAATAAACCGTCGGTACCCCGTTCCATATCCGCATAATTGGGGCTGACTAGCTTCAACCGACCAATATCTTCAATAACATTTGCTGGGGCGCCTAGCTGGCGCATAGACAAAGTGCCATCGGCGGCAATGTTGAGATTATCTAGAGGAACGGGCAAAAATATTGGACCATTGTCACCCAAAACCACGCGGTCATGGATATCTGTCAAAATTCCGTCGTCGCCCAGTTTGAAGTTACCATCACGAGAATAGGCTTCTTGGCCATTTTCATCTTGAACGGCAAACCAACCATCACCTTGAATCGCTACATCAAGGTCACGCCCCGTTTGTATCATGGGGCCTGATTCGTAGTTATTAGAAGGGCTTTCTGTCATAGAAAAAACGCGGGTCGGCAAACCTTCGCCGTACGCCGGCATTGCTCTTGCCTGCTCTAGCTGAGCACGGAAACCCGTGGTTTGTGCATTGGCTAAGTTATTTGCCCTAATCCCAGTCCCTAAAAGGTCTTGAGAGGCACCGCTTGCTGCTATGTAGAGAAGTTTGTCCATGACTGACTTTTGACTCTGGTTAAACCATACACAGGTTTTGCAAGGCCGATGCCAATATGTACAAAAAATGAAAGATATAAAAAAGCCGCAGTAATCTGCGGCTTTTTTGAAGAGTGACTATTTATCGAATATTCAAGATAGTTTGATTCAGAGAGTTATTCACTTCAAGGGCACGAGAATTGGCTTGGAAATTACGCTGGGCAATAATCATATCAATCAACTCGGTGGTTAAGTTAACATTGGCCTGCTCTAGCGCTGATGAGTTAATTTCACCATAGGTACCTGTTGTGGCTTCCCCAGCAAGTGCTTCACCCGATAGAATACTCTCTTTCCATTCTGTGCTGCTTTGCTGAGTTAACCCTTGTTCATTGGCAAAACGCACGAGAGCAACACGTGTAATGGGCTCTGAAGTCCCGTTTGAGAATGTGGCACGTACTAATCCATCCGGACCAATATCAATCCCCGTCAGTCGCCCTACTGGTAAACCATCTTGCTCTAATGAAGTCACTTCAAACGCTGACGCATACTGTGTAGGCTCATTTACGGTGGCTTCATCGGGGTCAAGGTTGAAGTCGATGGTAATTTCTTGAGTAGGATCGGCACCGTTTGATAATACGCTGGCAAGTGCTTCAGTATTTAACGTGTAATCAGGATTGGTGCTGCCATCTGGGTTTTCGATGCCAACGAAATCACCGCCATCAGAAAAGATTAACTTCGCGGCAGTCACATCGTTACCCGTCGCTGTCCCTAATGAATGCACACCCACATCACCAGGTGTTGACGTGGTGCCATCTTCATTTTGTAAATTAACGAGTTGATCATCTACAGCTGTCGCGACATACCATTCGTTGGTGGCAGAATCATCTTTCACAAAATAGTAAGTCATAACATGTGAGTCACCCAGTGAATCATACACGGTGACTGATGTCGCGGCGTTGTAAGTAGACGGGTCTTCCGGATCAAACTGGGCAGCTTCCACACCCGCATCACTCGCCGGAAGATTCATTCTTATATCAACTTCGGAAGTTTGTGCAGGTGAGCCTGATGAGTCTGGGATCAATACCGGCTCAGTGGTACTTAGTGCCACTGATGAGCTGGTACCATCAGAATTAACGGGGAAGCCTAGTAGTAAATCACCGTTGCTGTTTACCACATAGTTGTCATCATTCAATTTGAATTGACCTGCCCGTGTGAAAGAGAAATCACGGGATGTTTCATCTGGCACTGTGGCAAAAAAGCCGTTACCTGTTATCGCTAAATCAAGTGCAGTATTGGTGAACTGTAAGCTACCTTGAGAAAATTGCTGGGCAACATCTTGGGTTAACACACCGTCGCCCACTTTTGTTTTACTTCCTGCGAGCAACGAAGTGGCGTACACGTCACCGAACTCTGCCCGTGATTCTTTAAAGCCAACGGTATTAACGTTAGCAATGTTGTTTGCGGTTACATCTAAATCTTTTTGAGCAGCAGCTACGCCGCTAAGTGCGATATTAAAAGACATGGGTTGTTCTCCTACTAACTGCCTATCTGAATGACGTCATCAAGATTGATACTGACATCACCAGCCAAATTTAAAATGACGCCCTGTCCGCTACCGGCCAGGCTTACGCTGCCTACATGACGATTAACTGCTGTAGACAATTGGGTGTTTTCACCATCCACTTCACCGGTTGCGGTAATGACATAATCCCCTTCAGGCATATCATTCCCCTGAGTGTCTTTCCCGTCCCACTCAAATGCGATATTGCCTGCGGCTTGGGTTCCAGCATCTATGGTTTTAATCACCTCTCCATACTGGTTCTCAATATTTATTTTCATGTTTTGAACGGTTTGCTCATTCACAACTACGCCTGAAAGCCCATCACCTTGCGCTGCCATGTGTCCAATATTGCCCTGAACCAATACGTTCTGTCCTATAAGGCTGGATGCTTGTAGCGCCTGATTAGACGTCATGGAGGCGGCAAACGATTCGAACTTATCGTTTAATTGCGAAATACCATCCGCCATAGTGAATGATGTCATCTGCGCAACCATTTGATCGTTATCCACGGGTGCAGTGGGATCTTGGTTCGCTAACTGTTCTGTAAGCATTGCAAAGAAGTCTTCTTGCGATAACTGTTGTTCAGTGCCATCTGCAATCTTGACGGTTTCTTCCTGCCAATAAAGGTCGGTGTCGAGCCCGCTGTTATTAATCGTATCCACGTTTGATTCCTCAATTACCTAACCGGCAAGTTATTGCCCTTGGCCTAATTGCAATACACGACGAAAGATTCGTTTAGTGGTATCGGCAACCTGAACATTGGTTTCATAAGCTTTAGACGCTGACATCATGTTTGCCATTTCTTCTACAATATTCACATTTGGCTTGTAGATATACCCATCTGCATCCGCCATGGGATTATGAGGGGCATATTCCACCTGCAATGGCGCATCACTCTCAACGATACCACGCACAGATACCCCTGCTCCCTTCGACTGATCTTGCATAGCCTGCTGCAACTCTGTGGCAAATACTGGGTGGCGTGCTCGGTAGGTTTGGTCATAACTGCTGCTTACCGTATTCGCGTTGGCGATGTTACTTGCCGTGGTATTAAGGCGAACATTTTCAGCTTCCATTCCTGTGCTAGAAATTGACATTACATTAAATAAGCTCATGGCTACTGGCCTCCAGAACTAAGGGCTTTTTTCATGCCTTTGATTTTACCGTTGAGAAACTCAAGGCTAGCTTGGTAGCGAAGGCCGTTGTCAAGAAAGCGATTTCTTTCGGCTTGCACTTCTACTGTATTTCCATCGCCGGTATCAGGCTGCGTAGGTACGCGGTATTGCATTTCAAAATTTGATGCAACAGAGGTGCTGCTTCCACCTAAGTGATTTTCATGAGTTTTAAGCAGGCTATTGCCGCCTAAGGTACGTGTGCCTTCCGACCGTTGCATGGCGGATTCCATTGCTTTATTAAAATCAATGTCTTTGGCTTTGTAACCCGGCGTATTCGCATTCGCTAAGTTGCCAGCAATCACTTCCATTCTATCCGTACGAATAGACAGGGCTGATTGATGGAACCCAACGAGCTTGTCGAGATTAATTGCCATGATAAAACTCCTAACTGCAAAATGCTGTTGTATACCGCATACAACAAAATTAGCTATTAACGAAGATTTACTAGCAAGGTAAATGCCAGTTCAAAGAATGAGCGAGAGGTAAGATACGGAACTGGCAAGAAATTAGAGAAACAAACACCTTTAAATCATAAACTTAAAGGCATTATTTCTTTTGATAATATAACCCCGGATGGCATTTAACCATGGCATAAAAATCACTGGCGGCACTGATAGATTCGGAAGCGCCAAGGAATAGTACACCGCTTGGCTGCAATTGAGCGGCAATTTGTTGCAGTATCTTTTGTTTTACTTCCGCTGAGAAATAAATCAGTACGTTACGGCAAAATACCACATCAAATCTGCCCAATGAGGCATAGCTACTGAGCAGGTTTAAGCTTTTAAATGACACCATTCTGCGAACTTCAGGGCGAAGCTGCATTTGCCCGCTTGCGTGAGTTTGAAAGAAAGCTTGGCGACGTTGAGGAGATAAACCACGCGCCAATGACAGTTCATCATAAATCCCTTGCTCGCTCTTTTCTAGCATTTCCGAGGACAGGTCAGTGGCAATAATTTCTACCCCTCCTCGTAACGCACCTGGACGCTGTTTTTGATACTCTAGTATAGACATGGCAATGGAATAAGGCTCTTGTCCAGACGAACAGGCCGCACTCCAAATTCTTATTCTTTGTGACTTTTCGGCTAATTTAGGCAACAGATCTTTGATTAAAAGATCGAAAGGATAACTGTCTCTAAACCACAGCGTTTCATTTGTGGTCATCGCATCGATAACACTTTGCAATAACGTCCGGTCATAGCCTTTTACCACAACGTCAATAAGTGCATCTGTACTAGGGTAATTAAATTTATAGAGAAGCGAGGCAAGGCGGCTTCGAACTAGGTATTGTTTGTTCTCACCTAACACGATGCCACATTGTTGCTCTAAGAATTGCCTAAACTTGAGATAACTCTCCGGGGATACATCTTTACTGTTCAATCCCTGACCGCTCCGTTATTCACAATCTTTCATAAGCCATTTCTGAACTGCCGTAGCCAGTTCATCGGGGTGGAATTTCGCAATGAAATCATCGGCTCCCACCTTCTGTACCATAGCTTGGTTGAATACCCCACTCAGTGACGTATGCAAAACCACATGAAGTTTCTGTAACTGTGGCGTATTTTTTATTTCAGCGGTAAGCGTGTAACCATCCATTTCTGGCATTTCAATGTCCGATACAAGTACGCCAACTCGGTTTGTTACATCACCGTACTCTTCGGCAATTTCCTTCAAACGGTTCAAGGCTTCTAGTCCATTTTTAGCTAACTCGATTTCCAGGCCAAGGGTTGTCAGTGCTTTCTTCACCTGATTTCTCGCCACGGCAGAATCGTCAGCAATAAAGATAATCTTGTCTTCTTTACCTTCGGTAGTAAGCCCTTCGGCGACGTCAGCACTTACATCGGCATTCAGTGGTGAGATTTCATTCAAGATTTTTTCAACATCAAGAATTTCAATCAATTCGTTTTCTACTTCTGTCACCGCAGTAAGATAACTTGCTCTGCCGGTACCTTGGGGCGGTGGCATAATCGCATCCCAATTTGTGTTGATGATACGTTCAACGGCCCCCACCAAAAAACCTTGTACGGAGCGATTATATTCTGCAATGACAATAAACGCGTTTGACAAGTCTTCTATACGACGACCCCCTGTCGCCATACTCAAGTCGATGACAGAAATAGTTTGCCCACGAATATGCGCCACACCACGAACTAAAGTGTTCAACTTTGGCATCGACGTTAAAGGTGGGCACTGAAGTACTTCACGAACTTTAAAAACGTTGATACCAAAGCGCTGTCGGCCATTTAACCTAAACAATAATAACTCTAGCCGGTTTTGCCCAACGAGCTGCGTGCGTTGGTTAACTGAATCCAAAATACCCGACATGTGTCACCTCTTTTTAATTCTGGGCATGATCATTGCCTTCTCTTATTGAAAATAGACAATATCACTAAATAATAGCCGTTCAAACGACAGAAAAATGACACTTATTGCCATTTCGTTATCCTTACTGTGCCGTTTGAATGAACATTGCATGCATTCTTATCTGATAAGCATAGACAATATCTAAGTAACTGAACACGAAAAGTAGCCATGAATATTTTAAAACACAAATTTTTTACGATAGAACAATGGCAATATGCACTTTTTGTCATGATGTTTTCCATTGCAACATTCCCTTGTAATGCTGCTGACTTACATGAAAAAGTTCAACAAGGTGCGCAAAAATATTTAATGTCAGTACTTAGTCCTAGCGACGAAGATACTAACATCGACATACGTATTGTGAAGATAGACGATAGGATAAGTATTCCTCAGTGCCCCACAGGGTTTCAGTACTATGCATCAGACGAAGCACTCAAACAGTCGTATATTTCTGTTCGTGTTAGTTGTCAAAATAACGATTGGTATCTCTTTACCAGTGCGCAAGTTAGTAGAACAAAACAAATTGTTGTCACGTCTGGTGCAGTGAGTCCAGGAACCGTTTTAGGTGCCGATAACTTAACCCTCGCCGATGTGGATATTCGGCGCCTAAGATATACGGCCTTCACAGACCTGAACAGTTTAATTGGCGCCCGCATGAAACGTAGAGTGGTCGATGGTCAAGCCATACAATCAAATATGCTGTGTTTTGTATGTAAAGGTGACAGAATAACCATTAAAGCCCATATTGGCACTATGGCGGTGAAGACTGCTGGAATCGCCGAACAAGATGGTGTCATTGGTGATACAATTAGGGTGACAAACACGAGCAGTCAAAATACGGTAATAGCCGAAGTCGCCAGTGCGAAAGAAGTCGTGGTACACTTGTAAAATAGCGATTTAAAAGACTGCATTTTCATCTCAAAAAAGCCTAAAGAAAAAGCATGAAGGGCCGATAATATATACTGAGGTGAATAGGTAGTGGAGAAAGACTATGGCAATTAACAATGTAAACAATGGGTTACCAAAAACACCCGTTGATAATACAAAAATTTCGCAGCAGAATCAGACGCAACAGTCTCAACAGCAAGCGTCAGATGTCGCTGCAAAGACGCAAAGTGCGCCCCGTCAAGATTCGGTGTCGCTGACGCAATCTGCGCAACAATTGAATCAAGTACAGAAAAAAGGTACTGAAGCGCCTGTTAATCAGGAAAAAGTAGATCGTCTTAAAAAAGCGATTCAAAGCGGCGAGTACAAGGTTAACCCTGAAGTGTTAGCCAATAAAATCGCCAAGGCTGAATCAGAGATTTTTGGCGCCGATTAACCACAGTTGCATTAACATTTAGTTAGGTGATTATGACCAGCACACTTACCTCAGCATTACAGCAACAAGTTGAAAACTTGTCTCAATTAGCGCAACTACTTGAGCAGGAACTTCACTTGATAAGTGCCCGTGATGCTGAAGCACTAACGAGTTTGCTGGAACAAAAAGCCGAGCTACTTGAAGCGATTCAAGCTGCAGATAGGCAAATTGAGCCCGTTTATCAAGCAGAGAAAAAATCGGGTAGTTTGCCTGAAGAGGCAGAAAGCTTAATGCAATCGGCGGCTCAGATATTAGATGAATGTAAGTATAAAACCAGTGTCAACCAAAAGGCAGTGGAGCAAGGTCAGCTTCGTCTGACTCACTTACGTAATCTTATGTTAGAAGTGCGCGCAAAAGAATCCCTAACCTATGACAAAAAAGGCAAGCCCAACGGTGGGCGTTTAGGTTCAGGTGTAAGCGCCTAGTATTTTTCACCCTCCTCGATCTTTAAAGAAAAAGGGTGCAATTGATATTGCACCCTTTTTCTATTTCTTCTCATGACGCTTGAAGCTAACGGCTAGTAATATTTAATGTCTTTAATTCGCCGAGGTTTTGCCGTTGAAAGGTAAATGTCGTATACCCGCTGCATGTCTAATTCTAATTCTGTGGCGTAGGTATCTTCACCAACCGGATAGCTTTTTATAATTTTTGCCCCGCGAATGACGCCTTCTACTGACGCCTTTAAGGTTTCATTTGATACAACAAGGCTTGAGAGTGATTGACTTCCCTCGATACGTTGCCCATACACTTGCTCAGCAAGCTCTCGATACGCCTCTAACTTTGACGCTTTAATTGCCATCAACATTTTAACGGTTTCGCTTTCTCCACGCTGAGAAGCAATGGGCGCATACCCCACCGCCGTCAGTGTAGGGTAAGATTCCGGTTCCACGGTTTCCCATTCAACATGTTTGTCTACAAACAGGCTGCATCCAGACAAAATACTGGCGCTAACCAAGACTGATGTCAGCAACATCACCGAATGCTTAATACGCCTTTTCACCATTTTCATATTGGTAACCTTAAAATGACCGTCCTACTTGACTGATAAACCGCTATTATTCACGCTGACACACTCTCGCTAACGCAATAGACTGAACTGAGTTAGTTTGACTGCATCGATAAGGTTAAACCCAAGGTGACAGCCAAGCGGTTGACGTGCTTTATCACGTGTGACTAAAACTGAAAGCAAAGTTTGCGCCTAAATGTGAAAGTCAGTGAATTGACACTTAATAAATGAGACCAAACCACCGATGGTGACCGCTGTCTTCATCACATTTTGTATTTTTGGCACTCTATTCGCTTACACTCATCTATATATGAAAGTAACCTTGTGTGGTGAAGCTTTTTTGACACCCAGTGCGTGCGGACAACAACCACCCTGCCTGGGTAGAGCAATAGCGCAAGGTAAAATGCTTTAGAGCAACATAAAACTAAGCTGAGGGGCGCTTGTGTTCGCACAGAAAAATAAGTCTTCGCATTGCATATTCATGGCGCTTATTTGCCTACTGGCATTATATGTAGGGCAAGTAAATGCCGTTTGGTACGAAGCTAAAGGCCAGGCAATTATAATGAAGGGCGATAAACATAGCGCCCGCAAAGCCGCCACTGAGGAAGCGCTTAAACAGGCCCTGTTGTTTGCTGGCGCATCGATAAACAGTGTTCAGCAATTAACCAACGGCTTATTAGAAAGCGAAGATATAACTATTAGTAGCACAGGTGAAGTAAACCAAGTAGAGCTTGTGGATGAAGTGTGGCATAGCGACTATGTTACCGTTACCATTCGTGCTGACATATTTCCAAAAGAACAAATATGTAAAGCCAGTGAATACACCAAGCACGTTGCTAGTAGCTATTTCTCTGTTGCCAATAGAGAGCACCTTTTAGATGGACAAATCGCCGACTTTCCTGCTGCGTTTACCCGTCACTTAGCTACGCTGATGGACACTCATGGCACTTACGCCAAATTGTCCTATATTGCACCTTATACTACCTACTGGTCTCCATCTACGTTGCCCGCCAATGTTAGAGAGCTAGCAAAAGTGGCTGACGCTCAATTTGTTTTAGTAGGGGAAATTACCGACCTGAGCGTGACCCGAGAACCCCCTTCTCGGTTGGCCTTTTGGGCCGATGAAGACGCTACCCGCTATTTCGCTTTTGATGTCGCCGTTTACGATGGCCTTAACGGCGGTAAGCTATTCCAACGAACATACCAAACACAAGATACTTGGCCCTTTGATCGCTTTGCTGAATTAGACGAATACTCACAATCGTTTTGGTCAACCGCCTACGGAAAAGCGATTGATAAGCAAGTGGCAAAATTCATTGTCGACCTTGAAGAAACCACCTCTTGCCAACCTCTTACCGGTAGGGTGCTACAAGCCAATAATACAAATGTCACCGTTTCTTTAGGCAGAGATAATGGCGTAATGCCAAATGATGAGCTATATATTTATCAAACACGGCAATTTACAGATGGTCGTGGCGAAACCTACTTACAATATAATATTTATCCGGGAGTTTTTATCGTTGAATCGGCGTATAGCAATTCTGCACAAGTTCGCCATAAAGACGCTAACGTCATCATTAACATTCAAGAGAACGACTTCGTTATAAAAAAATAACGCCGAACTCAACACATGCCCCTTTCGTATTTCACGGTTGGTTTAATCAGCAGGCCGTGGTATACCTATACATAAGTATAAAGATTTATACATATTTAAGTAGATACTCTCGGTATGGTACTTATACTTTCGTATAATAATAAACAACAAATCACATGACCTTTTCAGTAATAGCGTCAAATATATTAATATTTTTGGCTCTTATGGTGACTGGGCAAAACGTGAAGGAACACTTGTCCATAGAGTTTCCGATCTTAAAACAGGAAGTAGAAAAAAGATTCGGCGCCCAAAGAGCTAATCACGTAGAACAGTTGCAGACTGTATTGAGCAATCTAAATGGACTGCCAGTCAACGCACAACTGGAAGGTATCAACCAATTTTTTGACACCCATATCCAATATGCAACGGATGACGTTGTATTCAAACAAAAAGACTATTGGGCAACCCCAGCCGAATTAATTGGTCATTCTCGCGGAGATTGTGAGGATTATGCCATTGCAAAATACGTAGCTCTGCTACACTTAGGTATCGATAGTACTAAACTTCGTCTTATCTATGTTAAAGCGAAGATTGGTAGAAGCCGAGTGACGCAAGCGCATATGGTGTTGGGTTATTACGATACACCCGAATCAGACCCTTTAGTGTTAGACAGCCTTGTTTCCGATATTTTACCTGGTGCCGAACGTACCGATTTAATACCCGTATTTAGTTTTAATGACGCGGGTATATGGGCACCGGGGAAATCTAAACAAGTATCAACTTCTACCAGTAGACTATCCAGGTGGCGCAACGTGATTGAGCGCATGAAGAAAGAAGGAATTAGAAGACCGTCCTGAGGAGTCTATGTCAATAACAAAAGAGTTATGGCTTGCTGTTATAGTCGTTATCTTTGTTGCCATTGCAGGCAGTGTAACCATTCACGGCTTTACCACTAAACGTTATGTCGAAGAGCAACTTTACGCCAAAAATTTAGACAATGCGAGCATGCTCGCGTTGACACTAAGTAACCTAGAAAAAGACCACGACACCCTCGACCTTTTTATTATGTCCCAGTTCGATATTGGGCATTACGCGTCGATATATCTCGTGAAAAGCGACGGGAAAATTGTGTCGCAGTATACTCACCCCGTGCAATTAGATGAAAATACACCCCGATGGTTTGCCCGTTTATTCACCCCGGAAGTAGATGTAGGTATGGCGCAAGTGAGTGAAGGTTGGGGGCAGTACGGTTCCGTATTTGTACAAACAGATACTTCATTTGCACTAGCAGCGATGTGGCGGGCGACGTTACGCCTAATTGTTGGGCTGTCTATAGTCGGCTTTATCGCTGGACTTATTGGGGCTTGGGCGCTTCGACTTATTATGCGCCCCCTCGACGGGGTGGTTGAACAAGCTGAACTGTTTAGCAAGATGCGCTTTGTGCAACTTAGCATTCCTCGTACACTTGAATTGAAGCGGGTTGTTAAAGCGATGAACCAACTTGCTCGTAATTCCGAGCGTATCATGAACGAAGAAAATTCCCGTTTAGATCTGATGCGCTTTAGAACACAGTTTGATGAAGAGTCTGGGCTCGCCAATCGCGAGTACTTTATTTCTATTTTAAAAGGGCAGCTGGCCTTTCGGGATACAGATGGCGTTAACTGCGTATTTCTCATTCGCTTTTCTGGAGGTAAAGACGCGTTTCTTCGCTCTAAGCCAGAAACTCGGAAAAAACGTCTTCAGTCCTTAATCAAAGAAATTAATGAGAGCTTAAATCTTCATCACCACCACTTCACCGACAGCCGAGTAGCTCGATTGCAGAAAAATGAAATAGCTGTGCTTTTAACTGAAACACATGACGCTGAAACGGTTGCCGAAGCCCTTCATGGTGCATGCCTTAGTGAACTATGCCAAAAAGGCGACCCTAAAGTGTATCAAGCGGTTGTGAAATTACGTGAGGACGATGACTATTCCACCGCATTGATGCGACTTGACGCTATGGTGGATGAAGCTGAACTTGAGGATGAGGAGGAACCGTTCATTGAATCGGCACTTAGCGTGTATACCTCCCATGTAGAAGAAATGAGGTGGCAAAAAATGCTGCAAAGCGTGATTGACCACGCTGATGTAGAAACATTTAATTATCCAGTGCTGGATGTCGACAGACACTTGGTGCATTACCAAAGCTGGGCAGGTATCGAGATAGATGGGGAGCAAAGAAAAAGTGGTTACTACACGCACTGGGCGCGCTATTTAGGGTTGTTACCCCAGCTAGAACTTACCACGCTTGTGCACTTGTTAAACACTATAAATAACAGTAAGACACCGTCAAAATTCGCATTTTTATGTTCAGAACAGTTCTTATTAAACCAGGAAACATTGGCGCAGTTGTATTTTCAATTAAATATGAACCGCGACGCGGCGAAGCAATTATGCATTGAGGTGCGAGAATCTACCGCAACGCGATACCCCCGAGAATTCGAGTTATTAAGTTCTACACTCAAAGCAATAGGTTGCCAAATTGGGCTCAAGCGTGTGGGAGAATCCTTTTCACAGCTTAAGCGTGTTCAAGAGATGGGGCTCAATTACGTTAAAATCGATTCGGCTTTCATGGCTGACATTGACGAAAACTCTGCCAACCATGCGTTTCTTAGAGGCTTTTGTTCGCTTGCTCACACCTTTGGTATCAAGGTTTATGTGGACGGTATTAAGCGCTCAGATACACAAGAATTATTCGTGGAATTGGGGATCGACGGCGTAGTGTCTCACATTGAAATTATAGAACATCTTTTAGATGACTAAACTCCCCTAACTTCAGTAAGAGGCCAATTCTATCTTTGGCCTCCATCTTATTTAATAGTGTACCCACATGTTCCTTTACTGTGCGCTCAGAAATTGCCAATTGACGCGCTATTTCTTTGTTGCTCAACCCGCTCAAAATACCATTTAGGGTATCTCTTTCCCTGGCTGTCAGCGTGTCTAAAGGGACGTTTTCCGAATGTACGCTCAGTGTTTTAGAAACGCCTGAAAGTGTTGTGGCGTACATTTCACTAGGTAGCCACAAACCTCCTTCTCCTAGTACCCGTCTAACCGACTCTAGTAACGACGCACTACTTAGCGCGTGGCAGTATGCTCTAGCCCCCAGAAGAAGTGCGGTTTGCATTTCTGGGCGATGGTAACGATAGGTCATTAATACTAAATTTGACGTTTTTTCTCGAAGTTGGTTAAGCGCTAGTTTCCACTCGTTAATCTGCGTGCTAATCCAAATCATGTCGCCTTGCGTTGCGTGAACATCTTGAATACGCTGACACGTGACCCAGTCTGAGTAATGAGACGATATATTTTGTTCGGTAGGCCCTAATAAGAAATGCTTCATTTATCGTTCCCTTAATGCTGAAGACGTGACGTTGGAAAGCGGAGACAAAATATAGTTTAAAACTGTTTTCTTTCCAGTAAGGATATCAACTTGTACGATCATACCAGGCAAAATTTCTAAGCCTTCATCGGCAATGCTGCGCTTCGTTTCTAGTCGCACCAAGTAGTAGGTTTCATCTTTTTCGTTGGTGATGGCATCAGCACTAATGTGTTGCACTTCAGCAGACATACCACCATAAATGGTAAAATCGTAGGCGCTAAACTTTAAAATGGCGGGCTGCCCTTCACGAATAAATGCGATATCTTTGGGTGATACTTTCGCTTCCACAATTAATTGATCGTCCTGGGGAATTAACTCAACCACTGCGCTGCCAGGGGTAATAACGCCTCCCACCGTATTAATCAGTAACCGCTGAACTGTGCCATTGATGGGCGAACGCAGTTCAGCTTGAGAAACAACATCTTCAAGACTGGTTTGAGATTGTTGAAGCGTGGCCATTTCACCCACCGCATCGGTGAGCTCTTGATTCCATTTGTTGATAAGACGAAGACGGCTTTCTTCTTTTTTTATGACCTCTTCTTCGATAGCCGATAGTCCACGCTCAATAGCGACTTTTGACTTGGCGATAGACCCTTCCAACTCAATAATTTGGCGCTCCAGCCGCAGTATTTCTATTTCTGACACTGCGCCCGATGCAAGAAGAGGCTTGGTAACTGCCAGTTCCTTTTTTGATAATTCAAGAACACTTTGATATTGAGATAAGTTTGCGCGCTCTTCTTGAACGTCTTGCTGGCGTTGTAAAATTCGACTGTCCGACCCTGCCGCCACTTCATCTAACTCAGCCAGGTTTGAGTTGTAAAGCTTACGCTCGTTTTCAACGATGTTTGGCGCTTGCTCTGCGAGTGATTCTTCAAACCGCAGATTACTCCCCTGGGTTAATGCGCGCAGGCGTTGCACCTTCGCCGCTAACGCCCCAAACTGCGTGGTGTTTTCTTCAAGGCTAGATATATAACGAGTAGGATCCACCCGCAATAAAACTTGTCCGCGCTTAACCTGCTGCCCTTCAGAGACCAAAATATCCTGCACAATCCCACCATCATAAGACTGCAAAACTTGTAACTGTTGTGAAGGAATGACCTTGCCGTCGCCCTTGGCGACCTCGTCAATTTCGGCAAAATACGCCCACACGACAAGTAAAAACAAAACCCCAACAACACAATAGAGTAATCCTCGTGCTTTGACAGGGGTTTGCATGATGCGCGCCCATTCTGCTTCTAGCACCCAATCTTGGCCCGCCGGTGGGGCAAGCCAATTGCGAACCAGTTTTTGCAGCGCAATTTGCTTATTCCAACGAGAGAACATTATTTTGCCCTCCGCTGCATGGCTGCTGGTTTAAATTGAGGTAACACCTCTTCTTTTTTACCGTCGGCAATGACCTTACCGTTTTCAATAACAATAACCCGTTCAACCAAGTCTAAAAGCGTCATTCTATGGGTATTTAAAATGAAGGTTTTCCCCTTGACCGATTCTGCTATTGAGGCTTTCACATGGCCTTCAATGGCAGAGTCCATCGCAGATGTTGGCTCATCCATAATATAAATAGCAGGGGAATGCACCAAAGCGCGTGCTAATGCCACCGCTTGTCGCTGACCGCCAGAGAGAAACTTTCCCCGTTCCCCCACATGCAAGTTATAGCCATCTGAACTGTTATTAATTAACTGCGCTAAACCACACTGCTTAGCGACCTCCCAAAGGCGTTCTTCATCAATGTTTAAACCTGACGGTACAATGTTGTCTCTCAAAGAGCCTGAGAACAAGCTGACATCTTGGGGGACATACCCCATGTTTTTACGTAAAAGAATAGGATCGTATTGCTGTATTTCGATTCCATCTAAAAGAATTTGCCCAGACTCAGGCTTATATAACGCCATGAGCATTCGATTAAGCGTGGATTTACCACAGCCATTTTTGCCTAAAATAGCAACGCGCTCCCCCTTTTTAATGCTGAAATTAATATCTTTAAGCGCCAGCACATTGTCATCCGGATAACGAAAACACAGTTGCTTGAACGTGATATTCCCTTTCAGCTCACCGCTATTCTTTCGGACTTTATCACCGCCACTTTCGCTAGTGAGTGACATAATATCGTCGAGGGAGTTTTTCGCGGTTTCTGCATGGTGGTATTGTGCGAGAAGTCCAGCAGCTTGGGAAATGGGTCCCATGGCACGACTTGATAGTAGATACGCTGCAATCAAGCCACCTTGGGTGATGGCACCATCGAGAATAAGGTAAACACCGGTGAGAATAATAACCACACCAACACTTTGCTGAATCCACAGCGCTGCATTATTCACCGACATAGAGACTAGGCGAAGCTTGGCATTTACCTTGGCTAAAAAGATAGTTTGCTTCTCCCAAAGAGCTTGGGTTTTGCTTTGATAACCAAAGGCTTTTACATCTTCAAGCCCCATCACACTTTCAGTCACTAATGAACTCTTGCGAGAGCTTATCTCCATAGATTCATCAGATAAACTGCGCATCAGTTTTTGCGCCTTAAGCGCATAAATTAAGAGAGCCGACGCGCCCAAGAGAATGGGAATGATAAGATAAAAATCAATCATGGCGATAATCACCACGAAGATAAATGCGAACGGTAAATCCACTAACGCCACTAACGTTAACGAGCCAAAGAACTGACGAATGCTCTCGAACGATTGCAAACTATTGATGAATGCACCGCTTTTTGCCGGCCGATTCACTAAATCGATAGAAAGGACTTTTTCCATTATTTTGGCACTGAGCGTGACATCTAGCCGACTTGCCGCGAGCTCCACAAAGTACTGGCGCAACATTCTTAATAATAAATCTGCGGCTAATACAAATAGTACCCCTATCGCTAACGCCCAAAGGGTTTCCATGGCAGCATTGGGAACAACCCTGTCATACACATTCATGACAAATAAGGGTAAGGCAATGGACAGTAAGCTGATGAAAATTGACGCGACAATAACGTCACGATACAAGCCCTTAGCAGAATGAATAGACGACCAAAGCCAGTGCCCTACCGAGGCCTTGTTAATTTCACTGGCATTGAGTGACGTATCCATCGTGGGCCGAGCAAAAATAACATATCCGGTATGTTGTGCCCTTAAGTCATCGGCACTCACACTAACCGCAGCAGACTCAAGTTCAGGATAGGAAACCTTTGCCTGCCTGCCGTCGAAGTCGTGAAGCACGCATGCCTGCTTGCCTTTCAAAATAAGCACCGCGGGTAAAAGCGCGCTATTGATTTCCTCTAAATCACGCTTGACCGTACGACTCGCTAATCCGGCCCGTTTCGCTGCTCTTTCAAACCCTGAAGGTGACAGAGCGCCATCATCTAGAGGCAATCCACTTAGTAAACTTACCCGCGAAACCTGTAAATTGTGGCTCTGACAGATTGTGATAAGACAATCCATCAACACACCACCTTGCTGTTCTAGATACGCGAGGTTCTTGTTCTCCTCAAAATCTGGGGACATAAAACGCCTTATTAATTGAACGAGCTAGCAACGGGAAGTTGAATAATGGCTGCTTCAATACGGCGATTTCTCGCATTAGCTGTATCAGACTCTTCGTTCAATAGCGGGCGTGTTTCTCCATACCCCACAGCAGTTATGCGCCTATTATCAATATCTGTCATTTGCATCAGCATAGTCGCAACCGCGTTAGCTCTTGCTTCTGACAGTTTCTGATTGTAGGCCGCATCACCATCTAATGAAGCGTGTCCATGAATAATTACCCCTGTGTGTTCGTCTGCTTCTAGCGCATCGATCACACTCGTTAAGGCATCTTGGTAATTCGGTAATATTTCAGAGGAATTAGAGGCGAACTCTATATTCACCTTAAAGGTTTCAACCACCTCGGCATCTTCCAATGTATAATCTGCCGCGCTAGGAGCAGGTTGCGAAGCTTCACAACCAAAATCGTCAACCAAGGCGCCAGGTGATGAGTTAACGCAATCGTCCCACAAATCGATAATGCCATCTAAATCAGAGTCTCGTTTTAGAATGTTTCGATCGTCCACTAACGACGTGCGAACTGCTGGGCAGACATGGGCAGGATCATACTGAATTTCTTGTTCTGCCATTTCCATGACATCAGGCACGCCATCCTTTGTGACACCGAGAGATTGAGCCAGCTTTCCTTTTGCAGCTAGCAGTCTTACTTTTGCTTTTTCTAAGGTAAACTGCGCCTCTACATAGGCTCGACTGGATTCATAATACTCATTTTCGGAATCGAGCAAATCAAGGAGTGAACGCTCCCCAATAGTAAATTGATCCATATAGGCTGACTTAACACGGCTTGAAGACAACCGATGCGCATTTAACGAGGGAAGTTGTTCAGACACGTTCTCAATATCATTTTTCGCGATCTGTATGGTTTGGCGCATATCAATACAGGCTTTGTCACGTAAATCTCTGGCTAAATCTACCTGAGATAACGCTTGTCGAATAGCAGCACGATCTGCGCCACCATTGTACAGATTATAGGTAACATTTACGCCTATGTTGGCTTCACTGATCGTGTTGTTAAGGGCTGCCTCATCGCGCGTTTGTGCACCATAACTCGCCGTTAAATTCACTAGCGGATGGTAACGGCTCTTTGCCGAGTCTACAGCAAACTTTTGTGCGTCAATATTGTAAATTGCCGCATTGAAACTTGGATTTGTTTGATACGCATTTAGGAGTGTTTGCTCAATGTCGCTGGATAAATCTTCCATGGCGTAGCCATCAATAGAAACAGAGGCCAATTGTTCTACTGGCTTTTCCCCCACGAGGCGAAGAAATCGAGCAGTAACGTCATGCAAATTAGAAAGTTCAGTCAGCACATTAGACTCTGCAAGCGACAAGCGACCACTGATTTGCTCTAAATCGGCACGGCGCCCAACCCCTGCTTCGACGCTTTCTTCTATTTGCTTGAAAACGTCCACATGAGTAATTAAATTTTGCTCAGCAAGTGAGAGTAACTCTCTAAATAATTGCACATCCATGTAGGCCAAAGCGGTTTCAAGGGACTTTTGTTCAACTTCACCAAGTAGCTCAAAATAGCGTACTACTTGCGCCTGTTTAAAACGTTTTACTTGGCTGCTTGTTAAAAAGCCATCATAAAGCATTTGAGTAACAGAAATCTCTGCGGTATGCCCCACATATTCTTGATCAAGACCGTAATTACGCGTGGTGTAAGCACTCGACGCAGCGATGTCCACCGATGGCCTATAGCCAGAACGTGCAATATCCACATCAGAAATGGCCAATTGAAGTTGGCGAAAACTAGCCTGAACTTCAGGGTTAGCATTCACCACCTTTTGAATATAGTCTTTTAGTGTAGCCTCAGTTGTTGTCGTATCAACGGCGTACTGCTGTGCATCAGCTACGCCACAATAAAAAATAAAACCCGCACCTAATACTACCTTCCTAATGCTGCTCATAAAACTCCTAATAAAACGACTTCTGCGACATTTATGCCTGGCAATACAACAAAAAGTAGTCGTAGAAAGTGACTTTCGCAAAACGATTTATTCCTTTTTATCTGAAAATATTAAAGGTAGAAGGATGCAATTAAAGGGACACAACGAAAATATAAAGCCTACCCGTACTATGGTCCGGTAACGGTTTTGAAGTGATGAACTAGCCTTTTAAATAGATTTTTTAAATAGATTTTTTAAATAGGTGTTTTATGGCCGATGTAATTATTATTGAAGTGAATGGCGACGCCACCCTCAGTGCTGCCGAGTCAAACGTGTCCGCCCCTCTTGAAGTTGGCACTATCGTCAACGAGGGTGATGCTATTCTTGTTGCAGATGATAGTACGGTTGTTGTAAGTGTAGACGGCACGCTTCATACTATTCCGTCGGGCCAGAACGTCACCTTTCCCCTTCAGCTTGATTTCACCAATGCGAATAGCGACGATGAATTCGCGTTATTCGACGACAGTGTCGATGACCTCAGTACCTTGCTTGCAGATGCTGGCGAAGATGAAAGCTTAGATCAAGACTTTCTGGAAGCCCTAGCAGGCGATGATGACATTTTAGAATCATTAGAATCTACGGCGGCGGGTTTAGACGGTGGCACTGGAGCTGATGGTGGCAGCGATTTTGTTCGAGTAGATAGAATTAGCGAATCTGTTGATCCCGTTTCTTTCGACTATGAACCTGCTTCAGCGAACAATACTTCAGTAGACAACAACAGTGAATTTTCTGATGGTGGAGACCTCGCCACAGATATTGAGATACAGTTAGATACGCTTGCCTTATCGAATGACAATACACCCGTTATCACAGGAACTACCACTGCCGATACCGGTTCTACAGTAATCCTTACCATCACCGACAGTGCGGGTAACGTACAAACGCTCACCGCTTTAGTCGAGAATGATGGTAGCTTTACCGTTGATGTGCCAGAAGCACTGGCTGATGGCGACTTCACCGTAGAAGCCAATGTGACTGATGCCGCGGGCAACACCGCAAGCGATACGACGACCGGTACCATTGATGCTACCGCGCCAACAATCACTATCAATGCGCCAGGTTCGGATAACGACACCACGCCTACTCTTTCAGGTACCACCGATGCCACACCGGGCAGTACCGTTACCCTTACCATTACCGACAGCGCGGGCAACACGCAAACGGTGACCGCCATTGTGCAGGCTGACGGAACTTACAGTGCAGACGTACCGGCTGAATTGGCCGAAGGCGAGTTTACCGTTAACGCCAGTGTGACCGATGAAGCCGGCAACACGGCTACCGCCGACACCACCGGCGTTATTGATACCACCGTACCAACAATCACTATTAATGTGCCAGGTTCGGATAACGACACCACGCCAACCCTTACCGGTACCACCGATGCCACGCCGGGCAGTACCGTTACCCTTACCATTACCGACAGCGCGGGCAACACGCAAACGGTGACCGCCATTGTGCAGGCTGACGGAACTTACAGTGCAGACGTACCGGCTGAATTGGCCGAAGGCGAGTTTACGGTTAATGCCAGTGTGACCGATGAAGCCGGCAATACTGCAAGCACCGAAGCGCAAGGCACTATCGACGTTACTGCACCTACGATCTCACTAAACGACCCTGGTATAAACGGTGATGCTACGCCAACACTTTCTGGTTTAACGAATGCAGTACCAGGCAGCACAATCACCTTTACGGTGACAGATAGTGCGGGAGTAACGCAGACCTTCACCACCACGGTAGCTGCTGACGGTACATTTAGCGTAGAAGTACCTGACCCTGTAGCCGAAGGCACCTACAACGTAACCGCTGAAGTTACTGATGGCGCTGGCAATACCGCACAAGCCGAGACAAGCGGTGATTATGACTCTACCAGTCCCTCAACTACGGTAAATCAACCTGCGCCAACAAACGACACTACACCAAATGTATCTGGTGAAACCGATGCCCCTCCTGGTAGTGAGGTCATCATTGTTGTCACCGACAGTGAAGGTAATGAACAAACGATTACCACAACGGTAGGTGCAGACGGTACCTTTAATGAAGATGTGCCCGCAGAACTCAGTGAAGGTGAGTATACCGTAGATGTTACTGTAACCACTCCAGCCGGTAATAGCTCAACAACGACAGTCACAGGTGAAGTAGACACAACAGCGCCAATCATTAGCCTCGATCCTATCGGCTCTACTAACGATGAAACGCCTGTTATTAACGGCGATACCGATGCTGAACCGGGTTCGGAGGTCACGTTAGCTATTATTCATAGCGATGGCAGCACACAGTCAATTACCGCAATCGTTCAAGAAGATGGCAGTTTCAGCGCAGAGGTCCCACAAGCACTTGCGAACGGAGACTTTACAGTAACAGCCACCGTTTCCGATGAAGCTGGAAATACATCATCCACTACCATCGACGCGGTTATCAATTCCGAAGCCCCAACGGTTGTTATTGAAACGGGGTCGCCGACGAACGGTAGTGAAGGTATTGGCGGCTCTAGCGACGCGCCTAATTCTGAGGTTGTTGTTGTTATTACAGACAGCGACGGAAACAGCCAGACTATCACAGGCACCACTGACGAAAATGGTAACTTTAACGTTGATTTTCCAGCCGGTAGTGAAGAAGGCGAATATGAAATAGAGATTACTGTTACAGATAGTGATGGCAATAGCTCAACCGTCAGCGCAACCACTGTGCTTGATACTACGCCTCCAATCATTACTGTAGACCCGCAAACCACCGGCAATGATACAACCCCCACTATATCAGGTTCGTCTGATTTACCAGAGGGGAGTGAAGTGGTCATTACCATTGTGGATAGCCAAGGTAATGAACAAGCTCTTACTGCCACTATTGATGAAAATGGCAATTTTGCTGTGGATGTTGAAGTAGCCCTGCCTGAAGGTGATTACGAAGTAACGGTAGAAGCAACCGATGAAGCAGGTAACACGACTACAGTAACAGAAAACGGTGGGAATATTGATACTACGGCCCCCACTCTGTCGATTAACCCGCAAACGGACGGCAATGACACCACACCGACTATTTCAGGTTCTACTGATTTAGCGCCAGGTTCAACGGTGTCTGTGGTGGTCACCGACAGCGCCGGAAACACGCAAACGCTTGAAGCGGTTGTTGATAACGATGGTAACTTTAACGTTGACGTCACCATACCGTTAACCGAAGGCGAATATACGGTAGAAGCAAGTGCGACAGATGATGCGGGCAACACGGCAACCGTAACTGAGAATGGCGGCAACATAGATACACAAGCGCCCACCATTGCGCTTGACCCGCTTGGAGCTGGCAACGATGCAACGCCGACGGTAAGTGGCTCTACTGATTTGGAAGCAGGAAGTACCGTTACGCTAACCGTTACCGACAGCGCAGGTAATAGTCAAACATTCACCGCAACGGTGGATGCCAACGGTGAATTTACTGCCGATGTGCCTGATGCGCTCGCCGACGGCGACTATACCGTTGAAGCAACCGTCACAGACGTAGCTGACAATAGTGCGTCAGCGTCTCAAAGTGGCACTGTGGACAGTAATGCGCCAAGCCTAACTCTGAATCCTTTAGGCGATGACAACGACACAACGCCTACTATTTCTGGTACTACCGATTTACCCACTGGCAGCACTGTCACACTCTCTGTAACCGATGCGCTTGCCAATACGCAAACATTTACGGCAACGGTAGACAGTTCTGGTAATTTCAGTGTCGATGTGCCCAATCCATTAGCGGAAGGCGAATACAGCGTCACAGCCACTGCAACCGATGCCAGCGGTAATACCGCTACTGCCACAGAAACTGGCGGAAATATTGATATAACGTCGCCCCTAGTTAACTTAGACGCTCAAGGCAGTACTAACGATGCCACGCCAACTATCTCAGGTAACACCGATCAAGCACCGGGTAGCGCGGTTTCGATAGCCGTAACTGATAGCGCTGGCAACACACAAACTTTTGAGGCAATTGTCGCAAACGACGGAACTTTCTCAGTAGACGTGCCAGCAGACCTTGCTGACGGTAACTTTACGGTTACTGCTACGGTAACCGACGACGCTGGTAACCAAGATACAGCGTCGGAACAAGGTAACATTGATACCGCTGCACCTAGTTTAACGCTAGACCCACTAGATGTGAGTAATGATGCTACACCAACATTAAGCGGCACCACTGATTTACCCCAAGGTAGCACGGTAACCATTGTGGTGACCGATAGCTTGGGCAATCAACAAACTTTTGAAACAACCGTAGATGAAAACGGCAACTTCAGTGCTGAAGTGCCAAGTGCTTTGGCTGAAGGTGACTATAGTGTTACAGCGACAGCAACCGATGAAAACGGCAATACAGCAAGCACCACAGAAACCGGTGGGAGCATTGATACCACTGCGCCATCTCTTGCTCTCGACCCTATTGGTTCAGGCAACGATGCGACACCGACCCTATCCGGAAGTAGCGATTTAGCTGAAGGGAGTGTTGTGTCGCTAACGATTGTTGATAGCGCAAGTAACGCCCAAACCATTAATACGCTAGTGGATGCAAACGGTAACTTCACGGTAGAGGTTCCACAGGCGCTTGCAGACGGTGACTTTACCGTCACTGCTACAGCACAAGATGAAGCGGGCAATGAAGCATCTGCCAATGAAACAGGCAACATTAATACTAATGCGCCTGCATTAACGATTGACGCACAGGGTGAAACCAACGACAGCACGCCAGCGCTTTCTGGTACTACGAGTTTGCCCGAAGGCAGCACAGTAACACTTACTGTGACTGACAACGCGGGTAACACGCAAACCATTGAAGCGACAGTGGGCGCAGATAGTACCTTCAATGCCGAGGTGACAACACCGCTTGCAGACGGCCCTTACACGGTAACCGCTACCGCCACCGACGGTGATGGAAATACCACAACCGTTTCTGATAATGGTGGAACTATCGATACCACCGCGCCATCTTTAACACTAGATAACCCGGGAAGTACAGGTGATACCACCCCAACCCTTTCAGGCACCACTGATCTTCCTGAAGGTAGCACGGTCAACTTGGTCGTGACCGACAGTGCGGGGAATTCTCAAACGGTAAATGCGCTTGTCGATGCAAATGGAAACTTTAGCGTTGACGTACCAAACGCACTTGAAGATGGTGACTTTACGGTTAGCGCTACTGCAACCGACAGTGCAGGTAATACAGCTATTGTTGATACCACAGGCAATGTAGACAGTGAAGCACCGCTACTAACCCTTGGTGCCCAAGGCTCAACCAGTGATGAGACGCCAACAATTTCAGGGACAACAGACGTTGCGCCTGGCACACTCGTTACCATCACGGTTGTCGATGCAAACGGTAACTCACAGAGCTTCCAAGCGGCAGTTCAAAACGACGGTACATTCAGCGCAGATGTGCCTAGTGCGCTTAGCGAAGGAGATTTCACCGTTTCGGCTACGGTAACTGATGCCCAAGGCAACTCAGCTACCGCAAATGAAACAGGCGGCAACGTGGATACACAAGCGCCTGTTATTAGTATCAATCCATTAGATTCAGGCAATGACACTACACCGACGATTTCAGGTAGCACGGATTTACCTGAAGGCGCTATTGTGGTTATTACCGTGACCGACAGTAATGGTGATACACAAACCATTAATGCGCTTGTTGATGCAGACGGTAATTTTGCCACCGACGTCTTGTCTCCACTGCCAGAGGGCGACTACACGGTAGACGTTACCGCCACTGACGAAGCTGGCAACACCACTACAGAAACGGAAGCGGGCGGCAACATAGATACCACGGCTCCCGTACTCAACCTAGATCCTCAAGGTACGGGTAATGATGCAACGCCAACCGTGTCAGGTAATACGGACTTAGCCCCAGGAAGTACCATTGCGATCACAGTGACCGATAGCGCAGGCAACAGCCAAACGTTCAATGCCACGGTCGATATAAACGGTAACTTCAGCGCCGACGTTCCAAACGACATGGTAGACGGAAGCTATACCGTTACCGTTAGCGCCACTGATGACGCTGGCAATACTACAAGTACCACAGACACTGGAACTTTAGATACCAGCGCGCCATCGCTTACACTAGACGCGCAAGGCACAATTAGCGACGCTACGCCTACCATTTCGGGGACGACTGACCTTCCAACTGGTGCTACCGTCACGTTAACGGTAACTGATAGTGAAGGTAACGTTCAAAGCTTCACCGCCCTCGTTGATGGCAACGGCAATTTCACCGCGGATGTTCCTGCTTCCCTTGCAGAAGGCGAGTATACAGTGTCCGCTACTGCCACAGATGAGAACGGAAACAGCGCCACGGTAAGCGACAACAATGGCGCGGTAGATACCGTTGCACCAGTTATTTCACTTGATGCACTAGGCTCTGATAACGATACCACACCGACTATAACAGGCAGCACAGATCTGGCCCAAGGTGAGGTGGTGTCTATCTCTGTCACAGACAGCGTGGGGAATACCCAAACCTTTACCGCCCTTGTTGATGCAAACGGCAATTTCACGGTAGACGTTCCCGGGGCACTTGCAGAAGGTGATTACGATGTAACGGCAACAGCCACCGATGAAGCAGGTAATAGTGCAGCGGCGAATGAGACAGGCACTATCGATACAACGGCACCTTCGTTAACGCTAACGCCTCAAGGAGAAGGTAACGACACCACGCCTACGCTTACAGGAACGACAGATTTAGCTGAAGGCAGCGTAGTGACTCTATTTGTCACCGACAGTACGGGCAACATTCAAACGCTTAACGCTACGGTAGACGCCAGTGGAAACTTCTCTATTGATGTGACTGACCCACTTCCTGAAGGTGGCTACACCGTTGAAGCCATTGCCACTGATGAAGCGGGCAACAGTACTACAATAAACGATAACACAGGCGTTATCGACACCACCGCTCCCGAATTAACCCTTGATGAGCTAACGCCTGAAAATAATACCACGCCGGCCATCACTGGTACGGCTGACTTACCTGCGGGGTCTATCATTACATTGACCGTCACAGACAGTGCAGGCAATACGCAAACCTTTGCAGCAACAGTACAATCTGACGGCAGCTTCTCAGCTAATGTACCAGCACCATTGGCTGAGGGTGACTATACGGTCACGGCGACGGCGCAAGATACAGCGGGCAATGAAGGCTCAGACACAGAAAACGGCGGCAGTGTGGATACTACTGCACCACTAATCACGCTAGATCCACAAGGCATCAGCAACGATAACACGCCAACCATCAGTGGTAGTACCGACCTAATTGCCGGTAGCACGGTTTCGATAACGGTTACCGACAGCACGGGTTCACAGCAAACCTTCACGGCTACGGTTGATGCTAATGGCGACTTTAGCGCAGATGTCCCCGACCCTGTTGCCGACGGTAATTTTGATGTAACGGCGACCGCTACTGATACAGCGGGCAATACAACCACAGATACCAACAATGGAGAAATAAACTCAGCAGCACCTAGTTTATCGCTTGATCCTCTTGCTTCAGGTAACGACACCACGCCGACTATTTCTGGCACTACCGATTTAGCGCCGGGACGTACGGTATCGATTACGGTGACAGATAGTGCGGGCAATACGCAAAGCTTTAATGCTACGGTTCAACCTGGCGGAAGCTTCTCTGTTGACGTGCCTGTGGCGTTACCTGAAGGCGATTATACCGTTACGGCAACAGCAACAGATGGCGCTGGCAACAGTGCCACCGTTACTGAAAACGGTGGCAGTATCGATACTACCGACCCCGTATTAACGATTGATGCTCAGGGTTTAACTAATGATGCAACGCCTACTATTTCAGGTACCACCGATCTCGCCCCAGGGGATACGGTTAGCATTAGCGTTACTGATAGTGACGGTAATACCCAAACCTTCACTGCGACAGTACAAGGAGACGGTACGTATACTGCTGATGTACCCGCAGATTTAGCTGAAGGCGCATACAGTGTTAGCGTCTCTGCGACTGACGACGCAGGTAACTCAGCAACGGTCGCAGACAATAATGGTAATGTAGATACAGCGGCCCCCACATTAACAATAGATGCGCAAAATATCACTAACGATGCAACGCCTACTATTTCAGGTACCACCGATCTCGCTCCAGGGGATACGGTTAGCATTAGCGTTACTGATAGCGAAGGTAATACCCAGAGCTTCACCGCAACGGTACAAGCTGGTGGAGGTTATAGTGCTGATGTCCCCGCCGACTTAGCAGAAGGTGATTATTTAGTTGAGGTCACAGCGACCGACAACGCTGGAAACCAATCTATCATCGCCGATGGTAACGGTACTGTGGATACGACACCACCAGCCATTAACTTAGATCCGGTAGCCAGTGGCAACGATAATACGCCCCTACTTAGCGGTACCACGGACTTACCTGAAGGTACATCGGTTACTTTAGTGGTTACCGACGCGGGTGGTAATGTGCAAACCCTGACTGCCACAGTCAATGCGGATGGCGCTTTCTCGGTTGAAGTGCCTGATGCACTTGCTGATGGAAACTATAGCGTTGATGTGAGTGCCACAGATGCTGCAGGAAACAGCACAACAGTGAGTGACAGCGGCAATATAAACACCAATGCGCCAACTATCACTCTAGATACGCTTGGTCAAACCAACGATGCAACGCCTCTTATTTCGGGCAACACTAACGCGCCTGTTGGCAGCACGGTTACGATAACAGTGACTGACAGTGCAGGTGCAGTGCAAACCTTTACTGCTGCCGTACAAAACGACGGTTCATTCAGTGCAAATGTTCCTTCCGATTTAGCCGAAGGCAGTTACACAGTGCAAGCAGAGGTGACAGATGCTGATGGCAATACCGGCTCAGACTCCGAAACCGGCGGCGTTATTGATACCACATCACCTACGGTGGACGTCGCTGACCCAGGAATAGGAAACGATGCAACACCGCTTATTACAGGGGTCACAGACCAGCCGCAAGGAAGCACCGTATCTATCACGGTGACCGATAGCGCGGGTAACGCACAAACGTTATCGGCAACGGTTCAATCTGATGGTACCTTCAGTGTAGAAGTGCCTGCTACACTCGCTGATGGAAATTATACGGTTGAAGCCACGGTAATTGATGGCGCTGGCAATACGGCATCGGATACTGAGACAGGTGTTATCGATACACTATCGCCAGTGGTCACACTGGATGAAATTGATAGTGTGAACGATGCAACGCCTACCATTACGGGCACTTCAAATTTACCGGAAGGCGCAACGGTACAGCTAACCGTGGTCGATAGCGCAGGGAATACCCAAGTCTTTTCAGCGATTGTTGCTGCAGGCGGTTTATTCTCAGTAGATGTGCCAGCGGCAATGGCTGAAGGTAGCTTCACCGTATCTGTCACTGCAACAGATGATGCAGGCAATAGTGCAACAGATAACGAAGCAGGTATTATCGACACCGTTTCACCGTTACTAACGGTAGATGTCGCAGACACAACCAATGACACAACACCGCTTATTACTGGTACCACTGACGAGCCAGCTGGGTCGGTAGTTACCGTGACAGTGACCGACAGCGCAGGTGATGTACAAACGTTAAGTGCTATTGTGCAGTCAGACGGAACCTTCTCTATAGCGCCAGGTACCGCACTCGCCGAGGGTGACGTTACGGTAACTGCAACAATCAGTGATAATGCGGGTAACACAGCGTCAGCCAGTGACACAGGCGTCATAGATACCACAGCGCCGTCATTAACCATAACGCCGCTAGAAGAAGGTAACGACACTACGCCTACGCTATCTGGCACCACCAACCTTCCAGAAGGTAGCGACGTTATCCTTGTCGTCACTGACAACGCAGGGAATGCGCAAACGATTACTGCCACTGTAGATGCAAACGGAAACTTTACCGTGGATGTACCTTCACCGCTTGCCGAAGGGCCTTACAGCGTTGAGGCTACAGCCACAGATGAAGCAAACAACAGCACCACTGCCGTAGATAATACGGGCATTATTGATACTACAGCACCTGTACTATCGATAGATACACTAGCCCCAGATAGCGATACAACGCCGACCATATCAGGCAATACTGACCTGCCTGAAGGTGCTACGGTAACCATCACGGTTACCGATAACGCAGGTGTAAGCCAGACCTTCGATGCCACTGTTCAAATAGATGGCAGTTTCTCGGCCGATGTACCAAACGCTATGGCTGAGGGCGGCTATACCGTCACGGCGGTTGCCCAAGACCCCGCTGGCAACCAAAGCACCGCCACTGAAACAAACGGCAGCGTAGATACTACTGCACCAACTATCACCCTAGATGCACAAGGCACAGGTAACGACACCACGCCAACCATTACCGGCAGCACCGATTTAAGCCCCGGAAGTTCAGTGACCATTACCGTTACTGACAGCGTAGGAGCAGAGCAGACATTTACGGCTATTGTCGATAACAACGGCGATTTCAGCGCAGACGTTCCCAATGCCATGGCTGACGGTAACTTCGATGTTACCGCTAATGCCACCGATGCAGCAGGAAACTCAGCGTCTGATACCACCAGCGGTACTATTAATACGGCGGTGCCCAACCTTACCTTGGACGCGCTTGGAACAGGAAATGACACAACACCCACGATTTCTGGGACGACGGATATTGCACCAGGTAGTACGGTATCCATCAGCGTTACGGACAATGCGGGCAACACGCAAACCTTCGATGCAACCGTTCAAGCCAACGGAACCTTCACTGTTGATGTGCCAGCAGCCTTGTCTGAAGGTAATTATTCCGTTACCGCTACTGCGACCGATGGTGCCGGCAATACCGCAACCGCAAACGAAAATGGCGGCATTATTGATACTACAGCACCAACAGCCCCCACTGTTGATGCAGGTAACGGCACTGAGATCACAGGCACAGCTGAAGCAGGCGCTACTGTAAATGTCGATGTAGACGGCGACGGCACGCCTGACTTCACCGTTGTCGCCGATGGCGATGGCAACTGGAGCGTTACGCCAGATATCCCGCTTGCAGATGGCGTTGTAGTTTCAGCAACAGCCACAGATGACGCTGGCAATACCAGCGCACCTGCGTCTGATACGGTTGACGCTATAGCACCGGTAGCGGCAATTAATGATTTGACCACCAACGACACAACGCCAGCGCTGACAGGCACTGTGGACGATGATACCGCTACGGTAGTCATTACCATCAACGGGATAAATTACACCGCCAACAACAATGAAAATGGCACCTGGACGCTGGCTGATGATGCAGTGGCCGCACTCGCCGAAGGTACTTATACAGCCACCGTAACCGCCACGGATCCTGACGGTAATGTTGGCACAAACACAGGTACAGTGGTAATTGATACCACAGCACCAGCAGCGCCTACCGTTGAAGCGGGCAACGGCACTGAAATTACCGGCACAGCCGAAGCGGGCGCAACGGTAAATGTGGATGTAAACGGAGACGGCACGCCAGATTTCACCGTTGTCGCTGATGGCGACGGCAATTGGAGCGTAACGCCAGATACACCATTAGCAGATGGAGTTGTAGTCACTGTCACGGCAACTGATCAAGCTGGCAATATCAGTAACCCCGCATCTGATACCGTTGACGCTGTGGCACCTGTGGTCGCCTTCAATGATTTGACCACCAACGATACAACGCCAGCACTGACAGGCACAGTGGACGATGATACCGCTACGGTAGTCGTTACCATCAACGGGAATGACTACACCGCCACCAACAATGAAAATGGCACCTGGACGCTGGCTGACGACGCAGTAGCCGCACTCGCCGAAGGTACTTATACCGCCACCGTAACCGCCACGGATCCTGACGATAATGTTGGCACTAACACAGGCTCGGTGATAGTGGATACCACCATTGATGGTAATAACGACGGACAAACCGTGACTTTCGACAGCATTTCTAACGATTCAGGCACGTCCGGAGACTTTATTACCAGCGATACCACGCTAACGTTAAATGGTACCGTTGATCTTGCAGACGATACTACATTAACGGTTACTTTTAACGGAACTGACTACACCTTCGGTACTGCGTCTGAACTCACCATTGATGGTAGCGGCAATTGGAGCCTCGATTTAACAGGCACAACGCTACCTGTGGGTACCTATGCCGTAGTGGCAACCGTCACTGACGAAGCAGGTAACACGGCGAGTACCGCTAGCCAAAATGTGGTTATTCAAGCGCTTGATGCCATTAACGATGGCAACAACATTGATATGGGCGAACCTGTGGTGACGGTTAACCCATCAGAAACCACCAGCGATGTAAAAGTTATTGGGTTATTGGAATCCACGGGCGGCGTTGATGCCAGCGCTTCCTTCACAGTGTTACCCAACCATGTAGGCGATGTAGACATTGAGGTAAACCAAATTGCACTTGCCGCCGTTGCAGACGCTTATATCGTTGAGATTTACGATGAAAATGGCCAACTCGTCTATCAAGGTGTGAGTGCAGACTCTGAACTGGTCGATGTAGGCGGTTTAGAAATATTCAATGTTTCAAACGACGAAACCATTTCTTTCTCTCTTACTGGCGTAGATGCGGGCAACTATACGGTGGTTGTACGCAATGATGAAAACAAACTAGAAGAACTGCTTGATGGTGACGGAAACGGCGACATCAGCCTTGTTGAACTAGGCAGTGCAGGTGTGGTACTAGGGCCAAACAACCAAGAGGTAGTACTCAATACGGTTGAAACCACCCTAAACGACGGCATCTTGGGCATTCCTCTAGGCTCTGTAGGGACGCAGGTAGCCGGTGTGCTAGAAACACTTCTCGACACAACAACGGTAATAGGAGCCGGTCAACTTGTTAACTTGCTTACCGCCCCACTTGACGATATTGGTTTAACGGGATTCCTTGATGATATCTTAAGTGTTATTGCCGATGTGTTACTCAGTAATACCCTTACGGTATTGCAGGATACCGAGATTACCACGACGGTGGCAGAATACACCTATTCTGGCGAAACTGTAGCACAAGGCAATCTTATCGACGGTGATTTAAGTGGCGTTGGCGCTGACACCATTCTTGATGGTGCTCAAGTTACCATTATTACTAATGCGGCGGGTGATAGCGTAAACGTTCCCGCAACGGGTACCACAACCCTACAGGGTAACTATGGTGTATTAGAAATTGCCGCTGACGGAACCTACACCTATACCGCTAATGGCAATCGCAATGCTGTTGGCCAAGATGAGGTGTTTACTTATACATTGTCAGACGGTGAAACGTCGGATAATGCTGCACTCACCATTACTATTTCTGGTAGCGACTTCCCTACGGTACAAGCGCAGAATGACAGCAACGACATGGCGTTAGGCGCACAGACCGCCATTGTTAATGCTCCAGTGACCGACAGCGATAAGCAAGTGCTTGGCTTACTAGAAGGTTCGCCTGCAGCAGGGTCGCCGATGGCGGGAACAACCCTCACCGTCAGCGAAGGTTACTTTGGTGAAGTGGTGGTTGAAGTCAGTCAAAAAGCACTGCTTGCCGTCGCTGATGCTTACATCGTTGAAGTTATCGATGCTGATGGCAACGTTGTTGCCTTTGCAGTAACACCTGATAACTCGCTAGCGGGCGACGTGGCAGCAATAAACCTTGTCGGCGTAACCGGTGATGACACCTTAGTTGCCACCTTCTCAGGGCTTGCGGCTGGTGATTACACTATTGTGGTACGAAATGATGAAAGCAAACTTGAGAACCTTTTTGATACCGACAACGACAATTCAATTACTTTATCCGAACTAGGCAACGAAGGTGTTGTACTAGGTGAAAATAACCAAGACGCTGTGCTAAATGCACTAGAGACTTCACTTAATGGAACCGAAGCCAGCGTATTAAATGGGCTGGGATTAGGCTCTGTTGTACGTAACTTCATTCTTGAACCAGCGCTAGCAGCATCAGATTTTATTGGCGCAGGCGATTTAGTACATACCATTAACAATGGCCTAAACGGATTAGGGCTTACCACATTCGCCAACGACGTCCTCGACGCCCTTGCAGCGGCGCTTCTGAGTAATACATTAACGTTACTTCAACGTACCGATGTCACATCAACACTGACTGAATATGCGTTTGAAGGTAGTACCTCAACATCAGGGAATGTGATCGATGCCAACAATAGTGGTGATGTAAGTGACAGTATCGCCCAAGGGGGTGTAGTCACTGAGGTTACGCCAACCAATGGTAGCACCGTTACCGTGCTAGGTACCGGGACTGGCGGCGTGACCATTGAAGGTGACTATGGTGACTTAACCATCTTCGAAGACGGCAGCTACACCTATGTTGCCAACGGCGTACGTCAAGGTTTAGGTAACTCTGATAGCTTCAGCTACACGATTTCCGACGGCTATAATACATCTAGTGCAACCTTAGACTTTAACTTATCAGGACAAGGGGTATCAGGAGATACAGCTCGCGCGGAACTCACTTATGATTTTGCTACCGCAGCTGGAGTATCTGAACCAGAGGCACTGACGTATGAGTGGGCGCTAGGAGTAGGTGCTTTAGGTGCTACTATTGTTGTACCTTCGAATGAAGACACCGTTAGCAATACCATAGTCGTTGCTGAAAATACCGTTCAGGATATTACGCTCGATGTCAATGGCGGTGACTTACTGTCTCTAGGTTCTGGTATCGAACTCACCATTGAGCGAGATAATAATGGCACATGGGAAGCCGTTGAAACCTTTAGCAGCGATCAGCTAATCGGCTTACTGGGCATAGATGGCAATGGCTCCTTTACGTCCTATGGCCTCACCGCAGGTGAATATCGGGTAACCATGGATGTAGATACCGGTGCAGTAAGTATCGGCGGCGGCGTGAGCGTTGACGTAAGCTCCACTGTCCATTTCTTAGATCAATATGTATTCGATAGCTTGCAAGCGGCAACTGGAAACCTGCTACAGAACGACGTGCTGTTTGACCCAAGCTATACTCTCGAAGTTTCAGCGGATGGAGTAACTTTCTCAAACGCAAACAACGGCACTACCGTTGTTGGTCAGTACGGTACATTGCAGATTGATGAGACCGGTGCGTACACCTACACACCAGACGATACACTTGAAGTGTTTGGGGGAACCTTAACAGACACCTTCACTTACCGAATAGATTATGGTAACGGCACCGTTGAAACAGCAGAATTCAACGTGTTTGTTACAGCGTCAGGAGAAGGCGTACCTGAAGTGGTGTCTAGCGAATCGACAGAAACCGTGAGCGCGTCAGCAACAATAGAAGCGTCAGTTACATTAGAAGCCGCTGTGACCGACGAACCTGCAGCGGTAACTATGGTCGATATGTCTACACAACCACTTCAATCTGTGGAATTAAGCACCGAAACACAATTAGTGACACCAGAAACAGAAGCAATCTCTCTGGTGATGACCGGTGAGCCGGTAGAGAGTACACCCGATATCGTCAAGTTAACGGAAGATACTATTACCCTTCCTGCAGAAGAAGATCTCGTTAAAACCTCGCCAGTCACCGAAGTCACTATCGATGCTATAGATATTGAACTAACTGCGGAAGAGCTTGTACTACCTACAATTGAACCTTCTACACTCGACACAAGTAGCGAATTAGCGTCAGTATCAGGAACCGGCGAAGTGGGAAGTGACTCATCCACATCTAGCAGCGTCGATGTAGGAGCAGCCTCTAGCACTGAGAGTGAAATACTAAGAACTGCGATTGATAAACTTCCGCCAACGGATATCTAATCCAGACGCATCTGAAAAACCAAAAGCCCCAAAACGATTTCGTTTCGGGGCTTTTTTATGCTCATTTGAAGATGGAAGGCTTGCTTATCTCGTTAATTTACGCGCCCAACAAGGGGGGTACTATTCCCATTTAACTCACTGAAACCAACCAGCTTATTGATACCTCAAGGGTTTCGTATTTCATTCAACTCAGTATAATAAGGGCACAATCAGAACGTCCCCATAGTTTAATGGATAAAACAAGGCCCTCCTAAGGCTTAGATGTTGGTTCGATTCCAGCTGGGGACGCCATAGGCACACTCGCTTTATCCCTGCTAAGTCAAAAAATACTGGCGTAATAGCCGCGTGCTCCAGGAAACACACTGGCCACAGAGAAATACATCACAAAAATTGGCATACTCTATAATCTGATAGGTCTAAAGATATTTTTAAAGCGGGGTTTCATTTCATATAGATCAACCCGCGCTTATTCACGTATAAAGAGCAGTGACTCAATGACAGCGGTTACTAAGCAAACATGCTCTACATTATTTAGGAATTTTTGATTTTTTTGCCTTAGCCAAGATTAATAAGGGTAGTTGCTTGTATGGGGATTCAAATGAACCAATTCGAAAATGACGATATCGACTCGTTTTTTGCAGAAATGCAGGATGTTAAACCTATTGCATCAGGCGATAAGGCTTTATTACATGATCCAGAAAAAGCGCTCGCAGAAAAGCAAAAGCGTGCAGCTTTGCAAAATAAAACCCGTGAAAAGCTAACCAACCCGTTAAGTTTAGAAGGGGTTAAACCTGTCCCGCCGAGTGACTTTATATGTTTTCAGCAACCAGGGATCCAAGATGGGGTATTTAAGAAGCTGCGTATGGGAAAATACCCGTTGGAATACACTTTATCACTTAAAGCTTTAAACATTGAGCAAAGCCGTGATGCACTCTACCAATCGATAATATCAAGCCACGAAAAAGGGGTAAGAGCGCTATTAATCCAGCACGGTACTGGAGAAAACAGCAAGCCATTTCCTGCCTTAAAGAAAAGCTATGTTAATCATTGGCTTCGGGAACTCGAGGAAGTCATTGCCTTTCATACCGCACAACCCATGCACGGTGGTTTTGGTGCTACTTATGTATTGCTGAAGAAACATCCTCAACAAAAATTGATTAATAGAGAAAAAAACCGGAAAAGGTAATGATTTTGTCATGTAAAGAATACATGATGATACAGAATTGATTAAGGGCAGTTTCCTTGCGAAAACTGCCCTTAGAATTTTACTTTCAGACTACTTAACTGAAGACTGCACACTTAGCGTTGAAGGAGCTTCGTCAGATTTTGCTGAAGTGCTAAAAACAGCAGTTACAAACATCAGCACAACAGCCACAGCCACTCCGGTTAAGCCAAACCCTTTTGAAGAACGATTCATTAGTCGTCTCTTATTATCGATACTGACGTTTTGCCAGATAAACCCGCAACAAAACCTCCTGTAACCAATCTGCAATCCCTGCATGCACTACAATAGATCAGTGACTTAGAGATGACAAGCCCCTCTGTTCATTTTTTTGACAACTTGCCAATTAGTTGACACAGATGCGCCGTTTTATGCGTAAAAGGAGCGATTTTACCGCCCCTTAACGATCACTCATTTTTAGCCTACGAATTTTCTCGCGTTTCTAAATATACGCATCCACGCACCATCTTCTTGCCATTCGTCAGGACGCCAAGAATTTGCCACGGCTCTGAACACCCTTTCAGGGTGAGGCATCATAATAGTGCTGCGTCCATCGGCCGAGGTAAGGCCCGTAATCCCCTGCACAGAACCATTCGGGTTAGCTGGGTATTGCATGGTAGGTGCACCATAGTTATCAACATAACGCAGTGCCACTTGATGAGACACCTGCGCGAGGGCGTCCTGATTGGCAAATTCCGCTTGCCCTTCTCCATGAGACACCGCAATTGGCATACGCGAGCCAGCCATTCCAGCTAACAAGACAGATTTTGACTCCATCACTTCTACCATCGCCACCCGTGCTTCGAAGCGTGCTGACTGGTTAGTAACAAAGTGTGGCCAATGTTCGGTACCAGGGATAAGCGACTTCAAATTCGACAACATTTGGCAGCCGTTACACACACCGAGGCTGAAAGTATCATCGCGATTAAAGAAAGCTTCAAACTGGTCTCTGGCTATACCATTAAACAATATAGACTTCGCCCAACCTTCACCCGCACCCAATACATCACCATACGAGAACCCGCCACAGGCGGCCAAGCCAGCAAATTGCGCTAAGGTGGTTCGGCCCGCCAGTACATCACTCATATGCACGTCGATAGCATCGAATCCTGCGCGATTAAATGCCGCCGCCATTTCTAAGTGAGAGTTAACACCTTGCTCCCGCAATATTGCAACTTTAGGCTTTATACCTTTGGCAATGTAAGGTGCCGCAATGTCTTCATTAACATCATACGTCAGTGCCACGTGTAAGCCTGGATCTGCCGCGTCCTGTTTAGCCAAGTGTTCTTGCTCAGCGCAAGCTGGGTTATCACGACGCTTTTGCATTTCATAGGTCGTTTGTGCCCAGGTCGTTCGCATTGCAACCCGGCTGTCTGCTAACACAGCCACGCCATCCCGGCTAAATTCAATCATATCCGTACTATTTACTGTACCTATAACATGCGCAATATCTGCAATATCAAAGGCAGTAAGAAGGTCGTTAACAGCGTCAATATCTTGGTTTAATACTTGTACCACACCGCCTAGTTCTTCATTGAACAGAACGTCGACATCATTGCCCGTTAAAGTATCAAGAGTGATACTCACGCCAGTTTTACCTGCAAATGCCATCTCTGCAACAGTGGTGAATAAGCCACCGTCTGAGCGATCGTGGTAGGCTTGAACCAAGCCTTTTTCGATAAGCGCCTGCATGGCATTAAAGAACTGTTTTAGGCGAGTGGCCGATACCACATCGGCTGGGCTGTCACCTAACTGAGAATAAACTTGCGCTAAACAACTCGCCCCTAAGCGATTCTTACCCTCACCTAAGTCGATAAGTATTAAGGTACTGTCGCCTTTGTCGGTACGTAACTGCGGCGTCACGGTTTTGCGAATATCTTTTACCGCGCCAAATGCTGAAATAACTAAAGACAAGGGGGAAGTTACGGCTTTGTTTTCACCATTTTCATTCCATGCGGTTTTCATTGACATAGAATCTTTACCCACTGGGATCGTCAGCCCAAGTTCAGGACAAAGCTCTTCACCTACCGCTTTAACTGCTTCATACAAACCTGCATCTTCGCCAGGGTGTCCCGCTGCCGACATCCAGTTAGCTGAAAGCTTAATACGCTGAATATCACCAATATTAGCCGCCGCAATATTCGTTAACGCTTCACCTACCGCTAAGCGAGCCGAGGCACCATGGGAAAGCAGTGCTACTGGAGTACGCTCCCCCATCGCCATTGCTTCACCATGATAGGTATCAAAGGCGCTAGCAGTAACCGCCACATCAGCAACAGGTATCTGCCATGGCCCCACCATTTGGTCACGACTTACAAGGCCCGTTACAGAGCGATCGCCAATGGTAATCAGGAAGGTTTTTTCCGCCACCGTAGGTAGCGACAATATGCGATTTGCGGCGTCGCTAAGGGTAATGCCTGCGTCATCTAATGCGGGGGAGCTGACTTTTCTCGAGCTCACATCACGATGCATTTTAGGCGGCTTGCCAAGCAAAACATCAAGGGGCATATCGATAGGTTTGTTATCGAATTGGCTGTCATTCAAGTTTAAATGCTGCTCAGCGGTCGCTTCACCCACTACGGCGAAGGGCGCGCGTTCACGGGCACAGATGGCTTCGAAAACCGGCATATTTTCTGGTGCGACCGACATCACATAGCGTTCTTGCGATTCGTTACACCAAAGCTCAAGAGGCGTCATGCCCGGCTCATCAGATAACACCTTGCGAAGTTCAAAGTTACCGCCCCGACCGCCATCATTCACCAATTCAGGCAAGGCGTTTGATAAACCACCCGCGCCCACATCGTGAATAAATTGAATAGGATTGTTGTCACCTAACTGCCAACATGCATCAATGACTTCTTGGCAACGACGTTCCATTTCAGGGTTATCACGTTGAACCGAGGCAAAATCTAAATCTTCGTTTGATTGTCCAGAGGCCATAGACGACGCTGCACCGCCACCAAGACCAATATTCATGGCAGGGCCGCCAAGCACAATCAGCTTAGCACCAACGGTGATTTCGCCTTTCTCGATGTGATCACGGCGAATATTCCCTAAACCACCAGCAAGCATAATTGGCTTATGGTAACCGCGCACTTCAACGCCATTAAAGCTATTGACTTCTTGCTCATAAGTACGGAAGTAACCTAATAATGCTGGGCGACCAAACTCGTTATTAAAGGCTGCGCCACCAAGTGGTCCGTCGGTCATTATGTCCAATGCACTTACAATGCGCTGAGGCTTACCGTACTCTTTTTCCCAAGGCTGCTCTGCACCAGGGATCCTTAAGTTTGATACCGTGAACCCTACCAAACCGGCTTTTGGTTTCGAACCACGTCCAGTTGCGCCTTCATCGCGAATTTCACCACCTGAGCCTGTTGCGGCACCTGGGAAAGGAGAAATGGCAGTAGGGTGATTGTGGGTTTCAACTTTCATAAGAATATCAATATTCTCATGATGGTATTCGTATTGGTGTGATTGCGGGTTTGGGAAAAATCTTCCCGCTTGCCACCCTTCCATTACCGCCGCGTTGTCTTTGTACGCTGAGTACACGTGATCAGGCAGTAACTCGTAGGTGTTTTTAATCATTTTGAACAGGGATTTTTCTTGCGCTTCCCCATCTATTGTCCAACTTGCGTTGAATATTTTATGACGACAATGCTCAGAGTTTGCTTGAGCAAACATGTAAAGCTCTACGTCGGTTGGATTTCTTCCCAACTTAGTAAAGCTTTCAAACAAATACTCTACCTCATCATCCGCCAGGGCTAATCCTAGCTTAAGGTTTGCTTCAACCAAGGCGGCTTTACCATTGGCCAATACATCTACTGATGTGAACGTTTGTGCCGTTGCTTGTAGGAACAATGCTTGCGCATCTTGTGTTTGTGCAAACACTGTTTCAGTCATGCGATCATGCAGGAAACTTGCGACTTGCTGATACTCACTCTCGCTAATGCTTCCCTCAAACGTTAAATAGTATGCACAACCTCGTTCAATACGATTAATACAATCTAATTTACAGTTGTGAGCGATATCGGTAGCTTTTGAAGACCACGGAGAGATGGTGCCGGGGCGAGGAGTAACAAAAAATAAGGTTCCTGATGGGGTTTGCGCTTGTCTAGCAGGGCCATATGTCAGCAGTTTATCGAGAATATCTCTTTGCTGCGACGACAAGTCACCTACAGAATCTACAAGGTGAATATATTCACTATAAAGGCTTTTCACCTTAATGCCGGATTGACCCAGCTTTGCAATCAGTTTAGTTTGGTTAAACTCGGATAGTGCGGGAGCGCCTCGAAGGACCAACATATTGCTTTACCTGGTTGTTTGGAAACAACGACCATCAATGCTACGCGTTGTCTCTGTAATTGATGAGGATTTCGGCGCGGATTATAGATGAAATATGATGAATTGGTAACCTACATCTCGGGGTATGTTGCAGTTTTTTTTAAAAATCACCCAATTAACAACAACAAGAAAAGGTCTATGCTGTCACAAGACTTAAAAAACCGATTAAAAATTACATTTTTTATCGCTTTGTGTTTATTTGCTACCAGCTGCGGAGCACCGAAAATTCCTAACGCGCTGTCCTCATTATTAGAAAGAGGATCGGTGAAAGTAGGAACCCTCTATGGTCCTGCTACTTATTATAATGGTGCAGAAGGTCCTCAAGGCTTTGAATATGAATTACTCGCCGGCTTTGCCGACTATTTAGGCGTAACCCTCGACCTATATCCCTTTTATAGCTACGAAGCTATGCTAGAACAATTAGAAGAAGGCAATCTGGATATTGTTGCCACCGGTGACGCCGTCACCGACGTGTTGCAGTCTCGGTTTAGCTATGGGCCCGCCTATCAAACGGTTTCCCAGCACTTAGTGTTTCAAGCGGGCACCTCTCGCCCTAGAGACATGGCTGAACTCGATGCGCCTGTGGTTACGGTAACTGGCAGCAGTCAAGCTCAACTATTAACAAGCCTGAGCGATGACGCCGCGCCCACCTTGATTACAACGGAAGATTCAGACTCTGAAGAATTATTACAAAAGGTGGCTGAGGGCGAATTAGACTACACCCTTGCCGATAGTAACCGACTCGCCTTACAACGTCGTCGTTATCCTAACTTAGCCGTAGCTATGACGATAGAAGACAGTATGCCTATGGCATGGGCTTTAGATCGCTCACAAGACGATTCCATTAAAGCGGCTATGGTGGAATATTTTGGCACCGTACACCAGTCAGGATGGTTCACTGTTTTAGAAGATAAATACTTTGGTCACATCCGTACCTTTGACTATGTCGATAGCCGCGCGTTTAACAAGTCGGCAGAAACCACACTGAAACGCTACAAAAGCATGTTTCAACAATACGCGGGAGATTTGGATTGGCGGTTATTGGCAGCCATGAGTTACCAAGAAAGCCATTGGAAACCTGACGCTGTGTCACGTACTGGTGTTCGTGGGCTTATGATGTTAACCATGGATACCGCGAACGACTGGGATGTAGAGGATAGAACAGACCCAGAACAAAGCATTCGGGGCGGGGCCCGTTACTTTGCCAGCTTACTTAGCCGTATTCCTGCTCGAATTGGCAACCCTGATAGAACCTGGATGGCCATGGCCGCGTATAATATTGGGATGGGGCACTTGGAAGATGCGAGGGTTTTAACCGAACGCCAAGGGGGTAACCCCGACCTGTGGGTAGACGTTAAGCAACGACTGCCACAACTTAAACAGAAGAAATACTACAGAACCACCAATTACGGCTATGCTAGAGGTGATGAAGCCCTGCAGTATGTTGATAACATCCGGCGATATTATGACAGCTTGGTGTGGTTAGACGAACAGGGAAAAATTTAATTCTTGCGTATTGAAACTTGTCATTTTGGTGTCATTTAAGCTTAGTAACATCGCAGCAAGTTGGTGCTAATGCTGCCACGATATTTTCCCTAATTGGTGATGCAAGGAGGGTTAATGAAAAGAAGTAGATTTATGAAGAAAGGAATAACATTGAAAAATAATAATAGACGCCGCCTGATGCTGAAGCGGGTACATCAAAAGGTGCTTCAACGTCGCAAGCAATACGTAACCAGTGACATGTTCACTCAGCTGAACCGCAACCCTTAGCTAACGCCTGTTTATTCTTTTTAGCTAACTTTATCTGCGCTCTACGTTGTTTGAAAAATGAAGACAGTTTTTCAGCACACATTTCAGCAAGCACACCCGGTACAACCTCAATTTGGTGATTCAGTGCTGGGTGTTGCAATAGGTTCATCACAGAGCCAGCCGCGCCAGTTTTAGCATCCCAAGCACCGAAAACCACTCTATCTACACGCGCGTGAACCAACATACCGGCACACATGGAACAGGGCTCTAGCGTCACGTACAAGGTAGTACCCACTGTACGGTAATTTTTAACCTGCTTGGCAGCGGCGCGGATTGCGGCCATTTCTGCATGAGCTGAAGGGTCATGGTCAGTAATTGGTGTATTCCAGCCCTCTCCGACCAATATACCTTCTTGTACCACACAAGCGCCCACAGGAACCTCCCCCATCTGCGCCGCCTTATCTGCCAGCGATAACGCGTGGGTCATCCACTTTACATCTTCCTCTGAACTCAAAGAGTGACTAATTTCATCAATCATTCGTCAATTTAACTATCATTTGGTTTTTGTTCATATACATGATGCACGCCACTCTATTAAAAAAACCCTAAGATATTGAATAATAAAACTTTTAATTTATGGCAAACAATTTGCTCTAGGATAAAGGTAATGTAATGCATCACTGTTGTTTACGCTGTTATCACGTAAACAGCGGCTACTAGGTGGTTTATCTGACCGATGAGGCTTCGGCGTGTAATAACAGTACATTTAATGTACTGACAAGCACAGATAACCTGCTATTGTAGTATTAGGTGTCATAGTAACGAAAAAATCATAAAGGGCGTAGCGATTCCGATGCAATCGCTACAAAATAGAAGGGGATTATTATGAATTTAACAGCCATCTTTATTGTAGGCATTGTATGTTGGTCAATTGTTGCCATTATTCAAACCGCCAAAGGCAAAAGTCACGAGCAAAAGAAAGGCGAACAGAATGAAGCCTACGAGGCTGAAATTACGGCATTAAAAGAGCGAGTGTCTGTGTTAGAGAAAATTGTGACTGACGAAAAATATGATCTCAACAAACAGTTTGATGCGCTGAAAAAAGACAAAGTTGCTTAAGTTAAACGTCTTCTAACAACTTTCTTTCTGCACGTTCTACTCGTCGGGGCTTGCCTGCTATCACCAAGACATCGTGGGGCTGTAACTCAGCCTCTCCGCTAGGATCGATCAGCTCGGTTCCACTGCGTCTAAGCCCTTTTACTTTCACCCGCATGCGTGAAAAATCAATTTCACTAAGACGTTTCCCTATGCAGGCTGCGTCTTCAGCCACGACAACCGCATGAATAAATTCTAACTTATCCTCTGTTCCGTAGGAGATTTCTGTGGTCTCCCCTGGATAAAAGCCATGCAAATGATCGTAGCGCCCTTTGCGTTCGGCGCGTACCCGCTTCAAAATTCGAGACATGGGCACGCCTGCATAATGCAATACTTGAGAAATCAACATTAGGCTTCCCTCTTGTAGCTCAGGCACCACTTGATTTGCCCCCGCGTTGTAAAGACTCTCTAGCTGATAATCTCGTTTGGTTCTCACCATCACGTCACAGTCTGCGGAAATCTGGTGAGTAGCACTAATGACTTGTTTTGCTTTTATGGCTTCGTCAAAGGTCACCAGTACCAATTTCGCGCTTGTCACTGAGGCGTTTGTTAAAATGTCTTTTTGACTGGCGTCACCAAAAATAACAGGTTCCCCCGCATTTCGGCTTTCTTGCACCCGCACAGGGTCGATATCGATGGCAACAAAAGGAATGCCTTCCATTTTTAGCATACGCGCAACCGACTGCCCTACCCGACCAAAGCCACAGATCACCACGTGTTGTTGCAACCTCGTTTGCTGGCTAAATTGCGATGTAGCGTCAGGAGACAGGGGTTTCGTTACGATTTTCTTAGCAAGGGCTAAACTGTTCGTCATTAACCAAGGGGTTAACGCCATACTAATGACCCCCATACTGACGATGAGTGAAGACTGTTGATTGGAAAGCACTTCATGGGTAGTAGCAAGCGCAGCAATAACAAAACTAAATTCACCTATCTGACACAGTTTAAACCCTGCCGACCATGCATCTAAACTATCGCTCTTTACCATGGCGGCACAAATTCGCACCAGTACCACCTTACACGCCATTAACCCAATAACGCCGAAGACAATAGTGAAGAGCTCATCCCAAAGCACAGTAAGGTCAAGCTGCATACCAACGGTAATAAAGAACAGCCCCATGAGAATATCCCTAAAAGGCCGTATATCAGCTTCCAATTGATACTTGTATTGGCTTTCGCCTAACATCATACCTGCTAAAAAAGCCCCCAAAGCCATAGACAAGCCAAAGTAGTAGGTGAGCCCGCCAGCCAGCAACGCAATCAAAATAGTGGTTAGGACAAACAGCTCGTCAGTTCTCGTTTTCGCCACCTCTCGAAATACCCAGGGCAACACCCATTTGCCAATAGACATAAGTAAGGCCACCACAAAAATACCTTTAAGTAGCGCGCCGCCTAGCGCCAGCGCAATACTGTTCTCGCCACTTTGGGCGAGTAAAGGAATGGCGATGAGAAAAGGCACCACGGCTAAATCTTGGAACAATAGAATACTGATAGCGAGCTGAGTTCGACGGTTATTCAATATTCCCATTTCATTGGCTTGCTTAATCACAATCGCGGTAGAGCTTAATGCTAACGCGCCGCCAATAATGACAGCAGCACTAAGGGGAATGCCAAATAAGTAAGGGATTAGGGTGAACACGCCTGTGGTTAAAGCCATTTGCCCAAACCCAACTCCAAACACCAATGACCGCATGGCAAGTAGCTTAGGGAGGGAAAATTCCAAACCAAGAGAAAAAAGTAAAAAGACGATGCCCACTTCTGCGAGAAGATGCATCTCTTGCGGATGGGAGTACAGGCCAAGTAATTGGGGGCCGGCAAGTACGCCTGCAAACAAATAAGCAAGAATGGGAGGGAGCTGCATACGTTTGAACACTGCCACACTGCATACTGCAATAAGCATTAACGCAATTATATTTAAGAAGCCGTGACCCAAATTTACACTCCCGAAGAATACTTGGCATCCAGATTGCAAATCACCCTTTAATTAGTGCAAAAACGGCAATGATTGCCACTGTTTTAACACAGAACCGTCAGGGCTTTGACGCAAAATTAATTTTGCATTTTAAAAGCGTTTTGCAACAAGGGGCGAACCTGTGGATTTCTCAACTACTATCTACGATAGCACACAACATGACAACTTTTACCCGTCGGCTAGCGCAGGGCAAGGGTTATCTATTAGTGAACTATCCAACTTCGTTAGTCAATTATTGTCAACGTTAGAGATTGATGAGTTAAGTAACCTCTACTTTAACCAGTTATCGGGGCTTATGCCTATCACTGGTTTTAGCCTGTCGGATTTTGATTCTCGCTGGGTGTTCGGTAACGCTCCTATTTCAGCGGTGCTGATTGAACTCCCCTTGCATACTGACACGCTGACAGATTCATCCTCAGATGAGAAACACAGCGCCTATTACTATATGACTCGCTCCCTGTCATTATCACAGCAAAACGTATTAGCACAGTTACATAGCATATTTAATCAACAACTCGCTCACGCCCTTAGCTTTCGTAGAATGCGAAAAATGGCAACGAAAGACATGCTAACAGGGCTAGGCAACCGCAGCGGTTTCGATGAAGCGCTTACTCGCCAGTTAGGCTGGGCACAGCGTCATGAAGAAGCGTTTGCGTTATTGATTATTGACCTGGATAACTTTAAGCAAGTTAACGATAACTTCGGTCACCGCGAGGGAGACACAGTCTTGGTCACGGTGGCGAATCAATTACTCAATGTGCTGCGTGATGAAGACGAAGCATTCCGCTTTGGTGGAGACGAATTTTGTGTGGTATTAGATTGCCAAACTCAGCAACAATTGGCCTGTGCGGCGTCTCGAATTCAGCTTTCAATAAATCAATCTGCCTATCTTTCGAGAATGAATGTGTCTTGTAGTTTAGGTGGTGCAGTGTTTCGAGAAGGAGACGACCTAGCGTCAATTTTCGATCGGGCTGATACTGCGCTATACAAAGTTAAACATTCTGGTAAAAACAGCTATCAAGCGGCTTAACCAGGACTCAGTACTACTCACGACCATTTGAATCGTTCAGACATTGCCACCTGGCAATGGCTTGCCGTATTTGTTGCGGTTTTATCTGGAAAGAGCGTTGAATCGCATCACCCTATATCACGGGTTTAACTAGAGACCACAGTGAGTTGAAAAGACGCTGGGCAACGATGAAGGCGAACCACGTCGCCGTTAATCAATAAGGCAATAGCGTCTTCTTTAAAGAACACCACCGGAATTTTTGCTCTTTCCCAAACAGGAATTTTCCAATACTTGTACCAGTCCTTAAGCGGTTTACTTACCTGAGCGTTTGCCGGTTTGATTTTTAATCCCTTAACATCCGTTTTTACCACTAGCTGTAAAGGCTTCTCTTCCTCAAAATTGCTTTCAAACCGTAATTGTAAGTTAAGCCATGCAAGCGTTAGTGTGCTGCCTTCTGGTAAAGTTAATTCCCGTTTAACCCGCTCGTCGGCATTATTCACCCAGTAAAGACTTCCCTGATAGCGCGCCACGTACCCCCAGGAAAAAGTGACTTTGGGAGTAGCATCCTCTCTCGCATTTAGCATATTAAGCACTTGTACTAACTGAGCTTGGCTGGGTGCCAGCGCGCCCTTAGAGGCGAACCATTGCCTAATCACGGCTCTTTTCCAGCTGTCAGATAGCGATAGTATGTACTTACCACTAAGCATACTAGTTCCAAATGCAGAAACGCTTTCACAGCGAGAAAGGTGGGTTTTCGCCTCTGTTTCCAACAAGGCCGACTGCTCGGCACAAAGCGCCGCACTTCTGCCTGTGGTTTTTGCCATTTGAGGCCAACGCGCAGTTAACAGAGGTAACACTTCATTGCGTAAAAAGTTTCTATCGAATCGGGTATCAGCGTTAGATTCATCTTCTACCCAATTTAAGTTGAGCTGCTGGGCCGCACTAAGAATGTCTTGTTTGCTCTCTTGTAACATGGGTCGCAGTGTGAGCACTTTATTACGCCACTGAAACGCGCCCATACCGGCTAATCCCTGAGGGCCAGCACCGCGCTTAAGTTGAAGTAATACCGTTTCTAATTGATCTTCGCTATGTTGCCCTAGGCATAAAATACTGTTGTGTTGCTTACAGTAATCATGCAACGCCGCATAACGCGCATTACGCGCAAGGGCTTCTAAGCTGGTGCGGGTAGTTTGTTCAATATCCACCTTGTTAGCCGTAAAAGGAATATCAAGAAATCGACATTCACGTTCACAATGCGCTAGCCAGGAATCAGCATTGTCGCTTAAGCCATGGTGAACATGTACCGCGTGGACGTCGAGATCGTGACGATCCCGATAGTGCGCGAGCGCATGGAGTAATAGCGTAGAATCTACGCCGCCACTGTAAGCCACCGTCAAAATTGGAGATGGGTCTACCTCAACGCTCTCAAGAAGATGATGAAGCGTATCGCAGATACGATTAACGATATTACTCACGGGCGGCCATAAGGCTTAATACCTAGCAGTAACCAAACGACATAAGTCGCTGATAACGCTCTTCCATGAGAGAAGCATTATCAAGTGTTTTAAGTTGACTCAATTGCTGCTTAAGCACCGCTTTCAGGTTTGCTGCCATACCGTTGTGGTCACGGTGGGCACCCCCAAGAGGCTCCTCAACAATACTGTTGATTAAGCCTAACTCTTTAATTTGTGGTGCACTTACCCCCATCGCTTCCGCCGCCAAAGGTGCCTTTTCTGCGCTTTTCCAAAGAATTGAAGCACAGCCTTCTGGCGAAATAACTGAATAAGTAGAGTACTGCAGCATGTTCACGCGATCGCCCACCCCTATAGCTAACGCGCCGCCTGAGCCACCTTCACCGATTACGGTACAGATGATAGGCACCTTTAGCTCTGCCATTTCAAAAAGATTTTTTGCAATAGCTTCACTTTGACCACGTTCTTCTGCACCCACGCCTGGATACGCCCCAGGCGTATCAATAAAGGTGATAATCGGTAGATTGAAACGCTCAGCCATTTTCATGAGTCTCAACGCTTTTCGATAGCCTTCAGGCTTTGGCATACCAAAGTTACGTTTTATTTTTTCGTTGGTATCGCGACCTTTTTGGTGGCCTATGATCATCACTGGCTGGTCATCTAGCATGGCGGGACCACCGACGATAGCCTTGTCATCGGCAAATGCACGATCGCCAGCTAATTCATCAAATTCAGTGAAGATACGCGGAATATAATCCAGTGTATAAGGCCGCATGGGATGACGAGCAAGCTGAGACACTTGCCATGCACCTAGGTCAGAAAAAATCTTCTTTGATAGCTCAGCACTCTTACCGCGAAGCTTATTGATTTCTTCTTCAATGCCTACGTCAAACTCACCGCCTTGATTTACCAACCTTAGCTCTTCGATTTTTGCTTCTAGTTCGGCTATTGGCTGTTCAAAGTCCAAAAACTGTATACTCATTTTATGTCCTATTCGTACTACGCTCATCAGTGCCAACGCGAGATAGTCAATCTATCGAACTCTGACCCTTAATGGTAGAGGATTGATACGGCTTTTTCCCCTAAACACTGTTTAAGGTCGTGAAGTAGTTGATCTTCTGGTGTTACATACCACTTAGCACTACACGCCAATGTTGCCTCAACATCTGGGTGTGTTATGGCTAACTGAACAGGACAACTACCCCCGTTAAAAGCCTGCAAAATAGATTGCAACTGGCTCATTTTCTGTTGTTCAAGCACCTGGGTATCTACATATAAGGCCAGTGCTCTCGCGTTTTTCTCCCGTGCTTGAACTATGTCCATTACATCACGGGCGGTGATTGTATTGCCCCCAGAGAAATCATCAAAGCTGACCTGTCCCTTTATGAGCAATATTTTGTCAGTTTCCAGTACACTTTCAAACTGTTCGTACATATCTGGAAAGAATCGTACGTCTATTCTAGCGCTTTTATCGTCTAACGTAACAATAGCCCAGCGGCGACCCCGTTTGTTGGTCATTACTCTAACGCCCAATACCAAACCCACAGCACTGGCCATTTGATCTTTACCCGTAGGCTTTAAATCCACCAGCCGACCTTCGGTATAATATCGAATTTCATCGGCGTATTGGTTGATTGGGTGCCCCGTAAGGTACAAACCTAGGGTGTCTTTCTCCCCTTCAAGCCACACTTTTTCAGGCCACTGAGGTACATCCGCAAACGCTTGCAGTACGTCTTCTGGTTCGGTGGTTAATAAACCAAACATATCTGATTGACCAAACGACTCTGCTTTTGCATGCTGACCAGCCGCCGCTATCGCTTCGGGTAACGTGGCCATAAGCGCTGCCCTATGAGGGCCCAAGTTGTCCATGGCCCCTGATAAAACTAGCTTTTCTAATACGCGCTTATTGACGCGCTTAACATCAATTTTTGCGCAAAAATCGAATAAATCCTTAAACGCGCCTTGGGTTTCACGCGCTTCAATAATGGCTTCAATAGGGCCTTCACCCACCCCTTTGATTGCACCAATGCCATAAACAATACGGCCTTCGCTATCTACCGTAAATTTATATTTCCCAGCATTCAAATCAGGCGGCAAGATCTCTAATCCCATACGATCGCATTCATCCACCAAGGTAACAATTTTGTCTGTGTTATCCATATCGGCAGACATTACTGCGGCCATAAATTCCGCAGGGTAATGCACTTTCAACCATAACGTTTGGTAAGACACCAACGCATACGCGGCAGAGTGAGATTTGTTAAAGCCGTAACCCGCAAATTTCTCTACTAGGTCGAATATTTTCATGGCGAGATCTGGGTCGATATTATTGTTCTTCGAGCCTTCTGCGAACGCCCCTCGCTGCTTCGCCATTTCTTCAGGTTTTTTCTTACCCATTGCTCGACGCAGCAAATCAGCGCCACCAAGGGAATACCCAGCCATTTCCTGCGCAATCTGCATCACCTGTTCCTGATACAAGATGATGCCGTAGGTGGGCTCAAGGATTTCTTTTAAGCACTCGTGCTGATATTCAGCATCAGGATAGGAAATTTCTTCTCTACCGTGCTTTCGATCGATAAAGTTATCGACCATACCCGATTGAAGTGGGCCGGGTCTAAACAGGGCTACCAATGCGATTATATCTTCAAAGCAATCTGGTTTAAGGCGCTTAATAAGCTCCTTCATCCCTCGGGATTCTAGCTGGAATACCGCAGTAGTTTCTGCATTTTGTAGTGTTTTAAAACTTCGCTTATCTTCAAGGGGAATGGCTGCAATATCTACATCGATATTTTTGCCTTCTTTGATCATATCGATCGCCCACTGAATAATGGTCAGTGTTCTAAGGCCTAAGAAGTCAAATTTTACCAAGCCAGCCGTTTCAACATCATTTTTGTCAAATTGGGTGACAGGGTTTTTCCCTTCATCGTCGCAGTACAACGGAGAAAAGTCGGTAATCGTGGTAGGTGCAATAACCACCCCACCAGCATGCTTACCAGCATTACGTGTAACCCCTTCAAGAATACGCGCCATATCGATGAGATCTTTAACCTCTTCATCTTGCTCGTATACTTCGGGAAGTTGGGGTTCAGCCGCGAAGGCCTTTTCTAGCGTCATGCCAGGGTCAGGCGGGATAAGTTTCGATATTCTGTCAACAAAACCATAGGGGTGACCTAATACCCGCCCCACATCGCGCACCACAGCCTTAGCCGCCATGGTACCAAACGTAATGATTTGAGATACCGCCTGACGCCCATACAATTCTGCCACGTGATCTATCACTTCATCACGTCTGTCCATACAGAAATCTACGTCGAAATCTGGCATGGAAACACGTTCTGGGTTCAAGAAACGTTCGAAAAGTAGGTCAAACTCTAGTGGGTCTAAGTCGGTAATTTTCAGTGCATAGGCCACGAGCGAGCCCGCACCAGAGCCTCGGCCCGGTCCTACGGGAATGCCGTTGTCTTTACTCCACTGAATAAACTCCATCACGATGAGGAAGTAGCCAGGGAATCCCATTTGGTTGATAACTTCTAGCTCTATCCGTAATCGGTCGTCGTAGGCTGGGCGCTTTTCCTTCCTTTCATTTTCATCAGGAAATAAAAATTCGAGCCTATCTTCCAGCCCTTCTTCAGAGACTTTGACTAAAAAGTCTTCTGTGGTCATGCCGCCAGTAGGGAACTGTGGCAAGAAGTATTCTCCGAGACGTACGGTTACATTACACCGCTTGGCAATTTCTACCGTATTTTCAATGGCTTCTGGAATATCACTGAAGAGCGCAAGCATTTCCTCAGCACTGCGTAAATACTGCTGTTCGCTATAACGCTTAGGCCGACGATTATCGTCAAGTGTGTAACCATCATGAATACACACGCGTATTTCATGGGCGTCGAAGCCTGCCTTATCAATGAAGCACACTTCATTAGTGGCCACCACGGGCAAACCTTCTTGTTCAGCTAAAGCCACCGCTCGATGAAGATACTCTTCTTCTCCATTACGCCCGGTTCGAGTGAGCTCTAGATAAAAACGGTCTTCAAAGTGTGTTTGGTAAAACTGCAATGCAGCGTCGAGGATCGATTTGTTATTTTTAGTTAGCCCAACACCTAAGTCGCCATGTAAACCGCCAGAAAGTATAATAACCCCTTCTGAGTGTTCAGCTAACCAGGCTTGGTCGATAACCGCTTTATGCGCTACGTGGCCACGTAAATAGGCTTTAGAGATAAGAATAGTGATATTCTTATACCCTTCATTGTTCATGGCTAATAACGTTAGTCGAAATGGCTCATCGCCGAAGATGTCATTGGTGACCCAAAAGTCTGTACCAATGATGGGCTTAATACCTAAATCATGAGCCGTAGAATAAAACTTTACCAACCCGCACATATTCATTTGATCGGTAATGGCGACTGCCGGCATATTTAGCTCGGCAACCTTATTCAAAATGGGCTTAACTTTGTTAAGCCCATCCATCATCGAAAAATCGCTATGTACACGTAAATGAATAAATGGCGAGGACATGATTTATATCTCTTCTATTAGTGCCCTAACGGGTTTAAAACTTTTACGATAACAATCTAACACACCAAATTCAGCTAAGGCCGCAAAATGGGCCTTTGTGGGGTACCCCTTATGGCCTGCAAAATTATATTGGGGGTAGGCTTCGTGCAATACCAACATATCGTTATCACGCTCAACTTTGGCAATGATAGAGGCGGCGGAGATTTCTGCGTGTAAGCTATCTCCTTTTACTACAGCCTCAGAAGGATAATTCCACGCTGGTAAACGATTCCCATCCACGCGAACAAAGTTAGGTGTTACCCCTAAAGCGTCTACCGCTCTGGTCATGGCTAACATGGTAGCATGTAAGATGTTTAATTTATCAATCTCTTCTGGACTGGCTCGCCCAATGCTCCAATATAACGCTTTAGCCTTAATCTCTTCACTCAAGGCGTTTCGTTTTTTTTCACTGAGCTTTTTGGAGTCGGTTAGCCCTTCAATAGGCTTTGCAGGGTCTAACACTACCGCTGCTGTTACTACATCCCCAACGAGAGGACCTCGTCCCACTTCGTCTACACCGGCAATTAGGTTATGCAAGTAATTCCTCCACTACGGCATGTGCTGCTGTCTTATCTGCATTACATTTTAACGTATGGTGGAGTTCGGTGAAACGGGAAATCAACGCGCTATTGTCACTTTCAAAATAAGACAGAAGGTGTTCGCTCATATTGTGGGCATTAACATCGTCTTGTAATAACTCTGGGATAATTGCTTCATTGGCCAAGAGGTTAGGCAGTGTAAAAAAGGGCGCTTTATAAATGCGCTGCATTATTTTATAAGTAAGCGGCGCGAGTTTATAGGCAGCCACCATGGGGCGCTTACATAACATGGCCTCTAGAGTGGCGGTACCGGAAGCCAGTAATATGACGTCACTGGCTATCATGGCGTCCCGAGAGGTGCCTTCGGTAAGATGTATAGGTAGTCGATTTAGCGCGTCGTCAGCCTCTTGTAAGGCCGCTTTAATTTGCAAAAAGCGGTGTGAATTTGCAGCGGGTATGACAAACGAAATGTCTGGACGTGCGCGATGAATCGCTTCGATGGTCCCAAGAAACACCGGCAATAGTGTGTCTACTTCCCCTCTTCTAGACCCCGGCAACACCGCTAATAGTGGACCAGTAACCGGCAACGATAATGCGTGTCTAGCGTCTGCCTGGTTAGGCGTGATGGCAATAGCATCAGCCATAGTGTGACCGACAAAGGTATAGGGCACTTGGTATTTATCGTAAACCTGTTGCTCGAAAGGAAAAAGGCCAAGTACACGATTAGCGGCTTTGGCTATCTTGTGAATGCGCTTTTCTCGCCAAGCCCAAACAGTAGGGCTTACATAGTGTATGGTTTTTATGCCTTTCGCTTTTAACGCTTTTTCTACGCGCAAATTAAAATCGGGCGCATCAATGCCGACAAAAATATCAGGAGGGTACTTATCAAAGTGGGCTAACAGCTGCTTTTTGACTTTCAAAATAGCGGGTAAATGAGCCAGTACCTCGACCAGTCCCATGACCGACAAGGTTTCCATATCAAATAAGCTATGAAAACCTTGCGCCTGCATGTGGGCACCGCCAATACCTTCAATAATCGCATCTGGGTACTGGCGCTTCAGCTGCGCCACCATGCCAGCGGCCAAAACATCACCTGATGGCTCTCCTGCCACCATTGCAATTCGAAATGGGCCTGCCATATTAGCGAATAATGCCGCGTTCAGCTGTCTTTAGAAACGCCGTCATGACAGTGACGCCCTCAACATTATCTTCCTGAGCGGAGAGTTTACTGATGGCATCTTCTAACGTGTTGCCTTCACGGTAGATTGTTTTATAAGCGCGCTTTATTGCCATAATATCGGCTTTATCAAAACCACGACGTTTTAGCCCTTCTGAATTAATACCCTGCGGTATGTTCTTCTGACCACTTACCATCACAAAGGGCGGAACGTCGCGTAAAATAATGCCACCGGCTCCCAGGAACGCGTGAGCACCTATTTTACAAAACTGATGAATACCAACGGCTCCGCCAACAATAACAAAATCGTCGATGTGCACGTGCCCTGCTACAGCAACATTGTTCGCTAATATTATGTCGTCACCTAACACGCAATCATGAGCTACGTGAGCGTTTGCCATCAACAAACAGCGCGAGCCAATAATCGTTATGCTGTTATCTTGAATGGTGCCACGGTGAACCGTAACGCCTTCTCGAAACTCATTATCGTCACCAATAACCAGTTCGGTAGGTTCGCCAGCATACTTCTTGTCTTGGCAATCTTCACCAATGGAAGAAAATTGGAAAAATTTGTTATTTTTGCCAATACGAGTTGGACCACGAACCACGACATGAGACTTTAAAATACAGCCATCGCCTATAGTGACATTATCGTCAACGACGCAAAAAGGCCCAATGGTGACATTGTCACCAATGTTCGCGTTTTCAGAAATTACTGCAGTAGGATGGATCACCTTATGCTATCTCTCTCATTGCACACATAAACTCTGCACTGCACGCTAATTCGTTATTCACGGTTGCAGTGCCTTTAAATTTCCAAATCCCTCTGCGCTCTTTCAATAAGCAAATATCAAACTCCAGTTTATCACCGGGTACCACAGGGCGCTTGAACCTAGCGTTATCGATTCCTGCGTATAAGTATAACTGATCATTATTCCCCATGGTTTTAAAACCAAGAATACCTGCCGCCTGTGCCATAGCCTCTAAAATAAGCACGCCAGGAAAAATTGGCTGCTCAGGGAAATGCCCCGTAAAGCAAGGTTCATTGATGGTGATATTTTTATACGCTTTGATTGATTCACCCAGAACATAATCTGTAACTCGATCAACCAACAGGAAAGGATATCTGTGTGGTAACAGCGACATGATTTCCTGAATTTCAATGGTATTGAGTGAATTGGCCAAAAACTTTCTCCTATAATGCAAGCATGACCCAATTGCAGTTTTATGATCACGCTCACCGTTAAAAAACTAAAACGGCGGCAACCATACGCTTTTAAGCGCGAAAAACAAATCAGACCAACCCCTTTCGGGTGTTGGTCTGATAAATTAGCTGTGTGCTACTCGACGTAGTCGCGCATTAATTAACTTTGCTAACTTGCTCGAGTACTTGCTCAGATAGGTCGTGCTCTTCTTTTGCAAATGCAACCGCACCAGCATTAAGCACTAAATCGTAACCTTGCTTAGCCGCAACAGAATCGATAGCTTGCTTAATAAGACCAAGTAGCTTGTTACGTTCTTCGTTGCTACGACGCTGGATATTTTGTTGTAAAGGCTGGCCTTTTTTAGCGAGCTCTTCACGAACGTTTAAGATCTTTTGCTCAAGATCTTTTTTCTCTTGCTCACTCATCGTTGCTGCGTCACGTTGTAGACGCTCTGCGTAGAACTGACCATCCCGTTGAAGCTGATTAACTTCTTCAATTTGATCTTTAAATTCAACCTGAATTGCGTTTTGAATCTCTGCAGCTTGAGGCATTGCTTGGAATACGCCCTGAACATCAACGACAGCAAGTTTTTGCTCTGCCATAACTGATGTACTTACCAATGCGCTACCCAACATTGCGCCTGCAACAATATGTTTAACCAACTGTTTCAAAAGGAACTCCTTTTTATGCATCTTTTTATCTGGGCGCACCGCAAGCGGCCCCCGTTTAGTATTTAGAATGTCTGACCGATATTGAAGGTGAAGAATTTAGCATCGTCACCATCACGTTGTTGTATTGCTTTCGAGAAACTGAACACCATCGGCCCCATCGGTGAAATCCATTGTACCGAAATACCGGCGGAACTACGATACAGGCTCCAGTCAGAATAGTCCAACAAGGTTCCGTTTTGCGTTGAAGCTTGCTCGAAATTTTTATACGTGTCGTAATCGAACTCAGTATCCCACACGTTCCCCACATCTACAAACAAACTGGTTCTTACTGAGTTATCCATATCCGCTTCAACAAACGGCGTAGGTACAATAAGTTCGATGCCGCCCAGCGCCATCGCGTTACCACCTAAGCTTCGGCTAGACAACGTGATGTAATCATCATCAGGATCGTTTGGATAAACTTCACCATTCGGCCCACTGATTGTACCGCTTGTAGAACGAATGACACCACGAGGTCCCACTGTGTTGTTTTCAAACCCACGCAGTGAATCGGCACCACCTGCAGTGAAGTTCTCGGTGAACGGTAGAATTTGCTCATTACCGTTAATGTCACCATAGCCGTTACCATAACCCAAGCGTACGCGGGCTAAGAAAGACCAACGCTGATTGCGCGATAGCGGGAAATACCACTTACCGTCAAACAAGGTTTTAAAGTAATTAACGTCTGAGTTAGGCGTAGTAATACTGAAAGACGCACGTTGCGAAGACCCTGCCGTAGGGAACAAGCCACGGTTTAGCGTACTTCTGCTCCAACTTACACTGGCAAGATAGCTGTGATACTTAATTGCCGCATCTGGATCATCGCCATCTAAGAATTGATTATAAAACTGTTCAGTTTGCTCGTAGTATCCACGGTTATAGAGTTCTACATTGCTGTAAGTTAAACCGAAGTTAATACGGTTGAATTCGTTAATAGGGTAACCAATGTTGGCACCAACAGACCACTGCTTAGAGTTATACTGGATAACGTTGAAGTCTGAACCGTCGAATTCACTGTAACCTACCGAGCCACCTAAACTGATTCCGTCAATGGTGAAGTACGGGTCGTTATAGGTGATTTGCGCAGAGCGCTGATAAGATACAGTGCTTAGGTTTAACCCCACACGTTTACCTGTACCTAGGAAGTTATCTTGTTGAATTCCCGCTTGTAAGCTTAGCTTGGTGCGGTCACCATAACCAATACCGGCGTTGAATGAACCTGAAGGCTGTTCCTTCACGTTAAAGTCAACATCCACTAAATCTTCTTCACCGGGCAGTCGAATGGTTTCAAACTCCACTTCTTCCATGTACGTTAAACGAGAAAGCTGATTTTTAGAAGATTCAAGCAAGTTATTAGATAACCAGGTACCTTCCATTTGGCTTACGTTTTGACGCAACACGCTATCAGCGGTTACCACGTTACCATTAAATTTAATACGGTTAACGTAAATACGCTTACCTGGGTCAACGGATAAGGTGAGCTTAACGGTTTTATCTTCGTCGTTTATATCAGGTACAGTGGTCACAGTTGGGTAAGCATAACCAAAGCGACCTAAATACTTACTGATAAATTCTTCAGTGTAGGTAACTTCAGCTTGGTTATAGAGCTCACCGGGTGTTAACGGCAACACTCGCTCTATATACTCTTCGTGACCAAGTACGTCACCCACCAATTCCACTTCTGAAATAGTATATTGCTCGCCTTCACTGACGTTCATGGCAACGTAAATACCTGACTTTTCGGGCGTCATTGACACCTGAGTAGAATCTACGTTAAAACGCAAATAACCACGGTCGAGGTAATGGTTACGCAAGGTTTCCATATCTCCTTGCAAGGTTTGCTGCTGATAGCGGGTTTCTGACAAGAAATCCCACCATGGCGTATCAAACTGTAACTCGAATTGCTCCATTAACTCTGCATCAGAGAAAACTTCGTTACCAACGATGTTAATTTGTTCAATTTTCGCAGCATCGCCTTCTTCGAAAAGCAATTTCAAATCTACGCGGTTACGAGGTAAAGGCGTAATAATGGCCGTGACATCTGCATTATATTTACCAATACTGTAGAAGAAATCTTTCAGGCCATTCTCGATTGAGGTTAAAACCGTTTTATCGAGAGGCTCGCCTATGCGTACGCCATTGCCGTCCAAACTTTCTTGAAGTTGTTCATCTTTGATATCGTCGTTACCATCAAAAATAATGTTACTGATGGTTGGACGTTCAGCAACACGAACAACAAGCGTATTTCCGTCACGGGCAATTTCGACATATTCGAAATGCGTTGAAGAATATAAAGAACGGATAAGTTGGGTTACCCGAAATGTGTTTAGCTCGTCGCCTACCTGAACGGGCAGATAAGTAAGTGCTGCACCGAGTGCCACCCGTTGAAGCCCTTCTACACGAATATCTTCAACGACGAATTCACTGTTTTGCGCCGCAGCATTGGCAAAGCTAGCACTGGAAAAAATGGCTCCGGCTGCTACTAACTGTTTTAACTTCATCTATTTTTCTTTTCCTGGCCGCGTTTTTATATTAGCTGTTTTGAAATGCCTGATTTTCATCAGGCTATGCGAGCAATATCGTTCATAATAGCGATACCCATTATCATAAACAGAAGCACGCCACCTATTCTGTAACCCCATTCTTGCACCGCTTCTGGTACAGGTTTTCCAGTGATCCACTCTGCTGTGAAAAACATCAAATGACCACCGTCAAGCATGGGCAAGGGTAATAAATTAATTATGCCTAAATTCACGCTAATTAAGGCAAGAAAGCTCAAAAAATAAGCCAACCCATAACCGGCACTGACTCCCGCTCCCTGAGCAATAGAGATAGGCCCATTTAAGTTTTTAACAGACACATCGCCTGTTAACAACTTGCCTATCATATCGACACTCAATGTCATTAGACGCCACGTTTTATCAAGTGACTTCCCTATTGCCTCTACTATGCCATATTGATGCGTAAACACATACCCTTCAGGCCAAGGCTCAAACGTAGGGCTCACACCTAAATACCCACTTTGACCTTGCGGAGTATCTCGGCGCGCTATGGTTGCATGCAGTTGTTGCTGCTGTCCATCCCTTTCAATAGTAAAGATGACTGCTTCACCAGGACTTTCAACAATGACATCAACTAATGCTTGCCATGAGGTTAAAGATTCACCGTTAAGTGCTATTAACGTATCGCCTACCTTAATTCCAGCTTCTTGTGCAGCACTGCCTTCGCCAATAAAACCTACCTCTAGGGTTGGTGAAGGCCTAAATGGGGTAATCCCCAGACTGCTTAAGGGAGACTCGTTATCTGCGTCAAAGTTCCAATCGCTAAGTGTAAATGTCACGACTTTTTCATTATTTTCGGCACTTTGCAGGGTTACTTTGGCGGTATCATGACCAATTTTTGACATCAATTCTAAGTTAACCGCTTCCCAGTCAGGCGTGTCGCGATCCCCTATTTTTAAGAAAGTATCACCATCATTCACACCTGCCTGTGCAGCAATAGTGTCTGCTTTTACTGTCTGAACCACAGGTTTTACGGTTTGTAATCCCACTAAAAACATTAACCAAAGCGCCAAAAAGGCAAACACAAAATTGACCCCAGGACCTGCTGCAATAATCGCCATGCGCTTTAATACATGCTTGTTATTAAAAGCTTTATCCGCCATATGAGGGGGAACATCATCAACCCGGCCGTCTAGCATGCGCACGTAACCGCCAAGCGGTATCATGGCAATCACGTACTCGGTACCCGAGGCACTTTTACGTCGCCATAACGGTTTACCAAACCCAATTGAAAAGCGTTCTACGTGGACTCCACATTTTCGAGCCACGTAAAAGTGCCCCCATTCGTGTACCGCCACTAAGATACCTAAAGCGACGATGAATGCGCCTAGGCTCCATAAAAAACTTAGCATGCAAATTTTCCTCTAATAATGTCTACCGCCACGGTTCTGGCTGCTTTGTCTTGATCCAGTATTTGCTGGATGGAGGAAACTGATACCTGTTCCATTTGATTCAATGTTTCTTCGTTTACACGGGCAATATCACAAAACCCAATATGACCGTCTAAAAAGTGAGAAACCGCTACCTCGTTCGCCGCATTAAGACGCGTGGTCGCAGCTTGCCCTTCTTCACATGCTTGTATGGCTAACTTTAAATTTGGATAACGTTCGTAGCAGGGCGTCTGAAAAGTAAAGTTGGCCATTTCGGCAAAATCCAAAGGTGCAACACCTGCATCAATTCTCTCAGGGTGGGCCAAACCGTAAGCTATCGGTGTGCGCATATCTGGGTTACCCATTTGCGCAATTACCGACCCATCAATATATTGAACCATAGAATGGATAATACTTTGAGGGTGAATAACCACCTGAATATCATTGGCCTTAGCCCCAAATAACCAACATGCTTCGATGAACTCTAACCCTTTATTCATCATTGTGGCTGAATCTATGGTTATCTTTCTGCCCATTGACCAGTTTGGATGGGTACTCGCCTCATCAATGGTAATGGATGAGAAGCTTTCTAAACTGCGCTGCCTAAAAGGCCCACCAGAGCCAGTAAGCAAGATTTTCTGAATACCCGCTGCGGATAACTTTCCATATTGAAAGTTCTCTGGAAGGCATTGGAAAATAGCATTGTGCTCACTGTCTATTGGTAATATTTGCGCACCGCTTTGTTTGGCGGCGTCAATAAAGAGCGCTCCTGACATCACCAAGGCTTCTTTGTTTGCCAACAGTACTTTTTTACCCGCTTTCACTGCCGCAAGTGTAGGCAGCAATCCTGCGGCCCCGACAATGGCAGCCATAACCGCATCAACTTCAGCCGCGCAGGCTACGTCTTCGAGTGCTTTCGCGCCACACAAGATTTCAGCAGTTACGCCATACTGCAGTGCGTATTGCTTGGCTTGTTCTAAGTAATTATCATCAGCCAACACCACAAATCGCGGGGCACATGCTTGCGCTTGTTTCATAAGCAACTCTACCTGCGCATAGCCGGTAATCGCAAACACACGATATTTATCAGGATGTCGATTAACAACATCTAACGTACTGCAACCAATTGACCCTGTTGCACCTAGTACAGTAATGGTTTGCATTATGCCATCCAAGTTACATAGCAAAAGGCAAATACAGGAAACGCTGCGGTGAGGCTATCAATACGATCTAAAACCCCACCGTGCCCGGGTAAAATACGGCCGCTGTCTTTAATACCAGCGCAACGCTTTAACATACTTTCGTTGAGGTCGCCTAGCGCTGAAACTGCAACTGTAATCCCCCCTATAGCAAGGTGTAATACAATGCGAGAAGGCTCCACCTGATAGTGCAACGCCGCAAAAGCAATAATGGCAAACGATGCTGCAATACCACCTAACAAGCCCTCTAAGCTTTTGCCAGGTGATACATTAGGGCGCAATTTATGTCGGCCAAACTTCACGCCTACAAAGAACGCGCCAATATCCGCTGCCCACACGATGCCTAAAACATAAAAGATTAACGAAGCTCCATAGAGGGGATCGACATCGTAAAGGCTGGTGCGCAGCGCAATAACAGCAACCCAAGTAGGAATAAGTGTTAACAAACCAAAAACGGTTCGAATTGCCCGGCTATTACGCCAAAATGAAGTGTATTTTGGATAGGCAAGCACCATAAGCAGAGACACCACCCACCACAGCACTGCTATTCCCAAAATAAGTCGGTAGAGGCCATGCAGTTGCCCTTGATACCATATTAAACTGGTATCCACGGCCAGTGACAATGCAATGCAAATGGCAAATGCCACTGCCATAAAAATGAGTTTTTTAGGTCGCTCGCAAATACCTGACATATTGGCCCATTCATAGGCACCTATTGCCACCACGCCTGAAATGGCAATTTCAAACCAAAAAACGGGAAGGTATAAAATAGCGAAAAGCGCGGATGGCGCTAAAATTAATGCGGTTATTATTCGTTGTTTTAGCATAATTGGCTCTCGGCTCCTGTGTGCAGGTTGGCCCTATTGCCCGCGTGCATAGTATTAACTGCCGGCTGTAAGGATTTGCTCACCGGTAAGCCCGAATCGGCGTTGGCGAACATTGAAATCGTCTACGGCTAATTGAAAAACGTCTTCGTTGAAGTCGGGCCATAGCACGTCGGTAAAGTACAACTCAGCATAGGCACATTGCCACAATAAAAAGTTGCTGATGCGGTGTTCACCGCCGGTACGGATAAGGAGATCTAATTCAGGAAGGTCTGCTGTGGAGGTTTCACGTGTAAAAGCTTGCTCGTTAATGTCCGCGACCTCTATTTCGCCGGCCTTAACCTGCTCGGCTAGTGTTTTAGCGGCATTAACAATGTCCCAACGGCCACCGTAATTAGCGGCAATATTCAACACTAAATCCTTATTGTCCGCCGTCATGGCTTCCGCTTTGCGGATCTTTTCCACCAACTTATCGTCAAAAGCGCTGACATCGCCTATCACTTTTAGGCGTACGCCATTTTTATGAAGGCGTTTAGCTTCACTGTTTAAAACTAGATTAAACAGCTCCATAAGCACGCTAACTTCTTCTTCTGGACGTTTCCAATTCTCGCTGGAAAAGGCAAACAAGGTAAGTGATTCAATGCCGGTTTGTCGTGCAAAACGCACCACTGCACGTACTGACTCTACCCCAGCTTTATGTCCAAAAGTGCGAATTTTCCCTTTCTTTTGAGCCCAACGACCGTTGCCATCCATGATAATAGCAACATGTTTAGGGCCTGCCGAATCTGCAGGCCCTACTGGTTCAGTCGTTTTGGCTGCGTTTGACCGCTTCCCAATCATAATACTGACTACACTTCCATTAATTCTTTTTCTTTATCAGCAAGCAAGCTGTCGACTTTCTTAATGAATTCGTTAGTTATCGACTGAATATTTTCTTCTGCTGCGCGACTTTCGTCCTCGCTGATTTCTTTTTCTTTTAGTAGGTCTTTCACGTCACCATTGGCATCGCGACGAATATTACGAATAGCCACTCGCCCGCCTTCAGCTTCATTCCGTACAACACGAATGAGGTCTTTACGACGTTCTTCGGTAAGCGGCGGAAGAGGGATGCGAATTGAACCACCGGCACTCATCGGGTTTAATCCCAAATCAGATTGCATTATGGCTTTTTCAACGGCTTGAATCGCGCTTTTATCAAATACAGTAAGTGCCAACGTGCGGCTGTCTTCCGCAATAACATTCGCGACTTGCTTAAGGGGCGTGTCTACTCCGTAGTACGGCACCATAATGCCATCTAAAAGACTTGGATGCGCGCGGCCTGTGCGAATTTTGCTAAACTGCCCTTTCAGTGCAACGAGACTTTTTTCCATGCGCTCTTGCGCATCTAATTCAATTTCATCAATCACAATTGTGTATCCTATCGTACTTAATTAACCGTTGTCAGCGTGACAAATAATTGTGCCTTCTTTCTCTCCCATCACAACACGCTTCAAGCAACCCGGCTTGTTCATGTTAAATACACGGATGGGTAGACTGTGATCACGGGCGAGAGTAAAGGCTGACAAGTCCATGACTTTCAATTCTCTCTCAAGAACTTCTTGATATGAAAGCTGATCATACAAGGTAGCATCTGGGTTTTTAACCGGATCGTCGCTATATACACCGTCAACTTTGGTGGCTTTAAGCACTGCATCCGCTTCTATTTCAATACCGCGTAGACATGCGGCTGAATCCGTGGTGAAGAATGGATTACCTGTACCAGCAGAAAAGATAACCACTCGACCTGACTTAAGTAAGCTTATGGCTTCAGCCCAGTTGTAGGCATCACACACGCCATTGAGTGGGATAGCCGACATCATACGTGCGTTAACAAAAGCCCGATGCAACGCGTCACGCATTGCCAGGCCATTCATCACAGTCGCTAGCATACCCATATGGTCGCCAACTACGCGATTCATACCTGCTTTTGCTAGGCCTTCGCCACGGAATAAATTACCGCCGCCAATAACAAGCCCCACTTGCACGCCAAGTTCAACTAATTCTTTGATTTCCTGTGCCATTCTATCTAGCACTTTTGGGTCGATACCAAAGCCTTCTTCACCCATTAGGGCTTCACCACTTAGCTTTAGTAATATACGTCGGTATGCTGATTTAGGTGTGATACTCATTATTCGATATGTCCTCGTAAACCCATTTTGTCCTAGGCCTTTCTATCATTCATTCATCCCAATAAACAATGAAAAGAATAGGAGAAAATGCTTTATTATCTTGGTCCTGTAAGTGCCAGTTATAAAAAAGCACCTCCGAAGAGGTGCCTTAGTTTATCTGACATTCGTAGAATGCAAAAGCCAAACGCCCAATTATTTCTTGGCGGCTTCCATTTGCGCAGCAACTTCTGCCGCGAAATCTTCAGTTTTCTTCTCAATACCTTCACCAACTTCAAAACGTACGAAGTTGATTACGTCAGCACTGTTGCTCTTAAGAAGCTCAGCAACAGAGATTGAAGGATCTTTAACGAAAGGCTGACCCGTTAAGCTCACTTCGCCAGTGAACTTCTTCATGCGGCCTGCTACCATCTTCTCAGCAATTTCAGCTGGCTTACCAGACTGAATAGCGATTTCGATTTGGATTTCTTTCTCTTTCTCAACAACTTCAGCCGGCACGTTCTCAGGCTTAACGAACTGTGGGCTCGCCGCAGCAACGTGCATAGCAATGTCTTTTGCTAATGCTTCATCACCACCAGAAAGGATAGAGATTACACCAATACGGCCGCCGTGGATGTAGGCACCTAAAGTGTCGCCTTCAACGTTGATAACACGACGAGGAGAGATGTTTTCGCCAATTTTAGCCACTAGGGTATCGCGAGCTTCGCTAACTTTAACGCCATTAAGTTCTGCATCATTTAGAGAATCAATGTCGTTGATGTTGTTTGCTGCTGCTACTTCTAGTAATTCGTTACCGAACTTAAGGAAACCTTCGTCACGAGCAACGAAATCAGTTTCACAGTTTAGTTCAAGCATGGTCGCACGACCACCTTCAACTTTGGTTAGGATCACACCTTCAGCTGCAATACGACCTGCTTTTTTAGCCGCTTTTGCTTGACCTGATTTACGCATGTTCTCAATGGCTAGCTCAATGTCACCATCCGTTTCAACCAGGGCTTTCTTACAATCCAGCATACCTGCGCCAGTACGTTCGCGCAGTTCTTTAACTAGTGCTGCAGTCACTGCCATTTTTCAATTCCTCAGCATTAAATATAAAATTCGTTAGGTAAAAGGGGCGGAACCGCCCCTCTCAATACGTTTCGTATTGTAGCACTGTCATATTATTGTGTTATGACAGTATGCTCGCAGAAATTACTCTGCAGCTTCTACGAAGTCGTCTTGCTCAGCTTGTGCTTCAAGATTGCTATCGCGACCTTGATTAACGGCATTAGCTGCTGCGTCCAAGTAAAGTTGGATTGCGCGGATAGCATCGTCGTTACCAGGAATGATGTAATCAACACCATCTGGGTTTGAGTTAGTATCTACAACACCCACTACTGGAATGCCTAGGTTACGAGCTTCAGTAATCGCGATGTGTTCGTGATCAGCGTCGATAACAAAGATTACGTCTGGAAGGCCGCCCATATCCTTGATACCACCAAGGCTGTTTTCAAGCTTATCCATTTCACGTTGAAGCATAAGCGCTTCTTTCTTAGTTAGCTTTTCGAAAGTACCGTCTTGGCTTTGTTGCTCAAGTTCTTTCAAACGCTTGATTGATTGACGAACTGTTTTCCAGTTAGTCAACATACCACCTAACCAACGCTTGTTTACGTAGAATTGGTCACACTTAAGTGCCGCTTCTTTCACTGCTTCACCTGCAGCGCGCTTAGTACCTACGAAAAGGATTTTACCTTTTTTAGAAGCAACACCTGAGATGTAGTTAAGTGCGTTGTTAAACAGTGGAACTGTTTTTTCAAGGTTGATGATATGAACTTTGTTACGAGCACCAAAGATATAAGGCTTCATCTTTGGGTTCCAGTAACGAGTTTGGTGACCGAAATGCACACCGGCTTTCAGCATGTCACGCATAGAAACATTAGCCATTTTTAATTTCCTCTTGGGGTTAGGCCTCCATATATCCCTTGTATCGATTCAGTCTAAATCAAACTAGCCTGAACACCCCGATAACAAGTGTCGATATATGTGTGTTTTAGTAAATTAATATACTCACTTAGCAGGCAATCTGCCGGAGCGCGCGCTTTATACCATAGCACCCGAAAATACTCAAGTTTTCAGGCCAAGATTAATACGTAGCAGTGGCCCAGAACACGTCAATACACTTACCTTCACGCGAATAACCTAATGAGCAAAAACGCATAAAAACCACATGTATTCAGTAGGATACTCAGAAAGGCTTGATTAGTGTTATACTTACCCCAACAAAAATTGGGACTTACTTTAGTTAAAAACGATTTGAGAGGCGCTGTGTCAGCAATTATCAAAACCCCTGAAGAAATCGAAAAAATGCGTGTGGCTGGAAAACTGGCTGCCGACGTATTAACCATGATTACACCCTATGTAAAAAAAGGCGTGACTACTGACGAATTAAATACAATTTGTCATGATTATATCGTGAACGAGCAAAAAGCCATTCCAGCTCCGCTCAATTACGGCCACCCACCGTTTCCAAAGTCTATTTGTACATCGGTGAATCACTGTATTTGTCACGGCATTCCTTCTGACAAAAAGCTAAAAGACGGCGATATAATTAATATCGATGTCACTGTCATCAAAGATGGCTACCATGGCGACACCTCTAAGATGTTCATCGTGGGCAAACCCTCTATTTTGGCAGAACGTTTAGTGCGAGTGACACAAGAGTGTCTATACAACGCCATTAGGGAAGTGAAGCCTGGTATGCGCTTGGGTGACATTGGTCATATTTGTCAAACTCATGCGGAAGCGCATAACTATTCAATTGTTCGCGAATACTGTGGTCATGGTATTGGGGCTAGCTTCCACGAAGAGCCTCAAATCGTGCATTATGGCCGCCCGGGTACAGGTGAAGAATTGGTTCCCGGTATGTGTTTTACTATTGAGCCAATGGTCAATGCCGGCAAGCGCTACTCAAAAGTATTGCCTGACCAGTGGACGGTAGTCACCAAGGACAGAAGTTTAAGCGCACAATGGGAACACACGCTTTTGGTAACTGAAACCGGCGTAGAAGTGCTTACCTTACGTGAAGAAGAAACACTAGAGCGCGTTATCTCACACGACTGAATTTCAGTAGTGACGCAATACGGTAAGTAATACGGTAAGTAATACGGTAAAATACGACGCGCCCCTGTGCCGCGTATTTTACCTTACTTTTGAACACCACACCTTCGCAACACCTTAACCTTATTATCACCATCTATAACATTTTTGTATAATTATTCACATTTTAACCGGTGCTATGCACTAAATACCCACTGCGAATCTGACTCAATTCATGATATGGTTCAATGCGTTCAAAACGACGTACGCATAGAAGGTGAATTTTGACGCTGCAATCCCTGATAAAATCAATTGAAACCATAACCACGGTAGACGACTTACCCGCCATTAAAGCTTGTGTAGAAAAAAGTTACGACTGGATCCGCGCATCTTTTGATACCACGGCGGTCAATCAGTTAGTCACAGGCCGAGCGCAGTTTGTTGACGCCCTGCTATGCCATTTATGGGAATTGTATGGGTTAGACAACAATAGGGATTTGGCCTTATGTGCCGTGGGAGGATATGGGCGTGGACATCTTCAACCCTATTCCGACATCGATTTACTGATAGTTAGCAAGCGTCCGTTAAAACCAGAATACCAAGAAAAAATCGGGATGTTTATCACCCTATTGTGGGACATTAAACTCGACGTAGGTCAGTCGGTTCGCACAATCAAAGAAACCGTTAAATTAGCCAAAGACGATATTTCCATTGCGACAAACCTTGTAGAAAGCCGATTACTTTGTGGCAGCGAGCAAGTATTCGATAAGCTTTGGGACGAAGTTAACGGTCGCAACTCTTGGACGAGTAAAGCATTTTTCACCGCGAAATACGAAGAACAAAAAAATCGGCATGCTAAGTTTAATGGTACCGCCTATAACTTAGAGCCAAATATTAAAGAAAACCCCGGCTGTCTTAGAGATATCCAGTCAATAGGATGGGTAGCAAAGAAGCACTTTAAAGAATATGACGGCTGGAATTTAGTTGGCCATGGTTATTTTACTGAACAAGAACACAGTGAATTAATTACCTGCAGAATGCATTTGTGGAAAATGCGTTGCGCATTGCATTTAATCGCTGGGCGCAGTGAGAACAGACTGCTTTTTGATTACCAGCCCGATGTAGCTGAAATGCTAGGTTATGGTAAGGAAGGAAAACCGTCTGTCGAGAAAATGATGCGAGACTTTTTCCGTACCATTGCTCGCGTATCAGAACTCAATCAGATGCTTTTGCAGCGATTCAAATATGACATGCTTAATCAGAGCGTGCAGCGCTCTGCCATTATCAATGAAGATTTTGAACTGCTAGATAATATGATTTCCCCTCGGCACGAACATGTTTTTTCGTCGCCAGAGAGCATCCTCGACTTTTTGAATGTGATCACCAACACCCCAGAAGTACAAGGGCTGTCTACTACCTGTATTCGCCAACTTCGTAATGCCCATAGAGCATTTGAAGATAGTTACTTTGTAGACAGACCAGAAAGTCGTGAAAAACTCATGCACCTGCTCAGGCAACCCGACTTCTTCAATTACGCATGGGATGTGATGCACCACTACGGCATTTTACAGGCGTACTTACCTGAATGGGATGCCATCGTAGGCATGATGCAGTTTGATTTATTTCATGCCTACACGGTTGATGAACACACACATCGCCTTGTTAAGCACGTAAATTACTTTTTCTCGAAAGAAAATAAAGACTTTCCACGGTGCGGAAGAATATGTCGTCATTTAGATAAGCCCGAAGTCCTTTACATTGCGGCCATTTTTCACGACATAGCCAAAGGCCGAAATGGCGACCACTCTACGCTGGGCGCTGTAGATGTTGCTAACTTCTGTAAACGACACAATGTGCCGGATGATGACGCTGCAATGATAGCCTGGTTAGTTGAGAACCACCTGCTTATGTCGGTTGTTGCACAACGTAGAGATATTTACGATCCGGAAGTGATTAGCGAGTTCGCCAGTGCTGTTCGTAGTCATAATCACCTAAACTTATTATATACCCTGACATTGGCAGATATTCGCGCCACCAATGATAATTTATGGAATGATTGGAAGGCGTCACTGTTGCGCGAGCTGTATCTTATGACACAGAAAGCCTTAGACAACGGGCTACAATGTCAGGTGACATTGAATGAACGGGTAGCAACCCATAAGCATCAAGCGCGGCAAATTTTACAAGAACGGGCGACTAACCCTACGTCTATCGACACCTTGTGGTCTCGCTTTGACGATGATTATTTCGTTCGCTTTAAGCCAACACAGATTGCTTGGCATACCGATGAAATTATAAAGGCCCAAGATGAATGGCTTACGCCTGATCATGAAGGGCTGTTGGTTAAAGCCAACGATAACAGTGCCAAAGGCGGCACTGAGATATTTATTTATGGCAAAGATCGTAAGGCATTGTTTGCACAGGTTGCCTCGGTGTTAGATAGTCGTAACTGTTCCATTCACGATGCCCACGTCACGGTAACACGTGATGGTTACGTGTTTGATAGCATGCTTGTTTTAGAAAATGACGGCTCTCGCCTATCATCGAGTTCGAGAATTGCCTCTCTTGAAACTGCCGTGTCTGAACAACTTGAAAAGCCTGGCCGGGCGCATGAAAATAAACGCAAATTACCTCGGCAAATGAAACAATTGGATGTGCCAACTAAGGTGCGATTCTTTAGTATAGGAGAAGATGCCACCTTAGTTGAGCTAGAAGCACTGGACGCCCCCGGCATATTAGCTAAAATTGGGCATGCGTTTGTAGATACGAACGTCACCCTTAAACTTGCTAAAATTGCTACAATCGGTGAACGTGCCGAAGACATTTTCATTGTCAGCAACGACGCTGGCAAAGCATTAACCCAAGAACAACAGGTCAGCCTGAAAAAACGGCTTCTGTTTAAACTCGACCAACTTGAAGATATCACAATACCATGAATGAATTGAAAGCCATCATTGAAGACGCCTTCGAAAATCGCGATAGCATCAGCCCTTCTGCCGCGCCAGATGACGTAAAACAGGCAGTGGCCGACGCCATCGCTTTACTGAATACAGGTAAAGCCCGCGTAGCAGAAAAAATTGCTGGCGAATGGGTCGTGCACCAATGGCTAAAAAAAGCGGTGTTATTGTTTTTCCGTTTACACAATAACGACGTTATTGAAGGTGCCGAAAGCAAGTTTTATGACAAGGTTCCTTTGAAATATACCGACTACACTGCGGCTGAATTTGCCGCTGATGGTGTACGTATTGTTCCTCCTGCCGCAGTGCGCACAGGTACCTTCGTAGGTAAAAACGCGGTAGTCATGCCTTCTTATGTCAATATCGGCGCATTTGTTGACGAGGGTACCATGGTGGATACATGGGCTACCGTAGGCTCATGTGCACAAATTGGTAAAAACGTTCACCTATCTGGCGGTGTCGGCATTGGTGGCGTACTAGAACCTCTTCAAGCAAACCCAACAATTATTGAAGACAACTGCTTTATCGGTGCACGTTCTGAAATTGTTGAAGGCGTTATTGTGGAAGAAGGTGCGGTAATATCAATGGGCGTTTACATTGGCCAGAGCACTCGCATTTACGACCGTGAAACTGGCGAAGTTCACTATGGCCGTGTACCAGCAGGCTCTGTTGTGGTACCGGGTAACCTACCTAGCGCTGATGGCAAGTACAGCCTTTACGCGGCCATCATCGTTAAGAAAGTTGACGCTAAAACCCGTGCTAAAGTAGGCATCAATGCTTTGCTACGTGGCGTAGAATAAAAGACAACAAATATTGTTTCGCATAGAAGCAATATCTACAGCACAGAAAAGGGCGCTTCATCGTAAAGATTGAAGCGCCCTTTTTAATACATTGACTTCGTATGCCTATAAAAAGAGTGGCTTGCTAACCAGTATTTTTAAATTACTCGCCCACAAGCGTGGCTTTAATACTGTTTACCCACTCCACCACGTCTTTTTCTGGCTCGAGGGTTTCCATTGCATCTACTTTTAACAAATCTGCAGCGGGCTTGCCCTGAAGTTCTTTTAGTAAGTCAAAAATCTGATGGCCAGCACCACAAAAACTTTCACCATAACCACTATCCCCTAACGCTGCAACGGCAAAAGGTTTGTTCGTTAGCATTGGGAACTCATCTTTTAAATCGGAAAATACGAATTCCAAATTTGGTGGAATATCACCCTGACCCGTGGTAGAGGTAATCACTAAAATTGCATCCGCATCGGTGAAATCACTGACAGAAGGGTCGCTTTCTAGCTCACAATCCACACCTTGTTCAGCCAGATTTTCTTCAACCTGTTCTGCGACATGTTGCGCGTTCCCATAAACGGTACCCGCGATAATTTTTAATGTTGCCATTACTTCCCCGTATTTTACTAGCGCTTTATAACTCGTATTCGCGCCATCGATTTAAAGTATTCACCATATTGGTATGCATATTAGCAGACACAGTCATCCACTTCCCACTTACGGGGTGATAAAACCCCATTTGAGTACAACTTAAGGCCAAATTATGAAAATTAAACTCACGTTGAACAAATTTATTTTGCTTGCCATCACCATGTGTTGTGTCGCCAATGATAGGGTGGCGTAAATGCACTAAGTGACGACGAAGCTGATGCTTTCTGCCTGTGGTGGGGTTTAATGTGATTAAAGAGTAGCGCGCCGATTGGTATTTACCTACCGCATAAGGAAGCTCGAATCTCTTCCTGACTTGATAGAATGTACTTGCTGGCTGTGGCGCTTGCTGCTGCCGACGATGCTTATCTGCTATCTTGTCGAATCGGTATTTTAACGGGTAGTCCACCATACCGCAGCCATACATAAAGCCTCTCACAATCGCGTGATATTCTTTATACACCCGCTTAGACATCATCTGTTCACCCAGTTTTGCAGCCGTTTTACCATCAAAAGTAAACAACAGTACCCCTGACGTAGGGCGATCTAGCCGGTGAGCAGGAAACACATGCTTTCCTAACTGATCACGCAAAGTCTGAACAGCAAAACGTGTTTCCTTTTTATCAATAGGGCTTCGGTGCACCAATAAACCCGGAGGCTTGTCTATTGCGACGATATGCTCATCTTGATATAGCACCGATAACGGGGGCTGCGTAAAGAAATCTGAAGCACCTTCTGTATGTAGGCGAGCAGATAAATCCGAATTCATTTTATTCTTTTCCGGTGGTCGGCGAGAGGCCGTGTGTGAGTGCGTCTAGTGATGTTAGTATTTCAATGATAGCTTTCTCACAAGAAGATAACGCCACCTGGGCTGCTGGCGCTACTGCCATAGGTGGTGGCAACTGTTTCTGCGCCACCAGCGCCCTGCACTTTTTAAGAAAAATAAACACCAGCCAGCTAACGAAGTCCATAGTATCCACAGCGAACGGCTGCTGACTTGCTAGTGCAAGTTGGCTTGGCTTTACCGTGGGCCATACACCACATTGTTTGATCGCGTGTTCTAATGCGTCGAGTTGTAACTCAAATTCATAAACAGATGACATGCACACTCCGAATGTCACAATAATAAGGTGTCACTTACTAAACACGGTGTAAAAGTAACGTTGTAAGTATACCAAATTAAGGCTATTGGCGGAATTTTTAAGGGGCTTGTAAGCGTGTGCAATATCTGTGATAAACTCTGCGCCCTACTTTTTCAATGACTAATGAGAAGGCTTCCAATGGATGCAAAGCAAATTAACTCTATCAGCGAATTCCTCTTGCAGGCTGGCACTGAATATTTAGTGTTCGATTTAGGGCGCAGAATAGAACCCCTTGAGAGTCAAACCTTCCTAAACATTGAAAATGGCCTACATATTCCCCCGTTCCCTCGCCAAAAGCATGCTTGGTTTGGCATTGTTTTTTGGAATAAACGCGCCTCTAATCAACATTATATATGGTTCATAAAATTACCTATTGATGAACAAGGTTTAGTGGTTACCGCTACCCGAAACCATTTTTTACAAATCATTGTAGACGCGCTTGGTCAATCTATTGCCGACGATACAGAAAACGCAAAATCGCTGCCCGACAATCCCTATTCTTTTGTCCCCTCACAATCACAGTTAGCCCAGTTTAATGCGAAAGTACGCCAGCAACTATCGCTACCTTTAAGTAGCAGTTATGAACAAGTTTTGGCTTATATTAAAGCGCCATCAGTAGTGGATTGGCAAACCTTACCGCTGCAAGGCATTGCCGATTTAGCAGCTTCGCTGCAGCAGCAAACTGAGGTAGCAAAGACAATAGAAGAAGGTTTCACCAGCTATGCGGTGTCCTTTCAACAGTCTTTCATGGAAATGTGCGAAAGCGTTTCAATACCGCCGACAATTGAACGACACTTTTTAGACGCAGTAATAACACAAAATGATATCAATATTGCTGCACTACGAGGGCTTTCCAGCGGCAATGAGACTTCGCAAATAGGTAACCTGCTTCGTAAACTACTTACGCGCGATACCTCCGTACGTCTTGATATATTAAGTGTGGTTGCTGCTCGGCATTTTCAGCAATTAAACGACGAACTTCTTCATTTATTTTTTGAGGCTGTGGCGAAAGCTGACGACAACGAAAATTATAACGGAGAGTTATTTATTGGCTTCTTTTCGGATTTAGTACAAATTCCGAGTTTAAGAACATCGGTACTTTCCATGCTGAGAAAGCCAGAAAGAAGTGAGCAACTTTCTGTTTGTATAGGTAAGCTTTTTACACAAACAAAAGGCCAATAAATGCCATGACGCTATTAGAATTAACCGTATGGCTGTGCTTAGCCTTTGTGATATTTCAGTTTTGGCGTATACGAAGTATTTCAGAAACCGCTGACAAATATATAAAGCAATATTGCGACACTCATCAATTGCAGTTATTGAGTGTTGCCAGAGCAAAAACATCACTCACTTTTAAATATCAAAAACCGGATTGGTTAAGTCTGTATCGCTTTGAGTTTTCGGGAAATGGAGAAGACAAATATACCGGCGAGATTACATTAGTTGGTAATACTGTGATAAACACGACGCTGCCTCCCTATCGCGCGAACTAAACAAAAAAAGAGGTAGCTAAGCTACCTCTTTTGTGGAATTTTGAGCTTCCCTCTCTGCGCTCCCTTGCGACTAAAATCGTCCCGATTAAAATCCTTATACGCCCCTTTCCTTCTTCTCTCACTCTTCCTAAGCGAGCTACCCGTCCGTGCGTAGGTTCCTTTCCGTTTATCCCTTAAAACCTGCCTATCCTTAACATGCAGGGATCCTCTTCCTGAGGTCGTCCTTTTCAGCCTCCGCTGATATCCTTTCCCTTACTCCATGCTACGCTGCACATCCTGCTGCAGCAGGTTCTTCCTGAACCGTCCTTACAAACGCATCCCGCGTGATATCCTATCTTCCTTGAGGGTGACGTCCTGTACCCTAAAACACACCCTGTGTTTTCCTGACTGTCCTTATGCCGCATCCAGCGACGTTACTTCCTGTGTCGACGTCCTGTCGAAATCATCCGTGCAATTCCATTACGTCCTTTAAATCATCCGTGAGCAATTCCATTTGTTTACACCTTGGTGTAATCCTGTAGCTTCCTGCTTATCCTTAAACTCTCACTCCTGTGAGGAGATTCTCATCCTTAAGTTGTCCTGGGTCTTCCTTGAATCATCCTGACTCGTCGTGTTTCCCTGTGACGATGTTTATAGTATCCCTCTCGATAATTAGCGCTATGGCTAATTAAAGGAATTTAATAAGTAATCGATGAACCCAAATGAAGCAAAATTAAAAAATCGTTATAAATCAAAGACGTTAGACTTTAGTAGAAATATGTCTTGCGGTAAAAAGGAGGCTTTTCTTACAGTCTTGTAAGAGATTTCGTACAAATTAAGTAGAAAATGTGGAGATGTTTCGCAGATTGATGGGAAGTTGATAAGAATAAACTTCACCCAGCATGAGGAACGATGAGTATCACATACACTGAGTCCCTTTGCGCCCCCCTTTACCAAAGCTTTACAAACAGCAAAAAACAGCATCTGTAAGCGTCGCCATTATCATTAAGCCCAGCAATAGTAAGGTTTCAAAAGCATTTTCTAATCAAAACCAAATTAGTGGCTATGCGGATTTTCTTGCGCACACCCAACTGCGATTGATAATGATTATCATTTGATATATGTTATCCATGAAAGGAACGTTACGCTACACGTTGACACACTTTCTTCGTTTCCCTTTCTTGATTTTTTAAAAGGACTATTCATGAAAACCACTCCCCCCTTGTTCAACAAGCAAAAACTTGTACTCGCTTGTTGTGCCGCCCTCTCTGCCACTGGCCATTCAACTGTATTTGCGCAAGAGGAAACCAGTGAAAAAGAGCTAGAAGTCATTTCGGTCGTTGGACATAAAATCACTGAATTTGAGCAACAAAACGACGGTGGCGCATTAGGCAAACGCGCGATTAAAGACACCCCATTTTCTGTTGATGTCATTTCGCTAGAAGACATGGAAATTCGACAAGTAAATACGCTGAACAGCTTGTTCAGTCGAGAAGCTTCAGTATCAGTAGACGGCAGTGCTTATAGCTCGTTCGGTGACACAATAAGGGTACGGGGTTTACCACTCGATTATACCCAAAGTTTTAAAGTAAACGGTATGTCGATAAACAGCTTCAGTGGTGAATTGCCCTATGAAGCCTTCGAGCAAGTGACCTTAATAAAAGGGGCAACCGGTTTTATGTACGGCATGGCTGCTCCCGGTGGCATTGTTAACTATGTGACGAAAAGGGCCACGTCAGATGCACTAAGCGCCAATGTAGGTTGGCGTAGTGACAGTGTATTTAGTGGTCATATTGATGCTAGCACGCGATTCGGCAATGAAGATGCTTACGGCTTGCGAGTAAACCTGGTTAAAGAAGATGGCGATACCTATCTTGATGACGGCGGCATAGACAGAGAAACCGCTTCTATCGCTTTAGATGCCGCGTTAACCGACAATTTATTGTGGACAGTTGATGTTATTTACAGCGATCGCTTAGTTGAAAATTCCTGGAACAGATTTACCGTATCCATGGACAACGCCGAACCATTGCCTGATACCGTAGACGGCAGCAGAAACTTGGCAGTGCCTGGAACATACGACGGCTATACCAATATGATTGCCATAACCGGATTAGAGTGGAACATTGATGATAACTGGCAACTCAAACTAGACTACGACTACTCTAAAAATGAAACCAGTTGGATAAAGAGCCTTAACTACCTGTTAAATAGTGATGGTGACCTTAGCATACTTACCTACGAGCAATACTTTGATGTTGACTACGACCAAATTCAGGGTGTATTAACGGGAAGTTTTTCTACCGGCGCTATAGAGCACAACATTGTAGCGGGCGCGGCATTTCAAGAAGCAAGTACTTACCGCAATGATGGCGGTGAGTATGGGCGAATAGTTACCCGCAACTACGCCACCAATAATTTGTACGAACAAGCGGATGTGCCCACCTACGTACCTACATTACAAAAAGATTTAGCTCTTGCATGGGTGGATACACAACGCTCTGTATTTATTAGCGATTTCATCGCCCTTAACAATGAGTGGGAATTGTTAATAGGTATTCGTTCAAATGAAATTGAACATGAAGTGAGTGAGTATTTTTCATCGTCACAAGATGATTACGAAGATACAGCCATGTCTCCCACTTATGCATTAATGTACAAACCTAGCGCCAGCACAACCTACTATGCGAGCTATGTAGAGTCTTTTGAAGGACAAACATCTGCTGTTGGCGAAGAATATGCCAATGCCAATGAATTACTCGAGCCACTTGAAAGCTCGCAGTATGAATTAGGGGTAAAAACATCAGGAGAGGGTTGGTCACTCAGCGCCGCGGTTTTTGAAATTGAGCAAGGCGCAACCTTAGTCACCGAAGAAAACTACCTTATTCAAGAAGGTGTGACACTTTATCAAGGAATTGAATTTAGTGGTGCTTACGAAATTACGCAAAATCTTTCCATCTACGGTGATGCTATGTTCTTAGACGCCGAATATGATAAAACCACATCCAACCAAGGAAACGATGTAGCGGGTGCACCCGACCAACAGTTCACGTTACAGACCAATTACAATGTAGAAGCGATTCCAGGCCTAACCCTTAACTTAGGCGGAAAATTCCATGGTGAAGCGGCGCTTAATGCGGCTAATGCTTGGGAAGTTCCGTCTTATACGCTTATATACGGTGGTGTGAGTTATGCCACGCAGATAGACAATCACGCCGTTACTTTAATTGGATCAGTAGACAACCTTCTTGACGAAGAATATTGGGCTGTAGGCGACTCTTATGGAGGAGGCAACTTACGTATTGGCGAGCCTCGCACAGTGGCATTGAAGGTAAAAGTTGACTTCTAAGTATTGTTCATAAACGCAATGAGACAGGCATGTTTATTTTTTGCCTGTCTTTTTTGCTGTTTTATTGAAATACAAGCGGTTCGATTATGGAGAAAGCAATTAATCTTTGGCTGCTTTAAAGGATTTTCCTACAATCTTTTGACAAGTAGCTTAGTTCCCCGCTATTGTTTATTTAAGCGACGATATAATTGTTAACTATATCGTGTTTTGAGTGCTAGATAATTTAAGAGGGATGTTTATGAAAGTTAGTCATTTATTATGTACGCTGCTCGGATTAATAGCAGTGTCAGGCTGCAGCACCATGTCAACACAGGCTAAGCAAGAAGATTCACAATTTCGATTCGAGAATTTTGAACAAGACAAGGCGTTCAACAACGACTACGCCTATTTAATGTGTTTTAGACAGCGTCCAACTGAGTGGCAACCCGCTAGACACTATGACAGCGGTGAACACAATCTGTGGGTTCGTGCCGTATCATATGAGCGCAGATTACCCTCAACAGAGCGAGAAGCGCTTGTCAACTTTAAGCTTGAATTAGACGCAGGGAAAGACTATCGAATTAACAGAGAAATTAATGACGGTATTGTAAAAGTTTGGATTGAAGAAAAAGATTCAAGTGAGATTATCTCTGAAGTTAAAACGGCGGAACTAAAACGCCCGATTAACGCTCAACTTACCCGTGATTTAAGCTTGTGCCAAGAAAGCACGGTTTAATTATCCGCTTTAAAAGCTAAACTAACCTAATAGGGCAGGCATATTTATTTTTTGCCTGTGTTATTTAGAGCAAGTGGACAATAGCCCAGTTTACCCCGTCTATCTTTAGAGTTTCACTAATCAGTAAATTTCACCGCTTCATTTTGTATTAACGAGCCATATGCATGATATTGTGTGGTGAACAGTTTTTAAAAATCACCGCTTCCTAAACATCACCTCGCCCTTCACATGCGACAAACATAGTTCACCCACTACACTGTAGTTATCATCGCTAAAGAAAAGCTTATGTTTGGGTACGGTGACAAACACAGCAACACCTTCGCTAGAAACATCTTCGTTCACAATACTGTCGATGGCGCCAAGCAAAATATGGCCTCCGCCGGCGTGCTGCTCCTTAGGATGCCCCGCCCTCCCGCTCCCCCTGTGGACGTTTTCGGCGGGGCTCAACATGTGGAAGTTTTCGGCGGGTACTAAATTGCGTACTTTCTCTTCTTTTTCTAACATCTGCTTGGTACCAAAAAGGCCTGCGGTAAGCAGCATGCGCAATCGCCAATGCCAGTATCTTCCTGCTCCAAAGGCTGCATCTGGCCCAGTTAAACAGGCTACTGAGAGCAATCGTGATTCGTGGAATAGTCCAATCATTGGTTGTTCAGCCACCCAAAAAGCATTGAGCTCTTCACGAATGGCTGAACGGAGCCGACTTTCGTAGCCTTCTTTTTCAGCTTGGAAAATATCAACAAAAAGCGGGTCATCTACATAGGCATTAAATAAAATGGATGCGGCAATTTTTAAATCGTCTACCGATAAATGTATTGCTTTAATCTCTTCTTTTTTTGGTGCCAATGATGCTGTTGCAGTATTCATACCCGCCTCCTGAGAAAACCATTGAAATCGCTTTACTTGATTTTCTACTGTACGGGATTACCTTGCCAAAGTTAACAAATATTTAACAAGCTTAATGAATCATGCTAAACGCACTGTCACCCCAACCTGCCAAGCTGCCATTGATGAAGACCAAGGGCGTGCACTCATCTTTTGTTGTTATTCCATCTCCCATGGTTTTCTGGGTTCTGTAGTAAAGCACACGATACGTGCCATCTTGTTTTTCAAATAGCTCTGTAAAGTCAGCCACGCCCATTTTTCGCAGTACCTGCTCATAGGTAGTACCGGTTTCTAATTTAGCGATGTGCTGGCGATTGTTATACTCGCGATCTTCCCAATTGGCGCCGTAGTGACTGTCACTATCTCCTCCTACAGAGACTACGCATCCAGATAACAAAGCTGATGATGCCACGATGGCTGAAAGTAGTATTAATTTCATGTGTGTTCCTTTTTTGTGATAGGTTCTTATTCTTGAAATACTGTAAGCCCTTAATCAATTTCAAGGCCAACTTCTAAGGCACTGATATATAAATAGTTTCAACTTTAAGCCAGCCTTCAAAAGCGCTACACTATGGCGAAAAAAACTAAAAATTAGCAAATTAGACAACTGGATATACATGAACATGCAAGAAAACAACCTTCAACAACTCATGATTGTGTGTCAGCAAATGGCTGAATCAGGAACGCCGCCCTCTGTGGGCCTTTTGCGCGCCAGAGCCCCTTTTAAAGTGTCAGTCACGCAAGCTATCGAAGCCATCAAACGCTTTAATGCGGCGAATGGAACAGCCTCTAAACAAGTTACAGAAAAGCCGAAAGAAACGATAGCATCCTTAACGAAAAGAGTTCAGGCTTTAGAAAAAACCGTTGAAAAATTACTTGAGACAATACAACAATTATCAGAAAAATAGTTGCCTTATGCCTTACCTACTAGCGAGGGGTTAACAACGCTAAGAAATCACCTAAGCTAGCTGCAATAACCTCTTTAGGTGGTTTACCTACCTGTTCTAAGACCACCTCGCCTGTATCGTTAAGTAGGCTAAGTATAAAATCGTCTTCATCGGTAAGGGCAAAAAATAACGTGGGTGCCTGCCTTAACCTTTGTTTCATCAGCAGGTGGCCTATTAGATTTTGTTGTAGGCGCGTAAAGTCATCGCTATTCCATACTTGCAGTAGTTCGCAATTTCCTTGGGGCGCTACTGCGGGCAAATTGTCGCTGAAGTAACGGCTAAAGAATTGGCAATACGCCTTATTTAGGGTGATCCCTAGCGCTTCTTCAACGTTACCAAAAGTAGCAGTGGTGTCGCGCTTTTGCGGTAACCAGGGAACGGCCTCACCTTCGCGGCCTGTGGCTTGATAGCAGGTTGACGGCCAGCTGCTGTCATAAGGAATGGTTAGCCCGCCCTTATTTTGCTGATGATAGGAAATGAAGCTAGATATAAATTGGTCTAATTGATTATCGATTGTCACTGGCTTTATCACATTAAACGGCGATTTTTGCGTTACACTATAGATATCGTTGCTTAAGTCAAGTAAGCAACGAATGCGTATAAACTATTCATATCAAGGCTCATATGACCGACAACGTAAAAGATAACTTAACTGTTTCTGCTCCTGATGGCTTGTCTTTGGGAAAGCAAGTTGAATACGAATTTCATTACAACCCTGACTTACTTCAGGGTGTGCCAAGAAGCCTAAGCAGAGATACGCTATCGTTGAATCCGCTTAACTTGCCTTTCAGCGGAAATGATACTTGGACAGGCTACGAACTTTCCTGGCTAACGCCGAAAGGAAAGCCTCAAGTGGCGATACTTGAATGCCGTGTACCTATTACTTCGCCTAACCTGATTGAATCGAAGTCATTTAAACTCTACCTGAACAGCTTTAATCAAAGTAAGTTTGAAAACGCAAATGCAGTTAAAGATGTCATTCAGTCTGATTTATCTGCATGTGCTGGCAGTGAGGTTGATGTTGCGCTAGTTTTGCCCTCGCAATTTGCTTCTCTCTCATTTAAAGAGTTTGAAGGGGAGTTATTAGATGACCTTGATGTTGAAATAAATGAGTACTCGCCCAACACCGCGTTTTTATCACAGTCAGATAAGAATGTGGAAGAAAGCTTAGTGTCTCACTTATTGAAATCCAACTGCTTAATTACAAGTCAACCTGACTGGGCAAGTGTCATCATTCGCTACCAAGGAAAGGCAATAAACCGTGAAGGCTTATTAAAGTATCTGATAAGCTTCAGGCAACACAATGAATTTCATGAACAATGTGTCGAACGAATATTTTGTGACATTCTCGCCCATTGTGAGGTAGATAAGTTAACTGTATGTGCTCGATATACTCGGCGGGGCGGTTTAGATATCAATCCGTTTCGCTCTAACTTTGAAGCACCATACCCAAATTTTAGACAAGCTCGTCAGTAAAAATACAAATCCGGCGCAAGGTTATTTTCATTTAAGGTTGTGAAATCGCACTTATGGACGCTAAACAATTACAAAGCTATAAACAGCACAGTACCCTACTATCACAATTTATTGTTCGATTGTCGGCGTTTTATGAAGGTCTTTCTGACGACCTCGATAAAGAATTGCAAACCTTGCGAGGGCACCTATCGGGCACCCCGAACTTCACATTGGCAACTGTAAGTATAAACAAGCTAAACCGTGCGCTTCAAAGTCAGGAGATTACGGTTAAGAAATACAATGCGGATGCTATTGCGCGACTCGAAAAATCCATAAAAGTGTTACAAAAAGTGGTGTTTGAAAATGAAGCGCTTAAGCAAAATGCCACAAAGCAATTGATCACCTTGCATCAACCCGTGGGCGATTTGTTCAGTATTTATCCGCTTTTTCAGCAAGCATTAGATTTACATCACAGTGCGTTAACCGGTCAATTTCCTGATGCGCTTAACACCCCTACTACGGCAGACAATGCTGACCCTGCCAACCCTTTATACAAATCAATTCTAGAAGAGTTAAATCAACTGCTAGATAGCTATGCGCAAAAAATGCCTAACGACGTAAAGTTGCTAGATATAAAAAATAAGCTATCGTCTGGCATGGATGAAGACGAATTGCTGAAAAGCTGTGTGATTGTGCTTCGTATGATAGTACAAGATGCCATGTCCGAAGCCAGCTTAACGGGCAAAGTTATTCAAAGCTTACACAACTCGTTGGCAAAAGTAGGCAATGAAATCCAAGTGAGTATGGAGGACAGCCGCAGCCAGTTCAAACAGCGACAAGCCGGTAACGCGGTATTGCAATCTCACATAGAAACTATCGAAGAAGCGGTTAATCACAGCGAGTCTTTCGACACTTTAAAAGAGCAAACTCAATACTGTGTTCAAAATATCGCGCAAACACTTAATCAGCAGATTCAGGCCGATACCGCAGGCCAAGAGCAATTGATGAATTTACTGGGTTCGATGCAATCTCGCATTGAGCAATTGCAGCAGCAAACCAATATTTATAAAAAGAAGTTAGCAGAGCAGCTCTCTTTGAGCCAAACCGATCCATTAACCCGGTTGCCTAATCGCCAAGCTTATAATGATAAGCTAAGTAAAGCCTTTCAAAAATGGCAAGATACCAGTGAAGATTTAGCCGTCGCCATTATTGACATAGACCATTTCAAATCAATTAATGACCGATTTGGCCACGCTGCTGGTGATAAAACCTTGCAAGTAGTGGGAAGGCATCTGAAGCAGCACCTTTCAAAAGATGCATTTATTGCGCGCTGGGGCGGTGAAGAATTTGTTTTACTCCTGCCAAGAAACACCATGAAAGAAGTAAAAGATGGGCTTGAGAAGATGCGTCAAGCTCTATCAGAGCTCCCATTTAAGTTTAAGCAAGAGAAAGTCACCATTACCGCCTCTTTTGGGGCAAGCCTGTTTAAAAAGGGCGATACCCCAGAGCAGGTGTTTGACCGTGCCGACAACTATTTATACCAAGCAAAACGCGAGGGCCGAAACCAGGTTGTCACCGATTAGGAAGTAGACGTATGAAAAAAGTGCAACTCAATCCCGTTGGCTGGATGAGCCAGCTTTCTCAAATAGAAGTATCTCAACTTCAAGATACTGCCCACAGTCAACTTTTTCATTTGTTCAAAAATTGCTGCTTAGCCGTGCTAAATAGCGGCGTTGATGAAGACAACTTCGAAGCCCTTTTCGCCCCTTATAAAGATTTCAATATAAAACTTGTTCGCCGAGAGCGGGGGGTGAAAATAGAGTTAGTCAATCCACCCGACGTGGCTTTTGTTGATGGAGAGTTAATGCAGGGGGTGCACGAACATATTTTTGCCGTGCTGCGTGATCTTCTTTACATGGGAAATAAGTACGCCTTTTTAAAGCAAAATGCCCCCGCTGATGGCGATAGCATCACCGATATGGTATTCGATATGCTTCGGCATTCAAATGCCCTAGAAGGCAATGACAACCTCAATACCGTTGTATGCTGGGGAGGTCACTCCATCAACCAAACCGAATATAAATATACAAAAGAGGTGGGCTATCAACTGGGTTTAAGGGAAATGAATATATGCACTGGGTGTGGCCCAGGCGCAATGAAAGGCCCAATGAAAGGTGCCACAATCGGGCATGCAAAGCAAAGGTATAAAAATGGGCGTTATATCGGTATTTCAGAGCCTAGTATTATTGCCGCCGAGCCCCCCAATGCGATTGTAAACGAACTAATCATCATGCCTGATATAGAGAAGCGACTGGAAGCATTTGTGCGTCTTGCCCATGGTATTGTTATATTTCCTGGAGGCGTAGGTACAGCCGAAGAACTCCTTTATGTGCTTGGCATCTTGCTTAATGAAAATAATGCACAGCAACCTTTCCCTCTCATTCTTACCGGCCCTGCAGGCTCTGAGGAATATTTCGAAGCCATTGATGACTTTGTTGGAGCCACATTAGGGAAGGCGGCGCAGGCTAAATATCAAATCATTATTGATGATCCTGAAGAAGTCGCCCGCTGCATGCGTGGGGGATTTGAAAAAGTTCGAGAATATCGCGTCGCCATGGGCGATGCGTTTAGCTTTAACTGGTCACTTAGAATAGAGGCGGCATTTCAACGCCCATTTATACCCACACATGCTTCCATGTCACAACTGGCCTTGCACCACCAACAAAGCCCGGGAGAGCTTGCAGTGGCGTTGCGCCAAGCATTTTCTGGCATAGTGGCCGGTAACGTAAAAGCAGAGGGCATTGCCCAAATTAAAGCACAAGGCCCCTTCTCCTTAACCGGCGAAGCTGAACTTATGCGGCGTATAGACACCTTACTAGAGTCTTTTGTTGCCCAGCACAGAATGAAGTTACCGGGCAGTGCCTATGAGCCTTGCTACGTGGTAAAGTCGGAGTAAATGAAGCATTTAGTTACGTTTACTATTTATTGTTCTTAATTAATTTGCGGTACACTATCCGCATCCGTCGGCGTATGATAGTAATTCGACTCATCGTGTATCAATATTGCGTTGCTCCATCAATAAATTGCATTAAATATAAGAAATTAGGGTTATGAACGCCAAAGTAATTCGACTTATTCTCGCAGGTGTAGCGCTATACGCTACCTTTGTATTTATCGTGATTGCATTTTATCCAGACAAACCTGAAAACATGGATTGGCAAGACCGCGAAGAATACAACCGCGTGCAAATTACAAAGCTAAAACTAGGAAGTACACGAGAAGAGGTGCTGGCTTTACTTGGCTCTCCAGATATTACCGAAGCCAAAAAACAGGGTAATACCGCTATTCAGGTGATGTTCTTTAGAACTCAGCATGTTCGTGCTGATGGCCTAACAACACAAGATGAATGTACCCCTTTGTTATTTGAAAACGATAAACTTATCGCTTGGGGCGAAGGCGCTTACTTAAGTTACCAGCAAAGCTAAATTGATGGATGACACGCCAATTCATGATATAGCGGCTACCCTCGCTTCCCCTGTTAATGATGCCCACACGCCACAAGAGCTGGTTAATGCTTGTTTAAAAAAGTCAAAAGCGCTACTCACGTTTGTTGAGAATAACGCTGCTTTAGCGCTGGCCGTGCTTGAGTATCCCCAACTAGACATTTCACCCTTCGCTAGGCACTTATTCACATTAACGGCGTTTGCAAAACTTAACCATTTTAACGATCATTTTCTACAACACATTGTCGCTGCACATGTAGCCGCTTACTATTGGCAACAAAGTGGCCAATCAAAGTCTGAGAAAAAAGCCTTTGTACGCTTTTTATTTGATAACCATCTCACGCTATGGCGACATATTCTGTCATTGCAAAAAGTATTGTTTAACTCTCAAGCACTGAAGCATATTGCTAGCGTAAAATTAAACAGTTTGCAGCGTTTTGCACTGTTAGCATCTGTGTTTACCTACGCAATTGAAAAACACACTGCGCAAACACTTATAAGCTATTTAACGCCGTTATTGCCAACCAATGATCGTCATATGTTAAACGTGCCACTGCTGATAATGGATACCCCATTACCTGGAAGCCGTGTTTATTATAAGGCACACCCTGCCGTCGTGGTCGACTTACAAAAGGCGCATGTGCTGATTTCAGTACCCAGCCTTCCTGAAGAAAAAGAAGCAATGTGGGTAGCTAAAGAAGAAGTACTTCGCCCCCGACATGTGCACGTAGACTTTAGCCAATTTATCGCCTTACATCGTGCATGTGAACTTGAACGTACTGTGCGTGGCGGCGGGCCCTTTTTTGCCGGTGCCTACGCCATTCAGAAGCCGCCATTGGCCCTTTTAACGATTATCGATACCTTGCAAAAAGCCGACATAGATATCAATGCCTTGTGCGAACAAGTCGAGCGTACTCCCGCGTTTAGTCACTTTCTCATGTCTACGGCTAGCCAAGATAACCGCTTACGTCTGCCTGTTACCCACCTTAAACAAGCCATACTCACATACGGCTTAGAAAGAGTGGGAGACATGTTGATTCAGTTTGCATTGATGGAACGGCTCACGCAACACACCTACCCTTTATTAAGTATTAGCAAACAGTTTACCCATTTAAGCTGTGCCATAGCATCACAGCTAGTAGCCTTAAGCGATACGAAGCTTACGCCTCAATCTGCGTCCCTACTCACGACATTTGTGTGCGCGCCATTGTTTACTCTACCAGGGTTAAAAGTGGCAAGTCAGTTGCCCGTGAGCGATAGCCATTACTTTCAAATACACCGCACATTTAAAGTGAAAGCTCAGGTGCCTTGGCACACTGTGGCGGGAGAATTGGCCGCAAATTGGCACCAAGGTGCGACATGGCGAGCGTTAATCCATAATGCAGGTAAACGACACCACGATGTACCTAACTCATTAAAGAAAGAGCATGCTATTATTCAGTTGGCGTTTGGCCTTGCCAGGGAGGCGCTATTCCCCTTACCACATCCCGATGAAGACAGTGAAAACACCAAGTCGGCGTTATTACGCACATTATCGTTAAGCCAGGCTGATATCACATTATTACTGAATAGGTTGAGCGACTACCTTTTTTGCCCTTTTCCCCTGACTGAACTAAATTAATCGTAACGAATGGCTATAACTTAAGCTTGCTATCGTATAAAATACGCGGGCTTTAGCGCGCTTCAACGCACGTTCCCTACTATGAAACACATAATTAAGGTAGAAGCTCGCATTTTTTGGCGCATTTTCCTCGCCAGACTACATTTTAAAACCTAACGATTTTGACAACAGAATTACCAGAGGATCCCTCAACATGACTCAGCAACGCATTACGGTCATTCGCGGTGACGGCATTGGCCCGGACATCATTGATGCAACCACAAAAATTCTAGATAAGGTTGGCTGTGATTTCGCCTATGATTATGCCGATGCAGGTTTAGTAGCACTAGAAGAACACGGCGAGCTTCTACCCCAAGAAACTCTTGATCTTATTGCAAAAAACAAGGTCGCACTCAAAGGGCCACTAACCACGCCTGTAGGTGAGGGTTTTACATCAATTAACGTAAGCCTACGTAAACAATTTAAGCTTTACGCTAACCTTCGCCCAGTGTTGTCGTTCAAAGGCACCAAAGCGCGCTACGAAGATATCGACATTATTACTGTACGTGAAAACACGCAAGGGATGTACTCTGGTCTAGGTCAAGTGGTATCTGAAGATGGTAACGAAGCCGAAGCCATGAGTAAGATCACCCGTGATGGTGCTGAAAAAATCGTCACTTTTGCTTACGAACTTGCACGTCGCGAAGGTCGTAAAAAAGTAACAGCGGTTCACAAAGCAAACATTCTTAAATCTACTTCTGGTTTGTTCTTGAAAGTGGCTCGTGAAGTGGGTGAGCGTTACCCTGACATCGAATCTACGGAAATGATTGTAGATAACACCTGTATGCAACTTGTGATGAACCCTCACCAGTTTGACGTAATCGTCACTACAAATCTGTTTGGTGACATCTTGTCAGACTTATGTGCTGGTCTTGTGGGTGGCTTAGGTATGGCACCAGGTGCAAACATAGGCGAAGACTGCGCAATATTTGAAGCGGTACACGGTTCTGCTCCTGATATCGCTGGCAAAAACTTAGCGAACCCAACGTCAGTTATATTGGCAGCTGCGCAAATGCTTGAATACCTCAACATGGGTGACAAAGCTGAAAAAATTCGTGCCGCACTTAAAGATGTTATTGAAACAGGTGACCGCACTACTCGCGATCTTGGTGGTGAAGCTGGTACCACAGAATTTACTCAAGCCCTACTAGACAGACTATAAGTCTTAGTTAGGGTTAAAAAGCGGGCAGTGCCCGCTTTTTTTGTGCGTGTAATTTAAAACGGTAGATATCAATACTGGCCAAAAACTGGACTACTCATCTCTTCCCTAAGGCGTAACATCAAATATGTACAACAGTGTACATAAACTTTAAAAGGAATAGACATGAAAAAATACTTAGCCAGTATTGCGCTTGTTGCTGCTGTTACACTTACGCCAGCGATGACCAGCGCTAATGAAAACACGCCTGCAGCAACCCCATCTAATTCAGCTGCGGCACAGCAACGAATTGATCTGAATACAGCGAGTTTATCTGAACTTCAAACCCTACCAGGCGTAGGTGTAGCGAAAGCCGAAGCCATTATTGCTTATCGAAATGAAAAGGGGCCCTTCGTTGAAGTAGCAGAACTGACACAAGTAAAAGGCATTGGTGAAAAGATGCTAATGAAGATTGAGAGTCGTGTCGTCGTCGCTAGATAAAAAAACGCGCCAGTTGGCGCGTTTTTCTTTATAACTTTAAAGGCCTAAACCAGAAAGGTACTCTTTGAATTCACCCGAAAGAGTAGGATGTCTGAGTGCGTATTCAACGTTGGCTTTCATATAGCCAAGTTTACTACCACAATCATGACTCTTACCTTTCATGTAATAGGCGTCAACCTGTTCAATCTTCATTAATGCATCGATAGCATCGGTCAATTGAACCTCACCACCTGCTCCAGGAGGGGTAAACTCAAGTAGATCCCAAATCTTCTCAGACAACACGTAGCGACCAACGATAGCAAGATCTGAAGGAGCATCTTCAAGTTCTGGTTTTTCAACCATCTTATGAATTTTTGCCGATTCACCTTGTTGAATATCCGCGCCATCAAGATCCGCAATACCAAACTTAGTCACGTCTTCTTCAGGTACTTGTTCAACCATCACTTGGCTGACACGGCTAGTGTTAAATTTAGCCACCATATCTGCCAAGTTATCCTTTTTAGGGTCGCTGGCAGCGTCATCAATGATTACGTCAGGAAGGACAACAGCAAAAGGTGCATCTCCAATGAGTGGGCGAGCACACAATACAGCGTGACCTAAACCGTTCGCGACGCCCTGTCGAATATGCATAATAGTCACATCTTTAGGGCAAATAGATTGTACTTCTTCAAGTAATTGACGTTTAACACGCTTTTCCAGTGTAGCTTCTAGCTCAAACGAGGTATCGAAGTGGTTTTCTATACTGTTTTTACTTGCGTGGGTAACCAGTATAATTTCCTTAAGCCCTGCCGCTACACACTCACTTACTACGTACTGAATAAGTGGCTTATCTACCACAGGAAGCATTTCCTTAGGAATTGCTTTTGTGGCGGGTAACATACGGGTTCCTAATCCCGCTACAGGAATGACGGCTTTTTTTACCTGACTCATATTTATCGTGTCCTTTTTACTTATAACCTCAGCTAATCGCAATTTAATGCAATAATGCAGTATGCAATCCATATTCCATTGTATGCTTTAGCGTTAACCGATACGTTTTCTACTTCCGTTTGGTTTACTTGGTAAACCACAGGGTTTATATAACAAACTTATAAAAACATAAGCTTTAATAACTAGTTGTGCAAACTTTGACGCTACAACTAAGCGACGAATTGCACATACCTGACTAACATCTACGCTATCACCTGATGGAAATTTGAACAAGCCATGTACAGCGACTTGCACCAATTTATAACACTCGCACCAGAATAAACGCCAGTTATTCCTCAAAGCACTATTATGGGCTGACAACTTTCCCTTTTTTAGCTCGAATCCCGTCGTACAACCCTTTTCTCATCAATTGCCCGCGACGTTTTCCATTTTCGAAACAATAGCGGTTCACAAGATATCGCAACGGTATTGCGGTTAAATGACGAAACTTCCAATACAATGGAACATAGGGTCGACGAGATAATACTAGTAGGTTCCGCATTTGATAATACAAGCGTATAGGCGCGCCCTTTTTAAAGGTTACACCTGCAATTCTAACTCTATCGTCGCCTTGCCGATGGGGCATACATACCGATAAGGATTGATAAACGCGCCAGCCTCTCTCTTTGGCGCGCCAGCACCACTCGTGATCAACGCCATCAATAAATAAATCGCTTTCTTTTTCTCCTACCTCATGAAACGCTTGTTGGGAAAGCAACATGCCTGAGGCAATAATTTGTTTAACCTCTTTCAGGTCTTTTGTAATTTGCTTACCTTTTTGTAGCTTTCCTTCCACTTTTTTCCGGCTAAATTCACAATGAATAGAAGGACCGATTGCTGCTACAGGATTTGCGCGCTCAAGCGACACAAATTGAGAGAGAAGCTTGGCTGCCATATCAGCAGAAAAATGACTGTCTTGATCGAGTAAAAAAGCATAGTCGACACAATCAAAGGCGCGTTTTAAACCTTCATTTTGCGCTTTCGCTATGCCTTCGTTGTTAGGGAAATGCAGATACTCAGCCTGCGCGGGTAGGTTAAATTGATGAGCGATTGGTGAATTGTCGACCAAATAGATACGCCATTGAGGATCAGCGAAGCCATCGATTATGCCCTGAACATGAGCAATGTCAGGGTTAAATAAAACAACGATTAGACCGCAGTTCAATGTTTACCAAACCTCTCAAGAAGGTGCCTATCAAGTTTGTACGCCCACTTAACCACATTGCCTGGCATTATACGTAGCGTTAGCACGCCGCAGGCATAAAATACGTTATAGGGCGTTAGGCGTTTAAGCTTAACCATTGCATGCCACCGCGCTTTAAACTCGTTGATAGATTTGGTTAACCCTCTACGTTTATAAAAGTTATTCACCCGCCTGAAGGCCAGTAGTCTGTCTTTTAAGTTTCTAAAAACAAACCCTTCGGCAGCGAGGGTAATCCAAAGGAAATAGTCTTGAGTGTTCAGTAAGCTGTTGTTATATCGGTAACCTTGCTCAAATACGCTATAACGAATAACCACAGTGGGGTGATTTAGCGAGCACCGCCTTGGTAAAATGTTGATAATTTGCCTGTGGGATGACGGCATTACCCGTGAGCCTACTTTTTCGCCTTTTTCATTGATCTCAGTTAAGGCGGATCCTAACACTGAAATATAACTGTGCTTTCTTAGATAGCTAACCTGTCTGGAGAGTCGGTTCGGCGTAGAAATATCGTCGGCATCCATACGTGCAAAAAACGTGGGAGAAAGGCATGCGCCCCACTCCACAGCACGGTTCATGCTCTCGGCTAACCCCACATTAAAGGTATTTTGCGCCAGCACCAACCGGTTATCTGAAAACGCCTTATCTTTGAGGAGATTCGTCATTTTAACGGATACTTCACCATCGATAACAACAACAAAAACAAAGTCTTCGTAAGTCTGATTTAAGATACTATCAATGGCTTGGATAACCCATTCTTCTTTATCACCATGATACAACGCCATCCCAACCAAGGTTTCTGCATTATTTTTATTATATTTGTTATGAAGCAGAGAGAAATGTTTATGCAAAGGTAACTACCACACTAAAGAAGGCGCACGAATCCGTAAAGGAAACACGGCCTTCAAAACAAAAGGCAAAGAATACTAAGTGAGGAACCCTTTGGATGAGTTATGGCACTCACTTAAAGGTGCGTTTGATAACTCTTAGTACGCTCCAAATATTTTGGATAACAATACTATATACCACCAGTAAAACCAAGAATCCCCAAAACATAATCGCTTCAGGTACTTGATAAACTTCACCGAGTATACCTATTAGGCAGTAGCACGCGCCCATGCACAAAATAGCAATGAGTGATTGACGACTACTTAGCCCTGCACGCATGAAGATATTATGAAGGTGTTTTCGGTCTGGGCGCAGCATCGATTGGCCTTTGCGAGCCCGACGATACATTATAGCTGCCATGTCCATGAGCGGCAGGCCCGTTAACCATACTGCGGTAATGGGCCGAAATGCTGCCCCCTCGCCTTGAGTGTGATCCACCAGTAACCAGACAATAGTAAGGCCCACAAACATACTTCCGGCATCACCCATGAAGATTTTGTTGCCTTTAAACCCTTTCCAGCTAAGGTTAAATGCTAAGAAAGGCACAATAGCAGCAACAATGATGAGCGGCTCCATAATAGAAGCACCATTACCAGTAGCCACCAAAAATCCTACCATGGTAAGCAAAATAACTAAGCTCATCCCTCCAGCAAGGCCATCGATGCCATCAATCATATTAAATGCATTAATAACACCCACTACGCAGACAATGGTAAAGAAATAGCCACCAATACCCATGGCGACGTCACCGAATCCAAAGATATTGCCAAGTGAAGTAATGTAGTTTTGTGCGCTCCACGCCATAATAGACGCAACACCGAATTGACACATCAAGCGCCCTTTAGCACTTAGATCGAATCTGTCATCAAGCATTCCCAGTAAAACAATAAATGCGGATGCCGTGAAAAACAGTGGGTTGTTTTTCATCCACACATCAGTGGCAACACTTGCCACAAGAACAGCCATGAAGATGGCCACCCCTCCCGTTAATGGGACAATGCCAGCATGTCTTTTTCTGGCACTAGGTTGGTCTACAAGTCCAAATTGATGAGCAAGGGGGGTCATCACTACCAGTAAAATAAGTGCAACAAAAAAAGCCGTACACAGGGGCACAAACTGCAAATAAGCTAGCATTTCAAGCAAAACCTCTCGACATTCACATGCGCGTCGGGACACGTGGATGGTATAAAATACGATATGACTTGAATAAACGAAGTGTCCATTTTAAATAACCTTTCCTTTTTCCATTCTGCTGAGGGTTGTATAATTATTTTGTGAGCGAGTACGGAAACGCTCATACATGATAATAAACATTCTCCGCGGAGACCACCTTTGCCTGTAAAAAAGTTTCGTTTTACTTTCAGCTTTTGTTGACATTTTTCAGATTCCCCTCTTAGGAGGCCATGATTTTTCCAAATCTTGTGTTATCCTACGGCCAAATTGCGATATGGATATGACAGTCAATGTTAAAAATTTTCAGAGGCTCTGCGCTTTTAATTGGTGTTGCTACCCTCTTGGGCGGTTGCGCGTCAGCCCCAAGAACCACCGAAGCAGACATTCCCCTAGTGCACGCATCGCTCGCATACTCGTTGTCAGCTGAGCAAGATGTAGCAATAAATATTCCAAAATTAAATACGGCGTTTCATACCAATAGCCCTATCTCAATAACCTACCAAGGGCAGAGTTATAAAACGTCGAAATATTACGTATCAGCATCGGGTAATCAGTGCATGCGTTTAGACCCCTTGCAAACGAGTACGGTTTCATCGCAGCGCGAGCAGCGCCTTACTGCATGTAACCGAAATGGCCAATGGTCGGTCATTGCACCATTAGTTGTTTCAACGGATGAATAAAGGTACCACAATGAAAATCTCGAAAACGCACCACTTTTTCGCGGGACTTCTCTTATTGTGCAGTTGTGTAACCAGTCCAAGTATTCTTGCACAAACCACAGAACAGCTGTCGCAACTTCGTCAGCAGGTGTCTCAATCTAATAACAGCGGCACGACAAGTACCCCTAATGTATCTCCCTTGAATGTTAATTCACAACGCACATTGCCTGACAACGGTGGCGATGTGAACACCATGGGGCAATTTTCCACGCAACCTCGAAACGGCGTAAGCTTGCCAGGTGAACCAACGATTAACACCGTTTTTCCAGCGCAAGAACCTATGCAGAACCCTCCATTTGCTGCCAACCTATTTATTGGCGGCTTCGAATCGGAGCGTACCAGTGGCCTAAACGACAACTATATGGTTGCGCCAGGCGATAAGATCTCTATTTGGATTTGGGGCGCTGTTAACTACTCAAGCGTGGTGACGGTTGACAATCAAGGCAACATTTTCATCCCCAATATTGGCCCAATTCGTGTTGCCAATACGCCAGCAGGTACAGTGAATCAAACGGTTACCACTAAAATACGACAAGTTTATACCAACGACGTTAACGTTTACGTCAACCTATTGACCACTACGCCCGTGTCTATATATGTCTCTGGCCCAGTTTTAAGACCAGGTCAATATGCTGGCTTAGCCTCAGATAGTGTTCTGTACTATTTGAAACGCGCCGGTGGCATCGATTTTCGCCGTGGCAGTTTCCGCCAAATAGATATTGTAAGAAATGGTAAGGTAGTTGCTTCTGCGGATTTATATGCTTTTTTCAGAGATGGTAAGCTTCCTAACCTGTCGTTTAAAGACGGCGATACCATTCTAGTTAACCCTATCGGCAATACCATTGTGGTTGAAACAGGGGCACGAAATAGCTTTACCTTTGAATTCTCTAGCGAAGAGCTAAATGGTGAGGTGGTGAACTACTTTGCACGTCCTGGGGAATTTGCGTCTCATGCTTCTGTTGCTGGCGTGCGTAACGGCAAGCAATTTGCGCGTTACCTTTCAATTAGTGAGTTTTCTCAGTTACCACTACAAGCCGGTGATACAGTGGAATACGTTGCCGATAATGAGCCTCAAATTTATCGGATAAATGTCGCTGGCGCTTTTGCAGGCGCGTCGCAACTCATGGTAGATAAAGGCACAAGATTACTTGATATCTTGGACCATATTGAAGCCGATACCACACTATCTGATACTCAGAATATTTATTTATTGCGAGAATCAGTAGCCGTAAAACAAAAGGAAATTATTGAGCAAGGTTTAGAGCGTCTAGAGCGCAGCATGTATACCGCACCTATCAGCTCTACAGGTGAAGGCGCGATTCGCGCCCAAGAAGCGCAGTTAGTTGCAGACTTTATTGCCCGAGCGCGTCAAGTAGAACCTCAAGGTCGCGTGGTAGTGTCTGAAAATGGCGACATTGCAAACATTCTTCTTGAACCAAACGATACCATAGTGATCCCTGAAATCACCGATTTAGTGCACGTAGGTGGCGAAGTTATGCTACCTCAATCTGTGGTTTTCAATCCTGACGCTACCACTGAGGACTACATTGCGTGGGCTGGTGGCTTCACTCAAAGAGCTGAAGATGAACGCATTATGGTTATTCGTAAAAACGGTAATGTTGCCTTTAGCAGTATTGATGATGGCATGCTGTCATTCACTGACAATAAACCACACTTGGCACCTGGGGATCAGATTATCGTATTGCCAGCTATTGATACCAAGGTTTTACAAGCGGTGAAAGACATTACCCAGGTAATTTACCAAATTGCCATTGCAGCAAACGTAGCTACCTAACTTGATATGGTAACCTTTAAAGCACAACTTTACGCATGGAGAAGTGTAATATTTGCACTTTTCCTTCGTGAACTACAAAGTAAATTCAACGACAAATTTGGCCTCGGCTGGGCATTTCTCGAGCCTTTTGTATTCATATTTGCGTTGTCTTTCTTTAGAAGTATTTTACGCCCTGGGGATGTACATTCTATCCCACTGTTTATCTTTATGATGATTGGCTTAATGGGCTTACAATCGCTAACCAGTTGTTTAAACTCGGTTTCGACTTCCATTAAGCGTAATAAGCCCCTGTATGCCTTTAGGCAAGTGCAGCCCATATCCGCCATTCTAACCGCTGGTTTTTTAGAGTTTTCGATAAAAGTCATAGTGGTTGCCTTGCTTGCGCTGGCGCTCTATTTGATTGGTGAGGGCTTTGCTATTCATGACCCTCTCCTATTAATATCGCTGTTCGCACTTCTGTGGATTTTTTCAATTTCATTGGGGTTAATATTCGCGATTGCCGCTGCGTTTGTACCCGAAGTTAATAAAATTAAGGCTTTGCTCACGCGACCTCTCATATTCATCTCATGCGTATTTTTTAGCTTACAAGATCTACCAGAGAAGTTTTGGCCTTACTTAACATGGAATCCCTTGGTACATTTCAATGAACTAGCGCGTTATGCTTGTTTTGAATCATACGGTGTCAAAGGGGTATCGTATATATTCATTATCGAAGTCACAATTGCAACTGTGTTTTTAAGCTTGGCTATGTACCATATAACTTGGAAACGGGTGCTATCGCGATGATTAAATTAGAAAATTTAACAAAAAGCTACCCCAGCAAGATGGGGCCACAGTATATTTTCAGAAATTTAAATTTTAATTTCCCTACCGAAAATAACGTCGCTATTTTAGGTAAGAACGGGGCTGGTAAATCTACCCTTTTTCGTATGCTGGCGAAGAGTGAATACCCGGATAGGGGGAGAGTGCTAACCAACAAAGCGATGTCTTGGCCCGTTGCTCTACAAACGGGTATTCACCCACAAATGACGGGGCGAGAAAACACCCGCTTTATTGGTCGAATCAACAATGTCACTTCTATTGCGGAGTATGAAGAAAAAGTACAGGCTTTCGCCGAATTAGATAAACGCTTTGACTTACCAGTGAGAACCTACTCTTCCGGTATGCGCGCCAAACTCGTGTTCGCGTGTTGTATGAATGTCGGTTTTGATATTTATTTAATTGACGAAGCGACCTCAGTGGGCGACCCACTGTTCCGTAAAAAAGCGCGACTTTCACTGAAAGAAAAAAGTGAAGAGGCTGGCGTTATTATGGTAAGCCACGAGCTTGATCAAATTCGCGAGTTTTGTACCTCTGCGGTAATCATAGACGATGGCAAATTACATTATTACGAAGATTTAGAAGAAGGCATCGACGTTTACACGCAGGATGCAGATAACAAAAAGTCGCTAAAATAGGTTTATTAAACGTGGAAAAATCCCTTACCCAACTGAATGCTCTTCTGAAGAAACACAAAACCCTTTTGCTTGTTCTTCCTTGGCTTTCATATGCTTTTTATCTGATTATTTGGGCAGCGCCCCAATACGAAAGCCACAGTCAATTGATTGTTAAATCTAGTGATGGTGGCAGTAGCTTCGACCCCTCATCTTTACTTGCGACTGCAGGTATGGGCAGTACCGGGGTTACAAACGATAGTCAATTGGTGGAAGCCTACATACAATCGGCCGATATGATTGAATACCTCGACGAAACAATAGGTTTACGTGGGCATTATATGTCTGACGAAGCTGACATGTTTAGCGGCTTGTCTGAAAATCATAGAAAAGAAGACTTTTACCAATTCTATCTCAGTCACATTGAGGTTAGCGTTGATTCTGCTTCATCTGTTATTTCTCTGCGCACTCGTGCCTTCACGCCCGAATTTGCGCTACAAATAAACCAGGCTATCGTAAAAAAAGCAGAGCAGTTTATTAATAACATCAACAACGATCTGGCTAAATCGAAGCTAACATTTGCAAAAGGTGAGCATGAGATTGTTGAGCAAAAACTACAACAAGCCAAAACAGATATTCTTGGCTTTCAAGCTAAATATAATGTGTTAGACCCGACAGCTGAAGGCGCAGCGTTTCAGCAAATCGCCTTCTCTTTAGAAGCAACGCTTGCGCAGAAAAAAGCCGAGCTCAGTACCATGTCTACCATGATGTCTAACATGGCACCTGAAATTATCAATATAAGACGGGAAATAACCGCCTTACAAGAAGAAGTCGAAAAGCAAAAAGAGCGCATTAGCACCGCTGACGGCCAAGGTGAAACGCTTTCTGTGAGTGAGTTAATGGCACAATACAGTAATTTACAAGTGCAGTTACAGTTAGCGATTCAAGCTTACTCTTCGTCATTAATCACCCTTGAAAATGCGCGCGTGGAAGCTTATCAAAAATTACAACATCTGGTGACCATAGAGTCCCCTACCTTGCCCGACGATAACGCCTACCCTAAAGTCACTTATAATTTGATTTTATTTGGCGTTATTTTGCTGCTTCTTTACGGCATTGTGCGCATCGTTGTCGCCACCGTTCGCGAATTGTAAAGCCCAATAGGTACCCCCTACCTGAGCTCACCAGCCGGCCAAAAATGTTCAATATTTGGCCGGTTGGCACATCATTTCCCCAGATTATCGACCAAATCTTGTGTCTTCGCGTTCGCTCTAGTATAAGCATTCATGGATAGGTAGCCTAAGCGAGCCCATAGGGAGTAATTTCTAACAGTAGATTACTGAGCCATGGGATACGCGCGCTACAATAATAACCATACTCAATATGGAACAAATAAAAATATGAAACCATCTAACGATTCTAGTTTCTTTGGCCATCCAGGAGGCCTTAAGACACTATTTTTCACAGAAATGTGGGAACGAATGAGCTATTACGGTATGCGTGCGCTACTGGTCTTGTTCATGACAGCAAGTTTGCAAACTCAAGGGTTAGGCTTAACCGTTGCCACCGCGGGAGCTATTTATGGCTTATATACTGGCGCGGTATACTTCTTAGGCTTACCTGGCGGTTGGTTGGCTGACCGTTTGATTGGCGGTAAGCGAGCGGTATGGTATGGAGGCATCATTATATTTGCTGGCCATATCGTCCTTGCCATCGACCTACAAAACCTCTTCTTTGTTGGTCTTATTCTTGTTGCTACCGGCACGGGGTTGCTGAAACCTAATATCTCGGCCATGGTAGGCCAGCAATATAGTGAAGAAGACACCCGTCGAGACAGTGGCTATGCCCTTTACTATATGGGTATTAATATTGGTTCGCTTATCGCTTATTTTGTTACTGGCTATCTTCAGGAAGATTGGGGCTGGCATTATGCCTTTGGTGCAGCCGCGGTAGGGATGGCATTTGGGTTAATCCAGTACCACTTTACCAATAATACGCTCGACCCTAAATCTGTTGAACCTGCTAACCCGTTTGTTGGTGAAGCCCGCAAAAGAGCTTGGATGGCGGTTAGTGCGGTCGTCGTCGCGGCGGTGGTCGTGATCGTTCTTGCACATATGGGAACCATTGTAATTGAACCTGTGGCCCTTGCTCAAAAAGTGGCTATCTTATTTACCACGGTATTTTTCGCTTACTTCGGCTTCATTTATTTCAAAGGCCAACTAACCGATAATGAGAAAAAGCGCTTATGGGCACTTTTACTTGTTTGTATCGCTTCTGCCTGTTTTTGGTCTGGCTTCGAGCAAGCTGGCTCCTCTTTAAACCTCTTTGCACAAAACTATACCGATAGGGTTTTAGAAGGCGGATCCTTCCTAACGTCGTGGTTTGGCATGACTGCAATTCCTACCGTTTGGTTCCAGTTGTCTAATTCGCTGTTTATCGTCATTCTGTCGCCATTTTTTGCAGCGCTTTGGATAAACCTAGCTAAACGCATGATAGACCCCTCATACACACTAAAGTGTGCTATCGGTATTGTGATTATGGCAAGCGGCTTCTTAGTCATGTTTATGGCCTCTCAGTACGCTGCTCAGGGTCTTAAAGTCGCGCCTATGTGGCTTGTTACGACCTATTTCTTACATACTGTCGGTGAGCTTTGCTTAAGCCCTGTTGCATTAAGCGCGGTCAGCAAATTGTCGCCTAAGCGCTTTGCTGGCCAAATGATGGGAATTTTCGTGCTTACCTACTCAATCGGTAACATTATCGCGGGCCTACTTTCTGGTAATTTTGACCCAGAGAATGTCAACGAAATGCCTAACCTATATCTCCAAATCGCGTTGTTTAGTATCGCTATTGGTATCATTATCGCGTTGCTAAGCCTTAAATCACGCCATTGGGAAAAATCTGGTATCGAAGAAAAGGCATAAACAGTTTCAACTGTTTTCACAATCCCCTACAATAACCGCCGTAAACGCTTCGTTTCGGCGGTTTTTTATTTAGAGCAACTTATGAATTTCTACTTTTCAACACGTCACATTCCAGCACTAAAAGGGCTCCCTTTGGCTGAGCGGGTTAAACGTTTAGACCAAGCGGCAAAGAAGCTTACTGTGCCAGAGAAAACCCTGCTAAATATACTCAAATTGCTCGTTATTGTGCCTGTATTTGTTCTTATTCTTCAAACCGCATCGAATTGGACCTCGCTGCTATGGGCACTTCTTGTTTTTTTACTTTACCCCTTGCTTGTGAAACCGATACAAAATTCAATGAGCGCTAAGTACCTAGCGCCAGCACCAGAAAAGGAAAATGCATGAAAACCATCTTAGTGACCGGCGGAGCCGGCTATATTGGCAGTCACACAGTGCTGCAACTTCTTGAACAAGGATACGGGGTTGTGGTGTTGGATAACTTGTCTAACGCTAGTGCAGAATCACTGCGTCGGGTAGAAGCGCTGACCGGAAAGTCGGTGGCCTTCGTACAAGGAGATATTCGTGATACAGCAGTATTAGATGGCATTTTCAGCGATAATGACATATTCGCGGTTATCCACTTTGCTGGGCTTAAAGCGGTAGGCGAATCTGTTCAAAAGCCGTTAGCGTATTACGAAAACAACGTTTACGGTACACTGACCTTGTGTAACGCCATGCAAAAACACAACGTTAAAAATATTGTGTTTAGTTCATCTGCGACTGTGTATGGTGACCCTGCCTCTCTGCCACTTCGCGAAGACATGGCAACAGGGCAACCCACGAATCCCTATGGCATGTCAAAATTGATGGTTGAGCACGTACTGGCCGATCTTTATAACTCTGATGATCAATGGAATATTGTTCTATTACGTTATTTCAACCCTGTGGGCGCTCACGAATCAGGTCAAATAGGTGAAGATCCAAACGGTATCCCGAATAACTTAATGCCATTCATTTCACAAGTAGCAACCGGTAAATTGCAGCGTTTAAGTGTATTTGGTGATGACTATGACACCCCCGATGGCACAGGTGTAAGAGATTATATCCATGTAGAAGATCTCGCTAACGGCCATTTAAAAGCATTAGACCGCCTTGCATTGAATATGGGGCTAGATAAATACAATTTAGGTACAGGGCAAGGTTACTCTGTGCTCGAAATGGTAAAAGCCTTTGAACAAGCTTCTGGCAAAGACATTCCCTATACCATTGCTCCTCGCCGAAACGGCGATATTGCTGCCTGTTATGCCGACCCAACAAAAGCAGCGACTGAGTTGAACTGGCACGCAGATAAAGGCCTAGATGCCATGTGTGCAGACACTTGGCATTGGCAATCAAACAATCCTCAGGGTTACCCGAAAGATTAACGCCTAGCGATTCATTAGTAGGTTAGCTCTATTAAAAAAGCCCTTTCAGCACAGCTGAAAGGGCTTTTTTTGCATAAGAAATGAATGAACGTAATATTAAGGCTGTGGCTCTACCACTTCTTCTGTCGCCTCTTCATCAGTAGATTTCTCAGTCTCTTCCTCTACTTCCTCGTACTCTTCGTAGTCCAACATAGCTTCAAACTCAGCAAAGTCGTCTAGTTGTTCCTCATCAATGGCTTTATCACCGCTTTTTCCATCGGTGACCTTAAACGCTAAATTCTCAAAATAAGCGTTTTTCACAAAGGCATAGTCATCTATTGATTGTTCAATTTGTTGCTCCTGCTCAATGAGGGCAGCGCGAGTTTCAAGCAGTGAAATAAGGTATCGAGCAATGGCTAAGTTGCCATCAATAACCGCCATAGGATAAACCATGCCGTCAACCACCTCGCCAGAGAAACTGCGAGGATCATTAGGGCCAAGTGCAGGAAGCATTAAGAAAGGACCTGTACCCACGCCCATTGTTCCTAAGGTTTCACCAAATTCTTCTTCTTGAGAGGTAATTCCGAGCTTGTCCGCCACATCAATTGTGCCCAATAAGCCTATCGTTGAGTTCAACACAAAACGGGCTAAGCTATCCATTCCTTCATCAAACTTACCTTGTAGCATATTGTTCATCATGTTGGCAGGCTCTTGCAGGTTTTCTGCAGCGTTGAGCAGGCCGGTACGAGCGAACTGAGGCATAACAGTGACGTAACCTACCGTTACCGGGCGAAGAAAATAAGCGTCTAGCACTTCCCAGTTGAAATCCCACATGACGCGGTTAACCGATTCTAATGGATCTCTCGGATCCGAGGTATCAACCACTTCTTGCTGGGCGTTGTCGCTTTGTTGATTGGCATTATTTGTGGCACAACCACTCAACATACTGGTGAGAGCAAATCCACTGACCACAACCCATTTTGCTAATTTGTTCACTGTAGTTCCTTATTAATGGTAATACTTATCGCAGTATTTCGACCTTTACTCACTTTAGACTGAACACTGCCTTCCCACTCACCAGCGGCCACAGCCACATTTTCATCTTCTGAAATACGTGCGGTTAGCTTAACGTTCTCGAGGCTATCAAGTGTAAATTGCGGCATCATGGCATTTTCAACGGTTAAGTTAACGGTAAGTGGAAACGATGACAAAGGTCGTTTTACTACTGCCGCTGGCATACGATTTTGCGAATCCGCATCTTGTGCAAATACAACCAAAAAGCCTTCTGGCGGTAACGAAACGCTTGCTGCTTCAGATAGGCTTATGGTGATTGAAAATTCGGTCATCCCTTGCCCAGCATCATCCAAAGACTGGTTACTAGGCTGACTAAACGTCACTTTTTCTACTTGCCCTTCCAGTTCAGCAATACGACTAACCAAGCTTTGCGCCAATTCACTGTCCTGCGGTAACTTACTCTTCACTTGGTTATAGTAAAACGCTGTATTTTCTAAATCACCTAACTGCGCCGACACAACCGCCATCATAAGGGCTAAATTGTCATTTTCAGCATTCTCTTGAAGTAGATTCGCTAGAATACCCTGTGCACGGGATAAATTGTTTACATCACCTGTTGTCATCAGAGCCTGCGCTAAAGAGATGGCATTTGCTTTCTTGTCTGGGGCTAAGTTGACTGCACGCTCGATAGCTTCAATGGCTTGAACTTCTTGCCCTAAACTCAACATTAATCGTCCATAAACCATCCATCCACTGTCGTCTTCAGGCAAAGAGCGTATCTGCTGTCTAAGTGCTAAAGCAAGACTGATCATATCTTGCTGAGAAAGGTTATTGCCATTGCCGGTCGCTAATTGTTGGCTCAACTCAGGCAATGCCGCCATAGCATCACTTGCATGCTTCACCTTTGCCAATTGGTTTACATGAGCATAAACACTCACCGCGGTGGCAATAGCAATTGTTGCCCCCACGGCCAAAGGTAACCAGGCTGTACCTGTTTTTTGCGAAGCGAACGCCGACTCATCCACCAAGGCCACTTTTAGCTCATCGACTGCTTGAGCTTTATCGCCGGCAGAAATGAGCCCTTCACGTTCTTCACGATCCAGTTCTTGCAGTCGCTGTTTTACAATTTGTGTATTGCTTAAGCTATCTGCTTTTGCATGATTTTTACTGCGCAACCAAGGAAAAGCGACAATCAGTAATATCAAGGTAATTAACCCTGATATTACGAGGTAAAATTCAGACCACATCATTCTTTTTCTTGCTCCAACAAAGCATCTGCCTTAGCCAGTTTGGCCTGAAAATCCTCTGTTTTTTCGTTCTTTTTGCGTCTAACAATGAAAATAAAAGCCAATAAAACAAACAACACTGGCGTAGCCCATAGCCAAAACGTGGCTATGGTAATGGGCGGTTGATAGTGAACAAAGTCACCATAACGTGCTTTCATGTAATCAATAACGTCTTGTTCTGACTTACCTTGCTTTAACAAGGTATACACCTTGCGCCGCATGTCGTGGGCGATCATCGCATCGCTGTCAGCTATGTTTTGGTTTTGACACATCGGGCAGCGAAGTTCACTTGTCAGTGATAAAAACTGAGCACGCTGCTCAGGTGTGTCGAAAGAAAAATTATCTTCTGCGGCAAACGAAGCAGCACACATGAAAAGTAACAATGAAAAGAGCGTAAACCTCATTCACCACCTTCCTTATTTTGTTTAGCCTCAGCCACCAGTGCGCGATACAGGGGGCCAATTTTTGACGACCATACGCGTTCATTAATATCACCAATATGATGCATACGAATAATACCATTGGCATCGATAACAAAATGCTCAGGTGCGCCTGTGACCCCTAAATCCAAAGAGGTGTCGCGATACACGTCGAAAATATTAAACGCATAGGGGTTGCCATATCGGCTAAGCATATCTGTAACTTCTTGTTGTACCCGCGTCAGCGTTTTTGTACCAAAATCGGGGTCTAAATCCTGATCAAAATACAACCCCACAATGTGCACATTCTCTTCTTGCTTTAAGTGCGTTAAATACGGCATTTCCACCGCACACGTCACGCACCATACGCCCCACACATTAAGAATAGTCACTTCGCCTTTTAAATCAGCGGGTTCATAAGTCATCTCTGGCTGCATTAAATCTGGCAAAGAAAAAGGCGGAAGTGACTTTCCCTTTACCTGAGAGTCAAGCGCTCTAGGGTCGGAAAAAAGCCCTTTAAATAGAAACACAACAAGTAAGCTAAACAACACAAGTGGAATAATAACCAGTGGCGCTTTTTTCATTGCGCTTCTCCTTGCGTAGAGGGGCTACTCGATTTAACTATTTTTGCTAATGTCCCCTTTATTTTTTTCGATTTTGCCATTCGGTAGCGCTTGTCAGAAATGGAGCAGATTCCCCCTATTGCCATCACCACGGCACCGGCCCACAGCCACACCACAAAGGGTTTGATATAAATACGAATAGCCCAGGCACCATCATCTAAAGGCTCTCCCATGGCAATGAACAAATCACGGCTAATGGTTGAATGAATAGCCGCCTCTGTCATTGGCATGCGCTGTACCGTATAAAGGCGCTTTTCAGGTGTTAATCTAGCGACAGACTCACCGTTTTGAGTGACATCAAAGACACCGGCATCAGCGGTGTAGTTAGGCCCATTAGCATCAAGGACATCAACAAATGTGAAATCATAGCCGCCTAAAGACACCGTTTCGCCCACTTCCATACGCACATCACGTTCTGATTCGTAGTTTGAAACCAGAGTAATACCGATAATACTAATTGCAAACCCAACATGGCCTAAAACCATTCCCCAGTGACTAGGGGTTAGCGTTCGAAGTTTCGACAATGCCCCCGTATCAGTGGGCAATGCAGACAACCGCTGCAGAACTTCTTGCACCGTTGTAACCAAAATCCAAAATACCAATATCATGCCTAGTATCCCCATATAACTTGGGGTGTCGTAGGCAAAGTTAACTAAAAGGCCGGCACTTATTGCCAAGCCAGCGGCAATAAGCATTTGATTCTTCAGAGCAGAAACCCGTTGTTGTTTCCAACGAGTTAGCGGGCCTAGCCCCAACATCAATACGAATGGCACGATAAGTAGCGTAAACATTTGATTAAAGAAAGGCGCTCCAACAGAAATACTGCCTAGCCCCAGTTCTTTGTGCACTAAAGGTAATAGCGTACCCAGCAACACCACTATGGTAGCGGCACACAAAAATACGTTGTTTCCCATTAGCATCACTTCACGAGAAAATGCGTTGTAGCTACCAGGGCTTTTCAACGACGACGCTCGTAAGGCGTAAAGCAACAAACCAAACCCGCACAGTACAATGAGGATACCAAGAATAAACAAACCTCGGGTGGGATCACTGGCAAACGAGTGCACCGACACAATAACCCCTGAACGTACTAAAAATGTACCTAGCAGACTTAAGCTAAAGGCGGCAATGGCTAACAACACGGTCCACGACTTGAAAGCTTTTCGTTTTTCAGTAACGGCAAGTGAATGCATTAGCGCCGTACCAACAAGCCAGGGCATGAAAGAGGCATTTTCTACCGGATCCCAAAACCACCAGCCGCCCCAGCCAAGCTCGTAGTATGCCCACCAGCTACCTAATGCAATACCCACAGTGAGAAAGGCCCACGCGGCAATCACCCAAGGTCGTGACCAGCGTGCCCAAGTAGAATCAAGTTGCCCTGAAATCAACGCTGAAATAGCAAATGCAAATGCCACAGAAAAGCCCACGTAGCCCATATAAAGCATGGGGGGATGGATAATCATGCCGAAATCTTGTAGCAGAGGATTTAAATCACGGCCATCAACAGGGAAAAAGGGGAGCATGCTGTCGAAGGGATTGGAGGTTAGCAACATGAAAAGATAAAATCCAATACCCACCATACCTAATACGGAAAGCACCCGCGCAACCATAGCAAGCGGGATACCTTTACTAAAAATAGCGACTGCAACTGTCCAAATTGAAAGCATCAATACCCACAATAGGAAAGAGCCTTCATGGCCACCCCATACCGCGGTTATTTTGTAATATATGGGCAGTTTACTATTAGAATGCTGCGCCACATATGCAACACTGAAATCATCGTTCACGAACGCGTAGGTTAAGCATACGTAAGCGATAAGCGTAAACAGAAACAAGCCTATTGCTAATGGCTTAGCTGTTGCCATTAAGTTTTCGTGTTGACGTTGCGCCCCCCAAAGCGGATAAATCGCCAGCAATATCGACACAACTAACGCTAACGTGAGGGAGATGTTACCAATTTCAGGAACCATACTACAGACCCTCAGTGTCGTACTGGGGTGTATTTTCCGGCTTAACGTGTTTGATACCCTTCATTTTTTCAGCTAATTCAGGCGGCATGTACTCTTCATCATGCTTCGCCAATACCTCTTGAGCTTCAATACGCGAAGTGCCAGTTAATACACCAGTGGCGACAATGCCCTGACCTTCTCTAAACAAGTCAGGCAAAATACCCTTGTAAGACACTGTCACTGTGGGCCCGGTGTCCATAAGCTGGAACGTGACCGCTAAACTTTCATTATCACGGCTAACACTTCCAGGCACCACCATTCCACCAATACGCAAGCGTTGACCTACCTGTGGTTTTTGACCATTTTTTCCCTCAATGATTTCGCTAGGTGTGTAGAACAGGTCGATACTATCGTTCAATGCGTACAGCATTAAACCAATTGCAGCACCCACAAGTACCACGATTGTTCCAACGGCGGCCAAGCGCTGCTTTCTTCTTGGATTCATGAAACTCACTCACTTAATATCTGATAAATCTAACGGTCATGGGATGCTGAAACAGCGGCATTTTGTTTAGCGCGCTTTATACGCTGCTGACGTTCTTGCTCTAAAACTACCGATTTCAGATGGGACTTATGTTGCTGGTAGCTGGCAAAAACTAACACTGCCATGACACCGAAGCTGACGGCAAATGATAGCCACACGTAAAAGGCGTAGCCACCCATATGGATGAACGATGAAAAAGAATCAAACTGCATCACGCTACTCCTGATTCATCTGCAAGGCGTTTTACCCATGGCCTATGCATTTCTCGTAAAACAATTTCGCTACGAAGCCTTACTGTCGTCACCGCAGCAATAAAAAACGCGAACCCAGCTAAATTAATAAGCAATGGCCACAACATTTCAGGAGCAATAGACGGGTTGTCGAATTTACTGATAGTGGCACCTTGATGCAGTGTATTCCACCACTCAACTGAGTAATGAATAATAGGAATATTGACTACCCCAACTAGCGCCATTATACCGGCTGCTTTGCCGCCTTGTTGTTTATCTTCAAAGGCTCCATACAGAGCGATAACCCCTATGTATAAAAATAACAGTATTAATTCAGAGGTAAGCCTTGCGTCCCATACCCACCAAGCACCCCACATAGGTTTACCCCACGCTGCGCCGGTAAACAGCGCAATGAATGTCATCACCGCGCCTACAGGCGCCATAGCAATCATCGCCATATAGGCGGTTCGCCATTGCCACACCATGCCTACTAGCGCAGCTACTGCCATTGCAACATAAGTACTCATGGATAAAATCGCACTTGGCACGTGAATATAAATAATTCGAAATGAATCACCTTGTTGGTAATCCTGAGGCGCGAAGGCAAGCCCCCAAATCGTGCCTAGGGTTAAACACACACCTGCGCCAACCCAAAACCAAGGTTGTAGAGTTAAACACAACTGGTAAGCATTTTCTGTTTTCGCGTAGGGATGTAACCACTTCCACATCAGTTTTGACTCACTTTTAAAGAATAAGCTATGGCAAATGGCGCTGAGGCCGCTGCCAACAACAGCATGGCGCCTATAATAGCAAGTTGGGAGTAATAAGGTAATTGCAGTGCAGCGGAATCTACCGCCGACGTTGCGAAGATTAATAATGGAATAAACACCGGAATCAATAGCAGCGCAAGCAAAAGCCCTCCCCGTTGAAGCCCAACGGTTAACCCTACGGCAATCGCGCCAACAAATGACAGTAAGGGCGTGCCCAAGATTAATGTGGCGATAAGCGCAACGTACATATCAACGGTTAAGTTCAAAAACACCGCCAATAACGGGGATAATACCAGCAAAGGAAGAAAACTAATCAGCCAGTGAACAAGCACTTTGACTGCGGCCACACCACTTAGCGGCATACCTGACAACATGTATTGTTCCAATGAACCATCATTGAAATCTTCTCGAAACAATCTGTCCATGCTTAATAATGATGACAAAATAGCCGCAATCCAAATAACCCCTGGCCCAATGCGCTGAAGGGTTTCTGGCGCTGGGCTGACACCAAGAGGAAAGAGGGTAACCACCATGAGTAAAAACATAATGGGTTGCACTAACTCTGCTTTCTGCTGAAAGGCAATACGCACATCCCGGCGAGCGATGCCTAGTAATAAGTGCTTCAAAAGCGATACTCCAAATCTAATGTGGAATGCTTTCCTGCGTTTTCTGACAAGGGCTGATGCGAGGTTGTAATTATCATGCCCCCGTTATCTACATGCTGCTTAAATTGCCTTTCAAGCCATGCAATACCTGCTATATCTAGTGCGGTAAAAGGTTCGTCTAACACCCATATTTTTGCTGGCTTCAGCCATAAACGGCTTAGCGCTACGCGTCGCTGCTGGCCAGCCGACAGTAGTCGAACCGGGATATCTTCCAAGCCCACTAGCCCCAAGGTTTCTAAAACGGCGTAAATACCGCTGGGAGCAACTTCAGCGCCGTGTTGCGCTAACCAAAACTGCAAGTTATCCATGGCCGACAAAGCGCCATTCAAACCAGCTTTGTGACCTAAGTATATCAACGCACTTAAAAAGGAATGCGATGAAGCAATGGGCGTATTGTCGTAACAGACCTCTCCCGATTCAGGCTCGCTTAACCCGGTAATAATACGCAACAGGCTTGTTTTACCTGCCCCGTTTGGCCCGCGCAAATATAAGAGTTCGCCAGGCATCAATTGGAAATTTAATGCCTCGAACAACACGCGATCCCGCTTTACGCAGGTAAGCCCAGATATACGTAAACCGGACAAACGCACTCCTCATCTTCAGTCACTATTCAAATCCGCGCTAGTTTACCACACACGGCAAATTTCGCAGTCGCGAAAATCGATTAAATATGATTTACTTCAAGGACAAGGATAAAGCACGCAGGCAGTGATGAAGATTCTCCTGACTCAACTAAACTTCGCCGATACCGTGCCGATATATGACCTATGATATCTCAACTTTCTTTCATTCTTTCGCAAATTACCCAGCCCTCCGGGCAGGCAGCGTCATCGACCGCAAATGTGGCTGGGCAGCTTTCTCTTGCTACGCGCCTTGCAACTGCTGCTGAGGTAACCATCGCGAGGCTTCCGGAAAACATTCTGGCCATTAAGTCTCATCAGCAAACCGTGGCGAATATCCAGCTGCCACCGTCTTTAACGTTACCTAAGTCGGCCGCCTTGCAGCTTGCCGTGCTCAATCAAGGGGCAAATACCTCCCCAACAGCCATCATAAGCACGCAAAACTCGGGGGCTCAGTCAGCGCCTCAAACCCCGCAACAGCTAGCACTTATTAGTAAAGAGCTTGCCAGTTTAATTGTGAAAAACACCCAAGTTGCTGCCACTATTCCCGCAACGGTTTCATCAATAAATGACGCTAGCCTTTCACTAAACCTGCCCAAAGGTGGCCGCATTTCACTGCCTGTAGAACGACAAAACGCATCCAATAACCCATTGCTCACGGAGGTGTTTACCCCTGGTAAAAAAGTCAATATCAGCATAAGCGGTGACGGCACTAACAACATAAAGGTAACAGTAGCGCCACAAGAGCAGACATCCTCATTACGCAGTCAAACAACAATAAACAGTACGCTTTCTCTCGCGACCAAAAGTAAAGCAGGGGAAACCAGCCTTCAAAATCTGATGATGGGCGCACTTAATCATAAGGGCGTCGCATTTAACCACTCTAGTACTGCGCTGCCGCCAACCATCGAGCGCAATATACCGGCAATCGCTCAAGGCAATACCGTTCAACAAGCGTCTCATCTGGCACTACAAGGGAACACGTTGAAAAGCGTAAGCGCGGTCACAAACGTACTGGCAAAGGCGCCGTTGCCTCCGTCATTACAGGGCGTATTACAATCAAATATGGCGAACGCGTTACTCAATACCGCCTCTTTTTCTGAGAAAGCCTTGTCTAACAAGGTGCCCAACGCTCAAATTCTGACAACGCCCTCCCCTGTAGATAAAACAAATAATGGTGCAATTACCGAGGCCAACATACCTGGTAAATCGCTTTCATCCACAGGCAACGCTACGCAGTTGAAGGGTTCAGACATTCACCAAACGATTTTAGCAGTGTCTCGCACCTTATTGAGTCAATCCGGTTCGACCCAGCAGGCATTAACGCAACTGCTCAGCGTATTAAACGGCCAAGGCAGTACTAGCCCTACCGCTCATTCAGAAACCTTATCGCCCCATACTCAACGCTTTATCTCGCAGATGAAGCAACATATTGACTCTTTGCATGCAAAGGTACCTGTCACGCGCCCCAATGCTCTGCCCCCTCATACTGAGGCCACCATCACGCCAGCGCATTCTGAAGTCCCAACGACAGAATTAACCGATGAAGCGGCCCCAACGAATGCCAAAGCGCTTCCACAAGAGAGAAGTGTTAAACACACCCTTGGTCAACTGGCAAATTTGCTTTTAAGCAGTGTCAATAAACCTAAACCACAGGTTAGCCAAGGCTCGCCTGGGCAAGCTCAATACGACACCAGTAAGATGTCAGATGCTTTATCGTCCGGCTCACAAGCAAAAAATAGTGTAGCAGACACACACTCTGAAAATTCCACGTCAACCCCGAATCACCCAGACATGGTTAAACAGGATGCCAACCTCGCTAGCCGTATACAAAGCATGTTGTTATCCCCAGCATTACTTGCCACGCCAACTACCTTGAATAGTCCAATTGCCGCGTCTAATTTCGTTCAGGGCTTGGTGGCCTTATTGCAAGTATCCTTAGCCGGGCGTGCACTACAACGTCAGCCAAGCCTAAAAGCTCAGATAGATTTACCAGACAGCGTTATCAGCCGAACGTTAGGGGCAACCACGAATACTCAGGGTGCCACCAGCCGTGTGGCGCAAGATTTTGCTAATTTGGACAGTCGCACAAATATACTCAACAATTTGAAAACCCTATTAGCGAACCACCAGCAACATAAAGTATCGCAGGTAGAATCACGCATTCAGGGGCAAGACAACTTTTACTATATTTTGCCGTCCGTATCTCAGCATGCGGCTGCCCCAGAACTGCTCATTCAACGTGAGCCAGACCACCACGGCGCGAAAGGAAAAGAAAAAGGTAAGCAAAGCTTGTGGCATGTGACCATGAAATTAGATATTGGTGAGATAGGTGAAGTGCTGGCCAAATCAAAGATTAAAGGCGACACCATTACCCTTGATCTGTATGCGTCGAACCAAACCATAGTGGCCCGCATTGGCGATACGCTTCCTTATTTAAAACAGCGCTTGGCCGAATTAGGGCTAGAAGTCGCTTCTTCCAGCTTTCAACAAGGGAGTATCCCAACTACCTTGAGCACGCGTCCACATTCAATCTTTGAGACTCGCGTATGAGTGATAAAGCAAAACGCGCTATTGGTTTAAAGTATGACAGTAGTGATAAAAAGAATGCACCCAAGGTGGTGTCTAAAGGCTATGGCGATTTAGCACAAGCCATTATCGACATGGCTCACGAGACTGGCGTTCTTGTGCATGAAGACCCCTATTTAAGTGAAGTACTTGGTAACCTTGATGTAGGGCAAGATATTCCAGAATCCTTGTATTTTGTGATTGCCGAGTTACTTGCTTACTCTTATGTACTTCAAGGAAAAGTCCCCCCTGGGTGGGAAGACGTTATAAAGCGCATCGATTTTCATGCCTAAGCGTTAAGGTGAGCGTATTAAGGTGTATGTACTAATGCATCAAAATCATGACGCAATAAAAAGCCAGCGAAAATACAAAGCTTCTCACTGGCTTACTCGATGATATTTTAAGGATGGCTTACCTAAATAGCACTTTTTCCTTATTGAACCAGTGAACGCAAAACGCAATAAGCGCGCCCGCGATGACTGCAGTAGAAGTAAAAATGCCAAACAATGCAAAATAATCCATTGTGCCTTTAAATAACTCTTTCATCGCCAAAGCAACATTGGTTAAAGGTACCCATACCCAACCGCCTTTGAGTTCAACGCCAGGCATCAATGCAATAATGACAGGAAATATCACTACCATTATTAAAGACCCCATATAACTCTGGGCTTCTTTGAATGACCGAGCATAAATGGAAAGCGACAAAAGCACGGCGGCAAAAATCGCGACTACAGGAATTAGCATGAGGAAGATAAGCACGAAGTCGATAATGCCAATCATCGACATAATTTCAACCACAAACTCTATCGCCATCCCTTGTGACAACACAATTCCCCACATGGCCATGGACGACACAGTGATTAATGCGGTGATCAGCCCCGCACAACTAATAGTAAAAAACTTCCCAAGGACTAGCTTGTAGCGATCCATAGGTGAAATAAGTAAGGTCTCTAAAGTTCCCCTTTCTTTTTCACCTGCACCTAAATCGGCAGCGGGAGCCATAGCGCCCTGTAGGCATAAAATAAAGATAATATAAGGCAACATGCCGCCAATGCGCTCACCCCATACCTCTCTGTCGTCTGCCACGTTTTGTTTTTCTAGTACAATTGGTGCAAGCAACGCGGCTTGCTGATCTTCATTTAAGCCTAATTGCGCAAACGCCGTCGATTGAAATTCATCAATATACACATCGACTATTTCTGACACCCTGCCCACTACGCGATTTAATCCAGCGTCATTTAAATAAAGGTTCAGCGTATGCTGACCCGAGGTTAACACCTCACTATTGAAACCCTCTGGAACCACTAAAACAAAATCAACCGTTTCCGATTTAATTAACGCTTTATAGTCAATGGAATTATCGATATCTACACGCTCGAACTTGTCGGGTTGCGCGGAAAACTGAGCAGCCATTTCTGGCGCAAAGGCTTCACCCACAATGGCGTATTTTAATATCTCGTTCTCTGCTTTATCTGCAGCGTTACTCATGAAAAAGATGACTGCGCCAAAAATCAAAGGGAAAAATAACAAAGGTAAACCAATCATAAAAATGATAGTTTTTTTGTCTCTCAATAGCTCTTTGAATTCCTTCTTAAAGATTAACCACATTGTCTGCGTCTCCCGTGTCCATTGATAAGGTCTTCAAAAAGCTTTGATGCATTTGCCCATCAGACAGGGCACCGAAGTTAGAAAGTGTGTCGTTGAACACCGTTTTGCCTTGATTAATAACGGTAACGCGGTCACACAATAACTGCACTTCATCTAAATGGTGCGTAGAAAAGATAACTGGCGTGCCTTTATCTTTAAGACGTTGGATAAATTCCATGACCGTGCCCGTTGCCATAATATCAAGCCCCGTGGTTGGCTCATCTAGTACCACGAGTGCAGGCTCATGAATAACCGCGCGTGCAATGGAAGTTTTTTGTTTCATGCCAGAAGAGAAGTTCTCAGCGCGTCTATCAAGGAAACTGTGCATATCAAGTAAATCTGCCATTTCATCAATACGCTCTGCTATCACCTTTTTATCAATGCCATGTAGCTCGCCAAAGTAAGCGATATTCTCTCTTCCTGACAAGCGTCCATATAAGCCAGTAGAGCTGGATAAAAAGCCAATTTTTTTACGTGCAATTAATGGGTTAGCCAGCACATCTTCACCGTCAATGCTCACTGACCCACTATCGGGTTTTAATGCAGTTGATAGAATACGCAAGGTCGTGGTTTTCCCTGCTCCATTCGGCCCAAGCAACCCTAACACTTCGCCTTTTCCACATGAAAAAGACACATCTCGCACCGAATTAAAAAAGCGCCCTTTTAAACGTGGATCTTTTTTTTCCTGTTCACTAAGCTTCTTTGGGTTTTCCACCGCAAAGCGCTTAGCGAGACCTGATATTTCAATCATTCCCTTTCCCTCTATCATTATTATTAAACTGAGCAATCTTGTTGTTAGCTAGGTACGCATTGCAAAAAGTAATGCGTGATATTCGTTATTAGTCTTGCTCACCTAGATTTTATTACAGCATTCCTGCTTTTTTTTGCCGGCACAAGAATTATTGAAACATTAAGTGTTAAAAAGTATGTGGAAGACACAAACACAACCTGGCAAATGTTCTGAGTGACAAATGAATCCTAACCTTTATTCTCGTTATGTCGCCGTTCAGCCGTTAAAGGGATTTAATGATGAACCTACAACACCTGCATAGCGGGTAGGTATAGTTGATAGCGTTTGTAGTGCCCAAGATATTCTAAATTTGAGTTTCAATCGTGAATACCTTTCTTAAGAGTGCATTGTATTTATTAATATTCACTTTGTGGGCATCGAGGAAGTCTCAGAGTCGCTGCTGACAAGATCGGCTCCAAGGCTCACCGCTGCCGTTCATGTATGTATTATTATTCTAATTTTTGTAGCAGAGGTTTCAGCCATTTGGGTAGTTTATAATCCTCTAATGGTGTAACACGGAAAAGACTGAAATTACCATTGCTAATCAGCCGTTCTGGGTAACGTTCAAAGCGTTGCTCGAAATCTCCTTTAATCATATCTTTCAGAGGAAACCTGAATGTCATTTCGCTTGCAAATGAAGCACCTTTTAGCTTAGTGATTAATTCACCGTTATTTTGCTTTAGCCATTCAGGCTTAAAATGCATCTTTGCTTGGTAAGGTAGCCCTGGGGTATAAACCGTAAAAGTTGCTTCCTGCCCGGGTTGATAATCCAATGTAGCGAACTTTAATTGGTCTTCATTTGAAATCTCTAATATGCCAGACCAATAACCAAACCTCTTATTTTTATGTATTGAAGCTATCGCTGTTAATTTTTCAGTTTCTTGTGCTATAAACCGCTCTGGCGTTGTTGTAGCTTTGACTGTTTTAAGTCCATAACTTGTGCTGTGTATCTTTTCTGATGCTAGCCAAACGGCTTCCGTCACTAAGTAATCTTGATCAACGAATTTTGTCAGAGTAATTTTTAAGGGGAGTTTTCCATCTGCCGTGTGAGTATAAATATGGCAGTCAAACTTATCGCATTCTATATCTTTATTTGTGAACGAGACACTTTTTTGAAACTGCATACCTGACGCAATATTGTATGAAGTTAGGCTGTGTTGGTTGTTGGGCATAATTTTCAATACTTTAAATTCTGCCCCTGAGCGGCTGATCCCTTCCCAAGTCCCAATTGGCACCCTTTCTTTAAAGTTTTGGGAGTGACTACTCTTTGTTGTAGTTTCTAATGTACTTTTTGGTTGGCGATCGTTGGTTGGTTGCATGGAGCAACCAATGACATTTATCAAAACAACAATAATAATTAATACTTTCAATAGCCTTCCTTAGTTTGATCTCCATTAATGCATGAGTTTAGTATATTGCGAAAACTTTATTCAAGCACAAACTATATAGACGGACTTTAACTCATTAAACGAATGCTCAGTGTTCCCTCTATTCATTCAATAAAACTAATTTTGTGGATGAGCTTGATTCGGCTTGAGCTTAAGTGGCTAAGCGGACTATTTGTTCTGATAAATTTGTATCTAAATTAGGCCAGTCACGTGGTAGTGACAGCCCTATTAACTTACTTGGCTTGTAATGAGAATACTATGCACAGGTCTAGTGGTTACATGAGTGCCCAATAAGAACTTAAGTAATTGAAATTTAGAAACGCCCAGTACGATGAAAGGGTTACCAAACAACGCCCAGCTATTGATTTTACTGGCTTATAGATGAACAATGGCTATTCATATTCATGAATAGCCATTGTTTGACTTAAAAGCCCACCTATTAGGTGGGCTTTTCATTATTCTATTTAACTAAAACTTTACTCAGGTAGTACGCCATCTTCACCTTGTGGTAAAGCCTCTTCTGCTTTCATTGTCTTAGAAAGCAATAGCTCTTGGCGGATCTTAGTTTCAATCTCGTTAGCCGTTTCTGGGTGTTCTTTAAGGTACTTCATGACGTTTGCTTTACCTTGGCCAATGCGATCGCCCTTATAGCTATACCAAGCACCGGCTTTATCAACAAGCTTCTGCTTCACACCCAAGTCGATAAGCTCAGCCTCTTTACTGATACCTTCACCGTAGCGAATCATAAATTCAGCTTGCTTGAAGGGAGGGGCAACCTTGTTTTTCACAACCTTCACACGGGTTTCGTTACCAACGACCTCGTCACCCTCTTTAACTGCACCAATTCGACGAATATCAAGGCGAACAGAAGAGTAAAACTTAAGCGCGTTACCGCCCGTCGTAGTTTCTGGGTTTCCAAACATAACTCCAATCTTCATACGAATCTGGTTAATGAAGATACACAATGTGTTTGAACGCTTAATGTTACCGGTCAGTTTACGTAAGGCTTGTGACATAAGACGCGCCTGAAGACCTACGTGAGAGTCACCCATGTCACCTTCAATTTCTGCTTTAGGTGTAAGTGCAGCTACCGAGTCAACGATAACCACATCTACTGCCCCAGAGCGAACCAGCATGTCACAAATTTCAAGCGCTTGCTCACCGGTATCAGGCTGAGATACTAATAGCTCATCAATATTTACGCCAAGCTTTTCAGCGTACACTGGGTCTAGCGCGTGCTCAGCATCAACGAAGGCGCAGGTTTTGCCTTTTTTCTGGGCTTCAGCAATAACTTGCAGTGTTAGTGTCGTTTTACCTGATGATTCAGGGCCGTATATCTCTACGACACGTCCACAGGGTAAGCCGCCTATACCTAGAGCGATATCAATGGTCAGTGAGCCAGTAGAAATTGCTTCAATATCCATGGCTTGATTGTCGCCAAGGCGCATGATTGCACCTTTACCAAATTGCTTTTCAATTTGGCCTACAGCGGCGGTTAAAGCTTTTGATTTGTTATCGTCCACGTATGTATCCTCTAGGATTTGCGGTTAAATTCTGTTTCGGCACTCTCTTAACAAGCCCTTTTCACAAGCGTGCTATTTAGGCTTCTTCTTGACGAATTTTCTTTATCAACTCGTCTTTTCGAAGAGTGAAGGTACCAAATAATGACTACATTCTATACTGTACAAGCATACAGTTTCAAGCCATGTTTTTAATTTTCGCTCAACATTTTTACTAAGTGCGTTATGGCAAAGGCGATAGCGTGTTGTCGCACTTCATCTCTGTCGCCACTGAATACTTGTTTAATTTGTTCTGACATTGCGCCACACATAAAGCCAAACCATACAGTGCCCACAGGTTTTTCTTCACTGCCACCACCTGGCCCGGCAATACCGCTCACCGTTACCACCAGCTGTGCACCACTGTTACGGCGAACACCTTCCGCCATTTCCTTTACCGTTTGCTTAGAAACGGCGCCGAATTCTTGCAGGGTCTGTTCACTCACGCCCAAAGTACGTTTCTTAGCGTCATTAGAGTAGGTTATCCACGATTGATTAAACCAGTCGGAACTGCCCGAGACACTAGTAAAGGCAAATGCAACGCCTCCGCCAGTGCACGACTCAGCGCAAGACACACTCCACCCTTTTGCTCTAAGTGAGTCCCCCACCACCTGCACTTGGGCAGATAATGCGCTATCAATCTTTAAAGGGGTGGTGTTTACTGTCGAATCAGTTGAAAATGTTGTGTTCATTTGGTTATACCTAATTACACTTGTTGTGCTTAATCAGATCTTCCCTTGATCTTAATGGGGGTGAGTTTATCATTTATTCCCTTGAACAGGCATTAAACCCAGTAACAAATTCGCAGAGGTTTTTTTGGAATCACATACTCCTATGATGCGCCAATACTTAACAATAAAGGCGCAACATCCGAATATTTTACTTTTTTATCGCATGGGCGATTTTTACGAATTGTTTTATGACGATGCCAAAAAAGCTGCCGAACTACTGGATATATCATTAACCGCCAGAGGCAAGTCCGGTGGCGACCCTATCCCTATGGCAGGTGTTCCCTATCACGCCGTAGAGAGTTATTTGTCTCGCTTAGTAAAAATGGGGGAGTCTGTGGCTATTTGTGAGCAAGTTGGCGACCCCGCCACCAGCAAAGGGCCTGTTGAACGCGCAGTACAACGCATAGTTACTCCCGGCACTGTTACAGATGAAGCACTCCTTGAAGAACGTCGCGACAATATCCTTGCCGCTGTATGCGGGCACAGTATGCATTACGGGTTAGCCACCCTTGATGTCACCAGTGGTCGCTTTGTCGTATTTGAATGCGAAAGCGACGAGAGTTTATTGGCTGAAATTCAGCGGATAAATCCCGCTGAACTGCTTTACCCAGAAGGGTTTGAAAGCCTGCCGCTCGTGGAAAACCGCAAAGGCCTTCGCCGTCGCCCTGAATGGGAATTTGACATAGATACTGCCATAGAACAACTGAACGCCCAGTTTGAAACCAAAACTTTAGACGGCTTTGGCATTCAGGGCATCAGCAAAGGGTTAGGCGCTGCAGGTTGTGTATTGCAGTATGTGAAAGATACACAGCGAACTGCACTGCCTCACATTCGCCGTATTCAAACCGAGCAGCAAGATAGCCGCGTCCAACTTGATGCTGCCACGCGCCGAAATTTAGAGCTCACCCACAATTTATCTGGCGGACAGGAAAACACTTTATTTAGCGTGATGGATACCACCACAACGGCGATGGGCAGCCGTATGCTTCAGCGTATTATCCATTCGCCATTAACCGACCAGCACGAGCTACAAAGTCGTTTAGATGCGGTAGAAACCTTTATTAGCGACGACCCGGAAGACATCCGCGCTGCATTAAAGCACATAGGTGATATTGAGCGTATTATGGCGCGACTCGCCTTACGTTCGGCGCGCCCACGAGACTTTGCCCGTTTAAAAAACGCATTCAATGCATTGCCTGACCTGCAAGATGCCCTTGGCCGTTTTGACACCGGACAAATTAGAAATATTGGCGAAACCATTGGCACTTATCCAGAGCTTCAAGCCCTGTTAAACAGCGCTATAATTGATAACCCCCCGGTGGTTATACGCGATGGTGGCGTAATTGCTGAGGGCTATAATGCCGAGCTTGACGAACTGCGCAAGCTATCCCAAGGGGCGACCGATTACTTAGACGCGATGGAACAACGCGAGCGCGAACGTACGGGCATTTCTACGCTAAAAGTAGGTTACAACAAGGTACATGGATTCTTTATTGAAATCAGCCGTGCAAACAGCGCATTAGCACCAGCCGAATACATCCGTCGACAAACGCTTAAAAACACCGAGCGCTACATTACACCTGAGCTTAAAGAACACGAAGACAAAGTACTAAGCAGCCAAGGTGCTGCTCTTGCTTTAGAAAAGCAGCTTTATGACGCTTTGTTCGAAAATTTTGCGCCCCACTTAAATCGCTTAATCGACACGGCCGCCGCACTGGCGAAGCTCGACGTGCTGTGCTGTTTTGCCGAGCGTGCCGTCACCCTTGACTGGCATCGCCCACACTTAAGCCAAAAATGCGCGCTTACCTATGAAGCAGGTCGCCACCCCGTGGTAGAAAACGTGATGAAAGACCCTTTCATTGCCAACCCGCTTGAACTTGATAGCGAACGTCGCATGCTCATTATTACGGGTCCCAACATGGGGGGTAAATCAACCTACATGCGCCAAACCGCGCTGATTGCGTTATTGGCCTGTATTGGTAGCTTTGTACCTGCGGAAAATGCCCATATTGGTAAGCTAGATCGTATTTTTACGCGCATTGGCGCATCCGACGATTTAGCGTCTGGACGCTCTACTTTTATGGTGGAGATGACAGAAACAGCGAACATTCTCAATAACGCCACAGAAAACTCGTTAGTATTAATGGATGAGATTGGCCGAGGCACCAGTACCTATGATGGCTTGTCCCTTGCCTGGGCTTGCGCCAGCTATTTAGCCAAACAGCTCAATGCTTACACCCTTTTTGCTACACACTATTTCGAGTTAACGGAACTGCCAGATAATCAAAAAGGCGTGGTGAATGTGCACCTCGACGCGGTCGAATTTGAAGATACTATACGCTTTATGCATACCGTATCTGAAGGCGCAGCAAGTAAAAGTTTTGGTCTTCAAGTTGCGCAATTAGCCGGTGTGCCCAAAGCTGTCATTAAATCAGCACAGCAAAAACTAGCAATGCTTGAATCCGCTCACGTATTAAGTGAGCCCCCTCCTACAGACGTGCCTACTACCTCAACGGCACCCGGGCAAGCAGAGATGCGCTTCCCTGATAAACCGAACCCGGTTATTGACGCAATCGCGCGCGTTTCACCTGACGAACTCTCACCCCGTCAAGCGCTAGACCTCATCTACACACTGAAACGGCTTAGCCAAGCTTAATCTTCGGCATCATTTATTTAATAACAGGGCTTTAACATTCAAATTTAGATACACGGGAGCAGGCAAATTGATTGTCTGCTCCTTCTATTTTGCGTATACTATTGCCCCGTCCAAAGTGTGGGTGGTTTTATTCTTAAACTACACTCATATTTACCATACAACCCAAACGTTCTAGGTTTCGCATGACAAATTATATTTTCGTCACCGGTGGTGTAGTTTCATCGCTTGGTAAAGGTATTGCAGCTGCTTCTCTTGCCGCAATTCTGGAAGCCCGCGGGCTCACCGTCACCATGTTAAAGCTCGACCCTTATATCAATGTCGACCCGGGCACAATGAGCCCCATTCAACACGGTGAAGTATTTGTAACCGATGACGGCGCAGAGACCGACCTTGACCTTGGCCATTACGAACGTTTTATTCGTACCCGTATGACCAAACGCAACAACTTCACCACTGGCCGCGTGTACGAAGAAGTACTTAAACGCGAACGTCGTGGTGATTACCTAGGTGCAACCATTCAGGTTATTCCACACATTACCAATGAAATTAAGCGCCGGGTTATCGAAGGTGCGGAAGGTCATGATGTGGCCATTGTTGAAGTGGGCGGAACGGTGGGTGATATTGAATCACAACCCTTCTTAGAAGCCATTCGCCAACTCGGTACTGAAGTCGGCCGTGAACGTGCGATGTTTATGCACCTTACACTCGTGCCTTACATGCCTGCGTCAGGCGAAGTAAAAACAAAACCAACGCAGCACTCGGTAAAAGAGTTGCGCTCAATTGGTATTCAACCAGATATCCTCGTTTGTCGCTCTGTAGGCGCATTACCTACCAGCGAACGCTCAAAGATTGCCCTATTTACCAATGTTGCTGATAAAGCCGTTATCTCGCTCAAAGACGTAGACAGTATTTACCGAATTCCTGCTGCACTTAAAGCACAAGGAATGGATCAGCTTGTTGTCGACCGCTTCGGACTAGACTGCAAAGAAGCCGACTTATCCGAGTGGGAACAAGTGCTTTACGCAGAATCTAACCCCACGGCTGAAGTCAACATTGGCATGATAGGTAAATACGTTGAGTTACCTGATGCTTATAAATCGGTTAACGAAGCACTTAAACATGCGGGTCTGAAAAATCGTTTAACGGTAAACATCCAGTATATAGATTCACAAGATGTTGAAAGCAAAGGTGCGCAAATCTTAGAGAACCTTGATGCTATCTTGGTACCAGGTGGATTTGGGGAACGTGGGATAGAAGGTAAAATTGCAGCTGCGCGTTATGCCCGTGAAAACAAGGTGCCCTACTTGGGTATTTGCTTAGGCATGCAGGTTGCGCTAATCGAATTCGCCCGCAACGTTGCAGGTATGGAAAACGCAAACAGTACTGAATTTGACCCTGAAACACCTTACCCTGTTGTTGGCCTTATTACCGAATGGCTAGACGCCGCCGGTACCACAGAAATCCGTACTGAAAGTTCAGATTTAGGTGGCACCATGCGATTAGGCAGCCAGCTTTGTCATTTAATTGAAGGCACAAAAGTACACGATATGTATGGTAACGTTGAAATATACGAACGCCATCGTCATCGTTATGAAGTGAATAACAACCTTCGTGATCAAATTGAAGCGGCAGGTCTAAAAGTAAGTGGTTTGTCCACTGACAAGCGACTTGTAGAAGTTGTCGAAATCCCTGATCATCCATGGTTTATTGCGGGTCAATTCCACCCCGAGTTTACGTCTACACCTCGAGATGGACACCCATTGTTTACTGGTTTTGTTGCAGCCGCAGGAAAATACCAAAAAGAAAATCACTAGTTTCTAATAAAGGGAATGCTCTCTCCCGTTGCGTTCCCAATTCAATTGTTGAGGAAAAAACATGGCGAAAATTAGTCGCATAATCGGACGCGAAATCTTAGATTCACGCGGAAACCCTACCGTAGAAGCAGACGTGTACCTAGAGTCTGGCGTAATGGGCCGTGCTGCTGCACCATCTGGTGCCTCTACAGGTAGCCGTGAAGCACTAGAACTACGCGACGGTGATAAGTCTCGTTACCTAGGCAAGGGCGTAACAAAAGCCGTTGCAGCAGTAAACGATACTATCGCTCCTGCACTTTTAGGCAAAGACGCACTCGCACAAGCTGATATTGATGGCATCATGATTGACCTTGATGGCACCGAAAACAAAGAAACACTGGGTGCAAATGCCATTCTTGCTGTGTCTCTTGCGGTAGCGAAAGCAGCGGCAGCTGAAAAAGGCGTAGCGCTTTATGAGCACATTGCCGACCTTAACGGAACGTCTGGTGAATACTCAATGCCTGTGCCTATGATGAACATCATCAACGGTGGTGAGCACGCTGACAACAACGTAGACATTCAAGAATTCATGGTTCAGCCTGTTGGCGCGAAAAGCTTTAAAGAAGCCCTTCGTATGGGCGCTGAAATTTTCCACGCCCTTAAGAAAGTACTGTCTGCCAAAGGCCTTAACACCGCAGTGGGTGATGAAGGTGGTTTCGCACCAAACCTTAGCTCAAATGCTGAAGCACTGGCAGTAATTGTTGAAGCCGTTGAAAACGCTGGCTACAAAATGAATGAAGACATCACGCTGGCACTAGACTGTGCGGCGTCTGAATTCTACAAAGATGGTCAATACGTGCTTTCTGGCGAAGACAAGAGCTTCGATTCAGAAGCGTTTGGCGACTACCTTGCTGACCTTTCTGCACAGTACCCAATTGTATCAATTGAGGACGGTCTAGATGAAAGCGACTGGGACGGCTGGGCAAGCCTAACGAAGAAGATTGGTGAAAAAGTACAGCTAGTGGGCGACGACTTGTTTGTGACTAACACTAAAATTCTTAAGCGCGGTATCGATAACGGTATTGGTAACTCAATCCTTATCAAGTTCAACCAAATTGGTTCACTGACTGAAACTCTTAACGCCATTAAGATGGCGAAAGACGCGGGCTTTACAGCGGTTATCTCTCACCGCTCTGGTGAAACTGAAGACGCCACCATTGCTGACCTTGCAGTAGGGACAGCGGCGGGCCAAATCAAGACAGGTTCACTATGCCGTTCTGACCGTGTTGCTAAGTACAACCAACTTCTTCGCATTGAAGAAGCACTGGGTGATGCTGCAACCTACAAAGGTCGTTCAGAAATTAAAGGTCAATAAGCCAATATTGACCGCATCGTAAGGGCATCATATTGCATGTCCTTACCCAAAAAGCGTTAGCGGATTTGTTCCGATAACGCTTTTTTTTACTTTCTGTTTGCGCAACAGCCCCATAAACTAAACAGCGCTGGCGCAAAAAAATAGCCCCGGGGGTACCGGGGCTAAAACTCACACACAACAGCTAAATTAGGAAATTTAGAATCGGTAGCTCGCACCTACTGTAATACGACGGTCCGTTAAGCCTTGGAAGCACAGTAGCGCGCCATCGTTAACACAGTATTGCTCTACATCCGACTTGGTAATGTTAACTGCTTCAATACCCACATTTAGGTTTTCGTTAACATCATAATTAACGCTAGCATTCAACTGACCACGATCTGCTTGTACCGCTGGGAAACCCCAAGGGAAGCTAGATGTGCTACCAAAATCATCCGTGCGGTACGCTTCACGCCAGGTGTAACGCATACGTGCAGATAACCCAAACTTCTCGTAGTAAACCGTGACGTTGTAGGCATTTTCAGAAAGGTTAAGTAGGCCTTGAACCGCTGACACTTCAATGTCGTCATCGCCAGTTGTGGCGGCAAATACATTGCTTGCGCGGCTAGTGGCAGAGTTTTCAGCTTCACCACCTGAGAATTCCTGGATGGTATAGTTTGCTAGCACACCAAAGCCAGATGCCCAACCTAGTTCTTCTTCAAACCCAGCTAGATCATACTGCACAGCAAACTCGATACCTTTTTGCGTAGTCTCACCAGAATCATTAACCTTAGTTTCTGTGCCCACGCATATACCAGTACCTAGATCGGGACCAAACACGTTGATATCAGCAATTGGGTTAAAGATACCGCCCCCCTCACAAGGGTCGGTTAGGTCGCGATAGCCAGTAACAGGATCTTCATAAGGGCTAACAATTTGCTCTACATGCAAATCTTTACGGGTTTTATGGAAAATACCCACACTGACCACACTGCCTTCAGCAAAGTACCATTCAGCCGCTAAATCGTAAGAAATAACCTCTTCAGGTGTTAGATTAGGGTTACCAATCGCCACGTTAGGGTTAGGACTGGTACTGAAGGTTACAGAGGTTGACAAGTCATCAAAGTCAGGGCGACGAATATCTTTGCCCGCGCCGAATCGCAATACAACATCATCAGCAACGTCAGCCACAATGTTCACACGTGGCAATACGAAATCGTAATCGCCTGTGGTGGTTACTTGAGAAACTAACTCGTTACCTTCGTCATCTACAGTAATGGAGTTACCTACCGACGTGACTTCTGTTTCTAGATAACGAACACCAAAGTTACCGCGGAACATCTCATATTCGAAATTAGCCTGCGCGTACAAGGCATGAGTTTCTTCTTCGATGTCAAAGAAACCAGATGAGCTAGACGTTGGCGCGCTAATGCTTGCGGTTGAACCGTGCTCGGTCATCGCTGCTTGCAGAGTCTCAAGCACACCATCAGGATCTGATGCCACTAATTCTGGGTCAATGATCAAGAAATCTTTCACGTACAAGTCACGGCCGTCGGCATCATTAAAGTTGTCTGGACCCGCCACCAATAGTTCAGAGAATAAATCACCTCGTGGGCTGTCTTCCATTGTGCGAAGACCCACGCTTGAACTGATGTCTTCACGCTTGCTGCCCGCTTTACTGTAGCGATAACCAAAATCGACTGACGTGATCATGGTATCTAAGAAATAAGTAAAATCAGTACGGAACGCGTCTTCGAAGTTTTCAGTTGTATCGCGACCGATGTTGACGTCACGTAAAACCACATTGTACGGGTCAAGTAATTGTGCCGTAGTGGGTGCATAGTCTGCACCAGAGGCGATACCGAATGCTAATGAACCACCCGTTAAGTCATACTCAAAAGGTACGCTGTTATCATTCGCACCACCTGCATCAATAGGCGCATTGGGGTTAATAAAGTTTAGCGTAGTATTGAAGCTTGGTGTTGTGGTGTCTGAAGAAGACGACGCCACTTCCGCGCTCACAAACCATTTATCACCTGTCCACTCCCCTCCGAGACGGAAAATCTTGCTCTCTGTCACCCGTGAATTGGTATCACTTGAAAGACGAAGGTTAGGATCGTCATCATCATTGTCTAAGTTTACCGGAATGACACCCGTTAATGCCGCTTGAATAGAGCCTAAATCGGTTCCACCTAACGAACCAAAGTTAATTGTTTCATAGCTATCAGGTACAGAAATATCATTCAGTGCACTCACACCCGACGCTTGAACGCGTGAACTCTCTTGTAATCGCTCTTGGTCGTTAATAACCGCATCGAAGAAGAAACGGGTGTTGTCGTTTGGGGCCCACTCAAATGAACCTACAAAGTTTTTCGTTTCATATTCAAAGTTATCGTAATCTTGAACGAAGAACTGAATAGGAAGGAAGTCGAAAGACTGCGCACTTGCTACACCGCTGTCGGATGTAATGAGGTTATCGCGGTCTGCGCGAGGACGAAATGCCGTAACATCTTGCTCTGCATAACTACCACTAATGACCACACCAAATTTACCGTGGTCATTTTCCCAGTTGTCACCATAGGTGCCCGAGAATCGTGGTTGCAATCCGCTGTCGGTGGTCAAGCTGCTGTTTTCACCTTGAACACGAAAAGAAAGTAACTGTTCGGTTAACTGCAGTGGGCGAATGGTTTTTAGGTTTATTGTACCACCCACTGAGCCTTCTATGGTTTTAGCATCCGGCGATTTAGTCACTTCTAAACCAGCAATAATAGACGCTGAAACATCTTCAAAATCAATCCCGCTTCGACCTGTACCAGAACCAACCGTCGACACACCATTGATTTCTGTTCTGTTTGCATCGGTACCGCGAATTTGTACGCCTGTACCTACACCGGCTTCACGAGTTATTTGAATACCTGTGATATTTTCCAATACTTCAGCTAAGTTTTGGTCAGGCAATTTACCGATATCTTCAGCTTCGATGACTTCAACCAAGTTATTTTGAAAGCGTTTCTCATTAAGCGCACTGGCGAGTGATGCACGAATACCAGAAACCTCAATAACCTCCACGTCTTGTTCCGACTCAGTTTCAGTTTCTTGCGCTAGTGAATGTTGCGCAAAACCAAGCGTACCGAGGGATAAAACGGCAAGTGTGATTTTAGATAATTTGTGTCCCATGTGTGTTTCCTTTTACGGATGTGTGTTAGCTCATAAAAACCGTGTTCGTTTTTGAAGGAGCTATGTGTGTCACGTTTTCGTTTTGTATCAACCATTCTTGAATAAATCACGTCACATGTGATTTACAAGATAATTACAAAAGTATTTCAAAAAACCCAATTGGTCAACACAAAATCAATAAAAAAGTACACATCTCGATCAAAGTTGGTATTACCAATATTCATCACCTCGTTTACCCCGCCATATAAAAATGGTCAAAACAAGATAACAACTTCTTTATTTTCATAAAGATAAAAGAAAATTTCGTAATAAAAACGTCACATGGAGACGGAAATCTCCCCAGTAAAGGCGGTGTAAATAAATTAACAAGAATAAAAAGAAGTTTAGGAATCAATGAAAAAAAAGGGGTGACATTTGAGCAACATTATTTTTCACATGAATTGGTCATATAACTTACATCAATATTAGCGGCAAAAAAGTCTGACCACTGTATGTAAATGAGTACGAGAACTTGTCACTATTGCGGCAACGCGCGCCCAAACTAGATACTCAGTCTAAATACTGCTACGGTAGGCTAATTGCAGCATGCTTACTTTTAACTATGGTATCTGATAGTCCGATGTCTTCAGAGCAATCTGGTTTTTTTTCTCACTCAGGAGAATTAGAGGGAACCAACCCTCAATTTACTGAAATTTGTACCGCACTTTACGAACGAGAATTACTCCATATTGCTCACAATGGCCCAAGTAATGTGTCGATTTTACGTCGGCGACTAGCGGGCCTCCCCCACCATATTCGTAGCGTAGCTCGTTATTTAGTTGGCCATTCCACGCCTCTTGATGTAGACGCGCATAATGGAAGCTGGTTTTTCAAGCAGCCTGCAAAATGCCCCGGTTTAACGCAAACCGCTGAAAGCTGTAACACCTGGTACCAAAAAAACGCCCAGTGGGGGTTGGTGATTCCAATATTGGTAAAGAGCTTAGAAGGAAGCCATATAGAACTCGACTCAATAGATAAGGTACAGTGGGAGAATCAAACGCTCCACGCCAATTTGCACGGGTGGTTTACCTTTGAAGGGATAGGCCTGAACAACGAAACACTCTGCTTCAGTGAGAAAACCTTACTTAAACCCAGCAAGGCGATTATGGCGTCGGCATGCTGTGGGCATACGTGGCGTCACAAAAGTAAAGGGATGCCTAGGGCCCTTTCCCTGCGAGAAATGCGACTCTCCACTAATATTGAATGGCGTACTTTTAAACTTGCAAAAAATGAATAAAAATACATTTAAACTAAATAAAAAATCTGAATAAAACCCAAATCTGCATCACATGAAACCACCAACATTAGGATGCGCATCCTATTAAGAGAAGATGAAAGCCGTTTTTAATGGATTAGCCCCTGTTAATTGATATTTTCGAACGCACTAATCGATAAAAATTAGGATGTTTCTACTAAATTCTAAAAGTCACTAAATATAACCAAAAAATATACGCATTATAGTAAACAAAGGTTGACCTTAGGCCTCTAGATGGTTAAATTGTCGCTATCAAATTGGTCAGCAAAGAATTACCGCAAATGAAGACGCGTTTTCTACTTCTAACTCTACTCCTTATGGCAGCCAGACTGCACGGGTAGATTGCGACCAGCGATTAATCACACAAAAACCCGTGCCAAGCACGGGTTTTTTTTTAACTATTAAACTGAGAGAGTGTCATGACAAATCAAGTGAAAATCTTTGATACCACATTGCGAGATGGCGAGCAGGCGTTACCTGCTAGCCTAAGTGCCAAAGAGAAATTGCAGATTGCTCTGGCACTCGAACGTTTAGGTGTAGATATTATTGAAGCTGGTTTTCCCGTTTCTTCGCCAGGTGACTTCCGCTCGGTACAAATGATTGCCAAGGAAGTGAAGAACTCTGTGGTATGTGGTTTGTCTCGTGCTTTGCCGGCAGATATCGATGCATGTGGTCAAGCATTGAGCGTAGCCGAGCAATTCCGAATTCACACCTTTATAGCCACCTCGGAAATTCACGTTGGCGCTAAGCTACGTAAGTCGCAAGATGAAGTGGTAGATATGGCAGTGGCGGCGGTGAAGCATGCCCGTAAATACACCGATGATGTAGAATTCTCTTGCGAAGATGCAGGCCGTACGCATATTGACTACTTGTGCAGAATGGTTGAGTCAGCCATTAATGCCGGCGCTACCACGGTAAATATCCCCGACACAGTGGGGTACACCACGCCAACAGAGTTTGGCAGTATTATCCAGCAGCTTTTTAATCGCGTACCTAATATCGACAAAGCCATTATTTCGGTTCACTGCCACAATGATTTGGGATTAGCTGTCGCTAACTCTCTTGCCGCGGTGGAGCAAGGCGCTCGACAAGTAGAATGTACCATCAATGGAATTGGTGAACGTGCAGGTAACGCCTCATTAGAAGAAATAGCCATGATCTTACAAACCCGTAAGAACATGCTTGGCTTTGATACTAATATTAATTCCACGGAAATATCACGCACATCGAAATTGGTTAGCAACTTGTGCAACATGCCCGTGCAATCGAACAAGGCTATTGTAGGTGCCAACGCGTTTAGCCATTCATCGGGTATCCACCAAGATGGTGTATTAAAAGCGCAAAATACTTATGAGATCATGACCCCAGAGAGTGTGGGCATAAATAAAAACAACCTGAACTTAACCTCGCGTTCGGGCCGTCATGTCATTAAGCATCGATTAACAGAACTTGGCTACAAACCCGAAGATTTCGATTTAGAAGCGGTTTATCAAGCCTTCTTGAAGCTTGCCGACAAAAAAGGGCAAGTGTACGACTATGATTTAGAAGCCTTGTTATTCTTCGATAAACAGAAGCATGACCAAGCCCACTACCAATTACTTTATTTGCAGGCTAACTCTGGGCGAGAAATCATTCCAAGTGCCACGGTTAAAGTTAAAGTAGGCGAGGAAGAAATTACCCAATCGTCCATAGGGAATGGCCCTGTTGATGCGGCATACAAAGCCATTATGTCGATACTTGGCCATGAAGATTTAGAAGTGGTCGATTTCAAACTAGATTCAAAAGGTGAAGGCGCGGACGCTTTGGCACAGGTGAGTGTTATTGCCACCTATAAAGGCCGCCGATTCCACGGTATCGGCTTAGCGACTGACATTGTAGAAGCCGGTGTAAAAGCCCTTATCTTTGTATTAAACAATACCTATTTAGCTGACCAAATTGATCAGCAAAAAAACCAACAAGAACGCGTTGCAGGAGTGTAAATGAGCCAGTATTCAATTGCCGTATTAGCCGGAGACGGTATCGGCCCAGAAGTTATGCAGGAGGCCAATAAGGTCTTAGATGCCGTCGAGAAAAAGTTCAACATAACCTTGAACCGTACGGCATTCCCTGTAGGTGGTTATGCTATTGATACTGAGGGTGAAGCACTTCCGTCAAAAACACTGTTAGGCTGTGAACAGGCCGATGCAATTTTGTTTGGTAGTATCGGCGGTCCTAAATGGGACACCTTACCTCTCGAACAACGCCCAGAGCGAGCAGCATTACTGACATTACGTAGCCATTTCGACCTTTTCAGTAACCTACGTCCGGCGCGTATTTACCCAGGTTTAGAGGCACTTTCGCCATTGCGCGAAGACATTGCACAGTCAGGCGTGGATGTGCTGGTAGTTCGTGAACTCACCAGTGGCATTTACTTCGGTCAACCTAAAGGCCGCGAAGGTGAAGGCGAAGAAGAATTTGCATTCGACACCATGCGCTATAGCAAGCGAGAAATTAGACGCATTGCCGTGGCCGCATTTGAAGCTGCGCAGAAACGTCGGGGTAAAGTGACCTCGGTAGACAAAGCTAACGTATTGCTCACCAGCCGTTTGTGGCGTGAAATCGCCGAAGAAGTCGCCAAAGATTACCCAGACGTAGAACTTGAGCACATCTACATTGACAACGCCACTATGCAGATAATGAAAAACCCTGCACAGTTTGACGTCATGCTGTGCTCTAACCTGTTTGGTGACATCGTATCTGATGAGTGCGCCATGATGACCGGTTCTATGGGGTTATTGCCATCAGCCAGTATGAATGAAGATGGCTTTGGCCTCTACGAGCCAGCGGGCGGATCTGCCCCTGATATTGCGGGCCAAGGCATTGCAAACCCTATCGCCCAAATTTTATCCGCTGCCATGATGCTTAGATTTAGCATGAATTTAGGTGAAGCAGCCGATGCCATAGAAAAAGCCGTTGTGGCCACATTAGAAGCAGGTGTACTTACAGGCGAGTTACTGCCTGCTGATAAGCGCGAACAGGCCTCAAGTACATCGCAAGTGGGCGATGAAATTGTTAAACAATTAATGGCGCAGGAGTAAATAGACCCCATGGCCAAGACCTTATATGACAAAGTGTGGCAGGCACACATTATCGATCAACTAGGTGAAGACAGCTTAATCTATATCGATCGCCATCTTATTCACGAAGTAACCTCACCACAGGCCTTTGCAGGGCTTAACGAAAAGGGCCGTAAGGTGCGTCGTCCTGACCGCACAGTGGGCACGATGGATCACAGTATATCCACCCGCTCATTAGCCATTGATGCATGCGGACCTCAAAATGCCCTTCAGCTAAATACCCTAGCGCGAAACTGTGAAGAACACGGTATTCAGCTTTATCCCGTTGGGCACCAAAAGCAAGGTATTGTGCATGTAATGGGGCCAGAGTTAGGCCTTATTCAACCTGGCATGACTGTGGTGTGTGGCGACTCTCATACGGCAACTCATGGTGCGTTTGGTGCACTCGCATTCGGTATAGGTACATCACAAGTTGAACACGTACTGGCTACGCAAACCCTTAAACAAAGCCGCGCTAAGAGCATGCTGATTAATGTTAACGGTAAGCTTCCTATTGGTATTACTGCAAAAGACATTATTCTTGCCATCATCGGCAAAATTGGTCACGCCGGTGCGACAGGCCATGTTATTGAATATGCCGGTGAAGCTATCCGTGGCTTGTCTATGGAAGAGCGCATGACGGTGTGCAACATGAGTATTGAAGCTGGCGCGAAAGCAGGGCTTGTGGCACCAGATGAAACCACCTTTGCTTACTTAAAAGACCGCGAATACGCGCCTAAAGGTAAAGACTGGGATGACGCTGTTGCGTACTGGAAAACCCTTTACACCGAAGAAGGCGCTGAGTTTGACACAGTCGTAGAATTGCAAGCTGCAGATATTGCACCACAGGTCACTTGGGGCACTAACCCAGGTCAAGTGATTGGTGTTGATACGCCCGTGCCTGCACCAGAAGACTTTAGTGATCCGATTGAAAAAGAAAGTGCTGTGAAAGCGTTAGGCTACATGGGGCTTAAACCCGGTGAAAAGCTCGCTGACGTTTCCGTTAACCATGTGTTTATTGGTTCATGCACAAATGGTCGTATTGAAGACTTACGTGCCGCCGCACATATTGCTAAAAACGGCAAAGTTGCCGATTCAGTAACGGCCATTGTGGTCCCCGGTTCTGGTAATGTTAAACGCCAAGCGGAAGCAGAAGGCCTAGACAAGATTTTTGAAGAAGCCGGATTTGAATGGCGTCTGCCAGGTTGCTCCATGTGCCTAGGTATGAATGACGACAAATTAGTGTCTGGTGACCGCTGTGCGTCAACCAGTAACCGAAACTTTGAAGGTCGCCAAGGTCGTGGGGCACGTACCCACTTAGTTAGCCCTGCCATGGCCGCCGCCGCAGCCATCACTGGCCGCTTTGCCGACGTTAGAGATTTTCAGGAGTAAGTCATGTCAGAACAAGGTTTTACACAACATTCAGGTATTGCTGCTCCTTTAGACCAGGCTAACGTGGATACCGATCAAATTATTCCAAAGCAGTTTTTAACCGGTGTTACCCGCGCGGGCTACGGAAAACATTTGTTTCATGATTGGCGCTATTTAGATTTAGAAGAAAAAGAGCCGAACCCGGAATTTTCTTTAAACAAGCCTGAGCATAAGGGCGCCAGTATTTTGCTAGCGCGTGAAAACTTCGGTTGTGGTTCAAGCCGAGAGCATGCGCCTTGGGCGCTGGCTGACTTTGGCTTTAAAACAGTCATCGCCACCAGCTTTGCAGATATTTTTTACGGTAACTGCATTAACAACCAACTGGTGCCTGTAGCATTACCTAGCGCAGAAATGGATAAACTTTTTGCTGCCGTAGAAGACAATCCTGCCATTGAGATTACAGTCGATTTACCCGCTCAAACTGTGACTTTCGGTGGCGTATCTGTTTCCTTCGATATTGCTGAGCACCATAAAAACAATTTAATTAAAGGGCTAGATGCTATTGGTCAGACCCTCGAACTGACTGAAACCATTAAGGCTTTCGAAGCTAAGCAGCCTGCCTGGCTTTAATAGTAAGTAGAAGCACTGACCGCTGATTATCAGTGGGTTAGTGCTTACTTTTCTATTATGTTAGCTGACCATTTTTATCTCGTGTAAGACAAGCCCTATCGCTTGTCGTATATCATGTCATTTCGCATCGACAGTTAAATATACCAACAAATATCAATTATACACTGACGTATGTATGAGTTTGTCGTAATATTTAGTGGTTATTTACCCCCATCACAATCTGTGTCAGAAAGCGCTCTTGGAGAAACAATGTTAAAAGCCGTACCCATTGACGAATTGAAGCCTGGCATGTACGTCAATCAAGTGCTTGAACAAAGCGGCGCACTAAAAATGCGCTCAAAAGGAATAGTCAAAACTCAGAAAGTCATAGACACACTTAGAACACGGGGTATTCAACGCGTAGAAATTGATACCGAAAAGTCGAAAGGCTTAGTGGAAGACATTGCCCCAGCGCCAGAAAGTGTAGCCCCAGACACGGCAACGCAACCACAAGAAAAACCCATTAATCGAGAATCGCTAAACGAGGCTAACGACTTATATTTTGACGCAGTGAATATTCAAAACGGTTTCTTGAAATCGTTAAAGCGTGGCGCAGCAAAAGACCTAAAACCCGTCGAGGAATTATCGCAAAGCTTAATTGAAAGCGTATTCGATAATAAAGACGCCCTCTCCTGCTTAACCTTAATCAAAGATGCCGACTCCTACTTGCTTGAACACTCTATCAATTGCAGCATCATCATGGGTATGTTTACGCAGTTTTTAGGTTACGACCGTGACATTATTGACCAAGCCAGTTTAGGGGCACTGTTGATGGATGTGGGCATGTCTTCTCTGCCCGAAGAAGTAAGAAATAACACAGGTGAGTTCTCTCATGCCGACTGGGAAGTAATGAAAACCCATGTGGAAATTGGTATAGATTTAGTTGAGCAATGCGGCGACATTTCAGATTTAGCGCTTTCTATTATTGCACAACACCATGAACGGCAAGACGGCAGTGGCTATCCTCGCGGCTTAGCGGGTGATGATGTAAGTGAACTTGCTCGCATCGCCGCCATCGTAGATGCCTACGACGCCATGACATCCAACCGCCCTCATAAAGAAAGTATCACGCCTACCCAGGCACTCAAGCGGTTAACCAGTATTGATAACCTCGACCAAAATTTAGTGACCCAATTTATTCAATGTGTGGGGGTTCACCCTGTGGGGTCATTGGTTCGATTGAAAAGTGGCAAGCTAGCCATTGTTAGTCAGCGCGGTAAGCGAGATGCCTTAAGCCCTGTGGTCATGTCTTTTTATAGCGTGACGTCAAATCATTACAATGAAATTAAGCGAATCGATTTAAGCCAATATGATGACGAGATAGTCTCAGGTGTTCGTCCAGAAGACTTTAAACTTAATTTATCGAAGTTTTTCCAAGAAGTATTCATAAGCCAGGCGCCGAATTAGGCGCCTGTGACATGGGCTGGCAAACAGGCTAAAAAATAGCGACGCCCGTTACCAGTCCGTTAATGCGCTCATCGAAAACAATTCTCCTTCAAAGGAAAGAATGACGCGCTGCGCCTCTATATTGATAATTTGCACTTTATCGTCAATCCAGTCCCCCTCGAACCTTTGCACACCGTTAACGCGAACCCAGCGATCGTCCACTTGTGACGCATACATATGCGCACTGAAATTCATACTAGGAAGCCGTGTTAACAGACGCACCGGTAATTGGTCCACCCGTTGAATATCATCGTGAACGGTAAGAGGCCTTGCAGGTTCAGAGCGCCCTTCGTCGGTTTGCTTATCGAGCGCTTCTACAGCCGCGTTAAAACGGGCTAATAACTCAGGCGACACCGCAATATCACTGTCACTGCCACTGTCATTGAGTACTTCTCCACCTTCTTCTGATAACGACGCAACCGCACTTTCTTGTACCTCATCGTCCTTGTTCTGTGCTGCCGAGGGTGGTGTCTGCTTGTCATTTAACCCGCTGGATTGATTGACGTTAGCTACCTGAGGGGCCTGTTTGCCCTCGGTATTCGCGTCTTCAGCGGACGCAACATTTGCCGCAACCTCTGCGTTAGTATCAAGGGGCGTAGGTGTATCGTCGGTAAAAGGCAAAGATGAGATATCCGCAGGCGGGGTTATCGCAACTGGAGTAATTTGCGTATCTTCATGTGAAATTAACGGCCACCAAAGACTTGGCGTAGCGGCCATAAAGCCTATGCCCAACCCCAACAATAGGGTAACACCGAAGGCTGCAAGTTCTTTCGCATACACAGACCACATTGACGGTAGCCCCTGAACGGTGGGCAAAAACAAACTTCGATTAAATTGTTCGGAAAGCGACGAGTCAAAATTGGCTTTGGTATCGTGCTCGCCTCTCAACAGAGCTTGAGTTTGGGTTCTATGTTGAGTAACCGGTGCAATTTCTACTGTTTGGTCTGGGTCTATTTCTAGCTCTTGCACGCCCATTTCCGCCAAACCTTGCACCATGGCATCACTTGTCACTAACCCTGATTTTCTAATTTTGACGGGGCCATTTTGTTTTGTGATTTGAATAATCACCATGCCCGGCGTTAAGTTTTCAATGGTCACCACGTTAGACATAAAGGCTCCCTAAACCATAGCCACACCCAATTGCGAGTAAAAACACGCCGATAAGATGCCATTTACGCTGACTATGTAAACGCTGCCTGACAACGTCTTCACCTAAAATTTGTTCTGCCGCAGCAAAAAAAATGGGCTTTTTCACTACCGCGTGCTGTTTTGTAAAAGAGAGCGTTAAGGCTCTGTCACAAAGCAAATTAATAACCCGAGGGATACCCCCGGTTATTTGATGCACCGCCTTCAATGTAGACTGACTAAAAATGCTGACATCGCCATGGGCTACGCTAAGACGATGTGCGATGTAAGCTTTCACTTCTAAAGACGTAAGCGGCAGTAAATGGTAACGCGCGGTAATACGTTGGGCTAACTGACGTAATTCGTTACGTTTCAGTAACTGCTGCAATTCTGGCTGACCAATTAATACCACCTTAAGGAGCTTCTCGCGGTTGGTTTCTAAATTGGTTAGCAAACGCAATTGCTCTAATACTTCGGGCAACAAGTGCTGGGCTTCATCCACCATAAGTACAGTGTTAATTCCGGCCTGATGATTCGCCGCTAATTTACCCAAAATAAGATCGGTAAAATACTTCAAGCTGGCTTGAGGTCCACTGTAGGCAATACCCAACTCGTCACACACCGTGGCGAGTAACTCTAACGCAGATAAAGTGGGGTTTAAAATCATTGCCACTTGCGTATTATCGGGTAACTGCTGTAGTAGTTTTCTCGATACGGTGGTTTTTCCCGTGCCGACTTCACCGGTCAGCATAACGAAGCCACCGCTTTCGCGAAGCCCGAATGTTAAATGCGCTAATGCTTCCTTATGCCTAGGACTCATATAGAGATAATCAGGGTTCGGGGCTATTGAAAACGGGTTATCGCTTAACCCGAAATAGTTCAAATACATGGTATTCGCTAAGTAATGGTAAAAACGAGGATTAAACTACCAGAGCACGAGGGTAAGTAAAAGGGCGCTTTACACGCACTGACAATTTTATTTGGAACATTGATATACTACTTCTTTTTATCACCCCGATTTAAAAGCGAGAATACATGCAGGTTTATTTAGTTGGCGGCGCCGTGAGAGACACTTTGTTAGAAAGACCTGTCACGGAAAGAGACTATGTCGTGGTTGGCGCTACGCCTGCAGAAATGCTCGCCAAAGGCTTTACCCAAGTGGGAAAAGATTTTCCTGTTTTTCTTCACCCAAAAACCGGTGAAGAATATGCCCTGGCCCGTATCGAGCGAAAATCAGGTGCAGGCTACACTGGGTTTGTCTGCGATGCCTCATCGTCTGTCACCCTAGAAGAAGACTTGAAGCGCCGCGACCTTACGGTAAATGCGATGGCGTTAGATGATGACGGCAATATTATTGACCCTTACAAGGGGCAGCAAGATATAGAAAACCGCTGTCTTCGCCATGTTTCTGCGGCCTTTAGTGAAGATCCATTACGGGTGTTTCGTGTGGCTCGATTTGCCACTCGCTACCGCTATTTGGGTTTTACCATTGCTCCTGAAACACTGACATTAATGCAATCTATGGCAAACAGCGGCGAATTACGTGCTCTGAGTGCAGAACGCGTATGGCAAGAAACTAAACGCAGCCTACTTGAAGCCACGCCAGACGTGTTTTTTACCGTACTGGCTGAAAGCCAAGCATTAACCAGCTGGTTTTCAGAGCTTGGCGAGCACCTAACCGAGGCTTTAGCCTGCTTAACATTAGCCGCCTCGCCACTGTCAGTATCGTCAGAAGAGGCAAGCCATGATAAAGACACCCAACTGGCAGTGCGCTTTTCTGCCCTGTGCAGCCCATTAAACCCCACTCAAGTGTCACAGTTATGTTCAAGATTGAAAGTGCCGAACCAGGTCAGCGATCTCGCGCGGCTGCTTAGTCAATTTAAGCAGCACCTACTGACTGATTTTTCGGCCACCGATAGCGTGAACGAAGCCGCTAGTGCACTGCTTAATATTTTTAATGGCGCCGATGCATGGCGGCGACCAGAAAGGTTTAGCTTGTTGCTAACGGCCATGACGCCATTAGCAAAGCGTAGTCATCTTGATTGGCCAGCTCAAACAACCTTGATTCAACGTGCGCTTTCGGCAGCAAATGATGTAAACGTGCAAGACATCATTGCCACAGGAATAAAAGGGCCCGCAATTAAACAGGCTCTGAACGATGCCAAGTGCAGCGCTATAGCTCAAGCGATGTAAAGGCAACCTCAATAGAGGTTAACTCGGCATGGCATAGTGGCTTTTTCAAATAGTGCGATTCTCACATAAATGCTACACTATGCCCCATTCATTTAAAGTGTTTTTATACTATGACTTTCGAAGAACTCGAACTAGACGACGCCCTGTGCCATGCTGTGGCGGACATGGGCTTTGAAACCCCCACCAGTATTCAAGAACTGGTTATCCCTCATGCTTTAGACGGGCGTGATATTTTAGCCTCTGCGCCGACAGGCACAGGAAAAACAGCTGCCTTTTTGCTTCCCGCGTGTCAGTTTCTACTCGACTACCCTCGCAAGCAACCAGGCGCCACCCGTATTCTTATTCTCACGCCTACCCGAGAACTTGCTTTGCAAGTTTACGAGCAGGCCAAGGCCCTGACTAAGCATACCCAATTGGTGTGTGGCGTAATTACAGGTGGTATAAATTACGGCACCGACAAAGAAACCCTTAGCCAAAACTTAGATATTTTGGTGGCGACACCGGGTCGACTACTTGAACACATCGAAAAAGAAACCGCTGATTGTCGCGATATCGAGTGTTTGATCCTTGATGAAGCTGACCGCATGTTGGATATGGGTTTCTCAACGGTCGTTAACCAGATTGCAGCTGAAGCGCGCTGGCGTAAGCAAAACCTGTTGTTCTCTGCCACGCTGGAAGGTAAAGCGGTTAAAACCTTCGCCCACGACATTCTTAACAACCCTGAAATTGTTGAAGCGAATCCGTCGCGTAAAGAGAAAAATAAGATTCATCAGTGGTATCACCTCGCTGACGACATGAACCACAAGCAAGCCTTGCTGGTTAATATTCTGAAGCAAGAGACAACGACGTCAGCGGTTGTGTTTGTGAAAACCCGTGACCGCCTGCAAATGCTAAAAGACTTCTTAGCGTCTAAAGATATTCCGGTGTGCTGGCTTCAGGGCGAAATGCCACAAGACAAACGCAACGCAGCGATGGCCCGCTTCAAAAGTGGTGACGTCCCTATCTTATTAGCAACTGATGTTGCTGCCCGTGGTATCGACGTACCTAACGTCAGTCACGTTATTAACTTCGACATGCCGCGTAAAGCCGACGTTTACGTACATCGCATCGGCAGAACAGGACGGGCTGGCGCAAAAGGCACTGCAATTTCGTTAATTGAAGCTCACGATTTTGAAATGGTGGCTAAAGCAGCACGTTATATGGGTGAACCCTTAAAAGCACGTGTGATTGACGAACTACGTCCTAAAAACAAAACACCTAAAATTGGCCCGAGAAAGAAAAAAGTAAAAGACAAAGCTAAGGCGAAAGCGAGGCCCAAAAAGCGTAAGTAAATAAAAGTAACCTTCAGGTGAGTTAATGCGGTGTGCCAGGATGTAGGTTGAACATTGCCGACACAAACCCTCTGCCGCAGGGATACGGCAGTGTAGCGCACATGGATGTGTTTAGCCCCCTATGCTTTAGCTCACCGTCAGTTCAAAAGAGTACACAATGAAATTTCCAGAAAAAATTGTTCTCGCCACAGGTAACCAAGGCAAAGTAAAAGAGTTTTCCTCTTTATTTGCTGACTACGGCGTAGATGTGGTTGCACAGAAAGAATTAGGGGTTTCAGATGTGCCTGAAACCGGTACCACCTTTGTAGAAAATGCCATTATTAAAGCCCGACATGCAGCGCAAGTGACGGGCCTGCCAGCCATTGCCGACGACTCTGGTTTAGTGGTTGACGCCTTAAGGGGCGCACCAGGTATTTACTCTGCACGTTATGCTGGTGACCACGCCACTGATGAGAGCAACATCGACAAGCTACTGAATGCCCTTGAAGGCCAAGCCAATCGCAAAGCCCATTTCTTTTGTACGTTAGTTTTTATGCGTCACGCCGACGACCCAGTTCCATTGGTAAGCCAAGGGAAATGGCAAGGTGAAATATTGTCATCACGCGCTGGTAAAGGCGGCTTTGGCTACGACCCTGTATTTTATATTCCCTCTCATAAATGCACCGCTGCTGAGTTAGAGAAAACTGAAAAAAATCGCATTAGTCACCGAGGAAGTGCACTAGGTATTTTATTGCAATCGATGAGATCCACTTTTGCGTAACCCTCCCTTAAGCCTTTACATCCACATACCATGGTGTGTTCAAAAATGCCCGTATTGTGATTTTAATTCTCACGGGCTTAAGTCTGACCTGCCTGAAAAAGAGTATGTCGCTCATCTTCTTGACGACTTAGCGATAGACGCCAAACGTGTTGGCAATAGGCAAGTTGAGACCATCTTCATTGGGGGCGGCACACCAAGCTTATTTTCAGCTGATGCCATGGCAGCTATTTTAGAGGGCGTCAAAGCACGCATTAACTTAGCGCCGAATGCGGAAATTACCATGGAAGCTAACCCCGGCACGGTTGAGGCGGGTAAATTTGCCGGGTTTTATCAAGCCGGTGTGAATCGAATTTCAGTAGGGATCCAAAGCTTCCAACCCCACCATTTGAAGGTACTGGGAAGAATTCACAATGAACTCCAAGCGGAAAATGCAGTTAAGCAAGCTCATAGCGCTGGGTTGCCCACCTTTAACCTAGACTTAATGCACGGCTTACCAGAGCAAAGTGTGGAAAACGCCATGGGTGATTTGCAGCAAGGTATCGCATTAAACCCTTATCATTTATCGTGGTATCAGCTGACTATTGAACCCAATACGCCTTTTTATTCGCGCCCACCTGCACTGCCCGACGACGATATTTTGTGGGAAATTCAACAGCGCGGACATGAGATTCTTGAAGCCGCAGGCTATCATCAATACGAAATATCTGGCTACGCTAAACACGGCCATCAATGCCAACATAATTTAAACTATTGGCGGTTTGGTGATTATCTGGGTATTGGTTGCGGCGCTCATGGCAAAATTACAGATGCAAAAAAAGGCACCATCCATAGAACGGTGAAAGTAAAACACCCGAGGGGCTACATGGAAATAAGTAGGCCGTACCTTGACACCCAAACCCAGGTGGCAGAAGACGATTTGCCTTTCGAATTTTTTATGAATAGGTTTAGGTTGGTTGAGCCTTGCCCTATTGACGATTTTTCGTCATTCACGGGGTTAACATTGCCAAAGGACGTCGATACCGCATTAGCCGACGCACAGCAGCAAGGATTACTTCGACTATCACCGTCACACTGGCAGGTTACTGATAAAGGCCGCCGGTATTTAAACAGCCTTCTATCTTGTTTTGTGTAATCGCTAATCTTTGCTGTCTTGGCTAGAAGTTATAATGTTATACGGTTTAAACGCGGGGAGACTCTCTCGTAACTTCTCCTCGGCAATGTCTAAGCGTTTAAGCTTGTTACAAAACCACTGCGCCTTCTTACGAAGCGTGGTGGCTTTATCGCCAACATCCCGTTCTAGTTGTTCACCCACCGTGCCTAGCTGACGGGTAATTTCAGCCACTTTTTCGCTGCTCACTTCGCCATTACTGGTATTAATACCACTAATCGCCGATAAAATGCCGCCTACAGAGGTGGAAATTGCTTCTTCAAGTTGTGCTTCTATCTCGCTATCCACGAAGTCATCAACGCTTTCTAGCGATCCAGGGCCAATAAAATAATGATTACTCGCATGGCGAAATTTATCTTTCACTCGCGCCTGTACCCGTTTCATGGCGGTGTTCAGCCTAGCGTAGCTGTCGTGATCGCTGCCAACTAACCCTAGATAAACATGCTCTATGGTATCAATGGCCAAATCCACGCCTTCAGTAGCCAATATGATCATTTTGGGCACCACATAATGTAGCCCATCGGAATACTCTCGCAACCAAACGGCCTGTTCAGGTGTTAGCTCTTGCCATCGACCAGCGATGAAAAGCTGATCTTGATTATTAATTTGAACGAGGGTTCGCGACTTCTCCATTACTCGTACTTGAGTATCGTTAACGGCAAGGCCATAGCCAAAGTCGATATTACAGGTAAATTCAGCCATGGCCGGCGTACACCAGCTGAGCGATAGAAAACTAAGTAAACCCGTGATCAGGTATTTAAAATCATTCATGAGGGTATTGTGGCTAGCTTCTACTGAAATAGAAAGGTGACTTGAGTCTAAACCGCTAAAAATCAGGGTGAAGCAGAGGCGAGAAGTACCTTTACGATTAAAATAAAAGCACGCAGTATAACGGCGTGCTTTTCAGTATTATACTTAAAGCCTGTGCATTTAGACTAAAGACTAAATTCTTTAATCGTCGGTGTAAGTTCTCACTAAACGCACGTAAATGTAGCGATCTTTCTCTTTTATGGAGTGACTCGCGTTAAAGAATGCGACCACCCAAGCCCTATCAGGATCGTCTGAGGACGGTGTTGAAGTCCAAAAGTCATCCGGTGGGGTTTCTGGAAATAGCGTGCTATTTACCGCTGGGCGTACACACTGGCGCTCTGCAATAGACGCCAGCTCTTTTACATTAGGTAATCGCCATCCTAATAAATCTTCGTTACTGGCTTCTTGCGCTAACTGCAATGCTTCTTGCCATGTGTATTTCACCGCTTCACCGTCGCAGGTGGTGCCATCCCAAGTTTGCCCTTCTGCACATCGTTTCCAAACTAAATCTGTAGTATCGTGCAAGTACGTGCTGCTGGTTACTTCACTAAAATCAGTTTCAGGCGTGGTTTCTAAACCACTGGATAAACAGGTTTGTGCCGACACCTGAACAGACATTATTGCAAACGACGCCAATGCGGGTAGTAAAATTTTCATTGCTATCTCCCAGCTCTCACTAAGCGAACTCTTGCCGCAGAAGACTTGTTTAAAAAGTTATCTACACCTGAGTCGAAATCCAGTGCCCAGGCGTTTTGTGCATCTTCACTATTCACACCATCAGCACTGGGAACCGAAGTCCAGTACCATACAGGATCGGTTCCCACCGTTCCGGTGTAGGGAAAGTAATCTTCATCTATGGCTATACTGTCTGATAAACCTAAATGCATAAGGGTAAATAGTTCATGATGCGTCGGCATGCGCCAATCGTAAAAGCCACATAGTCCCTGTTCATTTAACGCGTTCTCGTAGGCTTGAGTATTGCAGCTGGTCAATGAACACGAGGTGTCGTCACCATTTTCGTCACCCGCATAGCCACCATTGGTGTCATCGCTATACCAAGAGTAAAGGTAGTCTTTGTCTTGCAAACCACCGTCGTCGGTTTTCACTTCCCACACTAAACCTGTCACATTGTCTCGCACGCATGACCAGGTGTCGGCGCTGGCATCTTGCTCGTCGCCGTTAGCATTTAAACGCGTAAAATCGAAACCGGCTTTTCCTCGCCCTGCTTTTTCGATATAACCATTTTGCTCCACAATGTCAGCACCTCGTTGGCCATCTTGGCCGGGCCAGTCGTTTTGTTGCGCCTGTGTTAGCGCATTGTCTGTGGCTTGCTGTAAAAAACCTGTGTCGTTGATAAGTGGCGTGGGCATTACTCTTACCCCCACGTTAATGGTATCTTCCACTTGATTGCCAAAAGCATCGGTGACCGTTAGCGTGTAAGCAACCACAGTGTACTCACTGACCGAAGGTGCAATAGCAAAGGTAGACAATGCATCAGTGTCGTCGATGGCTTTAATGCTTACATACCCGCCTTTCTCACTTGCGACATACTCTGACGCCGACACATTATTACTTTGCCCCCAACTGTATGTAAGAGGTTCAGCCTCTGAAATACTGGTGCTAGCAGTGCCTTCTAAAATAATGATTTCACCGCTAAATACCCCTTGAGAATAACCAGCATCCACAACGGGTAAAGTATCGCTTTTTGATTGCACAGTGAGTGTTACTGTGGCCGTGTCGGTTGCGCCTTCGCTGTCGGTGACTTCCAATTGAAAGGTAATGCTTTCTTCGTCATTTAAAATAGGCGTGGTGAAGGTAAGCGTCGATAAATTTGTTTCTTCACCCACAATCACATTGGTGCCGTCGGTCTGTGTCCAGCTGTATTCACTAATAGCGTCGCTCGAGTCACTGGCATCTTCATCGGAGCTAGCTGAGCCATCAAGTATTACCTCCACGCCGCCAGGAAAGTAATTTTCTTCAAGCCCTTCCCATTCGGGAACAGAAATGTCCGCCACTGGGGCGATATTAACCGGGCTTACGGTGATAATAGTGAAGTCGCTGTCGGCATTACCTGACGTATCGTTTACTGACACGGTAAGCGTATATTCCGTGGCCACCGAAACCGCAGGCGCGGTAAAACTTGCTTGAGATGAACTGGTATCTTCATGGGTAAGTGTGAGTGAAGGCGACGCGGTCCAATTGTACGTGTATTCCCCGTCACCTCCGGTAACTTCAGCGCTCAGCGAATAGGTGGCGCCTTCAGTGACTGTATCGTCAGGGCCCGCATTCACGAGCAATTCACTGTCATTATCGGTGTCGGTACCGCTGTCTGAATTGGCATCAGAGCCGCCACCACCGCATGAAGATAAAAAGAAAACTGTGGCAACAGTGAAAAGCGCACGCTTGGCATACGCAACACTTCTAATTTGCATAGGAACTCCCGCAATTCGGTACCCTATTAGAGCCGAATAAAAAACGTGAATAAAATTAACTGTGAGTTGAGCGCACTTTTTGATGCACTTTATAGCAGGGATTGATTGCGCTCTTGCGCCTCTGATATTGATACCTGTAGCGCCTCAAGTTGCTTTTTCCCTACAGCCACGTCTGTCATGTCGTAAATCATCATACTGACGTAATCAACCTTACCGGTCGCCGAGGTCAGCGGCGTTAACGTGATATTTTGATACATAAATGACTCACTACCTGTAATCGGCCGGTAGTTGGGAAACTTGAATAAATATGGACGCTGTTCCCATGTCATAAAGGCGCGGGTTTTTAGGTCAAATACGGGGTTAGACTTCTTCTTAAACCAGTCTTCTTTGATGGCCGGAAAGAGGTCAAATAACGATTTGTCGCGGACTTCACTGGGTAGCATACCACTGTGACTTTCCATGAACCCATTCCATACCTGAATTTGGTACTGTCGATTGAACACGACAATACCCACGTCCACGGATTGCAACATGTCCATCATCCAGTGAAATTCTAATAACTCATCTAATTGCTGGCTCATTACATATCCTCCAACAAGTGAGCTAACTTAGCGTTCATGGTTTTCATCGACTCTTCGGTAAAGAGCAGTATAAGATCGCATTGTACGTTATAGCCCTCTAGTCCATAGCTTAATTCAATGGCAAGGGTACGTTTCCACTGCATTTGATTCATACTGATAATTTCTGTAATGGCTCTGTGTTGGCCCAAGACAATAGGATGCCCCTGACTAAAATTCACATCCATTTGCACCGCTAACCCGCTTAAGCAGGTGCCAATGAGTATGCTGGCGGCATCCATTAGCAGTTCAAGCTGTAGTTGATCGTCTACCTCACCTTCCACATTGAGTATTTTAGCCACGTCTTCAAAGCTGGAATCACTCAAAATGCACAGCGCTTCGCCACTGATGCCCGGCCCTAGGAAGCCCTGACACACCGCGGTTACCTGCTCATGGCTTTCAATATCTGACAACATCATATGCAATTCAGACACTTCAATAAGATTGACATTAGGAATGGGTAAACGCACGAATACGTTCATGATGCGAGCTAAGTGATCTCCTGCCTGCCCCATCGCAATATTGGTAATTTCTTGGTAGCAGTCGCGAATATCTGGATCTAAGGGAGTTTGCTCAACTTCCTCTTCCACTTCAATATGTCGGATTTGATGCTTTTCGAGCATTTCATTCAAGGTTTTAGGATTAACCGGTTTGCGAATGAAATCGAGTGCGCCTAACGCGGTAACACGATCATAGGCTTCCGGTTGTATATCACCGGAAATAACAATGACCTTGGTATTTAAACCTTGATTTTTTATTGCCTCTAGCGTGCCATACCCGTCTAATACCGGCATATTTAGGTCGAGTAGTAGAAGATCTCCTTTCCCCTCGCTCAGCGCTGTCACGGCTTCTTGGCCATTTTTAGCAAAATGAACCGCCACATCCCAATCCTGCGGTAAACATTTAGCCACTTGCTTGCGAGCAACCAGTGAATCGTCACAGACGAGTACAGAAAACATTGAGCGAATACACCACCTTGAATTGACGATAACGCAGTCATGCGCATCACTTTAAACTTTATCGGCACTTACGCCTGTAACTAAAGCTACCAAATAACAACACACCTATAGTGACGTGTTATTGCTCTATTAGGAATAGCACTTTTGGCGGAATTTGCCACACTCAGTAAGTGCAATTTAGCTGAATGGCTAAGAGCCAATAAAAAATACAGGCAACACAATGGCAGTAACAATACCATTGACACATAAGCCTAACGTTGCCATTGCAGCCACATCATCACCCAATTGCAATGCTTTTGCAGTACCCACAGCGTGTGCCACTGTACCAAGCGCTATCCCTTGTGCTTGGGTGTCCTTAACCTTGCACAGCTGAAAAACCCAGGTTGACATAATTGCCCCCGCAATTCCTGTCATAATGACAAACACTGCGGCAAGTGCGGGAATACCGTTAATTTGGCTTGCGGTTTCCATGGCCAAAGGGGTAGTAATGGATTTAACCAGCATGCTCATTTGTAAGGCGGTGGAAGCGCTGCTTACCCATAACCCTAGCCATGCCGTAATGGGCGCAATCACGCCGCCAATAACGATACTAAGAAGTAAGCGCCAACCGTAGTGCTTTAGCACATGCCATTGTCGGTAAATGGGTAGCGCCAATGCCACTGTTGCAGGGCCTAGTAACCAATGAAGGAAACTTGCGGCCGTTTGATAGTTTGTCACCGACACCTGACTCACTAACAGGGCCAAGCTAATTATCGCGGAAGTGGTAATGAGGGGATGGGCAAGCGGGTGCCCTTTGCAGTATTTATTCACAACAAGCGCAGCGGCGTAGGCGATTAAGGTAAGGCTTAGCCAAACCCCGCCCGTGATAGATAGTGTTGTAGAGAGAATATCGCTCACTGGTTCCCCCTTTCACCCTGCGGGTGTCTATGCCGCATTAATTTACTAGCAATTTTAGCCGTAACTCCCAAGCTAAATGCAGTAAACATAACCACAGCAACCACAATCGCTATGCCATGGCGCTGAATGTCGGGCCAATACACAGACACACCAAGCACGGCAGGTACAAATAAAACTGACATATGTTTTAGTAGTGGCGCAACGGCGGTAGAAACCAAAGGCTCAACAATGTGGAAAGTAAACAAAGCCCCTAGCAGCAAAAACAACCCAATTAGGGTACCTGGGAGTACTAAATCAAAATGGGCAGAAAGAAAAACACCAGAATAATAGCAAAAAAGTACCATGGCCCAACCTAACAGCCATTTTACTGCTTTATTCATCGACTATCTCCCTTACTGCATGACATCGCGCATTAGTAGGCGGAAAGTGTAACTGATATCACAGACGAGATACTAGCAGGACAAAGGTCTTATTATATGTTTACTGCAGTTCAGCAAGCATAGACGCCGCTTTTGTAGGATGCCATTGCGGCGTTTGATAACGTCGGCTCATCTTAAACCGCTGACCATCATCTAATATGACATGAAGCTGACTCCCTACTTTGTCTATTTTATCTACAAAGTCGAGATTAACCGCAACCGAACGGTTACACCTTAGGTAATATTCATGCCCTAACTTTTGCATCAGTTGACATAGGGTTGAACGTACTAACAAACGCCTATCAAGGGTATGAATTTCCATATAATCCCCACACGCTTCAATCCACTTAATATCCCGTGGTTGTAAACAACACCACCCATCTTGCGCTTTCACACTGACGATACCTGGCGCTTTAATAAGCGCGTGTTGACGACGAAGCGTAGCCAAAAGCGCGTGCTCATTCACACCATATTGAATGCATAGCCCCTTCACCAAGCGTTGATATTGTCTGCGATGATGTGCTTTTTCGCAATGAAGGGTTAAGCGCTGAATGACGCATTCCAACTGCTTTTCATCAAAGGGCACATGAACAAACCCTTGGGCAGAATGGTTAAAAGCCGTTAAGGCATCGGATGTGGTTTCGCCCACCGCCACCCAGCACGAAGAAGGCGGGCAAAGTGACGCGAAACCTACGGGTAAAAAGCTTAAAGCGTTCTGATTTTGCTGCAACAACGCACTACAGTCTTGCTCATTCTCGGCATGATAAATAGTGTCGAAAACATCCAGATCACAAAGCAAACTTACAAGCTTTGTTGCCTGACTTACCGATTGTAGAAAAACCAATGCAATCATGTTTGATACAGTTAATGAGTTTACGCGATACTAGGGAGAAAAAGGGACTGTGCAGAGCACAGCCCAACGCCCAGGGATGGTATCAAAGTAATGTGTCATTAACGTTTAGCAGTAAGCGTGGCACTGTCGGCATTGGTGCGGCGAGCAATAAGTTTACCCGTGGTAGAAGCATTATGTGTAAGCGCAAAGGTCAACATGTCTTGGCCGTTACACACTAAGCCTTTATTAAGGGTTTGAAAGCTTAAACGGCTGCGCTTTACTGCGCGCATTAAGGCTAGACGGTTATCACTCTTTATTGCTTCACACACAGCAATAAGATCGCCTTCAATTTCCTTTGGATAATCCCTCGCGTTTGCTGAACCAGCAGCTAAAGCAAACGACATACAAACTAGTGCAGATAAGGTAACGCGGCGTGACATAGACATAATCAATTTCCTCTGATGTATTTAATGTATGCGACAACGACCTATTTTCGTAACCGCAAACATAAACTAGTGAAATTTTGTAATAATCACGCTATAAAAACGTTAAAAGGTCGCTTTTTGCGACGTTGCGATAAGATGCCCATAAAGGCAGTTTAATAATCGTTGTAGCCTGCGGTTTGTCGGCATTTGTACACACTTTGATACAACCATTGAACTTTTATGAAACAGGGAAGACAACATGCTAGAGCAACAACCCTACCACTTGATTCGAGAGCAAATGCGCCCCGGTGACATCATTGCATTTGGTGGCAACAGTCTATTTTCAAAGTGGACAAAGCTGACTACGCGTTCTGCGGTGACTCACATTGCCATCGTGATGCAAACTAAAATGCGAGACGAAGACAGTGGAAGATACTTTAACCAAGTGATGGAAGCCACCGTATATGAAGGCAAAAAAGGCGTGATGACAAACCGGCTCAGTGAGCGGGTACATACTTACGACGGCGACATCTGGTGGTTGCCACTGGGTGAAACTGCACGACAGCGCTTTAATGAGAGAAAACGCGACTTTTTCAACTTTATGTTTGCTCAGGATGGAAAAAAATATGATGTGCTTCAGTTATTCGGATCAGCGGTTGATGCACTAGACGATCACCCTATCTTTAAGAACATCAGTTACAATCAAGAAGACTTCAGCAGTTGGTTTTGTTCAGAATTAGTGGCAGAAGGACTAGAAACGGCGGGAGTTATTTCAGGGGTAAATGCGTCGGAAGTCACACCGGTAGACATATGCCGATTTTCAATTTTTGAGCCCAGGTACGTACAAGTAAAAGGCGAAGGTAGGCTGATAACCGGGTTTAATAGCTTATCGGCAGACAACTGGGGGCAAATTGCTTAAGCCCCCACGTCATAACACAGAACAGCTTAAAAAATGCTGTCTTGATGTATTTTAATAAACATACTAGTACCAATTTTACTGTAGTCTATTTTGTATTCTTTACCGTTAAGGGTTTGAATAAACAGTAGTGTTTTTTCATCACCAAAAACATCGCCCGTTGTTACGTCAACAAGCTCCATATCCATCATTTTGGCTTCGCGTTTGTTTTCAGGGATTTTCCCTTCATACTGCTTTATGCCTTTATAAGTAACGATTATCGGTGGATGCTCGTCACCATTAATGACTAACAAATCTAACTTTCTAATCTTATGGATAATGGTGTTACGACCACTAGTAATGAACGGCTTCTCTGTCATTCTTCTCTCCGCACCAGTCTGACTTATTCAGATCTGTGTAAAATTTGACTCAATAACGCCAAAGTTTAACATGCTAAAGACAATATAAATATTGGCATTTGGTTGAATTTATTGTCTAAAGTATAAACACAAATTCAACAAATAGTGTAATTTAGTTAACCAAGGCCGTATTTTTACGCAAACAGGCCTACCTACGCAACTAAATACCTCACTAATCCCATTTCAACCAAGGCCTATGCAATAAGTTGTTAAGCAGCTTATTACACGGCGACGCTTCTGGTGACTGCACCGCGCAATCTTGTGGCAAATCTAAATTTACTTGCGAAACAATATTAGAAATAGAGATCTCCAGCGCTAGGTCGGTATCTAATTGGGTCATAGGAAGGATAAACTCCACTCTGTTAGTGAAGTCGCACACTTTTTCTGGCGCTTCGTCTGCTGACGCCGAATGACACCCTACACTGCCTAAACTATAGCGCCACTGTTTGTCTGACGCTGCGTGAGAAAGGTCCAAGCGCATAAACTTGTGCCCCTGCTGCACACTGGTAAACATGGCTTTGTTATTTAATGGTGTGGCTAAAGACTCTGGTGATTGATGGTTTTGTTCAAAAGGTAAGCCCAGCGTAAAACGTAAATTTGTGGCTAACTTCATAAACTCATCAGACACGTCCAATATAATCTTACTGTTGGCGTTTTCAGGGTGATTACAAAGAGAATGGAACGTAAGAAATGCCACGTTTTTCGTTTGCCATTCGTTTTGTTTGAATTTAACCACCTGCCAGCGGCCATCTATACGAACCTCAGGATTACTTAAGTAAAAGCCAAAATAATCTAGTTGCCATTTGTCTTGCCCAATACGCGTTTGCAATGGACACGCGCCCGTTTCAACGCCAATGAGTTTAAACGGAATTTCTCCCGACTCACGCTTATCGAACCCAATTTTAGTACAGGCCGATAGGCTAAGTAGTGAGAAGAAGACCACACCAGTACGCAATATAATATTCATGTTTTAAAAACTACCCAGCAATAAATAATGAATGCAAAAGAAGAAAGAGAAAGGCTTCTGTAGATTCGACAACAACGAAAGGCAATAGTGCTAGCCCGCCTACCTATTCGTCAAGAATTGCTTTTAATTAACATGAAATTGAGGTGAAAGGGCAAGCACCTGAACAAAAATAAAGCAAACTGTTCACAGTACGCTGTTCTAGACGTGACAAGAGATTTAAAACTGCTTATACTTGCGCTCGCTTGTTAGGTCGCTGTACCTAAAATCACAAGTTTCAAAATGGCCCCATAGCTCAGTTGGTTAGAGCATCCGACTCATAATCGGCAGGTCCCCTGTTCAAGTCAGGGTGGGGCCACCATTTTCCCTACGTTTCAAGCGATAGCCTTCACTAACATAACTTTCACAATATCAGCTTTAGTCGGATAATTAGTCGGGTAAGTATAAGGTCTTAGTTCAACTCTTTAATGGGGTAAACTATGGGAAAGCGGTGGAATTTTCGAAAATTACTCTAAAGCCACTAGCACTCTTTAATTGGATTGATGTTAAAAGAGCTTTTGAGCGCCCATTCATTGAAAAAATGAACGGCACTACGAGCGAGTGCCGTTGGTATTACCCTTTAGGCAGCGTCTTGCTGTCTGACGTGCCGTTATGATGTGGTAGGTTAGGTTGCGAGCTACCCAACATCGCCGCTACTTGATTAAACGCCTCTTCTTTGGCCTCTAATCGGGTTATGCGGTGCTCTAGCTTAATTCTAGCCTCACGCTCGTACTTTAGCTCTTCAACCAAGCTTTTAATGTTAGCGTTAAGTTGCGCGGTGTCTTTCTCAATGGTTAGCGCCGTCTTGAGAAGTTTTGCAATGTCCTTAAACATTCATCGTCCTTGTTGTAAAAATGCCTCAATACACTCGTTTGCTGAGTTAAGGTTAGTATGTGCCGCGCTCAAGCTTTTTGACGCGTCATCAAGCATCTGCCCCTCGTTGGGCGATAATTGAACAGGGCCTTGCATTATCGATGCCGCTGGATTAAACGCTTTTCTGACTCTTCCCGTCATAAACTGTGTACCACCAACATTGACAATATCCCACGATCCCTGCTCGGGCGTTACGAATACACGCACCCCTTTCATTTCAACCGTCAAACCATCTGCGGTGGTGAAGTTTGCAACCTCCATAGGTTGAACAGGCGCGGCGATCTTTTTAGCTGACATTTTTTGCTTGCTATCCATATATCCCCCTTTTTTGTTTAGAAAGTATACTACATTATTACGGATTACATAAGAGTAACGATTAGTGTTAAAAAAACCTTATGAAGGACAATAGTTTTTCAGCCATTAACATTGATAGTCCCTGACTTATACTTCCATGCTTTTTTCGCTTTTAGCAAGCTCGCGAGCCGTCAACTTTTCGCCTTTATGGTCACATAAAGTCTCAATAATCATATCTACGCGAGTTTTGCTGCTCATGCCTCTGCCCTATTCTTTTTAAAATTCTCCGCTTGTTCGAAGATTTCTTTGTATACCTCATCACGGTCTACCGGTGGGTAACCGTGTTTTGCGAGCAGAATGATTAAATCCACCTTGAGTTCAGCTTTGATATCGTCTCGTTGGCTCCAATCTGTATATTTAGCTTTATCATCTACAACGGCTTTTACAGACTTGGCTAACTCAACCAGCTTTTCTTCTGGGTAGTTAAAGTCATATTTGGCTGCTAAGGCGAGTAGGATGTCGTAGAACGCTTTTTCTTCGAAATTGATACCCATGTCTTCAAACGAGTTCATTTCGTCTCTGAGGTCGTTATACATATTGATAATTTCATCAGAGAAATCTTCGAGTACGTTACTTACAAGTACGTCATCTTCTTTGCGTTCGTTGTATCGTTCTACCAACGATTTAAAACGCTCAGAGAAATCAAACGCTTTCGATTTATTAACCTTTTTGAATTCGCCCAAGGCTTTAGCCAGCATTTGTTGAAGTAGCTGTATCTTGGTATTTGGCAGCTTTATCTTTTCAATTTTGGCGAGGTAATCGTCATCGAAGATATCTACGCCATCTTGCCCCTGCCCAAGCTTGAAGATTTCCTCAACGCCATCGGCTTTTAAAGCCTCGGTAATCATCTCTCTAACCTTGGCATTCATCTGCGCGGTGTCGGGCGCATTACCTTTAGTGAGCTTGTATACAATAGAACGCACAGCAAGATAAAAATGTATACGGTCTCGCTCTGTTTGATTGAGCTTTTCACTTCCGCAACAAACGTCGTATGCAGCCTTTAATCTTTTAACCAATCCCATGAAGCGGTGTTCAAGCTTTTTGGTTTGTAGCACGAATTCTGCGGCGTTATTCAGGCAGTTTAACTGCTCTAAGGGTTTACCTGTGAAGTACGCAGCAGCATCGAATCCATGTGTAAGCTTCGCCAACAAGTCTAGATGGTCTTTTACCACTACCACCGACTGAGCGATATCTTCAAAGTTGGTTTCATCGGTCTTGGCATATTGCGCCAGCGCTTTGTTCATCTGGCTTTTGATACCGATATAGTCAACCACTAAGCCTTTGTCTTTGCCTTCATACTTGCGATTAACACGGGATATTGTTTGAATAAGATTGTGGCGTTGTACGGGCTTATCGATGTAAATTGTATCTAGAAACGGTACATCGAAACCCGTCAACCACATGTCTACGACGATAGCGATTTTGAAGTTGGACTTTTCATTCTTGAATTGGCGATCTAGCTCTTTGCGATACTCTTTATTGCCAAGTGCATCCCACAATATTTTAGGGTCATCTTTGCCACGGGTCATCACCATCTTAACCCGTTCCATCGGCTTAATTTTTTTCTTCTCTTGTTCTGTAAGCGTTGCGCCTGCCTCACACTCTAACACCTCAAACCACTTTGGTTTTATACCTTTTAGTGATTGATAGAATTGCCATGCAATCTCACGACTGCTGCATACAAACATTGCTTTGCCTTTAATCGTCGAGCCTTCTGACAATCGCTGCTCATAATGCGCTACAAAGTCTTTTGCCAAAGCCTCAATTCGGTCTGGGTCACCGAGAATCGATGTCATATTCGCTGAGGCTTTCTTACTTTCTTCAATTTGGTGTTCGTTGCTACCGTCCTCGGCGCATTGTCGGTAATAATCTTCAATCTCTTCAAGCTTTGCATTATTCAATATGACTTTGGCGGCCCGACCTTCATAAACGATGCGAACGGTGATTTCATCTTTCACTGACTCCGTCATGGTATAGCTGTCTACTACCTGCCCGAACACATCTAGAGTAGCGTCTACAGGCGTGCCCGTGAAGCCCACGTAAGTGGCGTTAGGTAAAGAGTCATGAAGATACTTTGCAAACCCGAACGTGCGCTTTACGCCCGCATCAGGCCCCTTGTCGACTATGCGAAGTTTTTGATCAAGGTTAGTCTGACTGCGGTGAGCTTCATCTGAAATGCAAATCACATTACTTCGCTCGGTTAGTAACTGAGTATCCTCGGTGAACTTGTGAATTGTAGTAAGAAATACACCGCCGCTATTACGGCCTTGAAGCTTGGCGCGTAAATCAGCGCGGCTCTCTACCGACTCAACGGTCTGGTCGCCTATATACCCTTTTGCATTAGTGAACTGCTGCGATAACTGGTCATCCAAGTCGGTTCTGTCTGTAATGAGTACGATGGTAGGGCTTTCGAACTCAACACTCTTCATCAATAAACGTGTTAAAAACTGCATGGTGAAGCTTTTACCGCATCCTGTTGCCCCAAAGTATGTACCACCTTTACCATCACCTATGGGCTTTCGGTGCTCTTTGATATTTTGATATAACTTTCTAGCGGCATAATACTGCGGATAGCGGCAGACTATTTTGACTTCATGCTTCGAGGTGTCAGGAAAGAAAACAAAATTTCGTATCACATCGCGAAGCCGTGCTTTATCAAACAACCCTTCCAGCATAGTGTGCAGTGAACTGATACCGTCTTTTTCAATCGACTCATTGCCTGTTACTTTACGCCACGTATAGTAGAAATCGTAAGGAGCGAATAAGCTCCCCATCCTGTTATTAACGCCATCGCTGATTACGCATAGCGCGTTGTAAATAAACAACTGAGGGATATCCCTTCGATATCGCGTATTGAGCTGAACATACGCATCGTGAATGCTTGCCTCTTCACCGCGAATCGCACTTTTAAACTCGAATACAACGATAGGTAATCCATTGATATACAGAATACCGTCAGGGATTCGCAGCTCGCCCTCGGCACCTTCTATTTCAAGCTGATTAACGATTTTGTAAATATTGATATCTTTATTTAGGGTAGTAGTAGTTTTGAAGTCTGAGCTTTGTTCAGCCACGTTACGTAAAGGGACGTCATCAATACGCCTAGTGTTCAGTTGGTCTTTAGATATCAAAGGCAGCAGTGACTCAACCACGTTGTCGTAATCAATAAGCTGAATGTACAAGTCTTTTTGAGAAACTTTACCTGCTTCGCTACTGGCTTCACGTTTTAGTAAGAAGCCATCGCTTAGCCACTTACAAAAGGTTTTATTGCTTTCGTATAGGTCGCTAGCAGGCAGAAGCTCTATCTGCCGTAAAATGCTGTCAATTTCACCGCTGGTAATGCCATCATCGACATACCGTTCAGCTAAAAACGTACGCAGGTCATCTTTGATAATAACGTCAGTAGGTGTACGCGCTACCTTATTACCAGCCACATAGGGGTATCCCTGCCCTTTTAGCAACTCGATAATTGCCTTTTCTAACACCGCTTCCGTAAATTTCATGCCATCATTCCATTTGAATACTCGTTTAGAAAGCTGGGGGCTCTCCTTCTGCTTTATCGTCGTCTTCCTTACCGTTTATCTCTGATGCTTGAAAAAGCCATTTTAGCGCCTCTGAAGTTAAACCTTTCTTTATTTCATCGCACTTTTTTTCTGCTTCAGTGACTTTGTCACCCGGTAAAAAGTTAACATCATTATTTTTAAGAATCTCGAAAACGCCATCCCCGTATGGGTCTTTAATAAACTCTTTTCGATACAACTGATATAACAAAAGCCAATAGCTGTCTTTCTCATAGGCACTAGCAAGAACAAGCCAATCTTTTACAAAATCCACGATTTGCTGCTCAAACACTCCCATTTCAAGTAAGAGGCATATAGAGACACAGTCTTTACTCTCTATGACTCGATTTGCTACTTCATCATCGACTATTGAACCAGCCCCTAAAAGTGAATGAAGAGGCCAAGCCATTCCGTCAGAGCGCCTTTTCACAGCGTTGATCTTGATAATTTCCATAAACTGAGCTCGATAAATCGCCGCATCAATTTTCTCGCTTTGCATCAGCGAGTCGAGAAAAGGCAGTAACACTGGAAAATGCCAAGATAGATTAAATAAAGGCTCTATCAACTCTACGGCAACGTCATCATTCAGGTGGGGTAAAACCAGAGATACCGCATATTTTAAGACACTACCATCAGGTGTGGCTTTATTAAGTTCAATCGCGCGATTGATATAAGTTAACACCTCAGGAGCAGAGAGCTTAGGCTCGTGTTCAGAGGCGTGGTTCAAACGACTTGGTAATGCTCCTCTTAGCTCTAAAACCCAAGGTGCTTCGACAGCGCACGGCAGTTCTTTTATAACGGTTTTTTTGAGGTTCAAAGTTAATTTGTAAAGCGCTAGCTCGTCAGTCAAATCTTGAATGAATTGCTGAGCTTCATCGTCGTTATTACAATAACAGGTGTAGTCATCGATATAGCGATAGAAGTCATAACCCTTAGTACAAAGCTTAGCATCCACTTCACCCAAAATGAGCTCAACAATTATGCTTGAGGTAGCTGGCCCTATGGGCACACCTAATGTTTCATTACGCTTAGTTTTGCGCTGGTAGGTATCTAGTTTGTTAAACCAAGCATTCTTATCACCTCGTTCACGCTTGGCTTTTGAAAGCCCAACTGCGGCCCAAGGGATTGCGTGTGAATAAATACTGTTAAAACAGTTTGCTATATCTGCTTCAACTATAAATCGTTTTGAAAAACTCTTCTGGTGCGAACGAGCAACTTTTGCCAAAGGCTCTTCATAGTTCATAACCATTAGCCGTTCTTCTTCTTGGTGAATTTCAGGCTTAACGATACTGCACGAATTGTTTGAAATAGACTTCAATTCTCCCCAATTCTCGTGCACACATTTTGCCAACAACGCATATGCTTTCGGGTGAATTAACCCTAAAACTCTTGGGACATTGTTGTATCGAGTTGCTTTATATTCAACTAAGTCATAGCCACTTGCGCGTCTCTCCTTATCATCGGCTATAGCAGTGAGCTTCTCTGCGACTTCGGGTGTAAACTGTCTGGTACTTATACTGGGAGGTAGCTCCCCTACACTTACTTTTTGATTTGGGAAGTAGTTGTAACGGGTAAGGCTTTCATAAAGAGACCTTTTGTTGTCGGTATCACCTATAATTTTAGCCATTACATTCCTTTGTATCTTTGATATTTATTTCGCCAGAGATAAGCTTTGGCAGCAAGGTGTCTCTCAATTTAGCTAGCGCAGAATTTTGTTTTAAATTTAGTGAGGATTTATCCGACAACGATTTCAATTGCCCCTCTATTAGCATAGCCTGCTCATAAGGGGGAACCAGAACTAGCTGCTCTGCAAGAATTCGCCGACTTAGTTCAGTTTGCCCCGTGCTCCCTTCCCCCAACGACTCAATACTTCTCTCTTTACTGACCATTAGCTGACCAAAAAAGTAAATCGGGCAAATTTGAGGGTTAGGTCTAACAACGGTAACATGAGAATCTACAACTGTCGGTTCGGGTACGGCATTCACCTGAGCCAGTCTACCCAATGTTCCTACCCCTGTAGAATTTACCAGCACATCTCCTATTTCGATTTCTCTACCATCGACTTTACGAAGCGTTGGGTCATTGCGGCGGCTTAGAGCATAATTAACCTCATGGTTCCGAATACATTTCTGGTTTACTACTTGAACTCCACCTTCATCCGTATATTTTGGGCTAATGCCTCGCCTTAGCTCTTTGGTTACATCACCTAGTGACATGACAGACCACCCTTTTGGCACCCATCCATCTATACCAACAGTAGGCTCACCTGTTTGCTCAAACTCGCTCGGGAATAAGTTTCGGATATGGTCGGGCAACGGCTGAAAGTCGGGTAATGCTTGCGCTTTCCTGCGAATTTCGACTCGATGGGCTAATTCGTCGGGTATTGGATTGCCTGCCGCTAGTGCGTTATCTATCACTGGATCAAAATCAATAAACCAGCTTTTAAATAGCGCCTGCGCCATTTGTTCTAGGGTTTGATTGACTTGTTGATTCACTTCAAGCTTTCGAGGGAACGCCTTAATTACTTGAACTACCTGTCGCTGCTCTTCGATTGAAGGAATTCTAATTTCAAAGTCCGGCAACTCTTTTAATGAGATTCGTTCAACGGTTGCACCATGGTTAGTTCTACGTTTAATTTGCTGCTGAAACTCAGGAGATAGATAAGCATATAGCAAGTATTCAGGTAGGACTCGATTCTTTTGGGGTCTCAAAAGCCCCATTCTCCTCCCTAAACAAGCCTTAACACCATCAGGCATCAAAGCAGCCTCGCCTAGTCGCGTCTCATAAGAAAACAAAACATCGCCGAATCTAGGCGTAACTCTTCGCGTCCACTTTTCAAATTGTTCATCACTAATATGCGCTGACTTAGACAGATCAAGCTGTCCATTTTCCAAGCTTGAAATACTTAAAAAGAAAGGCCCAACGTCAATCTTCTTTGGCGTCGCATGAGGACCATCGAAAACTTCAGCAATATCTCCGATTTTTACAATATTGCTATTTCCCATAACCTAACTCCGCTAAATTTTGACGAATAGCATCATCTAGTTGCTCGGACTCTCCCATCTGCCTAAATAACGTTTCGCTGAGCTCGCGCATCTTCACTTCAAACGGAATCCCATTATCCTCAATAGCAGAAGCACCGACATACCGACCAGGCGTTAACACGTAATCGTTGGCTTTGATTTCGTCTAAGGTTGCCGATTTACAAAAGCCTGCTGCGTCTTCGTAAACATCAAGTTGCTTGTGTTCTAGCAGCAGCTCTTGTGTCGAAGTGTCGTCTGGTTTTTCGGCAAGTGCTTTTTCGATGGATTGTTTATCCTGCCTCCATGCGTGATAGGTGTTAGCGATTTTGGCGATATCTTCGGTAGTTAGTTCCTTATGCACACGGCTAATCATGCTGCCCATTTCTCTGGCATCAATAAACAGCGTTTCGCCTTGTCGGTTACGATAACCACACGCTTTATCTTCGCTTTTATTCTTGCTGATAAACCATAAGCAAACAGGGATTTGTGTGGTGTAAAACAACTGTCCGGGAAGCGCAATCATGCAATCGACTAGGTCGTTTTCGATGATTTTCTGACGAATAGCACCTTCACCGCTAGTGTTAGAACTCATTGAACCATTGGCCAACACGAAACCTGCCGTACCGTGCTCACTCAGCTTAGATATCATATGCATGATCCACGCATAGTTAGCGTTACCTGTTGGCGGTACATCAAAGCCAGCCCATCGAGGGTCATCGGTGAGTTCATTGTCGGCACGCCACTGCTTCTGATTAAACGGTGGGTTCGCCATAATGTAGTCGGCTTTTAGGTCTGGGTGTTGGTCTTTAAAGAAAGTGTCGGCGGCAATGTCACCAAGATTGGCAGAGATACCACGAACAGCTAGGTTCATCTTCGCCAGTTTATAAGTGGTGTTGGTATACTCCTGACCGTAAATGGAGATGTCTTTACGATTGCCTTTATGGCTGTCGATAAACTTTAACGACTGCACGAACATGCCACCCGAACCACAACACGGGTCATATATTTTGCCTTTATACGGCTCTAGCATGTCACTGATAAGTGTTACTACCGATTTGGGCGTGTAGAACTCGCCACCGCCTTTTCCTTCGTTAGCTGCAAACTTACCTAAGAAATACTCGTAAACACGGCCTACGAGGTCCTCTTCGCTCATATCGCATTCATTGGCGACAGTGTTGATGTTATTAATGGTATCAATGAGGGCGGCGAGCTTACTTACGTCTAACGATAAGCGAGAAAAGTAGTTATCTGGCAGCGCGCCTTTCAATGATGGGTTCGTTCTCTCGACGGTATGCAATGCCGTATCAATTTTTACCGCAATGTCATCTTGTTTTGCCTGCTTTTGGATAGTCGACCAGCGTGCTTCTTCTGGTAGGTAGAACACATTATCTTTAGTGTAAAACTCGACCATATCAACATAGTCGCCCATGCCTTCTGCTTTGAGCTTTTCTCGTTGGGCTTCAAACTTATCGCTGATGAATTTGAGGAAGATAAGGCTGAGCACGATATGTTTGTATTCTGCTGATTCAACGCTTCCACGCAGCTTGTTGGCTGCGTCCCATAACGCTTCTTCGAAAACGATTTCTTTTTTGTTAGTCGAGGACTTTTTAGTCGCTTTGCTCATTTACTGTGTCCGTATCTTAATTCTGTTTGCGTTAGTGCAAGCTTGTATTTGCTGCCCCAACGGCGATTTTGGTTGATAATTTAAGGAGTAACTTTGCCATCTCTTTGTCTGGCCATATGTAATCTTTCTGCCCTTTTACTCCGCAAGGTCTATGATTTAAATCCGCGCTGTATCGGTAAGCGCATATATCTGCAACCGAAGCTCTGTTGTAATGAAACCCGTAATCAACATCCTGAGCCACTTGGTTCATCGTACCTTGTACAGAACGATTGCAGATTGTATCGAACGTGAGTGGTTGGTAATTCGTCGCAGCGACATTAACGAGCTCGGGCGGCATATCATTTTTCAACAAGGCGTTAATAAACACATCGTTAAAATGCCAATCGAGGTTTGCGAAATCTTTCTTGGTTAAGCAGGGGATAAACAACGTGAAGCGCGTTGTATCATTCACCGCTATTATGCATTGCCTACGTTGAATTGTGACAATATTTGCATGCCAGTTTAACCAGTGCGCCTGCGTGCCGATAGCGGACGTTGCCGGCTCGGCAATCTTTACGCTTTCCGGTAGCTTGGTATAGAGCTTCTTGGTGCAGTGGAGTATCATTTCACACCTTTAAAGCTCTCAGCTCTCGGAAGCATGTTGAAGGATAATAGGAAGTAACTCAAAGAATAAACTAAACTGTGTTGCATTTGAAACGACCGTCCATGTCTGTGCTATTTATGAGAGGATACGGCATCTTACGAAATTTTGCATTAATGCTGATATTACCCGATTAAATTCGTTCTTGAACACATTATTCACTCAATCGATGCACCTCACATTGATTAAATAATTACAATACAATCACTTAGCATTACGCACGCTTACATAACAGCATAACTTTGTAACTTTATAATATTGTAACTTTGTAACTTTATATATTTGAAGAGGCGCTAACGCACCTCTTCGCTTTTTACAAAGTTTAAATTAGATCCGGTGTTAGAAAGCATACACCAGCGGAGTAAAGTGGGTGCGAGGCTAACTATAAGGGTTCTTATAATGCGAAAATTTTTTTTGAATGGTAGCTACGGTGTTTGGCTCACCTCATCTAGGACTTCGTTTGAAACAAGTTAGCAAGACGGTTTGCTTGAGCATTGCGGTGCACCTTCAAGATTCGCTTACAAACTGCCCAGTGCCTTCTCGAACACGTTGAACTTCCGGTTCATTCGGTTGGCTTCATCAACATCTTCGTACAAGTAGCGGTAAAGTTTCTCCATCATACCCAGTGCGCTAGTTTCAATCTTGTACATAATTAAATCAGACCTCTGCTCTCTAACTACGTAAACAGTAAGGCAAGGACAGTTTTGCGGGTTGACGTGTGACTGCGAATACCTCTTACCATAGATTCCAATCCCAGCTTGCTCATACAATACCTTGGCAACACTCATTATCAATTCTCTCGATTTCGAAGAGAGGCTAAACCTTATCGTACCCTTGCTATTTTTGCTCACACACCCGTCACCTTCGAAGTATCCTCTGATAAAATGCCGTATTAGTTCTGGCGGAATAGCCTCTGGGATCGTCACAGTAGAAGATTTATTACTATGGACGCCCAATCTCTCAAGGTGATTCACAAAGTGCTTATTAGAGCACCGTAGCGTCCATATTGGCTTGTCATAGGTCGATGACATACTTTTTGATGGTGATAACCCCACCAGCGCACCTAACTTATCTACAAAGTCTTTGTCTATTGAGGCGTGAGAAAAGGAACTTGTGGTTTTGTTAGGCCCATAAATTGAACCAATACTACCGTCGCTGCAAACTGCCCCTAAGAACCACGCTAACTGAGGCGTTACCTGATCAAAGAATTCAAGTTTTATATTTGCATTAATCGAATTGCGATTTTTGTCTCGGCCTCTTGAAAGTGCTAGGTTCATAGCTTCACTGAGTGACCTCGACTCAATTCCCAGCTTTTTGAGCACCTTTCTTACAGTGCTGCTTGATATACCAAGGTTCTCTTCGATTTCTCGCGGAGCTTGATCGTCTGCATGCAGCTTAACAATTTGCGAAATATCATCACCTGTAAGGTTGCTTCCTCTTGGCCTCTTTGACTCTAAGCCAAAGTGTTTAAAGCGCTCATATACCTGATAAGTTGATATGTTTTGCTCTTTGGCTATTTCTTCTACGGTTACATCGTCGTCAAAGTACAGCATATGTGATTCTAGTACTTCAGAAGCAAGTCTCTCCCAAAAGCACTCATTGGCTTCAGCTCTACTTCTTGCCTTAAGTCCAAGCTTCGCACATCTAGCAGAAAACCTAGATGGCGATATTCCATGAACCTTTGATATCGCCTCGAACGTCATCTTCTTATTGATGTGCTCATTTTGATATATTTTCTCAATGTCTCGATCACTCCACTTTCGGTTGGAACGTTGGGTAGCCTCTATGTTGGAACGCAACGGCAAGTCGAACTTTTTGAAATTGCGGGAAAGGTTCGTTTTTGGAATGTCGAGTTTTCTACTGATAGCACCCAATCCAAGTTTTTCACCCACGTAATTCGAATAGTAAATATCTTCATATTCTGCGCGAGTGAGCTTCCTAGTACGTCGACTTCGTTTAGTCATATATTCTGACCTCGCTTTTTCTGCATTCCCTTCGCACTTGTTGAATCAATCTCGACAATGAACCAGCGTTGACCGCTTGCCCTGTTAAACATTCAAGATAAAAATTAACGTCCGAGTTTTTCGTTGTGCCTAACATGTTTGATATACACAAGCATCTAAGCACCTGTACTCGTAGCGTAATTGATGACTCATTGAGACGAGACCTTCTGTCGCAAAACATCCTTTTACGAAGAAGTTGCTCATAAGCTACGCAGCTTTTTGAGATCAACTTTGATTGCTTATGGGTTTCTGACGATTTAAGGCTTTGTAATGCGAAAAGTAAAAATTTCGGCAAGTTTAAAGAATCTAACTTATGCGCAATTGAGCCAACATCCCAAACAAAGTCTTGAACTAAGTTAAGGTCGTAATTATGCGCAGAGTCGAAAGTCCCATATTTGCTTCTAGTGAAATTCACGAACTGTGCATACTGTTGCAATACAAAGTCCAAATCGATGAGCTGTTTATCATTAGAGGCCGCCTTTGCCCACAACGGATATAGTCCATCATCATAAGCCATTCTTGGAAGTAGCTTTACAGCGCCTCTAAGTGCCGGTGAGAGCCCTTTCTTTCGGTTCAAAGCAAGATGAAGCGCCACCAGCTTTCTTCGTACAGAGAAATACAGAGACTTATCTTGATTCACCTTTGAAGTGATTAACTCAATTCCCTCGATTAGCTTATCGTTCGACCAAGCAGACAAAGGACTGTTAATTAGCGCGTCAAAAGAAGACAGCTTTACGCTGTCCTCTTCTGCCTCATTGATTGAAACCTGTTCTTCAGCTCCCATCACTAAACCTTATCGATGAGAGTTACTACGTCGTCAGAGGTAATCAAACCGCCTCTTAAAAGCTTTTGCAAAAAGCTCTCTTCAAGCCACTCTTTAAAAGCCTCTTTATCAAGCGAGAATACGAAATCAAACGACTCTTCAATGTGGTGGTTAAAGAAGATTCGTAACTTAGGATTAGTTCGCAAAGCGACTACAAAGAAGTCAGCTTTCGTCGGGACATTTTGCAAAATGAGCCAACATTCTAGGCTATTATGATTGATTCTTAACCAACCTGACATCCTTATTATCGCTGGCAATAAAAGTTCCTCGTGAGAAGTATATTCATCAAAATTGTGGATGTTGCCAGTGAAGCCCTTTTTAGCTGGGCACAGCAGGCGGCGCTTCATCATAGAAGGGTTCATAGCTCAACCCCCTTTCTAGACTCAAGCCAAGTGTCGACATCTCCTTTGAGCCAGCCCACGCTGTTTTGACCTAGCCTGACTCGCTTAGGGAATTGACCGTTCTTTTCTAAGCGCCATATAGTTGTTCTGCTTAGCCCAACATAGGTTTGTAATTTTGCTGTTCGTAGAATCATTCATATATCCTCGTAATTAAGACAACGAAATGATTCCACGATTTTTAGAAGCAGAGTTAAATTACCTAAAAATTCCGGAATGTAAAAAAAGCGTTAAAAGCCATCATCCTCTTCGGGTAAGAGGCTTACGGATAGTTCTGCCAATAATTTTGCGTAGTATGTCTTTTCAAGATCTGATCTAACGTAATCGCTGTGAATGTAAGCTTTATCACCTTTATCATTAGACAAATAGCAAATCTCTCCAGCGTTAACCTCACTTCGTGAACTAAATTTGCTAACAGCCACCGCTATGAGACCCCATAGCTGCTTTCTATCCACTCCACTTTGATATGGCAGTCTTTTCTTTTTGAAAATAAATCTCACAAGGGCTTCGGCTATTGGGAAGAAATCGTTATCCAAAGAGTTTGGCTTTATACGGTCGATTAACTCTTGCTGAAACTTCTTTACTTCATCCGCTGAGCCACAACTTTCTATCAACTGCAAAATGGTTTGCTCTAGGTCATGAACTAGGTCTTTTTTATATACAAATAGCTGCTCAATATCTATTGATGCTCCGCTCTCGAATACAAGCCAAAAGTCCATCTTTACACCTTTATACGGACTCACCGCACTAACACAATTATGAACGTAATCATTCGAAGGCCTTATCGAGTAAATTTTTTCTATAAACTTTTTCGATAGCGTTTTTTTGTCTTTTGAATGAACAATCTTGGTCAACAAGATGTTTAAAGCATTCTCGCTATCAACCTCATAAACACGCTTTGGTAAATACCGCTCTTTAACAAAGAGATCTTCGTAAATCGTTCGCTCTCGTTGACATTCTGTTCGTTGGTAATGGGAGGTAGGTACAGACAGTGCTCTCTCCGTTACACTGAAAGAGCCTTCAAAACCCTCATCGATACATAATGGAATTTTCCAAGGTAGATTATTAAACTGCGACATATAAACTAATATAAGCTCAGCCGGTCCCAGTTTTGACAAGCCTATCGTTTCGTTTGCAAAAGGCTGCTTAAGTAAGTGTCCCATTTTTCTAACGCTTCTCTTTTTTCTTTTATATAGTCATATCTGTCGTAGTGCTTCGCTGATACATCTTGCAAAGCATGGTTCTGTAATCGGTCACGAGTTAACTTCGAAACACCGAGTTCACCCATAATCGTCTTAACCGTTCGACGTATATCTTTAGGTTGAAACCTTTCCACATCAGCTCTTTCACAGTAGCGCCTTAGACACTGCGCAACGCTGGTAGTCGGCATATGCTCGCTAGGGGTGTTACGGTTTGGAAAAACAAAGCCGTCACTGTCTCCCAGTTTGCGATGATTCAATAAAACCTCAGAGACAGTAGAGGTCATTGGAATGACGTGAGCCTTTTTGTTCTTAGAGCGCTGCGATGATATCTCAATCACGGACTTGGAGAAGTCGACATCTTTCCATTCAAGCGTAATTATTTCGAATGTTCGTTGCCCACCTAAGAAGAACATGAGTTTAATCAAGGTTGCCAGGTCGCTTGAGAAACCTTTGCCCTCAAGAGCAGTAAGTAGGCCCTTCACCTCATCACTCGATAAGGTGCGCTCTCTTACTACTTCCGCAGATGCTTGACGCGGAATATTAAGAACAGGGTTTGTCTTAACCAAATACTTCTTCTTCCTGCCAAGATACATTGGGTCGTAATCATGCTTAATAGCAAAATTGAAGGCTGTCATAGCGTAAGAACGAACTCTGTTAGATTGGACAGCAGCCCCTCGCTTAATCATGTGTGAGAGCACAAGCGCTATCTCTTCTGTCGAAACTTCACTTGCGGCTTTATCGAGCAATGATTCAAACTCTTTCTCCATGGCTTTACGGACGGTATCAAATGTCCGTTTGCCTTTTACCTTCATATCCTCTGTGTAGTCATAGATAAGCTCTTTGAACGTGCCCTGCGCGCTGAGCTGCTCCTTTTTGAGAGACTCTTCAGCGGCTTTCATCTTCTCTTGTTCAACGAACTCTTTAGGGTCTGTACCGTCCATCAACATTCTTGAATAGTCAGATGCTTTGGCTCTGGCTTCTGAGAGTGTATGAGTAGTCAGTCGCCCTATTCTCAAGTACTGAGCTTTTCCATCCTTGTAATACTGAAAGTGAAACGTCTTAGTTCCAGAAGGCAGAGTTTGAAGCACAAGCGTTCCTGTGCCTCTACGCCCTGTAGTATCTCGTGAATAGAAAGGCGTCGATTTTGGTTTTAGTGATTTTATTAGTTTATCGGTAAGCATTTTTTAGTCGCCTTATTAGTCGACTAAATAGTAGGACAACTTGAAACAAGCTACAACAGAACGAGCCACACAAAGAGATAAAATATTGATATAGATAAGATAAACAAGCACCATGAAACAAGAAAGAGCAGTCAGTGACAAGAAAGATAACGACTCATAATCGGCAGGTCCCCTGTTCAAGTCAGGGTGGGGCCACCATTTTTCTATATACACCTTCACCACTGTGTGCATAACCAAGCATGATGTAAATCTGATTATCATTAACTAATAACGAACAACCTCACATTTATTTCAAAGCGCTGGTGCTATCTCTAATGATGATTTCATAGGGAAGAATATATTCGGAAAAGCTGGGCTGTCTCCCATCAATTATGCGAAACAAAAGTTCGGCGGCTTTTTCTCCCATCTCAACTGCGGGTTGCCTTATTGTAGTCAACGACGGATCGCAATAACTCGACACATCAAGATCGTCAAATCCTGTTATTGATATATCCTCAGGTATTCTAAGACCTTGTTCTTTAATCCCCTTCATTGCTCCTATCGCCATTTGATCATTTGCGCAAAAAATAGCTGTTGGCCTATCTTCCATTTTAAGAATATGGCGCACCGCATTTAACCCAGACCAATATTTAAAATCGCCTTCTACTACTAAGTTTTCTTCGTAGCTTAGGCCTGCTTTTTCTAGCGCTTGGCGATATCCTTGAAGCCTTTCCTTCGAATGAGCGTTATCTCGAAGCCCCGAAATCACGCCTATTCGTTTATGGCCTAGATTGATGAGGTATTGCACCATTTTTTGTGCCGCATCAATATTATCGATACGAACAGATAAATAGGGCGTGCCCTCGCAGCCAGCAGCATTTATCGCTTTAACGTCTTTCATAGGCAGCAACGCATTTTTAGAATGTGGCGTAAGTTGAATAAGCCCATCAGCTTGTCGGGTTTCCACTAACCGAATAAACTCTTCTTCTCGGTTCATGTTGTCTCGAGTATCCCCCAACAGCACATTATAGCCATGCTTGGCAGCAGTATCTTCAACACCGCTTATAAGCGTCGCAAAAAATAGATTGGCGATGTCAGGCACCAACACCACTATGGTATTGGTTCGCTGCAAACGGAACTTCTGTGCCGATAAATTAGGTCGATATTGAAGTTTCTCAATAGCCTTATTGACTCGTAAAAGGCTTTGTTTTGAAACCATCTCAGGGTTACTTATTGCGCGCGAAACTGTCGCTATTGATAAGCCAGATTCCCTAGAAACGTCTCGGATGGTCGCCATAGTATTTTGATACTTATTGTTATTAACATGGAGGTGATTAAAAGAGTGCTACGGTGTGAAATATCAGATACCTGAAAATCATTCTAACTTTCCCTTTCTGCCAAGTGTAATTCATGGGGAGTACAAAACGTACCCCCCAACAATGATTAGCTAAATTAGAACTTGGCGCGAACGCCTACTATGTATCTTGTTTCATAGTAATTTTGAAAGGCATACTGATCTTCCCATTGCAGGTAGTAATCTTCGTATTCCCCAGTAATATTAGAGCCCTGCGCATAGACAGACATGTTCTCTGTAATGTCGTAGCTGGCAGAAATATCTACGTATGAGGTCGGCGCTTGAAATAGGTTAAGTGCTCCCCACCCGCCTTGGCCAGCTAGTCTTTCACTACGATAATTATAAGCAATACGCGCTTCGAACCTGTCTCCCTGATACCAACCAATAACGTTGAACTGACGTTCTGAGTTATCGGTGAACATGTTCTCTTCACCATAAATATCGGTACCTGCACCTTCGCTAGGCGAGTAAGTGAAGTTCGTGTCTATACCAAAACTAGCGAGTAATGAATCAGGTTCAACTATGTCGCTAAATGCTACTTTAGCGCCAAGTTCGAAGCCTTCAAGTGTTCCACCATCTCCCTGCACCAAGGTAGTTATAGGCACGCTTCTTCTTACAATGCCATCAGCATCTGGCATTTCCATATCTACCGTTTCATTCACAGTAAAACTGTCTATATCAACACGGAAAACAGCGGCACTCACCATACTCGCCTGACCGACGTACCATTCTAGTGACAAATCGTAGTTGGTAGAGCGCCATGGATCGAGTTGAGGATTACCCGCAAGACTTCCACCGGTAACAATGAACTGACCTTGCGTAGGGCTGCCTTCAACTGAATCAAGTGCATTGCTAAGTGCTAAACCTTCACCGTACTGGTTTAGATTTAATGGCGTCATATTTTCAGAGTAAGCAAATCGGGCAATTACGTTGTCAGTAATGCGGTAGGCCAAATTCAATGAGGGTAAAACATCGGTATATTCATTGTCTGAAAGCACATCGCCTACATCAATGGCTGTGGCGCTATACGGTAAATTATCACCGGCAATATTTTGCTTAACAGACAAGTCTGTTTCGATAACTCGTACGCCTACATTACCTGTTAATAAACCATCTAAGCCTTCAAAGTTAGCTTGTAGAAAATAACTCAGCTCTGCCACATCTGCATTGAAGCTGGAACCTGGCACAATTTCTCGGGTTGATTGGCCAAATACGCGATTGTGAAAAGCTTCTGGATCATCATAGTCAGCGGGGTCTACTGCCCATACGGTAGGTATGCCCGACACTGGCCCAAAGTCTGAGACTTGAATAACGTTGTTGTTCTGATCTAATGGAATATTTTCTAACGCGGCATAAGGCATAAATTGACCATCAACAACTTCACCGTCTGAACACGATGGAGCATTTGCACCAAGCAATACATCGGTCGCTTTCCACTGGGCTAAGCAACCTGCAGTTTGCACCGGTGAAAATAGATGATAGCGCTCATAATCGGCACTTCGCTTCCCATAACGGATCCCCGCTTCAATACTAGTAACGAAACCACTTTCAAAGAGATACTTACCTTTCATACTGAAGGCATTAATGTCGCCGTTTGCGTTTTCATTATTCTCAGAGCTATACGCCCCCACATTGTAGCTTCCCAGATTCCCCATATAATCGGCTATTGTCGCGCCATCGCCTAACCCACCAGCAAGAGAACGGTCGAAGCCACTCCATACAGGATGTTCACCGGTTGTATCGTAGGTAAGGTGCGGGTTTTCACTATAACCTAACGCATTAATCGCTTGTAGGCAGCCGCCTTGATCGCCGACTACCTCATCCTCTGGTCTGCACTTATCCGCTGGCACTAGATTCGTCGTACGACCAAGCGTAGTTTGGCCGTTAGTCATATCACCTTCGTTATAACCGTGACGATGCTCCTGTGACGCTCTGCCTATGATTGCTCTAAACTGACCAGTAAATGCGCCACCATTATCGTAATCTAGCTGCAAATTTATATTCGTCGAGCTATTGTTATAAACGTCATTTTGCGTGAAAGACTTCATTCGCGAGGGGTAAAGCTCTGCTTGCTGCCAAGCGTACATTTCGCCACCATCAATCATTGCGCCCGTAGCTCGCTCTTCGGTTGGTTCAAACCAACCTCTAGGGCCCCACTTGTTGGTCGCGCTTAGTCCTACTTTTCGGTTGTATTCTTCTTGCTCTGTGTAAAATACATCAGCGGTAAATATGAAACCTTCTCCTAAATCGACCTGGGTAGAGGAGTTTATCCCTATCCGTTCTCGTTCAGTACCTTGATTCCATGCAGAAAAACCTTGTGCCCCAAGGATCACCCTTCCTTCTCGGCCTGCTACTCCGATATCATCGGCACTAGTTCGGTCAGTCCAACCGGCGTCGCCAGGGTTTGCTGTGTTTAAACCATTATAAGAATTCGCTAAATTCACATTGGCATAGGTACCGGAAAGCATGAAGCCAACTTTCCCGTTTTGCCAGTTATAAAGTGCTGATAAGTTCGGATCATTTGAGGTTGTTTCATCGCCTCGCTGAACCTCTGCAGCACCACTGAATGTTGAACCTTCCTCGAAATCAAATGGACGATAAGTTTTAAGATTCACCGTGCCGGTGATACCCGCATTTCCAAGGTTCGCAGTGGCATTTTTAAATACATCGGCACCACGAAACAAGGGAGAAGGAATATCACTGAAGTTAGGTTGAGTAGATACTACTGAGTTTGCGCCAAGGTACTGCTCACCATTTAGCTGAGTGACAACTTGAGGTAAACCGCGAATGTTAAGCGAACCTCCCTCACCAGCTGTGCGTCGAATTTGAACGCCTGAAATACGTTGCAGTGAATCAGTAATGGTCACATCCGGTAATTTACCGATATCTGTCGCGGCGATAGAGTCGACCACCGTTGCAGCATGCCGTTTGGCAAAAATGGAAGCCTCTTGAGAACCTCTAATACCGCTAACATTAATGACTTCTATATCGTCGAGTTCATCAGATGTCTCAGTTTCCTGGGCTGATGCCGCATAACTTTGTGTTGCAGCTAGAACGCACAATGCTAGTGCGGTTCGTTTGAATCCGTGATGGTGTTTTGAACTGTCTCTCATCTTTCATCCCTTTTAGCGTGATGGCAATATTTCATGAGTCAATGACGTCTAGCGCCACCACAAATGAAACCGTTTTCAGTGATAAAAATGTAAATCACCAAAAGACACTTTTCAACAACAATTCATTTACATATATTTTTTAATTATTTTTTAAAAACCCTCAAAAAACATCACAAAAATCTTAATATTCAAATGGATAAAATTAAAACACCTAAACAATTACAATTATAAAAAGTTCACCCATTACGATAAAACGCACATAAAAAACGACAAATAACTTTACATTTGCGTTACATAATAACCATCAAAGCAACTCACCAACAATAAAAATAATACTTAAATATCAACAATTTAAAATATAATTACAATGTAACACCCTTAAAATCTTGAAACCGGTTACATCAGGATGTAAATTAACAAATAAATCCAAATGAATTTACAGCATTTGAAAGTATCCAATACCTCTCAATTAAATATGTGAGACTAAGATGAACCGTAGAGACTTGATCAAAAACCTTGCGACGATATGCGGTGTAGCGGTTGCCAACTCAATGGTCAGTATCCCTGCACTTGCATCTGCCAAAGCATTTGGTGAAAAGCAAAGTGGAAAATCGCCAACGCTTTTCAGCGGAGATAACCTCGCGATACTTCGCCAAATTTGTGCGCTAACCATTCCTCCAACGGACACCCCAGGAGCAGCAGAAGTAAATTGTCACCTCTTTATCGACCACCAGCTAAGTACTGTGTACTCGTCAGAACAACAGCAATCTGCAATTAACGTCATGTCAGCGATTAATTTGGCAAGTGAAGAAATAAACAAACAATCGTTCGTTAACGCAGATAAAACGTCACAGTTGGCGTTGCTTTCTATGTTGGAAGCCAGCAAGGCACCATTTAGTGAAACGCTAAGGTCTGATTTCAAAACCATCAAGGGCTTAATCGTTTTTGGGTACTACACATCTCAAATAGGTGCAACTAAAGAGCTGACCTATCTCGCCGTTCCCGGCGGGTTCAAAGGCTCAGTCCCCTTAACTACTGTGGGCAGTGCGTTCAGTTCGAAAGCCTATTATTAAGATACGGAAGTCTCAATTATGAATAAAGAAACCTATATTGAAGAATCATCAGAAACCTACGATGCCATTGTTATTGGCTCTGGAATTACCGGTGGGTGGGCAGCTAAAGAGCTCACTGAGAAAGGATTTAAGACGCTTATTATCGAGCGAGGTCGTATTGTAGAGCATCGTAAAGATTACATTAGCGAAGGTAAGCCGCCGTGGGAATATGCTAACCGAACAAAAGTGGATAAGGAACTTGTTGACGAGCAGTTCGCTATTCAAAAGCAGTGTTACGCTTTTCACGATGGTACAAAGCAATTTTTTGGCAATGATAAAGACTATCCCTACACCACCAAAACAGGCACTGAATTTAGCTGGATAAGAGCCAATCAGCTAGGCGGAAAGTCACTGCTTTGGCATCGCCAATCTTATCGTATGAGCCCTTTCGACTTTGAGGCGAATAAACTGGACGGACATGGTAACGATTGGCCAATCAGATATAATGATCTGGCGCCTTGGTATGAGTACGTTGAAAAGTTTGTAGGCATCAGCGGAACATCAGAAAATCTTCCACAGCTGCCAGATAGTGTGTTTCAGCCACCGTTTGAAATGACTAAGCCAGAGAAAGATTTCGCCGCAAAAATGGCAGACGCTGAACCTGACAAGCCGGTTATTATCAGTCGATGCGCACACTTAACCAAGCCTGAGAAAGTTCATGTCGACTTGGGAAGAATGCAATGCATGGCAAGAAACGAATGCCAAAAAGGCTGTTCGTTTGGCGCCTATTTTTCTACTCAAAGCGCGACGTTACCCGCCGCCGCTAAAACAGGTAACCTATTTATTGCCCCGAACAGCGTTGTAGAAAGCCTTATCTACGACGACACCACAAATCGGGTAAAGGGTGTGCGTGTAATAGATAACGACACACTCAAACAACGAGAGTATTTCGGCAAGATTGTCTTCCTATGTGCATCAACACTAGGTTCTACTCAAATCATGTTGAACAGTACCTCAAAAAAATTTCCAAAAGGCATTGCCAATAGCTCTGGTGTATTGGGGCAGTATTTGATGGATCATAATTACAATGCCCTTGTTACAGCCAGTATTGATGGGTACGAACAAGAGTATTACACCGGAAGGCGGCCCGCCTCTTTATACGTTCCCAACTTTCACTATGAACCCAGCCGCTACCATAAAAAGTTCAAACGGGGCTTTGCATTGGCGGGATCAGCATCTCGTGAAGACTGGCAATCTATGGGAACCAGAGACGGCTTTGGCGCAAGTTTCAAAAATATGCTTCACAACCCAGGTAAATGGGGAATTGGCCTGCAAGCCCAAGGTGAAATGCTTCCGCGCCAAGATAACCAAGTTACCCTCCACTCGTCGAAGAAGGACAAGTGGGGTATTCCTCAACTGCATATTAACTGTCAGTGGTCGGAAAACGAAAACCTTATGATGCAAAGTGCATTAGAAGTAGCGTCTTCCATGATGGAAAAAGCAGGGTTTCACAATATTCAAAAACGTATCTTGGGGCAACCGCCAGGGCTAGCGATTCATGAAGTGGGAACGGCTAGAATGGGGCGCGACCCAAAAGATTCGGTTTTAAACGGGTTCAATCAATCTCACGATGTACCCAACCTATTTGTAACCGATGGGGCCAGCTTCTGCTCAACTGGCGTAGGAAATCCATCACTTACCTTTATGGCCATGACAGCACGAGCAGTCGACTATGCTGTTAAAGAAGTTAAATCAGGACGACTCTAATGATATTAAGAAAAAAATACATTTCTTCCATCATGATGCCCTTCGTACTTTGTGCTACTGCCATGATGGCTGGATGCAACAACGACAGCACTATGAATACTAAAACCGAGAATACTGGGCAGCAGATGGAGAGCAAACAGCTAAACGCCACCCTCAATGCGCCCCAAATTAGTGTGCAGCTTTGGTCTGTGAAAGATGCGCTTAAACAAGACTTTAAAGGTACACTCGAACAAGTGGCAGATTTAGGGTTTGATGGAGTGGAGTTTGCGGGCGATTTTGGCCCCTATGACAACGATCCAGCCGCTTTAAAAAACTACCTTTCATCCATTGGGCTAGCGCCAAGTGGTGCGCATGTGTCTGCCGAACTACTTAATAATAATTTTGATGAAATCGTTCAGTTTTATACAGCGCTGGGCGTTACCGATCTCATTATTCCTTGGGATGATCGTGCATTTAATGACGATGATGTAACAGAATTCGTTAGTGAGTTGTCGCGCTTGTCAGAAAAATTAGCCCCTAAAGGAATGAGAGTTGGGTTTCATAATCACGCCGAAGAATGGGCCTCGTATGAAGACACCACGTTTTTTGATTTTATTGCGAATAACACACCTAAGTCGGTGATTCTTCAGCAAGATGTAGGCTGGACAATTCACGCAGACAAAGACCCTATCGCTTTTGTAAAGAGGTACCCAGGCAGGACGATTACCACGCATTTTAAATCTGACGTAGAAGAGGGCAGTAATTTACGCCCAATCATCGGTGAAGATGGTATTAGCTGGTCTGCAATTTACAAAGCGACGGTGGTTAGCGGCGGCGCAAAATGGATTGTTATTGAACAAGAAGAATATCCTGACAACCTATCGCCAATGGAAGCACTTTCTAAATCAAAATCTGGGTTTGATAAGATTATTTCAGAGTAATCTTAGTCACAATATCGATGCGGTGCTTCAGCCGTTTGGAAGCCGAGTTTTCGTATAGGATTTAAGAATAAAGAAAACCACTAAAGCGACAAAGCCAGTCACCCCTGGCTTTGTTTCTCTTAAAACGTCCCATAGTCTTTTTCAAATTTTTATGGAACTTAACAAGACAGGCATAAAACTAGCCATTAGAAACGCCGGCCCTAAGCAGAAAAACACCTCAGAACTCCCCTGCTCCTTCCCTTTACTCATTTATCGTTCTAAATACCTTTTGCGCTGAGCAGCTGATAAGTAAAAAACCAGTGGCAGATTCAATGCCTGCCAACATACGCAAGTCACCGGTAGGCTCAACGCTTCCAAGCCCCAGTGTGGTAATGGTGGTCAGAGAAAAATAAAAAATGTCGGTTAAGGTAGCAGGTTGCCCGAAACCGCCTACTCCTAGCTTCATTGCTATTACATAGGAAAGAGTGAAGATTCCTGCTATCAGAATTTGGCTGACTATCGCAATGGTCACTACAGCGGGCGTTTTTATATACAGGTTTTCGCTTTGCGATTTAATTCTATCCGCAATCCAAGTGATATTTAAAAGATGAAAAAACACCCCTATCAATAGCGTAAAAATTGAAATTATAAGCGCGACTATCACTTCTGCCTCCCTATCGGTATAGAAATTGTAACCACCTTACTACTCGTTAATTTTCGTAGTTAAATCAGAAAATTTTTCAAAGTCCTTTTGGGTTCTAACGTAAGGATTACAGATGAAATACGCAAAATTCTTCGCGATGATAGCAACATCTACCCTCGCCATGTTTGTCATGATGTACTTAAATACCTACGCGGTGTCCCATATATGGTTTAGTGAAACCCGCACATTTATGGCGATATACATGGGCGCGGGCATGGCCATTATTATGCTGGCGTTCATGTTGGGCATGTATACCAACAAGAAGTTAAACGCCGTGATTTTTCTCTCAGCAATAGCGCTATTTTCGCTTAGCCTTTACCTTTTACGTTCACAATCCACGGTATCAGATTCTGCCTATATGAAAGCAATGATACCGCACCACTCCATCGCCATTCTTACCAGTGAGCGTGCCAATATTGAAGATGTTAGGGTGCGCGAACTCGCTAATGGGATCATTAAAGCCCAACGTAAAGAGATAAAACAAATGGAGTGGCTTATTCAAGATATTGAAGACAATGGAAAAGCGCTTAATGCCTCGCAGGCAGAAAATCGCGCTGTGCCCAGTTTTGAAGGGCAGCTAACTAAAAGTAGCGATAAAGACGACAGTAGCAGGTAATACGCTAATACTCGTTTAACAAACTAAACCAGACAGGCATTAAATGGCGCCATTACAACGCATAGCTTTGTATAAACAGGCCTGTCTTATTCAGTGTGAACCGCTAACCATAATGCACGTGGGTACTAAGAGGTTGTGCTGAGCCAAGCAAATTTTGAGCACACCCTTCCCGCCTTCCGAACAGAACGTGAAGTCTAATGCCAGCTTACTCAGGCGTTGCGCTTTGGTGCGGTACCTTAACGCCCTCCTGCTCGGTATTAATGGCAGTAATGGGAAATGGGATAACAATACCTTCTTCATCAAAACGTTTTTTAAGGCTTTTAATAAAAGCACTCTTGATAAAGAAACGGTTAAAATATTCTTTGGTTCTAAGCATAATAGTTAAGTTAATACTTGAATTATCAAAGGTATGAAACAGCACGAATGGCTGATAGGTGTCTACACCATATTCGTGCTCTTTGAGTATTCTTTCGGCAACTTCGATACATACTTTTTCCACTAACTCTAAATCTGAACTGTAGTGAACGCCCACTTCTACAGGCACGGAAAGCTCTCGCTCGGGATAGTAGTAGTTTATTAATTTAGAGTTAGATAATTTACTGTTGGGCATAATCACAATGTTGTTCGGCAGCATTCTTATCCACGTTGAGCGCCACCCTATTTTCTCTACAAAGCCTTGTTCCCCTGAATCCAGTTCAATGTAATCGCCAATACGAATGGGTTTATCCATCACCAGTTGAATACCGGAAAAGAAATTTTCTAGGGTGGGTTGCAGCGCCAATGCCACCGCCAAAGACGTGATGCCTAACGACGCGATAATTGGGGTGATAGACACCCCCATATTGCTCAAAATTATCAATACGGTAAGGGTTGCCAACACTGCTCTTAATGCGCCACCCGCAATCGCACTGGTATTTTTCACCAATGTTGATTGCTCTCGATAGCGTTTAAGTGAGTAAGTGAAAAAGCGCTCTGCGAATAAGAAAAGCGCAATAATGACCCCTGCCTCTACTACGCCATCAAGAAACACAGGCACACGTTGCTCGTGCAGGCCACTCCAAGTGAAAACGTTTCGTGCCAGTAGCAAAAATATCAGCAAAATAACGACGGTGAGGGGCGCATTTAGCGACAACACCAATACTCGATAAATACTCGACATAGAACTGGTTTCTGAGCGAGCCTTCTCTTTCAAACGCACTAAGATGATGCGTTTAACCCCAAACAGCAGAAGTACAACGGCGATTAATGCGCAAAACGTGTAAAACTCTTGTTGCTGAAACCAAGCTGGAAGTTCCATGTAAACTGCGTTCCTCAGGCAAATGTATCGATAACGTGGGTAAACCAAAGCCCATTCTCTTTCCTTTGTACCTGCAAAACCCAAACCAAGCTCAACACCCTGCTTTTTTTATAAAAGAGGAAAACGGTTTTGCTTTTTCCCTCACGCTTGATTGTACTGCTACCCGCCATTCGTTATGCTTTCGCTAAATCGTTATGCATGTTGTTTAATTATGAAAACCTACTTTGCCCCGCGTATGTTCGACGGCAACCAAATGGTGTTAAACCGCCTTATTCACACCAGTGAAAAGCAAATAGAAAAAGTGGAAGACACCACACTTTCTATACCCGAACTTGAGCAACAAGGGGTTAGTATACTTCAAGGTTTACTGGTGCCCGGTTTCATTGATTTACAAATTAATGGCGGGGGCGGTATGCAATTTAACCATACGCCCACCCCTGAGTGCCTGCACACCATGTTTAACGCTCACGCCGCTACAGGCACAAGCGCCATGTTTCCTACTGTGATCACTGATGATATTGATGTGATGAAGCAAAGTGCCGATGCAGTTGCCCAGGTGCGTGCTGAAGGCATTCAAGGGATTGCTGGCGTTCACTTTGAAGGCCCCCACCTTAGCGACAGCAAAAAAGGTATGCACGAAGGTAAACACATTCGCCCCTTAAGTCAGGAAGAAATAGCGATTTATTGCCGCAAAGATATGGGGCAAGTTATTGTCACCGTTGCCCCAGAAACTGTCTCTGGCGAGCAGATTCGCCAGCTTGTGTCTCACGGTATAATTGTATTTTTAGGCCATTCAAATGCCAGTGCTGAGCAAGCTAATGAGGCGTTAAGTGCTGGAGCGATTGGCTTTACCCACCTATTTAACGCTATGTCAGGGTTCACTGGCCGGGCACCAGGGTTAGTGGGCAGTGCAATGGCCTCTGCGGATGCATACGCCGGTATCATTGCCGACATGATCCACGTTAGCCCCATCAGTTTGCAAGCTGCCTATCGGGCGTTGGGTAGTCATCGGCTATTCATGGTAACCGATGCAATGGCGCCCTCTGCCAGTCGTCATATGTCATTTAACTACGGTGATGACACAATTTATTTGAAAGACGGCAAACTCCTTACCTCAAATGGGAATTTGGCAGGGTCGGTTTTAACCCTCGTTGAGGCGCTGCAAAATGCCCATTTCAAGGCTCATATCCCGCTTCAAGAATGCCTAAAAATGCTGACTTCAACGCCCGCTCGCGCCGCCAACATTCACCAGAAATTTGGGGCAATTAAACCGGGCTATGCCAATGCCATGCTGGTTTTAGATGAACATTTAACTGTTCTTCCCATTCCGTAACAGTCTTATTTCACTGGTATTTACGGGCTGTTTTTAGCCGCCAAGCGCTCTTTAAGTGCTAAAAGCTCGCTGTCGTTAGGAAAAGTGTCTGTTGCATTGGCCAATACATTTTTTGCCACTTCCTGCTGGCCTGTCTTTATTAACGCGAGCGCGTAATTGTGCACATAGGGCTTCTGCCCCTTTCCGTACGCGTAACCTTTTTCAAACCACTCACGGGCTAAATCTGGCTGCGTCTCTAAATAGAAGTTTGCTAATAAGAAATAGGCTAGCCATTGGCTGGGCCATTGTTGGGTCGCACTTTGCAAAAACGCTAATGCCTGGGTTTGTTGAATGGGGTTATTTTCTGCCACTTTAAGCATATCGTACGCGGCGCTAACATAGGTAAAGGGCACCATATGTTCGCTTGTTACGCTAGGTGGAACAGGCGCAAGTAACCAATAATTCCCCCGGCCCCAGGTTTTTTCAAAAAGGGAAAATGACATTTCATGGTCTTTTGTCACCCCAGTGTGCAAAGTTATGGTTTTCTTAGTTAAATCAAAGCCGGTTACAACGGCGTAGTGCCATTGGGGTAACAATGAGATGGATAAATTCTGAAAAACAATGACGGGAATATCGTCGCTAATAAACTGCATTATCAGGGTAAGCGAACCTTGGGTTTGGTAAGGTAGGTATTGGTACTGGCGGGTGGCCGTCACCATTTCTAACTGCAAACTCCCTTCTTTGTCGGGAATAAAAATTTTAGGTGCAATATCATTGGCGCTGACTGACGTACCATAAAAGCCAAATACTTCAGCGAGTGTCGTGGGGCCGCAATAATATTGCTGTTGCGCAATGAAAGGTACATTATCGATTTGGTGGGCGCTCACCAACCCCACAGGCGTGGCCTTGGCCAATTGGTCGGTTTGAGGTGTCCCTTGACACCCGGCTAACACTAAAAAGCCTGCAACAATGCAGGCTTTAACAATAGGCTTCATACTTCTAGCTGTTCACTGGGCGAATAAATGGGTACACATCGGTGACGCCCACTAAATCTAGAATAGCAATAATGGCTAAAACGGTAAGCACCGCACCCACAACGCCACCCGCTGGCGCTTGATTAAGCTCTTGATTAAGCTTTGCGATTTCACTTTCAGTCATGCCATTAATACGCGCCACCGCATCATTACTGTCTACCCCTAAACTCATAAGTTTATTTTGCACATCTTCGCGGCTAACCATGGCAAGAAGTTGTTGCTTATTGTACTGTGCAGACTGAGTTTGCATTACGCTATCTGAACTAATCGCTTCCGCGTGCACATTACCTGCTACTAATACTAGCGCACTCAGCGCGCCCGCTAAAAACTTCGTTAAAATCTTCATGAAATACCTTTTCCAATGTTATTTATTAAACTTCTGTCATTTTTACTTTGCATGCTGACTTTAGGTTCAATTATACAAAGGGGATATTCCCTAAATGCTCAAAATTTCCTCGACAGATGGCCATGAATTCCTTATAGTGCGCGCCCATAGCTACAAGCTTCATGGCGTATTCTTCTAATACCTATGAAAGCAGCTTTTCTTCTATTTTTACCCGCTGGATACCTGTTTTGATTACCACCGCAAATATCACCATGCAGTTTGGCTCTAAGCCGCTGTTTGAAAACATTTCTGCCAAGTTTGGCAATGGCAACCGTTATGGCCTCATTGGCGCAAACGGCTGCGGCAAATCTACTTTCATGAAAATATTAAGTGGTAAGCTTACCCCTACCTCTGGCAACGTTTCTATGGCGCCAGGGACTAAATTGGGGATTTTGAGCCAGGATCAATTCGCATTTGAAGAATTTAGTGTGGTTGATGCTGTGATAATGGGTGATCGTGAGCTATGGGAAGTTAAGCAAGAACGTGACGCCATTTACAGCAAGGCTGAAATGAGTGAAGAAGACGGCATGCGAGTCGCCGACTTAGAAACACAATTTGCTGAAATGGACGGCTACACTGCAGAAGCAAGGGCGGGAGATATACTCAACTCAGCAGGCATTGATGAAAGCTACCATTTTGGCTTAATGAAAGAAGTGGCACCAGGTAAGAAAGTGCGTGTTTTGCTTGCCCAGGCACTTTTTGCTGAACCGGATATATTGCTGCTCGATGAGCCTACCAACAACTTGGACATTTATACCATTAGTTGGTTAGCAGATGAATTGAATAAGCGTAAATCAACCATGCTTATTATTTCTCACGACAGACACTTCCTAAACTCTGTTTGCACTCATATGGCCGACATCGATTACGGTGAATTACGTGTTTACCCCGGTAATTACGATGACTACATTCAAGCGGCGATGCTGGTTCAAGAACAGTTACACAATGAAAATGCTAAAAAGTCAGCGGAAATTGAAGAGCTTCAAAGCTTCGTCGCACGGTTCTCAGCGAATGCCTCTAAAGCCAAGCAAGCCACATCGAGAGCGCGTCGTTTGGAGAAAATTGAATTAGCTGAAGTGAAAGCGTCTAGCCGTCGCAAGCCATATATAGTGTTTAAGCAACACAAAAAGCTTCACAGATTAGCCATTACCCTAGAAGAATTGGGTCATAGCTACCCTGAACTTCCTCTATACAGTAACGCCAGCTTGCTGTTAGAAGCGGGCCAAAGACTCGCAATTATCGGTGAAAATGGTGCAGGTAAAACCACCTTACTGAAATGCCTTGTGGGTGATTTAGACCCGACAGAAGGTAGCCTTAAGTGGGCTGAAAATGCGGCCATTGGCTATATTCCGCAAGATAACGCTAAATTCTTTTCTGACGATATCACCTTGTTTGAGTGGATGAGCCAATGGCGCAGCCCTAAGCACGATGACTTACAAATAAAAGGTATGCTTGGACGACTACTGTTTAGCTCTGACGACTTCAACAAAAAGGTTCAGGTTTGTTCTGGTGGTGAAAAGAACCGGCTATTGTTTGGCAAACTCATGCTGCAAGACATCAATGTACTGATTCTAGATGAACCGACCAACCATATGGACATGGAGTCAATCGAGGCGTTGAATAATGCCCTTTATAAGTTTGACGGCACGGTTATCTTTGTCAGTCATGATAGAGAATTCGTCTCTTCATTGGCCACGCAGGTTATTGAAATCAAAAACAAACAGTTAAACCACTTCGACGGTAATTACGAAGAGTTTTTGGCTCACTCTGCAGAGATATAACTGTTTCACTGGCTTAAATTTCCGCGTAAATTGATAGAAACAGGGGGGCTACGCCCCCCTATTTTCTTTACTATATAAGCTGGAAGCCGCTACAGGTACAGCGCTTTTCTCACTTTCTGTTTCACCACAAAATTCCATAAGGCAGTGCGTATAATCCACCCCAAGCCGGAATCTTTCGCAATCAGGTAATACCTCGACTTTACGCGTTTAAAAACTCGATCTCTGGTGGGTTTGTCCACGTCTTTAACAGATATTTTATTTAATGTTGAGTTGGCAAAATAGGCGTCTAACGTAGACGTATCTCTAGCAGAAATATTCAGCGGTAAATGTTCGCCAGGTATGAGTTGCTTTACCCCTTTTTCACTCGTATTTTCTCCGCTTAATATACCGTTTATCACATGCATGGCGTTTAAGCGCCCCCGTTGATAATCGTAGTGCCTAAACTTTTCATCAAAGAAGCCCAAAAAAGATTGAAGTAAATCACCCACTAAACGGTCTTCGTCAGCCGAAATTGTGTATATTGTTTTTAAATCTTTAAGGCCTAATTCTGCGCTTTTCTCCAGCACCGCAATGTTATCAATCCACAACTTAAAGGCATCAGGGCTTAACGGCTTGTCTTTTACATCTTCGGCATATTGCTCGGCTAGTCGAGCAAAAGCGTTTTCGTAGCTTTCATCCCCATTGTTACCGCTAAACGTTTGCAAAATGAGTGGCGTTATTATGGCTTGCTCAGCGGCTATGCTCTCTTGTGACAGTAAATAAAACTCATCTCTTAGTGTAATGGCTTGCTCGTCTAAACGTATAATGAGAGCGTTGTTTTTCGCTTGTATCAACCATTCTTGAAAACCACTTTGGGTAAAAATACTGGTACCGAGTTGAGCGGCAATCTCTAACAGGTTTGAGGTATCACTGTTAAACGTGGGATTCGCGGTGCTCTCTCGCTTTGTTGGCGATATATAAAAATAGAAACGCCGTTTGTAGTCTGTATTTTCGGTGTCGTTCATTTTGGCTAAATCCACTGCCATACCTAGCGGATAATTATTGAAAGTACCTCCGTCAACAAAGCAAAACTCGTTTTCCTCAAATTTAACCGCATCTCTCGCTTTGTAGTCATCATGTTGCCATTGTCGTGTCATTCTAATTGGCGAAAACGCAAGCGGAAACGCCCCACATGCCCGAGATGCTGTGGTAATGTTTTCCCAATGAGAAAAGGTATCTGAATGCCACCCTAAAACTTCGGTAAACCTATCTTGGTGACGGGTTTGCGTGAAGGTATCTTGTGCCAGCGATTCCGTCCCATAGCTAAAAACTTGTACATTATAATCAACGCCATTTAAGTTAGACATAGCCAACCCTAAGCGAATAAATTCCGCACTGGCGGTATGAGGATCACGTTCTTGCGGTGCAGGTGTCGCGGCGTACCTATTAAGGATAAGCTTATTCGCAATGTCTTTAATAAAGCCGTTTGATAACAGCGACGTCTTCGCGTTATCGCCTTCAAAGGCCATTAATAAGCCATCAATATCTACCGACTTTACCCAGGCTTTGTAGCCAACGTTGCTCTCTTCTCCGTCTAGGGCATCTTTATCGTACAACAGCTTTTGCGCTATCATTGCCGCTGTCATACCTCCGGCACTTGCGCCAGTAAGTACGTCTATTTCTATGGGTGTATTTTGCGGGTTGGCGTTGTGCTCTTTGAAGGCGTTGAGTAACTCATACACACACCCTGCTTCATAAGAACCTAAAGACACAGCGCCAGAAATGGCCATTGCTACTCGGTAAGTCATGGTTAACCCCTGTTAACTCAATATCCATTTGAATCACCAAGAGCATGCTCTTAGAAAGCAGATCCACCCTTCTTGGATGTATTTTTATTAGTATAGTGCTGATCGCTTTTCCAATAGTGATACCCACCAGGCAAACAGAAAACCGCATCAGCTTTAATAGGTTAAGTAAAAAGTAAATTAAGTGTTAATTCAACTAAAAATTAACATTAACCTTTCTAATGCAATCTGTAGGGTTAAGTTTTAAGGGGTGGCTCGGCATTGCTCTTTAATAAGGTTTCTTTAAGATAGTGAATCGCCCCTTTTTGTGCGTTATGTGCAGGTACGCAAAGTTGCTTTGAAATATCCTTACCAAGTAAAGGTTGATAAGGCTCAGCGAGGCCACCCACTAAAGCCACGGGCAAGGGTCTGTCTTGGCTCATGCTACGTATTAATTGGGATAAATACCCCGCGCCTAAATGAATGATGCTAGCGGCTGCCTCACACCCTTCATTAAACGCCGCAAACACCAAAGGCGAGAGCTTGCCAAAGTCTGAGGCGCAAAAATGCATGGTTTTTTCAATCATATCAACGCCATCGACCACGCCAAAATGCGTCATTATATTTCGCGATAGCAACGAGTGACTAGTAAGGGCGTCGATACATAAAAGGGTATGCCTAACCGCCTCCACCCCTAACCAGGCGCCGCTACCATTGTCTCCTAACGTTAAACCGTATCCACCCTTGTCGGAAAAGCCTGCTTCTCTATAACAGGTGGCCGCAGAACCGGTTCCGCAAATAACTAAAATGCCGTCTTCTCCTTTATGGGCACCTAAGCAAGCCGCATGTAAATCGCTTAGCGTAGCATATGTACGAAAAGGCCAATGTTGGGCATCAAACGTCGTTTTTGCTGCTGCCACATTCGCGCCCGCTAGCCCCGCTGCCACATGCAATTCATTAAGCGCGATAGAAAGGCCACTGCTTTCTACTGCACCATTTACCGCCATGAGGATAGATTGTGTAGCCTGCACTTTGTTGCTGACGATATTTGCAGGCCCAGAGGTAGCTGTACCCAGAACATAACCATCGCTATCTTCCAGCTGTGCTCTGCACTGAGTTCCGCCGCCATCAATTCCGATGAAATATTCGCATGGGCTCATTGGGTATCCTGTGTATTAACTAAACTGGGCTTAGTCTCGCCAACATGGCAGACATTTTAGCAATGCATTTCAGCATAATGTAAAACCGCTGTACAAAATGCCACCACCTTAGGTAAGGTTTGTGTAAGGCGATCACTTTGTCGCTTTTATATAATAAGTTGTCACAATCCTGAGGCATACTTCTAAACGGATTTTCAAACAAAAACAAGGACATTCTTGAATGTTGCTTTCCCATAGTAAACAGTTTCTTTTTGTTCATATTGCAAAAACGGGCGGCACCAGTATCCGAGGTTCGCTAGCCTCTTATCGGTGGGGGCATCCGTATTCTTTCCCTCAGTTTCTTTGCCATAAAATGAGTCAGTTCTGTGGCCACAAGCTTGCTAGTCGTTTTCCTCGCCATGCAAAAATTATTGCTGCGAAAGAAATGCTCCCCGACGAATACTTTAATAAGCTGTTCAAATTTGCGTTTGTTCGCAATCCATGGGACTTGCAAGTGAGTTCTTATCACCACATTAAACGAGAGCGCCCGCATTTAATGGAGGGGCATGAATCATTTACTAGCTTCATGCGCTGGAAATTCGACCCTGAACGCCCTTATCAATATCACATAGACACGTCGCTACAACTGCAAACCGATTATCTAATAGACCTACACGGAAACTTGCTTACCGACTTTATTGGCCAATATGAAACGTTCGAACAAGACTATCATTATGTTTGCGATAGATTAGGACTAAAGAAGAAACCCTTACCCCATAGACGTAAAGCCACAGACAGGCAAGAGTATCAAGCCTATTACACCGATGAAACGAAAGCGATGGTGGATAAGCACTTCGCACAAGACATTCAACTACTGGATTACACCTTCGATTTAGAATAAATTCACCGAGTGATCGAATTAAAACGCCGCTCTGTATTCCTTTTACGCTATTAAGGAAAGCCAATAATGAAAACCAGCTTATTAGGCGCGATTGTCGCACTTACCTTTTCAACTGCAAGCTTCGCCCAATCACCCAATAACTCCCCGCAAGGCTGGATGTGGGGGGTAGGTATTGCTGCGTCTCAAGACGTGTACACAGACTTTGATAACCGCATAGTACCTATTCCCATCATAGGTTATGTCGGCGAACGCTTGCGGGTATACGGGCCCTTTGTAGGTTATCAGTTATTGCAAGACGACGGATTCACCCTTGATGCCCAGCTCGTGCCCATCTTTGCAGGCTATGAAGAGGATGACAGTGCTGTGTTTAACGGCATGGAGGACAGAGATTTCAGTTTTGGTGCAGGGCTAAGCTTGCGTTATGCCAAAAATGGATGGACTTACGAACTGGCTTCAAACGCCGATATCCTAGGCACTTTCAATGGTTATCAGGCCACGGCCAGCATTGGCAAAGCGTTTAGAACAGGGCCATTTGTGATAGAGCCCAGTGTGGGTGTTACGTTTCAAGACAACCATTACGTTGACTACTACTATGGCGTAACCGCAGCAGAAGCCACGACAACTCGTGCCGCTTACAAGGGCGATAGCGCAGTGAATACCGAGCTTGCCCTTGCTGTTTCCACACCTATTTTTTGGGGTGGAATGACGCGGTTTCAAATAGGTGCAACCTTTTATGATGACAGTATCAGTGATAGCCCTCTTACCGACAGCGACAGCGCATTTAATGCCATGTTGATGTTTTCGCGTTTTTTCTAAAGCCGAATAAAAAACAAGATGACGTTCGCACATCCCCCCCCGACATTTGGTTCGTCGAATTAGTGGGGGGTGTAACTTTTAGGCACGCTTTTGTACCTAACCCATCCTTAGTTGCTTACATACGCTTGTGTACCCCACAACGGCACGGTAGATAAGCTGTGTTTGTAACTGCCAGAGGTTTCTTTCGTACTGTAGGTTAAGTACATCAGGGTTTGCGAATTCGCGTCGAATATTCGCCTTACTTTCATATTTTTAAAGAAAACACTTTTCGATTTTCTAAAAATAATATCCCCCGAATCAGAAGTATCAATATTGGCGAGCATGGCGGGCGTAATTGGCCCCGTTTGCCTACAAGCAATGGCGCTGTCAGAAGGATCAGACAAATCCAAATTCGCTTCAATGCTGGATATATGGCAAGTTACGCCCGGAATGTCTGGGTCTTGTAATGCATCAATTTTAATGTCTTTGGTGGTAAAAAGCCCCAAAGATACATCGGCCACTTCACTATCACTGCATGCTGAAAGCCCCAACATCACAGATACTGCGCCAAGACATTTCAACCAGGATCTTATGCCATCATTTTGTTTATTCATTCTATTCACTTCTGTCATCTTTGTGAGTGTGTATTGCTGGATTATACTTTTTAAACCACGGCTTGGTTTAACCCACTAAAAATAACACGGCATGCAGTGTTTGAAAAAACATTAAAAAGGCTTATTGAAAAGGGGTGCAAACACGCCATACTCAATATGGCGTGAAACAAATAACTTATGCTTTTGGATAGTTTGATGGAAAGAAGGCACGACGGGCTTCTTCATCAAATTCTGTTTTAAACTCAATACCCTTAGCAATGTCTCTGGCTCTTAGCGCAGCAGGTCGCCCGTTTATTTTATCAAACCATGCCGATAGATTTGGATAAGGCTTAAGCCCCTCTTCACCTAGCACCACGTTGGCTTTATCTATCCATCCCCAGGCGGCCACATCAGCAATCGTGTATTCATCGCCCACAATAAATTCTCTATTCGCTAAATGAGAATCGAGCACTTCATAGTGACGCTGCGCTTCCCGTAAATAACGGTTAACGGCATACTCTAACCCTTCTTTGGGAGCCGCATGCCTAAAATGAACACATTGACCAGAGTATGGACCTAACCCTGTGGCAATGAACATCATCCAGGACAACAACTCTGCTCTGTCTTCAGGTTTGCCACCTAATTTGCCTGTTTTTTCCGACAAATACATGAGTATCGCGTTCGAGTCGAATACACGCTGACCATTATCTTCAATAGCCGGGGTTTTGCCATTAGGGTTAATTAAACGAAACTCCGGGGTATGTTGGTCGCCTTTTAGGGTATCCACGGGTACCAATTGAAAATCAAGCCCTGTTTCCTCAAGAAACAAAGCCACTTTCATTGGGTTAGGCGTATGGTGAAAGAAAAATTTAAGCATAGTGACATTCCTATTTATGTGAATAGGCATTCAACCATGCAGTGAACGATCGTTCAATGAGTTTTTGATTGCGCTTTTATGAATAAAAAGTGACTGTTATTGTTTACTAATAGTAACCAGACTTCAGGTGAATAAATCTTCACCCCGCCTGTAAGTTTCAGATTAGCTTTAGCGCTTTTTTATCACCGAAATACAATCTAGGGATTTTACTCCCCAATCGATAACCAATTGCTCTTCAATGATAAAGCCACTCTTTTGGCAGATGTGCGCCATATCTTGAGCGTTAAATTCACTACGCCAATGTGGGTTTTTTCTCCAGTTTTTGTCAGCTTCAAAACTGCTATGCCCTTTTGCGTTTGAGTGATGTATGACAGCCTGACCACCACTTTTTAATACTCGGCTAAACTCAGTTAATATGTAATCAATACTTCTATAATCAAAATGTACCATGGCATCCCAGCTATAGATAAAGCTCATACTGCCGCTGTCTACAGGGATACTTTCTGGCTCACTGACTTTACAAACTACGTTATCTTTATTAGAAAAACGTTCCGAGCAATACGCGATGGCTTCGTCATTTGTATCCACACAAGTTAGCGAACCTGAAAAAGTACTTAAAAGCTCTGCAATCCTTCCTTTCCCACAGGCAAAATCCAAAACATTCGAAAAGTCGAAGTGGTATTTATTCATTAAGGGTTCAAGATAGGTATGGAAATGTACTTCGTTATGCCCTTCAGCATTGTTATAGTACTCATTCCAGTTGTAGGAATGAGGCTCTACCTGACTCTCTTCCAGTGCATAACTACTATCAATAGTAACAATCCTATCTTGGCTTACACCTTGGGAAACTAAACTCTGGCTTATTTCGCCACCAAATTTGACTGAAGCGACAACGATAGGGTAGTTGGGCAAACTCGCCACTTCCTCTGCAGGGACATAACGAATGTTTTCTATTGTTTGTGGCGAAGTAAATTTTTTGTCTGCCATGTATATGGTTGGAAATAAATTTAACACGTTTAATTGCCGTACAAATGACTGACCGACTTCGCCTGCTCCGTAAATAATGACGCCGTCTGCAGTAGCCACACGCCCAAATGGAAATAGATAAAACATAAAATCCCTTAATTTATAAAATTCGATGGTCTATATTGAAACATAAAGCGCATCGTTCCAAGTTTATAGACTTTATTCAAGCTATTTAATCGCTTGAGCAACAAGCCGTCTAAAGGAATTAGAGTAAGAAGTGGTAAATTTAAAAATACGCGAAATAAAACCCTTTGTTCCTGCAAAGGACGTTGAATGCTCCAAGCGCTTTTATCAGTTGATTGGCTTTGAATTGGTATCCGAATTCGGGGATATCGCTTATTTTAAATTAGGTGCTTGCTCATTTTTACTTCAGGACTTTTATAAACCGGTCCACAGTAACAACTTTATGATGCACCTTTTGGTGGAAGATGCACAACATTGGTATGAACACATCCAAACACTAAATCTCACTGAAGAGTTTGATACCAAGGTTACTGAATTGGTTGTTCAACCTTGGGGAATGCTGGAGTTTTGTGTGACAGACCCTAGTGGTGTGTTGTGGCGCATTGCCGAGAACAAGTAATTTATCAATGCCATTGCAGACTTGGTTCGCAGGGACGCACGCTCGCTGGGCGTCTTATTTAAAAGTTAGACCTCATCGTTAAATTAAGGAATGTTTACAATGAAAATTAAATCTCTACTCATCACGATACTCTTAGCGACTTCTTGTTACTCCTATGCCGACAGTGAATCAAAGCAAGCAAAATTAAATGAGCTAGTAAATGTAATGGATATGGACTCCATGGTTGAGCAAATGTATTCGCAAATGGAAGCAATGATGCAGAACATGTCCACGCAATTGAGGGTTCAACCTTCTGAGCAAGAAATTTTTGATGATTATTACAGTCAGATGGTTCTCATCATGAATGAAGAAATGAGCTGGGCCAAAATGGAGCCCCTCATTGTCAATATCTACGATAATAATTTCACGGAAAAGGAAATTAACGATATTTTGGCATTTTACAAAACAGAAACAGGGCAGTCTCTATTGTTAAAGATGCCAGCAGTGATGCAAGAATCGATGCAAATATCACAGACTTTAATGCAAGCTTCTATTCCAAAGATTCAAGAACTTGCTAAAAATCTAAGCGAAGATTTAGCAAAATCTCGAAACAGTCAATAAACGATTAAAAAGGGATATTTAAGCGCGTCGGTTGCTGTAAACCTGCTGATGCGCTAGTAAGTAGGCTGCCACACTTCGTTTTAATTTTAGCCAAAACACTAGCGCTTTTAGCTTAAAGTTCGGTGATTAAGTGTATCCAAATCTGACGGCCTCTTGTGTACGTGAAGCGGTCGTTCCTGATACTTAGTGGTGAATTGCGAAAATGAGCGAATAGCGGAAATAGTAGAGTCAGATAGGGCTTGCCCGTTAAATATACAGGCATTCAGACTTATACCAATGCAATTTAGCCAATATGCCAGTTGCTACAACTTAATTACTTTACAGAGACAACAGCTCAAGCTCATTAGAAGCACACTTTGAAGGGTCATTAGTTTAGGAGCTAATTCCAAACATCGGTATATGCGCGAAGAGCGAGTGTATTTGTGCGAGTACTTATATTTTCTGGTGTCCAATGATCTTGTGTTTCTGATGCTAAGAATTCCTCCACGATTCGGTAATCAGAATTCTGATAAATTTGCTTTTTAATAGAAAAGTCACTGACATTTGCTTGACCATTCCAACTTTGACCCAGCGGTAGTAAATTACCTATAGAGCCTATTATTTCTTTATTTATGTCAGATGTAGATTGGCTCAAGATATGTTCTATTGATAAATCACTTGGTTCAAACTCATTACTGTTCCTCAATGATCGCTCAAATTTAATAAATATATATTGAATCAGCTTTTTATGGGAGGTGTTCCCGTTAACAAACTGTAATTTATTAAATTTATCTATGAAATTTTCTTGAGTCGGTTTCTTCTGACTTAAGGTGGTTAAAAGTTCATCAATCGTTTCTCTGGCTTCTCGGCTATCTGATGTGTTTGATAGCTTTCGTGCTGACTTGGCATATGTTCCCTCTATACCAGATGGTCTCAAGCTACAAATTGAATTAAACATGAAGTGGAAATTTTCAATTTTTTTCAGAGTATCAATTAACTTAGCTTGTTTTAGTATACCTCTATTGCGCGCCTTAAACAGTGACAATAGAAATGAACGCATGATGCTTACGTTAAAAACTCTTAAAGCGCTTAGTGAATTGAAGATATCCCTTTGATCAGCTTGCGGCCAATCTGTCGATAATGGAGAAACTATTTTTATATAACTCAGGCAGTCATCATGAAGTTCTTGCAGATAATCCTCAGCTATTAAGTTACCCCCATCCCACTGCTTCTTGAACGCCTTATATAAATTTCGCTTACTAGTATAAGCAAATTTCGTCGTCCAATGATGAATTGTGTACTCTTCTAACCCTACCGATATTTCTCTCGAAGATAAGGTGCTGACAATTCCATTCCACCTATCTTTTGCAAAATCAATTGGGTATGTTGTCCCCCATTCTTGCAATACTTTATTTTTTATAAGGTCTACTGGACTTAGATTTATTCCGCGAGCGTTGAGTATTTCAAAAATAGTGTAGGCATCATCGCTATTCAGCACATTTACTCGAATAACTTTCAGGTGGTCAACAATTAAATCTAAAAGTATATTGAGGATTTCTATATATTTCTCGTTACTAACCTTGCCAGTTAAACCAAATAGTTTTTTTAAAGAGGGCTTACCTACTAGTTTAGCAATTTGATCAAAGGCATTTTTAACGAGGGTATCTTCTTCAGATTGGGGTATACATTGATGTGGCTCTAGGTCTTGGACTAATAACTGAAAGTAGTTCGTAGAAGAACGCTTGTCTAGCTTTGCAAACTCGTTTCCTCTTCGGTCTGAGCCTTTTATGTAAGTTTCAAATGTAGATTGCGCAGCTCGAACTACACCTATGCTATTCAGTGCTCTACACAATGCAGAGATTAACATAGTGATTACGGTTAATCTTTGTTGCCCGTCTACAACTTCTATCTCGAAGCTGTCATCTGGTCCAGCCAAGACTAACGTCCCGATAAAGTATTCTTCACATTCATAGCCTGATTCCGTTTGGATGATAGAATTAATCAAATCAGACCATAGCTCATCAATGTTTTCTTTTGTCCAAGAAAACTCTCTTTGGTATCTAGGGATAAAATATTGTTTACTAACTGACAATAGCGCATTTATTGTCACTGGCTCAGCTTGAAAATTCATTTAGTTCCCTTAAACAGAATTCGGAGCGGCTTGTGGAGCGGCTAAAAAGCTTGCTCGTTTAAGTCGTTTATCATCCAACGTACCAAAATTCCAGGCAAATGTCCGCTTTTTGTCTAATTGCGCCTGTCAATCAGACGGCTTTCTTCGAAGCAATAGTAGGATAGAGTCGCTTTCTTGATCAATTCGATAGAAACAAAATATTATTGGTATTGAATAGTGAAATAAGCCAGCCTTTTACTGTTGCTGGTATACCAGTGAACCGTTTGTTAGCATGAATTCACCGTCATCATTCATTGATGTGGTAATAGGGCGTGATATGGAACCAAAATGAGCGACATACTCACCGTCAACGTTCAAAAGAACACCTTCTAATACGCCCCAACTTACCTTTATCTGATTATCTTCAACATAAATTGTCATCTGCGGCCAGTTTTGCGTATTTAAGTAAGAACCAATTAGACTGTTAACCTTGCCGTCTGCAGGCACGATTTGCGATGGAGAAGGTGCAGACAGTCGTTGTTTGTCAACGAACTGCTTCAACCGCTGTGATTCTTCAGCAAGGAGCGACTGGGCATTGTCTTTAGACAACATTGTGTTGTATGCGTAGTTAGCGATGACGTGTGGTAAGAGAAAGGCAATATCCTGATTGGTAAAGCTGATTACGCCAATTTTTTTCTCAGGCATAAACGAGACATGGATGCTGTACCCCGCATAAGTGCCGAAGCGTGTTAGCAAGGTCTCAGTATTGTATTGTGCTACATCCCAGCCTAACGTGTAGCCTGTTCTCTGGTAAGTGAAATATTGTCGGTCTTGCTCAACCTGTTTGCTGTGCATCAATTCAAATAGCTTCGAGTCTTTTTCGTTTCCTAGGCTTTGCTTAATATTGGCTTGCAGCCAGCGGCTGAGGTCAGCGACTGTAGACGTTAGCCCGCCAGATGCGTGCATAGTTTGGTTAGTTTTAAAGTGTCCTTGCAGGAATCTTGTGCCATTATTTGCGGTGACAATCGAGGGAAATATTTTGTCGGGAACTTCATGAGTGGTATTTGTCATTCCAAGTGGTGAGAAAATACGTTCATTGAGCAGGTTCTGCCAAGGTTTCCCTAACGTTGACTCGAACGCCATAGCCGCAACAATCGGACCTGTGTTTGAGTATCGGAACCCCTTATTGGGTGCAACTAATGTATTAAAATTTAGAGCGTTAACAAGTTCGGCTTGGTCGGCATACCCTAAGTAAGCGGTTTTAAATGAATGCTGAATACTGGTAAAGCCGCTAGTGTGTGTGAGCAGCTGCTTAAGGGTGATGCTTTGTGCATCTACCTTGTGGTTAGTGATGAGATTTTTGTTATAGCCAACGACTGGCTTGTTTAAGTCAATTTCCTCATTTGCATGTAATAATGCCGCCAAAGTGCTGGTCATCGCTTTGGTATGTGAGGCAATCAAAAATTGACTATTTTCGTCAAAATGTAGCGTTTCTTGTGAAAATTTGTCAAAAGACACCAACCCTTCTTCGTTCACGATTGCCACAAATTGTGTACCAATTAACTGATTCTCCTCTACCAGATTTTTAAGAACCTGCTCCATATCTGAGACCGGAGCTGCGTCAGCAGAAAATGCTAGAGGGCTTGCAAAACCCAGTGAAAGCGCGACAAACCTATATAGTAATCTTTTCATTATCTTATATCCAAAACGAGAATGTGAGTTAAGTGTGTTTCCACGGTTGCCAGCTTTGTCCCTAAAAATATGGTCAGTCATGCACAACTGGGTTCTGGAATAGCAATAGCTATACCAGTATTATCAGGAAGGTTATGGAGATACCAGCGGACAGCAGGTGTTCATCTTAGTGGGGATAAAACGGTCAATTACATCAGTTATGCTTGACTCCGGATTTCAAACGAAGTCCAGCTTCAACAAAGAGTTTAAAACGCTTAAAAACCTATCACCGTCTGAATACCGAGAAAAGCAAATGAGTAAATTGAAATGACTGCTCAATTGCTTAGTATGAATCACACATATGAGCCACTACATATTACGCAACCCTATACCTTGCATCCAATGCACTTAATCCTACCCCGTTGCGTTTGATAACTTTTAGTTGCGTGGGGATGCGCTCTTTCATCGCTTCAATATGGCTAATGACACCAATCATTTTGCCGCTGGCATTCAGGTTGTCTAACGCGTCGAGCGCGACATCTAAGGTTTCAGCATCTAAGGTACCAAAGCCTTCATCTAGGAATAGCGAGTCGATACTGGTTTTGTGGCTCACTAAGTCTGACAGCGCTAGCGCCAACGCTAAACTCACTAAAAAGCTCTCTCCGCCTGACAAAGTTTTGGTGTCTCGCTCCACATCGCCCTGCCAAGTATCCAGCACGCTTAAGCCCAGTCCCTCATTTTCTTTACGGCTTAACTGATACCTACCGTGCAACTTGTCTAGCTGCTGGTTGGCCAATTGAACAAGATTATCTAGCGTTAATCCCTGTGCGAAACGCCTGAATTTATCTCCACTGGCCGAACCGATAAGCGAATGCAAATAGGTAATGTCGTCGTAATAGGCTTCAAACGTTGCCATTTCATCCACGAGTTTTTGCTGCTTTTCACGGGCTTGATGGTTCGCGTGAAGTTGTTGCTCAAGTTGCCCTAACGACGATAAAAGCCCATCTCTTTGCTGCGCGATTTCAGTTATTTGCAGCCCTACCCACTCTGAACCATGGTGTTCTAACGACTGCGCCCAGCGTTCGGCATGCGCTTTAGCTGACAGCGACTTTTGGGTGGCCAATGCATTTTCTACTAACAAGTCTGCCTGCTGCTTTTTATGGGTTAAGCGCTTTTGAAGTTCAACGTAGCCCATTCGGGTTTCTTCATCGAGTAACGCATTGCTGAAAGCTTGTTCGTTGGAAAAGGGGCTGTCTGCCAGTTTGGCGTTAAAAGCCTCAGTGGCGTCATTGAGCGCCTGTTGCTTTTCAGCCATTTGCCCATTGAGCTGCGCAATTTCAGCCTCTAAACGGGATAACGCGTTATCTGTATTTTGCAGCTCTGCTTTGGTGTCACTCAGTTGCTGTTCTGCATCATCGACTTTTTTTCGTGCTTTGCTTCGAGCTTCATCAATATCAGCTTCCGGGAAAATGTTTAGGCGGGTATTCCGCAGCGCAACCAATTTCTCTTCGTGCTGTGTTAATTGGGTTAACACTTCCTTAAGTTGCGCCTGCGCACTTTCGATATCGCGGTCTATTAGCAGTAATGTTTCATTAACACTTTGCAACTCGTCTTTAAGTGCGTCGCGCTGCTGTTGCTTTTGCTTATAGGTTTTAAGCGCGTCGGCTTTTTCATTTAACCAGTGAAGAATATGGCCCATGACCGGTGCTTGGCTTTCGGTAGCGTCACTTTCGCTCGCTGAAAAAGAATCATGATGGGCACTAATATCTTGCCTCAATGCAGCCACTTTCTCGTTAACCGCCTTGGTTTTGTGCGTCAATTCATTTTGGCGTTCGCGTATTTGCTTTGCCAATGTCTCCCTCTGTTGCTGATTCATCGCATGGGCAGACTGTTCAGCTTGCAAAGTAGTGTGTGCTTGGCTCGCTCGTTGCGTTGCAGTATTGAGCGCCTGTTCACATTGCTCAATATGCTTTACCTGCACATTTATTTCATCTAAACGGGTTTTAAACTGCTGAGTAAACTTCTCCACACTTTGGGCAGTGTCTACTTTCACCTCTTTAAAACGAGGAATATCGGTGCACAGTTGGTTTGAGATCCTGTGCCATTTAACAAGTAGCGCCTCACTTTGTGAGTGAGCCTGAGTAATTTGCTTTTCCACTTGGGCAAGCGTCAGCTCGGTTTGCGTGACACTGTCTTTTGCCTTGGCCCCTTTTTGTTCTATGTCATCAAGCTGCTGCTTCGTGATGTCTCGCTTAGCAATGGTGTCTGGCACATCTATGGTCACGCTAGACGTGGTGTGCTCATTAGCCCCGCATACCGGGCAAGGTTCTCCACTTTTTAATTGCGCACGCAAGTGAGCCACTTCTGCATCAAGGGCAATAAGCGCCTCAATATCTTTTAAGTTACTGCGGGTTGCTTTATACGCCTGAACTAAGCTGTTTCGCTCTGCTTGTTGCTGTAAAAGCGTGCTAGCGAGTGCATCTTGTTGAGCGGTAAGAGACGCTTTATCCTCTTCACACACAAGATATTGCTGTTGAACATGGGCTAGCTGCACCAAATTATCCCAATGGTTTAGCTTTATATCGCGCTCTTGCTGCAAACTGGCTTTGCTAGTGTTACTAAGTACTGCGTGTAACGCCTGTTCACAGTGGGCTACCCTCGTTTTTTCAGCGTTGTAATTATCCGTCAGTACGCTCAATGCTTGCTGACTTTCTTCTATTGAGCCATCGAGTGTGGCTAGCACTTCCCTTTCTTTACTTAAGGCTTCCGTTAGCGCTTTTAGTTGCTGTTGCTCGTTGTCTATGTAGCGAGCGGTTTCGCCCCATCCACTCATAAATTCAGCCATACCGAGTAATGCGCTGTGCTCGCTTAGGAAGGTCTCTAATGTCGCCAGCGTTGATTTATTCTCCGCCGAAGCGCTTTCGGTATCCGCACGGTGCGTTTTTAGCTGTTCTAGCGTTTGCGTTAAACGCTGTGATGCTTCATTGGCTTTTTGCTGCGCGTTGATATGTTGCGCTATGTCACTATCAAGGGGAATGACGTGTTCATGTATACGCTTTTCAAGGGCCGCAGTTTGCGCTTTGGCTTCATTAAGTTCTGATTCAGCATGACTAGCGGCTGCAATTAACTGCCTTTTTTTGCTTTGCAATTCCGGTAGTTGAGCTGCTTTGTGGTTCACACTGTTTTGGTAGCGGGTAACATCCTGTTGAAGTGAATTGCGCTGTAAGTAGGGCACACGAAGTTTTTCTGCCGGTTCGCTTTGTGCTAAACGCGCAAGCGTTTGCTCTGCCCCATTAATGGCATCATTCGCTGAATTTTGAGCTTGTTTCGCGTCATAAAGCGCCTGTTCGTTGCTTTTTACTGCAAGTTGCCATTGTTGCTGTTGTTGCAATTCGGCTAGTTGCTTATTAAATGCTTCTATCCGCTGCTGGGTACTGGCTTGCTCTTGTTTTAACTGTGCAACGTGCTCATCACTGAGTAAGGTAACCCCTTCAAGCTTCAATTCATATTCTTTTTTCTTTTGTTTGGCATCGCTAAATTGTTGATGCACTGTTTGAGAAATTTGCCCGTAAATTTCTGTTCCCGTCAGCTCTTCTAAAAGCTCTGCTCTGTCACCTTCATTAGCATTTAAAAAGGCGGCAAAATCACCCTGCGATAACATCATCGATTTTGTAAAGCGCGCAAAATTAAGGCCGGTCAGTTTTTCTATTTCTTCATTTTTAGGTCTCACTTGCGTGGCTAAAACATCGCCGCTTTCAACTTCTGCCAGCTCTACATCAGCACTTTGCAAGTTACCGTCAACCTTTCCTCGCGCTCGGCGCATACTCCAAAATGCTCGATAGGCTTTGCCTTTAATATCAAATTCTACTTCGGCCAAACACTCGGCTGTGCCGCGAGTCATAATGTCATTGTTCGAAGTAGAAATAGCACCAAGACGAGGAGTTTGGTGATATAACGCCAAGCAGATGGCATCTAGCAACGTGGTCTTGCCTGCCCCCGTGGGGCCGGTAATTGCGAACAAACCATTGTCGATAAAAGGCGATTGAGTGAAATCAATTTTCCACTCTCCTTTCAGGGCATTGAGATTTTTAAGGCGTAAAGTCAGTATTCTCATTTATGCTTCGCCTTGTGTTGCTTGGTTTTGCTCAGAAGCCGACGCACTGCCGCTCAACGTGCTTAGCGGTTCTGTCTCTTCTTTGTTTGCTAAGTCCTCTTTGTTTGTATGCACAAGCTCTACGGCATCAGAAAACAAATGCCTAATGCGATCAATACGCGACAGCGGTGTACTTTTTGACTGTGGTTCTATCGCTTCGGTTACGGTGTCCGCAGATGTTTCGTCTAAAGACGCCAAGGCCAGACGCGCTTCAAATACATCTTTAACAGACAACTCACTAAGCTGAACATTTTGCGTTTCGCTCAAGCTTTTCGCTGTGCGCTGACGTACCCGTTTAAGCTGCAGAATCTCAGCGTTTTTGCCCTCTAAAAATTGCTGAACCCGTTGCTGTAAATCAGAAAGGTAGTCTTGTGTTTCCACTTCAATGCAAAGCCACACCGCACTTTTATTGCTATCAGTATCTGCGCCATTGGTTGAATCAGTCTTTGATGCCTGGGCAATTGCCTCGCTTGCGTTGATGGCTTTTTCAATAGCTTGTAAGTCTCCTTTAATCACCTCCATGGGTTGGAAGCGAGGCACAGGGAGTGTAGAGATGCACGGGGATGTACTTTGCGACGTAAATTCCACCAATACCACTTGTTTTTGCGTATTGAGCTCATCAAAGCTTAACGGTATCGGCGAGCCTGAATAACGAATATGTTCGGTTTTAGCCACTTTTTGCGGCCTGTGTATGTGCCCAAGCGCAATGTAATCAGCGGGCGGAAAACCTCTAGCGTCAAAGCCCTCAAGAGTACCTATGTAAATGTCACGCACACTTTCTGACTGGCTGACACCTAACGCGGTTAAGTGTCCAGTAGCGACGATTGGAATCCCGTTATTCTGCTCGTCGTTGGCCCCTTTTGCTTTTTCAATCAAAGCCGCCCGTTGTGCTACCGCTTGATGGTACAGTGCCGCATAATGCTGTTTGATTGCATCGCCCAGTGCCTGGCGCTTATCAGTGGCGCTTTGTCCTGCTTCACTCACCAGCACATCACGAGGCCGAATAAAAGGCACAGCACACAACACCGCACTTGGCTGCCCTTCGCGGTTATTTAAGGTAATTACCTGCTCGCTTGTCTCGCCATAAGTACTGGCAATCACATGGCTATTTAGGTACTTAAGTAGCGCCTTGCTTTCATTTAAAACCGACACAGAATCATGATTTCCACCCAGTACCACAAGCGTACATTGCAACCCTTGTAATTCTCCGATAAACCCGTGGTAAAGCTCTCTGGCATAACTTGGCGGCGTCCCTGTATCAAAGACATCACCAGCGACAATTACGGCATCAATTTCATGTTTTTTTACTACGTTTAAAAGCCATTTTAAGAATGCTTGGTGTTCGTGTTTTCGGCTTTTTGTAAAAAAGCTTTGCCCTAAATGCCAATCAGACGTGTGCAGTATTTTCATGTAAGTGAAACGCCAACAAAGAAAAATAAAAATGAATTGGGCTCATTCTAATATGAATGAGGTATGCATCAACAGCGCATAAGACAGAAAAAGACCGAATCGTCAGTATCTATGAAAAGAAGCACACATTTATGGAAAATAATCAAAGTGAGAAAACCTTTTAAGTTTACAAAAAAACATTATTCTTTCGACGAGTTTTTCATGCCCTCTTACACCAAATTGTCACGTGAGTGCAGTAAAAATAGATATATTGTCTAAGCGCTTTTTCGAAAAACTTTGCTTACTATATTCAATATAATTTTTATAAAAACTTAAAAAACACTTAATCAGTAATTATTCGCTTGCCGGAGTTGATATGTTTGTAACAAGTTCAAGATATACTAACGACATAGCTTCTCTCACGGACGAGAACACCAATCTCTTAGTAACGCTGGATGCGTTGAAGAACAATTTAGCCTATGCCATTTATGACGGTTCAGGAAATTGCACCTATGCTTCTGACAGCCTTATGGCAACCTTAGGTTACCCTAAAGGATCTCCGCCTGCATTTAGCCACCGTCAATTGCGCGTTGAGGCTGTACAAACAGACAGCCAATACAACTACTTCTGGCAATCATTACTTAACGGTGAAAGTGTAAGCGACACAGTAGCCCGTAAATCGGCAACGGGTACCACCTTATGGTTAACGGCTAGTTACGTCTCCGTAAAGGTTGCCAACGGCACAGAAGTTCACGCTGTTTACCACGATGTCACCGAACAGCAGCGTGCTTATTACGAAGGGAAAGCGGTTTCTGATTCTCTAGATAAATCGATGGCAGTTATCGAGTTTGAGCCTGATGGCACCATTATAACCGCAAATGAAAACTTTACGGCTACCGTTAAATACAATTTAAGTGAAATCCAAGGCAAGCATCACAGGATGTTTTGTAAGGATAAATTCTACCAGGAAAACCCGACGTTTTGGGAGTCACTGGCACAAGGTAACTTCTCGTCAGGCACCTTTGAGCGCGTTGATGCGAACAGTAACCCTTTGTGGTTAGAAGCTACCTACAATCCTGTTTTTGATGCGTCAGGCAAAGTCATTAAAGTGATTAAGTTTGCCTCTAACGTTACTGACCAAGTCACTGAAAAACACAACATTTCTCAGGCAGCCGAATTAGCCGTATCCACGGCGGAAGAAACCTCGCAAATCGCCGCAGAAGGCGCTTCCTCACTACATCGTAGTATTGACGTATTTCAAACAACCCTCGATGAAGTTGATCAAACCAACTTGCTCATGCATGAGTTAAGCGAACAATCACTAAAAATTGAAACCATTGTAACCACCATCAGTGGCATTGCAGACCAAACCAACTTACTGGCGCTTAACGCTGCAATTGAAGCTGCACGGGCTGGTGAACAAGGTCGCGGCTTCGCCGTTGTTGCCGATGAAGTTAGACAACTTGCGCAGCGCACCAGCGACTCCACCGTAGAAATTGAAACGGTGGTAGCAGAAAACCGCAAACTCGCCGACAAGTCCACCAAGAAAATGGCCGCCGTTAAAGATAACGTTGATTTGAACAGCCAGCAAATTACTCAAGTTCAATCGGTCATGGATGAGATTCAAAAAGGTGCGGTGAACGTCTCAGAAACTGTCTCGGGTATTCTGCGGTAGCAATAGGCGGCGCTAAAGCGACCTCTATACCGTCTAAGGGTAATGTCACGCCTACCGGACAAACTCACTCATATCTTCCATTAGCCACAGCGGCTAATGGAAGATATACTTCTCGAATGACGTATCCTGTGCCTGCAGTACAGCATGAAATCCTGTACGAAATTAAAAAAAGTAAGTTTATCGCCTTTGCCACTTTTGCTGATAGTAGAGAGGCAGCCATGGAGCAACTTGCTGAAATAAAAATAAAATACCCAGACGCCCGCCATCATTGTTGGGCATATTTAATTGGGTCTCCCGATCAACCTCGTTCACTTGCTATGGCCGATGATGGCGAGCCTAGCGGTACCGCGGGTAAACCTATTCTCAATGTTTTACAGCATAAAAACGTGGGCGATGTGATGGTTGTTGTTACCCGCTATTTCGGGGGCATTAAGCTAGGGGCTGGCGGCCTTGTACGCGCCTATTCTGCGGCTGCTCAGCAAGTAATGGAACAACTCGAAACCAAACAAGAAGTTAGCCTGCATGAATTAAGTCTAAATGTAGACTTCAAACACGAACAGTTTGTTCGGCATTTAACCCAACAATTCCAGGGTAAAATTCAGTCTTGCAACTATGCGCATTGCGTCACTATGACACTGGCACTTCCTGAGCAAAGGATGGGAGATTTTGAAGCTCATGTCGCTGCAATTCGGTTATCCACGTAAACAGGCTATGACGCATAAACCGCCAGGCTACACGTCATAGTTTTACGGGTATTAGTAAGCGCGCGTTCCGCGAACAGGATAGCTATTTTCTGGGTCGCGAATAAATGCTAAACCCGACACGAGTTGTTCAAGGTCTGGACGAACGAATGGTGCATTGGCAATTTCACAAATTTGAATACGTCCTTCACCATTGATGATGAACAATGCAGGTTCAGCGAAATTATGATCGGTCTCTTTTTCTGATCGCGGCTCAGAGATATATAAACCGAGCGCTTTCATATCGTCTTCAGTTAACCCATAAGCGATAGGGAAACTAATAGAAAGGTCGTCTAAGTGGGCGTCTAACTGAGACTTACTGTCTGCACTGACGGCAATTAAGTCTATATTTTGTTCCAATAAACGCCCTTTAAAGTCCTCTAGCGCGTTTAAATATTTTGTGCAAATTGGGCAATGCTTACCGCGATAGACCACGACCATTTTCCAATCGCATTCTTCACGCTTACTGCTTAGCGATACTTCCTCTCCTGACGTTAATGTTGCCTTAATGTCAGGAAATTTAGCGCCGGCATGTAGCTTTTGTGTGTACATAAAAACTCCTTCATCACGTACCATAAAATGTTAAATCAGTGATTAATGACACCGATTCGCCTAACTCACTTAGGCTAAAGTGGTTATATACAGCTACGTGTGAAAGAGGGTTAAGATCGCTTTCAGTCAATGTAGATAACGTGAACGGCATCCGAATTCAGATAATAAGTGCGCCACTCACTAGAGCGACGCCTACAACCGTCAGACTAGGGAAATTTCTACTTCAATGTTGCCGCGAGTCGCATTTGAATAGGGGCACACCTGGTGCGCTTTTTCCACTAAGCTACGAGCTTGCTCTTTATCCATGCTGCCTAAATCTACGCTGAGTTTCGCTGCAATGGCAAACCCCACTTCAATTGGCCCAATGCTCACATCGCCAGTCACCTTAATATCATTGTCTAGCTTAACCCCATCGGCTGCCGCGACATGCTTTAATGCGCCGATGAAGCACGCAGAGTAGCCAGCTGCGAACATTTGTTCTGGGTTTGTGCCCTCTCCTCCTGCTCCCCCCAACGCTTTTGGCGTTGAAAGTGTAACCGACAAGTTGCCGTCGCTAGAGGTGGCGGTACCTTCACGTCCACCGGTTGCCGTGGCTGTACCTGTATAAATCACTTGCTGTAGTTTATGCATGCTGTTCTCCAATCATTTAGTTTGCATGCAAACAAAAATATCACCATCTTTATTTGCAGATCAAGTTATTTGTATGCAAAATATTATTCAGACCTTTTTCTTCCGTGTTAGTACCCATGACTGAACGCCTTAAATTAGAAAATCAGCTATGCCATCGCTTTTACACCTTGTCTAATGCCTTCACTCGGGCCTATCGCCCGTTGTTAAAAGCGTTAGATATCACCTATCCGCAATATGTCACCTTGATGGCGCTATGGGAAACAAGTGGTGTGACAGTGGCATCCTTGGTACAAAAGACCATGATTGATGGTGGTGCCATGTCACTTATATTGAAAAAGCTGGAGGCAAAAGGGTTCATCACCATTGAAAAAGACCACGCTGACAAACGAGTAAAGCACGTTCATCTCACGTCGTTTGGCAACACGGCGAAAGTGAAAGCCGGAGACATCCCCGTACAAATGCTGTGTAAACTTGATGGGCTGAGCAAAGAAGAAGCGAGCCAACTGGCGACGTTAATTGATAAATTACATGGCTGCTTTATGCCTATTGAAGATGAATAAGTCACTTAAGGTGTAAAGCTTAATAAACTATTTCACCTTTTTGTCATCACATTATTCTAGGGAGTTTGCTATTATTACCTATTGAGCGTACATGTGTACGCCAGATTTCATAAGGAGTGTTTATGGCCTCAATTCCAACTAAAGCCTATTCTGTTATAGAAGAATGGCTTAATAGCATAAGTCACGGCGTTGGCTTTGTCGCGGCTATTGTTGGTTTAGTATTTATGCTTTTTAGAGCTGAAGATGCGCTTACTATTACGGTTGCGGCAATTTACGGCTCTACCCTTATTCTCATGTTCTTAAGTTCAACCTTGTACCATGCGATTAGCCACCAAAAAACTAAGGGCTGGCTTAAACTTTTCGACCACAGTGCAATTTACATATTGATAGCAGGGACTTACACACCATTACTTTTAGTGTCTATTGGTGGTGCGTTAGGCATTACGATGACCGCAATTATCTGGTGTCTTGCTGTGGGTGGTGTAGCCTTTAAACTTGTGGCGCAGCACAGATTCCCTAAAGTGTCTGTGATGACCTATTTGCTCATGGGCTGGATTGCTTTGGGGCTTATTTATCCGTTATACGTTGCGTTGCCAGGCACGGGATTATGGTTGTTAGTTGCTGGTGGTTTGTGCTTCAGTATTGGCGTGTGCTTTTACGTGGCGAAGAAAGTAAAATATACCCATGCAATCTGGCATTTGTTCGTTATTGGCGGATGTGCCTGCCACTATTTTTCCATTTATTATTTCGTAGTATGACAACGCAATCGCAATACCTTTCTTCTAACCCTAAAGCCATTGCCGATGACAATGGCAGATTTCCGTGGTTTTCACTGTACGGCGGCAAAATTTGCTTTGGAAATCGTCCAGACACCGCTAGTTGGGCGCCATTATTGTCAGCAAAAGTTAGCCATATTGCCACAGTGCAAACCCGCGATGAAAATGCCGCGGATATTAGACATCAGTGTCTCACGTCGGGACTAAAATGGATGTGGGTCCCTTTTGAGACCACCTCAATATCTGCATCGATTGAAGAAGCCTTTTTACATCAATATTTGCGGGAAATAACAACCGTACTTAAAGACGGCGCACATCTCTATTTACATTGCGATTCAACGCTAAGTAGATGCAGTTTGTTGTTTTATGCCCTTTGTCACTATAACAGGCTCCCTTCAGACAGTGCATATTGCGCCCTCCACAGCATTAACCCGCAGGCCAATGCCCTTTCTCGCCGCGAACTTAAATGGGCAGCATCGTTAGGCCACGCAGCCCTCAAGGGCTAATAAAACCCATTCCAACATTATCTACGATGGACTATCACGGACAAAAGACGTTAAAAACTACTTTAAAGTCGGAACCGGTAATAAAGGCGCAATGATCTCGCCAATACGTCGAAATAATTGCATCCGAGTGGTGCCTGAACGCCACACTAGGCCTATTTCTCGATACCCCTGCTCTTCCGCCGCAAAGCTTTTAAGTTGGGTATTTTTGATAATCGACTGATTTAATGCAAGCTCGGGTAAAAATGTGTAACCCATTTTACTGTTAGCCAATTGCACCAGCGTATAAAGGCTGCTAGCGGCAACACTGCTAATTTGGTCGCTGTGCTGCAAGTTACACGCGCTAACGGCGTGACCGGTCATACAGTGCTCTTGTTGCAATAAGAAAATGCTTTTCTTAGGTAAATTAGAGATATCTACGGGATCAGGAAGTTGAGAAGCCACATCTTCATGGGCGATAAGATGAAACGGATCATGGCCTAACACCATTTGCTTACACCCTGGCGTTTCCATCGGCAAGGCTAAAATCAGTAAATCTAATCTGCCGTCGGTGAGCTGCTGAAGCAGTTTCTCGGTTGTGTCTTCCTGCATTTCCAAATTAATCTCAGGAAGCGATGTAGAAAACGCACTTAGCATACCTTCAAACAAGAAAGGCGCGATAGTAGGAATAACCCCTAACTTTAACGTGCCCCGTTCCCAGTTGCCTGCATTTTTTGCATACTCAACCAGTTCCCCAGCCTCTTGTAGCAACACTTTACTACGTTCAACGATATCAAGCCCTAGAGAAGTGAACACAAAGGTTTTGTGTTCACGTTCGAGCAACTGACTGCCAAAATGCTCTTCGAGGTTTTGAATTGCCGTACTTAAGGTTGACTGACTGACATTACATCGTTGGGCTGCACGATGGAAATGCTGCTCCTGATACAAGGTAACAAGATAGTGAAGGTGCTTTAAGTTTGGCCATTTCATAACGTATAGAATCTGATTGAAAATGATATTCTTAATCTAACATAAAGATTATTAGTAAACACACTTTTATTACGGTTTTAAGGCCTCCGCGAAAGAAAGAGAGATTTCTCACTGTGCGCTTGATTTATTGCAACTTTCGCCCGTGTTTCTGTTGAATTTCGGTAGTCAGGGCGCAGTTCAAGGGTTAGGATATTATTAGAGTTTTACCCTACCTTACTATCTTGCTAGGAGCATTCATGAAAGGCCATTATAGCAATATATTGTGTGTGCTAAGTGATACCCATCGACAAGATGATGTTATCGCACAAGCTGTGCATATCGCCAAAAGCCATCAAGCCACACTCACCCTTATGCTCTCGCTAGAGTCGCTTCCCCCGAATGCCAATATGGTGATGGAGTCCTTCTCATATATAGATTCCCAATCATCAATGGAAACCCAAGCACAAGACTGGCTGCGCAATCAGGCAGAAAAATGGGAAGAAAAATACCCTACACAAACCAAGGTAAGTATTGGAAGCCCGCTTATCGACATCATTACCAATGTCATTCAATATCAATATGACTTGGTGATAAAACGCGCTGAAGAGAGCTTTTTAGATCGTTTGTTTGGCAGTTTAGATATGCGCTTATTGCGAAAATGTCCTTGTCCTGTTTGGGTGCTGCACCAAAAATGTACAAGCCAATATAAAAACGTGGTTGCGGCGTTAGATTTAAATTATCACTACCCCAAACATGAAATTTCGGTTCGCAAAAAACTGAATGCCGATATTCTTCGCCACGCTATTCAAATATCATTGCTGGAATTTTCCCAATTGCACATTGTCCACGTGTTTGATGCCGTGCCGGAAAATATTGTACGCGATGGCTTTATCACCGTTGATAACGACCAGATGGAAACCGATTTAGCAAAGATACATGCCGAGCGCGAGCAAGCGCTTGAAGATCTATTGCAAGCGTTAGAAGGCGAACTCGCGCCAGACACCATGGATTATTTGAAACCGCAAAAACATATTGTCCACGGTTATCCAAGACGAGAAATTGCTGCCACAACGAAATCACTAGATACCGATGTGATAGTCATGGGAACGGTGGCGCGATTAGGCGTGCCTGGCTTTATTATGGGAGGAACGGCGGAAGAGACCATGAATCAATTAAACTGCGCCGTGGTAGGTATCAAACCGGCTGGATTTACCTCGCCTATTACCTTGGCGGATGCCAACGACTAAACCGCCTAGTTTTCTATCGCCCGAAATCAAAACACCCCCTCATTGAGGGGGTGTTTTAGTTTTGGTACTGCATATTCTATTTGCTTTAACCCATTATCTGTATGGGCAAGGCCTGCGGCATCTAGGCAACACCAAATGCGGCCTTTAATAGGTAGAAGAAGATAATGGACAGCAAAGCACCCGCTGGCAAGGTAACAATCCACGACACCACAATGTTTCTGACTATACCTAAATTAAGTGCTGACACGCCCCGCGCTAATCCAACACCTAATACGGCACCCACCAATGTTTGTGTGGTTGATATAGGTAAGCCGGTGCCTGAAGCAATAACCACGGTCGTGGCGGCAGCTAGTTCAGCGGCAAAACCGCGACTTGGTGTTAAATGCGTAATACCTTGCCCGATAGTTTTAATAACTCGATGACCAAATAATGCTAAACCTAGCACTATCCCTACGCCACCTAAGGGCAAAATCCACGGCGCTAGTTTTGCACTAGAGGTTATTTCACCGCCACTACTCACAACGCTCACTACTGCCGCAAGAGGACCAATAGCATTAGCCACATCATTAGAACCATGCGCAAATGCCATACAACAGGCAGTCACCACCATAAGTAAGGCAAACACTTTCTCTACATTGGCAGCCTGTAAATCTTTATCTTCAGAGCCACTGAATGTCATTCTACCGATAAACCACTTTCCAAAAAGGCCCAACGCAATAGCAATGGCAATGGCTAACAAAAAATCATTTGGCGAGCCAATTTCTAGACCAACGTGCTTCAAACCCTTCTTGATGGTAACCAGCGACATGACAAACCCTGCTAGCGCCATATAGAAAGGCACATAACGTTTCGCGTTTTGAAAAGGGGAGCTGGTTTGAAAAATGAGTTTGTGTGCACTCATAAAAATAAGGTAGGCAATAATGCCTGATATGGCAGGGGTAACAACCCAGCTTCCCACGATGCCACCGACTTTGTTCCAAGCCACGGCATCCATACTAACGCCTGTTGCAGTGAAACCAATAATGGCACCAATGATTGAGTGTGTGGTAGAAACCGGCCAACCCAACCATGAAGCTACTGCTAGCCAAATGCCAGCCGCAAATAGGGAGGAAATCATGCCCAATACTAGGTATTCGGGCACCGCAGAGAAATAATCGGGATCGATAATGCCTTTGCGAATAGTTGATGTCACTTCACCACCAGCGAGATAAGCGCCGGCAAACTCGAAGATCATCGCAATGATTATAGCTTGCTTAATAGTTAATGCTTTTGAACCTACAGACGTTCCCATTGCATTGGCAACGTCATTTGCACCAATACCCCATGCCATTACAAAACCAACACCGGCGGCAAGCAGTATGAGAATTAGGCCATAACTTTCGAAAAATTCCACGGATAATCGCTCCTGATCTTATACGCGATTTAAGCTGGACACTACTACACGAGATAGCAGCAACTCTTGCCAATGAAGGCAACAGGATGAAGTTGAGGACAAATTGTGTCTACGCATAGGTTTAGAGTATTTTTTGCACGATCTGTTCTTGGCTGCGGCGCATAATAACGTAATCATCTGCGAAGCCATAGAGAAAATCACCGAAAAATTATAAATTGACATGGATATTTTGCGATACGGTGATTATTAGAACAATTATTTCAGTTTTGTGACAATTCACTCCCCTCTTACGAGAGATCTTCTAATTTTTGCTGCATGTTTTCCAAAGGCATATGTCGAACATCTGTGCCCCGGGTTAAATACACCACGTATTCGCATACATTTTTACACCTATCACCAATACGTTCTAAGGAGCGAAGCGCCCAAAGCACATCTAACCAATCTTGCATGTCTTCTGTGGTTTTTTCCATTTCCAATGTGGTGTAGGTTAAAAGACGCTTATATTCACTGTCGATGCGGTTATCTTGATCGTATACGGCAAGAGCCGCACTTTCATCTTGTCGTGCAAATGCATCAAAAGTACCTCGCATCATAGCGGCGACACGCTCTCCAATGAGCAACATACTGGTTTTGATTGTGTCTGAGCTTGGTAGCTTGTTCCGAGTGACCAGTTTAGCTATACGCTCTATTTCATCCCCCATTCTCTCTATATCTGTAATGGCTTTTGAAATCGTCATAATTAAGCGAAGGTCGCTCGCGGTAGGATGACGCTTTGCAATAATACGTAGACACTCTTCATCAATCTGCACTTCCATAGAATTAATCTTCAGGTCGTTTAGCACCACCTTTTCGGCTAATGAAGCATGATTGAGCTTTATCGCTTTTAACGTGTCTACCAATTGCTGCTCTACTTCTCCCCCCATGGTGAGTACTGAGTTTCGTAAGTTTTCCAACTCAATATTGAAGGTGCCGGAAATGTGGGTATTCAGGGCTACTTGACGCATAGGTGCATTCTCCTACAGTAAAAACCATTAACCATAACGACCGGTAATATAGTCTTCTGTTTGTTTTTTTTCTGGCATGGTAAAGAGTGTATCGCTGTCGGCATATTCAATGAGTCGTCCTTGATGAAAAAACGCGGTGTAGTCCGATACCCGCGCGGCTTGTTGCATATTGTGAGTCACGATAACGATGGTACACCGCTTTTTGAGGCTAGCCATTAACTCTTCAATAAAAAGGGTGGTGAGCGGGTCTAGCGCTGATGTGGGCTCGTCCAACAATAGAATATCGGGCTTTAGCGCTAATGCTCGCGCTATCACTAAACGCTGTTGTTGCCCTCCGGAGAGCAGGTGCGCAGGTTCAAATAACCGGTCTTTTACCTCTTCCCATAGCGCGGCTTCTTTTAACGTACTTTCCACTGCATCGTCTAGCTTGCGTCGCGTTTTCACACCTTGTAGTCGCAATCCATAACATACATTGTCATAAATACTCATGGGAAACGGGTTAGGTCGCTGGAAAACCATGCCCACTCGGGTGCGCAATCTAGACACGTTTATTTTTTTACTATTAATATTGCGACCATCAATGAGAATTTCGCCAGAATATTTGCACCCATTGTACAAGTCATTTAAGCGGTTAAAGCTACTCACCAAGGTAGATTTACCACAGCCACTTTGACCAATCAGTGCCGTCACTTTATTTTTCGGGATACGCATAGATATGTCATGCAGTACCTGTTTACCGCCAAACCATAGATTAAACTGCCTAACATCAATTGCCGTACTGGCTTCGTCTATCTCATCAACATTTAGCGTGTTATGTTCAAACAACTTCAGCATGAAATTCCATTACCCCTGTAAGTAACGTTTGCGCAATCGCGTACGCAGTATAACGGCCAGTACATTTAACACAAACACTACCACCAGTAACAATAGGCATGCCGCAAACATCATTGACGCGCTTTTTGCGTCTGTTTGGCTATGAAAGGCACCGTCATAAATAAGTACGCCCAAATGCATAAATTGGCGATCGAGGTGAAGATACGGAAATTCGCCGTCAAAGGGTAAGTTGGGGGCAAATTTCACCGCGCCTACTAACATAAGAGGAGCAACCTCTCCTGCTGCTCTCGCTATCGCCAATATAACCCCTGTCATTATTCCCGGTGAAGCGATGGGCAAAATGGTTTTCATGATGGTCTCAATCTTTGTTGCCCCTAAAGCATAACTGCCTGCTTTTAACCCTTCGGGTACGCGACGCAGTCCTTCTTCAGTTGCCACGATAACCACCGGCAACGTCAGTATTGCCATGGTGAGTGCTGCCCAGAAAACCCCTGGCGTTCCCATGGTTGGTGCGGGCAATGAATCGCTAAAAAATAGTGCATCAATGCTGCCACCAACTGAGTAAACGAAAAAGCCCAAACCGAACACACCATAAACAATCGAAGGTACACCAGCCATGTTACTGACACTGATTCGAATGGCAGTCGTAAACCCGTTATCTGGTGCATATTCGCTTAAGTAAATAGCCGCTAACACACCAAAGGGTGTCACTATTATGGTCATTAAAAACACCATTAGAATAGTGCCGAAGAGAGCCGGAAACACACCACCTGAGGTATTAGCCTGCTTGGGGGACTCTGTTAAAAAGGTAATGAGGTTTTGAACAACCACCTGCCATTTTTCAACATAGTTTAGCTGACTCACGTAGGTGACAGTGGCTATATCAGACACTTTAATAAATAGCGTTTGGCTACCTGAAAAAGTCAGGGCGAGTAAATACTCAGACAATTGCCCTTCGAGCTCAATAACCTTTTCCTGAACGCGATGAAACTGCGCCACCAATTTTTCTCGCGCTGGCGCATCTAGTGCCACGTCTTTAGCATCGAGTGCAGCTAGGGCATTGTGAATATCAGCAAGTTGTTCACTGCTGATACGATAGATTTCATTATTTATTTGGTTCACCGTGCGCTTTACATCGGCATACTCATCTAACGATTCTTTGTCTCCTGCCGGGGTGCGAAGAAACATAGGCGTTGCCAACAAGTTACGTCCATCAGTCAGCTTAATTTGAGCACTTTCTACGGCGAGTGACTCAGCAACGATGTCACTTTCTTTCACCAAAGCCTGCGTTCCATAGGGGTGGTGAAAGTCACTATAATTGAGTTGAAAAACGCGTTCAGTCTCGTCGCTTAAGTATCGCTGAGCTAATACTTTGTGGGTTATTCCGCCTTGTGAATAAGAAACCGCATAAATTGGCTGAGGCCAAAAATAAGCGCCGCCCCGAATCGAAATTAGCGCCAACACGGAAATGAGTGCGATGACCAGTAACCCGGTAAAAAAGGCTGTGAGACTGATAACTAAAGATTGTCGCTGTACTGGATTCAAACCCAGTTGCTTAATGCTCGCCATATTAACCCTTAAGCCTCATACGCTTTCGAACAAGCTCTGCTACTGTGTTCACTATAAAGGTGAAGGCGAACAAAATGGCGGCGGTTAAAAATAGTATTTGGTAATGCGCAGAAGACACATCAGCTTCAGGCAGCTCGATGGCTAGATTTGCCGTTAATGCACGTAACCCTTCTATAAGGCCCCAACTTGATATCGGGGTGTTGCCTGTGACCATTAACACAATCATGGTTTCACCAAATGCGCGACCAAAACCAAGCATAATGGCAGCCACCACGCCAGGAAAGGCCACTTTCAAAACCACGTACATCAGCGTTTGTAGCCGTGTTGCCCCTAATGCAAAAGAAGCAAACTTTAATTCATCTGGCACACCGCTGATGGCATCTTCAGCCAACGAATAAATACTGGGTGAGATGGCCACTCCAAGGGCAATGGCCACAACAATGGTGGTTTTTCCTATAGGGCTATCAGATTCAGCCGCGAGTATTTCATAGCCATTTAATCCAAACAGCGACTCTAGCCAAAATGGCGCCCACTCAACACTGACAAAGCCAAGAACAAACACCCCAACAATGGCAAAGCCTAACTCTGCGCCATGGCGTATTTTACTCGGAAGGTAGCCGGCGACTTCCCGCTGAACAAGTGCAATTGCCACTAAAACAAATGGCACGACCATGAGGAAAAAGGCAAAGGAAAACAAAAACTGCTCAGCTTTAGGCGACAACCAAATAGCAGCAATGAAACCAATAAGGACACTGGGAACCGCTTCTAGCATTTCTACTGCTGGCTTTATAATATGCCTTAATCGGCTTTTGGCAAAAAAGGCCGTATAAATGGCTGCGCCAATGGCTAAAGGAATAGCCAAAATAAGTGCCAGTAACGAGGCTTTAATACTGCCAATTAAGAGAGGAGTTAAACTAAACTTAGCTTCCGTAAAATCGGAGGCACTGGTGGTTTGCCAAACGGTATCAGGTTCAGAATAGCCCTCATAATGCAAAGGCGAGAATAAAGAGCGCCACGTGGTGATTCCGCTTAAGTGGTCTGCTCGCCATATATATAGCTGATTATTATCGTAGCCAAAAATGCGGTCACCAAACCAGGTAATGTGACTAACCTGATGCGCAATACTTTGTTGGCTTACTATTTCACCCGACACACGATTCACAAACAATAGGCTAGATTGATTAGTTAACAGGACCAAAACGTTCCCACTTGCGTGCTCACCCACATCCAGCACTCGCACCTGTTTGCCTAGCGCGATGCTATAGGTTTTCTTGAAGGTTAATCCTCTCTCGTCACGCTGCAGTACCCAGCGAGACACGCTGCTCTCACTGTTCGTTTCACCCTCAACAAGTAAAAAGGTACGATCTTTTTCGAGCGCAAATACCCGTTTAGACAAGGGTATACTCGTTCCCGAGTCACCCACGTCGCCTAGGGGCTGTGGTGGTCCATTGAGGGACATTAGGGTTAGTTCATTGTTTTGCTCAACAATCATCATCTCTGCCCCAGGAAGCAGCACCACATCCTGAGCTTCTTCAAATTGTTTATCTATTCGTAATGTGGGGTCTTTTCTGTTCACCCAGCGCACAAACACGGCCTCGTCGGTTACCACCTTCGCCACCGCCCAACGAGAAGAAAGTTCTACATGCCAGCGTTTACGGTTCTGCCATACCTGTACTGGCAAAGAAAATGACACACTAGAGGGCGACGTTGCAGCGAGGCGTCTGTCAGATTGCTCTTGTTGATTTGAACGTGAAGCACCTTGAATGCGAGAACCATACGTTAACCCTCTAGCGAAAACGATACGTACCTGACCACTACTCGAAATATCAACAAGTGCATTCTCACCCATTAAGGAAATAGCCGCTAATTCATGATCACAAGGGCGCGTAAAGTTATGTAGGCTTAAGAAAGTTTCTCGGTTGTCTACGTTCATTAACGCTAAACGACAAGGGCCATTTTTCACAATCATTGGCTGGCCGCTAAAGATATCGCCATTTGCGACTATTGGGTGTTTATCTGGCAGCCCGTAGGTCTTTTCTAACTGAATTTTGGGCAATAAAGCGAGAGGCAGCGATTGCGTTAAAAGGTGAGAAATAAGCACAACCAGCGTAATTAACACCAAACCACCGAATGCAGTTACAGTATAACGGCTCCACTTATCATAGCGCTGGCGTTTTTTATCTATACTATCGCTTTCGTAGGTCATGCTTAATTTATTAAATATTCAGGCGAAATTTGCACTGGTGAGCAGTGTAAGTTTTGTTATGCTAATAGCAAGCGAAAGTTTCGGGTACTGCTATAGCGCCAGATCAATCCGACTCATGGTATTACCCTCTATCCCTACTGGCAAATGCATTTCTTTACGATGTGAATAGGAGTTTTTATGCAATCCCTGGTAATCAGCATTTTAGGTAAAGACAAACCCGGTATCGTTGACGCATTAGCAAAATGTATTTATCAGCATAACGGCAATTGGCAAGGTTCTAGCTTTGCACATATGGCAGGCATGTTCACTGGCTTTGTCGAAGTTCACGTGGACGACGCCCAAAAAGACAAGTTAGTCACAGCCTTAGACGGCCTTACTGATGTCACAGTACAAACCGTGGTGACCAGTTTATCAAAAAGCGAAACGCTCACCGAATTATCCGTTGATGTTATGGGCAACGATAAACCCGGAATTGTGCAAGAACTTACCAGCATACTGAATCAGTTTAACTTAAACATTGTTAGCTTTTCGTCCCATTGTGAAAGCGCACCTAACTGGGGAAGCCTGATTTTTAAAGCCACGGCCGTTATTGCCGTTCCAGCATCCTTTGATCAGGACGCACTGCAAGATGCGTTAGAAGCGCTATCGAACGATTTAGTGGTTGAAATAGAAGATAGCCAATAAACACCTTCACCTTACTAAGGTAATGGATTTACCAAATTACTCTGTATTACAGGGTTGTCACAGTAGTGTCACCGACTAATGGCAGTCTTTGACCATTTTTAATAGTGAATATGAACATTTATGGATAACGAAGATTTATATTATCCCAAAGAGCTTAGTTGGCTCGCTTTTAATGAGCGTGTATTACAAGAAGCCGCGGACAAAAATAACCCAGCGGTAGAGCGTATACGCTTTCTCGGTATTTACTCAAATAACCTAGATGAGTTTTACCGTGTACGTGCGGCGGATGTTAAGCGGCAAATTACCATTGCTCAAAATGACGGCAACGAAGAAGAAGCGTTGCGTCAAACTGAGTTGATGGAGCGCATTCAAAAGAAAGTTGTGCAGTTGTCAGACAAGTTTGACGAAATTCATAAAGACGTATTGAAGTCGTTAGCGCGATATAACATCCACATTTTGCGCAAAAATGATCTTAACGACTATCAAAAGCAATGGGTTCGCAATTTCTTTGTCAACAAGGTCCTTCGTCATATTGCCCCTATTCTTATCGATAAGAAGGTTGACCTGCTTAGCCGACTTAACGGCACCTCAGTATATTTGTATGTGGCGTTGAGAAGAAAAGAGCGTAACACCCGCTTTGCCGTTATTCAGGTTCCTACCTCTGAAATGTCACGCTTTAAGCTGATTCCTCCGGAAAAAAGCCGTAAGAAAAAACATATTATTATGTTGGACGACATGATTCAGCTTTGCTTAGAAGACATTTTCCGAGGCTTTGTGAAGTTCGACGAAATTGAGTCCTTTTCGTTTAAAATGACACGAGATGCTGAATACTCGATTAATGACGAAATTGACGAAAGCTACGTTGAAAAAATGTCAGAGAGTATGAAACAGCGCCTTATCGCAGAGCCTGTCCGGGTGATTTACGATAACGACATGCCAGATGACATGGTGAATGACTTGCGCAAGCGTTTACGGATCACCAAGCTTGATACCATGCATGCTGCCGGACATTACCGCAACTTTAAGGATTTCATCGGCTTTCCCAATGTGGGGCGAGAATACTTAGAACATGGGGCTTTACCCGCTATCGATACCAGCGCATTTTCAAAATACAACACGGTATTCGATGCCATTACGGCCCACGACATACTCCTTTATTACCCGTACCATCGCTTTTTGCACTTCACTGAGTTTGTGCGTCAAGCCGCCTTCGACCCCAGCGTAAAAGCCATTCGTATCAATATTTATCGGGTAGCCAGTAATTCTCGCATCATCAACTCACTGATTGATGCGGTTGATAACGGAAAGAAAGTGACCGTTGTGGTAGAGCTTCGCGCTCGTTTCGACGAAGAAGCCAATATTGAATGGTCGAAACGTATGACCGACGCGGGTATTCGCGTTGTGTTAGGTGTGCCAACCCTTAAAATACACTCTAAATTATGTATTGTGAGCCGTGAAGAGCGTGGCTCGTTGGTGAACTATGCCCACTTTGGTACAGGTAACTTCAACGAAAAAACGGCAAAAATTTATACCGACTTCAGCTTGTTTACCCGCAATCAGGAATTGGCGAATGAAGGGGTGGCCGTATTCGACCTTATCAATTACCCGTACCGTCGTTATAAATTCCAGCATTTACAAATATCGCCGCTCAATGCGCGGACCAAGATACAGTCATTAATTCGCCAAGAAATCCAGCATTTAAAAGAAGGGGCTGATGCGAAGATAACGTTTAAGATTAACAACTTGGTTGATAAAGAACTGATTGATGACCTGTACCGAGCGAGCCAAGCTGGTGTGAGGATACGAGGAATTGTTCGAGGCATGTGTTCATTGAACCCTGGTGTAAAAGGGTTAAGTGAAAATATAGAAATCATTTCCATCGTTGATAGGTTTTTAGAACACCCCAGAGTGATGATATTTGAAGGCGGCGGCGAACGAAAAGTGTTTATCAGTTCAGCCGACTGGATGACTCGCAATATGGATAACCGTATTGAAGTTGGCTGCCCAATATACGATAAATCCCTTCAACAGCGTGTGGTGGATATCATGGAAATGCAATTCCGTGATACTTTAAAAGCGAGAGTAATTGACAGAGATCAGAGCAACAAGTACGTTCGCAGAGGCAACCGTAAAAAATTACGCTCACAAATAGAGATTTACGACTATTTAAAGCAACAAGAAGACAAATAAGCAGGAAATGAAGAAACTACATGACCCAACATGAAACCGTATTAAGCTCAGTAGAAAGCCGCGAAACCAATAAAGTCGCAGCATTAGACATTGGTTCTAACAGCTTTCACCTCGTGGTAGCGCGTATTGTGGCTGGGTCAGTTCAAATTCTTCACCGTGTGAAACAAAAAGTTCGACTGGCTGAAGGTCTTGATGAAAACAATGTTTTATCAGAAGAAGCCATGGAGCGTGGCTTAAATATGTTGCGGGTTATTGCCGAAAGCCTACGCGGCTTCGAGCCTGATTCTGTACGTATTGTTGCCACACATACACTGCGTAAAGCGGTAAATGCCCGAGACTTTATCAATCAAGCCAAAGAGATCCTTCCCTATCCTGTCGAAGTTATTTCTGGGGTAGAGGAAGCACGTCTTATTTATTCTGGCGTTGCCCACACCAATCACGCTGATGGACAACAGTTAGTGGTTGATATTGGCGGCGGGTCAACTGAATTTGTGATTGGTAAGGGGTTTAAGCCTTTGCTGTGCAGAAGCTTACAAATGGGCTGTGTGAGCTACACCCAACGCTTCTTCCCCGATGGCGAATTAAAAGGTAAGTCATTTGATCGTGCCATTACTGCGGCGGCACAAGAACTTGAAATGATTGACGGCAAGTACCGTCGTCTCGGCTGGGTACAGTGTATTGGTACCTCAGGTACCATTCGTTCATTATTTACCTTGTGCCAACAAGACAATGCAAATGGTCATGATGTGCCTGTCACCCAAAAAAGCCTACGCAACCTAATGAAAGAGTTTGTCAGCGCCGGTCATGTAGACAAACTTAACTACCCGAACCTAAGCGATGATAGGCGAGTAGTTATTGCAGGCGGCTTAGCCATATTAATTGCTGTGTTTAAAGCCTTAGACATAGAAGGGTTAACCTACTCGCCTGCGGCGCTAAGAGAAGGCGTGTTATATCAGATGGAAGATGAGCTTCATCATGCTGATATTAGAGGCAGAACCGCCAGCAGCCTAGCGACGCGTTACGACGTAGACACGGCGCAAGCCACTATGGTGTTAAACACAACCTTGCAGTTTTTCGATCAAGTGGCAAAAGAATGGAAGCTTAAAGGAAAAGATTTCAGAAGTATGCTGGGTTGGGCAGCGCTGCTGCACGAAGTAGGAATGCAAATTAACACCCGAGGCATTCAAAAACACAGTGCGTATATTTTGGCAAATGTAGACATGCCTGGATTTACCCAAGAACAACAGTTGCTATTGGCCACCCTCGTACGCTTTCATCGCAAAAAGATACGCACCAATGAGTTACCGAACTTTAACCTATTTGAGGACAATGCAGTAAAACGCTTAATTGCCTTATTGCGGTTAGGGGCGTTGTTGAATATTAAACGCCAAGAAGGCTTTGTTCCTGACGTAAAAATACACGTTGATAAACATGTACTTACTCTTACCTTCCCTGACGAATGGTTAGATGAAAAGCCGATTATCTCAGCAGATTTAATCAGAGAAAGTGTGTATTGGAAAAGTCTAGATTTGTCGTTGGTGATTAAGCCCGACATCACAAAACTGGAGAGTTAGTTAACACAGAAGCTTTCGATATAGCCTATAAGTAAGCAACGGTTAACAACAGATAACGGCAAGGGTTACCCTAAATGGGCGGGAAACAAACACAAAAAAGGAGAGCAACGCTCTCCTTTTTTAATGAATTCATATTTTACTTTATGACTTTGACGCCTGATAGATGCCTTCAATCGCTGCATCTAGTGTCGCTTCAAATTCTTCTTGGCTTTGCTTAGCCGAAACACCTTCGGTAAGTGCTCTTGAGAAACTAGCAATAATACCTTGGTTTTCAGCCAATTTCGCATTCGCATCATCGCGGCTATATCCACCAGAAAGTGCGACCACTTTCAGTACCCGCGGATGATCGACAAGCTCTTTGTAGAAATTCGCTTCCGTAGGCAAAGTCAGTTTCAGCATAACTTCTTGGCCTTCATTCAGTAAATTTAGCTGAGTGAGGATTTCAAGTTTCAGTAATGCTTCTGCTTCTGCTTTTTGAGGGCTGTTAATGTCAACCTCAGGTTCAATAATAGGCACTAACCCTGCGGCGAGAATTTCCTTACCCACTTCAAACTGCTGAGCAACCACATCTTTGATACCTTGATGGTTAGCGAGTTTTACCACGCTACGCATTTTTGTACCAAATACGTCTTGCGCAACCGCTTTCGCTAGCAGAGCATCTAGGCCGACAATAGGCTTCATTACCTGCACACCATTGCTTTCAGCCTCTAGCCCTTTGTCCACTTTTAAGAAAGGGATAACACGCTTTTTCTGCCACAAGAAATGCGCAGTAGACATGCCTTCAATTTCTCTATCAAGTGTGTTTTCAAACAGGATTGCGCCTAATACGCGCTCACCGCTAAAAGGGGTGCTGGTAATAATGCGGGTACGCATTTCATGAACGAGGTTGAACATTTCTTCGTCTGAACTGTATTCAGACTCTTCAATGCCATAAAGACGCAATGCTTTAGGTGTACTGCCGCCACTTTGATCTAGGGCTGCAATAAAACCCGTTTGCGTATTGAGTTTATCCAGCATAGCTTGCTGAGCTTGTGATGCCATTGCAACACTCCTTTTTATATTCCTGTCCTGTGGACAGCTGTAGGGTTTATAGTTATAAGCCGGTGTACGTCACTGTAGCACCGGCAAAATCGTTTCCGATTCTTGTAACCTGTTAGTATTATTTATTTTTTTCTTCTAACATGGCTACTGCAGGTAGTGTTTTTCCTTCTAAAAACTCGAGGAATGCACCACCACCTGTTGAGATATAAGATATCTTGTCAGCGATTTCATATCTATCGACTGCAGCTAGTGTATCACCACCACCTGCAATTGAGAACGCATCACTTTCGGCAATTGCTTGAGAAAGCGCTTTCGTTCCCGCACTGAACTGTTCAAACTCAAAGACACCTACTGGCCCATTCCATACAATGGTGCCGGCATTTTTAATAATGGACTCTAGAGCTTTTGAGGAATCAGGGCCGATATCAAAAATCATATCATCATCAGCGACATCAGATACCGCTTTCAGGGTGGCTTGTGTATTTTCATCAAACGCTTGCCCTACCACAACATCAGTAGGTACTGGAATGTTACCGCCGTTAGCCTGTGCTTCGTTCATGAGCTGAGTGGCTTGTTCGGTTAAATCCATTTCCACAAGAGATTTACCAACATTGTGACCCTGTGCTGCAATAAAGGTATTGGCAATACCGCCACCAACAATTAACTGGTCAACTTTTTCGGCCAACGTTTTTAATACCGTAAGTTTTGTAGAAACTTTAGAGCCACCCACAATGGCTACCATAGGGCGCTTAGGGTTATCTAAAGCCTTGCCAAGCGCGTCAAGTTCAGCCGCAAGTAGAGGGCCTGCACACGCTTTAGGAGCAAACTTAGCGACGCCATGAGTAGAGGCTTGTGCACGGTGTGCAGTACCAAATGCATCCATCACAAAGATGTCGCACAGGGCTGCGTATTGCTTCGCTAGGGTTTCGTCGTCTTTCTTTTCGCCTTGGTTAAAACGAACATTTTCCAAAATAACCAATTCACCGTCGGCAAGTTCCACGCCATCAAGGTAGTTTTTGACAAGCTTGACGGGAACATCGAGCGCGTCGTTAAGGTAATCGACAACAGGTTGTAGTGAAAACTCATCGGCAGGCTCCCCTTCAGTGGGGCGGCCAAGATGAGACATCACCATTACCGCTGCGCCGGCTTCTAAGGCCGCTTTAATCGTGGGAATAGATGCTTTAATACGCGCATCAGAAGTCACTTTGCCGTCTTTTACCGGCACGTTTAAATCTTGTCTGATTAGAACACGCTGACCGTTAAGGGCCATATCGCTCATACTTGGAATTGCCATTGTCTTTCCTATGTTAATTTAAATTTACCGCCCCTGTGAATCAACAACATGATTAACAAGGGCATATTAACTTATGAAAGCTGCGCGGGTTGTGCTACCAACCCTGGCAGCATTAATGCATTATTTTGCGTCGAACATCGCTTTGGCGGTGTCGAGCATTCGGTTAGCAAAACCCCATTCGTTGTCACACCATACCAGGGTTTTAACCAGCTGCTTATGGCTTACTCGCGTTTGTGTGCCATCTACAATACACGAGTGTGGGTCATGATTAAAATCTACCGACACCAAAGGCTCTTCGGTGTAATCCAAAATTCCCTGTAATCGCCCCGCCTTTGCACTACGAAGCGCCTGATTTACCTGCTCAATAGTGACTTTAGCATTAAGGCTGACACTTAAGTCCATAGCAGTGACGTTTATCGTGGGCACACGCACAGCGATTGCTTCAAACTTCCCTGCAAACTTAGGCAGAATACGCTCTATACCTGCCGCTAAGCGCGTATCAACGGGAATAATTGACTGGCTTGCTGCGCGGGTTCTGCGCAAATCTTCATGGTAAGCATCAATCACTTGTTGGTCGTGCATAGACGCGTGAATAGTCGTAATTGTTCCACTTTCTACGCCAAAAGCCGCATCAAGCGCTTGGATGACAGGCACAATACAATTCGTGGTACAGGACCCGTTAGAGACCAACTTTTGTTCACTGGTTAACGTATCTTCATTGGTACCAAAAATAACGGTATTGTCTAAATCTGTGGCACCCGGTGAAGAAAAAAGCACCTTGCCTGCCCCAGCATTGATATGCGCCAGGCCTGAGGTTCTATCATCGAATTTACCGGTGCACTCAAGCACAATATCCACGCCTAAGGCTTGCCACGGCAGGTGATTAATGTCAGGTTCGGCTAACAGCTGGATAGGGCTCCCCGCCACCTTAAGGGTATTATTTTCTAAGGCCACATCAAAACGGAACCGCCCGTGGGCGGTATCGTATTTAAGCAAATGTGCGATGCCTTCGGGCTTAGCAATGTCGTTGATGGCCACAACGTTAAACTCGTTATTGCGTCCACTTTCATAAAGTGCACGCAACACGTTGCGACCAATACGACCAAACCCATTTATGGCAATATTTACCATAGGCTTATTTATTTACCTCTTATAGAGACAGTGCCGCCTCTACTACCGCGTCAGTAGTAATGTTGAAGTGCTTAAACAACTCGCCAGCAGGCGCAGATTCACCGAAGGTGTCCATACCGACAATCGCGCCATTAAAGCCAACATATTTGTACCAGCTGTCTTTAGATAAGGCTTCAACTGCAACGCGCTTAACCACACTTGATGGCAATACGCTTTCGCGGTATTCCGCTGACTGACGATCAAATACATCAGTAGATGGCATAGACACAACGCGAACTGCTTTACCTTGTTCAGTCAGCTTATCTGCGGCTTCCACTGCCAACTGTACTTCTGAGCCTGTACCAATCAGAATTAACTCTGGCGTTCCGTCGCAATCTTTCAGTACGTAACCGCCTTTTGCAATATCGGCTACCTGTTCAGGCGTTCTGTCTTGCTGCGCCAAACCTTGGCGTGTGAAAATTAGGGTTGTTGGGCCGTCAGTGCGCTCAATGGCAGACTTCCACGATACCGCAGACTCTACTTGGTCACATGGACGCCAGTTGTCTAGGTTTGGCGTTGCACGTAGTGCAACCACTTGCTCTACCGGCTGGTGAGTAGGGCCATCTTCACCCAATCCAATTGAGTCGTGGGTGTAGACAAAAATAGCTGGCTGCTTCATAAGCGCTGCCATGCGTACCGCGTTACGCGCATATTCCATAAACATAAGGAAGGTTGCGCCATAAGCTTTAAAGCCACCGTGAAGGGTAATACCGTTCATCATGGCAGACATACCAAACTCACGCACACCGTAGTAAATGTAGTTACCTGATGCGTCGTTTGCTTCAACTCCTTTGCTGCCATCCCATATGGTCAGGTTTGAACCTGCTAGGTCGGCAGAACCACCTAGAAGCTCAGGAAGCAGTGGGCCGAAAGCATTTAGCGCGTTTTGCGACGCTTTACGTGATGCAATGTTTTGTGGATTAGCTTGAAGCTCGGCAATAATGGCATCAGCTTTTTCGCTGAAATCAGCCGGTAGCTCACCATTTACCCGGCGCTTAAACTCAGCAGCAAGCTCTGGGTAAGCCGCTTCATAGGCTGCGAAAGCCTCATTCCACGCGCTTTCGGCTTTAGCGCCCTTCGCTTTACCATCCCAGCCAGCATAAATGTCGTCAGGAATTTCAAAGGCGCCATGACTCCAGCCCAGTTTTTCACGCGTAGCAACAATTTCATCGTCGCCCAATGGTGCACCGTGGCAAGACTCTGTACCTTCTTTATTTGGCGAACCAAAACCAATGGTAGTTTTACAGCAAATAAGGGTCGGTTGAGCAGTATTTGCTTGGCCTTTTTCAATGGCTGCTTTCACTTGCTCAGCATCGTGACCATCAACGCCTTCAATCACTTCCCAGCCATAGCTCTTGAAGCGCGCAGGCGTGTCGTCGGTAAACCAACCTTCTACTTCACCGTCGATGGAAATGCCATTGTCATCCCAAAACGCAATCAGTTTGCCCAAACCTAGCGTGCCTGCTAGTGAACAGGTTTCGTGTGAGATACCTTCCATCAAGCAACCGTCACCTAAAAAGGCGTAAGTATGATGATCAACAATGTCGTGACCGTCACGGTTAAACTGTGCAGCTAGCACTTTTTCAGCTAGCGCCATTCCCACTGCATTGCTAATGCCCTGACCTAACGGCCCTGTGGTGGTTTCTACACCAGGCGCATAACCGTATTCAGGGTGACCTGGCGTTTTAGAGTGAAGTTGACGGAAATTCTTCAACTCTTCAATAGGCAATTCATAGCCAGAAAGGTGAAGCAATGAGTACAACAACATAGAGCCGTGGCCGTTAGAAAGCACGAAGCGATCGCGGTTTGCCCATGATGGGTTGGCAGGGTTGTGTGCTAGGAAATCTCCCCACAACACCTGTGCAATATCGGCCATCCCCATTGGGGCGCCCGGGTGACCAGATTTAGCTTGTTGAACAGCATCCATGCTTAATGCACGGATAGCATTGGCGAGTTCACGACGAGAGGGCATGTTGTCTCCTGATTTTATTTGTATCTTTCGTATTCAAGTGAGCGTGGAGGTAAGGCTTTTGCTCAACTTCTTTATACGCTTGAATGTGGCGTTATTCTTACCTATGCCACCTTACAGTTCAATGGGTTTTCATTGCCAATAACGAAAGTCATAGTAAAAAATGGTCTATAGCGTGACCTATACGTATTCGATAAACAATAAAAATAACCATCTTTATTTCTTCCTTAAACTTCGCGTCTTGTATTGTCGTTCGGTTCAGGCCCTGTATACCCCTATAAATGATCGGGTAATGTCAACTATACGTGACGAAAGACTTTTAGACGTCTAGAAGTAAAGACTGGTATTTATAACTTGTTTTAGTACAATATACGACTATTTTGATAATTTAACGCTTACGGAGCATTTATGGCCACGCATTTATTCACATCCGAGTCAGTGTCTGAAGGACATCCGGACAAAATTGCTGATCAGATTTCAGATGCCGTTCTTGACGCAATTCTAGAGCAAGATCCTCGCGCTCGGGTGGCCTGCGAAACGTATGTAAAAACCGGTATGGTTTTAGTCGGTGGTGAAGTCACTACCTCAGCGTGGGTAGACATTGAAGAGCTAACCCGTAAAACAGTAAAAGAAATTGGCTACACGCACTCTGACATGGGCTTTGATGCCGACTCATGTGCGGTACTGAATGCTATTGGCAAACAGTCACCTGACATTAACCAAGGTGTTGATCGCGCAAGCCTAGAAGAACAGGGCGCCGGTGATCAGGGTTTAATGTTCGGATACGCCAGTGACGAAACTGACGTATTAATGCCAGCGCCGATTACGTACTCTCACCGTCTTGTGCAAAAGCAAGCTGAAGTGCGTAAATCAGGAAAACTTGACTGGCTGCGTCCCGATGCGAAAAGCCAAATTACCTTTAAATATGAGAACCACAAGCCAGTAGGCATTGATGCCGTTGTACTTTCAACCCAGCATTGTGATTCTGTGAGCACGGAAACGGTTCGCGAAGCGGTAATGGAAGAAATCATCAAGCCTGTACTACCAAGCGAGTGGATTGACGCCAGCACCCGCTTCCACATCAACCCCACTGGCCGCTTTGTTATTGGCGGCCCCATGGGCGATTGTGGTTTAACCGGTCGTAAAATCATTGTAGATACCTACGGCGGTATGGCCCGTCATGGTGGTGGTGCATTCTCAGGTAAAGATCCCTCAAAAGTTGACCGCAGTGCAGCCTACGCGGGCCGTTACGTAGCGAAGAACATTGTTGCAGCAGGTTTGGCTAAGCGCTGTGAAATTCAAGTGTCTTATGCCATTGGTGTGGCAGAGCCAACGTCTATCAGTATCGATACCTTCGGCACAGGTGTGGTTGATGAGAAAACACTAGTGGCCCTTGTACGTGAACACTTTGACCTGCGCCCTTACGGCCTTATTCAAATGCTAGATTTAGAGCGCCCTATTTATCGCCCCACAGCGGCATACGGCCACTTTGGTCGCGATGAATTCCCATGGGAAGCTACAGATAAAGCAGACGCGCTACGCGCGTCTGTATAAGTCCGAATATAGATTTACGCAATGACTTGCTGCCCGCTGGAAATGACCATGTCGGGCAGCCCATATCTCGCCAAAGCCACGTTTTGAAATTCCTTTCGATGGGTCACCTCTAAGTCAGCAAAATCTGGCGGCAAGAATTGTCGGCTACTGATTTCACTGTCAAATTCAACCTCAACCAGCTTTAGCGGGGCAAGGTTGCCAACAAAAATATCAACGACCAATTGATCGCCAAAAAAATCTATTCGATAACGCTTCTTCTCCACCCTCATATTTTGAGTTAATGGCCAGAGGTCATTAAATTGCGCTGCGTTTAATTCTATTCGTGTGTCTCGACGTTTAAGCCCCATGCCCTGTTTCACAGTCATAGTGTAATGGCCACCTTCATCACGAATTCGAATGTGTTTATCCCGTTCGGTCGCTAAATACCCTTGGCGAATAACCACCGACTTCCGGGTATCTAGCAACCCCTCTGGAACATAAGAAACCACAAATTTGCGTTCAAACTCCCATTCCGTTTGCATTTCTCATCTCCTGTCACTCACTAACGTAAAACTCCCCTCTACTGCATTGGGATAATCGCATCATCGTTGCTCGATAACTTTAAAAGTGACAACACACAATCACTTCTCTCATTTAAAATTAGTTCAGTATGGAAAAATCTATCAAGTTTATTTTCATACTTTTCAAATCGGACTACACTTAAAGTGGGTATATAGCGGTTACCAAGCATTTTTACGCCTCGCAAATCATATTGTTAGCAGAGAAACTCAGTGAGGATGACTCCCTTACTCTTTTTTTGCGAAAGCAAAATGACGCCTTCGCGCAACTCGGCTTATGAACACATTTAGGGAACCGTTACCATGCACACAAAACACACAGGCGTAGCATTTATTGCTTTATGCGCCATGGTTGTTTGTTCATTGCCGGTTTATGCAGCCTCGATGACCTCGGATTACCGTGTGGCGGGCTATAGGGAAATGGGTTATGGCCCCATTGTTTTTAAAAGTAAAAAGTTATCAGGGTGGCAACTTCAAAGTCGATTTAATTATCAATCTAGCCCGTATTATGCTGCTCCATGGATTGAAAACGCGGTGTTACCGGTAAGTGTCACTAGTGTGCGTGCCAGCCACGCTTTTTCTTTCGTACTGCCACAACGAATTTACGCTTCGTATGATCGTGCCGACGCCACCATGAGGTCGTCAACTAACTGGCAATACCTTCCAGCGAATATGGGCACCTTTACGCGATTAGGTTGGCTGCTGGGTGACCCAGAAACATTGAACATGGCCATTGAATATGAACATAGAAAAGTAGGAAGCAGCGAAAATAATGCACTTTCTCTTGGTGTACACTACTGGTTCTAGCGCTGTTGAGTATAGTGGCTTTATTTAGGCTATTTGCTTCGTTTTCACAAATGTCTTTTGAATAATAAGTGCATCTGTACTGGCTCGATGGCGAGAGTCCTTTGTATGATCTTCAATATCAGACTTAACTTGGTGCCAATACTCCATCTGCGTTTCATTCAATACGTAATCTAAAGCGCGACAAGTAAAGCTCATTTCCACGCCAGATGCTGCGTACAATTTGATAAGCCAGGGGTTATCTACCACCCACCCATCACTATATACCTGTGTATTGCTAAGAAAATGATTGAGCTCATGGCACACACGAATAGGGCTTAAACCATGGTTGTTTAGCATTTCGCGGGTTATGCCATGTAAGGCTTCGGCTTCTTCATCCCAATGCATCCAGTGATCGAAAGGCCTGATTAATTTGCACCACTTTGCACCATCATGGCGCACAACACCAATTTCAATGGGGTAACTCTTGGCCCCAAACCCGCTAGCTTCCACATCTATAATGGAAGGAGGATACGTATTTCGCAAGCTAGCTCCCGTTGCCGCCCGCACAACGGGCTACCGCTTTACTTAATCGCAGCATCACTGCGTATTTACTGTCTTTTTATACGGAAACGGGGAAATTAGTGTCTTCGACAACCCCAAACCGGCACCGTATTACTATGTCGTCTCTGTGACTTAATTTAGACTAATAGTAAAATCGTGCCAGTTTGCGTGTCAGTTTAATTAAACCTTAATTTACCTTATTTAAAGGTATGAGACTTACTTGGCCACCGCCAGAGAAAGTATCTCTTTGCTGACTTCAGGCGTAATCGCTTGATGCTCACCCAACGCCACCATTTTATGCTTTTCAAGTTGCGCAATAATGGCGTCGATTGCCGATTGCTGATCGCCCTCGTGTTCGGTTAGCGTAGTGGCCACCGATAAGCTTTGGTAAAAAGACTCAATGGCATCGATGGTTTTTTCAGCAATATCGTCCGATGGTGCTAGGCCAAATACGTTTTTACCCATTTGCGCTAATTTGTCTTTCTTCGTATCAATTTGAACACGAAGCAGTGAAGGCTGAACAATGGCCAGTGATCGCGCATGATCCACACCATATAAGGCCGTTAACTCATGACCAATCATATGGGTTGCCCAATCGTGCACAACGCCAGAGCCAATTAGCCCGTTTAATGCTTGGTTTGCTGACCACATTAAGTTGGCGCGCCACGCGTCATCTGGATTATCTACCTCTTTACCCAGCGCAATAAGCGTTTTAAGTAAGGTTTCTGCGTAGCCATCTTGTACGGGCGCATTTTGTGGATAGGTGAGGTACTGCTCACATACGTGCACAAACGCATCAACCAAGCCGTTGACCACTTGGCGCTGAGGCAAGCTTTTGATAACGTCAGGGTCTAGTACAGCAAACTTCGGATACACCAAAGGCGACATAAAGGGCAGTTTTTGCTTCGTGGCTTTCTTGCTGATAACCGAGCCACCGTTAGACTCAGAACCCGTCGCCGGTAGGGTTAATATAGCGCCAATAGGCAACGCGTCATCTACAGTATGGGCACCGGTAAGAATGTCCCAACCTTCACCTTCGTATTTCGCACTCGCGGCGACATATTTAGCACCATCGATAACACTCCCGCCACCTACGGCAAGAATAAAGTCGATGTTCGATGCTTTGACTTGTTCAACGGCTTTGTCCAGAGTTTCCACTGTTGGGTTTGGCTCTACGCCGCCAAAGGCTTCCCATGTATAGCCATCAAGGGCGCTTTCTACTTGGTCATATACACCATTTTTCTTGATAGAACCGCCGCCATAAAGCACTAGCACTCGCTGTTCTTTAGGAATAAGTGTATTTATTGAGGCTATTTGGCCTTGGCCAAACTGAATTTTTGTTGGGTTACTAAATGAAAATTTCACGGTCTTTCCTCTGTATTTTTCTGCCTGTGTTAATGCATAATAGTGCCAACATATAAATAAAAACCGTCTAATTCTGGAAACAATTTGCCTATTTCTACAAAAGCCCCGTTTTCGTCATCAGATATACAGTGTCTTGCTGCGTTAGCCTGCGAGTTCTTATTGGCGCAAGGGAAGTCTCATCTCAATGGAGTAATAAAAACCCCCGTTGATGGCGTACGACTATTTAGAGATCCCACAGGATGTAAAAAGCAGCCGTTACTATACCAGTCAGGCATTATCATCATGCTTAAAGGTAGCAAACGACTGTACATAGATAGTAGGGAAATTGTCTATAAAAAAGGCGACTATTTGGTTCTAGGTGTCCCTTTGCCTGCAGAATGCGCAGCCTTCACCGATGATGACGACTGTATATTGGGGCTAGTGGTAGATGTTCCCCCCTCGTTACTGGTTGAATTAACACAGTTAACACCACGAGAGGCGTCTTCAGCGCGCCCCACATTTACGGTGAGTCAGCAATCGTTAGACACGACCATTGCTGATGCAACCCACCGCTTATTAGCGGCATTTACCAATAAAAATAAAGCGTTAGCCCTAGGTGCAAGTTATGTTCGTGAAATTATTTACCATGTTCTTAATGGCCCAGCAGGTTACGTACTGAGTGGGCTAACCGAAAATGGCCATTACGCCCGTGTAGCCAAAGCCCTTCACATTATTCACGAAAAGTATGCAACGTCGTTAAATGTAGAGCAAATTGCCCGTGACGTTAACATGAGCCCATCAGGCTTTCATCGCGTGTTTCGTGAGGTGGTACTAGACACCCCAATTCAATACATAAAAAAGGTACGTTTAGCAAAAGCAAGAGAACGCATTAATGGCGGGGAGCGTGTGAGTGAGGCAGCTGAAGCAGTCGGTTATAAAAGCGTTTCTCAATTTTCTCGTGAATTTAAGCGCTATTATCAGTTTACGCCGTTACAAGATAAATCCTCTGAAATAGCGTAAAAGCGCTAAAATACAGCATAGATTCAAACGATTAGTTATTTGTATCACCCACTAACCTTACTTATCAGTAAAAAAATTAGACGAAAGAATAAGGCCACAAACAGTCAACTCTATTTTTAATGATATAGAATTGAAGATGATTATCATTTTTGTGACTACGTATGTCTTTACGCAAATTTTTCGTGTTTATTTTTCTTTGTTTTACTTCACTTTCGCTAACGGCAGCAGAAGGTGATGCACCGCTGTACGTAGGTATTGATGCCGACTTCTCGGCGGTAGCCATTGAAGGGGGTTTTGCCATTAAGCATGGTGCCGAAATTGCTGCAGAAGAGATTAATCAATCGGGGGGGATTCTAGGGCGTACGTTAAAAATTGTTTCCTTAGATCATCGTGGCAACCCCGCCCGAGGTATTTATAATCTTCAGCAGTTTTCCCAAAATCCGGATTTATTAGCAGTCATGGGCGGGGTGCATACGCCAGTCGCCTTAGCTGAATTACCCTTTATACATGAACAAAACCTGCTGTTTTTAATCCCATGGGCTGCGGGCACACCGCTCATTGACAACGGATATACCCCTAACAACGTTTTTCGAGTGTCGGTCAGAGATGAACAGGCGGGGCAAGTATTAATTTCACATGCCAAGAAAGTAAACGCCACCCGCATTGCACTTGTTCTTGAACGTACGGGCTGGGGGCGCTCGAACGAAGCTTCACTAACCCAAGCGGCGAAAGCACAAAATATTAATATTGCGGCTACTCATTGGGTTAATTGGCAACAAAAGTCTTTTAGTGACGAAGCAGAAAAAATTAAAGCGGCTGATGTCGATGCCGTTATCTTAGTTACAAACGCGCCGGAAGGCGCAGTGGTTGTAAATGCATTGCATCAAAGCAAACTTGCTGCATTGCCGATAATATCCCATTGGGGTATTGCATCAGGGAACTTTGCAGAAAGGTTAAATATTCTCCCTTCGCAGCTTAACCTTGCTATATTACAGACGTTTCACTTTCATTATCAAAATAATATAAAGTCGCAACGTTTACTGAGCGCCTACTTTCAGCAGCATGGTTTACTAGCCCCTGAGGCTATTCCAGCCTCTGTAGGCATGGCGCATGCGTACGACCTCATTCATTTGCTTGCCATAGCCGCTGAAAAGGCAGGCGTGGTTGATACCGATAAACTGCGCGCGGCGCTAGAAAACATAGATAACTATAACGGTGCAGTAAAACTATATGCCCCCGCATTTAGTAAAAACCAGCATGATGCATTAATGGCGAAGGATTATTTTATGACGACGATGAATGACAAAGGCCATTTGGTATTGCTGGAACAGCGATAATGCGCGCACCACCACTTAGAAAACTTCTTCTTAAAAGTATGCTGCCAAGGTTGGCTAGCGTAATTCTAATCATTTCAATATTGCTTTTAGGGATAACCCTTTACTTTGTACGCCTTCAAGTTTCAGACGTACAAAAGCAGTCATTAGAAGGTTTGCAACAAGATTTATCTTTTATCGTTAGCGATACCACACGCCAACTTTCTGATCTCGCGGCTAACGACATTCTCATTAATTCCCTTGTGGATATTGAGCAAAGAGATAGCTATCTCCCCATGTTTTTCCGTTCACTAAACTTAACGCAAGCGAATAATGTCAGCTTTGCTCTTTACGATTTTTCAGGTAAAAAGTTAATCGACAAAAACTTCGATGGCACACTTCCGAATAACTTGCAAAATGCCTGGCAACAGGAAACCTTAGGGGCATCTCAAGCCTACTCTTCAATCAGCCGTTATGGCGTATTAATATCTGTCCCCGTATTGCTCGGTGGTGTAGCCGAGGGTGCCTTAGTGATGTATGTGGATAGCCTGCAGGCGTTACTTGCACCCTACCCCCGCCTAACCAACCAGATAGTCACCGACAACACAGGTACCATTTTATTTAGTAGCGACACCGAGAAGTTTGTTCCCTCTTCACTATTTACTGACGTAGATGTAGAGAATTTTGTGGTTGAAATGGTGCCTTGGGAAAATTTGAGCTTGTACAGCATTAAGCCATCCTCGGAAGCTTACAGAAGCCTGTACTCTTTAGCCATTGTGTTATGTGTCATGATTATTGGCATTCTTTTAGTAGGCCTACATATAGTGCGTACCACGGGGCTACTTGCAGAAAACACGTTATCGAATTTATACACTGATATCGAAAACCGAATTAATACTAAGCAGGGCCAACCTCGTACTAGCAGTACGCTTGAAGCCAGAGAACTGGTCAATATTCGTGAAGCTTTCGATAAACTGCTTTGGGACTTAACTGAAGTGTCTGTGTCTAACGAACAGTTTTCGAATGTCATCGATTCTATGGGCGATATGCTTGTCGTGGTAGATACAGCCAATGCTGTTATTTTGAGTAACCGTCGATTTGAGGCGTTTTGCGCCGATCAATACGGTGAAGTAGAAGGCACTGTTAAGTTTGTTGTGAATAAACTTAACAATAAATCTAGCGACGAATTAAAGCATTTTTCTATTCAGGACGGCCATGAAAAGCAAATTCGTTGGGGTAAAACAGCACTGAAAGACGCGAATGAAAATGTAAGAGGCAGCATTTTTGTCGGCCTTGATATCACTACTCAACGCTCATTAGAAAGCCACGTTCAAATACTCAACCATGCTATGGATGAAGCAACGGTATCCATCGTTATTTCTGATGTACGACGAACCGGCCAACCTATCATCTATACCAATCACGCTTTTTCCGAGCTTACAGGCTATTCAAGAGAAGAAATTATAGGTAAAAACTGTCGATTAATGCAGGGTGAAGAAACCGAACAAAAAAATATTGCCGCGTTGCGACAAGCCATTATTGACAATAGACCCATCGAAACCACCATATTAAACTATAGAAAAGACGGCTCTACCTTTTTTAACCGTTTAATCCTTACCCCGGTAAAAATTGACGGAGTAGTAACCCATTACATCGGGTTCCAGCAAGACGTTACCCAACAACGACAAGCAGAACTATACCTGCAAGAAGCCAAACAAAAAGCCGAAGAATCTGCCCGCTTAAAATCGGGGTTCTTAGCTAGCATGAGCCACGAAATTAGAACACCTATACACGGTATATCTGGCGTATTACAGCTAATGTCAGATTCCCCGCTTTCCGATGAACAAAAGCATTATTTGTCGCTGGCTAAGTTTAGTATTCAAGGTTTACTGCATATAGTAAACGACATTCTAGATTTCTCGAAAATTGAGGCTGGGCAATTACAAATTGAAGCCCAACCCTTCGACATACTGGAAGAATTAGAAAGTATACAGTCACAGTTTGCTATTTTGTGTCAGGAAAAAGGCTTAGCGCTTCACTTCCACTTTAATTTGCAGGGCTATCACGTTGTTATTGGTGATGCCGTGCGGTTTAGGCAAATTCTGTCTAACTTAATAGGCAATGCTGTGAAATTCACGCAAAATGGTGCCATTGATGTTACCACCAGCATAGAAAGCGTGCCTGACGGTAATTTACGGCTAGTGTGTAATGTACAGGATACTGGTATCGGCATAGCCGATGAAAAACAATCTGGCATTTTCAATGTTTTCACTCAGGAAGACATTTCTACCACCCGCCAATTTGGTGGTACCGGCCTAGGTTTATCCATTAGTAAACAATTGTGTGAGCTTATGCAAGGCAGCATAAATGTTGAAAGTACGAAAGGTGAAGGCAGTACCTTCACCTTTAATATACTTCTTCAAGAGGGCGATGATAGCTTGCTGCTTCCTGCACACGACACTCGTGCATTTAAGCCTACCAAAGGTAGTAAACGGAAAATTTTGATTGTAGAAGATAACGATATTAACCAAATCATCGTTAAACAACACCTTAGCCACCATACTACATTGAGCGCCAAATCAGGCATAGAAGCGCTGCAAGCGTTAGTTAAAATGAAGGTGACCTTTGATGTTATTTTAATGGATTGTCAAATGCCAGATATGGACGGCTTTGAAGCCACTCGTCGAATTCGTGCAGGCGACGCCGGAGAACGATATGTGGATATTCCTATTATCGCATTGACGGCAAATGCAATGAAAGGCGACAGGGAAGTGTGTGAAGAAGCCGGCATGAACGACTACCTCAGCAAGCCCTTTGATGCCAAAGATCTTCTCGACAAAGTGCAATATTGGGCGGAGCGTAGTAAGGAAGCTTTAGATAGCCAATAGCTTAGGCCGATTGACGCTAAAAAAGAGTGGAGTTGGCCGTAAGCCGGGTTCTGTCGTGGGCAATCATTCCTCTAGATCAGCAATCACTCACTGATTCAAGCAACCTACCCGATCCCCATGCGGGCCACACGTTAAGGGATCCTATTTGGTCTTGCTCCGGGTGGAGTTTACCTTGCCACACTCTGTTGCCAGAGGTGCGGTGCGCTCTTACCGCACCCTTTCACCCTTACCGGCATGTAAACATGCTTAGGCGGTCTTCTCTCTGCTGCACTTGTCGTCGGCTCACGCCGCCCAGACGTTATCTGGCACCCTGCCCTATGGAGCCCGGACTTTCCTCCCCTTTCCTAAGAAAGCGGCGATTGCCAGGCCAACTCCGCGGCGCATTCTACATGAAGTGATGGCGAATAGCGATATGCAAATATTCCCGCTAATCATAGTGGCTATTTTTCGGGGTAAAAGCACGCCTCTACGGCGTTTTTATCCAACAGCTTAGTGACAATAAACACTTGATCGTCTTCTTGAAGTGTAATGCTACCTTTAGGAATTAAGGTTTCTTCGCCTCGCGCTACTAACGCGATAATCGTGCCCTCAGGTAAAGATAACTCGCTAATTGTTAACCCCACAGCCGGAGAACCATAAGGCAGTTCAATTTCGATGAGTTCCCGCTTACTTTTTGCCACTTTAACAATCTCAATGGTATTGGACGCTTTCGGTTTACCTTCCAGCACCAACCCTAATTTACGGGCAGCAAAGGGTAAGCTAGAGCCTTGTAGCAATGCCGAAATTAACACAATGAAAAACACGACATTGAAAATAAGCTCCGCGTTGGGCAAACCAAAAATGAGCGGAAAAATAGCCAATATAATGGGCACCGAACCTCTCAGCCCCACCCATGAAATTAACAACGCGGCATTGAACGAGAATCGGTTGAGTAAGAGTAGTGGCATAACCACTAAAGGGCGAGCAACAAAAATGAGCACCGCCGCGATGAGTAACCCCTCTTTCCAACTTTGAAACAGTTCTGAAGGCGTTACCAACAACCCTAAAATAACGAACATCGCTATTTGTCCCAGCCATGCTAAGCCATCTAAAAACACAAACGTATTTCGTTGGTACGAAAAACGGCTATTGCCAATGACCACGCCCGTAATGAAGGTGGCCAAAAAACCACTGCCGTCTACATTCGCTGCAAGGCCGAAAGCCAGTACCCCAAACAACATAACAAACACAGGGTACAAACCTATGGCCATTAATGTCACTCGCCTAAACAACCACACAGCAATGCCGCCAACTAGCCCGCCGACTAGCGCGCCTAGCCCCATTTGGCTGGCAAACAAGGTTAATAACTCAAGGGGCTTAGTGGTGCTATCTTGTATTAGGGTAATTAAACCTACGGTAAGAAAGATAGCCATAGGATCGTTTGAGGCGCTTTCTAATTCTAATGTTGCTTTGATTTTGGCTGGAATAGCGATGCCCGCATTACGCAGTACCGAAAACACCGCCGCAGCATCGGTTGACCCCACTATGGCACCTAGTAGAAGCCCCATATACAAGGGCAAATCTAGGATGTACATAGCAGCTAACCCGGTTACCGTGGCTGTGCCAATAACGCCTAATGTAGCTAGCAGTGCCGCAGGCTTCCAGGCTCGCATTATCGATTTACGCGAGGTTTGTAAGCCACCATCAAATAAGATGAGAATTAACGCAAAGGTTCCGATAGAGTGCGCTGTGTCTGCATTATCAAAGTGAATACGACCAATACCATCTTCTCCCGCCAACATACCTACGCCTAAAAAGAGCACAAGCACAGGTACGCCAAAGCGTGGGGAGAGCTTACTCGCAAGAACACCTAAAATGGCAAGTACCGCGCTCAGTAAAATAATGTGATCAACTGCAAACATTATCGGTTCCTTATTGGCCCGACGTGCAAAAGACGGCCTTTACACATCGGGCTTTCCTATATTAACGACTATTATGACATATATGTGTTTAAGGTATATGTGCTAACGACGCCTGAATTTCTGCCTTGGTGGGCTTTAACTGGGCTTTCCCTCGTTTTTCCCTACGTTTACCTAATACATATAATAAACCAGAGGTGATAAACAGCGTAGATGAGGTGCCAATCACCACAGCAAATACCATAGGTAACGCAAAACTAGCTACTGCGTCTCCACCAAATACTGCCATGGGAAGCAAGGCTAACAAGGTGGTTAATGACGTAAATACCGTTCGGCTTAAAGTACTATTTACCGCATCGTTAATCGTTTCTTCCAGGGGTTGGGTAGGTTTCAGCCGCAATAGTTCACGCACTCGGTCTAACACCACCACTTTGTCGTTAATTGAATAGCCTATCAACGCCAGCAATGCAGCCACTGCGGTAAGGTTGAATTCAATGCCTGTCAATGCAAAAAAGCCAATGGTCTTTGTTAAATCAAGTAGCACAGTAAGCAAAGCAGCAGTGGCAAAATGTGCCTCAAACCGGGCCCATAAATATACCAGCATACCCGCTCCAGCAATCAACAAGGCTAAAATAGAGAGCTCAGCGAAACCACCACTGACTTTTGGCCCCACCATATCCACTTTATCAAATGTTACCTGGGTATCTGCATTCGCAATCACTTGTTTAAGCTGGTCGGTGTATGCTGCACCTTCTGCTGATTGCACTGGGGCACGTAACAAGTAGTGGTGCACACTGCCGTACTCTTGAATAGTCACTTGCTCAAACCCTTGGGTGCGAATAAGTTCTCTTAAATTATCGGTAGACAGTGAAGGCGCTGTAAGCTCCACCATGGTGCCGCCAGTAAAATCTACGCCGTAGTGCAAGCCCGGCTTAGTAAATAGCCCTACAGATAACAACGTGAGCACTACCGAAACGATTAGAGCAGCTTTACGGGGCTTTATAAAATTTACGCCTCGCAATTTGTCGCTTAATTTCAGCAGTGGAGACGAGAACGTTAGCGGCCGGCGTCCATACCTATTGGCTCGTCTTCGTACAATGAATTGCATTAATATTTTGGTTAATGCCACCGCGGTAAACACCGAGGTTATTAAGCCTAGAGCAATGGTTATTGCGAACCCTTTAATCGGCCCGCTACCGAACATGAATAACAAACTTACCGCAATGAGTGTAGTAAAGTTAGCGTCGACAATGGTAGCAAAAGCTTTTTGAAAGCCGATATTGATGGCACTTAAGGGAGGCCGCCCTTTTTTGCTTTCTTCTCGAATTCTCTCGTTAATAAGGATATTTGCATCGACTGCCATCCCCATAGTAAGGATGAGGCCGGCAATGCCCGGTAAGGTTAATGTTGCCCCAAACAGCGTCAGTGCACCAAACACCAATGCCATGTTAATAATAAGGGCAAAACTCGCAATAGCGCCCCAGCGCCCGTATATAGCGACCATAAATGCCAGCACCAACAAAGCGCCGGCTACGCCGCTTTCAATGCCTGTCTTAATAGCATCACTGCCCAAGTCTGGTCCCACGGTGCGCTCTTCTATTATGCTTAATGGCACAGGTAATGCACCGGTACGTAACATCAGCGCCACATCATGGGCTTCAGGCAGCGTAAAAGACCCCGCAATTTCCCCTCGCCCGCCGGGTATTGGCCCATTAATTACAGGGGCAGTAATTACTTCATCGTCGAGTACAATCGCAAGTACCCGGCCAACGTTATCGCGGGTCATGGTGGCAAATTGCTTTGCTCCTATACTGTCTAATCTGAAGGTCACCACAGGCTGGCCAGTTTGAGCACTGAGGGCGCCACTGGCATCGGTGATATGCTCTCCCTCTAACGCTATATTTTGCTCCAACCTATAGCTACGGCCGCTGGCATCGTGGCGCAGCATAAATGCCGATGTGTCGCTATTTGCTTGCCAATGAAAGGACATTTGCGCAGTTGTTCCCAGTAGACTCTTTACCTGAGAGGGGTCTGACATGCCTGGCATTTGGACCAATATTGCGTCACTGCCTTGCAACGTCACCGTAGGTTCAGTTAACCCTGTTTCATTCAAACGCTTTCGAACCACCTCCACGCTGCGTGCTAATGCGTCTTTTAATAACCCTTGAGCGTAAGTATCACTCAGCGTGATAGTCACAGATGTACTTTGACTGGTTACCGCTAACGCGGCGGTACCAGAAGGTTGTGCTGAAACCTGATAAGCCGCAGCGTTAATCTTACTGACATCCTTTGCATCTTTAAGCACAAGCTGAACTTGAAGGGGGGAGGCACTATCTTGTTTTGCATAACGCACCCCTTTCTCTCTTAGTTCGGTTAGCAAAGACGTAGCGTAACTGTGTAGTTGACGTTCAAATAAGGCGTTTTTATCAGCCGACAATAGTAAGTGAGATCCACCTTGTAAATCTAACCCAAGTGACAGGGTGTTTTGGGTATACCATTGAGGTAAATGTTGCTGGATAGAGTGTGGCAATATGTTGGGAGCCGCGCTAAGCAAACCTAGCACCACGACAAGCCCATACACTAAGCCACGAAGAGATATTCGTGTCATTGTTTTATTCCTGTAATTAATTCTATAACAGGCGCACAGCACTAGGTTTTCGAAATATCAGTGAGTAATGCCGAAAATTGAGTTGGGTACGCCATAGGCATGCACTACAGGAATTGGGGAGGTGCCCTTGGATGTATAAGGTAACGAAAGGAAGGTTGAACGACCTTGGGTGAAACAAGCTCTACTGACGCTTCGGCGGCAAACCGCTGAATAGCTAGCGAAAAAAAAGCGATGTCAGTAGGGGGTTCGCTATCGTCATTGGCAGGCGCTAATGACACGTTGCCCTGCCTGTGGCTGTAACTTAGTCCAGGGTGAGTGAACTTAGCGAGTGGCGAGGGTGAGGTAACCTCAGCGTGGGCAGGCAACATCTGCCCATTAAAGCCAACACTAAAAATTAGCCACGACAACGCCCACGCCATAACAAAGGGCGTGATCGAAGGGAATGTAATACTTCGATGTGGTGTTTTCACGTAAATGCGTTATCGCTTTATTATTCTAACGGCCCATTGACTGACACTGTTGCCAGTAATACCAGCGGGCCATGAAGGGAGTAAAATGGCGTCAAAATTGAAAAACTCAAGGACCCGTTAAAAAATAACCTAGCCCCCCGTATTCACGCTTAATGGCTAAACTCACCGTGACGCAAAAAATGAATGGTTTGCTCTGCCACCGCTTTGTTATAGCGCATTTGAGTATGATTTACGTCCACAGTGATGAAATCACGCATGTGTGCCAATTTAGTGGATTCCACCGACACTAAACCGTCATTGGGACCCGAAAATTGAGCACGAGTTAGCATAGATGAGCGGGAGCCAGCAATAATGCCAACGTTAACCTTAACCTCATCAAGATTATTTCCCAAGCTATGGGTTCCTGTGACCAGTGCTTGGCTTATTCCACCACCCACGTCCATTAACCAGGTGCCGTTAAAATGGTCAGCCAATTCGCTGCCTTTATTCGGAGTGCCTATTAACACCACTTCACCAATGTTATCTTTATTCAACGTTGCGAGTTTTCTTTGAAGGTACGAACGAATAACCAGCCCACCTAAAGAGTGTCCCACGAAATGTACTCTGGCCGCGCCCAATAGGCACTTATCAATTTGCGCTGTGGTTTCAAACAAAACACTGCCAACGCTTTCACCTAGGGTGTCATAATCTAACAAGCAAACTTCATAATTAGCCGCCTCTAAGCGATGTGCAAAGCGCCACATAGCCCAATCACTGCGCCCTAAACCATGCACCAGCACCACTAACTCGCTCTTTGAGGCTGTACTCCCCTCATCCACTTCAGAGGCAGCACAACCGACGACGTGTAGCGCAGTTATCACACTCAATATACATGCAAAAAAAAACCTCATGACGCTTAAGCCTCCTTCACACAGCGAACCGAGAACATATAGTTTTTATTTAATTTGGCACGGCGAATTTCACCTTTATGGGAATTCCACCACGCGTAAGCCAAAGTGCGTGCAAAAGCTTCTTTTTCAGAGGCGCTACTGCTTGTCCAAAACTCGGTGTAAACGCCTTGAGTGAGATACCAATTCCCCACCTTTACCCCAGCGGGGCGGGCATTAAATTGATGAGCGTTAATTTTTGTTTTATCAAAACGCTTCAACCATGAATCAGGTTGCTGCGCTTTTAGGGTAATGGCTACGTCATTGTCACCACGCCACCCTTCGCGATGAAGTTCTTCGACTGCTACACCTATGTGTCGCTCAAGCTCTTTCCAGTCGTCATCAGTGGCAACCCGAAAGCCCTCGGGGCATAGCTTTCTTTCATCCGCTACATCCACCCAGCTATATAAGCGACCATAGGTAGCCAAGTTTTTTTCATCGTCTTTAGGTATAAAGCCTGATGTCACTGGCGAGAGGTCCTGAAACCGTGTGGTTCTCAGGTTTTCAGAGAGCCAAGTTTGCCCACCTAACGTCACGGTTTGATAAAGATTCCCATCAACATCTTGAACAGACGTTGATTCTCCACTTTTATCAGGGTTCGCGTTATTAGCAGGCAGTGCCGCTAGATTCACCATAACTATTCCTAAAAAAAACGCTAAAATTTTCATGTTACTGACATGAAGAACTGCAAAGGCGCAACGAGATACAACCTATAAAGACCAATTAAACGACGTAGCTTCTTCAGATCGTTCCCACAAAGTAGTTAATACAGGCTTATCTAAAACGAAAGGCTCTAGCTTGCATTCACCCACTGGCCCACCAAAATTCATTAGCCCTGTAGGGCCATAGTAAGCGCGCTCTTTTAGAGGTGTTTCTGTGGCACACATCACTTCAGGGTAGGCGCCTCTTTCGGCAGATTGCGCAAGCCCTAGCTTCACCATAATCCACCATGACACGCGCGTCATCACACTTGCGCTTTCTCTAATAAGTGAGGTATTCGACGCACCTGGGTGACACACATACACTTTTACGTTTCTATTCGCAGCTGCAATTTTGTCTTGTAGCTCATAAGCAAACATCATTTGTGCTAGCTTACTTTGACTGTAGACCTTATTCGGGTGGTAGTTTTTATCCCAATTCATATCGTCGAACTGAATAGTTCTTAGCCCCATTTTATGCCCTTCACTTGAGACAACCACAATACGACCTGAAGTAGCGTCGATGCGCTCGAACAACAAGCCGCACAGTAAAAAGTGGCCATAGTGGTTTACCCCAAGCTGGCTTTCAAAACCATCCACTGTTAGTTCTTGTTTTGAAATTTGTGCAATCGCACCGTTACAGATTAACGCGTCTATGTGGGGGACGTTTTCGAGTATTTCATCGGCGGCAGTGCGAATAGAAGACAAATTAGCCAAATCGATAACAATGTAGCTGACGTTGGCGCCTTCACCAAATTCTTGCTTTAGTTCACGAATGGCGGCGTCCGATTTACTCGGGTTTCTATTTAACATTACGACATTAGCGCCTTTCGACAATAAAATTCGCGTAGCTTGAAAACCCGCACCTGAATTTGCGCCGGTAATGAGATACGTTTTACCCGCAATAGATGCGATGTTTTCTGGCGTCCAGCCTTTCGGACCAAATTGATTATCAAACGACATAAATGACCTTTTTATTTTACAGTGACTGTCTAACGTTGATTCAACGGCACGGCGTTTAAATAACCGCACTTGGACAAAAAAATCGGAAAAGGTGAAAACCTTAACCACTAATTGGTATGTACTATAAGGTCATCATTGCAATAAAAATAGGCGAAATAATCGCTAAAACATGCCTAATTGTATCAACCTAATCTAAAGCAAAAGGATAGAGGACAGAAGAGTGGGGAGAAAAAACACGTAATGCATTGCCAGAAAAAAGCGAGCACAACGCTGCATAACAGGCTATGCAGCAAATTGTAAAAAGATTATTGAGCTACCTCAACGAATGCTTTTAAGTCTTGGGTTAAGCCGGCATCAGCCCGCTCTACCACACGGCCAATTTCGTCACCATCGCGAAGCAAAACAAAGGTAGGCGTATATTTGAGGCTGTGTTTCTTAGCCATACCCTCTGGATCACGCTTTGTTCTATCAACCGCAATCAAGGTAAAATCAGGCGTATCTAATCCGCTAACATCCAGGGTTTTCAGAAGGCGAGGCACCTCTCTTTCGCTGTCGTGGCACCATGTGCCAAACAATATAACTAATTGATTACCCTCTAATGCGGCAACAGCATTAAGCTCTTCCTCACTGGGTTCATAGGTGGAGTACTCGCTCATAAAAGCAGGAAATTCTGCTAATAGCGCTTCGCTACTCACCTCTCCCAACAAATCTCCTTTTTGGCTTGCTACCGCTGAGGTGCATAACATCGTCATCATTATCAGTATGACTGACACATTGCGCAACACGCTAAATTTAATCACCTGAATTCTCCTTTTAAATGTGTAGAGGTATTCAATAGCGGAGGGGATAAAAAAGCAAGAAGCTTTTCGAATTAAGACGAAACCACTACTGAGACAGGCATGATAACTCCGACACCCATTATTGAGACAGGCATAACACGGCGGTACCAAAACTGTACTTCAGTACACTTTTTTTACTTTGGTTAGCTATTCACACTATTAATGGAGTAAACCAATGCCAGAAAGTGCAGATGCCTAAAGCCAGAAAATCACAAATTAGTTTATTAGATACGCCGTATTATCATTGTGTTTCACGCTGTGTTCGCCGCGCATACTTATGTGGTGAGGAAAACGGTAAAAGCTTTGAACATCGCCGCTACTGGGTGGAAGACCGCATTCATGTACTCAGTGATGTGTTTGCTATTGATGTGTGCGCGTATGCGGTGATGAGCAATCATACACACGTGGTGCTGCACGTAGCAAAAGATAAGGCGGATATCCTCACCACAGAAGAAGTGATTGAGCGTTGGCACAGGCTATATAAAGGCACCTTACTCACACAGCGCTACCTATCACCAGCGTTACGCAAAAACTTGCACGAAGTAGAAATTAAAACGGTGGAGGCCACCGCAGAGATATGGCGTAAACGGTTGTATGATATTAGTTGGTTTATGCGTGCTTTAAACGAATATATTGCCAGAGCCGCAAACAAAGAAGATGATTGCACTGGGCATTTTTGGGAAGGGCGGTTTAAGTCTCAAGCGCTACTGGATGAATCAGCCCTTGCAGCGTGTATGGCCTACGTTGATTTAAACCCGGTTCGCGCCAACATGGCGAAAACACCAGAAACCTCTGACCATACGAGTATTCAATATCGTATTAATGCCGCCAGAGTAGGTAAAACGCCTAAACGACTCATGCCTTTTGCGCAAAACTCAAAACAAAGCATGCCACAGGCCTTACCTTTTACCCTCCCAGACTACCTTCAGCTTGTTGACATCACCAGCCGATATATTCACCCCACCAAACGCGGCAGGGTTGAACATACCTTGCCCACTCTTGTAGAACGTCTGAACATAGAACATGAGCAATGGTTAACCTTAACCACCCAATTTGAAGCCTTCTTTAAACATGCCGCAGGCAAAGAAGCGCACCTTGAGCAATATGCCCACAACCAACATCAGCAACGGGTGCAAGGGCGACAAAGTGCTAGGCGATTACTGGGGTAGTGGTATTCACTCATTGCTAAGTTCATTGCTGTATCACACTAACTTAGGAATATTTACGCTTAAGCACCCGCCATTTTAGACAAAAAATATAAGAACCCCAGAAATGATGAAAGCATCACCCCAACCATAATGGTAAGCGTTTTTGATTTTAACATCGATTCGAACAACGCAACTTCTGGTTGCATTTTAACGAGGTCTTTTAGGCTAGAAGATTCCCTTAACTGTGGTTTAGTGTTTTGGCTCTTCATACTCCCTCCTGTTATTTAGCTATTCTTCTATTTAAAAAGGTCTGTTTAAGCGGTTGCCACCGAAACCGCCGCTACGTTACAAGCATTAGTACGTAGTTATCGTTTTTTATTACACTTGAAACCCTATAGGCGCCAAATTTTTTTGCTCAAACGACTACTACTACTAAACAAGACAGGCACTAAATAAACATGCCTGTCTCGTTTAGAAAACGATTAATTGCCCATCAGGGGGCAGGCGAACAAACGTTTATCCACCCAGACATTTTAGGTACAACGGCTGGGAAGACAAACAGCGACGGTGGCCTTATTAAGCCATTGCGCTATGCCCCTTTCGGACTAGAGTGGGGGAAGACGAATGCCAGTTCAGGTGAAGATGAAATAGGTTACACCGGCCATAAGCATGACAAAAGTATTGGGCTTACTTATATGCAGGCACGATACTATGATCCAGTTATAGGGCGTTTCTACTCGAATGATCCTGTGGATGCTTTGGGGCATATGAATGGTTTACAGGGTGTACAGGGTTTTAATAGATATGCCTACGCGAATAATAATCCATATAAGTATGTTGACCCTGATGGAGAAGCTGTCATATATGCTGGATTTACTGGAGGTGGAAATGCTGGCGTTAGTGGTGACAATGCAGGTGGTGTTTTCTTAGACGTTTCACTTGATGGAATTAAATTTGGAACTTATACCTCACATGAAATAGGCTCATCTACTGGAACACCTTCAGCAGGTACGGGTTTTGAAATGGGCGCTATGACTGGTGGATATGAAACAGCGTTAAATGGCGAGTATATGATTGCAGGTGGACAAGGAGGTGCCGGAGCTGTAGGTACAGTAGCAGGAAACACTACTTTGGGACCAAACCCAGACGTAGGTGTGCAATTATCTCTCGAAAAAGGAACGCCTCAAGCTAACGGCTTTATTCATACTGGTACAGGGCAAGCCAAAGTAGTAGGTTCGTTAACAGGCCAAGATGTCAGAAATGGTCTACAAAGCGCAGGCCAAGCAATACAGTCTACTATGGATAATATCGCCACCAAGATGAAAGAAGCATTAGATGTGAATGTTGGGATTTAAGGTAATTACATGAGTGAAGTTAAATCAAATGCTTTAAAAATTGCAGGTGCATTGTGCTTGTCAGTTCTAATTGGATATCAAACTTTGTCTAATTCATTCGATAAGAAATCTGCAATTTCTGACTTAAAAGCAATGAACTTAGAAGAAGTTGCTTTAAAGGAAAGTATTAGTGGTAGAAGTATAAGGTCAACGAGAGATGAAGCGATACTCAACGAGATTGAAATTTGTTTGTCAGAAGTGACTAAGATCCCTAACTACCGTTTTGGAGAAGATGTAAATTGGGAAGTTGTTAGTTTCATTGGAGACAAGAAGGTTCACAATATTTCTTATGCCAAATTGTCCTCAGGTAAAATTGCTCTGGGAGTTGAATATATCTTAACGAACACTGAGACAGGAGAATCTACGAATCTCGGTGGTGGAAGAGGAATATCTTCCGAGTGTCTCGGGGGTTTATTTAACAAGATTTGATTTTAATGTTTTGGATCCAAAGCATCGCACTGAAGTGACCCCCAATAGTTGGTCATTTCATGAGCGGGGCTTTGTTTTTTCTGGGGTAGCTGGCTTGGGATTTTGTTTTCAAGGCTGGCTAGCAGCTCAATGAAAAAATCCGTTTGGTGCCAAATTCAATTGGGTGATCTGCTCAGGCGAAAAGCCGTTTCGAAGGAGTTCGAAGTCAATTATTTGCACTTGAGCCTTTTGTCCTTCGCCAATCAATTTATAGCAACTGCCACTCGCTGTAATGATTAATCTTTTGTTTGGAAAAATCTTTTCAACCTTTGAAGTACTGATATAGCTGCCCGGTGAAAATCTGTAAGTCTCATCTTCTTCGCAAGTGCCCCAGAGGATTTTTCCGATCAATTCCTCATCGTCAAAAACTGAAACGATGTACCAATCTTTAACTGTTGTTTTCGTGACCTAATCCATATAAGAATTTAAGATGATCATAGAAAAATTTCAGTTAAAAACATACTAAAAGCGTGGATCTAATCCGTAGTTTTTTACCTCAAGACTGGAACTGGTTTTTAACCTGAGCTATGTTCAAAATGGAAACTGATTAAACGCTTAACTAATTAATTTATATTAAATTAATTATAAAGATGTACTTTGATTTGATGGTTTAGGTTAATGGTCCAAAGTGATTGGAATGAGTTGGTCCAGTAACGTTGAATTATCGACCTTCTCTGATTGGAATACGTTCACAAAAAAGCTGTAATCTCCACATGGACATTCCAATCATTTTTACCAGCAATTCCAAAACACGTGGACCAGTTATGCAAAATGCTTGGACCAATTTTAAAACTACAATAATTTTATACTTATTAATTAGCTAGAAAAAACTCTCTAATCAAAAGGTGTTAAAAATGATTTTTGTTTATCAAATGGATTTTTAAGAACGTTATATTTTGACAGTTTTCTATCAAATTCTTTGTCATTGAGGATCAGCTTTAAAGTTAAGGTTTTCTCACCTTTATAAAGCTCCTGATTGTAGTAATCGAAAATCGCTGAGTAATAATTTAATTTTTCATCTTGAGAAGTACTTTTATCGTTGCTGTATCGAGTTGATGAATAGTGGTTTAAGAGTTGGGATATGTGCAAAGCAAGTACGTCAGGAGAGCCGATTGGGTATTTAACACAAAATAGTTTTTTATAAAGTTTAAATGCTAAACACTCAGCTTCAGTAGGCCGTGGTTTTTTCAAAAAAGTTTGCTGAAAATTGCCAAATACAATAATGTCAGAAAAGCATTTAGGTCTAGTTGATTTGCCAGCGCCATACGTTGTTGACGATAAGATCGTTTCAGACAATTTTGAATATCACCAAATGAATCGGGTAACTGTTCGTAGTAAACAGTTTTACCTTTAAATAGCTGGTTGCATACCCAATTCCCAGAGTAAGCCAATAAATCTCGTGGCACTTGGCGTAACAAATCGTAATCGCTAAGCAACTTAACAAGACAGGCATAAAATAAACATGCCTGTCTCATCACGTTTTGGAAATGGCGCGTTGGATGGCGCTGCTACTGGGCTTACCACTAGTATCGGCACAGCTAGTCTTGAAGGCAAGCCGGGAGAGGTACTCGGCACAGGGTTAGCTGTTGTCAAAGAGCAAGCAAAACGGGAATTAGAAGAACATGATCGGTAAACGATTGTTAAATTTGGCCTTGGGTTTATTTGTTTTATGTATTGGCACTATCATTTCGTATGCATCAATAAAGCTATTCTATTTTGTGCCTGCTCCTACAGATTTGACCAAATCTGTAGGAGTTGTAGAGAGCTACGAAGTTGAGAGTTACAGAGTTAAAATTAAACTTAGAGGAATCGATAACGCATACTATTACTTGAACATACTAGGTAATAAAGAGAATTTGGTTAGCTCAATGAAAACAAATAATTTAAAGGTTATTGAATTACTTCATTATGATTTGAATTTAGATCTAATAAATTATTTTAGTAAGGATTCGATTATAGCTATTTATCAAGTTTCGGTTGATGGAAATGAAATCCAATCTTTTGAAAGTGCAATTACTTCAATAGATAGAAATAAGTATTGCTTTTATATTGTTTCATTTTTTGTAGTTTTATACGGCCTATACACAATATCAAAATTTTCGAGATTATGGGAAGTAAATAAAGGTGCAGAGTAAATTGTTTCTTCATTGAATCCAACCCCATGAACTTAACAAGACAGGCATAAAATAAACATGCCTGTCTCATCACGTTTGTGTGGTAGACCCTAATACTGGAGAGCCTCTTGTTGATGGAGAGATTGATGTTGGGCATAAACCGGGGCAGGAATGGCGAAAAAGGAAAAAAATGCATGAAGAACAAGGAAGTACTAGACCAGAAGTGATAGAGGCTGAAAACGACCCAGATCTTTATCAACTAGAAGATAGATCAAGCAACCGAAGCCATAAACATGAAGAAAAAGACAATTAATGAGAAGCGAAATGAGTGAAAAAATCAAAGTAGGCTATGTTGTTGTAAGTGACGAAATTATGAAAGGTGGTAAACCTGTAGGGTATTTCTACAGAGAAAAGCCCTCAGAGCCAAAAGATAGTGGATGGCGATTTTTTTCAGGAGAAGAGACTGAAGAGTATTGTGAAAATGAAGACAATTTTTCCTTGTACAATGCTTCCACATTAGTGAATAAGTGTCCCGAATTAGCAGAATATCTTGATAATGATTTTCCAATCTCTTTTGAGTTAGAAAACGATTGCTATGTCGAAGTAGACGAATAAAATAAAAAGCATATTTGAATCCAAAGCCTCGCACTCTGACCTAGGAAGCGGGGCTTTGTTGTTTCTGGATCAGGCGGCTTGAGACTTTTTCAAGGGGCTTTATTTTTGGCTGCTTTTGAAGCCAAAGGGATTACTTACTTAACAAGACAGGCATAACACGGCGGTACCAAAACTGTACTTCAGTACACTTTTTTTACTTTGGTTAGCTATTCACACTATTAGTGGAGTAAACCAATGCTAGAAAGTGCAGATGCCTAAAGCCAGAAAATCACAAATCAGTTTATTAGACACACCGTATTACCACTGTGTTTCACGCTGTGTTCGCCGCGCGTTTTTGTGTGGCGAGGAAGACGGTAAGAGTTTCGAGCATCGTCGCTACTGGGTGGAAGACCGTATTCACGTGCTTAGTGATGTGTTTGCTATTGATGTGTGCGCCTATGCGGTGATGAGCAATCATACGCACGTGGTATTACATGTCAGTAAAGATAAGGCAGACGCTCTCACCACAGAAGAAGTGATTCAACGTTGGCACAGACTGTATAAAGGCACCTTACTCACACAGCGCTACCTATCACCAGCGTTACGCAAAAACTTGCACGAAGTAGAAATTAAAACGGTGGAGGCCACCGCAGAGATATGGCGTAAACGGTTGTATGATATTAGTTGGTTTATGCGTGCTTTAAACGAATATATTGCCAGAGCCGCAAACAAAGAAGATGATTGCACTGGGCATTTTTGGGAAGGGCGGTTTAAGTCTCAAGCGCTACTGGATGAATCAGCCCTTGCAGCGTGTATGGCTTATGTTGATTTAAACCCGGTTCGCGCCAACATGGCGAAAACACCAGAAACCTCTGACCATACAAGTATTCAATATCGTATTAACGCCGCCAGAGTAGGTAAAACGCCGAAACGACTCATGCCTTTTGCACAAAGTTCAAAACAAAGTATGCCACAGAGCCTGCCTTTTACGCTTCCCGATTACCTTCAACTTGTCGATACCACCAGCCGATATATTCACCCCACCAAACGCGGCAAGGTTGAACATACCTTGCCCACTATTCTGGAACGTCTCAACATCGAACGTGAGCAATGGTTAACCTTAACCACCCAATTTGAAGCCTGCTTTAAACACGCCGCCGGCAAAGAAGCGCACCTTGAGCAATATGCCCACAACCAACATCAGCAACGGGTTCAGGGGCGACAAAGTGCTCGGCGATTACTGGGGTAGCGATGCGCCCAAAGAGCTAAACGCACCAAATTTACTGATGATTCACGCCATTAAAGACATGGACCCTTGAGCCAAAACTATACTTACACATCCACATTTCCAGCCAACCTCCAAAACAGAAAAATTAGTCTGTTTAAACGGCCTAGTGCAGAGCCTTTGTGCATGCCACTTATACATTTCTAAAAGTGCCTGTCTCGCTATGTATGTTAATTCAAGTTAAACCAAGCCGCTACTGAAAAAGCGACTTCCGAGACAGGCATAACACAAGCGCCAAGTCGGACATTAAAGATGCCTGTCTCGTAAAGTAAGTAACTAAGAAAGTACGTATTCACTCCGCTCGCTTGAAAAACTCATCGTGTCAGAAAAAATACATTGAACGCTTTGGTTTTGCTGTGCAATTTTTAGCTATCTGTGACTCACAAAGGCAACTTATTATGGCTTCAACTCTCACTGCTTTGGCTCTACGACTGTCCGTTACATTTTGTACACTCTCGTCACCTGTATACGCCAATGTCGACCCTTCATGGTTAGCTTCTTGGGAGGAGGCTGTTGCGAGTCTACCTTCTGAGCTAAAATCATCGGCCCTCATGGTTAACAATGATGAGCCTGGTACACGGCTAAAGATTAGAGGTCTTGTGTTTGACCCAAATGGCAATGTAGCAGAAGGCGTTATCGTTCACGCTTACCACAGAGATAGCCAAGGATTTGATTTTGGCCTTAACGATAAAGAAACAACAACCTGGCGCATACAAGGATGGGCGATGACAGATCAGCACGGTCGCTTTACGTTTGACACAATCAAAGCGGCGCCTGATCATTTAGGACGTGAAGGTGGTCATATTCATTTCACTACGATATCCGAAAAATATGGCCGTCAGTGGGCACTAAAAGCGTATTTTTCTGACGATAAATTACTAACAGAACGCCAGAAGTTACTTTCAAAAAAATCAGGAAAGTATGGTTCCATACCCGAGGTTGTGACTACGGAAGCTGGAGCAACAATTCATGTTGCGATTAAATTGAAGACTGAGCCAGACTTTTGATGGCAATTCTAGTTTTAAAGCATTCATGACTTTGCTAACTTAAACGTTCAGTCACAGCCTTCACTCAGGTGCTTATTGTGATAAGTGCAGTACGAAGAAAGATATACCCTGTTATCCTCGGAAAATCAGTTGTACTTGTGTGCATGGTCGCGTTATGCGGAATGATCTTGTCCATATTTCAGGATTACTTGTTTACCGAAAGGCATAACACATCCTTTGTGTTTTTTGAGTCACTACTTTTCAAGTGCGTTTGGGTAGTGTTTTTCCTCGCCTATCTCTGTTCGTATAAGTCTTTTCATATGATTAAAGAGATGTCTCACCAAAAGCTGATTTTGCTTTATGGGGCATTAGTTTTCTGTCATGTTTTTGTGTCCACTGTTATGGTGTGGGCAATCTCTTGGATATTCAAAGACCAAGGATATGGGCTTGCAAAAATTCTCGCGTTCACTTTCTCAAATGATAGTTCCAAGATCCTATTCATCTATTTTTTGTCGATGATTTACCTAAAGCGTTTCTATTCGCCCACATTAGATTCAAAAGAAGCCAATGAGATTACCGATACAGCAGAATCTCAACCTAAAAACCTTGAGATAAAAAATGGCAGACAACATCACCTTGTTAGCTTTGACGCTATCCTTTGCATTAAGGCAGACTCGCCGTACGTGCTTGTTCAGACAGAAGATAACAGTTATTTGCACTCATCCTCTTTAAAAAAAATAGGCGAAGAGCTCGATTCGCGATTTTTTAAGCTTCACCGTTCCTGCATAGTAAATATCGATAAGGTAACGTCTTATCAATCGAGGCTAAATGGTGATTATGACGTGTGCCTCTCGGGCCACATAAACGTTCGCTTGAGCAGAAATTACGCTAAGCAATTTAAGGCTGTGATTGGGGATCTAATAACGATATAAAAGCCTTACGGTGTCCCATAAGGCTTATGATCTTCTCTTAAAGCAAATATCACTTTTTACTTTCATCGCAAAACGCGGTGTTCGTGCTCTTTAAACAACAGGTTTGCGGTAAATATTTAGCTTGGCGTTATCGCGTTGTGATAAACGTCTTGCACGTCATCACAATCGTTAAGCATGTCCATGAACTTTTCAAACATAGGCATATCATCTTCGCTGATTTCCGTTTCTGTCTGTGGGATCCAGCTCATTTCTTCCGTTTCAAAGGTCATGTCTGGGTAGGCCGTAGTAAGCGCAGTTTTTACTTGGTAAAACTCAGTATGTGGCGCGTACACAGTCACTTTACCGTCTTCTACTTCAACGTCAGTAACATCTACATCTGCTTCCATAAGCACTTCTAAAATGGCATCTTCGTCGTCACCGGCAAACTGAAAAATGGCTTGGTGATCGAACATATGAGAAACCGCGCCCTGTGCGCCAAGCTTAGCGTTGGTTTTAGTAAAGCAATTACGCACGTCGGTAATGGTGCGGTTCGCATTGTCAGATAGGCAATCCACAATAACCATGCAATTACCTGGGCCAAAGCCTTCATAGCGCATAGGCTGGAAGTCTTCTCCCGCACCACCTGCGGCTTTATCGATAGCCTTGTCAATAACGTGGCTAGGCACCTGGTCTTTCTTCGCTTTCTCCATTAAACGGCGAAGCGACAGGTTGGTGTCTGGGTCTGCACCACCGTTTTTAGCACACACATAAATTTCTTTACCGTACTTAGAGTACACTTTTGTTTTTGCGCCAGCAGTTTTTGCCATGGCGGCTTTACGTACTTCGAATGCTCTTCCCATCTTAAAATTCTCTTTTTCGCAATAAGGATGCTGCGTTGCGTTTTTATCGACTGCCTGTACCCCATCACCTATTGATTAAGCGACACCAGCGTTGAAATACCTTGGGCACAGAAAAATTGCCGAAATTCTACCTATTTTAGCTAAAACAATACAGTGTTTATGCTGTTTTACTTATCTGCTAACCTTTAAGGTAAATGCTCAGTTGCCAAATAGTCATGCGACTGCATCTCTTTTAGTCGGCTTAAACAACGCCTAAATTCAAAATTGAGCACCCCTTCTGTATACAAGGATTCCAAGGCGACTTCGGCAGATATTATCAGTTTAACGTGGCGTTCATAAAACTCATCCACCATAGCGATAAAGCGGCGTGCTACATCGTCATTGTGTTGCCCCATTTCTTTCACGTTTGCCAGCAACACCGAATGGTAACACCGGCTAAGTTCAATATAATCGCTTTGACTACGGGGCCCGCCACACAAGTCTGAAAAGTCGATCATAAGTACACCGTCGGCATCCCTCAGGGTGGGTATTTGTCGATTATTGACTTCAATATTTTGTTCTCGAGTACCTTCTTCAGGCGCGAGTTGATTAAAATATTCATGTAAGTTTGCTGTCGCTTGTTGATCAAGTGGATAGTGATAAATTTCAGCTTGCTCTAGGGTACGTAAGCGATAATCAATGCCACTGTCCACATTAACCACCCGGGTGTTTTGATTGATAAGCTCGATAGCAGGTAAGAAGCGTGCGCGTTGAAGGCCATTTTTATAGAGTTCGTCGGGCACAATATTAGAGGTGGCCACAAGCACAACACCATGGCCAAAAAGCGCTTCCATTAAAGTGCCAAGAATCATGGCATCAGTAATATCCGAAACAAAAAATTCATCAAAGCAGATAACTCGCGCTTCTTTTGCCAGTTTTTCCGCTACGGTTTTCAGGGGGTCTTGGGCATTATTTAGTCGCTTAAGTTCATCGTGAACACGGTGCATAAAGCGGTGAAAATGCACGCGCATTTTTTTCTCGAAGGGTAAGCAATCGTAAAATGTATCAACCAGGTAGGTTTTTCCCCGCCCTACTCCACCATAGAAGTAAATCCCTTGAATGCCTGCTTTTTTGTGCCCTTTCCCAAAGGCGGCTTTCAATTTCACCCTCCACGTGGCTTTCTTACGTAGCTCTGTGAGTTCATCGTATAACCGTTGAAGCTCTTTAACTGCGTTTTCCTGCGCCGCATCGTAATGAAATTCTGGTGAGGTTAAATCTGCTTGATACTTTTCCCATGGCGTCATCGCCCAAACTACTCCGTAAAAATGTCAATACTTATGGTGGCTGCACCGACCTGCTTGATTTTCTCAATTATGACCTTAATTTTAAGTAAAATCACGGTAGAATCGCACCTTGCGTGGTGTCCTTTGTCGTATTATCGCAATAAACAACGACAATGGGCGCACTTAACCATCGACCTTGCTATAGTAAAGTATGGTCGTTTGCCTCTTATTTACCGTATCAGGTTAGCTGAGGTAAGTTGTAGTATGATTCGGAGATGGAAATGGAACTGTTAGTGTCCCTTGCTTTATTAGTGGTTGGTGTAATTATTGGCTTTTTTGTTGGTCGCTTTGTGCAATCTAAACAAGGGTCGGGCAATGCCGCGACGGCAGAACAGCAAGTGAAGGAAATTCTCTCGCAACAGGCGCAACACCATATTCACCAAACTCGTCAAAGTGTTGAAAGCATTGAAAGCCAGTGCGCCACCTTGCGCTCGCAAATGGAAGAATACGAAGCCTTGCTCCACCAGTCTGACGACGAAGACGCTAAAGTCCCTTTTTATGGTGAGCAAGCCACCACCTATTTACGTAATAACCTAAAGAGCACTGAAAAAGCGAAGTCAAATAGGGTTTCTGATACCCAACCAAAAGACTTTGCAAACTCGGGGTCAGGTCTATTCGCCGGAAAATCGGAACAGTCTACCGCAGAGAAACCCTAACACCTGGAACTTTTTCAGTAACTTAAGACTCTTTAGTAAAATCGATACAATGTCGCAATAACCTGAAGGAGTGTAAGCGAACATGAAAATGTCTTTTCGCCATTATGTATTGGCGTCTGCCGTTGTAGTTAGCTCTATGGGCTTTAGTGTTACCGCAAATGCGGCACTGCCTTTCTTTTCAGATAAGAAAGACGAAGTGCCGTCGTTAGCACCCATGCTTGAAGAAGCCACCCCTGCTGTGGTGAGTATTGCAGTGAAAGGCACGCAAACGTCTCGCCAACAAGTTCCAGAAATGTTCCAGTACTTTTTTGGCGCACCACAGGAACAAGTGCAAGAACGCCCGTTTAGAGGTTTAGGCTCAGGCGTTATCATTGATGCAGAAAAAGGGTATGTGGTTACCAACAGCCATGTGGTCGACAACGCAGACGAGATTACCGTTAAGCTTACTGATGGCAGAGAGTTTACGGCTAAGAAATTAGGTGCTGATGAACAAAGCGACATTGCTTTGTTAAAAATTGACCCTGATGACCTAAAAGCAATTCCTCTTGCCGATTCAGACGAACTCCGCGTAGGCGACTTTGTGGTGGCCATTGGTAACCCGTTTGGTCTTTCGCAAACAGTGACATCAGGCATAGTCAGTGCCCTTGGGCGCTCTGGCCTAAATATTGGCGGATACGAAGACTTTATTCAAACCGACGCTGCCATTAACCGAGGCAACTCCGGTGGCGCATTGGTGGATTTACATGGTCGCTTAGTGGGCATCAATACCGCTATTTTTGGGCCTAATGGTGGAAATGTAGGTATTGGTTTTGCTATCCCTTCAAATATGATGAAAAGCTTGGCTGATCAAATTGCCGAATATGGCGAAGTTCGCCGCGGCCTATTAGGCATAGTCGGTAGCGACATTGACGCAGGGCTCGCAGAAGCGATGAACGCCAATGTGAACATTGGCGCATTTGTTAGCGAAGTCACGCCGGAATCCGCGGCCGAAGATGCCGGTATAGAAGCGGGAGACATCATAACTGAAGTTAATGGCCGTAAGATCAATAGCTTCCTTGAATTACGTGCGCGTATTTCCAGTATGGGCGCTGGCGCAGAAGTGGAGCTGACGCTACTTCGTAAAGGTGAAGAAGTCACCGTAGAGGTTGTATTGGGTGATGCTACGCAAGCTACCGTCACCGCGCAGCAAATTCACCCTGCCTTGGAAGGCGCTACGTTAACAAATGGCGCAGATGAAGCCGGCAATGCTGGCGTAGTTATTTCAGATATTGAGCGCAACAGCCCGGCTGCACGCATTGGTCTTAAGCCTGATGACGTGATTGTGGGTGTTAATCGTAAACGCACATCTAGCGTGTCAGATTTTAGAAATGCGTTAGATGATGCCAGTGGTGTTATCGCACTCAATGTAAAACGAGGTAACTCCACGCTTTATCTCGTTATCCGTTAAATAACTACGTTTAATCGGTCCCCAAAAAGCAGCGTTCATTAGCGCTGCTTTTTTTTTGCTTCAACGGGGGGGATTTATAAACAGGCGTTGTTGTTTACCGTGAAATACGTCTTCACTATCGGATAAATTTAACCAGAATAATGCATTAAATGTTATGCTCTGCTTTAATAGCGCTATAGCAAACGCCAATAGTGCAGTTGTTGACAATTATAAACCTATAAATAAGTGTGATCCGTGACTGGCAGCTCAATCGTTAGCTTTTTCTTAAAATCTGTATTTCTCGGCACAATCGTCGCATTGTTGCTGTTGCTCTTCTTACCTGACTTACGGCAAGGCAACGGTTTTACGCAAGGCTTGTTTTCCGACCCTTCCGTAAGTGCAAGTAGAGAAAGTTACTTTGCGCCTCTTAGCCGTTCAGCGCCAGCGGTAGTGAATATTTACAGTGTGAGTATAGAAAAAGACACTGGTTTATTCAGAAACCAACCCCGGGAACGCACGAGTCTTGGGTCTGGTGTTATCATGACAGACAACGGGTACATACTTACGTGCCATCACGTTGTGCGCAATGCAGATAGCATTTTTGTAGCGGTGCAAGACGGGCAAATTCTAGAAGCGGAAATAGTGGGTAACGACCCCCTTACCGACCTTGCCGTATTAAAAGTGTCTGCCGATAACTTACATGTCATTCCACAAGTTAAAGAGCCAGACATTCATGTAGGTGATGTCGTCATGGCCATTGGTAACCCTTTTGACTTAGGCCAAACGATTACCCAAGGTATTATCAGCCGTGCGGGCCGCAATGGGCTGTCGAACTATGTCGACTTCATTCAAACTGATGCGGTATTAAACCAAGGTAATTCAGGTGGCGCGTTAGTCGATAGCAATGGCTTTTTACTGGGAATTACTAATGCAAACTTCCAGGTTCGAGACTCCCGTAATCGCGTGCGAAATGTAGATGGTATCAACTTTGCCGTGCCTTACGAGTTAGCCAAACGCGTGATGGACGAAATCATTTCTCACGGCCGTGTTATCCGCGGTCAACTCGGATTCATTGGCAGTGAAAACCGCAACCATCAAGGCATTGAAGTAACCGCCGTGGCAAATGGAAGCCCTGCTGCTGAGGCGGGTTTACAACCCGGTGATATTATTGTCGCTATTGATGGTATTCGCATAGAAAGCGCTTCAAAGACTTTAGATATGATTGCGGAAACCACCCCTAACACACCGTTAGAGTTAGAGGTCAGCCGTGGCGAACAAACCATCACCATAAAAGCCGTGGTCGGGGAACTGCAAGCGGCGAGTAACTAATGCGCTTGCAAGGAAAACACAAAAAAGGCCGCTTTATTTGCGGCCTTTTCTTTTCGTTAACGATGATTATTCTTTAACGCGTTGGATATTTGCCCCTAAACCGCCTAGCTTCTCTTCGATGGCTTCGTAGCCTCGATCTAAGTGGTAGATACGGTTAACGTGAGTTTCACCGTCGGCAATTAAACCGGCTATGACTAAGCTTGCAGATGCACGTAAATCAGTGGCCATCACAGGCGCACCTTTCAATGCTGAGCTACCTTTAGACACGGCGGAGTTACCTTCAAGGGCAATTTCTGCGCCCATCCGTTGTAATTCAGGCACATGCATAAAGCGGTTTTCAAAAATTGTTTCTGTGATAACCCCTGTTCCTTCAGCAACACAGTTCAATGTAACAAATTGTGCTTGCATGTCGGTAGGAAACGCAGGGTGAGGCGCTGTTTTAACGCGAACAGAGGTTGGCTTTTTGCCTTCCATATCAAGCTCAATCCAATCATCACCTGTGGTAATTTTTGCGCCTGCTTGTTCGAGTTTATCTAGTACCGCATCAAGGGTATCCGGCGCGGCATGGGTGCAACGGATTTTTCCGCCGGTGACCGCAGCTGCAACGAGAAAAGTTCCGGTTTCAATGCGGTCTGGCAATACGCGATAGTCACATCCGTTTAAGGTTTCAACACCTTCAATGGTAATTTTATCGGTACCTGCGCCTGAAATTTTCGCGCCCATCTGAATTAGGCAGTTCGCTAAATCTACAATCTCTGGCTCGCGAGCGGCGTTTTCCAGTACGGTTGTGCCTTCAGCGATGGCGGCCGCCATCATCAGGTTTTCAGTAGCACCTACGCTGACCATGTCCATGAAGATGCGTGCGCCTTGTAACTTACCGTCTACTTCAGCACGAATGTAACCTTCATCAACCTCAATTTTAGCCCCCATCTTTTCTAAGCCAGTAAGATGCAAGTTAACGGGGCGTGCGCCAATGGCACAACCACCAGGTAACGAAACATTTGCTTTACCTTGCTTCGCCAACAATGGCCCTAGCACTAAGATGGATGCACGCATAGTACGCACAAGCTCGTAAGACGCGGTTACGCTTTGTAAGGTACTTGCATCTAACAGCACATCGTTTGCTGCCGGTTGCGCCACTTCAATGCCCAGTTCGCGTAGCAACGATAGCGTGGTATTAATATCACGTAAGCGAGGAACATTGGTGTATCGACAAGGCGAATCCGTTAGTAAGCTTGTCATCAACAGAGGAAGCGCTGCATTTTTAGCGCCTGAAATTCTCACGCTTCCCTGAAGAGCAGGGCCTTTTTTTATTACAAGTTTATCCACGAAAAAAGACTCGCCTATTGAGGAATATTAAACTGGCGCTCGCGCTCCCAGTCTTTCACTGAAAATGTTTTTATCGAAATGGCGTGCATAGAACCATCTGCAATTTTATCTGCAAGGGGTGCGTATACCGCCTGTTGGCGTTTTACTCGGCTCATTTCATTAAACGCATCGCTTACGGCGATAATGTTGTAATGAGAACCTTCTCCACGCACATGTACCTCATCAAGGTTTAACGCCTCTTTAAGGATATTTTCAATCTCTGACAATTCCATAACTTACTTCTTTTCTCGTTTCACTGTCTTAATTTACGGGCAAAAAGCTGTCTAGGTCACTAATTTTAGCAAGCTTGAGCAACTTTTCAGGCATATCATGCAGGCTAACATCTATTCCCTGTTGCTTTCCATCTCTAATCGCGTTCAACAACCAAGCTAACCCGGCACTGTCTACTCGCTCTACATCACTGAGGTCGATAGTACACGTTTTTGTACGTTTCAGTATATCCTGTTCTGCCCCGCTTAAGCATACCCAAAAGTCTTTTGACAGTGTGTTATGGTCGAGGTGCCCATGTACACTAATTTTACCGGTGTCGCTTACCTGAAAAAGGCTCACTCAGATGCTCCGTCAATATCGTAGGATTCATCTTGATTCAGTTCTACTGGCTTACCAATTTTATCTCGCATTAGTGCAATCACTGAATCAATGCCTTCTTGTCGTAAGATCGACTCAAATTCGCTACGTTTGCTGTTTAGCATACTAATACCTTCAGCCACCATGTCGTAAGCTTTCCACTCGTTGGTTTTGCTGTCTTTACGTACTTTAAATGCAATTTTAATTTCTGGACGCTCAGGATCTTGCACTACGGCACGCACGGTAACTGACTTCTGATCTTCAAAGTTAGATTCTGGCTCGAAAATAACCTCTTGGTTGTCGTAGTAACCCATCGCTACCGCGTAGGTAGTAATTAGGTATTGTCTAAATACACTAATGTATTCACCCATTTTTTCTTTTGGTACCGATTTAAAGTGCTTTCCTAACACCATAAATGCGGCAAATTTGTAATCAATGTGCGGCACCAATTCTTCTTCCATAATGGTTCGAAGCATTTCTGGATCTTGCTTAATTTGTTCTTGGTTCGCTTTAATTCTATCAAAGGTTTTTGTCGCTACGCCTTTCACCAGTTGGTAAGGGTTTTGATCATTAATTTCTTGTGCCTGAACGTTCCCTACCAACGACATCAGCAATAAACCGGCAACTGCCATCAACTTTTTCAATGTAACTCTCCTAAATCGTGTCCTACTACAGCAGACCTGATAACACCCCGTATGGTTTCATCCGCCTACCTAAATATTCGTTAATCTTCGTCGCTACCGCGATTGAATAAAAACTGTCCAATTAAGTCTTCTAGTACCAACGCAGACTTGGTGTCTTGCAGATAATCGCCATCTTTCAAATTAGCCACGCCATCGAATGAGAACCCAGGCTGGAAGCCAACATATTGTTCGCCTAACAAGCCCGACGTTAAAATTGATACCGAACTGGTTTCAGGGAAACCGTTGTATTCGTTTGATATTGACAACTCTACAATGGGAGTGAAGTCACCTTGGTCGAGGGAAATTGAAGTCACTCTACCTACCGTCACGCCGCCTACCTTCACCGCAGAGCGAGGTTTAAGACCACCAATGTTGTCAAACTTTGCGTACAGGGTGTAGGTGTCGCCGTCTGTGGCCATCGATTGATTGGCCACTTTTAATGCCAGCAACAAAATAGCGCCAATGGTCAGGACTACAAATACACCTACCATCATTTCCGTTTTATACTTATTCATACCAACCCTCTACTCGATACCAAACATAAGGGCGGTGAGCACGAAGTCCAGCCCTAATACTGCTAATGAAGAAAACACAACGGTTTCAGTTGTTGCTTTACTGATCCCTTCCGAAGTAGGAATGGAATCATACCCTTTAAATATGGCAATCCAGGTGACAACCAAGGCAAAAACAAGGCTTTTAATCACGCCGTTTATTACATCTTGATTCCAATCAACGGTGGACTGCATGATTGACCAATAGCTGCCTGCATCGACGCCTAGCCAATCCACTCCCACTAAGTGACCACCTAAAATACCTACGGCGCTAAAAATCAGCGCTAACATAGGCATAGAAATCATACCGGCCCAGAAGCGCGGCGCGACAACCCGTCGTAGCGGATCTATCGCCATCATTTCTAAACTACTTAACTGCTCAGTGGCTTTCATTAAACCAATTTCTGCGGTTAAGGCAGATCCTGCGCGACCCGCAAACAATAATGCTGTCACCACAGGGCCAAGCTCTCGTAGTAACGAAAGTGCCACCATTGGCCCTAAGCTTCCCTCAGCACCATAGTCCACTAGAATGGTATAGCCTTGCAGTGCCATGACCATTCCAATGAACAATCCTGACACTAATATAATTAATAGAGACTGAACGCCTACCACATTAACTTGCTTTACTGTCAGCGGGATATTCTTTAAGCGGGGCACGGCAATCAACGCGCCAAAGAGCATCACACCTGCTCGCCCAACCGCGCTAATCTTACCTAAGGTAGAGGCGCCTACCGACTGAAAGACATTCATTTCCCACCTCCAAAGAAGCTTTGCTCTAAATCATCAGCAGGAAAATGAAAGGGAACAGGCCCGTCAGCTTGGCCTTTTAAAAACTGTTGAACCAATTCAGACTCGCTTTCTTTAATTTGTTGCGCTGTTCCTTCGCCAATAACACGCTTGTCAGCCAAAATATATATGTAATCAGCGATAGTAAGTACTTCTGTCACATCGTGGGTTACCACGATACTTGTCAGTCCCAAAGCATCGTTAAGCTCTCTAATAAGCTTGACCAAAACGCCCATAGAAATAGGATCTTGGCCTGCGAATGGCTCATCGTACATAATTAAGTCAGGATCCAATGCAATAGCACGCGCTAGTGCGGCGCGTCGTGCCATTCCGCCCGATAATTCACTTGGCATTAACGAGGCAGCGCCTCTTAAGCCAACAGCCTGTAGCTTTAATGCGACAGTCGTAGCAATAATGTCTTCTGAAAGCTGGGTATGCTCCCTTAACGGAAATGCCACGTTGTCGAACACACTCATGTCGGTAAACAGCGCGCCACTTTGAAACAACATGCTCATGCGACGACGGGTCTGATACAGCTCTCGTCGATTCATGGCAACAATTGAATTACCATCAAATCTCACGTCCCCTTCATCGGGGATAAGTTGCCCGCCGATTAAGCGTAGCAACGTGGTTTTGCCTATTCCGCTTGGGCCCATTACTGCTGTTATTTTGCCTTTCGGAACCCGCAGCGATATACCATCATATATAAGCCGCTCGGCGCGTCGAAAGGTAAGATTGTCTACTTCAACTAAATGATCCATAGCTCTATTAAGGCCAACCTTTGAATGATTAAATTTAGTCACTGCAGAAACCCTGATGCACTTCTACAGCCATTAATTATTATTACTTGCTTATCCGTGTAACCACGCATGCGCATTCTAAATACCACGCGTTAGTACAGGGGAGTTCCCCATCAGTTCCTTGTCGCTTTTTCAAGGGTTGCAAGCCCCACTGAATGAGCAATAACTATGCCTATGAGTGCAAAAACAATAGAAAGTTTACTGACGAGTGTAATTTTGAGGCATTGTACGCTTTTTCAAGGCTCGCGCCAAAAGCAAAAAGTTACAATATATGTTCTATGAAAACGAATGGTTGATCATTGCCTATTGCTTCGCAATAGTTTCGCATCAGATTTACCTTCAATTTTCACTTTATTTGTCATGCGCTTCACGAGCCTTTTATCCCCGTATTCTATCATTAATTAAAATATCCCATAGTTCCCATAGGCAAATGGCATTGTTTTTGCGACAATCCCATGAAATCATCAAAATAACAGGTTGTTGTGTTTTTAAGCGTAGTTATTTTTCTTGTTGGCCTCATTGTGCTCAGTTGGAGTGCTGATCGTTTTGTGTACGGCGCGTCTGCCCTCGCCAAAAACATTGGTATCTCCCCCATGATGATAGGCCTGACTATTGTTGCAATGGGGTCTTCGGCGCCGGAGATTGTTGTTTCTGCTATGGCGTCAGCCAATGGCAATATGAACACCGCCGTTGGCAATGCCTTAGGCTCGAATATCACTAACATTGCGCTAGTACTAGGTATAACCGCGTTGGTTAAACCTCTAGTGGTGGCTTCAACAACACTTAAACGAGAACTTCCCGCCTTATTAGTCATTACCCTAATTGCCGTAGCATTTTTGTTTGACGGTGAATTAGCCAGCTACGAAGGCTTAATTTTAATGGGCTTATTTGTCTTTGTCTTGGCCATGATGGCTTGGCTATCTCTACAAGTAGATAAAGAAGACCCCCTTGTTGCCGAAACTGCCGACGAAATTCCCTCAAACGTATCAACCACTTCAGCACTCATATGGGTCGGTGTCGGACTGGTTCTTTTACCCTTAAGTGCACACTTCTTGGTAGATTCAGCGGTAGAGATTGCGCGCTACTTTGGAATCTCCGACTTGGTTATCGGCTTAACCATCATTGCATTTGGCACAAGTTTGCCTGAATTAGCTGCCAGCATCGCAGGGGTTTTGAAAGGTGAAGATGACCTAGCATTAGGTAATATTATTGGCTCGAACATATTCAATTTGTTGGCCGTACTGGGAATGCCAGGGTTGATAGCCCCTGGACTACTCGACCCTGATGTATTTAACCGAGATATGTGGGTAATGCTTGGGCTAACCCTGTTGTTGTTTTTATTTAGCTTTGACCTTATTGGCAAACGAATAATCTCCCGCACGAATGGGGCATTATTCCTTGCTAGCTTTATCGGTTATCAAATTTGGCTCTTTGGATAATGACGAATACAGAGAACTCCTTTATCGCGTCAGCAAAACGCGTAATTGACATCGAAGCGAAAGCCATCAGTGCCCTCAACCATCGCTTGGACGCCCATTTTGTTGACGCCTGTCACTTACTGCGTCAATGCAAAGGTAAAGTGGTAGTAAGCGGAATGGGGAAATCTGGCCATATTGGTAATAAAATTGCCGCGACGCTAGCGAGTACAGGCACCCCTGCGTTTTTCATGCACCCTGGGGAAGCCAATCATGGCGATTTAGGCATGTTATCTAAAAATGATGTCCTTATTGCCATTTCTAACTCTGGCGAAACCGCTGAACTGGTCAACTTGCTTCCCGTGGTTAAACGCTTAAATGTACCCATTATTGCCATGACAAATAGCCGGCAGAGCGCGTTGGGGCAACACGCCAATATTGTGTTGGATATCAGTGTGGAAAAAGAAGCTTGTTCTTTGGGGCTTGCACCCACTAGCAGCACTACCGCTACGTTAGTTATGGGCGACGCCTTAGCCGTCGCTTTGCTGGATGACAGAGGCTTTACCTCTGACGATTTTGCGTTGTCTCACCCCGGCGGCAGTTTAGGAAGAAAGTTACTTTTAAAAGTGAGCGACATCATGCTTACTGGCGATGACCTTCCCATCGTAAATCACCATGTATCGGTGGCAGAAGCACTCCTAGAAGTCTCGAAGAAGGGACTGGGCATGACAGGTATTGTGGATGATAAAAATACGCTAGTGGGCGTATTTACCGATGGCGATTTACGCCGCATTCTAGATGCCAGGCTGAATTTGCATACCGCAAAAGTTGCGGAAGTGATGACGGAAGGTGGCAAGGTTGCCCACCCTGAGCAACTCGCCGTTGAAGCAATAAATGTAATGGAAACCTTTAAAATTAGCGCACTTATGGTGGTTGATGAGCATCGCCAGCCGTTAGGTGCCTTCAATATGCACATGTTATTAAAAGCAGGCGTGCTATAGTGACTATCATGACAGAAACGACACTTTATACTTCATTACCCCGCACCCTATACACTCAATTGGCCCAGGTGAAATTACTTGTGTGCGACGTCGACGGTGTATTTTCAGATGGTCGTATTTATCTTGGTAACACCGGCGAAGAACTTAAAGCATTCCATACCCGCGATGGTTACGGTGTAAAAGCATTGGTGAAGGCAGGGATTCCCGTAGCAGTCATTACTGGGCGCCGCTCTGCTATTGTTGAAAATAGAATGAAGGCACTGAATGTTGACCCTATTATTCAAGGTGAAGAAAACAAAGCTGACGCCCTACAAGATTTAATGCGTTCGTTGTCCCTTTCCAGTGAGCACGTTGCTGCGGTAGGTGACGATATGCCAGACACCGGCATGTTCGAACACGCGGCGATTAAAATTGCAGTTAACGATGCCCACCCGACGGTGAAAGCCCAAGCCAATTGGGTGTTGGAAACCCGCGGCGGGTTTGGTGCAGTGAGAGAAATTTGTGATACCTTGTTACAAGTGCACGGCAAATTGCATGGCATACACGGAGCCAGTGTATGAACTTATTTGGCTTTAATCGCTTAGGGTTGAGTATTTCTGCACTTTTTACGTTGGCCTTATTAATGTACTTGCCAACCTGGATGAAAGAAGAACCAACATTGGCAAGAGATAAAAGCCTAGACGCGCTGCAGCCTGCATATACAGCCAAAAATATCACCACCACCTTATACGACAAAGACGGAGCGTTAAATCACAAAGTATTTGCGCGCGCAATGGAACACTACGATCAATTGGGGTTTGTTTTGTTTCAACAGCCCAGATATACCTTATATAGCGACAATGCAAAAGCACCGTGGGAAGTCACCGCCGTTGAAGGGACGCTGTACAATAACGAATTAATTCAATTAGAAAATAATGTTTTAATTGAAAACCAAAGCCAAGATGATTTTGTAAGAACCATACAAACGGCGTTTATAGAAATCAATTTGAACAGCAAGCAAATGGCTTCTGACGAGCCAGTGGAAATTCGAGGCTTGCGATATGTAATTAATAGCAACGGGTTTAACGCTAATTTACGTACCCAGGAATATGAGCTAATTGACCATGTACAAACCATTTATTCCCCTAGCAACTAGCCTAATTTTAGGTTTTTTTGCAGTTACAGCGTCGGCGACAGAAAGCGACTTTAACAAACCGATAAAGGTAGATTCTAAATCGCAGTTTGTTGATGGTAAGAATAAAACCTCGTTGTTTAAGGATAACGTGCGTATTTCCCAAGGCACGTTAGTGATTAACGCAGATGAAGTGGAAGTGGTTGCAACAGAAGGCGAAGGCCGTGAGATATTCATCGCCAGAGGCGCGCCAGCAAGTTATTCGCAAACCTTAGAAGACGGCACCCCGGTAACAGCCAAAGCCAATGAAATTCGCTATGAAGTGGTTAATCGCACTCTCTCGTTAGACGGCAATGCAGAGCTGCAACAAGACACCAGTTCTGTGAAAGGCGATAAAATCACCTTTGACATGATTACCGAACAGCTTCTTGCCACCGGCAGCGGTGACAATGATGAAGGCAGAGTGACCACCGTTTTTCGACCAGAAGCGATTCGCAAGCTGACCGATGAGAAGGCGAAAGAAGACGAGAATAACGAGGACGATAACTAACCATGGCAACACTAAGCGCAAGTAACTTAGCCAAAGCCTATAAATCTCGCCAAGTAGTGAGAGACGTTAGTTTGTCGGTCTCAACCGGGCAAATCGTGGGCTTATTAGGCCCTAACGGCGCAGGTAAAACCACCACCTTTTACATGATTGTGGGTCTTGTGCCACTAGATAAGGGAAAAATCACCATTGATGATGGTGAGCTCACCCACCAGCCTATGCACGAACGCGCACGTAAGGGCATTGGCTACCTGCCACAGGAAGCCTCTATTTTTCGCAAGCTAACCGTGTTTGAAAACATCATGGCGATTTTACAGACACGAAAAGATTTAAATTCATCACAACAGGAAGAAGAAGCCGACGCCCTTCTTGATGAATTTAATATTAACCATATACGTAATAGTACAGGAATGAGTTTATCAGGTGGAGAACGCCGGCGCGTAGAGATTGCGCGTGCGCTAGCAGCCAATCCGCAATTTATTTTACTCGATGAACCATTTGCTGGTGTTGATCCTATATCGGTTAATGATATAAAGAAGATAATACAGCACCTTCGTGATAGAGGTATCGGTATCCTCATTACAGACCACAATGTACGAGAAACATTGGATGTATGTGAAAAAGCCTACATTGTGAGTCACGGTGAATTAATAGCCCAAGGAACGGCAGAGCAGGTTTTAAGTAATCAAAAAGTAAGGGATGTATACCTAGGTGAACAATTCAGGCTATAGTTAATGTAACAGAATTGTCATTTTTCAAATTATGCACCTGGTATATTCACAATAAGAGCACAGTAAATAAGACGTAGATGAAACCATCTTTACAGTTAAAGTTCAGTCAACAACTTACCATGACACCTCAGCTACAGCAGGCGATAAAACTGCTGCAGCTGTCAACGCTCGACCTGCAACAGGAGATCCAGGAAGCCCTAGACTCAAATCCTCTACTTGAAGTAGAAGAAGGCAGTGATGAGCCTCAATTAGAGAAAAACAATATCGACGGGGATGACGTCGCTCAAGACGCCGTTACTACCGCATCAAGCGATACGCTTGAAGCCGGTGACGCATTAGAGAAGAATGACCTACCTGATGAATTACCCATAGACAGCACGTGGGACGAATATTACTCAGCGTCTTCTGCACCCGCCCCTGGGCCCTCGAATAATGACGATGAGCAGATTTTCCAAGGCGAAACCACCGAAGACATTCAAGCACATTTGCTATGGCAAATGCGTCTTACCCACTTTTCAGATACTGACCGTGCCATCGCAACGGCTATTATCGATTCAATTGACGAGTCTGGTTATCTTACCGTCACCCTTGACGACATTTTAGATTCTGTAAATTCCGAAGATATGGAAGAGCCGGTTGAATTGGACGAAGTAGAATGTGTGTTAAAACGCATTCAAATGTTCGACCCCATTGGTTCAGGCTCTCGTACACCGCAAGAATGCTTGATGGTTCAGCTTCGCCAATTTTCAGATGATACGCCTTGGTTAAAAGAAGCCAAACAACTGATAGAAGAATACTCAGACCTACTCAGTAGCAAAGACTATCGTACGCTGATGCGTAAAAGCCGTCTTAAAGAAGATCAATTACGCGAAGCTATGCGCTTGTTGCAAACATTGAATCCTCGCCCAGGTAGCGCTCTTATCACTAAAGAGCCTGAGTATGTTATACCCGATGTCTCGGTCACCAAGAAAAATGGTCGTTGGGTGGTTGAACTTAATCCAGATAGCTTGCCTAAACTTAGTGTGAACCAGCAATATGCGGCCATGAGCAGAAGAGCGAAAAATAGTAGCGACTCGCAGTTCATTCGCTCTCATATGCAGGAAGCAAAATGGTTTATTAAAAGTCTTGAATCAAGAAACGACACCTTGATGAAGGTTGCAAATTGTATTGTGCAGCAACAAATGGGCTTTTTTGAATATGGCCCTGAAATGATGAAGCCCATGGTGCTTAACGATGTTGCTGAAATGGTTGATATGCATGAATCCACCATTTCACGTGTCACCACGCAAAAGTATATGCATACCCCACGTGGGATATTTGAATTGAAGTACTTCTTTTCTAGTCACGTTGCCACGGAGTCTGGGGGTGAGTGTTCATCTACTGCCATCCGCGCGCTGATTAAAAAGCTTGTAGCGGCTGAAACGCCAAGCAAGCCACTAAGTGATAGCAAGATTGCTCAATTGTTGGCCGAACAGGGCATTAAAGTCGCCCGGCGGACAATAGCAAAATACCGGGAATCATTGTCGATTCCACCGTCTAACCAGCGAAAGAGCTTACTTTAACTGGCTCATAAATATAAGGAAGACGAAATATGCAAATCAACCTTACTGGTCATCACGTCGAAATCACCGACTCTTTGCGTAATTATGTCGATACCAAGTTCAGCAAACTAGAGAGGCACTTTGATCACATTTCTAATGTGCATGTCATTCTCAATGTTGAAAAACTTAATCAGAAAGCCGAAGCGACCATGCATTTAAGTGGCGCTGAGGTTTTTGCTTCCTCTGAAAATACTGATATGTATGCAGCAATAGACAGCATGGTTGACAAACTAGACAGGCAAGTCATAAAGCATAAGGAAAAGCTGAAAAAGCATTAACTCACGCTTATGGAAATTCAAGCAATCGTAAGTTTGGACCGCACTGAATGTGCGGTTCAATGTAACAGCAAAAAACGAATTCTAGAGATCATCAGTAATATCGCTGCCAAAAACAACGATAATATTGATGAAACGACAGTACTCACTAGCCTATTGAACCGCGAGAGAATGGGCAGTACGGGTATTGGAAATGGTATTGCACTGCCTCATGGTCGACTGGCAGGATTGGAAAGTGTTATCGCCATTATTGTAACTAGTAACCCTGCCATCAACTTTGACGCGCTGGACAACCAACCGGTAGATATTTTCTTTGCCTTATTGGTTCCAGAAGAGCAAACCGAGGGGCACTTACAAACCCTAGCCACGGTTGCAGGTAAATTGAGTGACAAAGAGACCGTGAAGGCAATTAGGCGTGCCACCAATAGCGACGATATTATTGCAGCGCTAAGCTAACTCTAATGCCATCTTAAGGGAGAGGCCAATTGAAACTAATTATTATTAGTGGTCGTTCGGGGTCAGGGAAGTCTGTTGCTTTACGGGCACTGGAAGATTTAGGGTATTATTGCGTAGATAATATTCCCGTCAATTTATTACCTACCCTTACCCATACGGTAGTCGACGAATACGATCAAGTTGCTGTAAGTATTGATGTACGTAACCTACCCAAAAACCCAGACGATTTAGTTGAAATACTCGACTACCTTCCCTCTTCTTGGTCCATGACCATCGTCTACATTGATGCCAGTGACGACATTCTCGTCAAACGCTTTAGTGAAACCCGACGATTACATCCATTGGCAAAACTGAATAAGTCTTTGTCTGAATCTATTAAAGCGGAAGCCGCTTTACTCGCTCCTGTGATTGAACGAGCAGACTTATACATAGATACCGATAAACTGACCATTCACCAACTTGCTGAATTAATACGTGAGCGAATTTTAGGTAAAAAGAGTTCTCGCCTGGTATTGGTATTTGAATCCTTTGGCTTCAAACATGGTATTCCTAAAGATGCCGATTATGTTTTCGACGCCCGTTTTCTCCCTAACCCTCATTGGGAGCCTGATTTAAAACACCTGACAGGGTTAGATGCCCCCGTAGAAGTATTTTTAGGCTCTCAACCGGTGGTGACCAAGTTTATTTGGCAAATTCAAAACCTCATTACCACTTGGCTTCCCCACTTAGAGCGTAACAACAGAAGTTATGTAACCATCGCCATAGGGTGTACCGGAGGCCAGCATCGCTCTGTGTTTATCGCCCAGACATTGGCAAAGACTTTCAGCGATTTGCACCCTGACGTGCAACTTCGACATAGAGAATTAAATCAGTAATGACCATTGAAAAAACACTTACCATTGTGAACAAGCTTGGCCTGCACGCCAGAGCGGCTACTCAACTGGTGCAATTAGCGAATCAATTTGACGCTAAAATTATTCTTGTAAAGGGCGACAAACAAGCAGATGCCAACAGCGTTCTTGGGCTCATGATGCTAGAAAGTCACCAAGGTGAACAAGTCAAAGTGGTCGTAGAAGGCAAAGATGAAGAACAAGCGTTAAAGGCCATTGAAACGTTAATTGAAGGTCGCTTCAACGAAGACGAATAAGCGCGCGTTAGTCGAATGCCTCCCTTCCCCCTCTCTTAGCTTAAATTGCACTCTCGAAGTGGCTATATTCTAAGCATATTGTCCTCTAGCCACTTTATTTGTCATGACAGCGTCATGCCTATTGCGATATCCTAGAACAATAGAAAATCCAATTCCTTAGGCGAATTTTGTGGCAGAAGCTCTGGTCTCTAAATACGTACAAAGCCAATTACGTGCACTTAACGGTGCACTAATAAACGGTCAGTTTGTTTCCGTACGTAAACTGTTGCTTGAACTGCCCCCATCCGATGTTGCTCACATTTTAGAGTCTAGCCCTAGCCGCACACGTGACGAGCTATGGGAGCTTATTGATAGCGATTTTCATGGTGATATTTTAGAAGAGCTGTCGGACGACGTGCGTAACGGCATCATTACCAAAATGTTGCCTGCTAATGTTGTGGACGCACTAGAAGAAATGGACACCGACGACTTAGCAGAAACCCTAAGCAGTCTTCCAGAACCAGTATTACAAGACATCCTTGCCTCGATGGATGCCCAAGACCGATTACGCGCCGAGCAAGCCCTTTCCTACGGTGAAGAAACCGCCGGTTTCATAATGAATACCGACACCATCACACTTCGCCCAGATGTCACCATTGATGTCGTCCTTCGATACATTCGCTTAAAAGGCGAGTTACCGGAAAACACCGATACCTTCTACGTGGTGAATCGTACCGATAATTTGGTTGGCATTGTTCCCGTAGCACGATTACTGACCGCAGATACAGACGCAAAAGTGTCTGATGTAATGGATGAAGAGTCAGAAGCTATCCCGGTCAATATGCCCGACGACGAGGTAGCGAGTTTATTTGAAAGGTATAATTGGCTATCTGCCCCGGTTGTCGACGAACGCCATCGCTTAGTAGGCCGAATTACCATTGATGACGTGGTCGATATTATTCGTGAAGATGCTGAACACTCGATGATGAGTATGGCGGGTTTGGATGATGACGAAGATACCTTTGCCCCCGTTATGCAAAGTACTAAACGCCGTTCAGTGTGGCTGGCCGTTAACTTGGTAACTGCCTTAATGGCGGCGATGGTCAGTGACTTATTTGAAGCAACATTAAGCCAATTGGCGGTATTAGCTATACTCAACACCATTGTGCCGAGTATGGGAGGGGTTGCTGGAAATCAAACCCTGACATTGGTGATACGTGGTATGGCATTGGGTCATGTAAACGCCAGTAACTCACGATGGTTAATTAGCAAAGAAATATCTATTGGCTTTTTGAACGGAGCTATTTGGGCAGTGTTAATTGCCAGTGTTATTGCCTTATGGAAACAAGACTATATGTTAGGCGTTATTATCGCCTTTGCTATGCTGGTTAATATGATTGCCGCAGCGCTGGCTGGAGCCACGTTACCTATGATCATGAAACGGCTTAAAATAGACCCAGCCTTAGCCGGTAGCGTTATATTAACGACCATCACCGATGTGGTGGGAATATTTGCTTTCTTAGGCACAGCAACCCTGTTTTTAGTCTAACCTCACTTTAGTAAGAGGAACACGCAAACATGCCGCACGTCACTTGTAGGTATGTTATGCGCTCATGACTTTGTTCGCTAACCCTTGGCTGTTGAACTTGTAGCCCACTCCCCACACCGTTTGCAGAAGCTGACCAGCTTGATGATAAGAAATCACAGCATCTAATTTATTGCGCAACCGATTCATATGGGTGTTCACGGTATGCTCGTATCCTTCGTGGTTGTAGCCCCACACCGCACTTAATAATTGATTGCGCGAAAAAACCTGGTTCGGGTGACGACATAAATGGTACAGCAGAGTAAATTCTCTGGCGGTTAGCTTCACATCTTCACCGTTTACCGTCACCGAATGCAAGCGCGAGTCAATGGTGAAAGGTCCAACATTGACCGCATCAGTGTCAACTGTCTGAATGTCGGGTATAGCGACACGTCTTAAATGGGCACGTACTCGGGCAATAAATACACGTTCATTAAAGGGTTGCGGAAGGTGGTCGTCTGCGCCGGCTTCAAGATAACTGGCGCCATCGGTTAACATACCTTCAGGTTCAATGGCCATTATCCAACTTCCGTCACACTGCTCACGTATACGGGTGATTTTTTCACTGCATGCCGCACTGCCTTTCGCTTCTACAATAATGAGCGGGTAGTGCTGAGATAACAATGTTTTCGCCGACATATAAGTAGAGACAAGGTCATGCACATAGCCGTGTTCGTTTAAGCATTGTTGTATTTGCCGCTGTTGTTGGTTACAGCTGAATATTACAAGAATCATGTCACACTCCAGTATTGCCCTTATTACACAAGACCGGAGTGTGTTAAAAATTATTCCATTCTCATTACAGAAATTCTTAATATGGGGTTATCGAATCGCTGATCTGCAGTTAATACCGAGGACGATAACCCCCCTTCAGTTGACACCACACCCGGGTGCATGGTCACAAAATCATGGGCTTCCCTCCCCTCACTGGGGCCTTCGCCACCGCCTGCTGGGCCTGGCACCGACATTGCCGATTCAGTATTGGCTTCTGTTCCCGCATCATAAGTTAAACTGAAACGCGTCATCACCTCGCCAACGTTAAGTTGAGATAGGTCCATTGCAGTCAACCCGGTGAACGCATCATTGGTGTTACCTAACATGGCAGCCACCGTTAATGCTGTCGCGGCGTTGTCGTTAATGCTGATGGTGACTGAAACACGTTCGCCAGGCGGTGTAGGATCGTCTGCTGATGCTGTGGCCAGTAGCTCTGTTACCGCTAAAAACTCACTGTTATCACCAGACTCGGCTAGCAACGCCAAACCGTCCGTAGCCGGCTCACCAATCGCCCACATCGGCATATCAAGGTCGTGTAAAGCAATAGCAATGGGTGAGGCAGGCTGTCCATTGGTTAAATTTACCACGTCGATTTGATACGTATAGGTAATGGGCTGCGGTGGTGTCACCACTACTTCATCGTTGTTATCGTTGTCAGAACATGCTGACAATACCATCGCTGCACTTAGCAGGCTGGCACTATATATGGTTTTATTAATACGCTTCATAGCTTCCCCCAGCTTACTCGCTAATAACAACAGTCACTTTCGCTACCGGGTTCAGCCAGCGTTGCACGGTATTGTCCACATCACTTAACCCCCCCATCCCATCGTCGTCCCCAATATTGCCAGGGTGAATATGGACGTTGGCGTTAGATATTGTTGCTGCCACACCGGTACCATTGTTACCCACCAGATCTTCTAATGGCGGAGGAACCGGTAAACCAGCCTCGCCCGGTGCACCGCTACCGCGAATTTCATCATTGGCTTCTGTGCCAGCGTCATAGGCGTTAAGGTATAAAGTGTAAGTGCCCGCTTCTTCGGGAATAGACCAGTTATCTAAGCCAATAAAACCATCGTTAGTTGGTAACATCATTGCGACAATGCTAAGTACATCGTTACCTTCATCGGTGCTTAAACTTGCAGTGGTGCTCATTGCGGGGGCTAATAGGCCTTCTGCCGGGTTAGATACATTGTTGGCAGATAGCGCCTCAGTGGACGCCGCTAACCCGCTGATATCTCCGCCCTCAGCCATAGCTTGTAACTCAGTGGTGGCGGTTTCTCCTAATTCAAATAAACTAGCATCACTGCTGTGAGCCGAAATTAAAATAGGCGTAAAATAAATACCTTGCGTCAGGTTTTGCACCGTGACATCTAACTCAGCACTATGTGCTAAACCAGAAGCGGCTAACAGTCCGGTTGCTAATACGGTTTGACGAAAACGGAAACCATTTGAATTGAAACGTAACATTGCTTTTTCCTTCTTTGTTGTTAAAGCTCGAAGGAAATATTGGCGGGAATTTATCGCAAAACTATCACAAAAAAGTCACGATAAGCTGACTTTCTGCAAGAACGCAGAAAGTCAGTGAAGGAATTACTTAATAATCTTAAGCGTAGGCTTACCTTTTTTAGGTGGCACTGGCGCATCTGAATTATCAGGCGTTTCTGTCTCATCAAGAGAGGCTGGGCCTTGAGGCTGAGAAGGCGTAGACTCTATGTTCTTCGCCATTTCTTCTTCTGTAGTAAATACAGTGCCTGCACCGTTTTCACGGGCGTAAATTGCCATTACGGCATGACAAGGCATACTTAAACGCCGAGGTTGACCACCAAAACGCGCTTGAAATGAAATGCCGTCCAAATCGAGCATAAAATTAACGCAGGCGCTAGGCGAGACGTTAAGCACTATTTGGCCGTCTTTCACAAACTCTTGTGGCACATCAACCAATTCATTCGTTGCATCAACAACAATGTATGGCGTTAAATCGTTGTCCACTATCCACTCGTAAAAGGCCCTTAGTAAATAGGGCTGATTCGAAGTCATGGATGTCATAGTGGGTTATGGATCTCTCGTTCCTGGTCAGTTAATGACGCTTTAAACGAACTGCGTGAGAAAATGCGGTTCATGTAGGCGTTAATTTCTTTGCTGCCAGCACCGTTTAACTCAATACCTAATGCCGGTAAACGCCACAATAGCGGAGCAAGATAACAATCAACCAAACTAAACTCTTCGCTCATGAAGTAAGGCATTTCACCAAATACAGGTGCAAGCGCGAGTAAAGCTTCGCGTAAATCATTACGTGCTGACTCAACATCACCTTCTCCACGGAAAATCCGTGCAGCAAGTGAATACCAATCTTGTTCAATGCGGTGCATCATAAGACGACTTTGACCACGTGAAACTGGGTATACCGGCATCAATGGCGGATGCGGAAAACGCTCATCAAGATATTCCATGATGATATGCGAGTTATAGAGCACCAGTTCGCGGTCAACAAGAGTTGGAACAGTACCGTAAGGGTTTAGCTCCAGCAGATCTTCTGGCAGGTTGCTAGGATCTGTGTAGCTGATTTCAACACCCACACCTTTTTCTGCCAACACAATTCGTGCCTGATGGCTATAAATATCAATTGTGTCAGAGAACAACGTCATAATAGAACGTTTATTCGCGGCTACGGCCATTCATTTTCCTCCGTCGAGAAATGAGTTATGCCCTTAAGATAAGGACGAATTTTAAATGCCAAAAAAGGGGGCGAGACGCCCCCTTTCCTATTATACATAATTCTTGGAGAATTAGTGTACTTCTCGCCAGTATTCTTTCTTCAATAAGTAAACAAAGACGAACAACACAGCGATAAAGGCAAGTACCCACTTACCTATTTTGTGAGACTCAAGTTTTGCTGGCTCACCGGTGTATTCCAAGAAGTTAACAATATCTGCAACCGCTTGGTCGTATTCACCCGGTGAAAGCGCGCCAGTACCATCTGATTTGATACCCACATAACGCTTAACCTTTTCACCATCAACCATATGTTCTTCGTAAGTACGGGTAGGCGTACCTTGAAGAGGTTGTAATACGTGTGGCATGCCCACTTCTGGGAAGACGGTGTTGTTTACACCAAACGGACGACTTTCATCAACATAGAAAGAACGTAGGTAAGTGTAAATCCAGTCTTCACCTCGAACACGAGCAACGAGTGTAAGGTCGGGTGGCGCAGCACCGAACCAACCAGCAGCAGCCTCTTCAGGCATAGCACGAGTGATATAGTCTGAGACTTTTTCACCCGTAAACTGCAAATACTTTTCACCCAGTTCGTCAGAAATACCTAAATCTTGGAACGAACGCTGATAGCGCTGATACTTCATTGAGTGGCAGCCCAAGCAATAGTTCATGAATAACTGAGCACCACGTTGCAACGACGCCTTGTCAGTTAAATCAATCGGCGCTTTATCCAAATGTACGCTTCCACCTGCAGCAACAGCTAGGCCCGGCAGGAAGAAGACTAAAAAGCACATCATTTTTTTCATTTAGGGATCCTCTCTGGCACAGGTTTAGTTTTTTCGTTTTTGCTGTACAAGAACAGTGCCACGAAGAAACCGAAGTACATTACCGTCGCAATTTGTGACGCAATGATTTTCCAGTTTTCTTGCGGTGTACCACCTAAGTAACCTAGGAAGATAAACACAATCGCAAAGACAATGAGGTTTACCTTGTGTAGGCCACAACGATAGCGCCACGATTTAACGCGTCCACGGTCTAGCCAAGGCAGAGCAAATAGCGCTGCAATAGCACCAAACATAGCAAGAACACCAAATAGCTTATCTGGAACCGCTTTAAGGATGGCGTAGAATGGCGTGAAGTACCAAACAGGGAAAATATGCTCAGGCGTCTTCAGTGGGTTGGCAATTTCAAAGTTAGGGTGTTCTAGGAATTTACCGCCCATTTCAGGGGCAAAGAACAACACATAAGTGAACAATGCTAAGAACACACAGAAGGCAACAAGGTCTTTCAACACAATGTGCGGGAAGAACGGCAATACGTCATCAGCAATGTCGTACTTGCTTGTGTAGTACTCGTGAATTTCATATTTAGTCTTCTCAGACTCAGGCAGCGAGCCTTTCTTATGCTTAATCGCAATACCGTCTGGGTTATTAGAACCCACTTCGTGAAGTGCGATGATGTGAAGGAAGACAAGAATAACGATAACCAGTGGCAACGCAATCACGTGTAATGCGAAGAAACGGTTAAGGGTAGCGCCAGAGATAACATAGTCACCCTGAAGCCAAATAACAAGGTCAGGCCCGACAACAGGAATAGCACCAAACAGTGATACGATTACCTGTGCACCCCAGTAAGACATTTGCCCCCAAGGTAATACATAACCCATGAAAGCTTCTGCCATAAGCGCTAGGTAAATAAACATACCAAACACCCATAGAAGCTCACGAGGCTTCTGGTAAGAGCCGTAAATCATGCCACGGAACATGTGAAGATATACCACAATAAAGAACGCTGATGCGCCAGTACTGTGCATATAGCGAATAATCCAACCGTAGTCGATTTCACGCATGATGTATTCAACAGAAGCAAAGGCGCCTTCTGAAGAGGGAACGAAATTCATGGTTAGCCAAATACCAGTAACAATTTGGTTCACCAGAACAATCGTGGCTAGGAATCCGAATACGTACCAAAAGTTCATGTTTTTTGGCGCCGGATATTGAAGCGCGTGCATGTTGGCTACGCGCATCATTGGGATGCGTTCTTCAATCCAACCTAGGAAAGCGTTCATATTATGCAACCTCCGCTTCTGAGCCGATGATAATGGTGGTGTCATCAACGAACTGATAAGGCGGTACAACTAGGTTTAATGGAGCAGGTACGTTTTGAAAAACGCGCCCAGCCATATCGAACTTAGAACCGTGACACGGACAGAAGAAGCCATCTGGTACACCTTCAACCACTTCTTCGAATGCGCCATCTTTAAGATGCTGAGGAGAACACCCTAAGTGCGTACAGATACCCACCAAAATTAGGTACTCTTCTTTCATCGAACGGAAACGATTTTGAGCAAAAGTAGGTTGCTGCTCGGCTTCAGAGTTAGGATCTTTAAGTTTATCTTCGTGCGTACCAAGCTCTTCTAAAATCGCTGGCGTACGACGTACAATCCATACTGGTTTGCTTCGCCACATTACACGTACAAGTTGTCCAGGCTCAATCCCGCTGATATCAACTTCAACGTCAGCACCAGCAGCTTTCGCTTTGGCACTTGGATTCCAGGACGCAATAAAAGGCACAGCAGCACCGACAACACCCACACCACCAACGACCGACGTGGCAACGGTCAAGAACCGACGTCGAGTGTTGTTTTCTGGCTGGTTATCATTCTGTGCAGACTCTGTTGCATCTACAGATACATTGCTCATCCACATTTCTCCAGGTTTGGATATTTATGATGTGAAACACAAGCTTATACTGGTTTTATCATGCTTGTGTCGTGGCATCATATGGCTTGTCATGAAAGCAACTTAGGGGCATTTTTTGACGCGCCTAAGAATTCACGAGATTTTACTAAATTTTCGACCGCAAATGATAAAAGAAAAGCCCTTATAAACACAAGGTTTTACTGATATTTAAGCAATAATTTAATATGCGCCGTGAGTAAAGAATTAGCGAGGGATTGGAACAAAATCAAGAATTTGAGCAAAATTAGCCCAAATTCTTGTTAATTATTAAATCATTGTTATTTGCAGCTACGACTCAAATTCACCGAAAAGCGCGTTTTTATTTCATTGAGCAAGCCGCTTGAATGCTGTGCGTTGGTCATCGTTAACAGCTTTCTGCCGGGCAGGTGTTAAGTACAAAATCTTCAGCCTTAGTATCAAGCAGCACATCAATGAGCGTCTTTGCTGCATGGCGCGCAACATAGCGTGTTTTTACGTCGGGTTCATTATCGCCAACTTCGTAGGTCACTCCGTGTACGTTATAAACGTCTGCCATAAATTGCTTAAATACCCCCTTACCCGGCGATGTTCCAGGCTTATCCAGCACCTTGAACACACCTTTCGTTTTCTGCTGAAGATTATCTAGCCAAGACACCACCATAGTGGTGGGAGCGATGGATTCGGTTTGTGGGATAGTATAAAAAACATTATTGTGGGTGGAATGAAAATCCATTCCCATAACGATTTTGCCTCCAGCATCGGTAATCTTATCTAAGTAAGCTTTCACCGCCCGAGTTTCCGGTTGAGCAAATACATTCCAGTCGCGGTTCAAATCCTTATGCCCTAAATTGTGACGCCAATGACCATGGTAAACGCCGTCGGGATTAATATTAGGTACCACCAATACATTAAAACGTGACAAAAAGGCCGAGGCGTTTTGGGTCGTCGTTAAGAATTCCTCCAAAAACGCAAACATGGCCACTGCGCCAGTCACTTCGGGTGGATGCTGTCGCCCAACAAATATCACCCACTCCTTATTGCTCTCTTTGCTTAGTGTAAAGCCAGCTATATCCCGCCCCTCTATTGATTGACCCAAGGTGACTGGCTGAATAGCAAATTGCTTCGCCGCCTTTTCCATCCACGACGTATAGTCATCGTTCAATATGGGCTTTTGTGCCGCGATGTAAAGCGGTGTTGAGGTTGCTTCAAGGGTGATAGTCATACCATCTCCCTTTGTATCAAAAGGCAGATAAGACCAATGCTTTTCATCGCGACTAAACTTAGGTAGATAGCGCGGCGAAAAGCCATCGAAGCGTAACACGATGGCCACACTTTGAGGTTGCTTCGCGGTAACACTAAAGTAAAACCAAGGACTGGGATTAATGGGTTTATCCTCAGGCAAAAAAGTGAGTACATACTCTCCTGAATCATTCAAATGGCAACTATCCAAGCTTCCTGACACAAAATCAGCTGAGAAGGACACATCACTAAATTCACAAGCATTAGCCTTAGGTAACAGAAAGAGCGTAAAAACTGCACAAAGCAGTATTGAAAATCGAAACATAATATCTCCATTGGGTTGCCGCCCTTAACATTTCATTCGCGAAATGACATATCGCTAGGGCGGCGTGCGACCAAATTAAAACTTGTGATTTAGCGTGACATAGGTGTAACGCCCTAACGAAGAATGCAAAGCACTGCTGTAACCGAACGTTTCATCAGTAAAAGGTGGCGCTTCATCAGTGAGGTTTCTCATGCCAACGGTTAACTTAGTGCGGCCGCTAAATAGCGCATCTTCACTAAAGCGATAACTCACATAGGCATCTAATGTTGACCAATGATCGATAATATAATTAACCAAATCACCTTCATCGTTAGTGTAATTTAAGCTGGTATCTTCAACGTCGCTCACATATCGATATTTTAGCCCTGCACGCCACGCATCTTTTGCATAACCTAATGATAGATTTGCTCTCCACTTCGGCCGCTCATTTTGTCGGATTAAACTGCCACTTGTGCCTGATATAGATACTTGATCGCCCTCATACAATAACGCTTCGTTACCCGCATCTTGAGCCTCAAGCACCATGGCGGTAATAGCATCTGTACCTTGGTCAAACTTTGTTAAATTTGCAGCACTAAGTTTTACGGAAAAGTTGCCCATTTCTGTTTCAAATCGATAGTCCACACTGTAGTCAACACCCGAGATTTCTCTTGGTAACAAATTGGTGTAATCGTTTCGAATATAAACAATTTCATTGTTTTCGTCGCGGATCACATTTTCATATTCGCTTCCCTGACTGCGTAACAGCGCATCATATAAAATCAGTGTCTGACTACTCAAAATGCCTACGGTATTTTCTTGTTGAATCTCCCACCAATCCACAGTGAGAGTCAAATCTTTCATCGGCGTAAGTACAATACCAAAAGAGTAGTTTTCACTTTCTTCAGGGCTTAAACTATCGCTACCGTTCCTAAGTTCAAGGGTACCTCGGCTAGTCTGAGTGACAGGATCGCTGCGAGTATTCGAGCGCGCCACATCAACGGCCGTAGTTTGTGGCAAACCAGGCGCTTTAAAACCGCCAGAATATGCACCACGAATCATGGCGTTGTCATTCATCACCCATGCCATTGCCACCTTTGGTTTAAAAATGCTGCCCACATCAGAGAAGTCCTCATAACGACCGGCAATCTGCAGATTCAAGCTTTCAATAAATGGTTTGTCGACAATCAAAGGGACTGCAAATTCGGCAAATGCAGACACGACGTTTCGACTTCCACTGGCATCAGGGGTAGGGCTACTCCCCAATACTTGGCTAGCAATCTCTGTTGAGGTACCTCCTACTAGGTCACTAAAGTACAAAGTCCCATTTAGTGCATCGCTTCGTTTATCAAAAAAGCTTTCGTAACGATATTCAACCCCAGCGGCAAAGCCCACTTCACCAGCTGGGAGGCTAAATAAGTCTGGGCGGGATATTTTTGCATCGATTGAGGCCAATTCTGTTTCAGATTCTCTTTCAATATCAATGGTAAAACTATCAATAACGCTTTGTGGCACCTCAGTATCGTCAGCCGTATTGGGATTTGTCAGACTAGCCCCACTAAATATGTTGTAAGCGGTGCTTTCATCCGTACTGTTTACTGCTTGTTGAAATAACGTGGTATTAATTCGGTTGGCGGAATCTAGCGTGTTTGCTTTCGAGTACAATACGGCTGAATCAAAATCCCAATCTCCTAGATAGCCTCGGGTGCCTGCAAGTAAACGATAACTGTAGTCGTCCACTTCAATATTCCGAGACCCCGTATCTATAGGGCGATAGCGACGTACCGTGACTTCCTCGCCAAACGGATTGTAAAAAGCGTCTGCGGCCACGGTAAAACGCTGCGCGGTCAAATTGCCTGATTGTTCACGAATACGTTTTGCGGTTGCAGAATAGTACAACCCCTCCGCGTACACCTCTATGTCATCGTTAATATAATGGTTAACAAGGGTATACAGGTTTAATCTATCCACTTCAGAGCTCAAGCTACGTTGTGAATTCGAATCAAATCGCAAATCACGGGGCGTTGATCCTGATGATGCACACACGTCTTCATTAACTTCGGCACTGCAGTCTCCATAACTAGCCGGCTGTAAATGAAAAGTACCTAAGCTACCTGAGGAAAACTCTCCCCAGGGGGTAGTCGTGGTTCGATTATCGAGTTGCGTATCACCAATGAAATCAGTGTCTAGATCATCGAAATTACGTAAATCCGAACTTGCGGCATAATCACGTTCGCTGGCCATTACCATATCGCGGTGGTAGTAACCGCCACTAAAGGTGATATGAGTTTGGTCGTCATTAAACAACCAGCCCCCGGCTCCTGACAGGTTAATTTGATCTCGATGGGTTCCTTTGCTGCTGCCATATTGCGCTTGGACTTCACCGCCTGTGTATTTGTCGTCTAATACATAGTTCACTACGCCTGAAATAGCGTCTGTTCCATAAATGGCGGCAGCACCATCACGTAAAACTTCCACACGCTTCACGCCTTTTACTGGCAGAGTATTTGAGTTTACTGTGGTGACAGGCACCAAATTTTCCGCTTGCGTACCTGGGTGTAAAACAAGGCGCCTACCGTTAAGTAGTGTGAGTGTATATCCTGTACCTATTCCTCTTAGGTTAACCGAAGAAACATCGCCCCGTGCGTCGTTAACCCCGCCAACCACACGCTCGCTATTAAAATTTACTGCCCCCTGCTGCGGCAGTTCAGCCAAAATTTCAGCACCGCTACTTAGTCCTAACCCTTCAATGTCTTCTGCAGACATTGTTGTCACGGGCAAAGCTCCCGTATCTTGCATTCCACGGATATTCGACCCTGTCACTTGAATACGCTCTACGCTTGCTTCTTTTGTCTGCAATTCACGGCTTCCACCGTCATCGGTTGTTGATAATGACTCGGTATTAGGGGCCGGTGAAGGTTGCTTTTTTATGGGCTTAACGATGTAGGTTCTTTTAGACGTTTTCTGAAAAGTGAAACCTGTATCTTTTAGTAGAAAAGAAAGTGCGTCCTGGACATCCATACTGCCAGATAATGAAGGTGATGACAGTTGCTGTATTCGCGGATCAGAAAACAGAATTTGAATGTCACTATGCTCTGCGAGAGAGAGTAGCGCGCTATCTAATGAAGTTGATTGAATAGAAATATTATTGATTTGCTGTGCGTGAGCGCTTGAACCTAATGCAAGCGCAACACACAAGGCCAATGCACTTGTTGTGTTTTTTGGCAACGTCATGGCTGCTCCTTTAGTATTGTATTGTGTTCCCTTTTAGTAATACGCAGCCCAAAATGAATTCCTCCGCTATTTTTTCACAACGGTGATATTTTCCTCACTTTTTTGCACATCAATAGGTAAGGTCGCTTCTAGCGCAGTAAGAATTGCATCGCCTTCAGACAGTTTAAAAACACCGCTAATTCGCAAGCTAGAAACCTCTTCGTCAACCACGATTTTCTTTGTTCTATAGCGGTTAAAACTCTCTATAATTTTATCTAGACGCTCGTCATCAAAACGAAGGTACCCTGAGCGCCAGCTTTGTGCTTTATCCACAACATCTTTATTTTGTTTTGCAATCAGCGCATTATTGTGATTAAAGGTGGCCATTGCACCGGCTTCGAGCAAGACGGGTTCGGGCTTCACCTCAGGGTTAGCAGCGTTCCTTGACGTTGCTTCCTCAATAGCGACAATGCCCTCAGCCACGGCGATATCAAAACCACTGTCGGATAACTTAACATTAAATTTAGTGCCAACCACGCGAATGGTTTTCTCTCCCGTATGAATAAGAAAAGGCCGTGCGGGTGCTTTAGCAATATCAAAAAATGCCTCACCTTTAAGTAACCATAACTCCCGAGCTTGCGCGCTAAAGGTTACAGTGACAGCTGTATCCGTGTTGAGCGTTATAGTAGAACCATCGGATAAACCTACGTTGCTTACCTCGCCAATTGCCGTGGCATAATGTTGTGACGGCGACGCTACACTCGGTTCACCTTGAAGGCTATGGTGCAGATAAAGCGTTAAACAAAACAACGCGACTACAATGGAAGCTGCCATATAACGTATGTGGTAGAAACGCCCCTCTAATTTTTCTCTCCATCCTATGTTCATAGGCAAAGCGCTGGCTGCATCCCACACTTTTATCGCTTCATCGAAGGCCGATTGATGCCTTTCACTCTCATTGCACCAAGCGAGAATATCCTGTTCCTCTTTGGCGGTTAGTTCGCCCGAATACAAGCGAACGACATAATTGCTCGCTGTCTGATTAATTTTACTTTGCGTATTGGCATCCGATGTCATTAATCACAAACCTTATTTTTTATGGCAGTAAGCGCTGCCGCAATATATTTTTCAACAGTACTGACAGAAACACCCAGTATGTCACTGATCTCTCTGTAGGGCTTCCCTTCAACACGACACAATACAAAAGCTGATTTATGGTAGGGATTCATTGTATCTAACACCTGTTGCACTTCGGAGAGTTTTTCGGCAATACCCGCTTGTTTTTCTGGCTCATTTTCCCAGTGCGTTGAGTGGGTATCGGAGTAACTTTCGTGAGCGTCCCTTGCACGTACTTTAGCTCTGCGTTCTCTGTCGATAATCAGGTTAGTCACAACGGTAAATAAAAAACCCTTAAACGTATCTTGCCGCTGTTCGGTTTTTTCTACCAAGCCTTCCATTGAAAATAGCTTGGCATACATTTCTTGTAGGATATCTTCCACTTCCGCATTACTTGCGCGAGCACGCACACGAATAAAACGCCGCAACGCGCCTTCGTGTTCACTTATAAGGTCATAGAGCGCCCCATCGCTTTGAGCATGTTGTGGCGTTTTCGATTGTGTATTCAAATAAACAACTTTCACGCGTTCTCTTATTATTTCTTAGACCTTACTGTTAATACGCACACCAGAATCAAACCCTCCAACATTTTTGCTTTTTTTCAGGCAATAAAAAACCCGGCATAAGCCGGGTTTTTGCAATACAAAAAGCGGAAAATTAACGCTTTGAGAATTGTGGACGCTTACGCGCTTTGTGAAGACCCACTTTCTTACGTTCAACGCGACGTGCGTCACGAGTAACGAAGCCAGCTTTACGAAGTGCTGGACGTAGTGCTTCATCATACTCCATAAGAGCACGAGTGATACCGTGACGGATTGCACCCGCTTGACCGTTAGAACCACCACCTTTAACAGTGATGTAAAGGTCGAACTTCTCAGTCATTTCAACAAGTTCAAGTGGCTGACGAACAACCATGCACTCTGTTTCACGACCAAAGTACTCGTCTAGAGCGCGTTGGTTTACTTTAATGCTACCTGTGCCTGGACGTAGGAACACACGAGCAGTAGAACTTTTGCGGCGGCCTGTGCCGTAGTATTGTGTATCTGCCATGTTAATAGCTCCTTAAATGTCCAAAACTTGTGGTTGCTGTGCTGCGTGCGAATGTTCTGCACCAGCGTAAACTTTCATTTTACGGAACATTGCACGGCCTAGAGGACCTTTTGGCAACATGCCTTTAACTGCTTTTTCAAGAACCATTTCAGGCTTGTGAGCAATTAGTTTTTCAAAGTTTGTCTCTTTAAGACCACCTGGGTAACCAGAGTGCGCATAGTACATTTTGTTTTGCGCTTTACGGCCTGTTACCGCTACTTTTTCAGCATTGATTACGATGATGTAATCACCAGTGTCCACGTGAGGCGTGTACTCTGGCTTGTGCTTGCCACGAAGGCGTAGTGCGATTTCAGAAGCCAAACGGCCTAGAGTTTTGTCTGTGGCGTCTACCACATACCAGTCACGTTGTACCGTTTCTGGCTTAGCAACAAAAGTTTTCATTTTCAAATTCACCCGAATAATATCGTCGTTACTGATTTCTGAACACCAGAAATCACCTTAAAATCAACACAAAGACCCCTTCGAGCCGGCCGATTCTTCCACCTTCCCAAAGGTGGGCGTAACTGGGCAGGGCGCGAATTATACAGGAATTGGGGGAAATGCGAACCCCAATTTAGAAAAAAGTTGCGTAAAATTCGTGCATAAGTCAGTTATTCCCAACCAATGAAGTGCATTCTCTTTTTCTCTAAATAAATCTTGGGTGAATTCCTACTTGCCAACGCCTATGCGTTAAGAGTACCTTTTGCCGCTAATTTTTCGCCCACATAATAATAAATGGCTTATCACTATGCTTAAACGATTACTTATCGCCTCCACTTTTTTACTATTTAGTACTGCCCTATACGCCAACCCAAACGGCTTAGCATCCATCCAACAAACATGGGACGAAATCACCTACACGGTGCCAAAAGAGGCGCAATTTCGCCAATTCCTAACGTTAATTGACACGGCCAGTCAGTACGCTGAAGACGCTAACTATAGCCCTGAATCTCTGATATGGCTGGCTGTCTCTCAATCCGGCGCAGCTAGAGCCAAAGGCGGCCTTGACGCATTAGATCTTGCCAAACAAGCGAAGGAAAATTTAGAGCGCGCCATCGCGGCCGATAAAACGGCATTAGAGGGCGCAGGCTTGGGTATTCTCGCTTCTTTGTACCATAAGGTACCGGGCTGGCCTGTGGGGTTTGGCAGCGACAAAAAAGCCCGAAAACTGTTTAAAGAAGCCCTTGAAGTTAACCCCAATGGGCTAGATTCTAATTACTTTTATGCGGAATTTTTATTTGATGAAAAAGACTACGATGAGGCCGCGCAGTATTTAGAGAAAGCCAAACAAGCGCCGGGTAAGCAAGGACGCCCCCTTGCCACGAAAGCAAGACAACAAGACATTGTCGAGCTTGAGGCTAAACTAAAAGAAAAGCGTTAAGTCAGTTTCCCCTTAACCCTTGCCCTTTGATGCTGCTTTCACCTGTTGCCAAAGGGCTTCCATTTCGTTAAGTGACAAGGCGGATAGTGTTTTTTGTTGCTGCGCCGCCGCGTTCTCCACCCCGTTAAACCTATCAATAAACTTATGGCTCGCTTTTCGAAGGGCGGTGTCTGCATCTACCTTGCAGTGCCGCGCAAGGTTTACCATGGCAAACAATGCATCTCCAATTTCTTCTTCAATAGCTTCTTGATTAGGTGAAGGTGCTTCAACTTCCTGTTGAATTTCATCTACTTCCTCGCGTACCTTAGCTAATACAGGTAGCGTATCTGGCCAGTCGAATCCCACCTTTGCACACGCTTTTTGTAACTTTTGTGCAAACATTAGGGCAGGTAACCCTCTTGGCACAGCATCAAGTAAAGAGGGCTCCCGTTCTTGCCCTTCCTTTCCTTTTTTTTCTTCGGCCTTAATACGTGCCCATTGCTCACTTAAGTCTTCATCGCTAAGTACCGCGCCGGTTTCATCACCAAATACGTGGGGGTGCCTACGAATTAATTTTTCACATAGCGTATTAGCTACATCGTCAAAATGAAATAAGCCATCTTCATCGGCAAGCTGGGCGTAAAACACCACTTGAAAAAGCAAGTCGCCTAACTCATCACGGATATCCGCAGCATTACCTGAGGCAATCGCATCGGCGACTTCATAGGCCTCTTCTATTGTGTAACGGGTTAAGCTTGCCATGGTTTGCTTAACGTCCCACGGACACCCATGCTCAGGGTGTCGCAGTTGCGCCATAATAGAAAGAAGGCGGGAGACGTTGGCTAGCTTAAAACTGTTTTCGTCTTGCATCGGTTACACCACTTAACTGCCTGAGTCGAGAAAGCACTTTTGATAGGGTATCCCTGTCTTGCACTTCTACGGAAATAGTAATAAGCGCCGTTTGCCTATGTTTATCACTTAAACTGTTTACACCCAGTAATGGCACATTTTCATTCGCAAGCACTGTGGTAATGTCGCGTAATAATCCGGTTCGGTCATGACAGAAAATATCAATGGAGGTTTCAAACCCAACATTGATGGCGTCAGACCAATTCACTTCAATTTGCCGTTCAGGATGCTGTTGTAGCAGATGCCCTAATTGTTCACATCCCTCTTTGTGCACACTCACGCCGCGGCCTTGGGTGATATAGCCCATAATAGGTTCACCCGGTACCGGCTTGCAGCAATTTGCTAACTGACTCATAAGGTGGCCAACGCCCTGAACGACCACAGCATCTTTTTTGCCAGCCCCTCGCGCAACTTTGCGGGTTTTTACTTTCGGGCTAATTTCAGGCGCTTCTTGCTCGGGCTCTTGTAAGTGATGCAGGAAATTAATAACCTGCATCACCCGAACATCACCAGCACCAATGGCGGTGTAGAGGTCTTCTACTGTTTGCAGATTAAATTTCTCACAGGCTTCCTGAGGTATTTTTTGTGGTAGGTGCGCGCGCTGCACTTCACGCTCTAACAACTCTCTACCCGCCGCTTGGTTTTTATCTCTGTCTTGCTTTTTAAAGTAGGTGTGTATGGTGGCCCGCGCCCGTGACGAATGGACATACCCTAATCCAGGATGCATCCAATCTCGGCTGGGGTTCAACGCTTTACCAGTAAGCACTTCAATTTGGTCGCCGCTGTGCAACTGATAGGTAAAAGGAACAATTCGTCCATTCACTTTTGCGCCTATACATCTATGCCCAACATTACTGTGGATGTAGTAAGCAAAATCAAGAGGGGTAGCGCCTTGCGGCAAGTCTACGACGTCTCCTTTGGGCGTGAACACATAGACACGGTCATCGAAAACTTGACTGCGTAATTCTTCAACTAAGTCACCGGATTCGGCCACTTCTTCTTGCCAAGCGAGTATTCGACGTAGCCAGTTTATTCGTTCATCATAACCCGATTGCTTACCTGTACTGCCCTCTTTGTATTTCCAGTGAGCAGCCACACCAAGTTCGGCATCCTGATGCATTTTCTGGGTGCGAATTTGAATTTCTACTGGCTTGCCCTCTGGCCCCACAATAACAGTATGTATCGATTGGTATCCGTTGGCTTTAGGCGTGGCAATGTAATCATCAAATTCGTTAGGCAAATGCTTGAAGCTGGCATGCACGGTGCCGAGTGCGGCATAACAATCTTGCAATCGCTCGGCAATAATTCGTACCGCGCGAATATCGAAAAGCTGCTCAAACGTCAGCCTTTTTTTCTGCATTTTTTTCCAGATACTGTAAATGTGCTTTGGCCGTCCATACACATCAGCACGGATATTTTCAGTATTAAGAATATGTTGTAAGTCATCAACAATGGCATCTATGTATTCTGCGCGGGCTTTACGCTTGCCATCTAGTTGTTTAGCTATTTGCTTGTAAGTGTCTGGATGTAAGTATCTAAACGCAAGATCTTCTAGCTCCCACTTTAACTGCCCTATCCCAAGACGGTTTGCTAACGGGGCATAAATACTGGCGCATTCCCGTGCCACCATGACGCGAGTTTCTTCATCCGCTTTTTTGACTTGCTGAAGCGCGCATATACGTTCAGCCATTTTAATCACGACGGCTCTCACATCTTCCACCATCGCCAATAACATACGGCGAATACTGTCTATGTGTTGCTCATCTGACTTTTCGTTAAAAGCAGAGCCGCTAATTTTACGAGCATGAAGAGACTTAATGGCGTCCATCCGCCTAACGCCAACCACGAGATCGCGAATTTCTTCGCCAAACTCTTGGGCAATATCATTCTCCGATAAGGCGTGTTGCTCACAATAAGGAAAGACAAGGGCAGCCTGAAGCGTCACATCGTCCATGTTTAGCTGACACAATATCTCAACCATTTCTTGGCCAACTAACAATCGCTCAGGTATGGAGGATACATGATGAAGTTTTTCTTTGGTTTCTTCACTCAATGACAGGCTGTCCAGCCAAACCTCAAAGGGAGGGCGCTCTGCGGCGTGAACTTTTCTTGTAGATACCATAACCGTTACTCGTTGTTTTCCTGGCGTGTAAAGAGTGCCATCATTTCCATATGCTGGGTGTATGGAAACATTTCAATTACACCGGCCTTCTTCATTTTATAACCTTGCTCTAGCAATACACGTGCATCGCGGGAAAATGTGCTGGGGTTGCAAGAAACATACACTATCGTGTTTGGTTTTGCTTTCGCGAGCGCGTGACAAACCGTCAATGCCCCTTCTCTAGACGGGTCAATCAACACTTTATCAAAGCCTGCGGCTAAGGCTTCGTACACCTGTTTTTCATCTGACAAATCTAAATGCAGATAGTCAATGTTTGTTATGCCCTGCGCAAGTGCATTTTCTTTTGCCCTTTGCACCATTTGGGCTACCCCTTCTACCGCTTGCACTTCTGCACCGCTTTTCGCAATGGGCAGGGTAAAGTTACCTAAACCGCAAAACCAATCTGCAATACGCTCGTGTGGCTGAGGCGATAACCACGCTAAGGCTTGGTGAATCATCTTTTGATTCACCAAAGGGTTAACCTGAACAAAGTCGTTGGGCCCAGGCATTAGATAGTAGCCATCTACCGTATGACACTTAAGGGGCGCCTGCAAATGGAGTGGCGTGATATGACCTTTTGCATCTTCAAGTAATACGTTAACCCGGTATTGTTGAGCAAAGTCTAACATCATATCGGTATAAGCTTTGGCCAAGCTCTGCGTGTGTTTTACTGTGACTTGTTCAACATTGTCGCCCGCTAAAACACTAACGTGCCCAAGTACGCGTTTATTATCATGACTTGCAAGCACCTTTTTAAGCGGCGCAATAAGTGCACTCAGTTTGGTTTGCAATATAGGGCAATGTTGAATATCTATCACAACATTGCCCGTTTTCTCGCGAAAGCCCATTTTCAGGGTATGGGGGTGGCGGGCGTCAATCGCAAAACGCGCTTTTCGTCGGTAGGCTGGGCGCGCGCCTGACAAAGGGGGTTGCCAAACCTCTGCATGCATATTCAGTTGGCGCATCAGCAATTGCTTTAAGGCATCATCGCGAAGAGCAAGTGCCGCTTCCGGCTCGATATGCTGGAGCTGACAGCCCCCACATGTATCTGCAACGTCACAAAATGGCGAAACTCGGTGTTCAGACCGGTTCTCAATATTCTGCGCCTGCCCTGCGATCAGTGATTTATTGCGTTTTGCGTGTTTGATTGTACAGCGTTCGTTAGGCAGAGCGCCGCTAACAAAATACAGGTTATCTCCCCGACCGACGCCTTGACCTTTCCAATCAAGGGCATCAATATCTATTGGAGAACTTGGCTGAGAATGCTTGTTCTTGTTTGTTTTTTTGGGTTTATAGAAGGTAACCACCTGTTACTCCATCACCTTTACATTTCTAATATTACGGTTGCAACCGCATAGTGCCGCTCATCAGAAATGCTGACAAAACTGCGGGTTATTCCTCTTTGCTCACAAAGCCGTTTTACTTCACCGCTTAGATGTAAAAAAGGGGCGCCAAGTTCATTGTTTTTTACCTCAATATGCTGCCAACTCACCCCGTTACCAATACCGGTTCCCAAGGCTTTAACCATGGCTTCTTTCACGGCGAAACGTTTAGCAAGGTAGCGGCTTGGCATTTTACTTTCAGCAAAAATTGCCCATTCACTGGCGGTCAACACACGCCGCGCAAGACCTTCATTAGCTCCATCGCCTTTTTCAAAGCGTGAAAACTCAACAATATCTGTACCTAACCCCGCTATGGCCACACTTTACTCCGTTTTAAAATGACCCATTAAATGCCAGCTCGTGCTTCTAGCATCAATTTGCGCATGTCTGCTACTGCGGTGTGCAGTCCGTCGAATGCCGCCCTCGCAATAATGGCGTGCCCAATGTTTAGTTCTATCAACTGAGGTATTGCCGCAATTGGCTTCACGTTATGATAATGCAATCCATGCCCCGCGTTGACTTTCAATCCTAAGCTGTGCGCGTATTCAATGCCTTCTACTAAACGTGCTAGCTCTTCTTGTTGCTCGACTTCGCTGGGCGCCTCGGCATATTGCCCAGTGTGAATTTCAATATAAGGTGCCTTACAGGCCACCGCGGCGTCAATTTGCGCCTTATCGGCATCAATAAACAGCGATACTTGAATGCCTGCCTTCGCTAATCGTTTGCAGGCCGCTTTCATATTTTCAACGTTGCCAGCCACATCTAAGCCTCCTTCCGTGGTGAGCTCTGCCCGTTTTTCCGGAACCAGACAACAAAAAACAGGCTTTACCTCTTCAGCAATGGCCAGCATTTCATCGGTCACCGCCATTTCAAGATTAAGGCGAGTATTGATGGTTTGTGCGAGTAATCGTACATCTCTATCTTTAATATGACGGCGATCTTCTCTTAGGTGGACGGTAATGCCGTCTGCTCCTGCCCGCTCGGCAATATCCGCAGCATGGACTGGATCTGGGTAAGCTGTGCCTCGCGCATTTCGCAAGGTTGCAATGTGGTCAATATTAACGCCAAGAAGAATAGAGCTCATCAGTAAAACCTGTAATATTTCAAATTCATCAAATGTCGCGCCACCCGCTAAGCCATATGCAGGTAACAATAAAAGGAACGAGTGGGATAGTGTAACAAAGTTTCGCCAGCAAACTGGACAAAAAGCCGAGATTAAATAACCGTAACATGGCAAGGTTATTTGGGTTGTCGCAAAAATAACTCCCGACTTTTTAGCGGCTTACCCCCCAATAAGGTTTTCAAAAGTTCTCTAAACAACACCTTTGCCACTTTTTTACTTAACGGAGTATAAACATGCTCTGCTAAGTCGATAAGCGCTTGCCCGGGAAATGCTCGACTTCCCCCTTGCCCTTCAACCTGACGACAGAATCCATGTTCTGCTTGTAAGCGATAAAGATACTCTGGTTGAATAGGCGCTTCCCATTCTACATCGTAAGTGAAATCGGGCATTAGCCCCATTTCTTCTAATAGCGCGCGTTCAAATTGCCTGAGGGTCGTTTCAATGTTTCCCTCGGCGTCTTCATCGTTTAGCCTTTGTAACGCCTCGGTATACGCTTGATAAAGCGGCTCACTAGCAAGCCCTGGCGGCATAATGCGGTTGGTTACCTCGTTAATATACATGGCACAAAACAAAGGGGTTTTCGTGAGTGGCAGATACGCCGCGGCGCTTTCAACACTGCGTAAGTTTTTTAACTCAGACTTCCCCGCTAATTGAACGTTAAGGGGCTGAAAAGGCTGCAAAAGGCTTTTACGGTCGGATTTGCTGTTTTTCACCCCTTTCGCTACGGCGCTGATTTTGCCTTCCTGAAGCGTAAAAAAATCGACAATGTAACTGGTTTCCCGATAAGGTCGCCGGTGCAAAACGAAGGCGGTTAACCACTCATTGTTCATATTTTCGTCTCGATTATAGAATAATTGCTGTGGTGTTCTATTAACTGCGCTTAATACGCACCACTTTCATGGTTTCAAATTCAATGCCAGCCACATCCTCTACGTGACGGTAATAGGTAAGGTTAACCCTTGCCCCTTTCAAATTTTGGTATTGCTGCTTGCGTCGAAAAACAAACGGAACCTCAAGCCCCTCTAACATTAAGGTGTGTCGTACCCAATCTCCATCTTCTCGCTGCACATGGGATATTACCTTTGCATTATCAGTTTGATTAAGCTGTTTGTGTTTATTAACCAACTTGTCTGATTCTGATTTCACGATGTTTTACCTGTTAGTGGCATTCTCTGCACGGGTCGACTCTGGCTCGCTGATCTGCTCAACAATGAGTTGCACCGACTCCTGCCCCCGAAATACGTTAACGTCAAGACGATAAGCAATGTGCACGCGAGAGACCGAAGCATTAGGCCAGGCTTTAAGATCTACATTAAATGCAATGGCATCTATTTCGCCTACGCTTTCATCCCGTAGTACTAATTTGAGGTGTTTCTCCCCCACCAGACGCTGGCTCACCACGGTAAAATGACCATCAAACAACGGAGATTCAAACCCTTGCCCAAAGGGGCCTGCCTGTCTAAGTACATGGGCAAACGACAAACTGAGTTCATCTTTTGAGAGTGCACCATCGCTAAGTAAAACTTGATGACCTTCTAGCTTACTCATGTGCAATTGTGTGATTTCGACAAAAGCCTGCTGGAACGCCTCAAGGTTTTTTAAAGGCAAACTGAGCCCAGCTGCCATAGCGTGACCGCCAAATTTACTTATCACTTGAGGGTACTTGGTGTTGACCTCATCGAGTACGTCACGAATGTGGATGCCAGGAATGGAACGCGCCGAACCTTTAATCACGTCATCATCTTGATGCGCAAACGCAATCACAGGTTTTAGGTATTTTTCTTTTAGTCGCCCCGCCACAATCCCAATCACACCTTGATGGAAATCGGCCTGATATATCACAAGCGCGGCGGGAATATTACCTTCGTTAACATTGAGCTTTTCAAGCACTTGCTCGGCTTGTGCTTTCATGCCCGTTTCTATTTCTCGACGCTCTCGGTTAAGCGCATCTAACTCTGCGGCAATCATCCGCGCTTGCATAGCGTCTTCTTCCATCAAACACGCAATGCCTTGTGACATATCGTCTAATCTGCCCGCCGCATTTAATCTTGGTCCAATAACAAAACCCAAATCTGTTGATGTAAGATGCGCACTGTCGCGATTTGCTACATCAATCAAGGCGCGAATACCCGGTCTACATTGGCCAGCTCTAATACGTTGCAAGCCCTGATGGACGAGAATGCGGTTGTGTTTATCAAGGGGAACAACATCCGCTACCGTGCCCACCGCAACGATGTCTAGCAGTGAGGCTAAATTGGGAGCAGGCAGGCGCTGACTATCAAACCAACCTTGTTGCTGTAACTGCGATTTTAGTGCCAGCATGATGTAAAACGCCACGCCTACGCCAGCCAGGTTTTTGGACGGAAAGTGACAGCCTGGCTGGTTCGGGTTCACAATGGCATCGGCATTAGGCAGGGTGTCGCCAGGTAAATGGTGGTCGGTAACTAACACTGAGATGCCAAGGCTCTTCGCATGCGCCACGCCCTCAACACAGGCAATGCCATTGTCCACCGTCATTATTGTTTCGGCGCCCTGCTGTTTAGCGACATCCACAATCGGTACACTCAGCCCGTAGCCAAAATCAAAACGATTCGGCACAAGGTAATCGACATTATCAAACCCCATCATACGCAGGGCTAGCATGCACAAGGAGGTACTGGTAGCACCATCCGCATCGAAGTCGCCTACGATAATTAACCGTTTCCCAGAAACCACCGTTTCTGCTAGCAGCGTGGCAGCCTGATGCATACCCTTTAACTGATTGAAATGCGTTAAGCCCTTCAACGAATGCTCTAGCTCGTCAATACTATGCACATTTCGGCCGCGGTAAATACGGTTTAGAACTGGGTGTAGGTGGGGCGCAAGCGGCGTGGCCTCTACGTCTCGGCGCACGATTGGCAGTATCATAGTGTCATGTCTTCACAGCAAAATTATGGCTTATGATACCGAGGATAGTGTATGAGGTAAAATGCTGTCTGCGCCGCTTGATGGCGGCGCATCTATTGCTGATACTTTCAATATTGAAAGTATCAGCAATAAAAGCTAGTTAAGCTCTTGCAACGTTTGAGCAATAGCTTGTGCTGGCTGATAACCGGGAATGACCGAGCCGTCGGGAAGAATAATATTCGGCGTGCCATTCACACCGACTTTTTGACCCAACAGGTATTGCTCCGCCACTTTATTGTCGCAGCGTGCGCTTTTCACTTGATCCCCTGATTTGGCATCGGTTAGGGCCTTTTGAGGATTCTCTGCACACCAAACAGACACCATGTCGCCATAACTTTTGCCAGATAACCCTGCCCGTGGAAAGGCGAAATACTGAACGGTAATACCTAAATCGTTAAGTTCACCCATTTCGCGGTGAAGCTTTCGGCAATACCCACAGGTTATATCCGTAAATACCGTTATAACGTGTTTCTCATTTTTTGCTTTATACGTGATGGCAGAAGATTTCAATTCAGCAATGCCTTGCAAGCGCATCTCACTCAGTGCCTCTTCTGTTTCGTTCTTCATGCCTTCATCAATATTGAAGATACGTCCATGCACTAAATATTGGCCATCCTTACTGACGTAATATAAGCCACGGTCGGTGGACACTTGAAGTAAGCCCTCTACTGGCGCATCTGCAATGGTATCCACCTCTAAACCGAGTAGCATTGTTAACTTCTCTTTTACCGCGGCTTCATCGTTGGCCTGTGAAAAAAAGCTCACACAAAGAAAAGCGAGAAGCATACAACTTTTTACAAATTTCACTACGTTAACTCCAATTGCGCTGCGTTTTGCTAGCATAAACATATATTAGATACAGACCGATGAAGGCGAAGAATTATTTCTCTAGCCAATGACATGGTGAGCCTTACACTTACCATTTCGGCGAAGTTTGCAATGCTAACATAGGCAAAGCAAAGAGAAATAGGCCTTTGTCTTCTAGCCCCTCGGGTGATGGCTATGAATCAAGGTTTGTAAGCGTTCAGTGGCGACATGCGTATATATTTGTGTCGTCGACAAATCACTGTGCCCCAACAGCATCTGTACCACTCTTAAATCGGCGCCATGATTTAACAGGTGTGTGGCAAAAGCATGGCGTAAGGTGTGCGGCGACAAATGTTGTTCAATCCCTGCTTTTACGGCGTAATATTTCACTCTATGCCAGAAGGTTTGGCGGGTCATCTTTTGCCCTCGACGACTCAAAAAAACATAATCTGAGGCTTTCGTAGCCAGTATGGGCCGTGCGTTTTTTACATAAGTAAGTAGCCAGTCGATGGCATCTTCACCTAAAGGAACTAAGCGTTCTTTATCGCCTTTCCCTACCACTCTTACCACGCCTTGCTGTAGGCTAACCTGATCCATGGTTAAACTGATAAGTTCACTCACGCGCAAGCCGGTGGCATACAACACTTCCAGCATGCTTTTATCACGACATTCTATGGCGTCGTCTGTTTGAGGCGCTTGCAATAAATCCTCTACCTGTTGCTCGCTCAACGACGAGGGCAACGCCTTGGGAATCTTAGGGTTGGCTAAGGTAGAAACGGGGTTATCTATACGCACCTGCTGCGCAATTAAGTACACAAAAAAAGCACGCATGGCGCTCATTGCACGCTGTGTGCTGCGGGTTGATAAGCCCTTGTCATGACGATGCGCCAAATATTCTTGCAGCAACCCGGTATCCAAAACACTGATGTCTTTTAACCCTTGGTTATTACAAAAAATGGCGAGCTTAGTGAGATCGGTTCGATAGCTTTGTTGGGTATGCTCAGATAGCCCTTTTTCCAGCCACAGCATTTCAATAAAGCTATCAATGTGTGCTTGGCTGGCAGCAGGCACATAGGTAAGCTCACGTTTCATTAAAAGCCACGCTTCTGTTTTACCAGTTCATAAGCTGATTGAATATCTTGCGCTTTCTTTTTCGCAATTTCCATGGCTTGCTCTGGCAGCCCTTTTGATACGAGTTTATCTGGATGGTGTTCAGCCATACGCTTGCGGTAAGCCCGCTTTATCGTTTTCTCGTCGTCAGAGGAAGATACCCCTAAAATGCGATACGCATCATCGAGTGATTGGGTTTCGGTGTACGGGCTGTGTTGCGAAGAACGTTGCTGACCGCCTCTTTGCCTAAACCGAATTTCCGCTTCAAACATAGAAATCAAGTAATCTAAATCTCGTCGTCTAAAGCCAAGTGGCTTGGCCACTTTTTCTAATACCACATACTCTTCCTGAGATAGCTTGCCATCGGCAAACGCAGCTTGAATAAGAATTTCTAGGAATACTTGTAGAATGTCACGGCGGCCATGACACGCTTCGTATAAACCTTTTAGGGTATCAACCAGTGGGAAATCCCGAGCTTTCCCTTCTCTGAAGGCGTTTTGCGCTTCTTGCCTTGCGTCGCCAGACAAGTTCATGTCGTCCATAAGCGCCGTGGCTATTTGAATTTCTCGGTTGGTCACTTGCCCATCTGACTTTGCTAGATGACCCAGTGCGGAAAACAGACTATGAAAGAAAACGGCTTGTTGTTTGAGGCTATTCTGGTCGCTAAAGAAACGCCCAAAGCCACCTAATTGATTAAAGTCTTGGCTATACGCTTTATCAAAAAAGTGCCCGACAATCACCCCAAGAATGGCACCAGGTATCTTCAAAAACATTAAGCCAAATAGAAAGCCTAAAACTTTTCCCCACACCGTAAACTCTCCTCGTACTCTTATCGCTTTCTGCTGTTAATTGGCTTGTGATTGTCAAAACACTATCGCCATTACCACTGCGCAAGGTTTCCAATCATTGTTTTGGGTCACTATAGCAGACCATCATTGCAATAGAAGTAGGTACAAGAATGCGTTTTTCAACCTCAGGATGCAAATGCCGTGTAGCTTGAGCAAGGGCTGTACCGTTTTTTACCGAGAAAATGGGCAAGGTTACGTAAAGATACGCTTTATTCACCATATTTTTTCCTTACAACGGTTGGTTAATCACGCATATATGCTTAGAATTGGTGCTCAGTGAGTATAGATAACTGCTGCGCGAGACTCAGTCGCAGTGTATTATTAATGATTTGCCGAACTAAATGCGTGCTCATAGGGTCACAGCGTTAAGTTCACGCACCTAATTTATCTAACAGGCCGTTCACCACCGCATGAAAAACACCTGCGCCATGCTTGTTTCCGCGACTTTTGTATTGCCCGTCGCGAATGCACAGGAAAACATAAATGATTCAACGCCACCATTGTCTACATGTGCGGTGGAACCTATTTCATTCAATAGCGCTGCTTTGATGCCTAAGGGGCACATCAAAGTGCAGGCGAATCGTACCGAAATTATTCAAAATAAAGTGGCGCTGTTTTCAGGCAACGTTGATATTACGTCAGACACGGCTGTCATCAGTGCATCTCAAGCACAAGTTAATGAGAACGGCAAAGACCTCATCGCTAAAGGCAATGTGCGCTACCAAGATCCTCAATTAAGTGTTGAAAGTGATGCTGTCTCTCTTCGTTCAGAAGAAGAACGTTTAGAAATGGAGAATACTAAATATCAACTCACTGGGTTTGTTGGACAAGGCGCCGCGCAAGACATCTTGTTAGATACAGACACCGGCATCGTGCTTAAAAATGTAAGCTTTACCACCTGCCCTGAAGGTGATGAAGATTGGATGATAAGAGCCAGCGAAATCAGCCTTGAGAAAGGAACCATGTGGGGCCAGGCTAAACATACTCGATTTTATGTGGCCGATGTCCCGGTATTTTATCTTCCTTATTTTGCGTTTCCTGTGAGTAATCAGCGTCAAACAGGGCTTCTTTTTCCTGAACTCACCAGCTCTAGCACCACTGGCGTTGACTACCAGCAGCCGTTTTATTGGAATATAGCGCCTAACTACGACATGACGATTACCCCAAGAGTAATGACACTTCGTGGGTTGCAATTGAATACCGAATTCCGCCATTTAGGTGAAAAAAGCGAAAGCATGGCCTATGTGGAATATTTACCCAGTGACAATGACCTAGATAGCCAGCCCGACAGGTATTTTTATCGTATTGAACACCAAGGCGAAATTAATGACAACTGGGTATTAGGGGTAGATTTTAATGGCCTAAGTGACGACAACTACATTGTAGATTTAGGTTCTGACTACTACAGCCGCGCTGACACTCACTTGTATCGTACCATTAGCTTAAACTATTACTCTAAAAACCTACTTGTAGGCATGCACGTCAAAGACTTTGAGGTCCTTGGCGATACCGCAGAGAGTTATCGCGCCTTACCTGAGCTTAAAGTCAACTACCAAACCCCATGGGGAAAATATTTAACCTTTAACCTAGATTCTGAACTGGCCTATTTTGATAGCACGTCAGAGTCTGCGCCTAAAGCGACCCGCTTTCACGTAGCACCGACTGTGGCATTGCCGCTTCGCTCCGCATGGGGCGAGTTTGTGGCTGAAACCAGTTTACTGCAAACCATTTATAAGCAAGAAAATATCCAAGACACCGACTTGTCTGAAGATGTGACTCGAACCTTAGGCCAGGCGCGCTTGTTTGGTGCCCTTTATTTTGAAAAAGATGAAGCATGGTTTAACAAAGATATGTCGATGACATTGGAACCTAAAATTCAGTATCTTTATACCTCATATGAAGATCAGACAGATATTGGCCAATACGACTCTACGCCTTTGCTTACCGATGTGGAAGGCTTGTTTCGCGGCCAAGAGTTTACCGGTTTAGACCGCATCAGTGACAACAACCAAATTACATTAGGCCTCACCACCCGTATGTTGGATAAAAACAATCGGGAACAATTCGTGTTAAGTGTGGGTCAGATATTCTACCTTGAAGATAACAAAGTCGTTGCGGCCACGAAAAACCAAGATCGTTCGGCCCTTGCAGCAGAAGTCGATTGGCGTTTAAACAAACGCTGGTATTTACACTCTGATGTGCAAGTGACCACAGATACAGACAAAGTGGATTTAAGCAGCACCGGCATTGAATATAGAAAAGATGCCGCACGCTTCATTCAACTGAGTCACAGATATGTACGTGATTTAAGTGGTGAAACCATCGACCAAGTGGGCGTTTCTGCCAGTTGGCCTATTGCAGAAAATTGGCAATGGGTGGGGCGTTCGTACCGAGATTTAGACGGCGATAGAAGTATCGAAACCTACACTGGGCTGCAATATGAGTCTTGCTGTTGGGCGGTACGCGTTGTGGCGTACAGAAACCTAAATAACCGCTACGATTCAACAGGAGAACAGTCTATTGATGATTTCGATTCTGGTGTCTCAATGCAATTTATCTTCAAAGGTATAGGCACCTCTGGTACGCAAAGAAGCATGTTAGAAGACGGCTTGTTTGGCTATCGTCAGCCATATAGTTTAAATTAACCCGATATTACGCTTGTTTAATGCAAGCGTGCAGTATTAACCAATAAGAAAAGAGTGAGTATGAAGTTCATAATCCGGGCCTTGTTATTAGGCGCAGTACTATCTTTTAATAGTATAGCGCAAGAAGTTATGCTTGACCGTGTAGCGGTTATTGTCGATCAGGGCGTTGTGCTTGAAAGCGAAGTTCAGGCACTCATCAGTGATGTTAAACGCAATGCACAAGCCAACAATCAGTCATTACCGTCTGACCGTGCACTTCGTACCCAAGCCATCGAACGGTTAATCATTAAAAGCCTTCAGCTTCAAATGGCAGAACGTATGGGTATTCAGATTAGTGACCCGCAACTTGAGCAAACGATTTCAAATATTGCGGCAAATCAGAATGTCACGCTAGAAACGCTGAGACGACAGCTTGAAATAGAAGGCATCGCTTACGAAGATTATCGCGAAGATATTCGCGAAGAAGTCATTATGGGTGAAGTTCGTCGCGCTAACGTTCGCCGTCGTGTTTACATAACCGAGCAAGAAATCAATACCCTACTCGAGTTAATGGAACAGCAAGGTGCAGAACAAGCAGAATATAACCTAGGTCATATTTTGATTGGATTACCTTCTGATCCTACCGATGAAGATATTGCGGCGGCAAGAGACAGAGCCGATAAAGTGATTTCCTTGTTAGAGTCTGGCTCTGATTTCAAAAAAATTGCCATCGCATCGTCATCAGGTAATGAAGCGTTAGAAGGCGGTGAAATGGGTTGGCTTAATATCAACGCCATGCCAACGCTTTTTGCCGAAGCCATTCAAGGCAAAGAAAAAGACGCACTCGTAGGCCCTATTCGTAGTGGTGCAGGCTTCCATATCCTCAAGGTTATTGATACCCGAGGCATCGAAAAAGTTACCGTCGAAGAAGTTAATTCTCGCCATATACTCATAAAGCCCTCTATAATCTTAAGCGAAGACAAAGCGAAAGAAATGTTGGCTACATTCAGAACTCAACTTGAAAGCGGGGAGGCAGATTTTGCCGAACTAGCGAAAGAATACTCTGAAGATCCAGGGTCGGCGTTACGAGGAGGCGAGTTGGGATGGACTGATCCAAACAACTATGTCCCTGCTTTTAAAGAAGCTCTCGCACAATTATCGCCAGGTGAATATAGCGATCCCGTTCGCTCAGTTCATGGTTGGCACTTAATTCAACTCATCGATAGACGCACAGACGACGCAACCGAACGTAGAAAAGAAGACAAAGCGTATCAGCTTATCTTCAATAGAAAGTTTTCAGAAGAAACGGAAAACTGGCTACGAGAAATGCGCGATGCGGCTTATATCGAAGTATTAGAAACGAAATAGAGCATTAATGACAGCACCGTTAAAAATAGCCGTTACGCCAGGAGAGCCAGCGGGCATAGGCCCAGATCTTATCATCAAGCTGGCTCAAGAGCCTTGGCAAGCACAGTTAGTTGTATTCGCCGATGGTGAAGTACTTCACGCCCGAGCAGAGGCGTTAGGTTTACCTTTAACCCTGCTTCCTTATGACGCTAATAACACGGATATTCAACCGGCAGGTTCGCTTTACCTTAAGCAAATCGATAAAGCCGTTGATGTGGTGGCAGGCGAGCTTAATAGTGACAATGGGCTGTATGTTGTAGAAACCTTACGTCAGGCCTGCCAAGCGAATATAGACGGCGATTTTGCCGCGGTGGTAACCGGCCCGGTTCATAAGGGTATTATTAATAAGGCGGGCGTGTCATTTAGCGGCCATACCGAGTTTTTTGCCTATCAGTCTAATACCATTGATGTGGTAATGCTGCTGGCAACCGAAGGTTTAAATGTTGCCCTTGCTACCACACATATTCCTCTTGAATATGTGTCTAGGGCTATCACTAAAGAACGCTTGCACAAAGTTATTCATATTATCAATACCGATTTAAAGCTTAAGTTTGGTATTCAAACGCCACACATTTATGTTTGTGGCTTAAATCCTCATGCTGGTGAAGACGGCCATATAGGTACAGAAGAAATTCATACCATCATCCCGGCCCTTGATGAGCTTCGCGAAGAAGGCTTAAAAATTACCGGTCCACTCCCGGCAGATACTATTTTTCAGCCTAAATACCTCGACGATGCCGACGTTGTGTTAGCTATGTATCACGATCAAGGCTTACCCGTGCTAAAATACAAGGGTTTCGGCGCCTCAGTGAATATTACGCTGGGCTTACCTTTTATTCGAACCTCAGTAGACCACGGTACTGCCCTCGACCTCGCGGGCTCAGGTAACGTAGATCCTGGGAGTTTTAGAAAAGCATTGGAAAAAGCCATTGAGCTTGCACATCATCAACAATGAGTAAAACACATTTAGGCCATACGGCCAGAAAACGCTTTGGGCAAAACTTTTTGCACGACGATTATGTTATCGGCAAAATCGTTGCAGCAATTAACCCTCAAAATGAGCAGAACCTTGTAGAAATTGGCCCTGGCTTGGGGGCGTTAACCGACCCTGTTTGTGAGGAAGTAGATGCACTGACTGTGGTTGAGCTAGACAGAGATTTAGCTAAGCGATTGCGTCATCATCCTTTTAATGGCGATAAACTGACGGTTATTGAACAAGATGCCATGACCTTCGACTTTACGTCGCTATTAAAGTCCATGCCCTATGAAGGCAAGAAGCTTCGGGTATTTGGTAACTTACCTTACAATATATCTACCCCGCTTATGTTTCATCTTTTCGACCACGCTGATAGCATTGCAGATATGCACTTCATGCTTCAAAAAGAAGTGGTTAACAGGCTAGCGGCAGGGCCGGGTACGAAAAACTACGGTAGATTGTCGGTGATGACGCAGTACTACTGTCATGTGATCCCCGTTTTAAACGTACCACCTGGCGCGTTTAAGCCGCCCCCAAAAGTAGACTCTGCGGTGGTTAAACTTGTGCCGCATGCCACTCCTCCGGTGGAAGTTAACTCGCTGAATACCTTGGAACGAGTTTGTGCCCAAGCGTTTAATCAACGCCGCAAAACGATTCGTAATTCATTGAAAGATTGTTTAACTGAAGCGCAAATATCTGAACTGGGTATCGATCCTACCTGTCGCGCCGAAGTACTTTCATTGAAAGATTTCGCCACCCTCGCCAATGCGGTAACCGCATTGGAACAGAGCGACAATCAACAAGGTTGAAAATGATTGCTGATAACATTGAGGTACGGGTGAAAACCCGTCACCTCCCTGAACATCTACCATCAGACTCTACGCAATTCGCGTTTGCCTATCACATTACCATTATTAACAATAGTAATGAGACGGTACAACTTATTAGCCGTTATTGGCGTATAACAGATGCAAACGGAAAATCTAGCGAAGTACAAGGTGCAGGCGTTATAGGGAAGCAGCCTATTATAGAACCAGGTGAAAGCTTTGATTATACCAGCGGCGCGGTAATAGATACGCCAGTTGGAAATATGCAGGGCTACTATGAAATGGAACAAAGCAATGGCGGCCGCTTTCGTGTTCCCATCGACGTCTTCAGGCTGGCTGTACAAAACATTCTTCATTAATTGAGCAGGCTATGTCAGTAGAAAGAAACTTTATCATTGGCGATATTCAAGGCTGCTATGAGGGGTTGCAACGCCTTCTCGATAAAGTCAGCTTTAACCCTGAACAAGACACCCTTCACGGCGTAGGTGATTTAGTGGCTCGAGGTGAAGACTCTTTATCTACCTTGCGGTTTTTACGTTCACTTGGCCCACGTTTTCACAGTGTATTGGGTAATCATGATCTTCATCTGCTGGCAGTAGCCAACGGCATTAAAAAGCCCAAAAAAGACGATAAGCTCGCCCCTCTTCTGGCCGCCCCAGACTTACCAGAATTACTCGATTGGCTACGCCAGTTCCCTCTTGCTACACAAGTGGGTAAGCAGCATACCCTTGTGCATGCGGGGCTTTATCCTGCTTGGTCGACAGAAAAGCTATTGATGTTAAGCGAAGAGGTGAGTCAGCACTTACAATCTGCTTGCTATGCAGACTTACTTGAAATTATGTATGGAAATACGCCGAGAGTGTGGGAAGACACGCTGTCAGGTACAAAGCGATTACGCTTTATCATAAATGCCTGTACGCGTATGAGGTACTTAAATAAAACGATGCATTTGGAGTTTGAAACAAAAACCCACCCCTCTCAATCTCCAGCATCCCTTGCGCCTTGGTTTACTTTTCCCAACCCCTTTATTCGCGCAGATGAAACCTTGGTATTTGGCCATTGGGCAGCCCTAGCCGGAGACACTAACCATCCACAGTTTGTTGGTTTAGATACGGGGTATGTCTGGGGCAATTCACTCACGATGCTACACATTGAGACAAACCAATTAATATCCGTTGACGCGTAAACTTACTGGTATTACCACTAAAAACGTCTAGGCTCGTATTATCTACTTCAGCAATTAAGCGCGGCTGCCGATACCTTATACATTCGGCAAAAATACCTTTTTTATCCTTAAGTATAAAACAAAACAGGTTTAAGAGTGTATTTCGTGTCTATTGCGGGGTAATATCGTCCCGTATAAAAATAAAAAGCATCAGTCCAGGAGTTCCGATGAAGATTACAGTAGCCACTCGCGTAATCGGGGGATTTGTTGCAATCAGCTTGTTACTGATTGTTATTAGTGTAGTGTCACTATACAACCTCAATTCGATTGGGTCAGCAACCGAAGAAGTTAATGACGTTGCCTTACCCACCGTTGCCGGCAGTAATGCCCTGAAAGCCAGCTTTCTCAATATGGGAAGACTCACCTTTGAGTCGTATATTGAAGAAAATTTAAGTGGCCTGGAAGAAAAGCGCAGCGCGTTTGATAGAAGCCAAAACGACTTTGAGCAAGAGTACAAAAAACTTGCCTCAGCAGTAGCGGACGAGCCCGAATTAAGAAAAACCCTAAATAGTGTTAGGGATGCTTACGATGCCTATGTAAAAAATGTCGAAAACATGTACGTGAATCATCGCAAGTATATGGATTTGAGTAACGAGATTGACGACCGTCTAGGTGATGCAGAAGATAACGCCGATGATGCCTCTACCTACTTGCTCGATTTTTCAGACCTTGATGCGGTGCAATCAAACGCAAATTTACGACGGGCAGCCTCAATTGGTGGCCAGTTAGAAACGTCTTTGCTTTCCCTTTTAACGGTATCGTATGAATACGTAAAAACAGAGACCCTAGTACGCTCGCAAACGTTGGGTAACGAAGTAAGCTTAGTGGTAGACAAAGTGGCAACCCTGCTAAGCGACATGGTACAAACCGCCGGCGGCCGCGACGACTCAGGTACCCTAGACGAAATCAATGAATTGGTTAACGATGCTTTAAACGCCATTACCGCAAGTGATGGTGTTGTGCAGCTTCACGTGAACCGTTTAGAGCGCCGCAACCAAGCCGAACAAGCGCTGAATGCGTCAGATAAGAATATCTCTGATGGTGTCGTTGCATTAGGTAAATTGTTAACCCTTGCGGACAGTAAAGCGTCGGACATTGAAGATCAGGTTAATTCAGCCATCACAACCGGCAATACCTTTGTTATTGTTGTGGTACTGCTTTCTATTGCGGTGGCCGCAGGTATTGGCTATGTCACCGTTCGCGCGATTACCCGTCCACTTTATCGCGTAAACGAATTACTAACGGTAGCGGCATCAGGCGACTTAACCCATCGCCTTGACGACTCGGCTCAAGACGAATTTGGTTTGCTAGCGCGCAACTGTAATAACCTAATCGACAGCCTGAAATCACTCATATCTGCGATTAACGTACGTGCAGAACAGCTTGCAGCCGCTTCAGAACAAACGTCTGCGGTGACCGCACAAACCACCCACTCCATCCAAGATCAGAAATCTCAAATTGGACAAGTGGCCACAGCAACCACTGAAATGCACTCAACATCTCAGCTGGTGGTACAAAACGCTGAGGATACCCTAAGTCAAATTCGTCACGCTGATGCCGAAGCAGAAAATGTGCGTCAAATATCGTTGGAAAATAAAAACACCATCGAGATTTTGGCTAAAGACGTACAAGACGCCGCTGACGTTATTAATAAGTTACATCAAGACAGTGCAAGCATTGGTGGCATTCTTGATGTTATTCGCGGCGTTGCCGACCAAACCAACCTGTTAGCCCTTAATGCTGCCATTGAGGCTGCACGCGCAGGCGAACAAGGCCGAGGCTTCGCGGTAGTTGCCGATGAAGTGAGAACACTTGCCAGCCGTACGCAGGAGTCGACACAAGAAATCAACGCCATGATTGAAGTGCTGCAAGCCGGCGCTGAGCGCGCGGTATCTGTGATGAACCAAGGTAAAGATCAGACCGTGGCCTGTGTAGCGCAAACTGAAAAAGCCACGCAAGCCCTCGACATCATTTCTGAAGCCGTGCATAAGGCTCACGATGTTAGCTCTCAAATTGAGCAATCAGCGAGAGAGCAAAATACGGTATCGCAAGAAATCAGTGAAAAACTGGAAACCATTGTGGGCATTGCAGAAGAAACCACCGCAGGTGCACAGCAAACCTCTGAGTCGAGCCATGAAGTGGCCCGCCTAGCAGAGGAACTACAACAGTCTATTCGACAATTTAAAGTGTAGTCTGTCCTTCTGTCAGTCAGAAATAAAAAACGGCCGAATTTTCATTCGGCCGTTTTTTTATGCCTGGTGTAGGGCATTTCAGCCTTATTCAAACAAGGCTTTGTGCAGCTTTCTGACAATATCGTCACTGTCAGTTTCGTTCACCAAGAACGATAAATTGTGCGGGTTTGCGCCGAAACAAATCATGCGCAAATTAAAGTCTGACACCGCAGCCAGAATTTTACTGGATACGCCAATAGCGGTCTGCATATTGTTGCCTACTACGGTAACAAGATCGTAGCCTTTCTCAACTTTCACGTCACAGATGGTTTCAAGCTCAGCGATGGTTTCTTTATTTAAACGCTGCGCCACTGAGTTTGCTGGGTTATCTAAGGTAAAAGACACCGAGATTTCAGACGTTGTGACCAAGTCTACGCTTAGCTTGTGCTTAGCAATAATAGAAAAAACTTGCTGAAGGAAGCCCTGAGCGTACATCATCTTAGGGGTTTTCACCGTCACCATTACCTGCTCTTTACGGCGTGTAATCGCACGATAGGGTGGCTCATGCTCACAATCACGTACAATCCACGTTCCGCCTTTTTCTGGCTCTTTACTTGATCCTACGAAGACTTTGATATCTTTGCGTAATGCCGGTTCCATGGTGGCAGGATGCAGTACCTTAGCCCCAAAGGTGGCCATTTCGGCAGCTTCTTCAAAGCTAAGCTCCGGTAAAGGATGAGCCGCCTCTGTGATACGCGGGTCGGTTGTGTATACCCCAGTGACATCGGTCCAAATTTCACAAGACTCTGCGTCCAATGCTTCGGCAAGTAATGCCGCTGTAAAATCAGAACCACCACGACCTAAAGTCGTGGTGCGGCCTTCCACATCAGCCCCTACGAAACCTTGCGTCACGACAATAGCCGAAGCGATTTCAGGTGCTAAAAGCTGTTGGGCCAACTTCGCAATTTCTTCAAGTTGAGGGGCGGCTTCACCAAACTCACTGTCGGTACGGAGAACTTTGCGTACATCAAAGTTCATGGTGTTCACACCTTGCTCTGCCAATACACTTGAGAACATCAGTGACGACATACGTTCACCCATAGACAACAGCTGATCTTTAAGATCATTCCTGTGCAGTATTTCTTCGTGAAACGCTAATGCGCGCACTTCCTCAAGTAAATCCGTTAATTTAGGGGCTACTGCCTCTTTGTCTTCAAGCTTATCTAAGATAGCCAGCTCGATATAGGTTATTGCTTGGCATGTCTCTTCAATTTTCTGCTGTGTCATGGGAGTGTGCGCGAGACTGACGAGGTGATTGGTCACCCCAGCTGATGCACTCACCACCACGATGCGTGTTTTTTCATTACCGGCAACAATTCGCGCGCAGTTTTGCATAACTTCATAATTGGCAACACTGGTCCCGCCGAACTTGGCTATCGATAAGGCATTTGTCACTTTGTTTAACTCCGAATGTACTCCAGCCTTTTTTGGCTGAACTGCGCTGATTAAATGCGCAGTTTAACGATGAATATTTATTTGGTCTCCAACACGGATATTATGTTTGGCAAACCACCCTTGGTTCATTTCCAGTGCAAACAGTACCTTTTTAGATGACCCCACAGACGCTAAGCTGTGTGGTGTTAAAGGTTTTATATCTGAGATCACACCGTTTCTGTCGATAAACGCTACATCTAAGGGGATATAAGTATTCTTCATCCACATACCGGCAAGTTTGGCGGTATTGAACTTGAAAAACATGCCGCAATCTTCACATAATTCTTTGCGAAACATAAGCCCTCGAGCACGCTGTTCGAAGGTTTTTGCGTATTCTACGTTGTATTTTTTACCACCCAATTCAATAACAATGTTATCAAACTGAACTTGTTCCAATTGTTGTACCGAATCGTCCTGCGCGTGAACGCAGCCTAGTGATACCATAAGCATGGTGGCTACAAAGAAAAATTTTCCCATTAGATAGTCCTTCAACCATAAAAAAAGCCGGCTACCTACGTAACCGGCTTGGTAGTTTATACACTATTTTATGCAACATTCAATGTTGGAATAATTCGCGCTTTCGCTTCCTCTTCAGCCTTCTTAAAACTTGGCATTTTATCGAAGTTTAAGTAACGGAACACCTCACCGGACATTGCATTGATTTTACTGGCATATTCCATGTATTCCTCGGCGGTAGGGATTCGCCCTACAATGGCTCCCACAGCCGCAAGCTCAGCAGAGGTCAGGTACACATTTGCGCCGTCACCTAAACGGTTCGGGAAGTTACGGGTAGACGTTGAAAGTACGGTAGCACCTGCGTCTACGCGGGCTTGGTTACCCATGCACAAAGAACATCCAGGCATTTCCGTACGCACACCGACCCGGCCGTAAATATTGTAATACCCTTCTTCCATCAACTGGGCTTTATCCATTTTCGTCGGTGGTGACATCCACAAACGAGTGGGCAAAGTTTTGTTGAACTGTTCAAGCAATTTACCGGCAGCGCGGAAGTGACCAATATTTGTCATGCATGAACCAATGAACACTTCATCCACTTTGTCGCCCGCTACCTCAGACAAGGTTTTCGCGTCGTCGGGATCATTCGGGCAGCATACAATAGGCTCATTAATGTCATTAAGGTCAATTTCGATAACCTCTGCATATTCTGCGTCGGCATCGGCGCGCATTAACTCAGGGTTAGCCAACCACTCTTCCATTTTCTGTGCACGGCGCTCTAGTGTACGCGGGTCGCCATAGCCTTCATTAATCATCCAACGAAGCATAGTGATGTTTGAGCGTAAGTACTCGGCAATCGATTCTTGTGAAAGGTTAATGGTACAACCTGCCGCAGAGCGCTCTGCCGAGGCGTCAGATAGTTCAAATGCTTGCTCAACCGTTAAGTTTTCAAGGCCCTCTATTTCTAAAATACGACCAGAGAAGGCGTTAATTTTGCCTTTTTTCTCAACGGTTAATAAGCCTTGTTTAATACCATACAGCGGAATAGCGTGAACCAAGTCGCGCAAAGTAATGCCGGGTTGCATTTCCCCTTTAAAGCGCACAAGAATAGACTCGGGCATATCAAGGGGCATAACGCCCGTTGCCGCAGCAAATGCCACTAGCCCTGATCCCGCTGGGAACGAAATCCCGAGTGGGAAACGGGTATGGGAGTCACCACCGGTGCCTACCGTGTCAGGCAGTAACATGCGGTTTAACCAGCTGTGAATAATGCCGTCGCCGGGGCGAAGTGACACGCCGCCGCGATTCATAATAAAATCCGGTAACGTGTGCTGGGTTTCAATATCCACAGGCTTGGGGTAAGCCGCCGTGTGACAGAATGACTGCATCGTTAAATCGGCAGTAAAACCAAGACAAGCTAAGTCTTTAAGCTCATCGCGGGTCATAGGACCTGTGGTATCTTGAGAACCCACGGTGGTCATTTTAGGCTCACAATATGTGCCTGGGCGAATACCTTCAACACCGCACGCTTTGCCCACCATTTTCTGTGCTAAAGAGAAACCTGCTCCGCTGTCTTTAGGCTGCTCTGGCTTGCGGAATAAATCTGTGGGCCCTAAGCCTAAGGTTTCGCGGGCCTTTTCAGTAAGGCCACGACCTATAATCAGGTTAATACGCCCACCCGCGCGAACCTCATCTAAAATGACCTTCGACTTGTAGCTGTATTCTGCTAGCAGTTCACCGGTTTCATGGTTGGTAATTTTACCTTCAAAGGGGTAGATATCTATCACATCCCCCATATTCATTTTTTCCACATCGGCTTCGAAAACCAGTGCACCAGCATCTTCCATGGTGTTAAAGAAGATAGGCGCTACTTTGGAGCCTATGCACACACCGCCACCGCGCTTATTCGGCACGCCTGGCAAGTCTTCGCCAAAGAACCATAACACTGAGTTTGTTGCCGATTTACGTGATGAACCCGTACCAACCACATCTCCCACGAAGGCGACAGGGTAGCCTTTGCTTTTCACTTCTTCAATTTGTGACATTGGGCCTTTAACGCCGGGTTCTTCTGGCTCTAATCCTTCACGAGGCATTTTGTAAGCCGCAAGGGCGTGAAGAGGAATGTCAGGACGTGACCATGCATCAGGCGCGGGGGATAGGTCATCAGTGTTGGTTTCCCCTGTCACTTTAAACACGGTGTAAGTGATTTTGTCGTCCATCAGTTTGCGCGACGTAAACCACTCCCCTTCAGCCCATGATTTAATAATGTCGGTAGCATACTCATTCCCTGCTTTATGCTTTTCTTCCACATCATGGTAGGCGTCGAACATGAGCAACGTATGTTTAAGCTCTTTCGCCGCTAGCGGTGCAAGGGTATCTTCATCGAGTAGTTCAACCAGTGTGGCTATGTTGTAACCGCCGTGCATATTACCGAGTAACTCCACGGCCTTTTCTCTTGAAATAAGATCACAGCTGTCTTCGCCTTTAGCGATGGCGCTTAAAAAGCCCGCTTTTACATAGGCGGCTTCATCTACACCGGGTGGTACTCGTTCAGATAATAATTCGAGTAAGAATTCGCCTTCACCCTGTGGAGGATTTTTCAAAAGTTCTACTAGGCTAGCAACCTGTTCTGCGTTGAGAGGTTTTGGGGGAATGCCTTGTTCCGCACGCTCTTCAACGTGTTTGCGATAGTCTTTTAACACAGTCTCTTCCTCTAAGTTAGCTTGCGCAATGGGAGTAAACGGTCTTATACGCACTGGCGCAAGGTGTGATTAATAAATCGCCTACAGTATAATGCTAAAGGCGTAGAAATTAAATTTCGCATTGGAATTATCCACTTATATTCGCCATTCAGATGGGAAATTATGATAGCTTTTTACAATTAAAATAAACCCATAATAAATAGAAAAACTATCAATATTAGTGTGCAGGTAATTCAGTTAACGTCGGGTCTGCGCGTATCGTTATATCTTTGGATGAACGCACATGCAAAAAGCTAGCAAACCTAGGCTTACCATTTTTAGTCACACCATAATATTTATAGGTAACTATGCTACCTATTGCCGGCGGTGACCGACGTTGCGCCATAGAAAACCCCGAGCCTAATTTAAATGTAATACCGTCTGGGGTCATCACGCTAAGCGCCCCCATCAGCCCGCTTATTTCCCCTTTACCTTCTATATAACTAAGCACTCGGGCTTCGCTGTCTTGATACCGCTTTACCTTGAGTAAATGGGATGCTCGACCTTGGACATATTTTGCTTTTCGATGGTGTAGCATTAATCCCTCGCCACCTTTTTGAGTTACCTCGTCTAACGCAAGCTCTAGCGCTGCTATGGTTGTTAAGGTGTATTGAGGAATCATACCAAACCACGCTTGGTTAACCTCCTTTACCAGTGCTTTCATATGCGTTACTCGTTGTTCGAACGGACGGGTTTTGTCAGGTATATCAAACAACTTAAACACTACCTCATGCCAGCGTTCATCTGGAGTTTGTGACAATACGATAGACGACACGTCCTCAAACCTAGCTCTGCCTACCCATAACTCTCCATCAAGGGGGATAGCGGGCCATTGGCGGGTAAACCATGCTGGACTATAGATGAGGTGGCCGCCACGAGTGAGCAACTGATTACCTGTCCAGCGAGCGCGTATACCGTCTAATTTTTCGCTAACGAAATACGCTTTTATCGTGTTATCGGTAAGTTGATGGTTGTACGTCTCAGCGAGTTGCAGCGCTTCGCTTGACCCGCTCCCTGGATACGCCAATCCACTTAGAGGATATATAAGCACAAGCAACAGTAAAAAAGGGGATATACCCAGCATGATTATTCTTCCAAGGTTAAAGTGTGCAGTGTACGTAGATGGGCGGAATAAAATACTGTGCTAAATGTTGGTTTTTCTCGCTTTTCACTTACATGCTTTGTCACTATCACCGCGGCGGATACGTGAAATTTGCGCGTTCCAAGGAAAGACCATAAAAGGCTTGGATGTTAGTGTCTCATCTATCGTTAACTCGCACTGGTTAGCTCAATTTACAAGTGAACAATAAGAATGAGAGAGTAGCATGAAAAATAGCGCCCCCTATTGTAATTGGATACAACGTTTGCTGCCCAAGATGATAGTGACAACGTCAGCGTTAACACTATTTGCCTGTGGCGGTGGCTCTGATTCTGATACATCAATACCCACAACCCCTGAAGAAAGCTCCCCCCCTGTTTCCACATTTTTAATCAGCACGACGGTTGGCGCGGGCGGCTCGATCTCACCTACCTCAGCCAGCGTAACAGAAGGCGAAACCGCAACATTTACGCTTGCAATGGAAGAAGGCTATGAAATTGAAAGTATAAGCGGTTGTAACGGTAGTTTAACGAACCTCACTTACACCATAGGGGAAGCATCAACCGATTGCGAAATATCAGTGACTTTCCTATTAACACCTCCTGACGAAGAGACCGAAGAAGAAGGAGAAGACAGCGGTGAGACTAACCTCGAAGACAACCTAGGTGAACAGAAAACGCTAGTTGCCCTTATCGGGTTTAAAAACCAAGAAAATAAAATCACGCGGCAGCAAGCCCATGACCTGATTCAAAATAATCCTAATTCCCTCAATACCTTTATAAAAGAAAACTCAAATAATAAAGCCTGGTTGGAAAGTGATGTATTAGATTGGGTAGAACTTGATAAAGAAGCAGATGAATACTTTTCTGCAGATAACTATGACAACGAAAAATATCACGATGATGCCATTGCAGCCATTAGCAACCTTGCTGACCTGGCGTCATACGACCGTCTCATTCTAATGGGCTCGCGCTCAGAAAGAGGAAACCCAGGCTGCTATGCTTACCAAACGAAGCGATATGTCGGGCCTGACAACCACTACTTTGGTTATTTTGCCGTAATGGGTGGGGGCGGCTTGGATGACGACGTGGTTGGATGCTTAACACCAGGTCGCATCGCCCATGAATATGGCCACACGTTCGGTTTTGGTCATATCTTTGAAACCGATTGTGCCATAGGCGATTTGCCGCAAAGTCTAATAGACCGTCATTTTGATAATAGTTGTCAGAATAAGGGGTATTGGGAAACCTATGACACCATGAGCTTTGACGTTAATTACCCTCTCTACTCTACCATTTGGCGAAGTGAAGCTGGTTGGCTAGAAGACGATCAAGTTACCGTTGTGTCCGAATCTGGGCTGTATACGCTAACCCAAGCTTCGCTGTCATCTTCCGGTACAAAGCTACTAAAAATCCCTATCGGCCAAGGTTTAGAAGGAAAGCAATTATACTACTACGTCGAATACCGTAAAAAGCTGGGTGGATTTGATGAAGAGGAATTCATCGCAAAAAGCCAAGAATACGAAGTATTAGTGCGTCATACTGACTTTAACGGTGGCATAGAAAACAAAGACAAAATTACTTACGGTTATGAAACAGCCGAAGGCATAAGAGAAGCCATCACGCCCTTAGATGTGGGGCAAGACTTTGTTGATACTTACCGCAACCTATCTTTTCGTGTTGAAAGGCTTTATGAGGATCAAGAAATGTCAGTCGCTGACATTCGTGTATCTTTGCCTGCGCTAACCATATTGCCATCTTACGTTTATCGATTTAGCGCTAACGACGACCAAGAGCAAACCGTTACCTTGAAAAACACCTCAGATGATAGTTGGGTGGTATCTTCATTGACCATGAAAGGACGACATCCGAATGCCTTTGCAGTCAGTAATGAAAACTGTATTGACCAACCCATCATGCCCCAGGGTAAGTGTGAGATAAATGTGTCAAGAGTACGAGACACGGCATCTTTGGGGTTCCTTGCTATCAGCATAAATGACGGTGATATTCTGCACGCAGCAGAGCTCATGGGTGAATCTTTGTTAATAGAAACCGAGTTCGACCCCAATGCACCATTAGAGTGGCAAGACTATACTTCACAGTACGCAAAAGACATAAACTGGGAAGACGCGGTAGCCTATTGCCACGACTTATCGTTTAACAGTCACGACGATTGGCGCTTACCTTTGATTGAAGAACTCAGAGCGGCTTTTCAACAAAGCTCTACGCCCCTCTATAACATAACCACTCAACTCTGGTCTATTAGCGAGCCTGCAGGAAATCTTTACAATGCCTATTATATTGACGGTAGTGAAGCTTGGTACAATGGCGATAAATTGCAGAAATACAATGCGCTATGCGTTAGAAGTCAGTAGTGTTTTTACACCATCTTAAACTTTATCTTCTACGCCTATGAAAGCGCGGCCATAAAAAAGCCCCGACCGAAGTCGGGGCTTTTTAGCTCAATATAAAAGCTTAAATGGTTATACGCGCTTAACGGCTAAATCAGCTTCAAACTTAGGTTTGACCGCCAAATCTTCTGAAGGAGGCGCAAACTTAGTTAGGTCAATGCCTTCAACTGCTTGCTTGTATTCTTCCGTAGTTGGGAAGCGACCAAGCACAGTTGAAAGTACTACTAGCGGCGTAGAGCCTAGTAATGATTCACCTTTCTTCTCAGAAGAGTCAGCCACTACACGGCCTTGGAACAAGCGAGTCGAGGTTGCAATTACCGTATCGCCTGGCTCCGCTTTTTCTTGGTTACCCATACATAGGTTACATCCAGGACGCTCTAGGTAAAGAATGTTGTCGTACTTAGTACGCGCTGCTTCTTTTGGCTTAGCATCGTCAAACTCAAAACCTGCGTATTTCGCAAGGACTTCCCAGTCACCTTCTGCTTTAAGCTCGTCAACAATGTTATATGTAGGTGGCGCAACCACTAGCGGCGCTTTAAACTCTACAGAGCCGTTAAGCTTCTCTAGGTTACGCAGCATTTGTGCAATGATTTGCATGTCGCCTTTGTGCACCATACAAGAACCTACGAAACCTAGGTCTACTGGCTTACCATCGTAGTAAGAAACCGGACGGATTACATCGTGGGTATAACGCTTAGATACGTCTTCGTTGTTTACGTCTGGGTCAGCAATCATTGGCTCGTCGATTTGGTCTAAATCGATAACCACTTCTGCGTAGTACTTCGCGTTGTCATCTGGTGCAAGCGCTGGCTCTTCACCCGACTTAATTTCAGCGATACGCTTATCAGCAAGATCAATCAGACCTTGAAGCATGTTTGCTTCATTGTCCATGCCCTTGTCGATCATGATTTGGATACGGCGCTTAGCAAGCTCAAGTGATGCAACCATCGTCTCATTGTCAGAGATACAGATTGACGCTTTCGCTTTCATTTCTGCAGACCAGTCAGTGAATGTAAACGCTTGGTCAGCCAGTAGTGTACCAATTTGTACTTCAATGACACGGCCTTGGAATACGTTTTCGCCAGCGAATTGCTTAAGCATTTGCGCTTGCGTCGCGTGAACCACATCACGGAAGTCCATGTGCTCTTTCATGCTACCTTTAAAGGTAACTTTCACAGACTCTGGAATTGGCATTGCCGCTTCACCTGTCGCTAGTGCTAATGCAACTGTACCTGAGTCGGCACCGAATGCGACACCTTTAGACATACGGGTGTGAGAGTCACCACCAATGATGATAGCGCGGTCATCTACTGTGATGTCGTTAAGCACTTTGTGAATAACGTCAGTCATAGAGTGGTAAACACCTTTAGGATCACGGGCTGTGATGACACCAAAGTTGTTCATGAATGACATAAGCTTAGGAATGTTAGCCTGTGCTTTCTTGTCCCATACCGACGCCGTGTGACAACCTGACTGATATGCACCGTCAACAAGAGGTGAAATAGTCGATGCCGCCATAGACTCTAGCTCTTGGCAAGTCATTGGGCCTGTGGTGTCCTGAGAACCTACAATGTTGACTTTAACGCGCACGTCAGAACCGGCGTGAAGCGGTGCGTCAGAGTTTACGCCAACGGCGTTACGGTTAAAGATTTTCTCAACCGCTGTTAGGCCTTGGCCTTCGTGTGATACTTCTTTAGAAGGTGCGTAAACGGCTGGCGCTTCAATACCTAAGGTCGTGGCCGCAAACGTTTGTAGCTGCTTACCGAAAACGACCGCGTAAGACCCACCTGCCTTCATGAACTCCATTTTCTGAGGAGTAAACGACGCAGATACGTCAACCAGTTCTTCTGAACCGTTGTAAAGTTTTTTCGCTTTAGTATCGATAGTCAGTACCGTACCTGTCGCTACAGAGTACGCTTCTTCTAGCACTGGGTCGCCGTTTGCATCGCGAACGATTTCGCCATTTTCATCCGTTTTCTTAACCCAGTTTTTAAGGTCAAGACCAATACCACCGGTGACATCAACAGTAGTCAGGAAGATTGGTGCGATACCGTTAGTGCCTGCAACAATTGGCGCTTTATTTACAAACGGAATGTAAGGGCTTGTTGGCTCACCTGCCCATAGTGCTACGTTGTTCACACCAGACATACGAGAAGAACCTACACCCATGGTGCCTTTTTCAGCAATAAGCATGACTTTAGCGTTAGGGTGCTTTTTACCTAGCTCAACAATTTCTTGCTGCGCTTCTGGCGTGATCATGCACTGACCATGAAGTTCGCGGTCTGCACGAGAGTGTGCTTGGTTACCTGGAGAAAGAAGGTCTGTTGAAATATCACCTTCAGCGGCAATGTAAGTGACCACTTCAATTTTCTCTGGTACTTCAGGAAGTTTGGTGAAGAACTCTGCTTTTGCATAGCTTTCTAACACATCTTTAGCAATGGCGTTACCCGCTTTGTACGCAGTTTCAAGACGTTCAGTGTCAGCTTCGTACAGATATACCTGGGTTTTCAATACTTCTGCGGCAGGCTTAGCCACAGACTCATCGTCAGAAAGCGCTAGATCTAGTAACACTTCTACTGACGGGCCGCCTTTCATGTGTGAAAGCAGCTCTAATGCAAACTCAGGGGTGATTTCTTCTACTTTTTCTTCGCCAAGTACAATTTCTTTTAAAAATTGTGCTTTCACACCAGCAGCAGGCGTAGTACCTGGCAGGGTGTTATAGATAAAGAATTTTAGAGAGTCTTCGCGGTGCTCGTTTGTTGTATCTTTAATTTGAGCAATAATTTCAGACAGCAGATCTGCACTGTCGATAGGCTTAGGGTTAAGACCTAGTTCCGTTTTACGGGTCTCGATCTCAGCCAGATATTCTGAATACAAACTCATAGGGTTCTCTCGGTCTTGGTTCTCGTAAAAATGGCTTTTACGTATGGGTTTTAACACGCCTGCTTAAGCGGTACGTATTTAAAAAATCGCACTATCTTAACTGATTTTATCCCTGCTGGTAATAAGGCAATATCAACAGAGCACGATTATTAGCCATTAAAATGCCTGCGTTGTATCTTCAACACTAAGGTGAATGAAGCCAATGATTTAAATCGTTTAAAACAACGCAATATTTATCTTTTTATATCATAAACTTAAAGCAACCACTTAAGAAAACACGTGGAAAGTCAGAATTCTAAATGAGAACTATTTACCCATCAAAGTCACTGAGAGTTATCCTAGCTATTTCTCATATTTATGGGGAAGCCAAGGCTCCCACCTCTTTTTTGTAGTAATTTTACAAGCAATTACTGCAAAACCAGGGCTATTCTCGATGAAAACTCCGCCTTAATTCTCATTGTGACAACAAAAAACTACATGGGAGATGAAAAACGAATGAGAGACGCATCATTACCGTCTGTTAAGATATAAATACTGCCATTCTGCCCTACAGCTACATCTCGGAGGCGCTCGTTCAAATGGGGAAAAACGCGCCGTTGCACTATCGGGGACGTTGAGAGATCCAAGCTATATAACGCCTTTGCCTTAAGCGCGGTGACCAGTACTTTGCCGGTTAACGCGCCAAAGCTATCACTGTAATAGTAAGCCATCGAAGAGGGCGCGATTGAAGGCGTCCAGTCGACGATAGGATTCACCATTCCCTTATAATGTTTAAAGGGCGAGATACTTGCCCCAGAATAGTCGGTACCCAAGGTAACGACAGGCCAACCATAGTTTGCGCCTGCCCTAAGCACGTTGACCTCATCACCGCCATCGGGGCCATGCTCATGCAACAATATTTTCCCGCTAGGTAATGAAATAATCCCTTGAGGGTTCCTATGGCCGTAGGAATAAACATAAGGTGCCTGCGGAAACGGGGGCGTTGCTGATGGCTGCCCCGCCTCGTTGAATCTAAGCACTTTTCCTAATTGTGATGTTAAGACCTGGGCTTTTTCGCGATAATCGAAGCCATCGCCAATGGTAACCAACCACTCATTGTCAGCAAGAGGCAGTAATTTCCCCCCGTAATGCACCGGTGTATCCTTATCATCCGACACCGCAAATACCGTTTCAAGCGCAGAGATAGAACAGTCTTTATGCAAATTCCCCTTCACCACGGCTATTCCATTGTTGCTTTTGGTGCCTTTACTGTAGGTCATTAGCACTTGTCCACGTGATAAAAAGTCACTGCTTAACTCTATATCTAGCAGCCCACCTTGCCCTTGTGCATAAAGATCTGGAAGCGTAAGTTTGTGTGTTTTTATTGTTGAATCTGTATCAACACAGACAAGCTCACCGTCTCTTAGGGCAATAACCCAACGCCCATCTTGTAACGACAATATTGCTTTCGGGTATGCGAGCTTATCGACCACGAGAGACTGCGTAAAAGGTAACGGTTGCTCTGTTACCTCAGCTTGCGGTGCAGCACCAACAGAGTAAAGAAATAGAAAAGCGGCAAAAAGCACGACAATTCGCATCACGTAACCACGCCATTATTGATAAAGGTGTGCTAAATAGTAGCATAAAGACATCGACGGTTTCCTTCTATGCCGGTTAACACCTTTAAAGCTGAATAGGTACTTCTAGCTATAAGCTAATAATGTTTGCTAAGGTAAACGCACGTTAACCTAATTCACTGCACTGTTATGAAATATCTGCTCGTTCGTTTTCTGTGTGCTTGGCTAACGACCTATTTATTCGCCAGCCTATTTCATACAAGTAGTGTATTGTATCGCTTAACCCAGCTCGATATTCGTATTACACCATCCATCTGGCTTTCCACCGTTGTAAAAGACGTGCTGGGACTGTTACCTACCTACGGTGCCATCATTGCGATAGCACTCCTTATTGGGTTCGTGGTTACCAGCCCACTTGCGAAAAAAATTGCTCTTCGCTCGGCATATAAACAAAACGAACGCCCTATTTTATTGCTTGGCCTCTTTGCCTTATCGGGTGCCGCCGCCTTAGCTACCGCGCTTATCGCCATGTACCCCATTCTTAACGTTACCCTGATTGCGGGCGCGCGCGGATATACAGGGTTCGCCCTTCAATGCTTAGCTGGCGCTATGGGAGGGATGGCATTCGCTCTCACCCATCATTCATATAAATAGTTAGCTATAATGTAACTAGTATGTAAATAAAATTGAAGTTTTGCTACTGTAACATTCATTAGAAATCAATTGGATGACGCATATGATTACCTTCCCAGAGGGCGTAACAAGTTTAGCGGATTACATCGAAACAGTATTAACAAAGTATGCGGACAAGCCGGCATATACTGCGCTTGGTCAAACATTAACTTTCAAAGAGATTGACGAGAAAGCATCAGCCTTGGCCAGGTTTTTTGTGCATGAAGCAAAATTGTCTGCTGGAGATAGAATTGCGATACAGTTGCCCAACTTAATCCAAAACCCCATTGCGGTATATGCTGCTTTAAAAGCTGGCTTGGTAGTTGTGAATACCAACCCGCTATATACAGAAAGGGAAATGAAGCATCAGTTTACTGACAGCGGTGCTGTCGCGCTGGTAATTTTAAGCGACCTATATCCAAAGTTTGATGCAATAAAACAAGATACGCGTATTGGGACCGTGATAACGACCTCAGCCACCGAACTCATCGACCCAAAGAGCGCCCCTACCATTAAAGATACAGTATCGTTAAGTGAGGCTATCAAAAAAGGCGAAGCGCTAGCCCCCTTTACGCGGGCGGCCACACAACTCGATGATTTAGCCATGCTGCAATACACCGGCGGCACCACGGGCGTATCAAAAGGCGCAGCACTCAGCCATAAAAATGTCTTAAGTAACTGTATTCAAATGATCGATAGGTTAGGCGGCTCGTTCAAAGAGGGTGACGAAATTGTTGTGTGCCCTCTGCCGCTTTATCATATTTATGCGTTTACCGTATGCATGATGGCGCTTTTTTCCAAAGGCAGCCAAATACTTCTTATTCCAAACCCAAGAGATATTGATGGTTTTATTCACACAATGAAACCTCACGCCATCACTGCCTTTGCCGGCATCAACACATTATTTGTTGGCTTAGGTCGGCACCCCGAATTTGCGAAATTAGACTTTTCTCGCCTACACCTCACTATGTCCGGGGGCACCGCACTCACACAGGGCGCCGTCAATATTTGGAAAGACGTGACTGGCAATATGATAACCGAAGGGTACGGTTTGTCGGAAACCGCCCCCGTTGTGTCATTTAATATACCGGGCGAGGAAGAGATTGGTACCGTCGGTATGCCATTACAAGACACGGATGTGGCGTTACTGGATGTGAATGATGACCCTGTAAAGGAAGGCGAGTCGGGGCAAATCGCGGTAAAAGGCCCACAGGTGATGCTGGGGTACTGGAACAGAGACGACGAAACAGCCAAAGTGATGACGCCAAACGGCTATTTCAAAACGGGTGACATCGGTGTTCGCTTAGCTTCTGGAGCCATAAAAATTGTCGATCGTCTCAAAGATATGATCATTGTGTCAGGCTTTAACGTGTACCCCAATGAAATTGAAGATGTACTGACTTCTCACCCGGATATTATGGAAGCGGCCGTCGTGGGGCAACCTGATGACAAAACCGGGGAAAAAGTGTGTGCCTTTATCACGGTAAGTACACCGGTCGATAACGATGATGTTATTGCCTATTGTAAAACTCACTTAACGAATTACAAAATACCTAAGCGTATCACCGTACTTGAGGAGCTCCCTAAATCGACGGTAGGCAAAATACTTCGCAGAGAACTGAGGTCGGCGTAGTACACTCTACCTCAAGAGCATACCGCCACTTTAAATCAGGTTATTTCTACCAAAGAATAACCTGATTTTTTTGCTCCAATTCACTTTCCGCACTATAACTAATGTATGCCTTTCTTTTTATAATCTGCGCTATTTTCAATAATGTAGACGAAACCTTCGTATACGCCAGTATTACCGATGGCGACAGCACCGAGATTTAACCTTGTTAAGAGAGCTCAACTTGTGAAACAACGTTTAGAAAGTCAGTTCCGCAATGCGTTTTCGCTATCGAGTGAACAAGACCCCAAAGCGTGGTTATACGATCTTCTAAAAACGAAAGAAAACCTAACGCAAGTAAATGAACGCTTAATTCACGGGCTGCTTCACCTAGTAGACGATATTGAAGACGCCTATCACCGCCATGAAACAGAAATAAAGCTCAGAGAACGAAGCCTGAATTTAAGTGCCGATGAGTTAATCGATGCCAATCAAAAAATTAAACAGCAGCTAGAGCATCAGCAAGAGGTGAGTGAAGCCCTACGCAACGCCATCAACCGACTTCTTTTGCAACAAGGCAAGCCAGTACTTGAAGAAAAAATCAGCAATATCCACGAACTCTCGAATCGGGTGCTTGAGTTAGTGCTTGATAGAGAACGGACTGAAAATGAAATGCTGGTACAACGCGAAGCAATGGACAACCATGGCATTGTGGTAACGGTAAATGTCGACGGCACTATTCTTACGGTCAACGATAAATGCTGCGCTCTCTCAGGCTATAGCCGAGAAGAACTCATTGGAAACCATATTAAGATTTTCAATGTTTGGAATATTACAAAGGAACGCCAAAAGGAAATATTGAAAGGCGCTTTTTCGGGGGAGGTTTGGCACGGTGAATTACACAGTCGCTCAAAAGCGGGGGAGGCGTGGTATGTCTCTTCTACCTCTGTGCCCATTTTTAGCCCCGCGGGGCGGGTAAACAAAATTGTTTTTATTTGCACAGACATAACAGAACAAAAGCGACTTGAACAAAAGTCTGCTGCGAAGAAACGGTTTTATCAAAGTATTACTAACAGTATCGGTGAAGGAGTTTACGCGGTTGATGCCAACGGGAAAACCCAGTTTTTAAATCCAGAAGCTTCTCGTCTATTAGGCTGGTCTCTCGACGAACTGGCCTCTCACCGCTTTCACGATGCTGTGCATTACCAAAAAGAAGATGGCTCACTACTTAAACGAGAGGCATGCCCCGTCAACCTCTCTATTCGACAGGGGCAACCTTACAGCTCTGATGGCGATTATTTTACCGATAAACAGGGGCGTCTATTCCCTATTTCAATTGTCGCGGTGCCACTGAAAAATAATCACGGTGACATTGAGGGACATGTGGGGGTATTTAAAGACATTAGCGATAGAAAGCGCGCGGAAAATCGCTTAAAGCGAGTGTATGAAGACGCTAAAAAGGTGAGCAATGCAAAAAGCGACTTTCTCGCCACCATGAGCCATGAAATTAGAACGCCGATGAACGCCATTATTGGCCTAAGCCACTTGGCACTAGAAACAGAGTCCCAGGAGCAGAAACAAAATTATTTAGAAAAAGTTCAGGGAAGTGCCACATCCTTGTTGGGCTTAATCAACAATATTTTAGACTTTTCCAAGGTAGAAAATGAAGAAATCACCCTCACCCATGAGCCCTTCACACTTCACCAAATTATCGAAAAGCTAGCGCAGATTTTTCAACACAAAGCCAGACAAAAACGACTAAAGCTTATTTTTGATATTCGCCTTAGTCTTGCAACGCCTTGCATCGGCGATAAAAACAAAATTTATCAGGTATTGGTCAACCTTATAGGCAATGCACTTAAATTTACAGACAAGGGGTTTGTTAAACTCTTTGTAAAAGAAAAAGACAACGGGATAACCTTTTGTGTGTCTGACACGGGTATTGGCATTAGCGATGAACACAAAGAAAAACTGTTTAATGCGTTTGTGCAAGCTGACCCATCTATTTCCCGAAAGTATGGGGGAACGGGGCTAGGATTATCTATCTGTAAGAGACTTGTAGAAAGAATGAATGGAAAGCTAAACCTCGTTAGCAGCAGTGGCGAGGGAAGCGCCTTTTCATTTACGCTACCGGCACTGATTCAGCCTGAAGGACGGCCTAAAGAGGCAGTGTCTATTACGTCTGATCCACTTTTATGTGTCTCGCTAAACGAAGACATGCACAGTGTTTGTGATGCATTGGGCCATACTTTTTCACGCCTAAATATAGGTTTCACCCATCATAAGTGGAAGGAAGCACCCCTACCCACATTTTCCGCAAAAACACTGATAGCCCTATCAGATAACCCTTCTGACTGGGATACGTTTTACGAGCAACTACATGCAGGTGCATTCAACTCCCTTAACCTCGCAGCTATTGTTACGCCTTTAAACACCGAGGAGGCTGTACACCGAATTGGAGAAGCCTCATGCGATAAACTGCATATTATCGAACTGCCCATTACTGAGCATACCTTACTGGCTGCGCTAGTGCCTAACGCAAACACAACAGCGAAAACGCAAGTTACCGGCCTAGAGAGTAAAAAATGGCGTCATAAACGCTTGCGCAATAAACACATTTTACTGGTGGATGACGACAGTATCAGCCTTGAAATTGCCCAACAGATTTTATTGGACTCAGGCATTGAAGTCACCACAGTGGCGGATGGAGAACAAGCACTGGCCGCCTGCAAAAAGCAACCATTCGACGCGCTATTGTTAGATTGCTTACTACCCGGAATAAGCGGCTTCGATGTGGCAGAAAAACTGACCAGTGAATTAGCATGGCAAACACCTATTATTGGTATTAGCGCAGATGCAACTCAAGTTAACATTAAAAGAGCCATTAGCGCGGGGATGTGTGCTCACTTACTAAAACCCGCCAGCGCTGAAGAAATACTACACACAATAGATATTCATATTCATCGCGGTTACAAAACATTAAACGTGGTGCCAACCGATGACACTTTTCTTCAATCGCTACACCAGTTTTACGTTCGCTATAGTAATGCGAACACCCTCACGCAACTGATTAATGCCATTAGCAATAGTGCAGATATTAGTACTAAATTGCGTCAACTAGAAACAGATGCATCGGCGATAGGCGCCACCACACTTTGCCACAGCCTAACCAAGCTGAATGCTGTAAAAGCTGGCGATATCAAAGGGATATCTGATGTTTCATTTGCCATAGATATTACCCTCAAACTGATTGCCCATACTATCAATCTTGCCTTCAAGCCAGAGAACTCAACACATACCAAGTTTCCCTTAAACCAATTGATAAAGGCCATCGATAGCTTAACCGCGTATGATGCAGAAGCATTGGCATTATTAGACAATCTTTATCGCGCAGCCCCGAGAGAATATTTACATCGATTAGACCGTGCTCGCCAAACCGCCAGCACCTACGACTATGATAGCGCAGTGCAAGAACTAGTCAGCTTGAAGGAATCGCTAACCAATGACGAGTGAGTTAATCAATAAATCAAGCGCCTTTAATATCCTTGTGGTTGACGATGAGCCAGCCAATATCGATATACTTTTGGGCGTACTGTCACCGCACTATAAAGTAAAGGTAGCACCTTCTGGTGCGTTGGCACTAAAAATTGCACAACAATATGTGCCCGACCTTATTCTACTCGACATTATGATGCCCGGACTCAGCGGGTTTGACGTCATCAAAGCATTAAAATCTAATCCCGCTTTAAATAATATTCCGGTTATTTTCGTTACCGCATTGGGGCAAGGAGAGGACGAAGAAAAAGGGTTTGAATTAGGCGCGGTTGATTATATTACCAAGCCCATTTCCCCACCGCTGGTACTCGCACGAGTTAAAACACATATTACCCTCGCTCATCAAATGAAAATGACCGAGTTAGAGGTGAAAAAGCGCACCGCAGAATTACAAAAAAGCCAGCAAAGTGCAATTAGCATGTTAGCCGCAGCTGGACACTACAACGATACTGATACAGGCCACCATATTTGGCGAATGGCGGCGTATTCATTGAAATTGGCCATGGCTTTCGGGTGGTCTGTCGAACAGGCGTTATTGCTTGCGCAAGCGGCCCCTATGCACGATACCGGCAAGATAGGTATACCTGATAGCATATTGAAAGCACCTCGACGATTAGATGAAAAAGAAATGTCGATAATGCGCACCCACGCTGTCATTGGTCATCAAATATTATCGCAATCCGATACCCCACTCTTTAGGCTTGCTTCGGAAATTTCACATTGCCACCATGAAAAGTGGAACGGCACTGGCTACCCTCAAGGGCTAAAAGAAACCGATATCCCAGAGAGTGCAAGAATTGTCGCTATTGCTGATGTTTTCGATGCGCTCACCATGAATCGCCCCTATAAAAAAGCGTGGTCAGATGAAGACGCATTTAACTTTATTGAAAGTGAATCAGGGAAGCACTTCGACCCTAGTCTAGTGGCGTGTTTTTTGTCCATTAAGGCGCAAATACTCGACACAAAGGCATATTGGAACGCGCTAGAGAAAAAGAAAGAGATGCCCAGTATCGATGAATTTCTCCACACCTCTGCTCCCCCCTCTAACCGCGAAAACGCATAAGATAGTAGAATATAATTTTTCGTAATTTTCGAATAATCCTATTCACTATTTAGAATTGGGTTATTTGTGACTCCCCCCTATATAGGCCGTGGAGGAACACACATGAAAAACACACTTTTAATCACTTTACTTTTGATCAGCGCGCTCATACCCGCATACGCAAACCATGGCTACGCCATTGACTTCATTCGAGGTGAAGGGTCAGTTAACGGGGTTAAATTGGCGTATCAGTACAATATTGACCAACCCTTAGATATTTCATGGCCCCTAACATTAACCATGGAAACCAGTGCGAATTTCTGGGAATACGGGGAAGAAAATAAATACGATTCTAACGTGGTGATCGCGCTCTCGCCTATTGTCAGATTACCTATTGGCACCGCTTTCAATAAACCAATAGAATTGGAATTAGGCATAGGCGTTTCACTTTTAGACGATACACAATTCGCCGGTAAAGATGTATCGACACATTACCAATTTGAAGATCGTATTGGCTTTTCTACTACCTTCGGGAAAAGCAACGAGTATCGAGTATCACTAAGGTACCTACATTATTCAAACGCGGGCTTCAAAAAGCCAAACCCTGGACTGGATTTTCTATCACTTTCTTTTAGCCAGCGACTTTAAAATTAGCCAAATAAAAAAACCGCAATAGCCAAGCTAGTGCGGTTTTCCATCTATTTATTTTCAAGCTTATTCGCTAGCTTGCGCCAAGTTCTGCTTCTATACGTTCAGCTTGCACTTTCTCGCCTTGCACAAACTGCTTCCACTGCTGTGCCATGGCTCGGCTCTTCTGATGCTTTTCTGCTTCCGCCAACTGATTAAGCGCTAAGGCATATTGCTTTTGATTATACAGCGCCATGCCCTTAATCAAGTAAACCAAACCTGGGTTACGCAAGTCGCCTTTCTCTACTGCTCTGTCTGCCGCCGCAATGGCGTCATCAAAGCGGGCTTCATTCAAAAGAATTTGCGCAAGTTGAGCGTCTAATTCGCCATCTTCAGACAACTCAGCCGCTTGCATCATAACAGGAATCGCTTTGTCCTGTTCTTTTGCAAGAGACCAACTTTGCCCCAAGAATTTAAGGTTACGAAGGTTCTTTTCAAGCATGCCATCATTCATGGCTTGCTCCATTAACTTCGCCCCTTTGTAAGGCGCACGATGGTAGTAGTAAAGCTGAGCTAAATTAAAAATATCCGATGCCGTCTCAACAAAACCACGCTGATAAGCGGTTTCCATGATGGCAAGCTGTTTGCGTTCTTCACCTAACTCGCCGTACATACCGGCAAGTTGGATCCAATATTTAGGCTCATCAAACAGTTTCACCATTTTCACAAGAACGTCTTTCACCTTTTTAGGCTGTTTGAGTTCGTAGAAAACAGCGCGCTGAAGAATAAGCCAGCCTTCGTCGGGGATCATACCCTCAGCTTCGTGATCTTCGATAGCCTGCGTAATCCAGTCAGCGGCTAAGTCATACTTCTTATTTTGATAGTATGCTTGTGCTTTGATGACTTTATTTTTCGGTGGTACAGGCCCTTGGTTAAGCGCTTCCCAACGTTCGATATACTTAATGGTATCGTCGTAATTCCCTTGCATAAGGTTAAGCTGCGCTAAACTGAAAAGCGTGGTCATTTCAAACTTTTCAGGAATAGGCTGCTGCTCTACCACTTTGGCGAATGACGATAAGGCATTATCATAATCTTCGTTGTTGTAGTAAATGAAGCCGAAAAAGTTATACATCATGGCTTTTTCGTAGCTATTCATCGAGTCAGATTTTTCTTCTACCTCGTTTAATATAGCGATAGCTTCTTCAACGTTGCCAGCATCATCAGCTGCTGATTGCGCGCGTGCTAACTGCTCGTAAACCTTTCCACGAAGCGTAGGAACGCGACGTGTCTTTTTCTCACTCGCTTTTTGTTCTTGCGCTAGCACATCGGTGGCAATGAGCATACTCGGCACAGAAACTGTGGCTGATGCGATTGCAAACGCCAGTGCACTAAGCAACGTATTCGTCTGTTTCTTCATCATCTTCTGTTACCCGTCAATTTGGAAGGTAATACGGTTTTGCACACCCGATACTTCTGTGGCTTCCCCGTTTACCACGCGAGGCTTATATTTGAACTTCATTGCAGCATCAATCGCCGCTTGCTCAAATATACCTTGAGGGTTGGCCTCTACCACTATAGGGTCTCTCACCGCGCCTTGCTTAGTTACCGTAAACTCAACAATAACAAAGCCCTCAATACCGCGTTGTAGTGCACGACGTGGATACACGGGGGCAACTTTAACAATAGGTAGATACTCGCCATCTCCCGACTCAAGCGCTAACCCGCCTTCTAACGAAATATCGTCGCCCACGTCAGCGCCAAAATCCATTGACGTACCTTCCGCATTTGGCGTTGGAGAGTCCATCTGTGGCTGCTGCATTTGAGGTGGCGGCTGCTCAGGCTTAGGTGGCTTTTTCGGTTTGCGATCTTTTTTCTCTACTTGCTCATCCTGCTTAACCCTTACAAAGTCAAGCACGCTTCCCTTTGGCGGTTCCGTTAAGGCGCTGCCACCCATCTTGATCAGCGACTGCATCAAGAAGAACAGGCCCAACGTTATCGCAAGGGATATAACAAATGCGATTATATATCGTGGCATGATTTATGGCTCTTGAGCTGCAATCGAAACATCGTAAACACCGGCTGCGCGCGATGCATCCATTACCTTAATAAGGGTTTCTGTTGTGGCTTTTTTATCAGCCTGGATAACAACAGTGCCTTGCGGGTTTTCAGCGTGAAGACGTTCAATGTTCGCTTGTACTGCACGAACATCAATGCGACGCTTGTTGATCCAAATCTCACCTTTGTCTGAAATGGCGATAAGGATATTAGCGCGATCCTTCTTCACAGCCGTGGCCGCTTCTGGGCGGTTAACATCAATACCCGCCTCTTTTACAAACGATGCAGTCACGATAAAGAAGATCAACATGATAAATACAACGTCCAGCATGGGCGTCATGTCGATGTTTGCTTCTTCCTCATCGACTAAGTTTTGAAAGTGCTGCTTCATAATAAATACCTTACCTTAATGCCCAGTGGCATTAACGTTGAATAACCAATGCATCCTCAAGATGCGTGCGTTCTGACTTCACTGTACGGTTCAACCATGTGGCCGCAAATACGCCTGACAGTGCGCCGACCATTCCAGCCATAGTGGGGATGGTGGCTTTCGATACACCTGATGCCATAGAACGCGCGTTTCCTGAACCCGCAATTGCCATTACATCAAATACTTCAATCATGCCGGTTACCGTGCCCATCAAACCAAGGAGAGGGCAAAGTGCAACCAAAGACTGAATAATCGGTATACTTCCATTTAAACGCATAGTTAGCTGTGAAATCGTTTTCTGACGGACTTGCTTAGCAAACCATGAAGAGCGGTCTGAACGTGCTGTCCAGCTTGCCACCGCTTCACTTTTTGCTTTTTTATGCCAAACCATCAGATACATGGCACGCTCGAGGATTAAAAGCCACATAACGAATATCAGCAGACCGATGACCAGGAGAACCTGGCCACCTGTTTCTGTGAAATCGCGAATTGCTTCTAGAAACTCGATCATGATTAGCCTCGCTCAGCGCGCTCTGCAATAACGCCAGACGCTTGTTCTTGTAGGATGTACACAATGTTCTTTGAACGTGTGTTAAGCATTGCATATAGCAGTGTCATTGGAATCGCTACAACAAGACCGAGTACTGTTGTGACAAGTGCCGTTGAAATACCACCAGCCATTAGTTTCGGGTCGCCTGTACCGAACAAGGTGATGGCTTGGAAGGTGTTAATCATACCGGTTACCGTACCAAGTAGACCCATCAGCGGTGCGACCACTGAGATAATCTTAATGATAGTGAGGTTTCGGCTAAGCTTAGGTACTTCACCTAGAATTGCTTCGGTTAAGTGAAGTTCTAATGCTTCAACGTCGGCATTGGGATGCTCATCACGTACTTTAAGCACTCGACCTAGTGGGTTATTTGTTTTTACTTCAGTGCTCTTAAGCTGGCTGTTAACTTTCATTCGTGTAATAGAAAGCGTCACTAAGCGTTCTAGGGCAAGCAGTAAACCAAACGCACCAACGATAAGAATGATGTAACCAACCACACCACCTTGCTCTACACGCTCTTGTAAGTTAGGTGCCTGAACAAGAAGGCCAAGGATTGAACCACCTGTTGGATCGATACCAAATTGCACTAGGTCGCCACTCGATGCCTGAAGTTCTGCAGCTGAGTCGTTATAACGGTCAGCAGGCTGACGAATAAGCTCAGAGACTGTACCTGTTACTCCATTATATTCTAGGTATTTACCGTCAGAAACCAGAGCAAAAGGACCTACGCGAACCACTTCTTTGTTCACCTTCTCACCACCGGCTTCAACTACGTCAGTTGTGAATTTAGTCACCTTGCCTGATTCAGTCATTTCACGCTGCATTTCAAACCACACGCGCTCAATTTCTTCAATAGACGCAAGCTTCGAGCTTGACCCCATGTCTTGTGCCATTTGATCTAAGAAGTCTGCGCGACCTGGGATTTGCGCTGAAACAACAGAGTTATAAAATTTATTTTTGGTGTCGCCAGCAATTTGCTGTAGTACACCGAACAGTTCTTTCAATGAACCTAAACGAGTATCAAGAGCACCGTTCAAATCAGCCAGCTTAAATTCATTTTCTTCAAACTGAGTTTCAAGCTGCTCAGATTGCTTAAGCATTTGGTCACGTTGAGCGCGTGTTTCACGCAAAATACGGTCTTGCTCAGCGCGTTGGGCAATAAAATCTTGCTCACGTTGTTTATTTTGCTGTGACTGGGCAAATTGACCTTCTTCTAACTGCTTAAGAAGCGCGTCTAAGTCCATGGCACGGTCACTTTGGGCAAAAGCACCTACGCTGATACTAAGGGCTGCTAGACCAACAGCGATACGTTTTACTGTATTAAACATTCTCATCAACCTCTTAGTCTGTAATTGCAACTGGCAGCATTAGTAAGTCTGGGGCAAGTTGCTTCTTCGCCATGCGCAGACCTTTCGTTATTTGTGTACGGTAGCCACTGTCTAGTTCTTCCCACTGACGAGTTTGCTTGTTCCACACACCTTGAGAACTTGCATCACGGGTTTGATAGATAAGCGCTGTACGACCAAGGCGTAAAAATTCAACATCACGTTCTTTGCCGTCGATGGAGTGAATACCGCTGTATGCTTCCATTGTGCGACCGTAGTCCATTTCAACTTGATACGCTTCCATAACGCGGCGGAACTTTTCAGACGCGGCCACATCTGCGCGGTCCATCATAGCCTTAAGGTCAGCAACACGATTGGCACGCTCTTCAGGTAAGAAAGGTACGTCTAGCGCAATAAACTGTTCTAGACCGTCAATCATACGAATCATTAACGGCGTAATTTGACGCTCAACAACGGACACTTCATCAATTGCAGCGTTCAGATCTGCCATTTCTTGTTCTTGGCTATTGATCTGCTTACGAAGCTGAGTGTTATAAACCTCAAGGCCTTCGATTTCTTTCATCAATGTTTTGAACTGCTGAAGTTTGCTATCGATTTGATCAGTGATGCTATTGATCTTCTCTTGCGACTTCGCCGCTGATTCGTTTATTTTCGCTGCCTCATCGACAACGGGTTTTAAGACTTCATCGTCTTGTGCCAGTGCTGGTGCCGCCGCTAGCGTACCTGCAACAAGCAAAGCATTGATAAGCTTCATACATTCAAACCTTTAAAGTTAAAAGAAATCGATTTAAACCGACTATAAATTTCTGCGCGTAGGATAGGGTTTTTCTGTGACAGTTTTATTACGAAACTGTCATAAAGCGTTACTAACGAAAAAGCCCAGCTAAATAGCTGGGCTTGAAGATGAATTAAAAGTCGTACTGCACGCTAGCACTGATTGTAGTGCCAACGGTTTCTCGACGAAGCAGTAATCCCTCTTGCTCTATCTCTTTATCTTCACCCAGTAAGTTCTGGAACTTGAATTTTACTGTGGTGTTGAAATCTGGATAGTAGGTATATACCACATCCAATGAGTGGAATGGATTCTCGATACCGTCTTCAAATCCACGCACACCCGGCGCGATAATGCGCTCACCAAAGGCGTTATAAACTAATGATGCTGAGTGCTCGCCATTAGAAGAGTCCCAACCCATTTGAATATTTGCTACCCATTCAGAGTGGCCCACTAATCGACGTTGATCGTTAGTGATTGTCGCAGTAATCGTACCGCCGTACGCCTCTCGAGCTTGTTGTGAGAACAACGAATCTTGGTCGTCGCTGCCAATGGTCACTTCTGAATCAGATAACGTCATGTTGCCTGAGATAAAGAAGTTAGACAGTGAATCATCCACAAAGCTTAAATCATGCAAGAATTCAAACTCGATACCGTATAGCTCGCCTTCTTCACCATTCGCGGTAAGCAGCTGAGGAACACCTTCACCGCCATCGAATTGCACCATCTCAATAGGATTTTCCATATCTTTATAGAATAGCGCTACAGAGATATTGTTGCCTTGAGACATGTACCATTCCCAACGAAAATCCACATTAGTTAGTTCAGTTTCAACCAAAGAGGGTGAACCACGAACTAAGAATTCCGTTAATGGGTCGATAAAGAATGTTGAGCTAATATCACGTAAATCAGGACGAATTACGGTCTGGCTTATATTCAAGCGATACTGTATTTCTTCGCTAGGAATATAGGTGAATGCCAACGATGGAAGAATATCGTCTTCAGCGTAAATCGTGTCCGCAATCTCTTCAATAGTATCTGCAAACTCGTTTGAATGTTCTACGTAAGGAATAGACACTTGCTGGAATTCTTCCCAACGAGCACCACCACTCACGCGGAACTTCTGATTAAAGAAGGCATCAACCATGAAATATCCCGCTGTAAGCTTGCTCGCTGCAGAATACTTATCACCTTCACCAGTATTGTCCTGGAACAGTGAACTACCTGTAGAGCTTACATAGAAATCCGGATTGTAGATGTTGTCTTCAGTGAAGATCTCATCAATGCGCGAACCTGCTTTCAAGTCATCGTCAATGGCAAAGTTTCTGATGGCTAAATCGATGTTGTTTCCGTCACGGATCTTTTCGAAATAATCGAAACCCGCTTTTACTTCAATGTCGTAACCTTTACCAAAAAATGGCGTTGACACGTTGAAGCCGTAAGTATCAGAGGCATCGTCTAGCATCTGGTATTGACGGTTAATGTTGGTCCCTGGCGTATCATCTAAACGCTCTAGCTCTAAAGCGCCACTGTCATCGTAAAACTGTTGGAATGTCACTTCTAAGATGTCTGGCGCTTGACGTGATGCACGGCTCGTGCCTGCGTACCAATCAAAAAACACACCGTTTCCTAACTGGAGAAAGTTGTGCGTTCCCTTTAACTGTGACGACACCATTTCACGTTCTTCGAAGATAATGTCTAAACGACGGAATTCTTCAACGCCATCTACCGTTTCACTGTCATCATAATATGAACCATCACGCAAACGATCACGCATGTCATGGAGGATCATATTGACCAATTCGATTTTGTGGTTACTGTTGTACTCGTAACCCATATTGAACATTCCGCTCCACGTCACGGTTTGTTCTGTTGAGGTCATGTCACGATATTTAGTGAATCTCGGGTTTTCCTGACCACCACCAATATCGTTGCCCAATTGCTCTTCCGTCACACGCCATTGGTTACTATAGGCAATTGTTGCTAGGAAACCCAGTACGCTCTCGTTGTCAAAAACGTAGTTATTACCTAATGTCGCGCCTATGTTGAAGTCTGGATCTACAGACTTTTCATCTGGGCCAATATCCCAGTTAAACGCGTTTAGGATATCTTGGGTTTCTGCTAGCGTACGTGAAGAGTCCCCTTCAAATCCTTCAGAACCACTCTCTGCTAAGGCAGAAGAAATGATAGAAGGCAAGCCCCGTGTACCGTCATCACGACCGGTCCAATCATCACCACCGCCTGAGTAGAAATAGCCATCATTACTATTTTCCGTATTCCACCCTGTACCACCAGATAACTGGAAGGTAAATTCTGATGGAATAGTTTTAGTCCGGATATTCACGTTACCACCACCGAAGTGGCCAGGCATATTCGGTGAAAATGACTTTTGTACATTTAAGCTTTCAATGATGCTGGATGGGAATAAATCCAGCGGAACAACTGAGCGCGTAGGATCTGGACTAGGAACGGTCATACCGTTTAGCTGTGTGCTTGAATAACGCTCACCCAAACCACGTACGTAGATGAATTTACCATCGACTAACGTCAAACCAGTCACACGACGAAGCGCAGCGGCTGCATCGCTATCACCAGTACGAGAAATTTGTTCCGCACCTAGAATATCTGCAACGAAGGCTTGGTTTTGTCGCTCCTGAAGAACGGCTGTTGCTGTGCCTTTTAGTCGCGTTCCTGTGGCAACAACTTCTTCGATAACTTCATCTTCAGATTCTTGTGCTATTGCCGAAAATGGAAGTGCGCTTGCGCCAAGAATGGACGCGATTGCCAACGACAGTCCACCGACTTTAAACGCTGACGTTTGTTTATTTTTCATTTTGGAAACTCCTGAGGAACTGTAATCGGGTATGCCACTTTCAACACAAAAGCTAAGACGCATTCACGTCTTAGCTTCCACGTTACTCGTTAAGGCAAATTAGTCTTCAAGACCAACTGTTACCCAACCCAGTGTCCAGTCAGACTCACCATCGAATGCGCCTTGGAAATCAGTGCTATCAAAGAAGCTATCCAATGTTGATGCATCGAAACCTGAGCCTAATAGTGCTGAATCGCTACCAGGCACATAGCCTGTTGAATCTAGGCTTAGCGCTGCGGTGTCAGCTAATACACTGTTACCGTCCTGGGCTAAGAACCATGCTTCAGTAGTGTCAGTGCCGATGGTATCAGAACCAAATGCGCTGTCAGAGCTACATGCAACCGTTGAATGTGTCACAGTCAGTTCACCTGCATCAGCATTGGCAATTGATTCGTCACCGTTCACACGTAGACAGTTGCTGTAATCTGCGCCACCAGTAACCACCAAGTTTTTAATTGTACCTGCTGTACCGTTACGTAGACGTACGCCGTTTGTGCCATCAGCACCGATGATAGTCACGTTCGATACTGTTGGTGTAGTCAGTGGTGTCCAAGATGGGTTGTCTTCGTTGTTATCTGCTTCGAAGGCATTGTCGCCACCGTCAGCTGATTGCTTGATAACCACGTACTGTGCGTTACCCGTCCAACCAAAAGACCAATCTAGTGAGTCATCACCAATGGCAGTCAGTACCAAGTGGCTTACGCTCACTGTGCCACCGAAGAACTCAACACCGTCATCTAGGTTTTGATGAACTTGGATAAAGTCAACTTCAGTACCGCTACCTACACCTGCGAATGAAATACCGTTTAGTTCATCACCTGCCGCAAGCGCTTTACCAGCGTGCTTAACCACGACATAACGAAGAGTACCTGAACTGTCTTCAGAATCAGCACCGCCATAGAGGCCTGCGTCACCTTCAGCGGCCACACCACAGCTGGCTAGCTCAGCATCTGACGTATCTGCGTCATCACCTGTGTTACATAGGTTAGTCGGTGCATTACCTAAAATAACCAAACCACCCCACTGACCGATATCGGTTTCGCCACCCGTCATATCTTCAGACGAAGTGAAAACAATAGGTAGTGTCGCTGTACCTGAAGCTTCAATTTTAGAGCCGCGACGAACCACTAAGAAATCGTCACCGTCTTCACCGAATACGGTAGTACCACGTTGTATATAAAGGGTTGCGCTATCTGCGTTGTCTTCACCGACTGCAGTGCGGCCTTTAAGTACCCAGTGTGCGTCGTTGGTTAACGATACATCAGTAGTAAATACTGTGTCAGCAGCGAGTTGGTAAACTGGCTTATCAGTAATAGACGCAAAGTTAGCAGATACGTCTGTTGCAAGACCTTGCTCAAATGCACTTGTTACATCTGAAGGAATAGAATCATTAACCGCGACAGTCCATCCGTCCATCCAGTTGTTGTCGCCATCGAATGCACCTATGTAATCTGTTGCAGCGAAGAAGTCATTCACTTCAGAGGCATCCGCGCCAGCACCCAGTAGTGGTGAACCAGAGCGTGGTGTGAAACCGTCAGTTGAAAGCATTAGTGCATCAGCTGTTAATACGCTGTTGCCATCTTGACCTTCAAACCATGCTTGCGTAGTGCCACCGTTAATGGTGTCAGAACCGAAGTTTGCATCGTCTTCACAAGCAACAATTGAATTTTCAACGGTAAGCGTACCTGCTTCAGCGTTTGCAATTGACTCGTCACCGTTTACACGTAAGCAGTTAGAGTAACCTTCACCAGCCGTCACTACCACATTGTAAAGTGCGCCTGCCGTTCCGTTACGTAAACGAACACCATTTGTGCCGTCTGCGCCCACGATAGTCACGTTAGAAATAATAGGCGTCGTCAACGGCGTCCATGCTGGGTTGTCTTCATTGTTGTCGGCTTCGATAGCGTTATCGCCACCCGCGGCAGACTGTTGGATGTACACGTTTTGTGCATTACCTGTCCAACCGAAAGACCAATCTAGAGAGTCATCACCAATGTCAGTTAGTACAATGTTACGTACGCTTACCGTACCACCGAAGAACTCAACACCATCGTCCAGGTTTTGGTGAACTTGGATATATTCCACTTTAGTGCCTGAACCGATACCCGCAAATGAGATACCGTTAAGTTCGTCACCAGCCGCTAATGCGCGACCTGCGTGCTTAACGACAACATAGCGAAGCGTACCTGAGTTATCTTCTGCATCGGCACCGCCATAGAGACCTGCATCACCTTCAGCAGCAACACCACAGCTTGCTAGCTCAGCATCTGATGTGTCAGCGTCATCACCTGTGTTACACAGGTTAGTAGGCGCATTACCAAGAAGAACAATACCACCCCATTGACCAATCGAGGTTTCATCACCCGTTAGGTCTTGAACTGAAGTGAAAGTAATTGGCGCAGAAGCCGTACCGCTTGCTTCAATCATTGAGCCACGACGAACCACTAAGAAGTCATCACCCTCTTCACCGAATACTGTTGTGCCCTGTTCAATGTAAAGCGTTGCACTGCTGTCGTTATCTTCACCCACCGCAGTACGACCTTTGATTAGCCAGTAAGCGTCGTTTGTAAGGGTTACGTCAGAAGTGAACGTTGTGTCATCACCAAGTGCGTATACCGGCTTATCTGTTAGCTCTGGGAAGTCGCTAGATACGTCAGTTGCTAAGCCTTGTTCAAATGCATTTTGAACATCACTAGGGAAACCGCCGTTTACACCCACAGTCCAGCCAGAAGTCCAGTCCTCACCATTAGGGTCGAATGCACCGATATAGCCGCTACCGCTAAGCGCAACAGGCGATGAAGACGTTGGGAAGTAACCGTTGTCTTCAAGCATTAAATCAGCAGGCGTTAATACGCTGTTGCCTTCTTGGCCTTCAAACCACGCTTGGGTAGTGCCACCGTCGATTGTGTCTGAGCCAAAGTTGTTGGCCGGCGTTTCACAAGCCACAATGGAATCAGTAATGGTTAGTTCGCCAGACTCAGCATTAGCGATAGACTCATCGCCATTAACACGCAAGCAATTTGACGCGGTTGCAGAACCCGTCACTAATACATTTGATAGCACGCCCGCAGTACCGTTACGCAGACGAACACCGTTTGTGCCATCAGCACTGACGATAGTAACGTTTGAAACAGTCGGCTTAGTAAGCGGTAACCAAGAAGGGTTATCTTCATTGTTATCTGCTTCAATCGCGTTGTCACCGCCGTCTGCTGATTGCTGGATATAGACGTTTGTTGCGCTACCTGTCCAACCGAATGACCAATCTAAAGAGTCATCACCGATATCAGTAAGTACAACGTTACTTACGCTTACCGTACCGCCGAAGAATTCGATACCGTCATCAAGGTTTTGGTGAACTTGAATGTAGTTTACCGTTGTCCCTGAACCGATACCTGCGAATGAAATACCGTTTAGCTCGTCGCCAGAAGCCAGTGCTTTACCAGCGTGTTTAACCACAACATATTCAAGAATACCTGAATTGTCTTCTGGGTCGTTACCGCCGTAAAGGCCTGCATCACCTTCTGCAGACACACCACAGTTAGCTAGTTCGTCGTCTGACGTTTCAGCGTCATCACCTGTGTTACATAAGTTGGTAGGTGCATTACCTAAAAGAACCACACCACCCCATTGTCCAATAGAGGTTTCTTCACCAGTTACGTCTTGGATAGAGGTCATAACGATGGGGTCTGAAGCCGTACCGGTTGCTTCAATTTGAGAACCACGACGAACCACTAAGAAATCGTCACCGTCTTCACCGATAACCGTAGTACCTTCTTCAATATAAAGTACTGTGGAATCTGAGTTATCGTTACCTACCGCGGTACGGCCTTTAATGATCCAGTGTGCATCATTGGTCAGTGTCATTTCCTGAGTAATAACAAGGTCGCTATCTAGGCGATAAACTGGCTTATCTGTAATAGCAGAGAATTCACTAGAAGCATCTGTTGCAAACCCTAGTGAGAAAGGAGTATCCACGTCAGGGGTGGTAGGCGTAGTTGGTGTAGTGGGAGTTGTTGGTGTAGTTGGAGTTGTTACAACTTCATCACCTTCGTTAATAACGATATCGCCGCCGCAGCCTGCAAGAATAAGTGCAGTCGTGATTGCACTTACCTTAAATACATTACGAAATTCCATTAAATTCTCCAAGGTTCTAGTAGTATGGATTTTTAGGTTTCGTAGAGAGTAAATGACATGGGTGACATTTTTGTTACAAAAGGAAAATCTTTGGAATTTTATTGGAACTTTTTGGAATTTAAGCTAACCCGATGATCGAGAAAGATTTTCTCAATCAACTTCAGTATCTTATTGAAAAAGCATGTCCCTCGCCGTTAGTTTTTTGTACGAAACCACTTGGTTATGACAGTTTTATTACCGTCTGTGACAGGCTCAGCGAAATGAATACTATTAAGATTTGGTTGCCCATCGTACAAGAGGTTATTCCAAAATAGTGCCTTGCCGATTTTGGGTTTGATTGCGAGTTTCAACTTAGTAAATCGAGTATGCCCCCCGTCACAATCTTCGTTCAGGTAAATCATACAGGTCCAACTTCTTTGCCCTCGTGCAGCACAATGGGCTTTATACTGCGGCGTGCCTGGGGGGAAAAAGTCATAATGTGGTTTGTAATATTCCCCCACGTTATAATGCTGCGCTTGAATAACCTCTTTCTCACCTACCCCTAACTGCAGGGCGTCAACAATCTTAGTATTAATTGCCTCCACTAAAGGGTTATTCAAAAATGCGAGTTCACAGGTAGACGAGGTACGAATATTGTCGGAAGACGCAGCGCCTGCGAGTTTTGACGGCGCTAGCTTGTCTTTTGATAGCTGAATAACACCCTCACATTCCTCTTTCGTTAAAAAGCCGTCAATGGCATATAACTGTATTCTATCGTCAGAAACCAATTTTTCAGCGTTTGTGTTGTTGATTATTGCTGCGTTTGCAAGGGCGCGATAAAATTCACTCTCGTGTGAAAAGGCAATATTCGGGGGTAGGTTACTACCTAAAAGTGTGCGAATAACGGAAGGAACAAAACCATTTTCGTAAAGTGTTTGCGCAATAGACACGGTGTTTTGACCGCTAAGTAAGCACTTAACCACCCAACTTTTCCATTCTGGCGCGACGTTACTCATAACCTGATGTCACTCTAAAATTCGTCGCTGACGCACAAGGACATCTTCACGAATAGGAAAATAGCCATCTCTCACCACCTGCTGCTGCCCTTGTCTAGACAATACATAGCGCAGAAATTCCCGCTCTAACGTGGGCAGAGGTTCACCCGGCTTTTTATTCACTACCAGATAAAGGAAGCGAGCAAAAGGGTATGACTCGCTTCTCACTGTATCGATACTTAAGGGCGTGAGCGTATCCATGGTTTCCCCCAAGGGCAAGGCCCTTACGCCCGCTGTTTTATATCCATAAGCAGCGTATCCCATGGCACCTTCACCAGATGCAACAGAGAGCACAACTGACGCAGAACCGGGTTGTTCGTTAACCGTGTTGCTGAAGTCGCCATCACACAAGGCGATAACTTTGAATAACCCATAGGTTCCAGATACGGAATTACGACCATATAAGCGTATAGGGCCCTGAAATTCTGGGTCAGTTAAGCCCAATTGTGACCAACGCTCGATATTGCCATTCCCACCACAGTATTGGGTTTCAGAAAAAATCGCATCAACTTGCTTTAATGTTAGCCCTTCCAGCGGATTTCGTCTCTCTACAAAAATCGCTATGGCATCCATAGCCACTTTCAGCACCACTGGCGGATACCCATGTTTACGCACAAAATCTCTTACTTCACTGGGTTTTAATTCACGGCTCATTGGGCCAATGGTCGCCGTCCCCTCAATTAGGGCTGGGGGAGCAGTAGACGAACCGGATGCTTGAATTTGAAATCCAACTTGCGGATAAAGCGCTTTAAACTCTTGAGACCAAAACGTCATTAAGTTGGCGAGAGTATCTGAACCTACAGAGGTGATTTTTCCAGCGACCCCGGGTTGGCGTTCATACTCAGGGACATCAATAGGCCTATTTTCAGGGGCGGATAACGCGATATGAGAGACACAGAAGAACGAAAAAAAACACAATAAAGATGAAACACGCCTTGACCACATTTACTCTTGCTCCGCAATGAGCTCTTTATCTAATACGAAGGAAAACTGACTGCCCTCGCCCACCGTACTGGTAATTTCTAGACGAGAATTATGATGGCTTAATACATGTTTTACAATAGAAAGCCCCAAACCTGAACCGCCGGTTTTTCGCGATCTTGCCTTATCGACGCGGTAAAAACGTTCTGTTAGTCGGTTGAGATGCCCAGGCTCAATGCCTTCGCCGTTATCAACTACGGAGAAACGAGCACCTTGCGGCGTACTTTGCCAATGTACGTTTATTTCGCCTTTTGCAGGCGTATAATGTACCGCATTGAATACCAGGTTTGAACAGGCACTGCGTATCTCGGTTTCAACGCCATAAACTTGTAAATCTGGTGCAACATGAAACCGGATAGTATGCTGCTTTTCTTTATTGAGGGTGTTGGCTTCTAGCTCTATCTGCTTTAACACCGCAGGCATGTTCACTACATTTTCATAAATACGTTCAGAGCTTGCTTCAATACGAGAAAGTACAAGCAAATCCTCAATAAGGTTTTGCATACGGTGGGTTTGCGCAGTCATCTCTTTCATGGCTTTTTGCATAAAAGGATCAGCGTCTTCGTCCATCGGTATTATTTCTAAATAACCGTTTATCACAGTAAGCGGTGTACGTAATTCGTGAGACACATTGGCCACGAAGTCTTTACGCATTTCTTCGAGCTGCGACACCCGAGTGATATCCCTGGCAATTAACAATAAGTGTTCTTCGCCATAGGGCATTATGCGGTATTCAAAGGTTTTGTTCGGATTGGTGGGTGACGGCACTTCTATTGGATATTTAAAGTTACCAGCATGAAAATACTGGATAAACTCAGGGTGACGTAGCAAGTTATCTAATCGCCTGCCTGCGTCTTGCGGCCACTTTAAGCCTAGGTCGAGACGTGCCAAACGGTTGCACCAAATAATGCAAGCTTTAGAATCCACCACAACTGCAGCATCAGGCAGGGCTTCCGACCCTTCTCTAAAGCGCTTTACCAGTTCCCCGAGTTCTTTACGTTTATTTCTGTTTCGGCGTTGAAGATAATAAATACCTTCATAAATATGCTCCCACACCCCTTTCACCATAGGCGGAGACATTTTTCGACTGTGCCACAGCCAACGATTTAATTTATATAAGTGCCAATAATTAAACAGCAGTAGTAGTGTCGCGCCTATTGCGATGGCTAAAAGCATATCATCGATGTACCACCCGATTAGCGCGAATACCAACAGGTATAAAACTAATCGAAGAGAGCTTCTCAACCAGGAGAATGGGTAATACATAATAAAAATAGGCCTAAAGAGGAGAAAACAATTGCGGGTTTAGGCGCCTGCGCCCCTAAACCAAAATAACAAAACCTAACCGACTATAATTTGGTAGAAAACCGATAACCGGCTCCACGCACTGTCTGAATCATAGCATCATGACCATGACGAGAGATAGCTTTGCGTAGGCGTCTGATATGTACGTCAACGGTTCGATCTTCAACATACACATTTGTTCCCCAAACATTATCGAGCAACAACTCACGGCTATATACACGTTCTGGGTGCGTCATAAAGAAATGTAACAGCTTAAATTCCGTGGGCCCCATATCTAGAGGTTCATCGTTAGCCATTACACGATGAGAAACAGGTTCTAACTTGAGCCCGTTAAATTCGATTGGTTCTTCGTTAGACGTAGGCGTAACACGACGCATCACGGCTTTAATTCGCGCAATGAGTTCTTTAGGTGAAAACGGCTTGGTAACGTAATCATCAGCCCCTGCATCTAATCCACGAATTTTATCTTCTTCCTCACCTCGTGCGGTAAGCATAATAACGGGGATATCACGAGTAAACTCATGTTGCTTTAGGCCCTTTGCCAATTGCACACCGCTGCCGCCAGGTAGCATCCAATCGAGTAGAATTAAATCTGGGTAAGGCTCACAAATTTTTTCTTGTGCAATATCGAAATCTTCAGCTTCAATAATATTGAAGCCAGATTGCTCAAGCACAAATTTAAGCATTTCACGGATGGGCGCTTCGTCCTCAACCACCAAAACTGTTCGAGACATTGTTGTTTTCCTGCTCATCACAAATCGCCGCTATTATTCATGTGCTCTATGACACTTTTATTAAAACGATTACATTTATGTGTCAACTTGTTTATTGGTACATAAGCTAAAGTTTAAATTCACCTGCTTGTTTATTCATTCTTTTATGCATATTCTTGGCTATAGCGTAAACGGATATTTTAACATCGGAGCAGTTTTATCAATGAAGGCCATTAAAACTGGGTTATCGAAAAAATTATTAACCAGAGTGCTTTCTGTTTACTTCATTCTTACTGTCATCGTTACTGTAGGCCAAATATTTACCGAATATTTAAGTACCAAAAATCATGTTGAAGGTGAATTACAAACCTTAAAAAACACCTTCTCATCTAGCCTAACTCGTGCACTGTGGGAATTGAATACCGAACAAGCCCGCTCTATCGCCGAGGGCCTTCTTGAACTGCCCATTGTAGAGGGCGTGCAAGTAAGAGGGGAAAACGGCAATTTTGTCGCAGAGTTTGGCATTAAAGCACAACGAACGAGTAACACGGTACAAGAAGCGGTCATTGAAGACCATTCAGGGGGGTTATTTAGTTATACCTTTCCGCTTATTTTCAAATTTGCTGGCCGAGAATCTACCGTTGGCGACGTCACTTTATATTCAAGTTTCGATACTATTTTTGGCAGAATCGAAGTGGGCATTTTCTTTCTCATTGGCAATGCGATTTTAAAAACCACCTTTTTGGTTTTTTTATTCATGACCGCCTTTAGAAATATGCTTTCTGAGCCATTAGGCGAAATTACGCAGCAAATGGAAAGCTTCGATCCTCAGCATCCTGAAGACAGCAAACTCGTCATACGAAAAGTCGATGAGTGTGAAATATTACAGCTAAAGGAATCATACAATCAGGTTATCGACGACTTAATTGCCTCGCATTCGAAACTTAAGGGCACCCAGGAACAACTTCGACATGCGAATAAAAAACTCGATGACCAAAACCTAATTTTAGAGCAAGAAGTCGCTAAGAAAACCGCGTCACTTTCGCAAATTATGTTGGATTTAGAACAACAAAAAGATGAATTAATTGCCAACCAAAGAGAGTTGAGGCAGGAAATAGAAAATCGCCGCTATATTGAGGATGAACTTCGCAAACGTAATGATGAGATCGCCAGCTCTATGGAGCATTTGCAATTAGCGAAAGATCAATTAGTCGATTCGGAAAGAATGGCCTCTTTAGGCGGGTTAGTGGCAGGTATAGCTCACGATGTCAATACACCATTGGGCGTAAGTGTTACCGCAGCCAGCTTTTTACAAGAACGCTTAAATAATGTGAAATCAAACTTTGAAGATAAAAGTTTAACCACAAAAAACATGGCAAATTTTATTGATGAAGCTGAGCAAACCACCCATCTACTGCTGACCAACCTAAACCGAGCATCAGAGCTGATTGCCAGCTTTAAACAAGTTGCGGTAGACCAAACAAGTGACGCTGTACGTGAGTTTAATTTAAATGACTATTTGGCTGAAATTGTGCAATCCCTTAAACCGAGCTTCAAACAAACCCACCATGTTATTAAGGTAAATTGCCCCCCTGATTTGGTCATACGCTGCGCTCCGGGAGCGATTGCACAAATAGTCACAAATATGGTGATGAATTCATTAGTGCACGGTTTTGAGAGCACCAATGAAGGGGTCATTTCACTTGAAGTCACCCAGGCAAATAACGAAGTTGCCATGCTTTACCAAGACAATGGCAAAGGGCTATCTGAGTCGCACCTAGAAAAATTGTTCGATGCTTTTTTCACGACTAAGCGCGAAGATGGCGGAAGCGGCCTGGGTACGCACATCATATACAATTTAGTGACCCAGTCTTTGTCAGGGCATATTGAGGCGCGCAGCGAACCTTACCAAGGGCTAACGTATAGCATTCATTTCCCCACCGGCCTTGGCGCCTAACATTCACTATCTGGGGCGCATTTTGCGTTGCGAAGCAGCGGCTTGATTGGTACGCTTGCGCCCCGTTTTGAAAAGAGACATCCCTATCATGTGGTTCAAAAACATAAAAGCTTATCAAATTACCCAGCCTCTCTCGCTGAACGATGAAGACTTAGAAAGCGCATTACAGGCTCAAGCCTTTCGCCCTTGCGGTAGTCAGGATGTTGCTACTATGGGCTTTGCGTCACCATTTTCACAAGCCGGAAAGCAGGGTGCGATGTTTCACTGTGTGCAGCAGCGCTACTGGATAACCGTTAAAAAACAAGAAAAAATCCTCCCTGCGGCTGTGGTCAATGCAGAACTTGACGAGATGGTGGCGAAAATCGAAATGGAAACGGGTGCGCCGGTAGGTAAAAAAGCCAAGGCCGATCTCAAACAAGAAATACAAACCCGATTACTGCCACAAGCCTTTACTAAAAACAGCTACACCCATGGCTTTATTTCCCTTGCCGATAACCTGGTGGTTGTCGACGCCTCAGCAGACGGAAAAGCCGAAGCCTTTCTGGCCCTTGTTCGCAAAGCGATTGGCTCCCTTCCGGTTGTTCCTTTTGCTCGCCATAGCTTACAGTCAGAGCTTACCCATTGGCTAACTGACAATGCGCCAGACGGTATTGGGTTATTAGAAGAAGCAGAGTTTAAATCAACGGATGACTCAGGCAGTATTATCCGCTGTAAGAATCAACCATTAGACAGTGACGAGATTAGCATTCACCTTGATGCTGGCAAGTTGGTTCAAAAAGTCGCGTTTGAATACCAAGAGTCCCTTACCGCTGTGATTGCAGAAGATGGGTCCCTCAAGCGAGTGAAATTTACCGATAGGTTGAAAGAAGAAACCGATGATGTGCCTAAGGACCAAGTAGAAGCAAGGCTTGACGCCGAGTTTGCGTTAATGTCTGCAGAAGTATGTACCCTAATGGGATTTTTGCGCACGGCATTAAACCTTAACGAAGATAACCTTTAGTTCTCATTTTTCGATGCATTTGGGTAATGGATGATAGTGAGAAAACGGGTTTTCCCTACTTTGTCTTCGTACCTATGAGGTTGGTCTGCGTCAAACACCCATTGCTGACCAGCCTCTATAATATGCCATTGCCCCTTGGTGAATATTCCCAGTCTACCTTCCAACACATGAATATGTTCACTCACACCTTTCTGATGCGCGGTAGACTGCTGTTGGTGTAGGGCGGTAAGTGTAATGTCGAAGGCTTCAAATTGTTTTGATTTATCGTAAGAAAACAGCGTTTTTACATGCATGTTAGGGTCGTAAATCGAGCCTTCACCTTCTGCAATTGAATGGCATGATTCTGCTGTTAAAAAGGAAGAAAAAGAAACCTGTAACCCCGTGGCTATTTTCCATAACTTGGCTATTGTGGGGCTAGATTCACACCGCTCAATTTGCCCGAGCATGGCTTTAGATACCCCGGTGAGCGCCGCAGTTTTGTCTAACGACAATCCCCTTTCTTGTCTTATTGCTTTTAGCCGCTCTGAAATACAGTAAGCAAACACTTCATCTTTTTTATTCTTCATTCTACCTGCCAATAAATTGCATTAGATTAGTCACTCTTAGCCCACCGTTTTACCTGTATTCGAACGCCGCTAAGGCTAAGGTGCCACCCATCACTTGTGCGTTATAGCGCACAAGTGATATAGTAGCAATCTTGTACGTTATAACGCACAACGATATAACTCAATAAAAAAGGGACAGCCCCAGAATGATTCCGTCTTTTTCACTTCGTCATGTCACAGCTGGGTTTACCGCGGTGGTGGTTGGGTATAGCAGCGCTATTGTCATTGTGATTGATTTAGCCCGAAAGGCCGGCGCTAACGACGATATGATCATTAGCTGGCTGTTAGCACTGGGCTTGGGGATGGGAGTTTCTTGTATCATTTTCTCCTGGCTGACCAAAATGCCTGTGGTCACGGCCTGGTCTACCCCAGGAGCCGCCTTTTTAATCGGTAATGTAGGAGATTATACTTTAGCAGAGAGCATAGGTGCGTTTGTTGTGTGTGCGTTACTCTCACTGGCCACCGCACAAAGTACACTGTTACTTAACGCCATAAAGCGAATTCCTTCTTCGATTTCATCAGCATTGCTGGCAGGCATACTGTTGCCCATATGCTTAGCTGTGTTTGTTGACGTAGGCAACCACCCTTTTATTGTTTTTCTCTATCTTGCGGCCTACATTTTGGGTAGCTTATTTTTCGCCAGATACCTCATGCTGATGCTTTTGGCACTGTCCATTGTCGTCAGTTATTCATTGCAAGGCGTCATAGATATCCACTTCACCCCTCCTATTCCAGTGTGGGTAACACCTACATTTTCTCTTTCTGCGACGATTGGGTTAGCTATTCCTCTTTTTATCATTACTACCCTGTCGCAAAATTTACCCGGGATCGCTATTCATCATGCTCACGGGTATACGCCCCAGCATAAGCCGATTTTAAGCGGAATTGCACTGATACAATTAGTGTTAGCCCCCTTTGGTGGTTTTACTTTCAATTTAGCTGCCATTACCGCCGCGTTATGCATGGGCAAGGACGCAGACCCGGATAAGAATCAGCGCTATAAAGCCGCAATAATGGCTGGCTGCGGGTATTTACTGATGGGGGCGTTAGCGTCTTTGGTGGTGGTTCTGTTTGTGGCAATGCCTGTGGTGGTCGTGCATTTATTGGCGGGGTTAGCGTTGTTAGCCACACTAAAAACATCTCTGGCACAGAGTTTACGCGATGAGCAACACCGTCATGCGGCACTTGTCACCTTTTTATGCACAGCATCTGGCTTTACGTTCTTGACCATTTCCTCCGCGGTATGGGGGCTTTTACTCGGACTTATTTTGTTGTTTGTAGAAAGGCGGCAAAAATAACCTGGGTTATCCTTGCCACCATAACGACGGAAAGCTAGGCAAAAATCTGTCTGGCCGCCGCAGAAAGCTCTGCAAATTCGTCTGAATGCAGGATCGCAATATCGTCTACTACATCCCGCTGAACGGCAAGGTTTAACACCGCATCTTTTTGACTTTCCATGGAGCCAGCCAGAGCCGCTCCCACTCTTACAAAATCAACGTAAGACACGTTTTCTGGTATAAAACTCAGATCTTTACAGTGCTTCGCAACATCCACAAAGACATCACCAAACGCCCATTCACGCATGATACTTGCGCCAATTCGGCCAGATAACTTATCAATCGCCACTTCTAAAAAAGTGGGGTTAGCAAATACCTCAGGGTGCCTTTCCGCTTCCGTTAAGATGGGCAGCACACCGATATTGTGTACAAGAGCCGCTAGCGTCATGGCGTCCATGCTCATCTCTCGGTTTTTCGTTCGGGCGATATAAAGCTGTAAAACGGCCATGGAATTAGCAACAACATTGACGGTGTTTTTCCATTCTTCTTGTAGATAGCGCGCGACCACGTCATTTTTTGAAACAAACAGTTGTTCCATGGCTAAGGCTGTAGAAATGTTCTTTATTTGTCTAAGCCCTATACGGGTGACGGCTTGGCTAATAGAAGCAACTTTGACACTGCGGCCCATATAAGCGCTATTGGCAATTTTTATCATTCTTGCGCTTAAGGATGGGTCTTGGCCAATGACTTCACCCATGCTGTTTAGGTTAATATCTGGGTTATCTGCCGCCTTTCGCACTTTCAGTGCAATAGCGGGAAGCGTGGGAAGTACTAATGTGTCATTGTTGATTTTCTCAACTAATATAGTTGAAAGCGCGTTCTGTGTAGACATAAACCTACCTTTTTAAGTGTGCCGTACCGCCTCATCGGACAGTATACGACTGCTGCCTGCTGTTAAATATCGATCGACTCGTTTAAGGTGATCAAATTTCCGTGACTATTATAAGCTTACTTTTTTCCACTCGACGCGTCCAAAAAGAAAAGCACTGTTTTTATGATAGCAGGAATACCCCTGCTCAATTATGATAATGCCAGTTGTATAATTATTGTTATTAAACATAAGACTAAGCTTAGACAACCAGGCCGGGTTTGCCGAATAATTTACGGTAATTTTTTTAGCATTAACTAACGATAGAATAAATGATGATATTTAAGAAAACGATGAAAGCATATGCCCCTTTATCTCTCGCTTTAGCAGTAGCTCTAGCCACTAGCGGTTGTGGTAAGACGCCTAGTCAAGTGACAGAGTCGAGTAATGATAGTGCCCAACAGGAAGCCGCTAGACTGCTGGTAGACCCTTCTAGGCTCAATATTTATCATCCTGTTGAATTAAAAAGTGACCTTTCACATTTAAGTGATAATCAAAAGACCATGGTGAGCTTGCTGATTGATGCAGCGGAAATCATGGATGACTTATTTTGGAAGCAAGCTTTCTTTGGTGATAAAGCCACTTTTTTAAACAGCTTTAACAATGAAAACATCCGTCATTTTGCCGCTATAAACTATGGTCCTTGGGACAGGTTAAACGGTGATGCACCTTTCTTGTCTGGCTATGATGCTAAATCTCACGGCGCGGAGTTTTACCCCCACACTGTCGATAAAGCCACACTCGCCAGCGCAAATATTAGCGATAAAACCAGCCTGTATACGCTTATCAAAGAAAACGAAGCAGGTAAGCTTGTTTCAGTGCCTTATTCGGTTGCCTACAAGCAATCGCTTTCAAGAGCAGCGGATATTCTACGCAAAGCAGCGACATTCGCTGACAATCAGGCTTTTGCTGAATATTTAACTTTGCGTGCCGAAGCGCTGGTGACAGATGAATATTTTGAGTCTGACATGGCGTGGATGGACATGAAAACCAATCCTATTGAATTGGTTTTAGGCCCAATAGAAACCTATGAAGATCAATTGTTCGGATACAAAGCTGCCTTTGAAGCTTATGTCCTAATTAAAGATCTCGCATGGAGTGAGAAGCTAGCAAAATACGCAGCCTTCCTTCCAGAGCTACAGCAGGGTTTGCCCGTGGCAGAAGAGTATAAAGCGCAAATGCCCGGTTCTGACGCCGACTTAAATGCCTACGATGTGGTTTATTACGCGGGGCATTCAAATGCGGGCAGCAAAACCATTGCAATAAACTTACCCAACGACGAACGCGTTCAGCTAGAAAAAGGCACTCGCCGCTTGCAACTTAAAAATGCGATGCAGGCAAAGTTTGACCATATTCTAATGCCTATCGCGCAAACTCTGATTGTGCCCGAGCAGCGGCAGCACATTACCTTCAACGCCTTTTTCGCCAATACTATGTTTCATGAGGTCGCTCATGGTTTGGGAATAAAAAACACGCTGAATGGCAGCGGTACAGTCAGACAGGCCTTAAAAGAGCACGCGTCTGCGCTTGAGGAAGGAAAAGCCGATATTTTAGGGTTATATATGGTGCAGAGCTTACTTAAAAAGGGCGAGATCACCGAAGGCACATTAGAAGATTACTATGTGACGTTTATGGCAGGGATTTTCCGTTCAGTTCGCTTTGGTGCATCAAGTGCCCATGGAAAAGCCAATATGATCAGATTCAACTTTTTTGCCCAGCAAGGCGCTTTCGAAAAAACACCAGACGGGTTTTATCGCGTCAATATGGTGAACATGGGCGCAGCAGTAGAAGCACTGTCTGAGCTTATTCTTACCCTTCAAGGTGATGGAAATTATGACGGCGTATCTGAACTTGTCGATACGATGGGCGTGATAAAACCGCAACTTGCTAGTGATTTAGCAAAACTTGAAGCCGCGAATATCCCTGTGGATATTCACTTTATTCAAGGAAAGGACGTGCTTGGTTTAAACTAGAGACCATGCTACCTATCCATTTTGCCAACAGGCTCGCCAGTGGCGAGCCTGTGTCATTTCAAGACGCTTCCTACTTCCTAACGACTTAGGCGGCGACAATGTTTAACTTACTCCAGCGGCTTCGCTTTGTCGGTGTAAGGAGGCCACCCCATAAGACGCCCAGCTAAAACATGCAAATGTATATGGTAAACCGTTTGGCCGCCAAACTCGTTACAGTTCATTACCGTACGATAGCCCTGTTCAGCAACACCGAGTTCTGCCGCCACCTTGGCAGCTACGTACGACAGATGCCCCACTATTTCTCGGTCTTCTTCTGCAATATCATTAATGGTAGCAATAGGCTTTTTAGGGATAACAAGAAAATGAACCGGTGCTTGTGGATTAATGTCTTTAAACGCAAGCGATAACGCATCTTCATATAAAATGTCGGCGGGAATGTCTTTATTTATAATTTTGGTAAAAATAGTCTCTGACACGTTTTATTCCTTCAAGTACTCTCGTAGGGTTTTCCCTACACAAAAACGAACCATAAAAGCAGGGCGCCCAGCAATAGCCGGTAAATGACAAAAGGCAGCATACCGATGCGGGAAATCCAGCTTAGGAAAAGGTAAATACATAAGTAAGCACTAACAAACGAGAAAGCAGCACCATAGAAAAGTGCAGCCCAATCAACGGCCTCTTTCGCTTGCAGTAAATCCCATGTTGCCAACAAGCCCGCTCCCAAGATGACGGGAATAGATAATAAAAACGAAAACCTGGCACAGCTTTCCCGATCTAGCCCCATGAGTAATCCAGCCGTCATGGTAATACCTGAGCGAGACGTGCCTGGAATTAGCGCCAAGACTTGAAAACACCCAATAACGAGTGATTGTTTTAATGTTAGCGAGTCTAATTGGCGTGTGTGTTTTGCTTTGCTGTCGGCATACCAAAGTAACAGTCCAAATAAAATCGTTGTGGCTGCAATAACAAGTGCCGTTCGCGCATTTTCTTCTATCCAGCTCTTGGTTAAAAAACCAATAATCACCGCCGGTATGGTCGCCACAATCACATACCACGCCAGCTTACTGTCGGTGGTCTGATTTCGGCTAAACCCCTTGGTTAACCAAGCCACGGTCATCTGACTTATTTCTTGCCTAAAATAAATCATGACAGCCAACAAGCTACCTACGTGTACGGCCACATCAAATGCTAAGCCTTGACTCACCCAACCAAATAATTCTGCTGGCAGCAATAAGTGACCCGAGCTACTGATGGGCAAAAACTCCGTAATTCCCTGAATTAACGCAAGTATTATAATTTCAAAGAGTGTCATTCCTTTGCTTAGCTCCAAGTAAAATTGATAGGTTGTAATCGCTGTTTCTGTTTATCAAATGCACGCCACAACTGCGCATAGCTTTTGCCTGTGGTGGGGTGAATGCCTTCTGGCACCAACTCAGCCAAAGGCCACAGTACAAATGCGTTGTAGAGGATTTCTTCCCGCGGTAAACGCACCGGGGTATCTATGACAACATCATCATATGTCAATAAATCGAGATCGAGGGTGCGAGAACAAAACTTTTTTTCTTGATGTTTTCGGCCATGATCTCGCTCTATTTGCTTAAGAACATGACACACATCTTCTATTGAACGTTCGGTATCTGCGCTGACGACCGCGTTATAAAAAGGGCTGCCGTCAAAACCTACAGATTCACTTTCATACACCGACGAACACTTAATATTAAAGAAATACGCTTTCATGGCAACCAATGAAGCGCGAGTATAATGCGCTCTATCGATATTCGACCCTACACTAATTAATATTTGATGGAGAGCCATTCACGTTCTTGCCCGAGAAAGCGCCACCGCCACACGACGGGCATTTGGCAAAATGCCAGGCTTAACGATTTTAATGCTAATCCCTTGTACAGGAAATTGCTGAAGCACGGTATCCATGACTTTAGCGCCAAAGGCTTCAAGTAATTCAAATTGACTTTCTTTTCCCACCTGAACCACACAGTCGGCCACTTTGGCATAATCGATGGTATCCATAACATCATCTGACGCCATGGCTTTTTCTAATTCTGCCTCAAGCTCAATATCTATGCTTAATTCTGTTAAACGCTCTCGTTCCCAATCGTATACACCAATGAGCGTATCAACGGATAACCCTTCAATAAATATTTTTCCCATAACCCTTTTCAACATTACGCACTGGTCTTACTAGCACACATTCGTTGCTGTTCGCGCCAAGTGAACTAGATTAACAACTTAGAATAAAGTAGTTTTACGCTTCACAAGCGTTTACTGACTACTTGAGTAGGTCACTATACCGTTGTAGTGTCGATGGGGGCAACACGGATAAGTGTAATCGCAAAAGATAAATGGCAACTGCCCGTCAATGGCCAACGTGGAGAGATTTTTAACGCTTATGATGCTGTCGCTAACGCTTTTGATGATGGGGGTAGCCTACTTATTTGGCTCACTCTCTAGTGCGGTTTTAATTTGCAGGTTGTATGGCTTACCAGACCCTCGCACAGCAGGTTCTCAAAATCCTGGGGCAACAAACGTGTACCGTATAGGTGGCCGAGTACCTGCTTTACTGGTGTTAGTGATGGACATTTTGAAAGGCACCATTCCAGTGTATGCCAGCTACTTTATGGCCATAGAACCGGTTTACTTGGGCTTAATTGCGATTGCAGCCTGTCTAGGGCACATATTTCCCCTGTACTTTGGTTTCATTGGCGGGAAAGCCGTGGCTACTGCATTTGGCGCTATGCTACCTATTGGCCTCGACTTGGCAGGTTTGCTGGTATTGAGTTGGATAGTGACCGTGTTTTTAGTCGGCTATTCCTCGTTAGGTGCCATTGTCGCCGTGTCGTTAGCCCCCATTTTCACTTGGTTAATAAAACCTTTGTATACAGTACCTGTGGCCATGCTCTCTCTCCTTATTATTTTGCGACACAAGCAAAATATAACAAGGCTCCTTCAAGGCACCGAAAGCAAAATTTGGGACAAGGGTAAAATTAAAGAATAAACCCTGCCATCACGTTTCACCTACGCACTAAATGGCCGTCAACTCATCTAGCGGCCAACGAGGTTTGGCTTTAGATGACAGCGGTAGGGTCTCACCGGCTTTTAGTCGCTGCATACCCGCATAAGCAATCATTGCCCCATTATCGGTACAATATGCGAGGCTAGGATAGAACACCTCACCGCCCATGTCTTGCATGAGCGATGTCATTTTCTCTCTCAACATGGTGTTTGCACTTACCCCTCCGGCAATAACTAAGGTTTTCATTCCCGTTTGTTTAAGGGCGCGCTTACATTTTATAATCAGTGTATCAATCACCGCTTCTTGGAAAGCAAAGGCAATATTTGCCTGGCTCTGCTCACTACCGTCACTATCGCGAATCGTGTTGGCCGCAAAGGTTTTCAAACCACTAAAGCTAAAATCTAAGCCTGGTCTGTCTGTCATGGGACGAGGAAACTTATAATGACCAGGCTCCCCTTTTTCAGCCAACTTCGCCAATAAAGGCCCGCCAGGGTAATCTAACCCCAGCAGCTTTGCGGTTTTGTCAAAGGCTTCGCCGGCGGCATCATCAATTGATTCGCCCAACAATTCGTACTGACCTATACCCTCTACCTTCACCAACATAGAGTGGCCGCCTGATACAAGCAATGCAACAAAAGGAAAGCCTGGCGCTTGTGTTTCTAACATGGGGGCGAGTAAATGCCCTTCCATATGATGAACACCTACGGCAGGTACATTCCATGCGTAGGCTAACGAGCGCCCTACTGATGAACCAACAAGCAAAGCGCCAACCAGGCCTGGCCCTTGTGTAAACGCCACACCATCAAGGTCTTGTGGTGATGTGTTTGCATCAGCCATTGCTTTTTCAATTAAAGGGACAATCTTTCTAACGTGATCCCGAGAGGCGAGTTCTGGCACTACGCCGCCATAGTCTGCATGTAATTTTACTTGGCTGTATAACTCATGGGAAAGTAGCCCTTGCGCATCGTCATATACGGCGATACCTGTTTCATCACAAGATGTTTCAATTCCTAAAATTCGCATAGTGCCAATACCCTAATAACTCACAATAAAACATGCGTAAACAGCAACATAATGATGACCGTTGCCAACCACGTTAAATAAACAAAAAACTTACGACGTAGAATGCTCGCGCTTTTCTTCGATTTTGTGTAGGATCCGCGCCTTCGCGGGAAGGATCAATACCGATTGTCGCTGCCATCGCCCTTTTTAAAGGCTTAATTGGCGCAGAGTTTACCTTTATTCGCAAATTCATGAAATGGTAACAAACAGAAATACGCAGTATTGGCTATTTTTTAGCAATTCGTGCTTTACATTCTGCGTAGAAATGATTAGAATTTCGCACCATTTTTAACCCGGGTGGCCTTTTTAGCGCACAATTTACCCGGAATTACACAGCAAAAGTTTTGAGGTGAGTGTTTAATGCCTATCGTTAAAGTTAGAGAAAACGAGCCGTTTGATGTAGCGCTGCGTCGTTTTAAGCGTTCTTGTGAAAAAGCAGGCGTACTATCTGAAGTTCGTCGTCGTGAGTTCTTCGAAAAGCCTACTTGGGAACGCAAGCGTAAGAAAGCCGCTGCTAAAAAGCGTCATCTTAAGAAGTTGGCTCGTGAAAACGCACGTCGCGTAAAACTCTACTAAAACAGGGTTAAGTTACGAGCTTGAAAGGTGTTGCATTTGCAGCACCTTTCGCGTTTCTGGGCCTCTATTTTTATTTCCCGCTATTTTTGGAGAGCATCATGGCTTTGATTGACGAGTTAAAAAATGCGCAAAAAGACGCAATGCGTGCAAAAGACAAAGTTCGTCTTGGCACAATTCGTATGGCGCTAGCAGCAATAAAACAAAAAGAAATTGATGAACAAATCACCTTAGATGATACGGCTATTTTGGCGGTTCTCACAAAAATGGTGAAACAACGTGTTGATGCAGCAAGCCAATTTGATGCCGCCAACAGAGACGATCTCGCCAGTAAAGAGCGAGAAGAAATTGTGGTTATCGAAGCGTTTTTACCTAAGCCGCTAAGCGAAGACGAATTAAATAGCTTAATCGACGATGCAATGGCGTCTACCGGGGCTTCAGGCATGCAAGACATGGGTAAGGTGATGGGTGTGCTTAAACCTCAAGTACAAGGCCGAGCCGACATGGGCGCATTAAGCGGCAAAATTAAGGCGCGTTTAAACGCCTAACGCTCCGTTGTGATAAAAAGGTGACAGTATGGCAACCCTATACTGTCATTCTCATTTATCTCCTTCCCTGTTAAAGTACTTCCCTGTACAGTACTTATCGTTTTAAGCATTTATGTCTTCTCATGGCCGGAAAAATACCTCGCGATTTTATTGATGATCTCCTTTCACGCACAGATGTTGTCGATATTGTCGACAGTCGCGTTAAATTAAAGAAGGCGGGAAAGAACTACCAAGCCTGCTGCCCTTTCCACAATGAGAAAAGCCCCTCTTTTACCGTAAGCCAAGAAAAGCAGTTTTATCATTGCTTTGGCTGTGGTGCTCATGGCAACGCCATTTCCTTCATGATGGAATTTGACCGCCTAGAGTTTGTTGAAGCGATAGAAGAATTAGCCCGTTTTCATGGTCTGGAAGTTCCCAGAGAAAAAGGCAGTCGTCCTGCCATGAGCGAAGAGAAAAAGCAGCAGCAATTAGATGATTATAGCTTGATGGATCAAGTTGCACGCTTTTTTCAACAACAGTTACGCCAGAATAGTAACAGTGAAAAAGCCATTAATTACCTGAAACAACGGGGATTAAGCGGCGACATCGTGAAGCAATGGGAAATTGGCTACGCGCCAGACAGCTGGGACGCACTGCTTAATACCTTCGGTAAAAGTCCGGATAAAGTAAAGCAACTGATCGATCTGAAACTGGTTAATCAAAACGATCAGGGACGCCGATACGACTTTTTCCGCGACAGAATCATGTTTCCTATTCGCGATAAACGTGGTCGCGTGGTGGGCTTTGGTGGTCGAGTTTTAGATGACGGCGGCCCTAAATACTTAAACTCGCCAGAAACCCGTATTTTCCACAAAGGCAGCGAGCTGTTTGGTTTTTACCACGCTCGTCAGCAAAATCGTCAGCTCGACACCGTGGTGATTGTTGAAGGATACATGGACGTCGTCGCCTTAAGTCAATTTGATATTAATATTGCCACTGCCGCCTTAGGGACTGCCACCACACCAGAGCATATCCAAATGTTGGTGCGCGCGACATCACATATTGTGTGCTGCTACGACGGTGATAGAGCCGGGCGAGAAGCCGCATGGCGCGCACTTGAAAATGCGCTTCCAGCGTTAAAAGATGGCGTAAGGCTATCCTTTTTGTTTCTTCCTGACGGAGAAGATCCAGACACCATGGTGCGACAAGTCGGTAAAGAGGCATTTATGACCATGCTTGATTCCGCTATGCCCTTATCTCGGTTCTTCTTCGAAAACCTATTAAAAACCCACAATGTGGGTACCCCCGAGGGAAAACGTGCATTAAAAAATGCGGCCCTGCCGCTTATTGAGGGCGTATTAGGGGATGATCAAAAACAAATGCTGCTAGAAGAACTGGCGAAACACACCGGTGAATACGACAGATTTAAATTACAGCAAGATATCTCAAAAGCGAATAATGCTGGCCGTAAACCTGGCTACTCTCCCAACCTTAACCAAGTGGGCAAAACCCGTTTATCGCCTTTACGCATGCTTATTCGATTATTGTTAGACATGCCTTCTTTGGCCACGAGATGCCAGGAAGTTCAGCCTGGGGTATTTGCCGGTAGCCAAGCTGCAGGCATGGATTTGTTACTTGCGGTTCATCAGTATTGTACGCAGCATCCACATGCTACAACAGCGCAACTGGTTGAAAACTTCCGTGACCATCCCCATTCTCCTACTATCGCGAAATTATTGTTACAAGAACATCTCGTAAAAGACGAAGATGCTGAACGTGTATACACCGACAGCTTTGCTCGTCTTCTTGATTGGCATTTCGATAGCCGCATTGAAACTTTAATCTCCCGTTCACGGGTTCAACCGCTGTCAAAGGCGGAGAAAGAGGAATTAAACCTGTTAATGAAGGAACGTCAGAAAAGCTGACTTAATGGTTAGCTTGAAAAACTGGCTAAAAAACCAGCCGCCAATCTGGTAAAACCACCTGTTATTCTGCTATACTGGCTAATTCGCTGCAGGCATACTTACAATCACAAATGTGAACAAAAATGCAGCAACGTAAGTAGCAAATATATCGCCGAATATAACGGGCAGAACCAAACCCGAGCAGATGTGCACCGTTAAGCTTAACGTGACATCGAGCGGAAGCGGCAGTAAACAACTAGCAGTACGACAGCATAAAGGGAACATACAATCATGTGTGTTGTCTTTTCTATTGCAAACTAATTGAATGTGAGAAGTGTAGGTTATATGGCGCAAAGCAAGCAGTCTCAGATTAAGCTCCTGATTGCAAAAGGTAAAGAGCAAGGTTACTTAACCTTTGCAGAAGTTAACGACCACCTGCCGCAAGATATCGTCGATTCTGATCAAATCGAAGATATTATCCGTATGATCAATGACATGGGTATTCAGGTATCAGAATCTGCTCCAGATTCTGACGAGTTACTCATGCAAGAAGCTACCGCCGATGAAGATGCTGCAGAAGCAGCAGCCCAAGCGCTAGCTACCGTTGAAAGTGAAATAGGCCGAACTACCGACCCTGTGCGCATGTACATGCGTGAAATGGGCACCGTTGAACTGTTGACCCGTGAAGGCGAAATTGAAATTGCCAAGCGTATTGAAGATGGTATCAACCAAGTTCAGTGTTCAGTGGCGGAATATCCCGAGGCTATCACCTACCTACTTGATCAATGGGATCTTTATGAAGCAGAGGAAATTCGTCTAAGCGATATTATTTCTGGTTTTGTTGATCCTGACGATGATCAAGATCTAGCGCCCACGGCCACCCACATCGGGTCAGAATTATCTGAAGAAGAATTGGAAGATGAAGACGACGACGATGATGATGACGATGAAGAAGAAGACACAGGTGTAGATCCTGAACTTGCTCGCGCTAGGTTTGACGAATTGCGTGAACAGTATATTAAAGCCCGTGATGTTATTGAAAAGAAAGGCCGTTCTCATCCTGCCGCACGTGAACAAATTGCAGCACTAAGCGATATTTTTAAAGAATTCCGATTAGTACCTAAGCAATTTGACCGCATGGTTAAAAACATGCGTGCCATGATGGACAAGGTTAGAATTCAAGAACGTTTGGTAATGAAATTTTGCGTTGTTAACGCAAAAATGCCTAAAAAGGACTTTATTAAAGCGTTTGCTGGAAACGAAACATCATCAGCGTGGTTACACGAAGCCGTGAAGTCTGGTGCGCCTTATGCTGACGCACTTGCCTACAACCAAGAAGAGATTGAACGCTGTATTAGCAAAATGAACCAGGTTGAACAAGAAACGGGTTTAGTGATTGCTGATATCAAAGACATTAACCGTCGCATGTCGATTGGTGAAGCGAAAGCTCGCCGAGCGAAAAAAGAGATGGTTGAAGCCAACCTACGTTTGGTTATTTCAATTGCTAAGAAATACACTAACCGTGGTTTGCAGTTCCTTGACCTTATTCAGGAAGGTAACATCGGCCTGATGAAGGCGGTAGATAAGTTTGAATATCGTCGTGGTTATAAGTTTTCAACGTATGCGACATGGTGGATTCGTCAAGCGATTACCCGCTCTATTGCCGACCAAGCACGTACAATACGTATTCCTGTGCACATGATAGAAACGATTAACAAACTTAATCGTATTTCTCGTCAAATGCTGCAAGAAATGGGTCGCGAGCCAACACCAGAGGAATTGTCGGAACGCATGCTTATGCCTGAAGATAAAATCCGCAAAGTGTTGAAGATTGCTAAAGAGCCTATCTCCATGGAAACGCCTATTGGCGACGATGAAGATTCGCATCTTGGGGACTTTATTGAGGACAGCACTATTATACAGCCCCTCGATTCGGCCACAGGCGGCAGCTTGAAAGACGCCACGCAAGAAGTATTAGCAGGCCTTACCGCTCGTGAAGCGAAAGTACTACGCATGCGTTTTGGTATTGATATGAATACTGACCACACGCTAGAGGAAGTTGGCAAGCAGTTTGACGTTACCCGTGAGCGTATTCGTCAGATTGAAGCTAAAGCGCTTCGCAAACTTCGTCACCCTAGCCGCTCTGAGCAGCTTCGTAGCTTCTTGGATGAATAGCAAACAAAGAGCGCAATACACAGCTTTCAGCCTTTCCTGAGAGCTGTACGTTGCCGCAATAGCCACTGGCAATTTCATTGTAAAGGCTATTAAAAAATCCCCGGTTTAACTGGGGATTTTTTTTATCTTAAAAGCCTTACAGTCAGGTTACTTCTCATTGCATTCATAATGCCTGAGCTGCTATCAGCGAATGGCTATACAACGAAAAAAGCCTTGTCGGGCGACAAGGCTTTTTCGATTTGCGCAGCACGTTCCCCATGGGAAACGTAAAGCAGGCTACACCCTAAATTGCTTAGCAATAGATTCTAAGTGCTGAGCTAGGTCAGCCAGCTCATTACACATAGTGCCTAACTGGCCAGAACTTTGCGCTGTTTTTTCTGTACGCTCATGAATTTCATCTACGTGCTTCACAATATCTACCGCCACCATACGCTGGTCTTCGGTATTGTGAGCAATTTGCTCATTCATGTTATTAATACGGCCAATAGTACTTGTGATGGTTTCAAGGCTACTGCCCGCTTTATTCGCAGTATCCACACTCGTTGTGGCTTGTTCAGTACCGCGAGACATCACTTCAACGGCAGAGTGTGCCGCACTTTGCAACTGCTCTATCGTGCTTTGAATTTCTTCAGTCGATTGCTGTGTACGTGATGCTAGGGTACGCACCTCATCAGCCACAACAGCGAACCCACGCCCTTGTTCACCCGCACGAGCCGCTTCAATAGCAGCGTTAAGTGCCAACAAGTTTGTTTGCTCGGCAATACCTTTAATAACGTCTAGCACCGAGCCAACTTTATTAGAGTCAGACTCCAACCTTCCTATCACATCCGCGGTTTCTCTCACGTTGTCCGCTAGCTGCTGAATGCTCGAGACCGTTTGCTGTACAATTTGACGTCCTTCTCCTGCCGCTTCCGTTGCTTCATTAGCATCACTTGCCGCTTGAGCTGCACTATGTGCCACGCCTTCCACTGAGCCACTCATGGTATCCACAGCATGCTTCGCATCTTGAGCAGAGCGCTGCTGAACATCAATGGTGCGTTGTGTTTCTTCGGTGAGTCCACGCAGATTCTGCGCTAAATTTGACAACGGTAAGCTGGCTTCAACCACATCCTTCACCACACCTTGAAGCTTATCCATGAATTGATTGAACCAGTACACTAACTCGCCAATTTCATCTTCGCTCTGAGTATTAATGCGAACCGTTAAATCACCATTTTCTTGCGCGATATCTTTCAGTGAGCGAACAACATCATCAATACTTGATTTTATACCACGTACAATGGGGATGGCGGTGGCGAACAACAATAAGCTAACCACTATGGTCATCACAACGCCGGTGCTAATCAGTGACGTGTTTGCCGAATCAATTGTTGCAAATGCGTTTTCAAAGTCAGCTTGCTGCTGGTCTTTAAATCGCGTCATTGACGCAATAACGGAATCATAAGACCCATTCATCTGAGCAGACAGCTCGCCTAATCGGCTAAAGTCGGCGGTGCCGTTCACCATAGATTGAGACACGCCGAATGCCACTTCGAAGTAGTCATCAAAGCCATCGGAAATGCGAGAAATATCACTACGAAATTCAGGACTAATATTGGCAATGCGATCTAAACCGGCCTTCGCTTCAGAGGCGATGGATGTCGCCGCATCTAGCGTGTCTTGATCGCCGGTAGTCGCTGCACTGCTTAGTGTATCCCTGACCTTTTGCATCTCAACTAACGTTGACGCAGACAGTTGAAGTGCTGGAAATTGAACCTGTTGTACTTCTTCAAGCACATCGCCATTGTTTAGGGCGGTGTAAATCGTAATAAGGAGATACAAAACGAAACTCAATGCTGCGATGCCGGGAATAAGAAATATCTTGGTGGCGATAGGCATTTTCTTCAAAAAATTCATTGTATTCTCACTCGTAACTACGTTTATGATCTTTTCAGTCTACCTGAAAAGCCTTGTTATGTTATTTATCTTCTAATTACGTAAAAACTTTAGAAAAAATTCCGCCCTTCGACAATGCCGAAGGGCGTCTTCTAAGTAAATTAACTTTGCTTAGAATGTATAGTTTACACCAACACGCAGCAATGTCGCGTCGTTCGCATCATTGACTTCATCAGTATACCAAGTCACTTCACCTTTCACAGCGAAACCTGGCTCAACATCATAACGAAGGCCTGCAGTCACCGCTGATCTGTCTTCATCTTGAGCGGCAGCAATGGCAGTAAACGTTTGATACAACGTAGCCCACGTTGCATCAGTCACTGCATCACCTGTGCTAATGGTAGAGGGCACATCGTCCAAATACTCTAGCACATCATTCGCGTCTGACTCTTTGTGTTCGTAGGTGATATGCGGAGTGAATTTACCAAAACGCATACCCGCCGTAATATACCAAGCGTCATCAGCTGCAATAGGTGCATCCTTAAGATTAATATGGGTATATTCAGCGCCAACAAACCAGTCGTATTTATCAATGGCGAGCGCTAACTCGAAGAAACCTGTTGAATCTTCTTCAAGTAGAAAGTTATTTGATAATGAGGTCACCGTCGGTACAACTGCAGAAAAATTACTAATTGCATCTGTTAAGGTGGTTAAATCTTCATTTGGACTAGTAAATTCAGTGTGTGCATAAATTGAACGCACACTGAACCAATCTCTTGTTGCTTCAAATGATACCCCTACAAGCTTCTCTGCATCTATGTCGCCATTTTCACCACGGCCACCAAATACCTGAAAACCGTATTCCCAATCACCGTAATAATTGGTGTAATCGTAACGCACACCATCCATGTTATTAATGAGAACACCGTACACTGAATCTGGTGGTGTAAGCCAGTGGTATGAGTAACCCACATCTAGTGATGCAGAATACTTAAATAAAGGTAACCGCACGCGACCCGCGCTAATGCTAGAGTTACTTGAAAGTGCGTACGTCATGTAAGCCCATTCAAAGCTTGCGTCGTAGTCTTCACTACCACGGCCAACGAGTTGCGCAGTCGCAGATAGCTTATCACTTACATCGCCGCGTACTTGAAGGCCAAATACACTCGCTGGATTAAAGGTAAAGTCACTGTCGTAACCGTATACCGCTTCGTCATCATCTAGCGTCATTCCACCTATCAGATTAGCAAAGCCATTGATTTGAATTTCAGCAAAAGTTGGGGCTGCAAACAGTCCAGCTAATGACAATAGAGCAAGTTTGGTTTTCATGTGTGTTCCTTAAATATGATCTAATACTGTGGAATTAAAAGGTTGCAACTACTCGAACGCTATCGTTTACCGAGCCTGCGTCTACGTAACCGATTCCGCCGGGGTTACCTGCAACAGCAGAAATAACCTCAGCGTCACTAGATAACGCTTTCGGTGGTTGTCCTTTTCCAGTAAATACCAGCTTCGACCAAAATGCTGTGAGCTGGGAAGCAGTTTTGTTTAACACTTTTCCGTTGAATTCGTCGGTAGTAGCATTTCCTTCTGCCAAGGCAAAAGGAGCGACCTTTGTTCCATTGGAGAATGCTTTTGCTTTATTTAGAAAAAGACGGCTAATGGTGTCTTTATCTAAAGCATCGCCATTGCTTGGATTAACAATAACGGCAACATCTGCAAACGCCATCCCGCTGCACAAACTTGCGGCTAGTAACCATTTTTTCATTGTGTTTCCTCAAACGTTTTATTCAACGAACTATTGTTTGTTTTACTGTTCATTTTGAACTCTTTCTGTCAGTGCAACAGAAAGAATCACGAGAAGTCCCAACTCACACTTCACACGAGGTAACGTAATAAAGTATTGTCTAGGGTTTAAAAAATTTCCAATTAACAACTACCTAATTGGTGTTATTTCTTTGTGAAAGCTTACTGAGCTGAATGTGGTTAGAAGTGTAAGGGAGATTGACAGATAGACAATTATACTTATTATCTAGGTACAGGTTTTCATACTCATCGAAAGCCCCCTTTCGTACCATGCCAATTCATACGAAAAATAAAAAGCAATCAAAATCAAATAGATAAAAACAATGACCGCTTTACTTAAAGCATAAATAACCATATAAAGGTATTAATTAACATACCTTACACCAATAGAAATCACACTTTAAATGAAATATAGCGAGCGCGCTAAAACGTAACTGGTTTAGCATTTGGGTCGCTAGTTTTCGTCGTCCCCTTAAAGTGAACGCCATCATCTCGTTGGAAACGGGTGTGTATTTTCGAAGCGACTTCATCGTGTTTGCGAGACAAAGATTGCTAGCAGGAAAAAGTAAGGACGGTTAAGTGCTACTATTGGAAAGCTTGAGGTCAAGGTAAAACATAACACTGGCCTCACCCGACTGTGTGAGGCCAGCTAACATATTAGAAGGTGTAATTCACACCGACTTTAAGTAACGTTGCGTCATTCAGATCGTTTAAATCGTCCGAATACCAGGTTACATCAGTTTTCAATGCAAAACCGGGCTCAACATCGTAGCGAATGCCGACCGTTAAAGCTGATACATCTAATTCCTGTTGAGCGGCAATACCTGCAGAGGTCTGGTAAATTGACGCCCAAGTGGCATCTTTTTCTGCTTCATCAGTAGAAATAGTTGAAGGTAGAGCTGCAACTAGGCCAAGCTGGGTACCATTATCCGCTTCTTCTACTTCGTACGTAATATGCGGTGTGAATTTACCGAAGCGCATACCAGCCGTAACATACCAGGCTTTATTATCAGCGATGACAGCACCATCAACTTCTGTTTGCGTAAACTCTGCGCCTACAAACCAATCGTATTTATCGATATCAACAGCGACTTCAAAAAATGTGCCTGTGTCTTCATCTACACTGAACTCAGCTGCAGCCAAAGACGCTGAAGGAATAGAAGAGCCGAATGCATTTAAACCGTCAACAAAGGTTTCAAAATCATCATTGAATGCACTTACCTTGGCACGAGCAAATAAGGTACGCGCACTGAACCAGTCTCGGGTGGCCTCTAGCGATAATGCCATTACATTTTCAAGTTCTAGCGCCGCAGGTGTGCCCGAAATCGTCGTATCGGTTTCAACACGACCCACAGTAAGTTGCCCACCGTACTCCCAATCTCCCGAATAAGTCGAGTAGTCAAGGCGAACACCGTCGATATTGTTGAAGTCAATACCATAGATTGCATCCGGTGGCGTTAACCAGTGGTAAGAATAACCAATATCGAGAGAGGCTGAATATTTGAAAAGCGGCATACGTAAGCGACCCGCACTGATGTTGACGTTATTGTTCAACATGTAAGTCATGTAAGCCCACTCAAAATCGGCGTCGTAGTCGTCACTGCCGCGACCCACTAACTGGGCTGTTGCGGATAATTTATCACTCACATCGCCGCGCACTTGAAGGCCAAATACACTGGCTGGATTAAAGTTAAAATCACTGTCGTAGTCGTAAACCGACTCATCGTCATCGAGTGTCATGCCACCAATTAGGTTGGCGAAGCCGTTAATTTGAATATCGGCCAAAGCAGGTGTAGTCAGTAGACCAGCCATTGATAAGATAGCGAGTTTGGTTTTCATGGGTGTTCCTTAAATTCTTTGTAAAATCGGGAGATTAAAACGTAGCAACAACGCGTACGCTGTCATTGACAGCGGCAGCGTCAACGTAACCTATTGCGCCCGGGTTTGCCGCTACCGCAGATATCACTTCTGCATCACTGGCTAATGCTTTAGGAGGCTGACCTTTACCCGTAAATACGAGTTTTGACCAAAACGCGGTAAGTTGGGCAGCTGTTTTGTTTAGCACTTTGCTGTTGAACTCATCAGTGGCCGATTGGCCTTCGTCCAATGCAACTGGCTCAGCCTTTATACCGCTAGGGAATGCTTTCGCTTTGTTCAAGAAAATTCGACTAATACTGTCTTTATCAAGCGCGTCACTATTATTGGGGTTTACGATAACGGCTACGTCGGCAAGAGCGACGTTGCAGCATAAACCTGCTGCGAGTATCCACTTCTTCATCATCTGTCCTTTAGAGTATGTTGATATGCTTGCTCGTCGCTTTTTACTTGCCTGCCCGTCGTTTTAAACGACATTTGAGACTTTAAACGCATGCTGGCAAACATGTATTTGTGCGTACAAACGCTTACAACGGGGTAAGTATTGGTTACAAACGTTGTTTTCGCCAATTTGAATGAAAAAAAATTATGTTTAAAAATGAATAGCTTATACAAGCTGTTGATTTTGCCGCGGAGTGTAAAGGAAGAAAAAACTAACGCAAGTATACGATTGTCTAATGAGTAGTTTAAATACCTATCGCGCTTCATAAAAAACAATGATAGTGCGCTTTCTGATTAATTTACTGATTCAATTCAGATACTTGCCGAATTAACATGGCGCTTACAAAGTAATTCGCATCCATATTTAAGTATATTTAAATATACCTAAATATGGACACATTCTTTGCAAATCGTTTAAGTTCAAGCGTAGGCAATGTAGAGCAAGCATGTTGCAAACACTGTTATTCACCTTTTATGTAAGGGAGCTTGGCGTCTAATCGCGCTATTTCATGAGTTCGCTGCAGTGGTGACCCTGTATTACGTGCCAACCAGCTGTAAGCGGTAGGCACCACATAAAGGGTCATAAATGCCGACACAAGTACCCCAGCGAAGATGACCATGCCTATCACCATTCGACTTTCTGCCCCTGGGCCTGAGGCCATTACCAAGGGCAGCGCACTAAATACAGTGGTAAACCCCGTCATTACAATCGGACGTAGTCGCTGCATGGCCGCACGTTTTAATGCCTCCTCAAACGCGAGCCCTGCATCTCTTAACTGATTCGCAAATTCTACAATCAAAATGCCATTTTTAGCAGCAAGGCCAATCAGCATCACTAAACCTATTTGACTGTAAATATTCAATGTCATACCTGCGAAGTAAAGCCCAATGAAAGCGCCCACTAATGCTAACGGCACGGTAAGCATAATAACCAAAGGGTGAATCCAGCTTTCAAATTGTGCAGCAAGAATTAAATAAGTCACAGCAAGCGCAAGGATGAAAACATACACAAACGAGCTACCCGCTTCATGATAAAGTTGCGACTCTCCTTTATAATCGATAGAGACTTTATCTGGTAACTCTGTGGCCACAATGTTTTCTAAGTAAGACAAGGCTTCGCCTAACGTGTAGCCATCAGCGAGGTTGGCCGAAATTGTTACTGCTCGCATACGATTGTAGCGATTCAGCTGCGCAGAAGTGGCTTGCTCTGTAAACGTCAGCAAATTGTCCATAGGAATAAGTTCGCCAGTTCGCGCAGAGCGCACATAGAGATTATCAATACTACTGGGGCTTCTATAGTCTGCTTCTATTCCTTCAATAATGACATCGTACTCTTCGCCTCTGTCTAAAAAGGTCGACACCGTCCGTTGGCCTAGCATCACTTCCAGGGTTCGACCAATATCACTGATACTTACCCCAAGATCGGCGGCTCTATCTCTGTCGATGTTAATCAGCAGTTGCGGCGATGTCTCTTTATAGTCGGAATCAATTCTCACCAAGTTGGGGTTGTCTGCCGCTTTTGTCAAAACGGTATCTCGCCATGCCACCAGGTTTTCATAGGTATCTCCTTGCAACACGAATTGCACCGGGCGACCAAATCCACCACCAGAAATACCGCTACGCATAATGGCAAATGCGCGAACATCCGGCACCGCGGTTAGCTTTTCACTGATTTCATCCATTAAGGCAAATGTACTGAAATCCCGTTCGTCCCAATCGGCACTGCCGATGATTGCCATGCCCGCGTTTCCGCCAAAGCCTGGCGTTCTCACTAATAACCGCTGAATTTTTCCGCTTTCCCGGTATGGCATCAACACTTCTTCAATCCGTGCTAGGTTAGCGGCGTTACTTTCAAAGCTAGCCCCCTCTTGTGCATTCATAAGAATAAAGAAATTACCCCTGTCTTCTTTAGGTACAAATTCACTCGGCACCTTCTCGGAAAGTTGAACAATGGCAAGCACGGAGATAATCAACAACACCACCATGAGCAAAGGCTGATGTAAGGTTTTTCCCAAGCTTTGGTAATAGCGAGTTTCGAGTTGGCCAAAGCGTTTATCCATCCAAACACCAAAGCCAGATGAACGGGTCTTTTTCTTGAGAAGTTTCGACGCCATCATAGGCGATAGCGTCAAGGCGGTGAAACTTGAAAACGCCACAGCAGCCGCGATGGCTAGGGCAAACTCAGTAAACAAGCGACCAATATTGCCCTCAAGGAAGACTAAAGGAACAAATACAGAAATCAGCACGAGTGTGGTGGCGATAACCGCAAACCCTACTTCTTTTGCACCGCGATAGGCAGCTAATAACGGGGGCTCACCCAACTCGATTCTGCGGTAAATATTTTCTAATACAACAATGGCGTCGTCGACCACTAAGCCAATCGCAAGCACCATGGCCAATAAGGTCAGTAGGTTAATAGAAAAGTCTAACCCATACATAACAATAAAGGCGGCCACCAGAGAAACAGGGACGGTGACTGCGGGAATCAAGGTTGCGCGAATATTGCCTAAAAATAGATAGATCACAACAACCACCATTAACATGGCAATTGCTAAGGTTTCATACACTTCATCAATGGAAGCTTCGATGAATACCGAAGAATCATAGCTAGGCACGATAAAAATGTTATCTGGTAAGGTTTCTTCAATACGCGCAATTTGAGCCTTAGCGGCCCGTGCAACTTCCAATGTATTGGACTTCGACTGTTTAATGATGCCCAAACCAATCATGTTTACGCCATCACCACGAAACTCTGTTTCGTCATCTTCAGCGGCGAGCTCTACGCGAGCAATTTCGCCAAGGCGAACTAGATAACCGTCGTCTCCCATGGCCACTGTTAATGCAGCGAAATCATCGGGTGTTAAAAAGCTGCGTGCCACCCTGACTTCAAAATTGCGATCGAGAGACTCCACCTCACCCGCGGGAAGCTCTACGTTTTCAGCCCGAATAACGTTTTCTACATCCGTCACCGTAATCCCTCGGGCGGCCATGGCATTTCTGTCTAAAAATACCTTCATTGCATAGCGGCGGCCGCCACCAATTTGAACACGGGCAACACCATCAACAATAGATAACCTATCGACGAGGAATCGCTCTGCATAATCGGTTAATTCCATGGTATTAAGGTTGGTACTGCGCAGGTTGTACCAAACCACGGCACTTTCATCGGAATTGGCTTTTGACACTTCCGGTGGATCAGCCTGATCGGGTAAATTATTTAATGCGCGGCTAACCCGCTCACGAACATCGTTCGCTGCGGCGTCTATGTCCCGTGACAATTTGAATTCAATTGTGATATCAGAACGGCCATTACGCGACGTAGAGGTAATATTTTTTATGCCTTCTATGCCTGAAATTCTGTCTTCTAGTAATTGTGTAATCCGTGTTTCAACAATATTTGCCGATGCCCCCGTATAATTGGTGCTCACCGATACAATAGGCGGGTCTATATCAGGGTATTCTCGCAACGACAGCATTGAAATAGCCACGATGCCGAAAATAATCAGTAGCAAATTGATAACGGTAGCGAATACAGGACGTTTTACCGACACATCAGAAAGCAGCATTGTTTACTCCTTTCCTACAGCATTGAGCACGTTGACCGGAGACTGATCTCTTACTCGCAATGTACCTTCAGTGATAACGACATCGCCTTCGCTAATGCCTGAAAGAATTTGCACCTTGCCAGGACGGCGTTCACCAATTGCCACCTCTTTTTGAATGGCAATATCGTTTTCAACCACGTAAACAAATTGTTTATCTTGCACAGGCACTAAGGTTTTTTCTGGTAGAACTAGGGTGTTTAATACCCGCTTTTCTACCACGATTGTCATCAACATGCCGGGGCGAAGTCGCTTATCACTATTGTCGATATTGGCTCTTACCTTAATAGCCCGGCTAATGGGGTCAAGTCGTGTATCAATATGACTAATTGTGCCGCTAAAGGATTCGTTAGGATAGGCAGTTGTGGTGGCAGAGATTGTTTGACCGACAGCAAGACTGGCTAAGTGGTTCTCTGCAATACTGAAGTCCACTTTAATTACGCTAATATCATCTAACGTAGTGATAACATCGGCGGGACGGACTAATGCCCCTTTACTGACCGACCGCACCCCTAATACACCGGCGAACGGCGCACTAATCTGCAGGTCGCTAAGTTGAGCTCGGGCAATGTCTAACTGTGCTTCTAATCCTTTCACCCGCGCTTGCTGTTCATCTAAAAGCTGCTCCGATGCCGCACTTGACTGCCTTAAATCTTCAATACGCGCATACTGACGCTTGGCTTCATCGATATTTGCCTTTAACTCTGCTATTCGTGCGTACTCTTCTCGATTATTGAGCTGAACCAATACCTTACCAGCCTCGACCTCTTCACCATCGTCAAAATACACAGCCTGCACCGTGTCAGTCACTTGTGCAGTAATGGTGACAGACTCATTTGCCGTGGCGGTGCCCAACGCCTCAATAGTGATTGGCATGGTTTGCATGCTGGCTACTGTGGCTCTTACTGGAGTTGCACGTGAGCCGTTTTGCTTGCTTGACTCATCAGCAGGTAAGTTGAGATAAACAACCACTCCAGCGAGTAACACGACACCGAAAAGAAGCGGGGAGATGGATATACGTGACGACATAACCTTTCCTGTTGGTAATGCTGCACTCCGTGGTAAAGTACCACGCTGGTGCAGTGACGTGTTAAATCGCCTTTTGGCGTAGTTTTAACGCGACATTATGATTGTTATTTATTTTTATTGTCTCTATTTTACCGAAACTAATGCCTATCAAAATTCGCTTATCAGCAATATTCGTTATTTTAACGCTTTTTAGTTGCGCAGATTCAACGCCCTCTGCGCCCGCCTGCCGTACCTTAAATCCAGTATCGAATGTCGAGAATACAGCAGCTTCTTCGCCACAAGCGGCGGCGTGCATTATTCGGGTGCAAGATAGCTTACTATTAATTGAACATCGCGGTTCAGGAAAGCTAGACTTTCCAGGCGGCACCCAGCAGCCAAATGAGCCTCTACCTTGTACAGCGCATAGAGAAACATGGGAAGAAACGGGGTTCAACGTACTAGTAGGGCCAAAGCTTAGTGTGACTACCAACGGATTGGCGCTGTATGCTTGCCACACCAATGCGGGTATTGACACATTGCCCAGTAACTTCGCCGCCCCACCCTGGGCAAAGATAGAGGTAAAGGGGCTAAAAAAGGTAGCGCCCTTTAGCCTTACCCATTCACAATTGCGCTTTGCAGACGATTTAATTCCGCTGCGAGATGCATTCGCAGCCTATAGCCAATACGAAACACAGTTTAAAGCGCATAACCCATAACACAAAGTGCATTGTAGGTTTGCTTTGGCTTTGTTAGTTTTGTGGCATTAATGAGAAAGGAGAAAATACCGTGTTTAGCCTTGAAACCAATAGCCTGAAAGGCAAGGTATCAGATGAAGAGTGGCAAGCTCGGGTAGATTTAGCCGCGTGTTACCGATTGGTTGCCGACATGCGATGGGGCGACTTAATATATACCCATATTTCAGCGAAAGTGCCTGGCACCGAGCATTATCTCGTGAATGCGTTTGGCCTTACATTTGACGAAGTGACCGCCTCCAACCTGATAAAAGTGGATTTGGCAGGGAATATCCTTAGCGACACGCCCTATTCTATCAACCCAGCCGGCTTTACTATTCACAGTGCCATTCATGAAGTTCGCCATGATGCACAATGTGTCATTCATCTTCATACCTTAGCGACTATTTCTGTCGCCTCAGTGAAAGGTGGACTCAAACCATGGAGCCAATATTCCATGTTTTCTTTGCCTTCTTTGTCCTATCACGGGTACGAAGGGTTGGCAGTTGATGAAAATGAAAAGAAACGCCTTCAAGAGGATTTGGGTGACACTCATCATATGCTACTTCCTAACCATGGCGGCTTAACGTTAGGGCCGACTGTTGGCGATGCCTTCATGCGGTTCTACGATCTTCAGCGTGCATGTGAAATACAGCTTGCTCTTATGCAGGCTAACGCTGATGTTATTGAAATTCCCCAATCCATTATTGACGGTATCTATGCCCAGGCCAATGTTGTACACAGTGGTCAAACTGGCGGCCAAAAAGCGTGGCCAGCCATGTTAAGAAAGGCCTACAAGCTTGATCCTGGTTTTTGTGAATAAGCGTAATAGGCATGTTTACCCCCATCGGTTACACCAATTGAGAACAGATAAATGAAAGTAACAAAAGTTGAAATCTTTGACATCGAATGCCCTAAACGCCCGCAGTGGAACCCTGTTTTTGTCAGGGTCTACACTGATGAAGGTATTACAGGTGTTGGCGAGGCTGGACTCGCTTACGACTGGGGTCATAGTGCTGCAGCTCACATGATAAAAGAAATTTCTGAAGCCATGCTCATTGGCTTCAACCCATTAAACACAGAGTTATTGTGGTCTCGTATGCTCCGTGAAGGTTTTTGGGGATTAGGCGGTGGGCCTGTCATCTATGCGGCAATGAGTGCCATCGACACGGCATTATGGGACATTAAAGGTAAAGCGTTAGGTTTACCTGTTTACGAATTGCTTGGGGGTAAAACCAATGGCAAACTTCGTAGTTACGCGAGCCAATTACAGTTTGATTGGGACAAAGAAGTCACCAAATTAAACGCCCCTGCAGACTATGCTCGCGCTACCGAAAAAGCCATGAAAGACGGTTACGACGCCGTGAAGGTTGACCCTATTGTTTATGATAAAGAGGGTAATACCCACTTCGATAGAACCAAGCTATTTACCAAGCCAGAGCTGAAACTGTTTAAAGCACGTTTACAAGCCATTCGCGACACCTTAGGTGAAGATGGCGACATTATCTTTGAATGTCATAGTTTACTTGGCGCATCTACGGCGATTCAGCTAGGCGATATTGTGGAAGAAATGGGTTGCCTTTACTACGAAGAACCGGTGAATTATCTCAATGCCAAACTGCACGATAAAGTGGCGAAAAACGTTAAGGTTCCCATTGCCGGTGGCGAACGCCTTTATCATAGATGGGACGTGCGACCTTACCTAGAAGATCAATCTATTGACGTACTTCAACCCGACGTGGGATTGTGCGGAGGCTTCACCGAAGCGAAAAAAGTCTGTGATTATGCTGATATCTATGACGTACGCATTCAGGCTCACGTTTGTGGTGGCCCTGTGGCAACCGCTGCCAGCCTTCACTTAGAAACGGCTATTCCTAACTTTTTAATCCACGAGCATCATACTTATGCCATTAAGGAGTGGAACAGAGAGTTATGCCTTCAAGATCCTCAACCCGTGAATGGATTTATTGAGGCGCCTGATACGCCGGGGATTGGCATAGATTTAAATGATGAAGTGGTTTACCGCTCTCCACATATGACAGTCACCGAACTAAAATAACAGGCGATTTACAGCATGACAGAAAATTAAGGGGATGGTTTAGGACATCCCCTTTTTATTTGCCATTCAAGCGGTACCATTGTGTCGCATTTTCATGCAGCAAACCCCGTTGAACCTTTTTAGGTAGCTGAGCCACAAGCTTTTCATATCCTTGCCACAACGCCAAATAAGGTAGCCGCCAACCACATAACGGAAAGTTGCTCGCGAACATCAATTGATGGTAAGGCACCCTTTCAAAAAGGGCATCACATACCCGAGCGACCTCCTGCCAACGCCAGTCTCTAGAGGCCATTTCCCACCCAGACATTTTCATTGCAACCCCTGGGCATTCACTCAGTAACTGAATATGCCTTAGCCAGAGGTGCTTTTTTTTCGCACTGCGTGCTGCTAAGAATGATGCCCCCGTGTGATTAATCATTACCTTCAGCTGGGGCAGTGCAGATATGACATTAAGGAGTGCTGTTACAGCTGTGCTGTCTGTTAAATCAAGCTGCGCATCAAAAGACAATTGGCGGTGACTGATATGCGCTAAGCAGTGCTTTACTCTCGGGGTGGTTAACAGTGTGGTGGCCTCATCACCGAGAATATGGCGAAGCCCAGTAACAGAACGCCACCTGAGTAAATTATCCACTGTCGAGCACGCCTGAGGATCCGTTAAATCGATGCAAGCCACGGCCTTAAACGGAAGAGAACAGTGCCTGTCCAAATATTCAATTTCCCGCCAAGGCAACCTATTGTTATAGCCGGCTTCAATATGGACAAACCCCTCAACCTTGCCTTGGCTTTGGGTCATTAAATGACGCTCTGTGGTGTTGCAGGCAATTCGTGGTTTATCTGGCCAAAAGGGGGGATTGTCTGGCTTCAGCCAATCATAATCTCCCTGTTGCAGGGCGAAAAAGTGAAGGTGAGGATCAAACCATGTCATCACTTACCCTCGGGTTGTCGTATTCCCACATCGATGCTAATCCACACTGAAAAGCCACTATATTCACCCACTGGTTTGTTACTGGGCGGTATACCCGCCGTCTACGGCATAGAGACTTCCGGTGATAAAGGCCGCTTTATCACTACATAAAAAGCAGACAAGATTAGCCACCTCTTCAGGCTGCCCTAACCGACCTAAAGGTTGAGCGGCGGCCTCTTCTGCCACAACCTCACCTTTGTCTGCGCCACTTTTTGCAACATATTTATCTATGGCATGATGGAAAAGCGGTGTTTCAATGGTGCCTGGACAAACGGCATTAACTCGGATACCGAATTCAGCATAATCTAACGCGGTGGTTTTGGCGATAGAGGCCAACGCCGCTTTTGTTAATCCATACGCGAATGAATTGCGTTTTCCTACAAAGGACTGGTCTGAACCCATGACGACAATAGCGCCTTCTTTGTACTTTTTCATTGCAGGTAAACTTGCTTTAATCGCCCCGTAAGCCCCTTTAATATTTAAACTGATGATGCTGTCTAACATGGTTTCGTCAGTTTCTTCAATGGTTGCCGAAATATGCTTACCTGCGTTACAGACCAGCGCATGTATTTGTCCATACTGAGCGACCGCGTCATCTATTGCCGTTTGCACTTGAGCAACCTGGCTAACATCACAAGACATCCAAGTAGCGTGATTTAAAGGCCGATGAAAATCTCTAACGTCAAGATTGAGCACACGGTAACCTGCTTCAATAAACGCTTGGCAAACCGCATAACCAATCCCTAAACTGCCACCTGTTACAATACAAAGGGGCTTTCGGTTTTCTGTTTCGCTCATTAAGTGTGTCTCGCTGTTTCTTAGGCTAGAGGCAAATACCTAGTTTAACCCCATAGGATGCCAGCCATGGCAGAAAAAGCCAATGCAATCTCGGGTGTAAATGTGGCTTTATATTCTCGTCTGTGAATAATTTTTTTATTAACTTTCCTTTAACGGACTACTCTGACTATGCTTTTTATGCCTATAATGAGGCAAAATTAAAACACCTGTTTGAAAAAGGAGTCACACATGCCTCTGTACCATGCCCCTACCGCTGATTTTCAATTCCTATTAAAAGATTGGCTAGGTCTAGATGCCCACTACCAGAAACTCGGCATTGGAGATTTTGATAGTGAATTGGCAAGTGAAATTATTGCCCAAGGCGCTAAGTTTGCCCTCGATGTTGTAGCCCCTTTAAACCGCGAGGGCGATGAAGAAGGCTGTCACTTAGAAAACGGCAGTGTGACGACACCAAAAGGGTTTGCTGATGCCTATCAAGAATACGTAGCAAATGGCTGGAACGCCATGCTAGGCAGTGCCGATTACGATGGTCAGGACCTCCCCTACACCATGGCTGTGCCCGTACATGAAATGCTTAATGCCGCCAATTTAAGCTGGCGTCTTACCACCATGCTAACGGAAAGCGCCGTGTTAGCCGTTACAAAGCATGCCAGTGACGACCTGAAAAACAAGTATCTCGCGAAGCTGATCAGTGGTGAATGGACAGGTACCATGAACCTCACTGAACCTCATGCAGGGACAGACTTAAGCTTACTCAATACAAAAGCCGAACCTCAAGATGACGGTAGCTACAAAATAACCGGCAATAAAATTTTTATTACCGCTGGTGATCAAGATTGGAGTAGCAATATTGTCCATTTAGTCCTGGCACGTTTACCTGACGCACCAAAAGGCGTAAAAGGTATCAGCCTTTTCTTGGTGCCGAAGTTCTTATTAGATGACAACAATGAACCTGGCGAAGCAAATCAGGTGTCGGTGGGCAGTATTGAACATAAGATGGGTATTAAAGCCAGTCCAACCTGTGTTATGAACTTTGACGAAGCTACAGGCTGGTTAGTTGGTGAGGAAAACAAGGGGTTAGCATGCATGTTCACCATGATGAACGATGCGAGATTCCAAGTTGGACTTCAAGGTTTAGGTGCCGCTGAAGCCTCATACCAAGGCGCACTGACGTATGCCAGAGAACGTGTTCAGTCCCGTGCGCCGCAAGGGGTTCAAAACCCTGACGGTAAAGCTGACCCTATTGTGTTTCAACCTGATGTAGCTCGTATGCTGCTTACCCAGAAGTCACAAATTGAAGGTGCCCGCGCGCTTTCGCTTTTTTATGCCAAATTTATGGACATCGAAAAACTGGGTACAGAAGAAGAGAAAGTACATGCGGATAAAGTGCTTCAGTTTTTAACACCTATTTGCAAAGCCTATATGACAGACATGGGACTGGAAACCACCAGCTTAGGCGTGCAAGTTTTCGGCGGCCATGGCTTCATTCGCGAGTGGGGCATGGAACAGTTAATGCGCGATGTGCGCATTGCTATGTTGTATGAAGGAACCAATGGTATCCAAGCGTTAGATCTTATTGGTCGTAAACTGACCCGTGATGGCGGCGATATGCTAAACGCGACCTATCAGGCGTTTAATGAATTGGTTGAGGCCATGACAGATAACGACAATAAAGCCCTTGCTCAAGGTCTACTTGACGACTGGCGTGCTTCATCAGCAGACTGCCTAGGTATGGATGCCACAACCGCGGCCTCTGCCGCCTGTGATTATTTAGCCTATACGGCCTACTCACTTATCGGCGTGCTTTGGTTCAGTATGGCAGACACAGCCGCACAATCGGATAACACGGTAATAGCTACCGCTAAGCAAAAAACTCGTGATTTCTATATTGATCGCATTTTGCCACGTAGAGACGCCCATAAAGTGGCCTATTCAGCGGGCGCAGAGAGTACCCTTGCGATAGCCGCCAGCGAATTCGATTATTTATAATTGCGAAGTGCAAAAGCAAAATGCCGCTTATTAAAGCGGCATTTTTTTAAACGTTCACATTCGGTGTACAAAGCATTAGTTGCTGGCGAAGCTTTTAGAGAATGTATCGTCAAACCAATCTTCAATCATGGCTTTCTCATACACTAGCGTGTCACGATTCAACGGACGTACCCGAGAATCCATAAACGCCATGTCTTTAATTTTAATGTCTTCACCTTGCTGAACAATGCGATCATTTTCAGTCAATGTATACGACACTGTCATCCGCGGGATATCTAAACTTCGAATAATACGAACGTCAGTCATACTATTACCAAAACCGGCGAAACTTGCAGGCCAAACATGCCCAGCAAGATCCAGGTTGGTCACTTTCAGCGTTAGGCTTTGTTCACTTGGGAGTTTTTCGCCCAGCTCAAGCATAAAGGTTTCGAGTTGCTCCAGTGTGCGCTCTCTAAACCGCTTACGAGGCTCGTTACTTGGCTTAACATCTACATATTTTGTAGGCTCTACCCACTCTACTTTCACCTCAGCAGCTTGACTCGTTGCAGCCCCTGCGAAAAGTGTTGCAGCAGTAACAACGAGTCCCATTTTAGTGACGGCATTTCGAATTGTCGCTGACATCTTGTTGCTCCTCAAATATTTACCTTTCCTTGCCACTATAGCAAACTAACCTGAATGATAAATGAACAAAATAAACACAAAATGAAACTAACAGTATAAACCTCACCTTTACCATGGCTTGCAGGCAAATGCGCTAAGTCCCTGATACCAAACCCGCTCCTGCCACCTTGGTACACAGGGTGACCCTGTCTCGGCCGAAAAAATTCGGATTAATCTCGTTATGCGCACAATACGCACGATAAAAATGGGATAAGTGCACACTATCTAGTGTGATGCTATGTAGGTATTCACGTTGGTAGGGTTTTAAATGAGGCATTTCATTTTCAATATCCTCTCTTAGATTTTGCAATAGGCGCTGTTGCGGCAACCTTTCTAAGGCGTAAAAGGTATCGGCAAGATTGTATTGCACTTCGTTAAGAAAATGCTGCGCGAAAGGCGAACGAACAATCAGTATAATTAACCCAATCTCAGCTAAAAGCACCATGAATCGTCGCATTAAAAATGCCCATAATAGAAAAGAATACCTTAGTGTATCTCGATTTATGCCTAGACAAGCTACCTTCAAATATACCTAGGTATAAGGAAATACGAGGATAAATGCGTGGCATGTTTTAGCGCTGAACTGCTATTACACAATATTTCTGAACTTTCAGTATTGACTGAAACATGTAAAAAAGCGATCATTCATGCCATCATTGATCTACATTAAAACGGTCAATTATTTTGGCTGTTATACTGCCTCCTAGCAGCATTGTGAAGTCGGCTAAGGTCCCCTTATGAATGAGCAGATTCCTGTAAAAAATGTTACCCCTGTTAAGGTACACAAGCCATCCTCTGGCGATGGTGGCAAACGCCATGACAGTAGAAGCCGAATTTATGTTCGTGCCGTACAGGGCCCGTTAGAAACCTTTCGTCGGTTTTTTGGGCTTATTTTCCTTGCGTTGTTCGCCGTGATCCCTTGGATTCAATACAATGGCAAGCAAGCCGTATTATTGGATATTGTTGAACAACGATTTACTATATTTGGGCTGACACTTTGGCCTCAAGACTTAACTCTGCTGGCCTACATCTTTATCGTCTCGGCGTTTGCGTTGTTTTTTGTCACCACATTTGCTGGGCGAGTGTGGTGTGGTTTTATGTGCCCTCAAACCACTTGGGTTTATATTTATACGTGGTTTGAAGAAAAAATAGAGGGGCCTCGCAATAAACGAATTAAGTTAGATGCGCGCCCTATGGATGCAGACAAGTTTATCCGTAAAACGTTGAAACACACCGCATGGGTGGCTGTGGCGCTGTTAACCGCATTAACCTTTGTGGGTTACTTCACGCCTATTGGCGCTCTGTTCATTAACTTTTTCACTTTCAGTACCAGCTCTTGGGCAGCATTCTCGGTGTTGTTTTTTGCGGTTTGTACCTACGCAAACGCAGGCTACATGCGAGAAATCATGTGTACGCACATTTGTCCTTATGCCCGCTTTCAGTCTGCTATGTTCGACAAAGATACATTTACTGTATCTTACGATGCCCATCGAGGCGAGCAGCGCGGGCCCCGACCGCGTAAGCTCAGTCACGAACAGGTTCAGGAAAAAGGGCTGGGCGACTGTATCGACTGTAACCTGTGTGTTCAGGTTTGTCCTACAGGGATTGATATCCGCAATGGCTTACAATACGAATGCATTAACTGTGGTGCCTGTATCGATGCCTGTAATGGTGTAATGGATAAAATGGGTTACCCCAAAGGACTGATTAGCTTTACGTCTGAGGAGCGACTTTCTGGCGGTACAACGCATATTATCCGCCCCAAACTTATCGGTTACTTTATTGTTCTGCTCATCATGGTGGGGCTGTTGATTGCCGATATTGTCACTCGAATTCCTCTCGCCGTGGATATCATTCGAGATAGAAACGCTTTATACAGAGAAACAAACGACGGCTTGATTGAAAATGTCTATACCATCAAGGTACTCAATAAATCCCAAACCACCCAAACTTATACTATTAGTGTGGAGGGTTTACCTGAATATCGCTTTTATGGCGAACAGGAGGTCACGGTAAAAGGGGGCGAAGTATTTAGTACGCCGATATCGGTTGCAACAGACCCGTATAATCTGGAAGATGTGGTAACAGAAATCATGTTTACTGTACAAACCACCACCATTGACGGTGACGTGGTCACAGTCAACGAACCAACGAAATTTATATATCGATGACAGACTTTTCATTTTCTGGTTTAAATCCAGATACCATTTTAGATGCCCTGGAAGACCAGGGCATTTTTTTACAAAGCGGCCTGTTGGCGCTTAATAGTTATGAGAATCGGGTTTATCAGTTCCAGGCCGAGGACAATCAGCGTTACGTGGTGAAGTTTTATCGGCCCGGGCGGTGGACCGACACACAGATTGAAGAGGAGCATGCTTTTGCCCTTGAGTTAGCTGAAAATGAGATTCCCATAGCGGCTCCCCTTCTTATCAATGGTGAGACACTGCATCACCATGGAGACTATCGCTTTACTTTGTTTCCATCAGTGGGCGGGCGACAATTTGAAAATGATAACCTTGACCAGCTTGAATGGATGGGCAGGTTCATTGGGCGCATTCACCGAGTAGCACAAGCAAAGCCGTTTGCGGATCGCCCAGCCATTGACACCCAGAGCTACTTAGATGAGCCAAAGCGGATACTGGAAAATAGCCAATTGTTACCCGACCATTTAAAGACGGCATTTTTTGCCATTTTAAATCCGGTCATTGAAAAAGCATCTGCTAACTATAAAAGTCAGGGCGTTATTCGCCTGCATGGAGATTGTCATCCCGGTAATATTCTATGGCGTGATGGCCCCACTTTTGTTGACTTGGATGATTGCCGAATGGGTCCCGCGATTCAAGACTTATGGATGATGCTAAGTGGCGACAGACAACAACAATTGCTGCAGCTAGACACACTGGTGGAAGCTTACGAAGAATTTAATGAATTTGATAACAGCCAACTGGCGCTTATCGAACCGTTACGGGCCATGCGTATGGTTCATTATATGGCATGGCTTTCGCGACGCTGGGAGGACCCCGCGTTCCCACGTGCCTTTCCTTGGTTTGCCGACGACAAATACTGGGAAGGTCAAATTCTTGCGTTAAAAGAGCAAATGTCTGCCATGCAAGAGCCCCCACTTAAATTAGGGTTTTAGCGCTGACAAGCAAACGATGAAGCCGCTTACAGGTTCAGTACAAGAGCATACTCAGGCCATTCGTTGCATAAAATACCCAGATGGTCGCGTACGCTAGTGCCTTGTAAAGGCTTGTGTTAACCTTCATCGTAACAATAAAAAATCTCATCGAAGGACTTACTCCAATGAAAAAGTTTGCAGTACTGTTTATTATGGCGTTACTTATCCCGCTTACCGCGTGTGCACAAGATAGTGACGTAAAATGGAAAGAAGGCACTCACTATAAGGTGCTTGATGAAGACGCCACCAGCAAGCCTGTGATTACAGAGTTTTTCTCTTTTTGGTGCCCACATTGCTTTCAGTTTGAGCCAGTGATAAAAGACATCAAAACTAAAATGGGCGACAACGTCAAATTTAACAAAGTCCACGTTAACTTTATGGGCTTCACTGGCCCTGATGTACAAAACGATGCAACAAAGGCAATGCTCATTGCCCGCGCAATGAAGCAAGAAGACGCGCTTAACACTGCTATTTTCAACTATATTCACAAACAACGTGCATCTGTTACTGGTCTAAAAGACTTACGTAATATCTTTGTTGTTAATGGTGTTGACGGCGCTGAGTTTGATAAACTCGCCAATAGTTTTGGCGTGAACAGTATGATGCGCAAAAACCAGCAAGAAATTGATAAAAATAGAAATTACATAAAAGGTGTGCCTAGCTTTATTGTAAACGGCAAGTATCAACCCACCTTTACCTCAGACATGTCTCTTGACGATATTTCCGACCTTATTGGTTGGTTATCTAAGCAAAAGTAAAATACATTGAGTTATTTTGAAGGCCGATACTCTTATCGGCCTTTTTTGATTAGCATTGGAATCTTTATGACATTAACTCCAGCCCAATTTAGCGAATTTATAACCGAATTAGATAAATTAAAAGCAGTAAAGCGGCAAATTACCCTCCCCCTTGATAACGATAGGCAAGAAAATTCTGCGGAGCATAGCTGGCATGTTGCTTTAATGGCAACGACGCTTGCTCCCTTTGCTGCACAACCGATTGATATTAGCCGCGTTGTTCGAATGATTCTTATACATGACGTAGTAGAAATTGATGCCGGAGATTTGTTTGCCTTTCAAGAAGCAGCCGAACATGAAGCCCAAGCAGAAAAAGAACTGGCAGCCGCTAAACGAATCTTTGGTTTGCTTCCTGCGCCTTTAAATCAGGAGCTGCTGGCATTATGGCTAGAGTTTGAAGAGGCAGAAACGCCTGACGCTGAATTTGCAAAAGCGATGGATAGAGTGTTGCCTGTGTTTCAAAACATGCAAAATCAAGGGGGCAGTTGGAAAAAGCATGGGGTGACACGGGAGAAAATTGCACAAAGAAACAAACACCTTATTACCTGTGCACCAAGCTTATGGGATTACGTTAATACACAGTTGGATAATGCCGTAAAAAAGGGGTGGCTTCTGCCTTAAGAAATCTGCGTTTGGCTACGTTGGGTTAGTGATTGCAACTGTGAAAAGTCGTGTGGCGTATTGACGTTGAGTAATGCTAAGTGCAAACGCGAAGAAAGGGGAACCGATTGTGCGTGACACACGTTGGCAAGCGCTTTCATTGAAGGCATCGGTGAGTCGGTGATTAACTTATTAAGTTCTTCGAGGTAATCAACGGGTTTGTAGATAACCAATGGAAACCAGTCTCTATTGTAATAACAGCTTGTTTGCTGAGATAAACTCAACCCAATAAGCTGGTGCAGTAACACCGCACTTAACATCGGCATATCTACCGGTAAAAGAACCAGCGCATGTGCCTGATTAAGGATGTTTTCTTTTGCCTCATTCATGGCAAAAATCGTGGCCGCTGCCGGCCCTCGATGAGGAATACAATCGACAATATCTTTACCCTTGCCTCCCACAGTGCAAACATCAGTAACACCGGCGTCAAGGGCAATTCGCTTGGTACGTTGCTCAAAGCTAGTTCCTTGAAACAACAATGAGCCTTTGTCTCTTCCCATACGACGTGACTGGCCGCCGCAGAGAAGAAACAAAAGCACATTTTGTGGTAACGTCATCCTCGGCATAGGCTTAGAACTTTGTCCCCACCCAGACCCAGAATTTATCCGCATCTACTTTGATATCTTCAGCCATGTAATGACCATATTTAATACCAAAATTGAAACGTTCCATCAGCTTCCCAGTATATTGCACGTTCACTTCACTACCTAAGTCGTCAACACCTTCGGTACTCTCATCTGCGCTAAAGTTATGATAAGACAATAACCATTTACCTTTACCCAACTTCCCACTTAAAGAGAATGTTGTGTCGACTAAACCTTGCGCTGGAGTGGCAAGAAACTGATCGGTCCAGCCATTAAATTTGTGCAAAGTCGCAAGAGGGGTAGAGAAACCGTAAGCACCGTCGTCACTGCCTAACACTTCGTGGTCAATTTTCGCTGTAATACCTGAAACCGTTGCCGCTAAGTACGCATTCAAATAGTTAGCATCGTATTCGGTGGCAGTATCGCCAGACCCTGACTCACTCGTTTGGGAAGCGTATTCAGCGCCGTATCCCCAGCCTACGCTCTGTGTTTTATAGCTACCGCTATAGCGAATACCATAGGTATCTAAGCCATTGGCGGTATCATTATCAACTTCTAACAGGTACGCATAAGCGGTGAACTTACCCATTTCAGTTTTGAAATTAGCGTTGATCAGGTGATCTTTAGAATCAAAATCTGCAGCTTCTGCAAAGATACGATTACGTTGATTGAGGTAAGCATAAAATACATCCACGTTCTCACTGACTACGTATTTCGCGCTTACGCCATCAAACGTTTGACGGTCTTGACGCCAGCCCACATGGCCGATGAATCTATGATTGTCCAATGCGATAACTTGGCGGCCTGCTTTTAAGGTCAAACCTTCAGTCTTGTATTGTAGAAATGCTTGATCTACTTCGGTGGTTTCAGGGTCTGCAATCACCGAATACTCGCCTACATTATAGCCTGTAGGTCCCACAGTATAATCGCCCTGCCCCATAACAATTCGGCTGTCTTCTACTTCTGCAGTAAATGAAAACCCATTTAAACTGCCTGTTTGAAAGCCCAAGCGTGTCCTTAGTGTTAACGCGCTGGCATCGTCTAAGGCATTATCTTGATCAACACCTTCATAGCGCAAGTTTAAGTCTGCCCATGCTTTGGAATTGCTAAGTATGTCGTACCAATCTTCATCAGCCATCGCTGAAACACTCAACGATGACAATACCGCTGTACTGACTAACGCCAGTGTGAACCTCTTTTGATTTTTCATTATGCGTTCCCTTATCGAACTAAACTCTTTCTTAAATGTGAGTTTCAAATAGTGATTTTTAGGTAAAGGGCTCCCTTCCTGGTGTAAAACCAAGAAAACGTTCCTTTTACAATTAACGTATTTAAATCAGATTACGGCGTACAGCTTAGGCAGCATCTGAACTGTTTGAAGCTTTTGATTCAGACGTCTCCTTTTCCTTATTGGCTTTAATATGTGGCGAGACAGGCTCAATTTTTTTTTGTTTATCATACAAAAAGGTGAGCACTTCATGACGATAGTGGTTGTATTCAGGATTATCCGCCAGCGCAAGACGTTCACGTGGGCGTGGCAGTTCAACGTTGAGTATTTCACCAATGGTGGCCGCTGGGCCATTGTTCATCATCACGATACGATCGGATAACAAAACGGCTTCGTCCACGTCATGGGTAATCATAATCACTGTGTTACCCAAATTTGCATGAATTTCCATAAGCGCATCCTGCAAATGTGCACGTGTAAGTGCGTCAAGCGCCCCAAAGGGTTCATCCATAAGTAACACTTTAGGTTGCATAGACAGTGCCCTGGCAATACCGACTCTTTGCTTCATGCCACCAGAGATTTCACTGGGCAACTTATCTAAAGCATGGGTCATATGAACGAGTTCAAGGTTGTGCATGACCCAATCACGCATTTCCTGTTTCGATTTTCCACGCATAGCGTGTTTTACCGCTAACTCAACATTTTTATACACGCTTAACCAAGGCAGCAATGAATGATTTTGAAACACGACTGCACGCTCAGGCCCCGGAGAGTTCACCTCCGCACCATCGAGGATGACGCCTCCGGTAGTGGCTGTATGCAAGCCCGCGACAATATTCAGTACGGTGGATTTACCACAACCTGAGTGGCCAATAAGAGAAACAAATTCACCTTTCGCTATTTTAAGGTTAACGTCGGTGAGCGCAGTAAACGGGCCCTTTGGTGTAGGGAAGTCAATCCCTACTTGGGTTAGTTCTAAATGTTTAGGTTGCATATGTGTCTCCTTTGACTAGCGTAATACGCTGGTTTTGTCCCAGCTTACGAATCGCTGTATCGATAACATGGCTCTATCTAACACAAAGCCGATAGCCCCAATAGTGAGCACTGCCACCATAATTCGAGCCAGTGACTCTGAACTACCATTTTGGAACTCATCCCAGACGAACTTCCCTAACCCAGGGTTTTGCGCCAACATTTCTGCCGCAATCAATACCATCCAACCTATGCCTAAGGACAAGCGCAAACCGGTGAAAATCATAGGGATGGACGATGGCAATACAATTTTCGTGAGATGGGAAAACGGTGTTAAGCGAAGTACTTTACTCACGTTTATAAGGTCACTATCGATACTGGATACACCAACGGCTGTATTGATAAGCGTCGGCCATAAGCAGCAGAGTGATACGGTAAATGCTGAGGTAACAAACGACTTCGAAAAGGCGGGGTCATCACTGACATACAAGGCACTCACGACCATAGTGACTAAGGGCAGCCACGCAAGCGGGGAAACCGGCTTGAACAGCTGAATAAGCGGGTTAATCGCAGTATAAGCTGACTTACTTAAACCACACACTATACCCAACGGCACAGCAATGATAGACGCGATAAAGAACCCCACCATCACGGTATACAAACTTGTCCATATTTGGTCAATGAAAGTAGGTGCGCCGGTGAAGTCTCTCACTTTAGGTTCATAGCTTGGATCTTGTGCCACTCTTGCCGCATTACGCTGCGCTTGTCGCTCGTAAAATGCATCCGCTTTTTCGCGCTGTGCGTTGTGCTCATCAATCAATACACCCGCTTGTTCCCATACCTGAGCAGGACCAGGGAACTGCCCTAAAGACGTATCAATGGATTTCGCCACACCATTCCACACCGCTAAAAACATCAGCAGTCCAATCAATGGCAACAACAATACCGGTGCTGATTGATACACTTTAGCGAGTGCCCCGCCAGAGGGGGCTCTGGTAGGGGACACACTGAGGATATTTGCCATTTTGCTCATAAATTTCTCCATGAATACCTGTGGATGTTCGGATTACAGTACCGTTTCGCCTTTCAAGCCAATGTTAAACTGCTCTAAATAAGCGTTGGGTTTTGAACCATCGTAAGTGACGTCGTCGATAAACTCGCTTTGCGGTGGTTTAAACCCTGTTTCTGTATCGAATTCTGGGAAGTCTGCCGCATCGGCTTTGCCTTCAGCGATAAGGGCTTTCGCCGCCACCGCATAAATTTCAGGTTTGTACACTTTGCGCGCAATGTCCTTGTACCAGTCGTCTGACTTAGGTTCAGAAATTTGCCCCCAACGACGCATTTGCGTTAAGTACCAGATGGCATCACTGTAATAAGGGAAGGTAGCGTTATAACGGAAGAACACGTTGAAATCAGGCACCTCGCGTTTGTCGCCTTTTTCGTATTCGAAAGTACCTGTCATACTGTTAGCCAGTACTTCTTCATCCGCACCTACATACGTGCTTTTAGCAAGAATTTTTACTGCTTCAGGACGATTGGCATTGTTGTTTTCATCTAACCACATGGCGGCTCTGATAAGCGCTTTAACCACTCGGATATGCGTATTAGGGTATTTATCCGCCCAAGCCTGGCTTACGCCAAATACTTTCTCTGGGTTGTTTTTCCAAATTTCGTAATCGGTGATCACTGGCACACCAATACCTTTAAATACCGCCTGCTGGTTCCATGGCTCACCTACGCAATACCCGTAAATGGTGCCGGCTTCCATCGTGGCTGGCATTTGTGGTGGTGGCGTAACCGACAGTAGCGCTTGAGCATCTATTTGCCCAGAGGTATCACCTTTATGAGGTGCATAGTAACCAGGATGAATACCACCTGCTGCTAACCAATATCTAAGTTCATAGTTGTGAGTAGAGACAGGAAATACCATCCCCATTTTAAATGGCTTACCCGCTTCGCGGTATTCATCCACAACAGGTTTTAGGTAATCTGCTTTAATAGGATGTACTGGTTTACCCTCTTTTACGGGAATATGGGCTTTCATTTTGTCCCAAATTTCGTTGGAGACAGTGATACCATTACCGTTTAAGTCCATACTAAATGCAGTGACAACGTGGGACTCCGTACCAAACCCAATGGTTGCGCCTAGTGGCTGCCCAGCCAACATATGCGCACCATCTAATTGCCCGTCGATAACACGGTCAAGCAACACTTTCCAATTCGCTTGTGCTTCCAGTGTTACGTACAGTCCTTCATCTTCGAAGAAGCCTTTTTCATAGGCAATGGCAAGGGGAGCCATATCGGTTAGTTTAATAAAACCGAATTTAAGTTCTTCTTTCTCTGGCCACCCCACGCTTTCTTCGCTTTGCGCAAGGCTTAGGGGAGCACTGACCATGAGCGTCAGGGCGAGTACTTTCGTCAGTGTTTTGGGTACATTTTTTAACAGCGAGCTAGTTTTTAACGTAAACATTTGCGTTCCTCGAACCAAAAAAAAACCCACCAGCGAATAATGGATTAGCATTATTTGCTGGTGGGCTTCGTTGCCATGCCTGTTATGTCACCTCGCGATGAGAAACAAGCGACTGTATTGTTATATGAAGAGGATTCCTTCTCTTCCTTGCATACCTCTGAAGATGTACGCGATATATTCCTAGCGTTTCTTATTTTTATTATCACTCAATGTCATATTATGCATTGAACGAGTTACATTTATAAAAAGCACTGATCATGCCAAAAGTTTAACCTTATGAAATTACTAAACTTTTGACTTTACCCCCTTCAGGCCACAAAAGAGACTGAACAAAAAAAGTGCAAACCATGCACTAGATAAGCACGTTTTTGTGCATAACGAGCGAGGCCTTGGAACGTCAAGCGGCCGCTATAACCTTTGGGTAAATTGACCGATGGCATTTACCACTTCTGTGGCGCCTTTCTCAATATCACTCATCACTTTGCCTGACTCTGTTGAGTACTCTAGGGCTTCACGTGCTTTTTCTTGTCCTGCCTCAATAAGCTGTACAGCATTTTCTGTGAGCTTTCTGTTCTCTACCACTACGTTAACAATCTCTTCTGTCGCACTGCTGGTGCGTGAAGCGAGTTGGCGAACTTCATCGGCAACCACTGCAAATCCTCGACCTTGATCCCCAGCACGCGCGGCCTCAATAGCGGCATTTAAAGCCAGTAAATTAGTCTGGTCAGCAATACCACTTATACTTTGCACCAAATCAGCCACTTTTTGAGATTGCTCGTCTAATTCTTTAATTCCACTGCTCGCCTTCCCGGTTTGCTCTGTGAGTTCTCCCATAATGCGAACCGTGTTATCTAACACTTGATTGCCATTTTTTGCGTGCTCGCCGGTTTCTTTTGAAATACTAAAAGCGACGTTAGCTGCCTCAGAAATAGCAAATTCCCTTTGCATCTGTTCAGTAATCACAGTGGCAAATTTCACCACTTTGTACAGTTTTCCGTATTCGTCTCTAATGGGATTGTATGAGGCCTCAAGCCAAACCTCATTCCCGCGACTGTCCACCCGTTTAAAGCGATCTGAATACATTTTACCTTGGCTCAGATCTTGCCAAAACCTTTTGTATTCGGGAGATTCAGCGTCTTCGGCACTACAGAATATTCGATGATGTTTACCGACAATCTGTGACTCGCTATAGCCCATGGTAGAAAGAAAGTTATGGTTGGCTTTCAATATATTTCCGTTTAAATCAAATTCGATAACGGCCGAGGCATTGTGAAGCGCTGCTAGCATGTCTTTCATTTCATGGCTTTTGGTGATGTCTTTGGTCTGTTCTGCCATGTAAATGGCAAACTGGATCACGTTGTCCTTCTGCCCCTCAATGGGCTGTAAAATACCGCGAAACCATAATTCCTCGCCGTTGGCGTGAAGAAAGTTCATCATACCATGCCAATGATCGCCATCTTTTATGGCCTTCAACATACGCTTTACGCCATCATGTTGGGTTAGATGCTGTGGAATTAAAGAAGATAAACTTTTGCCTTGTAACTGGGGTAATCCATAGCCTGATACTGTTGAGAAGCCATCATTAATATCAGTAATTTGCCCTTGAGGGTTAAGGGCAATGTGTAACATTTCTTCCCGCAACTCATCTTGTACCGTCAAAAAGGCAGCCAGCTCCTTTTTTAAACGTGCATTTTCTGCTTCTAGTTCTTTGTTTTTAAAAAACATCTCTTGCTCCTAATATCACAGCACCCTGCTCGCCTATGTTTGTGTTGAAATGGAAAATTAAGTAGATCAGGCGAGGAATAACACATTACGTATGTAGTGCATTAAAGATAGCAGAGGATTTTCACTTGTCCTGTTTTGGCCACGAAAAACAAAAAAAGCCGGTCAAAACCGGCTTTCTGAAAAATGATTGGGCTAACCGCTGAAGGGTAATTGTGTTGCTTCCCGTTGATTCCATAACTCGAGAGCCAGCGCTATACCTCGCTCGACGCTAATATCTTCCAACAGGACTAAGTAACTTGCTAAGGTTGCGATAACCGCTTGTTGTCCATAAGCGTGTTGAATTTCACCTCGCCAAAATTTGAGCATATCGTTGACATCCATTGCGGTATCTTTCAATGCCCACTTTTGCGTTTGTGCTGGCAGGATAATTTCTTGAGTTTGTCCGCTTCGGGTAATAAATAGCTCGGTGTCTCGCTCGCTGTTTACCTCAGGATCTCCCCCATCGCCACGAAAGCAAAGTGCATCGAACTCGGGAAACGCTTCATTCACACGACAATGTTTATGATCAAGGTGCATATGATAAACACCTTGTACGCAACATTTGGCCAAGGTGGGATTCAATAGCCTTGCTAAGGTATTCGCACATGAGCGCAAACCAAAAAACTCGCGTAATTTAATCAGTTTATTAAGCGGGCTGAGTAAATGGGACAAGTCCAGGTAGGTTACGCCAACCTGTGCTAATTGTGATTTTGCGTGAGGTATATCTGTTGCCGGAGGTAAACCTAAGAGGGGCAGCGCTTTGCTGGCGTACAAACGGCCTGAACCCGGCTCGTGCGCGCCGTGTAGCATAACGGTGTAGCCTTTTCGTGCTAATAGCGCCACCGCCAGTAAATACCAAGGTAATTGCCGACGTTTACCTGCGTAACACCCTATATCGATTTGTGGAGTAAGGGTTGATAAATCAGGCGCTAGCAGTTCCCTACACGCGTCTATAAACCCAATCACCTCTTCGGGCGTTTCTTCACGGGTACGCAGCAACATTAAAAAAGCTCCTCGTTGCTCGCCCGTGACTTTATCAGCTAACACCATTTTCATCGCGTGGTAAGCTTCTTCCCGCGTTAAACTTCGGCTACCTTTTTGGCCCTTGCCAATTATTTTAATATATTCGCTAAATTGCTGTGACATTGAGATTCGATTGAAGCAGAGATAATGAAACGTCTTGTCTCGACTCTACCACTTTTCCAAATACAAGTAACGTCGGACCTTGAAGGTTTGCTGTCTTAACCTGCTGTGAAATGGTTTCAAGGGTGCCGGTCATCGTTTGTTGATTGGCGCACGTCGCATTTTCGATAACTGCCACCGGCCATTGTGCACTTAGCCCCGCGGCGATTAATCGCTCAGATAACAGTGCTAGACGACTTAACCCCATATACACCACGACCGTTTGCTGCTGCATAGTGGCACAAAGGCGCTGCATATCAGGCCAGGTCTTAGGATCGCTAAAATGTGCGGTGATAAAACTGACGGCTTGGGCGCAGCGTCTGTCGGTTAAAGGGATGCCCGTGTAGGCCGACATACCGGATGCGGCTGTAATACCAGGGATAATAGCAAATTCGACGCTGGCTTGAGTGAGCGCGGTGGTTTCCTCGCAGGTACGCGCAAACAGCGCTGGGTCACCGCCTTTCAGCCGTACTACGTTGACACCTTGCTGAGCAAGTAACACTACTTTTTGACAAATTTCCTGTTGAGTCATGCTGTGCTTGCCACAGCGTTTACCAACAAATTCTCGTTTTACGTGGTGAGGGATCACCGCCAATACTTCTTTACTAACCAGGGCATCAAACAAAACCACATCAGCGCTTTGAATAGCATTGACCGCTTTAACCGTAAGTAACTCAGCATCCCCTGGTCCTGCCCCAACAATAAAGACATGACCATACTTAGAGCGATTAGCTCCAGAGCGGCTAAAAGATGATAAATAACGTGAAAATACCTCTTTTAACTCCACTGAAGTATCAATGGTTGCTTTCAAAAAACAATGACAACGATGCGTGAGTGTTTGCATGTGAATGCCTCCTATTTAATTAGGCTGTTTCAACAGAGGGGATTTCAAGGGAAGCAAAAGCGTTAAGCATTTCGCTCAGTCGAGGCTTACAAGAACCACAATTGGTGCCACACTTTAATCGCTCACCCAACTCATCCACCGTTTGGCATCCAGCTTCAATCGCTTCACTGATGGTCTTTTCTCTCACATTAAAGCAACTACAAACCTGTGCCCCTTTTGTGAAGGCATCGTCCACACGTCCATGAAGCAAATTGGATAAGGTGTCGTTAGTGAGCGCTGAGTTGAGTAAGCTATCAATCCCCCCCATTGGCAGTAGCCAATCCGGTGATTGACTAGGACATACCTGGCCAAGGGAGACGAAGGCACACACGGTATCGTTATGAACACCGACTAGGCAGACGCCTGAGGTATTTTTGTGTTGGTATATTACCCAATCTTTGGGTAAACGGGTTAAAAGGTGTGATAACCACTGTGAAATATCAAGGTGACTTGCCACTGACCAGCTGACGCCATGTGCCGTTTGAGTTTTGGCCCAGTAATCTCCCCAGCTATCGCCTAAACGCTGCGCATCTTGTTCTCTTATGCACACTTGCCCGAAACTCTTAAATGAGGTTGGCACCACATTAACCGCGGCATGCTTTAACTCGGGTTGGCCAGAAATAGCATCTGTCGCCGGAGCATAAAGCTTTGCGAGCTTGCTGTGGGAACCCCAAACTCCGGACCAGTGAATGGGAATAAAAAGCTCTCCCCGTCTGATACCCTCATCAATACTTACAGGGAAAATACACGGGGTTTCTCCACTGACTTCACTGCTTAAACTCACATAAGCCTTTGAGGAAAGCTGCAGGGCTTGTGCGTCCATTGGATGCATAGACACGCTTGCGTGTGGCATATGCGCATGTAATTTAGCGGCCTTCCCTGTACGTGTCATGGTATGCCAATGGTCTCTAGAGCGGCCGCTGTTAAGCACAAATGGAAAGCTAGCGGTGGTGACTTGTTGGGGTAACTGAGGCGTCACTGCAATACATTTCGCCTTACCGTTATCCGTTGGAAAGGTTAACGAAGTAAAGGGGCGAATAGTTTGTACACTTCCATCAGAGCGCCTTTCAAGAGGCCATTGTACAGGGCTGAAGTTGTCGTATTCCTGTTGAGTCATGCCAACCAAAGCGGCTAAATTCAGCAATTTTTCATCGTCATTTTCGTAAGCAGTAAGACGCGCAAACTCATCAAAAATTTGGTAAGGATGAGAATAATCAAAGGCATCTTCAAACCCCATTTTTTTGGCAACATCGCACATAATTTGCCAATCGTGACGCGCCTCTTTGGGGGGAGGAAGTATGCCTCTTTGACGAGACATTCTTCGCTCTGAATTTGTCACCATCCCATCTTTTTCTGACCACCCGGTTGCAGGCAAAGCAATATGTGCAAAATCAAGGGTATCATTTTTATTGACAATATCTGACACCACCACGGTTTCACATCGGCGAAGGGCATTTTCCACTTGTTCTCGGTGTGGCATACTCACCACGGGGTTTGTGCCCATTATCCACACAAACTTCACTTTACCTGATGCCATAGCATCAAATAGATCCACCGCCTTAAGGCCTTGATGTTCACAAATATGCGGCGCGTTCCAAAACGATTTGACACTGTCCCGGTGCTTGGGGTTTTCAATGTCTCTGTGAGCCGAAAGCATATTCGCTAATCCGCCCACCTCTCTTCCCCCCATGGCATTAGGTTGGCCGGTAATAGAAAATGGCCCCGCCCCTTCTCGACCTATCTGCTCCAGTGCTAGGTGACAATTGATGATGGCATTTGCTTTGTCTACGCCAAAGGCCGATTGATTGATGCCCATTGAGTAAAACGTAATCACGCGCTCAGCGTCACAAAACCACCTATAGAAGGTGAGTAAATCGTTAGCGTTTACATCGCTATATTGGCTAACGCTATCTATGTCCATGTCGTTAGCAGCCGCCACAGCGTCATCCAGTCCATCGGCAAAGGTATGTACGCGGTTTGCGTCAATGCTGCCATTGGTGTGAGCAAAGTTAAGCAACCCATTAAACACCGCCACGTCTGTACCTGGCTTAAGCGGTAAATGCAAATCTGCAAGGGTACAAGTTTCTGTTTTACGCGGATCTAGCACCACCACTTTCATGTTGGGATTACGCAATTTCGCCCGTTGAATTCGTTGAAATAACACAGGGTGGGCCCATGCGGTGTTGCTACCAGTAAGCACCAGCAATTCAGTGCTCTCTAAGTCGGTATATTGACAAGGCACCACATCTTCACCAAATGCGCGCTTATATGCCGCTACTGCTGAGGACATGCACAAGCGAGAATTGGTGTCTATGTTGGCACTACCAATAAAGCCTTTCATTAGCTTATTGGCAATATAATAGTCTTCTGTCAGGAGCTGACCCGAGACATAAAAAGCAACGGCATCCGCGCCATACTGCGCTACGGTCTGTGTTATTTTGTCGGCAATCAGGCGCGTTGCTGTGTCCCATTCCACCTTTTCCCCTGCTATGGTTGGATGGAGCAAACGCCCGCCAAGGCTGTTTGTTTCTAGCAGGTTTGTACCTTTCACACATAAGCGACCGTGATTGGCCGGATGCTCGGGCGTACCACAAATCTTGTCCAGGGATACGACACGCCCATTTACGTTGCAACTGATATCCACACCGCAGCCCACACCACAGTAAGGGCAGGTAGATTGCCTTAGTTGTTCTGTCGATGTATTCGCTTGGTAGGTGGGTGTGGCCATATTCATCCTATTTCACTTCGCAATCTTATTTGGAATTATTCAACGGCAACAAAAATACGGTCACCGTCTCGCTTCACTTTATATGCCAGCACGCTGACGTCATCTCGCTCTAGACAGCGCCCCGTCACTAATGAGTAATGCTCTTTATACAGCGGTGAGGCTACGACAATTTCATCGCCAATAGAGCCAAGTAAACCGCGGTAAAGTACATTTGCTTTCCCTACGGGATCCCAATTGCTAATCGCGTAGATTTGCTGCTCACCCTTGATAGTGAGTGAAAAAATGGCAATTTGTTGTTCGCCGATGAGGGCACATACGCCACTATTGTTCACTAAATCGTCTAGCCCGCAGACATCATGCCACTGAGCGGCAAGTTGTGTTGTTGCTGTCATCATCTTCTCCCGGAATTAAATTACGTCCACTGGAATCGCTTTATTCGTACCTAGCTTTTTTTCCATTTCTGTTGCCGGTCGAACTTGTCCACGCTCTTCAACGAATTGAATATTGGCATCTGCAGCTTTGCTATTTACAAACTGACGGAAACGCTTGCGTGATGCTTCATCTTCAATAGTGGTTTTCCACTCGCACTGATAGTTTGCTACCAAGGTATTCATTTGTGCTTCAAGTTCATCGTTGAGATTCAACGAATCATTTATCACCACATCTTGAAGGTATGCCAAGCCACCTTCTAAATTGTCCATCCAAACTGAGGTACGTTGGAGTCGGTCGGCAGTACGCACGTAGAACATCAAGACTCTGTCGATATAACGTACTAGGGTTTCAGTATCTAAATCGGTGGCAAACAAGTCGCCATGACGAGGCTTCATACCGCCGTTGCCACACACATATAAATTCCAGCCATTCTCGGTGGCGATAACACCAATATCTTTGCTTTGCGCTTCTGCGCATTCACGGGTACAACCAGAGACCGCAAATTTGATTTTATGTGGCGCGCGCAATCCCTTGTAACGGTTTTCTAAATCAATAGCGGTTTTTACTGAGTCTTGAACACCGTATCGACACCAAGTACTGCCTACACAGGATTTCACTGTTCGCAGCGCTTTCGCGTAGGCATGGCCCGTTTCGAATCCACCGGCCACTAAGGTTTCCCAAATTTCAGGTAATTGCTCCACCCGCGCCCCAAAAAGGTCGATACGTTGGCCACCGGTTATTTTTGTATAGAGGTTATATTGCTTGGCGACCTCACCCAGAAGAATGAGTTTTTCTGGGGTAATTTCGCCGCCAGCCACCCTTGGTACAATGGAGTAAGTCCCGTCTTTTTGCATGTTACCAAGGTAAATATCGTTGGTATCTTGCAGGGGGAGGTGCTCTTGTTTAAGAATATAGTCGTTGTACACAGAGGCCAGAATTGAGCCCACGGCAGGTTTACAAATCTCGCAGCCTAATCCTTTGCCATGACCTTCAAGCAACTGCTCAAACGAGGTAATGCCATTCACTTTAACAATGTGAAAAAGCTCTTGTCGGGTATAATTGAAGTGCTCACAAATAGCTTTAGACACTTCAACACCGCGCTTTTCAAGCTCACTGTCTACGACATTTTTCAGCAATGCAGTGCATCCGCCACAGCCGGTGCTTGCTTTCGTTGCGCCTTTCACATCCCCTAAGCTACAGCAACCCCCATCAATTGCAGTGACAATGTCGCTTTTGGCTACGTTATGACACGAACAAATCGTGGCGGTATCAGGCAATGCATCTGCCCCTAGCGCAGGTGCGGCATCGCTACTTGGGAGGATAAGGCTTTCTGGCTGTTCGGGCAGTTCAATTCCGTTTAAGGCATACTGCAACAACGTGTCGTAATCACTGGTGTCACCCACAAGTACAGCACCTAACACTTGCTTTTGCTCAGCATCGACCACTAATTTTTTATACACACCTTCCGGTTGATTAAAGTAGGTGTAACTTTGCGCCCCCTCGGTTCGCTCGTGAGCATCACCAATAGAGCCAACCTCTACACCCATTAACTTTAATTTGGTGCTCATATCTGCGCCGGAAAAGCGTGTATCGCCACCGGTCAAATGACTGACGGCGGCGCGTGCCATAGTATAACCAGGCGCGACTAAGCCAAAAATACGGTTTTGCCACAAGGCACATTCACCAATGGCGTAGATATCGGGATCTGAGGTTAGGCAGCTATCGTCAATGACGATGCCCCCACGTTCACCTAGCGCCAAATTGGCTTTTTTGCCCAACTGGTCGGAAGGACGAATACCTGCAGAAAACAGGATCATGTCCGTTTCTAAATAAGTATCGTCGGCAAACACCATACGGTATCGCGCCTGCTCGCCACTCTCAATGACCTGAGTGGCTTTTTGGGTATGCACAGTCACCCCTAAACCTTCAATCTTGTCCTTGAGGACTTGACCGCCAGTAACATCAAGTTGCACGGCCATGAGCTGAGGTGCAAATTCCACCACGTGGGTATCTAAACCGGCTTCTTTCAAAGCATTTGCAGCTTCTAATCCCAGTAGACCGCCACCTACAACAACCCCTGTTTTACTTTCTCTGGCAGAAGCTTCTATTGCCTCTAAATCGTCAATGGTTCGGTAAACCAAACAGTGGGGTTGGTTATTGCCTGGAATAGGAGGAACAAAGGGGTACGAACCCGTTGCCAAAATGAGTTTGTCGTACACATAGGCCTGACCTTCAGAGGTTAATACCTTTTTTTCATCACGGAGAATGTCGGTTACCATGGCGTTCGTAACGAAATTCACTCCCCACTCTGTATAAGTAGCAGCATCAGTTAATGCAAGGTCTTCTGCACTGGCACCACTGAAATAAGAGGACAGATGAACACGGTCATAGGCCAAGCGCGACTCGCCGCACAACACGGTAATTTGAGCATTTTCGTTGGCCTGATGTAACTGCTCAACAAAGTGGTGTCCCACCATGCCGTTACCAACAACAAGAATTCGTTCTTTCGAAGCCAGAGATGTCATGGTCTCTCCTCTTTTTTCATCGCAAAAAAAAAGCCCGCTCCAACTAACGTTGGAGCGGGCTTCGTTGCCTATCTACTGTTATGACCATTCACGTAATCACAACACACACATTGTTTTGAGCAAATTGCTCGACACACATTCACACTTTCACTAAATACGTATCCAAAAACGATGCCATATTAGTAGGCGCTTAATTTATCGAGGTTTTTTCGCTTATTCGCAAATGACACTAGCCTTTAGTGCACCATGGAAAGGCAAAAATGCCTTTCCATGGTGCGAACAAGAGCGGGCTTCCCTTAAGCAAGTTTGTCTGTGGCTACACGATAGCGAGGGTCTTCACTCACGTTGATTTCAACAAATTTATCCGCTTTGCGAAGTAAGCTTCGGCACTCGTCACTAATATGACGAATGTGTAGCTTCTTACCTTGTAGCTCATATTTATCAGCCAAGGTATCCAATGCATCTATACCTGAAGAGTCCCATATACGTGACTCTTTAAAGTCGATAACCACGTCTTGGGGATCGTTGGCTATATCAAACAAATCCTTAAAGTGAGTCACTGATCCGAAGAATAATGGCCCTTCAAGGTCGTAGACTTTCCAACCATCTTTATCGATATGGCTTTTCACTTCGATGTGACGTGCATGCTTCCAAGCGAAAACAAGCGCTGACACGATGACCCCCACGACCACCGCAATGGCAAGGTCAGCAATAACAGTCACGCCGGTGACTAAAAACAGAACGAAGGCGTCTTCTTTGTTAACACCTCGAATAATGCGAAATGAAGCCCATTCGAAAGTGGCAATAACCACTACAAACATCACACCTACCAAGGCAGCCAAAGGAATCATTTCAATAAGTGGCGCAGCAAACAATATAAACCCGAGCAAAACTAACGCCGCTGTAATACCAGAAAGTCGACCACGACCACCTGAATTAATATTGATCATGCTCTGCCCAATCATGGCACAACCGCCCATGCCGCCAAAGAAACCATTTACTGTATTAGCAACGCCCTGACCCACACATTCTTTGTTGCCTCGACCCCGTGTATCTGTCATTTCATCAATAAGCGACAACGTAAGAAGCGACTCAATTAAGCCCACCAAGCAGAGAATGACTGAGGTAGGTAGAATAATCATTAGGGTGTCCCAATTGAACGGCACCATAGGGATAGCAAAACTAGGCAACTCACCCGCTAAGGTGGCACTGGCTTTTTGTTCAGCAGGTAATAAATCGCGAACGAAATCAATCACAGTACGAGCCTCTAAATCTAAGCCGTGCACCAGTGCTGTGACAGTAATAATCGCCACCAAGGAAGCCGGTACAGCGGTGGTCAGCTTAGGCAGCAAGTAAATAATTGCCATGGTTAGTGCCACCAAACCTAGCATCCAATAAAGCATAGTGCCTTGCATCCAGCTAAGTTCGCCAGCGGCGTTAATGACTTTAAATTGTCCTAACTGGGCAAGAAAGATGACGATGGCTAACCCGTTCACGAAGCCTAGCATGACGGGATAGGGTACAAGTCGAATAAACTTACCCAACCTGAACACGCCACACAGTATCTGGAGTAAACCGGCAAGGATGACCGCAGCGAAAAGGTACTGCACGCCATGCTGAGCAACCAGGGCTACCATGACCACCGCCATTGCACCTGTGGCCCCTGAAATCATTCCAGGACGTCCACCAATTGCTGACGTAATCAAGCCCATCATAAAGGCGGCATAGAGGCCTATCATAGGCTCAACACCTGCAACAAAGGCAAAGGCCACTGCTTCTGGTACCAATGCTAACGCAACGGTAATGCCAGAGAGCACGTCATTTTTAACATTGCTATCGCGACTCGTAATTAAATCAAACATGTTTTCTCAGGAGTTAAAATAATTAATATAGGCATGCTACGCTGTGCTTGCAGACAAGCAGCACTAAGTAAGCACGTAGAAAGTGGTGGCGATTCTATCACCATTTTGGCTTAAAATCTTTTAATAGAATGTTAAAGGGCACCAACCTAAAGCACACTCTATGACGATGAAAGCGTAGAATAAATTACCTAAGTAAGCTGACATTCATAGTAATACATGGCATCGTTACTTTTTTGCTAGTGTCGTCGTGTCAGGTGTTTATTTTTTGTCTAACGGCCAACCCTGAATCTTAATTAACGTGTTAAGGAGTGTATGTGGTCCCTTATATATTGACCCTTTTGTGTGTATTGGTTGCAGGCGCCATACACTGGACTGCCCCCAAGTCTTATTGGAAAGCCACCTTTATGTCCACTGGCGTCATTCTGTTATTCTCAATCGCCGCATTATTCATCTTTCAAGCCTCTGGCATGCTGATCAGTGAAGAAACCGGCGAAAACGCTAATTTTTCTGGCAAACTTCCCACTATAACGCTGCTTATGGCATTTTTCGGCTTTTTGATTTCCCTCTTTGTTGGCTGGTTTTTAAGAGTAGTAAGACAGTAGCGCAAGGCAGAGGTATTTCTGCTAGAAAGGGTCGTGCTGCACCAAAATAGCGCAAACAGAGACTATCAATGTCTCTCATTGCTTCTCCACACTGCGACAATATTTAAAGAAATACGTTTAAATTCAGCAATCTAGCTCATTTTATGCAAGAGGCGAAAAGTGGGCATAGCCATTGCTTTTCTTATGTTATTCACTCAAATTTTATGCATACGGATAGTGAGCTTACGTGAGACGGCGCACACGCCCGGTATAAGCTCATCTATTAGGGTGTAAACACTGAATCATGCCTACCGATACCCAAACTGCACATGCCGATAATTTAAGCGATGCAACCAAGCGCTTTTTATTAGCTGCCAAGCATGCTGAAATTAACGTGCTAGAACAGTTATCCAGCAACTGCCGTATTGTTATTGCCGTGAAAAATGTAGTGCATGCTCTGCAAAAAGAGCGGGGAGCCAGTAACATTTACCTTGCATCGAAAGGTACCCGTTTCGTTGAGCAAAGAGACACTCATATTGCGCACGCAAAAGACGCTGAATCCATATTACGCAGCCAGCTTAAATCGCTATTTCTAACTCAAGATAGAGTCAACGCTAACCCGCGCCTGTTAAGCAGCATCACGTTAGCCCTTCAAGGCATCGACTATTTGCCTGTGTTGAGGGAAAAGGTGTCGGGCTTATCATTATCAGCCCTCGAGTCTACTCGTGCATATTGTCGGTTAGTGGCTGGGTTACTTACCGTGATATTTGAAGCTGCGGATATTGCCAGTGATCCCACTATCACTCGCACCCTCGTGGCACTGTTTAACTTTATGCAGGGCAAAGAGTATGCGGGCCAAGAAAGGGCCTGGGGGGCCATTGGTTTTGCCGAAACTCATTTTGATAAACGTTTATGTGAAAAACTATGCACGCTCCAACAAGCGCAATTGCACCACTTCTCTGTATTTCAAGAATTCGCCGCCGCCAAGCAAACCGCCTTACTAGATAAATTAAACGATAGCCCTGCGGCGCATGATATTAACCAGCTACGAAAAATGATTGCGCAATTGGCCGATGGTAGCCCTATTGCACCTGAAATTAGTGAAGTGTGGTTCGACGTTGCCACTCGCCGCATCGATGCCATGCAAGAAATTGAAAATACCCTCACCGAAGGGTTAATTAACGAGGCGAGACACAAAGTCACGAACGCCCAAAATGAAATGAAAAACCATCAGCGTCTCATTAGTAGTTTTTCTGATGAGTATGTGCCAGAAGGCTCCCCATTAACGTTGTTGTTTGACCCCAGCATGCCTGGGCTAGTGGAAGATCATGATGCACATCCCCACCCTACGCTAGACGGACAAACTGAAACGCTATCGGCACATCGCTCGTTTTATGATTTATTGCGAGGGCAGGCACAATACATCGAAGATATGACCCGTGAGCTAGAAGAAGCCAAGCGCGCCATCACAGAACATAAGCTTATTGATAGAGCGAAATTAATTCTAATGCAGCAATTTAAAATCAGTGAGCACGAGGCCTATCGACGATTGCAAAAACAAGCCATGAATGAAAATACCACTTTGCCTTCCATCGCGAATAAAGTGGTAGAGATAGCGCAGAAAGCGGCGTCACCCCGAAAGGGTTAAAAAAGGCCAGAGGGTCAACCAGCCTTTGTCGTTCACTCTTTGACGAAATACACTGGGTCTGGGGTATTGCGGATTAATACTTAGCGTACCTGAAAAATTCGCATCTATACCGTAAGGCGCAAGAATATCGCATTTTCCCTCATCGGTTAATCTTACCGCCACGCAGGTTTCTCGCTCTATCCAATACGACAAAGCTTCTTCACAGTTTTTATAGGCAGCATGACCATGCTTAAGGTGCATACGCGCTTGATTTCTTACCTGCCAGTTAGCTTCAGGAACCCTACGGCTAAGTTGTGTTTCCAATAAGCGTTCTGTTTCTTTGCTCGTATCCTTTACATCAAAATAGATAACGTCGATATCGTTAAGCGGTGAACTATGAGTGAAGTTTGAACGATGCTCTGGTAACAGGCTGTCCCAAATGCAATTACGTAAAAAGCCAGCACCGATATAACCTTGGGGAAGTTGAAGAGACTGCAGGGCCAGTAAGCACCGCCAGCGAAACGGGTCTGCCTTTAGCAATAACCCAATACGCGCGTGATATTCATTTGACCCTGCCAATGTTAATGCTGCCCTACCCTTTACTGATGGCGAATACGCAGTTTTCGCTGCCACTTTAGAATATAAAAGCAAAATGCCACAAAGGCACCACCACCTAACCATCCCGCCAGCACATCGGTAGGCCAATGTACGCCCAAAAATACCCGACTAACCCCCACAAAAAAGGTAAGTAAACCAGCCACCATGTACACCCATATTTTGACTGAGATCTGCGTGGTCGATTTAGCAAAAAGGCGAGCTATATAAAAATACACTATGGTAGACATCATTGCATGGGCAGAGGGAAAGCTTTGCGTGTATACGTCTACCTGGTGTTGAGCCAGCGGTGGACGACCGCGACTTATTCCATACTTTAACGCAAAGGTTAATGCTAACCCCGCAATAACGGCAAATACCAGGGTACTCGCCTGTTTAGTATAGCCTTGAAATTTAAGTCCTAATGCCGCTACAAAAGCAATAAACAACAACACACTGTTGCTGCCCATGGCGGTAGCATCCCTCAGTATATCCTGCTGCCACTCAGCCAACGGGTACTGTGATAAGGCGCCATGAAGCTGGGTATCGAATGGCGTTAATACTCCCATTGTCTCAAACAGCATAAGTAACAAAAAACCACCGCCTAATAGCACGACTTGCACCGTGGGGGTTTCAAGAATTTGAAAGTAGGCCTTAAAGGTACTTTTCACTTCCATGTTTGTATCTGCTCCTTATAAAGGGTTAATCGCGTTTACTGCCACCAAGGCACGCAGGGGAATTCGCCGCTTGACCGCCGCGCGCTTCCCACTCTTGTGGCGTATAAGTATGCAACGCCAATGCGTGTACCGGGCCTTTAAGGGCCTCATCTGCCAACGCATTAACTTGGCGATGACGAGCAATCAAGCGTTTACCTTCAAATTCGTCTGACACCACTGTCACCTTAAAATGACTTTGCGCGCCGTCGGGGACACTGTGCATAAAGCTTTCGTCGCGGATATCTAAATAGACCGGGTGCAACGCCTCTTTTAGTGCAGACGTTAAAAAATCTTGTACATTCATGGTTAACTCAATCAGGCAAAATTAACTGTCGATACGTGAGGTTGATTCTATCACCGATTGGTTTTGTCGTCTTTGCAATACCATGAAAATAATGGTGTTGTGTACTACCTGACATCACTAACAAGCTTCCGTGTTCCAACACTTGAACATGGCGCGCTTTTGTTTCTTTGTGCTTAAAAACAAACGGCCTGGCTTCACCCAAGGTTACCGACGCAATCGTGGGCGCGGGGCCAAGCTCTGGTTCGTCGTCGGCGTGCATACTCATGCTATCTTGACCATCTCGATACCAATTTGCCAGTACGCTATTAAAATGTGCGCCAACTTCGGCCGAACATAAGTCACGAATAGCGGCCAACTCCTTGGTCCATGGCGCGGGGGAAAGGGACAAACCTGAATAGGTGTAGTGACAATTGGCATCGCCGTGCCACGACTGTAATCGAGGAATTGGGATAGACTTACCAAACATACGTAGACTGTCTTGGCGCCATGGCAACGACTCGACGAGCCGCTTCTTGTAAAGGTTGGCTTGCTCTGTGGTAAGCCATTGCGGATAATAGCGCACGTGGGCTTCTGGTAACGGAAGCGTGAACGGTGACTTCACTGCTTTTTCTGTACCGGAAAAAAGGGGTAGTTGCATAATGACCCGACAACCTTAGAAAGAATTAAATGAACACAGAATTTATTCTGGCCGAGCGCCAGTTTACCTTAATTCGCTATCCCGAAAAGCACCAACATGTGAGTTTACAAGCATGGGACAGTGCCGACGAGCTACTCATTTCTCATGTGGACGATTTAGTGAGCGAGCAATCACTAACCGCAAACATGCTCATTCTCAATGACGACTTTGGTGCTCTTGGTTGTTGGTTTACGCAACATAACCCTATTTGGATTTCAGATTCTTTCATTGCGTTAAAAAGCCTAGGTGAAAACTTAAAAGCCAACCAATTGAACCCCGTCATTGATGATAACGACAAAATAAGCGCACCGGTAAGGTCACTCACCAGTGTGGAAAGCCTTACGCTAGACACACATTTAGCGCCTGACATCATATTAATCAAAGTTCCTCGCACTTTGGCGCTGTTAGAACAACAGCTTATCGATATTAGAAAGGTGGCCACACCGGATACTCAGATTATCGCTGCAGGCAAAGTGAAATCTATCACTAAATCTGTTTTAGCACTGTTTGAAAATATACTGGGGCCAACCACAACGTCGCTGGCTAAGAAGAAGTCTCGTCTCATCTTCTGCCAAGTGTCGCCGGCACTTCGCCCAAAAACCAATGATTACCCTAGCCGGTGGACTTGCACATTGCCCACCGGCAAAACAGTGCAACTGAATAACCATGCCAATGTATTCTCTCGTCAATCGCTAGATATTGGTGCCCGCGTACTTTTGCCTCACATGACAGTGAGCAGCAATGATGTGGTCGTAGACTTAGGCTGCGGCAATGGCGTATTAGGGTTACAGGCACTGGCGATGGCACCGGATTGTAGAGTGTTTTTTGTGGATGAATCTTACATGGCTGTGGAAAGCGCCCGCTTAAATGTCTTAGAAAATTTCCCAGACAAAATAGATCAGTGTGAATTTGTGGCCAGTAACTGTCTTGAAGCCTTGCTAAACAAAAAGCCCACACCTGAAATCACTAAAGTGTTCTGCAACCCGCCGTTTCATCAGCAAAATGCGATTACCGATCATATTGCGTGGCAGATGTTTCAAGATGCCCGAGAATGCTTGGTGAAAAGTGGTCACCTTATTGTTGTAGGTAACAGACACCTTGAATATCACATAAAACTTAAACGCCTATTCGGCGGTGCTAAGGTGATAGCAAGTGACAATAAATTCGTAGTACTAGGCACAGCAAAACGTTAAAGGACTTTTTATGTTAAAAACATTTGCCTCCATTATTTTTGTATTGAGTGTGGCAGTCACCAGCCTTGCCCATGCGGCAAATAAATCCGATGGTTCACATATTCAACCTGACAACTATTATCCTCGGGTTAAGATTGAAACCTCCATGGGTGATATTGTTGTAGAACTTGATAGGCGTCGCGCGCCAATTACTGTCAATAACTTTCTACGGTACGTAGATAAACGCAGTTATGAAGACACCATTTTTCATCGTATTGTGCCTGGGTTTGTTGTACAAGGCGGCGGTTACACCACTGATTTTGAAGGGAAGTCGAACTTTCCTGCTATTTTTAACGAATCGGGTAATGGGTTAACTAATGACTTACACACCATTGCCATGGCTCGCCAAAATGATCCTCATACCGCAAACCGTCAGTTTTTCTTCAACGTTAACGATAACGAAAGCCTGAACCCCGGGCGAGATTGGGGCTACGCGGTTTTTGGCCTCATCGTGGAAGGGGAAGATGTGGTAGATGCCATGTCAGAAGTAGAAACAGAGTACTCATTGGTGCTAAATGCGAACAACGTGCCTATTGAGCCCATTGTGATAAAGAAAGTGACGGTACTCCCACCACTTTAATCACTCCTTTGCGAGGTGCACATAGGTGGCCTCGCTGAACGCCTGCATTTATAAAGGTTTACTAAAACTTAAGCCAATACAAATGCTGAACATCAAAGCCTTTATCTGCATAAAAACCGTGCTTGTGAAACCCCAAACCCACCAGTAATTGCTGTGACGCGACATTGTGTGGGTGGGTCATGGCGGTAAGAAAATCAAAACCTTGTTGCTTCGCCCACGCCATCACGCCTTGGCAGGCTTCATTTGCCACGCCTTTTCCTCGTCCTTCTGGCAGTAATGCAAATCCTAAATCTGGGCAGCGAAACGAAAACCGATTAAACAAACCACATACCCCTAGAGGGTTACCCGTAGACTGACATACCACAGCACACAAACCATATCCCCACTCATCTCGTTGGGCATTGGTACGCGCAATGTAATCACATGCATCTTGTAAGGTGAAGATTGATTTACAGCCAATAAATTTAAGCCATAGGGGGTCTCGATTTAGGGTGAGGATCCAGTGCTTATCATCTAATGAAAGCGGGCGTAAACGTAATCGAGGAGTAACAATGTTCATACCATTTGAGCCGAGAGACAAGGACGCTACTGATAATACCTGTCACACTTGGGTATGTTCAAACCAACAGTCGCACAAACTCAACAAAATGACGCATTGGCAACAACGCTGCCAATGCGTCGAGGTAGGCTTTTTAGAATAGCGCTCTTACACCAAAGGTGATATTTCTGCCCGGAAGCGGCGCCTTGTCCTTCAAAAAGGATGTGTGAACACGTGCCTCTTCATCGGTAAGGTTGCTGCCTTTAGCGAACAGTACCCAATCAACACCCTGGCCAGATATCTCATACTGCACATTGGCATTAACCAGCGTATAGCCGTCGGTCGTGGTTTCGTATGAAGCCACATCGGTTTGGTCGTCATACCACGTAAAACCGACATCGGCAGTTAAGCCGTCATTGACATAGCTTAGTTCACTGCCAAATCGCATAGGCGGCGTGCGAGGTAAATTGTCGTCCTCCACTTCAGCATTAATATAATCACTAAAAACGGTTAAACGGAAAGCATCGTTTAAATCGACATAAGCTTCAGCTTCTACGCCCCAAATATCAGCATCGGCTTGTTGGAAGTAATACACAGGGGTTGTATCTTCGTCACTGTGATCCTCTTCCAACTCGGCGTCATCTTCATCATGTTCTTCATGCTCGGTTAACGCGAGCAAGCCCGTGTTCGACTGGAAGATATAATCATCGGCTTGGTTATAAAAGAAGGAAACACTGTAGCCCCAGTCGCCGGTAAACTTACGGAAAGTAACGTCTAAGTTTGTGCTTACTTCCTCATTCACATCCCTTAATTCATCTTCAATATGGCCTTCGTCGTCCATATCAAACACTAGGCCTACTTCGTAACTTTCGGTCGCTAAATGCTGGCCCGCCGAAAATAGCTCTTGCTGACTCGGCGCTCGCTCGCTCCGTGATAGGGTAACAGCAACAGACTGACCATCGGTATATTCCCAATTCACACCCGCTGACAAAGATAAACTGGTGAAGTCATACTCAGGGAAACTAAACTCGGTCCCATGCTCTTCTTCATCATGGTCTTCCTCTTCATGCTCTTCTTCATCTTCATGGAAAATATCTAACTCTACGTCACTGTCTTGTGCATCATAAGCGGTATTTTCTAGCCGGCCACCAAGCTCGAATGTGAGGTCTCCGACTTTTTTCTGCTCCACAACATAAAAAGCGTAATTGGTGCTGGTGTTAGCAGGGGTAAAAGCTTCTTCGCCTTCAGCAGCATAATCACTATGAGCAAACTGCATGCCGAACACGCCATGCCAGCCCTGCACTTCTTCATGATAAAGCGAGACTCGGATATCACTTGATTCATTAGAGAAAACGGTGGCGGGTTCACCATCTTCTATTTCTGTATGCTCATAGTCCGTGTATGAACCGGCAAACTTAATATTCGTTAAGCCTTCCATTGGTGAATGCCATTCACCTGCCACTTGGTAGCGGGTCATATCTACGTCAAGAGACACGCCTTCTTCATCTTCGTGCTCTTCTTCCGTTTCGTCTTCGTGTTCCTCTTCATGCTCGTGGCTGTGACCCGGTACACCGTATTCGTTGTCTAATTGTTCAACCGCAAAGCCAAAGTACCCTTCATCTGCCACATAGGAAATCCCCGCGACAAGATTAGAGGTCTCCATTTGACTGTCTTCCAGTACCCCTTTTTCTTCGTCTTCATCTGGGTCTACGGAGGCATAACCAGGAATATCCGCGTTTTCAGTGTCGCGATAGTATCCATCTAGGTGCCAAACGATATTGCCGCTGCCACCTGTTACATCACCGCGGGTATACTTACCCTCATTTACAGTGCTGTAACTCACTTCAGCCTCACCTTCTACACCGTCGACGTGGTACTGTGGAATACGTTTATCAACAATATTCACCACTCCACCAATAGCGCCACTACCGTATTGTAGGGTTGCTGGGCCGCGCAATACTTCAATTTGGGTTGCACTCGCCGTGCTTGAAGCGACATTGTGATCTGGACCTACACGGGAAACATCAGACACATCTAACCCGTTTTGAACAATCTTAACTCGTGGGCCATCGTTGCCACGAATAATCGGGCTACTCGAGACAGGCCCGAAATAGGTACTGTGCACACCTGCGGTGTTTTTGAGTGTTTCACCTAGAGTGGGTGCTTCAATTTTACGAAGTTTATCAGCGCTGATAACCGTGACAGGAGTCACTGACTCTAATACCGACGAGTTTAATGCTGTCGCAGTCACAACGATGTTTTCAACCGAGGCTGGGCTCAGTATAAAGTTAACCGTTTGATCGCCCTGGATGTCGCCTAAGTCATTATCGCCGTGGATAAACTGGGGTGAAAAAACATGAAGATGGACATGAGGTTGTGCGACGTCCTCAAATCGATAGACACCACTTTCATCGGTCATCGCTACGCGACGTGTGCCTTCAATTTTCACTTCAGCACCCGCTACAGGGTTCCCCGCAGGATCGGTCACTTTTCCCGTGATGGTTGTGGCAAGGACAGGCGTACTTAATAACGCTGCTATAGACAAGCTTAGCAGTGAACGCATCTTCATGTGGTTTCCTTTTTTAAAAGAGAATGTTGTTATTAGCTGTGATGTTATAACATTCTTAAGGATGTGCGCGAGAAAGTCAACAGCCGTTAACCGGAATAAAGATTCCATTTATCGTGAAATAAATTTAAGCGCGGCTAATGGGAAAGTTAATGACTTCGCGGATATGAGAGGCGCCCACTTTCAACATAAGAAGCCTGTCTATACCAAGGGCAACGCCAGCGCAATCAGGTAACCCCGATGCTAAAGCGGCTAAAAAATACTCGTCTATTGGTTTTTCAGGTAAATTGGCTTTTTTACGTTTCGCATTGTCTTGATAAAAGCGGTTTCGCTGCTCTTCTGGAGCGCATAATTCATAAAAGCCGTTTGCCAGTTCCGCGCCTTTATAGTACACCTCAAATCTGTCTGCGGTGCGACTGTCTTCTTCGTTGATTCTTGCCAGAGCAGCTTGTGTAGCGGGAAAACCATAGATAAAACAGGGCCGTACTTGACCGATTGAGGGTTCTATCACCACAGAAAAAAGCAATTGTAATTTGGCATCATCACTGAGCAATTCCGGTGTGTCGATATCAATGCCCGATGCCTCCATTGCGTTCAGTAGTTCGTCACTGCACGCAATAAGCGGATCTACCCTTAAATACGTAATAAATGCCTCTTTATAACTCATTTTATCGGCGGGTTCTGTGTCTAAGGTGGCCATTAGAAGCGCATCCACTTCTTCCATTAATTCAACATGGGTGAAGTGGGGGCGGTACCATTCAAGCATGGTAAATTCTGGGTTGTGCCAGCGACCTTCTCCTTCATGCCGAAAGGCCTTACCTATTTGATAGATTGCCCCGCTTTGTGCGCACAAAAGACGCTTCATGGCATATTCAGGTGACGTTTGAAGGTATAAGGTTGTCGGCTTACCTGACTCGTCGTAGTGAAATTCAGTACAAAACCCGTCAAGATGTTCATCGGTCACTGTGCCATGAGAAAGCACTGGCGTGTCTACCTCTAACACATCCCGCTGGGCGAAAAAGTCACGAATGGTAGAAAGCAATTTAGCTCGGGCTAAGCGGTTTTCATGAGAGGTTGTTGGTTGCCAATGATGCATAAAAAAGAAAAGCGAAATGTGGAATGAAAATGCCGATATGCATGAAGAACATATCGGCAATAGGTGTATGGCTTATTTTTGCGCGCGAGACACATATTCACCAGAGCGCGTATCTACACGGATAACTTCTCCGGTTTGAACGAACAGTGGGACACGAACTACAGCACCCGTACTGAGTGTCGCAGGCTTGCCACCTGTACCCGCAGTATCCCCTTTTAGACCTGGATCCGTTTCAGTAATCTCTAGTTCGACAAAGTTAGGCGGTGTAACGGTAATGGGCGAGCCGTTCCATAACGTAATGGTACATACATCGTTTTCTACCAACCATTTTACATTCTCGCCCACGGCTTTTTCGTCAGCAGCGATTTGTTCGAATGTATCGTTATTCATAAAGTGGTAGAATTCGCCGTCGGTGTACAAGTAGGCTAGCTCTGTATCCATTACGTCAGCGCCTTCTACTGATTCACCTGAGCGGAAGGTTTTTTCAAGAACTTTACCTGAAATAAGCTTACGGATTTTTACACGGTTGAAGGCTTGACCTTTACCCGGCTTCACATATTCGTTTTCTAGAATGTTGCATGGTTCGCCGTCCAGCATGATTTTCAGGCCGCCTTTGAACTCGTTAGTGCTGTAATTAGCCATATTTCCTCTGTCTAAACATAAGGTACAAAAAGTTTCGTGGAACAAATAATACCTAAAAAACCGATTTCTGTAGAGTCAAACTGGCAAAAAGAATTAGCAAAGAGCTTTACTGATCCCACTAAATTGCTCGATTTTTTAGATTTAGACAGCAAAAACTACCGCCAACACATAAAAGCGCGTCGTTTATTTCCGATGCGTGTACCTCGGCATTTTGCTCACTTAATAGAAAAGGGAAACCCCAATGACCCTCTATTGAAGCAAGTCATACCGTTAAGTGATGAATTTGTTAGCGAACCCGGTTATACCCAAGATCCCCTTGAAGAGCATGACACTGCGGGTCGAGGCGTGCTGCATAAATACGACTCTCGCGTGTTGCTTATGGTTAAAACGGGCTGCGCCGTCAATTGCCGATACTGCTTTCGTCGCCACTTCCCTTATCAAGATAATGCGGTAAGCAAAAGGCAATGGGACGACGCCCTCGCCTATATTGCGAGTCATCCTAATATTAACGAGGTGATATTTTCCGGTGGCGACCCGCTAATGGCTAACGACAACCAGTTAGCATGGCTTGCCGAGGAAATAGCGGCGATTCACCACGTTAAACGTTTACGCATACATACACGCCTCCCTGTGGTGTTGCCAGAGCGTATAGACCACGCCTTTACCACATGGCTAACCCGTTTACCGCTACAAACCGTTTTGGTGCTGCACGCGAACCATGCCAATGAAGTAACACCCGCATTGGCAGAGCGATTAAGTGGTTTGCGACGAGAAGGCACGACAATACTGAATCAGGCTGTACTACTTAAAGGTGTAAACGACAATGCATCTTCACTGTGCGATTTAAGCGAAACCCTGTTTGATGCTGGTATATTGCCGTATTATCTACATGTACTGGATAAGGTTGAAGGGGCGCATCACTTTTATGTTTGTGATGATAGCGCACGGCAGCTAATGAAAGAAACGATAAAACGTCTGCCAGGTTTCCTAGTACCAAAACTGGTGAGAGAAATTGGTGGGCAACCTGGCAAGACGCCTATCGACTTACATTTGCATCCATAATCTTACGCATAGGTGTCAATATTGGCACCTAGTGACGGGTTAGATGACGCAGGTTTTGGTACGTCAGCTGCTGTTTCCAGTAGCTGAAGCGTCGCTTTTCCTTCTTGCTCCTGTTGGCTTTTTGCCAACTTTAGCGAAGCTACCTCAAGTGACGCACCGGACGTTCCAGATGCACTTGCACCTTGTAAATCCATACCGATTTCCTTTGTTGCTTGTAGCAAAGTAAAAAAGTGGGCAGAATTGCCCACCTCTTAAGGTATCGACACCTTAAACAGTATCTTTAATCATTTTTTACATAGGCAGCTTTGAGGGTAACCATGCAAGCGATACATCAAAAACTTCAAGACACCATTCAAACCCTTTACCGTAAAGCCGTCGATGCAGATCAAGCGCTCGATCATTTACAAAAAGACCAAAAGGGTAAGTTTGCGGCGGTTTTCACCGCAGACAGCCCGTTTAATACCTCATCCAAACGATTTGGCCCCTACGTGGAAGAAATAGCGCAAGATTGGCAAGCGCTAAAAGCGATGTCTGAAGAAGAGGCAAAAGCAGCATTGCCTCTGCTGATAAAAAAAATAGAGTTGGCCTTAGTCACTATTGCCCAGTTTCAGTCAACACTGAGCAAAAAGTAATCTCGTGTTTCTAATCACGATACAGGGGGATGTTGGCTAGTCGGCGTCTGATTTCATTGACTTGTGCAATGTAAGGCGGGCTATCTACCCGTTGGTAGCGCTCAGTAAATTTTGCCTTGCTGAGCCCTTCGGGCAAGCCTTCGATAGGGGGCATAATATCCAAATCAGATTGTATCCGCGCCACCGCATTTTGAACCTCTATTGCATGGTCTGGATGATTTGCAACCTTGGCAAATTCAGCACCAGCCATATCGGCCGCTAAATCGACAAAGCTATATCCGGAACCGCCTAGCCCTCTATCCATAAGTTCTTTAAATTCACCAATGGCCAAGGACATACCCGCTTCCCCCATTAATTCTAATGCAGCAGAGATAATAAAATGGCGCGCTAAATCGTTGCGTTCAGCCAAAATTGCCGCTGAACGTGGCTTTAGTGCTTTGTCTGGATTAGGTTGAATATTGCCCACTAAATGCCCCACTCTATGATGTCCAACAAAAGCGGCTAAAGCAAAAATAACCGCCTTGTTATGTATTACGGCGTCATCTGGGGTCTGACTTTGTTCTCTCGCTCTTGCCATACCTTCGCGTAGGTACTCTATAAGTGGAACCGGGGTAGAAGACAGGGCAAGTTCTCGGCCAGAAATGTAGCGCAAATAGTAAGCGGTAAGGGTCTCTAATTCGTTGTTGGTATCGACCGAAAGCTGATTACTGACGTTGTCAATTTCATGAAGCAGTTCGTCGAGGGGCCCCAGCTGTAACTCTACTTCATTATCTCTCATTACCACGGCTTCAACCCGTGTTAGCGCAAGCGTGCCGATTTCAGAACGGGTATAGCGATTAATAGCAGCCTCTGCTAAACCTAACGCGGTATCACCGGGTATAGAGATATCTCCCAGGGTGATGTAATCAATTGTCAGCGCTTTACCCGGTAAAATCAGCGCCGACACATTAATATAGATGTCATCGTTATTCGGTGAAAAGGTAAAGGCCACTGTACCGCCATTCGCGGTAACATTCACTACACCTCGAAAATGGGGCACTGCGCGCTGCAGCACGCCCACCAAGCTCTCGATTTGAGTTTCAGATAACACAATGGTGTGACCTTCTTCCCGCTTAGAGAAGGCCGTATTGAGTTGCGCAAGAAGCGTATTTACCGTGTCTGCACCATCTAACTGGTTCGGGGCGCTAGCCGCCACTAATGGCTGTTTTTGAATAATCGCGATGCTAAGCCCAACCACCGCAACAAGTATTAGTATAAACAGGGTAACAAGCAGGCCAATTAGCCAACGAAATGCACGCGCCATAATTTAACTTCTAATCCTCGTGGCTAAGCCTGTGAAAAAAAAAATAGTAACTGAAAGTCACCCGTAAAAGCTAGCTTACAACACCTCGGCTTCTAACCAATGTTGTAACGAGCCGTAACTGACGGTGGCCAGTCCTAAATCGTGATTCGCGGTTTGGGCGGTGGGAATAACCACGCAATCTAACTTCGCCGCGACCGCTGACTGCAAACCATGCATCGTATCTTCAATGGCGACACAGGCAGATGCTGCCACACCTAACTTTTCCATTGCCAACTGGTAACTTTCGGGGTCTGGCTTACTTCGGGTAACGTCTTCGACGGCCACCACTGTGCTGATGTATTCTCGTAATCCATAGCCATCTAAGGTTTTTTCGACGGAAAGCTTACTGCCACCAGTGACAATCGCCAAGGTATACCCCTTTTCGTGGCACGCCTTTATTGTCTCAGCAGCATATGGCATGAGTGGAAACGGTTGCTCTTTCAAGAAGGCTTCAACCTTTTCATGTTTTTCATTTTCTAAGGCTAGCGTACTTGCGCTAATGTCGAAGTGATTTTTTAGATCGATGGCGTTTTGTTTCACCGGCACCCCAGCCATCATATCGCAATACAAAGACTCAGAGAGTGACACGCCGTAGGGCAACAATATTTCGCACCACAATTTATAGTGGACAGCCTCTGAATTTATCAAAGTACCGTCATGATCGAACAGTAAAGTGGACGTGTTGGCGGTGACAGCTTTTTTAACCATGTAAACTCCTAGGTGCGTCAAATCAAATTTGTAACTTACGCCTATCTCATCAGGGAATCTAGCGTGATTAGGTGAGTAATCGTATAAGTGCGGCTCTTAGCTTTTTCGCCAATAACAAATCCCTTTTTGACCACGGCAGACTTTGTTCACCGTCTACCTCACTCCATTTTTCAAACGACGCTCTGGGTGACAAAACGCCGTGAGAATTTACTTTTTGCATGGTTTTGTCGGGGTTACCTGCCCAGTGAGTGATTTGCTTCTCAGGTTGCCGAAACACATAGAGGCGCAAGCTTTTAAGCTCAAAGTTCAAGCGAATTAACATTACGCCACGTACTTCCTCATGAGACACACTCGCGAGTCCGTCGACGTCCCTTATATCTTGTTTACTTAAAAGAACATCTGAGGTGTCATGTCGACAGGCATTATCTATATCTCGCACAAGTCGCTGTTCGGCCTTTGGCAAGCAAAGATGCCAATCATCGTTAATGTACATAGCAGCGCCGCTGGCCTGAAACGCCGTCTTTGCTGCCTGCAAGAATGACGGAATACTCTGCTCACCTTTTATTCTCAATTTTTGCGCTAGTACGCTAACTTCATCGTCTAGGCTGGTCAATAAGGCTAAACGCTTTTTCGACTGATACGTAGAGTAAATCATAGAAAAATATTTAACTAAACTTTCCGCCTGATAGCGCAGATGCGCGTCAATGGGCGTAGCTGTAGCATGGTGACAGGAAATAATTCCCCATAATTTTCCCGTTTGCATAATGGGAACAGAAAACGACGTTGCTACCCCCATATTTTGAAGGTATTCGCCGTGTAGGGGCGACACGCTGCGTAAATCGGAATAGGTCAAATCCAGTGGCGTGCCGTATTGGGTGAGGAAGTTAACTGCCTCCTGACGACTATCTGCAATGTACCGTGAGGGATTCTGATAATACATTTGCCTCGCAATGGCGGGAATGTCTGACGCAGGAAATTTTAGGCCTAGATAAGGCGGCAGCCCCGTAACCACTTTTTCAGCCACCACTTCCCCCGACCAATGTTCATTGAAACGGTAAAGCACAATTCGCTCACAGGGGAGGAATTCATCGAGGGTGTGAATAAGTTGGTTCCAGTAGTCATGTTCTTGCCAAGATGCATCAATGCGCGGCAAGATAGACGCGCGCAATTGCAAATACTGGCGCTGGGTAACAGTGGCGGTACTGCGTTCAATTTCAATTAAGATGCCTGCATCACTGCGATGACTTCTATAATTCAAAGACGCTGTCGTGGTATTGTCATTAAACGCATAAGCACGATTGCCCGCTTTGATGCCCAAATTGTACAGTAATTCTAAGGGTAGCCAGGTTAAATCGTGAACTTTTGTCCCCACGAGTTGCGCGACAGATAAAGGGCAATACTCAGCAATATTTTCACTGGCGGCAGTGACCGTTAAGCTTTCGTTGTCAATAAAAAATGCACCGCCAAAACCTTGAATTTGACCGCTTAAGTGCAATGCTTCTTTTTCACAATTTGCAACGAGCTCATTGAAATCGTCGGTCTCCAAATTGGTCCCCTTAGTCATTTTCTGCATTGTTGTTAGCGGTCTAGTTTTTCGAGCATGTTATCAAACGTTACTGGTGCAGAGAACACGAAACCTTGCGCTAATTCGCACCCTACCGATACGAGGTAGTCCATTTGTTCTTCCGTTTCCACTTGGTCAGCCACCACTGTCATACCCAATACGTTGGCGACATCAATATAGGCGCGAAGCAACTGCTCACTGGCGTCGTCTGGTTGTTCAATAATTTGACGAGAAAGCTTCATTTCACTGGCACCACATTGCTGTAGCTGTGCAACTGCACTTTGGTGAATACCAAAATCGTCAATACAAATAACCGCGCCCATCGATTTTAGCGACTGTAATCGGTGGAAAATGCGCTTCTCACCCTTTTGGATATCACGCTCGGATATTTCAAACTTAAAAGCTTCTGCGGGTAGAGAGGTGCGCGACAGTAGTTGTTCGAAGCGTTTTGTGAAGTCTGATGTTAGCAACTGCTTTCCAGAAAGATTAACAGATACTCTAGGTAGAGAGATACCTTTTTGCATCGCCATTTTTAAATCGAACGCCACCAGCTCTAGCGCGTGAAATCCAATAGCATCAATAAGATTCGCTTTTTCAGCAACATCGATAAACTCTGCTGCCCGGGTAATATCTTGTTCATCATTCGCAATACGTAACAACGCTTCCATTCCCACTATAGCATTGCTGGCAATATCGTACTGGGGTTGGTAAACCAAACTAAACTGACGCTCTTGTAACGCGCTTTTTAATCGCGCTTCAATTTGAACCCGGGCTTGTGCCTTTTCCATCATTCGGGCAGTAAAATACTGATACTGGCCTCGCCCTAGCGATTTCGCATGGTACATGGCTTCATCAGCGTGGTGTAACAGCACGTCTGGCGTGATTCCGTCATTAGGATAGACAGCCACTCCCACGCTGGCAGAAATTGCAATTTGGTGATTGGCCACCTGGAACTCAGTTTCTACTTGGGTAATAATCCGTTTAGCGATTTCATCTATTTCATCCACACGAGCCGCAGAAACAATCGCCACAAATTCATCACCGCCTAGTCGCGCCAACATATCGGTGTCACGAATGCACTTGTTGATTCGCTTCGTCACTTGTTTAAGTAACAAGTCTCCCACTTTGTGTCCTAAGTTATCGTTCACCGGCTTAAACTTGTCCAAGTCGATAAAAAGCACGGCGCACAATTGTTCCGCACGCTTTGCGTTACCTACCATCAACTCTAAACGCTCAAGCAAAACCGCGCGATTGGGCAGGCCCGTTAACTCGTCGTGGGTGGCCAGATATTCAATACGCCGCTGCATGTCTTTAATTTCGTTAACATCACTGAAAGCTGCAACATAGTTCACTATGTCGCCATCGCCGCCTTTCACAGCGTTAACGGTTAGCCACATAGTGACACTCGACCCACTTTTCACCTTTATCTCGGCTTCTCCCTGCCAAAAGCCGCGTTCACTTAGCGAGGCCCGTATTCCCCGGTAAAAATCGTCGGAATGAGAGGAAGATTGAAGCATGCTGGGCGCATTTCCGGTCAATTCCTGGGTAGTGTAACCGGTAACTTCCGTGAAGGTTTCGTTGGCCGTAACAATTTTTTCGTTAGCGTCCGTCACTAAAATGGCTTCACTGGTACGCTCAAAAATTTTCCCCGCCAGTCTTAGCTGTTCATTAGCGTGCTTTTCCTTAGAAATGTCGGTGGCTTGAGTGCAAATGGACTTAATAGTACCTTCAGCATCAAAAATCGGAAAACGTACACTGTTTAACGTGACTTTACCTAACGGTAGTGTGAATTCATCAATGGTTTCCAATGGTGATAAAGTACGCATAGTATCTAAATCTTTATCACGAAACTGCTTAGCCGTTTCTCTTTCGAATATTTGCAAATCGGTTTTGCCCACCACCTCATCGGCATGCAGTCCAAACACTTCTTCAAAACGCGCGTTGACGAACTCGTAACGTCCCGCGTTGTCTTTAAGCGCAATCACAGCCAGTGAATTATTCATAATAGAAAGAAGTTGTTCTTGGCTCTTCTCTATACGTTCATGGGCCAATACCAATTCTGAATTATCGATAATAACAATAATTGCGCCTGTAATACGCTCGCGGCTGTTGAAGATAGGCGTAATGAATACGTTATAGGTTTCTTGGCTCGAAGGCTTGATAATCACATTCTCTGCCACACCCGTTTGCAGCGTTTTATTCAAACGCATTTCAATGTCTTCGAAATAATCAGGAAAGTTAAGGGTGTCCATGGGCTTTCTAAAAGACCCATTATTTAAATGAAAGCGCCTATTCGCCGCATCATTGGTGCGATTTAAGCAATGATCCATGTCGAACACCAAAATAGGAAAATCCAAGGTGTTATATACACTCATTAACTCACTGTTTACGGCTCCAAGTTCTGCGGATTTACGCATACTTTCTTCATTCACACTAATGAGTTCTTCATTGGTGGCTTGAAGCTCTTCATTGGTGGCTTCTAGTTCTTCGTTATTGGCTTGCAGTTCCTCGTTTGCAGCCTGAACTTCCTCGTTGAGCGCTTGCATTTCTTCTGCTGAGGCCGCCATTTCTTCGGTTAGCGTTTGCAATTGCTCTCGTGCTGCAATGAGTTCGGCCACGTCCGCTTCACTGTTATCCGCTTCCTGCGACGGCGAGGTTGATGCTTGGACTTCTACTTCGAAAAAATTCACTAAAAAATGAGAAGGCGAGTGGGTCTCTAACGGCAGGATCCGCATTTTCCATTGCTTTTCGTCACTTTCGTCCAGCTGCTTACTTCGGCTGACGATCATCTCACCTGTTCGACTGGCTTTGTTCATGCAGGAAATAAGCTCAGCGGAAAACGGCGCCGCAATGAGTTTTGATAGATTAAGATCGGGTATGCCAGACGGAAAACGAATAAAAGGCTCAAGCCGACCATGCGAATGCAAAATAGAGAAGCGTTCATTAATCAATAAGCTAGGGCCAAAACAATCTAACACCGAACGGGTGAAGATGTTTTCATAGCTGTTAGTGACCGTGTCTTTCACTTTCGATGTGGATAAGTGACTTTTCAGCATTTTCGGCAAATTAGGCCGCTTCGAAGCTTGGCTAACCTTGAAAATGCGGCAACGCCTATCAAGGGCCACAAACATATCTTCGGTGGACCCAATAGATTCAGATTTTCCTAAGAAAAGAACACCATCTTTGAGCAGTGAATACCTAAATAGCGATAACACCCTATGCTGCAACTCGCTGTTGAAATAAATAAGTACGTTGCGAAACGACACCATATCTAAATGTAAAAATGGCGGGTCGCGCGTAATGTCTTGGCGCGAAAATGTAATCACGTCTCGTAATTGCTTCTGAGGATAATAAGCGTCTCTCTCGTAGCGAAAGTACTTATCCATCATTTCACTGTCTAAGCCTGACATGGATTGCACCGAATAGGCACCTTTGCGCGCTACGTTTAAAGCATGTTCATCAATATCAGTGGCAAAAACTTGAAGCGTAATCTCTAAGTTTGCATTTTCTATGGCTTCGAGAAATACGATGGCGAGTGAATAAGCTTCTTCCCCCGTGGCGCAGCCTGCCACCCAAAGACGAACACTATCGCCGTTACGCTTTCGCGCTATAATTTCTTCAATGTGATGACGAATGGCGTTAAAGGCCTTGGCGTCACGGAAGAAATCGGTGACCGAAATAAGCAACTCTTTCGAGAGGGCGACGACTTCGTCTGCATTTTCGTCAAGGTAGCTAAGATACTCTTTTAGTTCCGTTGTTTGCGTAGCAATAAGACGACGATTAACCCGGCGTAGCAAGGTAGATTGCTTGTAGAAACTAAAGTCAATTTTAGTGGCTTCACGAATTTTTCCGTAAAGTTCACTCATTAGCTCATGCCGATCATCTTCTTGAGAAGAAAACACGTTTCGGGAAATGTTTTGCGAAATATGGGCAATTTCCTGCCCCATTTCTTGCGGCTCTAAAATACCGTCAACCGCAACACTTTCCAGTGCCGCTTTGGGCATGCCGTCATACTTTGCGGTGGCTGGGTCTTGTACAAATGCAAAGCCCCCCACACTTTTAATGGCTTTTAGACCACGGGCGCCATCACCGCCAGTGCCCGATAAAATAACGCCAATGGCATGGTCCCCAATTTCATCGGCTAATGACTCAAACAAAAGATTGACCGAAGGCTTTGGAGACAATTCGCTGGGCGTTTTGTCTAAGGCAATGCGCCCTTCGGTATAACGCAAATGGTAACCCGGCGGCCCTACGTATATGGTATTGGCTTTAACGCGACATTGCTGGCTAGCTTCTTCTACAGGATATTCGGTTTCACGCGCCAAAATATCCGACATTTGACTTTTATGGGAGGGTGATAAGTGCTGTGCAATAATAAAAGAGGCGTTGATTGACTTAGGTAGGTTGCTAACAAGATTAATCAGTGCTTCGATGCCTCCCGCTGAAGAGCCTACGCCAACGACAAATGGTGCAACGTCAGTTTTCCCATCATTCGATACAGGTAAAGAATCCATTTTACATTTCGCCTCATTTTAACAACCGGTTCTCAGCCCCCAAAGGAACACCGTCACTATACCAGTAACCCTTCAACCAACCTATACTAAAGTATAGGTTTGAGGGTATAAAAAAGGGGTAATTGTTATCATTACCCCTTAGTATGATTCGAATTGTCGCGAACTACAGATCAACTTCTGCCATATTTCCTTTGCTTTCTAACCAAATTTTCCTGTCACCTGAGCGCTTTTTCGCGAGTAACATATCCATCAGTTCTAACATTTCTTCGGCATCTTCAATGGTTAGTTGAACCAATCGGCGCGTGTTGGGATCCATAGTAGTTTCACGCAATTGCATCGGGTTCATTTCGCCCAGTCCTTTGAAGCGCTGTACGTTTACCTTACCACGTTTTTTTTCTGCTTCTATGCGATCTAAAATGCCCTGCTTTTCACTCTCATCCAGCGCATAGAAAACCTCTTTACCAACGTCAATTCTAAACAAAGGAGGCATAGCCACATAAACATGCCCATGATTCACCAAGGTTCTGAAATGTTTCACGAATAACGCGCATAGCAGGGTAGCGATATGCAGTCCATCGGAGTCAGCATCGGCCAGAATACATATTTTTCCATAGCGCAGACCCGATAAGTCTGAAGAGTCAGGGTCTATGCCTAAGGCAACCGAGATATCGTGAATCTCTTGCGACGCTAATACTTGGGACGAGTCGACTTCCCAGCTATTTAGAATTTTTCCGCGCAGCGGCATGATGGCTTGAAACTCGCGATCTCTCGCTTGCTTTGCTGAACCACCCGCGGAATCCCCTTCCACGAGGAAAAGTTCAGAGTATGAGATATCTTGCGAGGAACAATCGGTTAATTTTCCTGGTAAGGCGGGCCCTTGCGTTACCTTCTTACGCGCGACTTTTTTGGTTTGACGTAACCGGCGTTGAGCATTGTTAATACACATTTCAGCTAACGCTTCAGCCACTTCAGTATGCTGATTTAACCACAGGCTAAATGCGTCTTTAACCACGCCAGAGACGAAAGCTGACGCTTGCCGAGAAGACAGTCGCTCTTTGGTTTGCCCCGCAAATTGTGGATCTTGCATTTTCGTTGATAAAATATAAGCACAACGGTCCCAAATATCATCTGGAGAAAGCTTCACACCGCGGGGCATTAAATTTCTAAATTCACAGAATTCGCGCATAGACTCCAGCAAGCCCTGCCTGAGCCCGTTAACGTGGGTTCCGCCTTGTGCGGTTGGAATAAGGTTAACGTAACTTTCTGTGACCAACTCGCCGCCTTCAGGCAGCCACATTACCGCCCAGTCGGCAGCTTCAGTATTGCCACTAAAGTTACCAATGAAGGGACTATCGGTGGGCAAGGTTTCAAACTCTTCAACGGCTTGGTACAGGTAGTCTTTCAAGCCATCTTCAAAGTACCATTCTTGGCTGTCTTTGGTTATTTTATTATCAAAACGAATGCGCAGGCCGGGGCTTAATACTGCCTTCGCACGAAGGTTGTGCATTAAGCGGCTTACTGAAAACTTCGCTGAATCAAAGTATTGTGCATCAGGCCAGAAGTGAACGCGGGTCCCCGTGTTACGCTTACCACAGCTATCAATAACCGCTAAATCTTCCACTTTGTCGCCATTTTCAAAGGCAATTTGATACACCTTACTATCTCGACGAATCGTCACTTCAACACGGGTAGAAAGGGCGTTTACAACTGATATCCCCACGCCATGTAAACCACCTGAAAACGCGTAGTTCTTGTTTGAAAACTTGCCCCCTGCGTGTAATTTACAGAGGATAAGCTCCACCCCAGAGATTTTCTCTTCTGGGTGAATATCTACCGGCATGCCTCGACCATCATCAATCACTTCTAAAGATTGATCTTCATGCAATATCACTTTGATATTAGATGCGTGTCCCGCTAAGGCTTCATCTACACTGTTATCGATGACTTCCTGCCCAAGGTGATTAGGGCGCGTGGTATCGGTATACATCCCCGGTCGACGTTTAACCGGGTCTAAGCCATTTAAAACTTCAATTGCATCTGAATTATATTGATTTGACATAGTTATGGTTGTTATTTAAGCCAGCAATAAGAAAAACATGCACACATGCACATGACGAAAGCAAACGATTTTGATGTTATCAAGGCTTTTCGAGCCTAGCAACGAAAAGCACGTTTACCGTGTTGCGTGTCAACCTACTCACTATTTTATCCCGTTAAGCAGGAATTCAGCGATATCGGGTAAGTGTCGTGAGTAATCAACAAAACTGTGGTCTCCACCTTGCTCTACAATAAGGTGGCTATGGGCATATTTTTGTTCTGCCTGACGATAATCTAAGGTCTCATCGTCAGTTTGCAACATTACGCGATAGGCCTTGGGATTATTCAGCCTAGCGGTATCCAACTGTTTTAATACCTCTATATCGCTAGGCACAATAGTAAACCCTTCATTGGTGTAAGGGTTAACATGTTCTCCTAAGTAGTTTTGGAGTAGTTCATAGGGGCGTACGGCTGGGTTGACTAACACAGCCTTACCACCAAACTTTTCAATCAAGTAGGTTGATAAGTAACCGCCCATGGAACTGCCTATCGCTTTTAGCCCGTTTTCAATCAGTCCAGGGTGCTGGGCAATTAGGGTAAGAAGCTGCTGTTCAACATGGGCTGGGGAATTAGAAATCTGCGGAATGTGCAACTGAACATCGGGATAGTACTGGGCGAAATATTCTCTCGTGGCTTGCGCTTTCACCGACGCCGGCGAACTTAAAAATCCATGAAGATACAAGATGTGATGCATAGGGTTAAAGTCTCTCTATATGCCGTGTTACGGCACCTGTGTCGTGAAGTGTAATAATTTGCCCGCCCGGGGTTAGCTCACTTACCCCAAAATCTGAGGTCATTGCCCACTGCCAACAAGTGGATGGCGCGCCAAACACCGGCACTTTGTGTTCCTCGCCTAACTCATCAAAAATAGGATAATGAACGTGACCGTGTATGATACCTCGGATTAACCTTTGGGTATTTAGCCAATGCAGTAAATCGCTGGGGTTCACTAAAGCATGTTTGTCCATCCAACTGTTACTTGGGCGTATATGATGATGCAAACACAACAAATGAAAAGCAGAAGAATGTTGTGTTATATCATCAGATATACTGGCAAGTTGCTGGCTGCACACCTGACCACTCGCTCCCTTCCCTCGGGTGTCTAAACCATGAATTTGCCAATTCCTTAGCGCCACACTCTTGCCCGGGGCGAGGGTGACATCCCCCAAATACTCTTGGTAATACGGGTTGTCATCATGATTACCAGGAATCACAAAAAAAGGCACTGGCGAATAACGCGCTAAAAGCGAGAGGAAATGGTGATAACTTTGTGCTGAATTATCACCGGAAATATCGCCAGTAACCACAATAGCGTCAACCCCAAAATGGTTAACCTGGTTGGCAAAAGCGCGTTTAAGAAGGCTTTTTAACGAAGAAAATGGGTTAACTTGCCCATAACCACTGCGGTTAACTTCTGCAAATAGATGACAATCTGACAGATGCAGTAACCGAATCACGCTTCAGACGCCACCTTGGGTTTCAAGCTAAGACAGAAGTGAAGCCATTCAGCGAGAAAAATATTAACCATTTGCTTTTCGTTGCGTTGTCGCATCTTAATATTGGGGTAATCGTACGAGGGTGCTAAAGCCCCTGTATTTTGACTATTGATCACTTCCGCCATTCTTGCATCATGATACAACCGCACTGTCATTGATGGCGTCAGGTATGCCGGCATGTCTTTGGTGGTCTGTTGTACAGTAAGCGTGCTGGTGTAGCGAGAACTTTCAATGATTCGAATTTCATAGGTTAGCGTGTCTCCTACTGCAAAAACGTACTTCAACGCTTCAGTATCGCAATCGGGTAAAATTTTGAGCACGTGAGCGTAGTTCAACTCACACAGTGCCTGCATAGTTGCTAACTTCGGAACATATTTCCGCTGCGTTAAAGAAGTCACCTGGTCTGCCACTGCTCCTGTAGTTTTGTTTTGTTCATGAAAAACCATTGTAGCGCAATTACTGCCGCAGCGTTGTCTATAAGGCCACTTTCTAGCCATTCAAGGGCAGTTTCCTCTGAAACCCGATGCACTTTTATATCTTCAGACTCTGCTGCTAAACCATGAATCCCCTGGGCTAAGGTGGCATCGGTTTTAGCCACATAAATGTGCAGGCGCTCTGTGGTTCCGCCAGGGCTAGACAAATAACTTAACGCCTTGGTTAATCCGTCTAAAATAATACCCGCTTCTTCCATAGATTCCCGATGACAAACGGCTTCCGGCGTTTCTCCTTCATCAATCATCCCTGCAATAATTTCTATCATCCAAGGGGTTGAAGATGTGGCCATTGCCCCAATTCTAACCTGCTCAATTAACACAAACTCTTTTTGAACTGGGTCGTAAGGTAAAACGCCAACAGCATGACCTCGCTCGAAAATTTCACGTTTAACCATGGCGCTCCATTCGCCATTAAAACATTTGTGCCTAAATTGATATTCTTGCATGGTAAAAAAACCACGATAAACTGGCGTGATTTGAGATATTTCCACATCGTTTGAGGTAAATGAAAGGATTTTCTTGCTCATTTGCAGACACTTTTGGTTTGAAACGCTTTATCATGCATAGTACAGATTGACTCCATTTTTGTATACGCTGCGCTTTTTGCAACAAGGGTGGATAAAACACGAGAGCAAATATAATTATTAGCTTGGGTACTGGTGAAATATAAAGGCCAGATCACATATTCTGTTACAGTTAAACCAAGACTGTTACGAGAAGACGCTTTCGGTTTACCGTTAATTATTCTTAAACTAATAAAATTCGCAGTCTATAAGACTCAACAAGACTTAACAGGAATACGTAAGCATGAAACGAACACTTCTGTCGCTGGTAATCGGTTTATCTATAAGCACTAGCGCCCTTGCCGATGACTTAGTACAGGTTTATGAGCAAGCAGTATCTAACGATCCCATTGTCAACCAAGCAAAAGCGGAGCGTGATGCTGCGTATCAAGGTATTAGCATTAGTCGTGCAAGTTTACTTCCACAAATTTCAGGCTACGTTGACTATACAAAGTCCACCTCAGAAAGCGCCCAAACACTAGGTTCAGGCGCCGAAGATTTGCAAGTAGTGACCTTCGAAAGTGACGCTGATTCCCTCGACTACGGCCTATCGCTAAGTATGTCGTTATACGATCATGCAAACTGGGTGGGGTTAAATCGTGCTGAGAAAATCGCACAGCAATCGGACGCAGCGCTAGCCGCCAGTATGCAAGATGTGATTGTGCGCACAGTTACCGCTTACTTCGATATTTTACGTGCCCGCGATAACGTTGAATTTGTAGGCGCGGAAAAGCGTGCTATTGAGCGTCAGTTAGAACAAACTCGCCAGCGCTTTGAAGTGGGTTTAACGGCCATCACTGATGTACATGAAGCACAAGCAAATTATGACAGCACGGTAGCACAAGAAATTCAGGCTAAAAACGCATTAGAGTCGGCGTTAGAAGCCCTTCGAGTGATTACGGGAAAATACCACGATCGCCTTTACGGTTTAAACACAGAAAACTTCTCAGCGACCATGCCCGTTCCTGCGCAAGTTGACGAATGGTTAGAAATTGCTGAAGAAAGCAATTTGTCGTTGTTAGTTGACCGTTTGGCCATGGATGTTGCGAAAGAAGACATCGCCGTAGCAAAAACAGGCCATTTACCGACACTAGATTTAAGCGCGAGCGTTAGCCGCACTAAAAATGACGTAGAAAATGAATTTCTTGCTTACGAAACCCCGTATTTAGATAGCCGCTCAGTGGGGGTTACCCTTAGCGTGCCAATTTACCAAGGTGGCAGTGTCTCTGCGTCAACCAAGCAAGCTCAGTATAACTATGTAGTGACAAGCCAGGTGGCAGAGCAAACCTACCGTCAAACAGTACAGTCGGTTCGAAGCTCGTTCAACGATGTCAAAGCGGCGATTTCTACTATCAGAGCACTAGAGCAATCAGTGGTATCAGCTGACAGCGCTTTGAAAGCAACAGAAGCGGGCTTTGATGTGGGTACTCGGACTATCGTGGACGTACTTGATAGCACAAGAAATCTCTTTGATGCTCGCCGAAACTTATCCGGCGCACGTTATGATTTCATTCAATCCGTGATCACATTAAAGCAGGCAGCGGGTACGTTAACCAGTGAAGACGTGGCAATGATAAACCGAGGGTTAAAACCGGTTGAAACTACCACCAGCAACTAAAAAAAATGCTGTACACAATGAATGGCGGCATTTAGCCGCCATTTTTATATCAGCAATCTAACGGGCTATTGTGGTTTTGCAGCCGTCGAAGAATGGGAACATTGAGCTGCGCGTTCTAAGGTTTCAATAAGGTGTTTGATATCCTCGCAAAGTGCGCTGACATTGTCTCGGTGCACCGCACGTTGGCTTAGCGCAGCAGAAACACGAAATAATTTTTCTTGCAACGAATGTAAATCATCGTCCATGATATTGCCCCTTTTTTATTCCAGTATACTCCAGTGATGTGTAGGCTCAATGCCTAAGGAGTATTAGTTTGTATTTTGAGCGAAAAAAACATGCAAGCCTCTGAGTTACAAAACCGTTTTGAACACATTCGCGCCAATAAGTGGTTTGAAGCGTTTGTGGTTAGCGTCATTGTTATATCCGCCCTACTCGTCGGAGCTAAAACCTATGAGTTACCCGCTGGCTTTGGTTCCGTCACGCTAGTATTAGACTGGTTTATCAGTGCGTTTTTCTTAACAGAAATAACCATTCGATTTTTGGCAGAACGCAAAAAACGACACTTTTTCAAGAGCTTTTGGAACTGGTTTGACACTCTCATAGTGATAATAAGTTTAATCCCAGCTGACGATGCTGAACTGGCCGTTATCGCCCGCTTAGTGAGAGTGTTTCGGGTACTTCGTATGATATCAATTATACCTGAACTTAGAATTCTTCTGGTCTCTTTGGTCAAAGCCCTCCCACAATTGGGCTATGTCATGCTGCTGATGTTTATTATCTTTTACATTTACGCAGCCATTGGCAGTACCTTATTTGAGGACATTAACCCTGTATTATGGGGCGATATCACCATTTCACTGCTAACCCTGTTTCGGGTAATGACATTTGAAGATTGGACCGATGTCATGTATGAGACCATGGAAGTGTACCCGTTAAGCTGGGTATATTACTTAACCTTCATCTTTTTCACCGCCTTTGCGTTTTTAAACATGGTGATTGGCATCGTGGTGAATGTCATGGAGCGTGAGAACGAAAAGGCCCGTGCAGAAAAAGCCGCATTACTAAAAGCTGAGAAAGAAGCTGAAGGCTATCGAGAAGTCACATTAGAATTATTGATGTCTGAACTGCAAACCATTAAAGCTAAAATAGACCATAAAGAAAAATAAAAAAACGGCCGTTTGAGTATCACTCAAACGGCCGTTTTTTATGTCATGCTAAATCGTGAATGGTCTTATCTAAATACCGTAAGTCGTTTTCAAGCTTTCGATCCGCACTAACGAGACTTTTTGCTTAAACTCTCGGCTTGATAGACGCCGTTTCGCTAAACTGTCTTTGTCTAGCTCTAGTAATAATTCCACGTGATTTAAGTACACTTCCTCATTGGCAATAGGCCGTGTTGCTATTTCTTCATACAAACTCAACGCTTCTTGTTTCTCACCTTTTGCAATGAGTACCTGTGCTAGCGTGTCGATGGCATCGGCATTTTCAGGTTGTAGCGCAATTGCTTTATTGGCAAGGTTTTGCGCCTCTTCCAGCTCATTTTCCTTGAATTTGAGATAGGCTAAGTTATTCAACACGACGAAGTTATCTGATGTTTTCTCAAGAATTGTCTCGTAAGTGCCTATCGCTTGCTTTCGATCACGGTTAATTTGTCGCTCAGCTAACAGCATTGCACTTCTAATATCGTTTGGCTTATTTTCAACGTGAGTAGCTAAAAATGCGTACGCCTCACCGGCTTTATCTGTCATCTCCAGAATAGCCACCATCAATAATGCGTTATCTGCATTTGGTGTAGCTTCGTAGGCAGCTTGCGCGTGATCTAAGGCTTGTTCAGGGCGCTTATCGATAACGTACAAACGGGCAATGACGCCACGCACGAAAGGTAAACGCTTCGCCTCGTTCGACAAGTTGTCGATAATGCTCCATGCAGGCTGGCTTTGACCCAGCATACTATGGAAGTAGGCTTTTAATAGACGAATTTGCGGATCTGGGCGTTTCGCTAACACTTTATCCGCCATGGACAAACCTTGGCGATAATTTTTCTGCGAATCAAAAATAAGCAACATGCCTAAAACCGCGTTTTTGTCTTGTGGGTAAAACTCTACCCAACGCTCAAACAAGGCTTTAGCTTCTTCCACTTTATTGGTGGCTACCAATGCCTGCCCTTTTAGATTCCAAAAGGCCATTGGTGTAGTTTCGTCACCTTCCACTTCTGAAAGTAAGCTAACCGTTTTATCAAGGTCGCCGGACATTGCGTACATACGCGACAGCAAAATACGCAACATGATATTGTCTTTGTCGCGGTTTAACTGTTTGGTGGCATGTTGAATTACCGTGTCACCATTTTGTTGACTCGCTTCAAGGGCATACCATAACGTAATGGCTTGCACATCCGCCGGCTGGCCATCAATAAACTGCTTGATTTGCGCTATTGCCTGGTCGCGTTTTTCTTGCAAAATTAACAATTTAGTTCTGGCATAAACCACTTCGTTTTGGGCACCTTCTAAGGTGGCCGCCTTCGCTAAATAACCTTCTGCCGATGTGTAGTCTTCTTCTTCCATGGCAATATTCGCCAAATACACCATGGGTAACGCCAATTCTGGCGACTGCTCGCGCCATTCGGTGGCGGCCACTTTCGCTTTATCAATTTGCCCCGTGGCAAGGTAAGCTCGCAACAGGGTATTTTGCGTGGTGGTAGACTCAGGCGCCTGCTGCACTGCCTCTTCAATCTTCACTAAACCATCAATATCATTTAATGAAAGCTGAAGCACACCAAGACGGGCTAAATCTTCTGGCGACGAGCTCGCTGTTTCGCTGCGTTCCGCCATCTGTTGCGCCCCTATCACATTGCCCTCTTTAAGCAATTGATAACTGGCTTTTGAAAACAAAGCGGCGTCTGCGTTGGCCTGCCCTTCTACACGATTAAGCACTTCTAGTGCTTCATCATTCTCACCTAACTGCAACATGCTGTCGGCAAGCATACGAAGGCCTGGGTGGTTATCAGGTAACGTTGATGCAATCATGGCAAGGTGACGTTGCGCCGCTTCAAAATCTTGAATTTGATAGGCACTAAAGCCGGCCACTAAACGCACAATTTGATCGCTGCGCCCATTTTGAATAGCCACTTCCAAGTAATCTAACGCCTGGGCATAATTTCCATTCGCTGACTCGATTATCCCTTTGAACGTGTTCAATAAGGGGTGCGTGTTATTCAGGGTAAGTAAATCATCAACAATAGGCTCAGCTTTGCCTAACTCTCGCTGCTCAATAAGCAGGGCGGCAAAAGCAAATTTACTGGTGAGGTCATTGGGAAATGCGCTTACATAGTCTTCGTATACGCCTAATGCTTGCTCTTGTTGCCCGGCGAGTAAATAGAGGCGTGCAAGCTGTAACAATACATCTTTATTTTGCGGCGCTTGCTCCTGCAACGCTTCAGTCGCGGTAAGGGCGCTTTGGTAGTCTTTATCTAAAATGTACTGGTAGCTGTCAATGAGCCCTTTATAAACAGATTCTGTATCTAAGGTCATTAAATCGCTGAGCAACGCTTCTGCATCGTTAAATTTTTCTAGCTGTACTAACGCTTGCAGTTTGTAGAAACCCACCTCTGCAGACTCAACCACCGTCATACCTTCTGCGCGATAGTCTACCCCAGCCAATGCTGTTTCCGCGCCTGACTGCTGATACGCCACTGAAAGTAATGGAATAACTTCGCTGGCAGCATAACCAAGCTCAAGGGCTTTATTCAGTTCTTTCTCTGCCGCCACATAGTTGTTACTTTGCAGGTATAAGCGTCCTAACTCAAAACGCGGTTGCGCAACATCAGGCTTTAACTGAATGGCGCTTTTGTATTCCACGATAGCAGCATCTACACGCTGTTTCTGTACATACGCCCGAGCATCTTCTAAGTGCGCTTCCATCGATTTTTCACCACAGCCTGTCAATATGAGGCTGCTGAGTAGCATGGCAGCTACTGATGCGCGCTTAACAAAGCGGTGTGAAGATTTTTTGTTCATTCTATTTCCTTTGCCCTGCATGTAATTATTTGTTGTCTATTCATCGAAGCTTACACCAATGCCTGTGCATTTTTTCATCATTATTGTGCAATTTCGTGGCAACCTGCCCATTATTCGAATATAATAACGTTTTTTGCAATACCGCAGGCATACTCCGGCACAAACTATTGCCGGTTCACGTTTGCCGCGCCCTCCTTACTTAATGCACCAGGACCCTTAATGACAACAACTGTCGACATGACATTTAAAGATCTCAAACTACCAGAACCTATCTTACAAGCCCTTGAAAAAGTTGGCTACGAGAAACCATCGCCTATTCAAGCAGAAAGTATTCCATTACTTCTTGAAGGTCATGATTTACTCGGTCAGGCCCAGACAGGAACAGGAAAAACCGCCGCGTTTGCCCTGCCTATGTTGGCAAATATTGATCCTGAGCAACGTAAGCCGCAATTACTGGTACTCGCACCGACTCGCGAATTAGCGATTCAGGTAGCCGAAGCGTTCCAAGTTTACGCAAGTTTTAGCCAAAAAATTAAAGTACTGCCGGTATACGGCGGTCAGTCTTATGACAACCAAATTCGCCAACTTAAACGTGGTGTTCAGGTTGTTGTAGGTACGCCGGGTCGTGTTATCGACCATATAAAGCGTAAAACATTAGATTTAAGCGAACTTAAATTTTTGGTTCTCGATGAAGCTGACGAAATGCTACGCATGGGCTTTATCGATGACGTAGAGCTTATTTTAAGCCATGCACCAGAAGAGCGACAAACTGCGTTGTTCTCGGCAACCATGCCAGGGCCTATTAAAAAGATTACTCAGCGTTATCTTAAAGACCCTAAGCAAGTTAAAATCGCATCGAAGGTAAGTACCGCAAGTACGATTCGCCAGCGTTTTTGCCAAGTTGCTCCACACCATAAGCTTGAAGCGTTAACCCGTATTCTGGAAGTGGAACCTTTTGATGGCATGATTATTTTTGTGCGCACAAAAACCGCTACCGTAGAGCTTGCAGATAAACTATCTGCGCGTGGATACGATGTTGAACCGCTTAATGGTGACATTCCACAGAACGCCCGTGAGCGTACTGTTGATAAATTGAAGCAAGGCAATATTGACATTTTGGTCGCCACAGACGTAGTAGCACGTGGCCTCGATGTTGAGCGTGTAAGTCACGTGGTTAACTTTGACGTTCCTTACGATAGTGAATCGTATGTTCACCGTATTGGTCGTACAGGCCGTGCTGGACGCCAAGGCGATGCTATTTTGTTTATTTCGCATCGTGAAAAGCGCATGCTGTTCTCTATAGAGAAAACCACCAAGCAGCCGATTGAAGCTATGCCCATTCCTTCAATTAGCGAAATCAATGAAACTCGCCTTAGCCGCTTTAAACAATCTGTGGTTGAAGCTGCCCAAGACGATAGCATTGAATCGCTTATTCCTATTGTTGAAATGATAAAGGAAGAAGCGGAAGCGTCTCCTGAAGTTATCATGGCTGCGCTACTTAAAATTGCCCAAGGTGACGAACCGCTTATCTTGAAAGAAAGCGACCGCCCTGATCTTCACAGCAAGCCACCTCGTGAACAACGAGAGCGCCGTGACGGAAGAGAAAGCCGAGATCGTAAAGGCAAGTCCACTCGTACTAGCCGCAAACCAGAAGAAGGTATGCAGCGTTATAGAATTGATGTAGGCCATGTACATGGTGCTAAGCCAGGTAATATCGTGGGCGCTATCGCCAACGAAGGTAACATCAATTCGAAACACATTGGCGCTATCGAGATATACGATAACTTCAGTACGGTTGACTTACCTGCAGGTATGCCAAAAGAGACGCAAGATAAGCTTACGGGCACCCGTGTTGCGGGCCAACGTTTGTCTATTCGTGCTTGGTCAGACACGCCACCTAAGCGTGAAAGCCGCGGCGGACGTAGTGCTGAGAAAGGTAGCCGTGACAATCGCGGAACCCGAGACAAGAAACGTAAGAACTAAATAGCACACAAACCAGCCTGCATATAACGTAAGGGAATATAAAGGCTGATTTCGTTGTTTCTAATAAAAAAGAATTAGCGCAAAATAGCGTTAGTTCTTTTTTTTTGCGTACCTGTTCATTATGGATTATTTCCCTCTGTTTTTAGATGCTCGTTCTATGCGCTGCTTAATTGTAGGCGCTGGCGAAGTAGCGGCCAGAAAGCTTGAGCTCATCATGAAAACACCCGCCACTATCACTGTGGTTGCTCCGTGGGTTTGCAGCACGGTAAAGCAACTTGCTGATGCGCCTAACGTAACCCTTATCGAACGGGAATTTAGCGACGCTGATCTCAATGACAAAGACATGGTGTTTGTGGCAACGGATAAGGGAGATGTTAATCAATACGTTCATGACCTTGCCCGCCAACAAAAAGTATTAGTAAATGTGGTGGACAACACGCCACTTTGCCAATTTATTACCCCCTCTATTGTTGATCGCTCCCCTATCGTTATTGCCATGAGTAGTGGAGGAGTCGCCCCTGTACTACTGCGTTACTTACGTCAGAAGTTAGAAACTGTCATACCCGCAAACTTAAGTAAGCTGGGCGCTTTTTCTGAAAAATTCAGGGACAAAGTTAAAAGCGCACTTTCAAGCGTGACGGCAAGACGCTACTTTTGGGAAGATGTATTAGACGGTGATATCGCAGAAATGGTCGAAAAAGGCCAAGATGAAAAAGCCGATAATGCCTTTCTAAAAGCCCTGGAGGCTGCGGCAGGGAATCAGCAGTTAGAAGGCCAAGTTTATCTCGTGGGTGCAGGCCCTGGCGACCCCGATTTACTGACCTTTCGCGCCTTACGTTTGATGCAGAAAGCCGATGTTGTGGTATACGACCGCTTAGTGTCACCGCAAATTTTAGAATTGGTGCGCAGAGATGCTGAAAAGATTTATGTAGGTAAAGCAAAAAGCAATCACACGCTACCACAGCAGGATATTAATCAGTTGATGGTTGATGAAGCGAAAAAAGGCAATAGAGTGGTCAGGCTGAAAGGCGGCGACCCCTTTATCTTTGGCCGCGGTGGAGAAGAGATACAAACCCTTATTGAACATGGTATCGACTTTCAGGTTGTGCCAGGCATTACTGCAGCAAGTGGGGCATCTAGTTACGCTGGCATTCCGCTAACGCATAGAGATCACGCCCAGTCTGTGGTATTTGCTACGGGCCACCTTAAAGACGGAAGCATAGACTTAAACTGGCCTTCTTTGGCCCAAGCCAATCAAACCATAGTGTTTTACATGGGCTTAACTGGCTTACCCATTATTTGCCAGAAGTTAATTGAAAACGGACTCGATGAAGATACGCCTATCGCCTTGGTGCAGTCCGCTACCACAGAAAATCAAACAGTGGTAACAGGCACCCTTAACACTATTGCTTCTTTGCCTGAAACCGCAAACCTCAAGCCTCCCACGCTTATTATTGTGGGTACGGTGGTGAATTTGCACAAAGAGTTGGATTGGTTTACCCAAGCATAAACTTGCACTTTCAACGGCCATGCGCATACTGATACTAACCTTTAATCTTCTGTAGGCGCTATGGCCGATACGTATTTAACCCCCTTACGCTATACTTGTATGCTTTGCTTCTTACTGCTGCAAGGTGTGGCTCCCTCGGCTTTAGCGGAGCAATTGAATTTTCAAAAAACACAAAAAGGTGATGCCACCGATTATTATTATCGCTGGCTAGATGCTGACAACGAAGTACAAGAAATTCGCTTTCGCCTACCCCATACCGCCTTTAAAGCCGCGCCAACGCTACAGCCTAACTATAAACCTTCTTTAGCACAGCGCTTCGTTACTGTAGCCTTAATGAAGAAAGCCAAAACCTACGACCCTAAAGACGCCCGTATCGCGATAAAAAATGATAATCAGCGCATTAACATTGAAGTTCGAGCGCAAAGTGAAACACGCGCGGATGTTATTTTAGAAGAACTGCAAGCAGAGCAAGTACGAGCCTTTAACACCTACCTTGAACAAAACTACTACGTACGTTTTACCACCATATTCAACCAAGGCGCCGTGAAACCCGACCACTTACGCTATGTTGAAGAAACCACTAAAGCCCTTGTCCCTGTTTCTCAAGCATTTTATGAAAAAATTAGACAAGATGCTGATGCGCGAGACTATTTCGATTTACTGCTTGGGTGGATACAAAGCATTCCATACGACACCTTAGAAGATCGTGTGGCCAGCAATGGTTCGGGTTTTGCGCCTCCGGTTGGACTACTTAACCAGAATCTGGGAGATTGTGACAGTAAAGCGGTATTAACCAGTGCGTTGGTACGGGCGTTTTTACCTACCACCGACATGGCAATGGTATTCTTGCCGAACCATGCATTGCTCGCCGTTGCACTTACCCCCTTAATCGACGATAGCACCATACAAATAGATGGACGCGACTTTGTGCTGTATGACCCCACGGGGCCTGCACTGCTTCCTTTTGGGCAGGTATCAGAGTCAACCCAACGATACCTGCAAACCGGTCGCTATCAAATAGAAGTGATTGATTAAGTAAGTGAAAAACCTGCTGCACACCCTTAAACGTGGATAAAATACCGCGTTTTGTGTGCTTAGCAGGTTGGTATTGAGAGGCTTATAGATTTTCTTCCGCAAAACTGGCTAAGCGGCTTCTGACCACACCATCAAGATTAATCGTGGCACTTCCTGAGAAGTACTTAAATTTCTCAACTAAGTAGGTTAAACCAGAGGTGACTGCCGAAAGGTAATTGCTGTCTATTTGCGCTAAATTCCCCCCCACAATAATTTTCGTCCCCTCGCCACAGCGCGTGATAATCGTCTTAAGCTGAGAGGCAGTTAGGTTTTGCGACTCATCAAGAATAACAATGGAGTTTTGTATACTTCGGCCGCGCATGAAGTTAACCGATTTATACTGAATATTGGCTTTCTCCATGATGTAATTCATCGAACCTTTCGTGTTCTCATCGTGCTTATGCAGCACTTCTAAAGAATCCGTAATGGCTGCCAACCACGGCAACATTTTTTCTTCCTCGGTACCGGGTAAAAAGCCAATGGATTCAGCAATTTCTGGCGTACTTCGCGTCACGATGATTTTATCGTACATGTTACGCTCTACCACCATTTCCAAAGCAGCGGCAAGGGCGAGAAGAGTTTTACCGCTGCCTGCCGGCCCTGTCAGCACCACTAAATCGATATGGGGGTCGAGTAGCGCGTGAAGCGCCATAGCCTGGCCTATATTTTTGGGCGTAATGCCCCAGGCATGGCGACTCATTAATCGCTCATAGCCTAAATCGAGTATTTCAAGGGAGTCCTGATTAACAGCCTCCACTAACCCGGCAAAATGTTTGCTGTCGTCCAGTAAGAACTCGTTGACGTAGGCTTCTGGCAACATAGATTTTGGTACCGTGTGAATGGTGTCACGCCCTTCTGTTCGGCTATCTACACTTTTAACCGCATCCCAAAAATTGCCTTCGAACTGATGAAAGCCTCGGGACAGATATTTGATATCAGTAATTAATTGATCGGTTCGGTAGTCCTCAACGTGAGCTAAGCCTGCGCCTTTTGCTTTCAAGCGCATATTTAAGTCTTTCGTTACCAACACCACCTGCTGAGGCGCGAATGTCTTTTGCAGATGTAACGCCACATTGATAATGCGGTTGTCATTTTCATTGCTAGTAAAAACCTGCTGGGTTTCCGCCATATTCAGATCAGTGAAAATGGAGAGGCTTCCCGAGGGCGCGGTAGAACCCGCTCCCATGCCTTCCATCGTGACTCCCGCTAACATTTCTTCCGGTGTGGCATCATGTAGCAAATCTTCCATTGCGCGAATTGATACCCTGGCATCACGAGCCACGTCTTTTTTACTGTCTTTTATATAATCGAGCTCTTCTAACACTGTCATGGGAATGACCACATCGTGTTCTTTAAAAGAGAGAAAGGCGTGAGGTTCGTGCAGCAGAATGTTGGTATCGAGGACGTATATTTTTGTATCGCTAGAATTTCTTTTGGGCATCCTTCACTCCGGTAAATAAAGCCAGGCTCACTGCAACTGCGCAGTTTGCAAGGTAACAGTTCCGCGTAAAGGAGAAGTTGTCGCTCGAACAGGACTTCACCCCCTTATCGCGTCGACTGAGAAGCAAGGTCTGTTACCTTGCCTCCAACGTTCGCTTTTTCAATTTCACGAACGTCTAATTCCACCATAATCCAGATTTTTAAATTTGGCACTGTTTTTCTACTTTTATTTTTGACGGCAAAAAGCATCGGATGCATTCACGCTTCTCTCAATCGTCGACAAATGAGCTAGTATTAATGACTTATTATGTCGCAATGCGTACAATACCGCCCCCGTAAAAAAGGTTGGTGATATATGAGTTCAGAAAGCCCGTTTTCTATTGGTCAGCGTTGGTTAAGTAATACAGAAACCGAGCTGGGTCTTGGTGCGGTTATTGGTGTCGATTTTCGTTCAGTTGAAATTCTCTTCCCTGCCACAGGCGAAGCGCGAATGTACACCAAACAAGAAGCGCCGTTAACGCGGTTAATTTTTGATATTGGTGAAACGGTTAAAAGTCAGGACGGGTGGGAAATGACCATCTCTGACATCGAAGAAAGCCAAGGCGTGTGCATTTATTCCGGTATCAGGGAAGACAATAAAGCCCAAGTACGCCTCTCTGAAACCATGCTGGATCACCACATTCGCTTAAACCAACCTGAGCGACGATTATTTAGCGAGCAACTCGACAATCCCAAATGGTTCGATTTACGCCTTAGTGCACTTAATCATCAATACGAATACTTACGTTCAAGTACTATAGGGCTTGCAGGAGCGCGTATATCCCTAATTCCTCATCAGCTACATATTGCGTCTGAAGTGGGCTCTCGCCACGCTCCAAGAGTATTACTTGCTGATGAAGTTGGACTGGGCAAAACCATTGAAGCCGCCTTAATCATTCACCAACAATTACGCACTGGCCGTGCCCAGCGGGTGCTTATTTTGGTGCCTGACTCACTCGTGCATCAGTGGTTAGTTGAGATGTTACGACGGGTGAATTTACCTTTTGCTATTTTCGATGAAAGTCGATGTGAAGCACTGGATGACGATGATGCCAATCCGTTTGAAAACGACCAGCTGGTACTTAGCAGTATCGATTTCATTAGCCAAAACCCTAAACGCCAAACGCAGATTCAAGCGGCCTCATGGGATTTAATGGTCGTTGATGAAGCCCATCACCTTGCATGGTCTCAAGACACGCCTTCACAAGAATATTTATGTGTAGAGGCTTTGGCAAACGCAACGCCAGGGGTGCTTCTGCTCACCGCGACCCCTGACCAATTAGGCCATGAAAGTCATTTTGCTCGCTTACGGTTACTTGATCCTGCCCGTTTTCATAGTTACGAGGCGTTTTTAACCGAAGAATCACGTTATAGCCAGTTGGCGGACGCCGTCGCCCCCTTGCTATCTGATGCCCAGCCCAATCCAAAGCAACGCGCTAAACTGAATGACTTCGCCCCTGACATAATGGCTCACGCCGGCGATTTGAATGATGCAAAAGCTCGCAATAACCTTGTTCATCAACTTATTGATTGTCACGGCACCGGGCGAATGTTGTTTAGAAACCGCCGTGCAAATATTGAAGGCTTTCCAGAGCGTGCATTATCTGCATATCCGCTTGCCTTACCCGCGGCCTACGATGCCGCCTTAAGCGAAGGCAACCTCACTTACGCGCTTTATCCCGAACGCATGCCTAGTGTGGTCAATACTTGGACGCAGGTAGACCCCAGAGTTGAGTGGTTACTCGACTTTATGAACTCGGTTAAGCCAGAAAAAATATTGCTCATTTGTGCCAGTGCACGCACAGCACAAGAGCTTGGCGAAGTGATAAGAACACAAACAGGCATTCGCCATAGTGTGTTTCATGAAGGTATGAGCATCGTTGAGCGAGATAAAGCCGCTCACTATTTTGCCGATGATGAAGATGGTGCTCAAATTCTGCTATGTAGTGAAATTGGTAGTGAAGGGCGCAATTTCCAATTTGCCCATCACTTGGTCTTGTTCGATTTACCCATTACGCCAGATTTACTTGAACAGCGCATTGGCCGTTTAGACCGCATAGGACAAATGCATACGGTACAAATCCACGTACCCTACTTAGCACAAAGTGCGCAGAATGTGTTGGTAGATTGGTATCACCAGGGCTTGAATGCATTTGAAAAGACCTGCCCCACAGGTGCTGGGGTTTTTGACGACGTCAAACCCTTACTTATTGGGGCTTGCCTTAAGCCGTCAGACGACCGTGCAAGAGAAGAACTCATTAATTTAAGCCATACCCTAAATAGTCAGCTCGTCAGCCAACTAGAAGCAGGACGGGATCGCCTTTTAGAACTCAACGCGTCGGGTGAAGGTCGGGTAGAGAAACTATTAGAAGACATTATCGACCTTGATACTTCCCAAGACTTGTCACGATTTATGGGTCGCGTCTTCGACGCTATTGGCGTGCAACAAGAAGAAAAAGATAACGACTGTTTTATTCTCATGCCCACTGAACATATGGTGAGCCAAATTCCTGGACTTGATCCAGAAGGCATGACCGTAACTTATAAGCGTCGTGTGGCCACGGTATTAGAAAATGTGCACTTTTTAAGCTGGGATCACCCATTAGTGCATACCGCCATTGATGTCATTCTTACTGATGTTCATGGCAAAAGCAGCATGGGCTTTATGGCAGATCCCACATTGCCCAAAGGGGCATATTGGGTAGAGGCGTTATTCGTACTTGACGCAAGCGCACCAAAATCTCTACAGCTAGGCCGCTTCTTACCTCAAACACCGGTGCGGATTTGTTTAGATGCGCAAGGCAACGCCGTCGATCTTGATGTGCAAATTAGTCGCAAAGTGGGCCGTAAAATTTCCTCACAGCTCATTAAGGCTTTGCAACAACCCCTTACGCTTGCTATTGAAACCGCAAGAAAACTGGCGCATCAACAAGCCAACACACTATTGCACGATGCCCTGGAAAACATGCATGAAACATTAAATGGGGAAATTCAGCGCCTTAAAGACTTACAAAAACGTAACCCAGCGGTAAGAGACAGTGAAATTGCATTTATAGAAACGCAAATGCAAACGTTAAACAAGGTTATTCAGTCTGCTGATGTACAATTGGATGCATTACGTATCGTGGTAAATAATCCCTAATGGCGAACCCCTCTTTCGTGTACCGGCCTCCAATGTCACCGTATTTACGTATAGTGTATTACGATGACCACATCTTAGTGGCCGATAAACCCAGCGGGTTACTCAGTGTGCCTGGAAAGGCTGACGAGCATAAAGATGCCCTAATCGGCCGAGTAAACCATGTGTTTCCAACTGCGACTGTCGTGCATCGCTTGGATATGGCCACTTCTGGTATCATGGTGATGGCCTTGAATAAGGCCAGTCATAGGCATATATCGAAGCAGTTCGAGCTTCGTCAAACTCGAAAGCGCTATTTCGCTCGAGTGTTTGGCAACGTTGAACAAGCAGAGGGCGAGATAAGGCTACCGCTTATTTGCGATTGGCCTAACCGGCCAAAGCAAATGGTGGATCATGAAAGGGGTAAACCTGCTCACACTCGTTACCAAACCATACAACAAGAGGGTGACGAAACACTGGTAGCGCTATATCCGGTGACAGGTCGCTCCCACCAGCTTAGGGTGCACATGTTAGCCCTTGGCCACCCCATATTAGGTGATAGGCTATACGCCCATGAGAAGGCGCTAGCCATGGCGCCTAGGTTGCAACTCCATGCTGAATCGCTCTGTTTTGCACATCCGGTAACCCTAGAAGCAATGACATTTAATAGCCCTATTCCTTTTAGTGACTATGTGCCTAAGCCCCTGTTTGATGAGATCAGGCCCTAGCGCATAGCGCTGCGAATGCGTTGCGCTCAAGGAGGGCTAACCCTTTTATACGCTGTATACTAGAATTTTATTGAAGAAGTCATCGCGCTTGCCGATATAAATATGAAGAAAATATACAGGTATAACATGGTCCGTCCTTTTCGTTTCATTTTGGCTTTTTTAATTGCTAGTGCATTTTGCAAAATGAGCTGGGCAAGCTTTTACAGCGACATTTCAAACGCCTTTTTACCCAACGAACTGTCTCAATTGATGGTGGGCGATACGGCGGTACCTATCTTTGACATTCCCGCTTCTACACCGCTTTCTCGCGGGGTGGTGTATATACTGGCCGACCAGTCTTCTAACGAGCTGAATCTTACGCAATCAAAAGCGTTAGCTGAATCGTTAAGTGAAAAAGGTTGGCATTGTATTGTAAGCCCTATACCTTTAATTTTAGGCAACCCCGTTTGGGCTGAAAATACAAGTGAAGATGCAAAGGGCGAGAGTAGCGGCGCCCATCCAAGAATAGACAGCCGTTCAACCCAACTCGATTATCAAGCCAGTGCCCAACATCTTGTGGTATTGCTTAACGCGTTAGACAATTACAGTCAGGGACATCAAGGGTTTCGAGTGATTGTTTCCCAAGGAATGACCGCCGCACAAGTTTTAGATTTAGGGGCGCAGGAAAAAATAGCGGCGCCAAGCACCTTGGTGACCCTCTCGCCATTTTGGCCAGAAGCGCAAATAAACCGTGCCATCCCTGATGTCATTGCCAGTACTAGTTTTCCCGTGCTCGATTTATCATTGCCCAATGTGAATGCCTGGGCACATCAAACAGCCTCTAAACGCAGGCATAAAGCCGCCACCTCATTAAAATTACACTACCGCCAACAGTCCATTCCTGCTCAAATTTCAACTTTTAGTCTAATGGACAATGACAAACCCCCGTACATTCATATTCTTAGTGGACATATTATTGGCTGGACACGATATTTAGGCTGGTAATACAAACGCAAATTGTTTAGTCTAATTTTTGCAATAAAACAGCAACCTAGCTTTAAATGCATCGGCGTTTAAGGCAGTAAGTTCGTAATAAACTATAATTCATTGAAACAAATTAACCAGCGGCTGAATCTCTGTGACTGTACAAGAGTTTGTCAATAAAAAAGCCAAGCAGCTGTGTTTTTATTTGCGAGCATTCTGGCATGGAGAGCTTCCAATCGAGGAGGTCGAGCTATTCTTTTGGGATAGTATGGAAGAGTGGGGCCAGATAGAATACACCTTTACGCAACCCTATACGCCCAAAGAGCGTGTATTTTGGCATTTGTTACACCAAGTTCATTATTGGCCTGAAGATAAATTGGCGCACGATACCTACCTTATAGAAGAGCTCACTAACTGTGTGCTTTTTTTAGAAGGCAAAGGTCACTGCCCGTTTGACTGCGTAGGCATTCGCCCTTAAATGTCGGCGTAGAATTTTCATTTGTTAATAGCCCTTCTTGGTATCAATGGTCATTGCTATCAAGAAGGCATTATTTCCTTATTTAAGACGTTGCACATTAAGTGCTAACATGGCTCAATAGCATTTTCCCTTATTGCTGATGAGTTGTTCTTTGCTGCAGTCCCTTAAAACCTTTAATGATCGTCGCTACCTCAGTATTTTTATCTTTGGTATTGCAAGCGGTGTCCCCTGGGTGATGATTGGTTCAGTTTTAAATGCTTGGCTTGCCGATGAAGGCTTGTCGCGATCGGCCATCGGACTCTTTGGCATAGTTTTCTCAGTTTATTCCCTTAATTTCCTATGGTCACCGCTGATAGACCGAATTAAACCCTTATTCTTAGGGCAGCGGAGAGGATGGATTATCTCCATGCAAATAGGCATTGCCCTCGGCTGTGTTGCGATGTCACAACTTACCGCTGACACGCATCTTTTCTACCTCGCTCTTTTTAGTTTCTGTATTGCACTATGTTCATCCACACAAGATATTGCTATTGATGGCTACAGAATTGATATCATTGATGAGAGCGATAAAGATGGGCTCTCTGCCGCATCGTCCGTTGCCACTGCAGGATGGTGGACCGGCTTTGGAGGCCTGGGCGCCATTCCGTTTTTCCTCGTAGATACGCCCTACTTTTATTGGCCCAACGTGTACCTCTTACTTGCCGCGGCAATGGGCATACTGATGTTAGGCACCTTATTAGCAAGAGAGCCGGCGATTGCCAGAGAGCGCTTATTAGAAAGTGCGGTGTCTCACATTCCGCTTTCAACAAAAAATCGGTTCCTAACGTGGATAAAGCAAACCTTAATTGCGCCTTTTGCTGAGTTTTTCGTTCGTAATGGGGTACAACTCGCTCTCTCTTTTCTATTGTTTATCTTTCTTTTTAAAATAGGCGAAGCCTTCCTAGGTCGCATGAGTTTGGTTTTTTACAAAGAAATTGGATTTTCAAACAGCGATATAGGCACCTATTCGAAACTCCTTAATTGGTGGGTGACTATATTATTCTCACTTGTGGGCGGTATGGTGAATATTCGCTATGGTATCTATCGTGGTTTAATGACGGCGGGTATTGCCATGGCCGCGTCCAATTTGATGTTTGCATGGATTGCTCAATCCGGACCAAACGTTACCCTATTAGCTGCCGCTGTGATCGTGGATGGTTTCACATCAGCATGGAGTACCGTAGCCATGGTGGCCTTCATTTCGCTTTTATGTCATCGAGCGTTTAGTGCCACGCAATACGCTCTAATGGCCTCATTAAGCGTTGCTGGGCGAACATTTTTAGCGGCGGGCAGTGGTTTCGTTGTCGATGCCCTTGATGGCAATTGGAGCTTCTTTTTCATTGCTACCGCCTTAATGGTGCTACCAAGCTTGTATTTCTTATATCGAATAAAGGACAAAATTCAACACCTTGAACACCCGCCAACCTAACAGGAACACAAAGTTGGCAATTCAGCCTTTAGCGACTAAAGTTAGGGTATATTCCATCTACCTTGGAAATTAACGCTCGCCTTAACCCGCTATATCGCGCACAACGAGACGACCTTGGCTGTCATAATGGAGTATAAATGCGCTACGTCACTCACCTGCTATCGATGTATAAAACTCGCCTTGTGCCGCTAATTTGGCTAATGCTTGGATTAACCTTATTCTTTTACGGCTATCACTACACACTGTTTCAACAGCAAACCGCCTTGCGCGCCTCTCTGCTATCTTTGAATGGTGTAGAGAATACCTTTTACAATATTGAAAGAAACGTAGAAAGCTATTACCAGGATGAAAATCTAGATTCCATTTTCGTATTACAACGTCAGTTACTTAGCCTTACCACTGAAGCTGACTTTCATTTCGTCAATTACCTAAAAACACAAGCGGACGAAATAGACTTTTCCCGCCGCATCATACAAGTTGATCAATATGAGGCGTACCGAGAATCCATTGGGAATGCGGGGCTTATTCATCAAAGTATAACCACCCTAAACCTGCTAAGAAGCTTGGTTCAATATTCTCCGGATGAGGCACTGCGGCTTTTATCAAATAAGCTCCCCTTAAACGCCATCATTACCCATTTGCAGATACAAGAACAAGTACTGATATCCCAAGAAGATGCCTTAAGTAAGAAAGCGCAAATGACGCTCAATTTGGCCTTCGCAATACTGTTGCTTAGCCTTACTATCGTATCCTGGCACCTGTATAAAAGCCGACAGCAGGCGCGCACACTCGAGGCGAATCCTCTCACCGACGAATCAAAGAAAAGTGAAAGCAATTTATCAGCTTATTCCTCTCAGTCACCTTTGCCATTGGAGCCGGGAAAAAAGCAGTTCTTAAACTTAATGAGTCACGAATTTCGCGCTCCAATAAGTGCCATTGTCGCCGCTTTAGAACTACTACCGAATATGAAAGACAAGCAATCCAAATTAATTCAGCAAGCGGAACAATCTTGCTTTCGCCTACTTAATTTGACGAATAACTTACTCGATGTGCTAAGTGATGAATCATCCATCACCCCTCACACTACACGTATTGATTTAATTAGCTTACTGGATGAATGTATTGCGCCCTTCTCAGTTCAAGTAAGGGATAAACAAGTAGAGTTCAGTATGCACTGTAGTCATAGCGTGCCCCACTACATTGACGGCGACCCCACCTTAATTGCCAATATATTAAAAAATATTCTAGATAACGCCGTTAAATTTACCTCCAACGGTATTATAGATACCAATATCACGACTAAAGTGAAGGACAAAAAAGTCTACCTTGTGGTAAAAGTGGTAGATTCAGGCATTGGCATTGGCGATGGGGAACAAGCGCGAATCTTTGAACGCTTTTACCGTGGGAGCCAACCCTATAATCAACGCTACCCAGGTGCAGGAATTGGGTTGTCGATAGTGAAGAAGTCGCTCGACGCACTGAATGGAAGCTTAGAAGTAAACAGTGAACAAGGGCTAGGAAGTGAATTTACCCTTAATATACCCATCAGCCCCATTAACGACGATGTTCCTGAGCAACATGTTTGTGGCACTGCCCGCTTTGCGATTGTGGATGATTTAGAAATATCCCGCATTCATATTCAAAACCTCATTAATGCAGAAGGCTATAGAACGCGATGCTTTGCATCCGGTTCTGACTTACTCAATTTACATGACGAGGTACTGCAATTTTCGGGGGTGTTTGTCGATTTATATATGCCTGGCATTAACGGCATCGAGCTCATCAACACCCTCACTGCCATTTATGGTGACCGTACTCCACCAATTATTGTGTTATCAGCAACACCGGATATTGCCAATATTATCGCCAACCATAACGTTGAAGTATGGCAGTCTTTTGTGAAGCCAATTGATAAGAATAGAATTGTAGATTGTCTTCACCATTTAGCGAATCCACGAGGAAAAACATTACAAAGCTTCTCTCATGCTAGGGTATTAGTGATAGAGGATGAGGCGATAAATGCTGAAATGGTTGAAAATATGATGCTGTGCATGGGCCATATCCCCACCACCGTGCGCTCTGGGGAAGAAGCTATCATTGCGGCGAGAGAAGGCGCATTTGATGCTGTACTGTTAGATATTAACCTGCCAGACATCAATGGGCTTGAAGTGGCGCGTATAATAAGAGAACAGCACCCAAGTATTCCCATTATTGCGCTCACGGCCAATGCCCATAAAAGCGACAAGGAACTAAGCTTAAAAGCGGGTATTCGGTATCATTTAGTGAAGCCGGTTACCTTCCAAGAATTGAAAAATACACTTAGGCTGTCTTTTTTATATCAATCAGAGCATTAACCTGTATTGCATGACGTGTCGCCACTACCGTCGCAAGGCTAACAGGCATAACCTAAGGTTACTGCTCTTGCCACACGCAATATTTATTTCGGCCGGTTTGCTTGGCTTGGTATAAGGCCTGATCGGCTCGCTCAAGCCACTCCATAGGCGAATCGCACAAGGGAGAAAACTCTGCTAACCCCACGCTTATATTGAATTTGATAATTTGACCTTCGTGCTCAACCTGTGAATGCTCAGCCAGACGTCTTAGGCGCTCGGCGACCGTAACAGCATTATCCACCGCTGAGTCTGTCAAAATAACGGCAAATTCTTCTCCACCGTATCTCCCCGCCAAATCGGTTTCTCTGACGCATCGCTTAATTAAATGTGCCAAGCTTTGAATAACGCTATCTCCGGCTTGATGCCCATAGGTATCATTGACTTTTTTGAAGTGGTCAATGTCTAACATGAGTGCCGTGCTAGGTTTTTCTCTTCGTTTCGCTAATTTGTAGGCTTGCTCGAAACGCTCTTGCCAATAGCGCCGATTAAAAAGCCCTGTTAAACCGTCAATGCGACTGGCGACTTTAAGCTCGTCGTTCAGACGGCTCATGCCTAATTTACTTAATGCTTGATCGGTAACGTCATACACCATGATACAAAAACGCGATACTTCGCCATTGTCGCCGATAATCGGAAACATGGTGACATTTTGATACATGTGGTGAGCGCCACAAGTGACTGGGCGGTTTGCGCCAAATTTAAATAAATACTGACGCTGCTCCCAAATAATAAAGACAGGGCTACGTAAGTTGAAAATAGGAACCGACTTTTGCCTAAGCCACCCTTCATCAATTTCCGGAAAGTGACTAAATAAGGACTGGCCAACAATATCTGCTGGCTTAATTGACGCATGATTTTCCATGAACTGGTTCCACACCTCGACACAAAAGTCACTGTCGAGCACCACTACACCTACATCAATGGCATTTATAAGCTCGTTGGTAATACTCTGTTTTAAGGCGAAGGCGTCCATCAGTTTACATCCCTGTTTGTTTCTACTAGCCGCGCGTATATTTCATTCATGGCTGCATCGGGAAACAATAACAATAAGTCAAAAGCAATATTTCTCGATTTAATGGCGTAACCAATTTCAATGGCCATCACCTTTCCCCACTGTTTAACGTTGTCACTTAACAGGGCGGAGAGACCTTGATGTTGTCCCAGTAAAACTGGATGTGTATGGCTAAAAGACAGGTTTAACTGCTCTGATAATCCATTAAGACACGCGCCTATAAGGATGTTAGATACATCCATCAGTGCCTCTAACTCCACATTGCCCGATGATTGATAGTTTTCATACTTCAATAATTGAACAATATTTTGTGAGTTAGTGTCGTTGAATATGACCAGCGCTTCACCCCCCACCCCGGCACTAACAAAGCCTTTAGAAACCGCTGACACACTGTCTTTACTGTTAATTTCTGCAATGGCCATCGACAGTTCATTGCTCTCAAGTAAATTCACATTGGGAATAGGTAAATCAATAAACTCCCCGAAGAGCTCGGCTAAATTCTCTCCGGCACGCCCCATAGCGATATTCACCATTTCGCGATAGGCGTCAAACTGATCTTCAAGGGTAAGGTTGTCGACGCTTGCCGGTGCCGCGTGACGATCGCTGGCCTGTTTATCGCCACTATAAATACCATAGGCATTTAAAATATCTGATAATTTTTCGTTGTCGATGGGCTTACGAATAAAGTCGATAGCACCTAAGCTGAGCATTTTACTTCTCGCTTGTGCCTGCACATCACCGGATACCACGATGACTAAACAGGGAAGGTCGTTTTGGCGGATATAGGCCATCGTTTCATAGCCATCCATGACCGGCATATTCAAGTCGAGAAACAGGACATCGCCTTTACCCTCGCGAATAAGATCGATAGCCTGCTGACCATTTTCAGCAAATGCGATATCTACATCCCACCCATCCGGAATACTTCGTGCCATTTGTCGTCGGGCAAAGCCCGAGTCATCGCAAATTAGAACTTGGGTAGTCACATTCTTTCCTTAGATTGCTACTGGGGCTTTTATAGGTGGATGAGATTGGTAGTTCTCTAAGGTGAAATCGTCGAAACTAAAGCCAAAAATATCATTTACATCTGGGTTTATTTTCATTGTCGGCGGCGTAAACGGTGTACGGCTTAACTGTAGCTCCACCTGCTCTAAGTGATTACTGTACAGGTGAGCATCACCTAAGGTATGAATAAACTCGCCGGGCTCTAAATTGCACACCTGCGCGACCATCATGGTAAGAAGAGCATAGCTGGCAATATTAAAGGGAACGCCAAGGAAAATATCCCCGCTTCGCTGATATAACTGGCAACTTAATTTACCTTCTAACACATAAAACTGAAACAGCGTATGGCAAGGCGGCAAAGCTTGTTTACCCATTGCCGCATTTTCTTTCGGAGAATAATCGGTATCGGGTAAAACAGCTGGGTTCCAACCGCTCACGATTAAACGACGGGAATCTGGGTTGGTTTTAATTTGTTCAATAAGCTCTGCAATTTGGTCCACAGAGGTGCCGTCTCCGCGATCCCAACTGCGCCACTGATGACCATAAACAGGCCCTAATTCACCTTCATCTGTGGCCCACTCGTCCCAAATGCTGACGCCATTTTCCTTAAGGTAGGCGATGTTTGTTTCGCCTTTTAAAAACCACAAAAGCTCGTGAATAATAGACTTTAAATGGCACTTTTTGGTGGTAACAAGGGGGAACCCCTCTTGCAAATTAAAGCGCATTTGATAACCAAAAACACTCAAGGTGCCGGTGCCTGTTCTGTCTTCTTTTTTCACGCCGTTGTCACGAACGTGGCGCATTAGCTTAAGGTATTCTTTCATTATTTTTCTTATGTTTTCGTTTGTTCAACTTGCGTGGATGAGCGCGTATAAGCGCGAATGATCAGCGCTAACCCTAACGCAATCATTGGTAAACAAAGTAGTTGCCCCTGACTAAGACCTAATTGGTACAAACCAATATGTGCATCAGGCTCTCTGAAATATTCTACGAAGAATCTAAAACTGCCATACCCTAAAAGGAATAAGCCGCTCGTGGCCCCTACAGGTCGTTTTTTCGCAGAAAACAGCCATAAAATAACAAATAGCACCACTCCTTCAAGGGCAAACTCATAAAGCTGCGATGGGTGGCGTGGCACACTGCCCGCATTAGGGAAAATGATGGCCCAAGGCACATCTGTGGTTCTGCCCCACAACTCGGCATTTAAAAAGTTACCAATTCGCCCTGCACCTAACCCTATAGGCACTAAGGGCGCAACGAAGTCCCCGAGTTGCAAAAATGTAGTTTGCATTTTTTTTGCCTGCCAAAATAAGGCGGTAAGCACCCCGAGTAAACCGCCGTGGAAGGACATTCCACCGGCCCATATTTTAAATAGGTACAACGGATTATCTAAGAACATGCCAAACTGGTAAAAGAATACATAGCCTAACCGCCCGCCAAGGATAACCCCGACAAAACTCCAAAACAGCAAATCACTTAATTGGTCACGATTCCAATTTGTTTGCGATAGACGCTTTTGTGCAAGTAAATAGGCGGCGATAAAGCCGACAAGATACATCATGCCATACCAGCGTACGCTTACTGGCCCAACACTAAAAATGACGGGGTCAATACTCGGAAAAACCAAATAACCACTTTCAACCATACGTTTTATTCTAATCCTGCAATCATTTTAATACTTACCACTACCAGCAGACATGCCAAAATGGCCTTTAACACCTTTGTGTTCACTTTTTGCCCCACCTTTGCCCCAATAGAGGCAGTAAATACCGAGGTAGCCACTATGCCTAAGGTAGCGGGTACAAATACATATCCTACACTGCCAGGCGGCAAGTCAGGCACATTCCAACCGGCAATAACAAAACTCACTGTACCAAAAATAGCGACGATTAGTCCGCCGAACGCGGCGCAACCAATAGCGCGGCGAATATCGATATTAAACCAAACTAACGCAGGAACTAACAGCGCTCCGCCACCTATGCCCATTAACGCGCATACCACGCCAGTGACAGCCCCAATGGAGGCAAGCATAATAGGCGAGGCGTTATTCCCTGATGCCTTCTGTTTACCAAACAACATTTGCAATGCGATGACAATAACAAACGCAGCAAAAATATTTTTTAACCATGCCCCTGACATATAACTTGCTAACTGCGCGCCAATTACTGCACCCATAGCGATACCTAAGCCGGTATAGCCCACAATGGTACCGTTCATATTTCCTAGTCGGTAATGCGCTGATGCCGAGGAAAGCCCCGTAAAAATGATGGTTGAAAGCGATGTAGCCACAGCCACAGGCATGACATTGTCTATGGTCATACCGGCAAAATGAATGAGCAGGTAGGACAAAATAGGCACAATAATCAATCCGCCGCCAATACCTAACATGCCCGCAAGTAAGCCAACGACAAGCCCTAGCACCAAACAGCTAATAAATATAATTGAAACGGGTTCCATCGCTTCCCTCTATCTAGCGATTAACAAGCCTACCATAATCTCAGCTGACTGCACCCGACTTTATACTTTAGTCTACATGCGACTGTGAATACAATCTGTTGAAGATATCTACAAGGAGGCAAATTACGCTCCCGCTCTGATTAACCCACCTAACCCTTTCGTTTCCAGATAATCATTCAGATGTCCGAACACTTCTTCATGACTAACGGAATTCAACGCCTGCGAGAGTAAATGTTTGCTCTCTTCTAAGGTGACCTTTCGTATTAGCCAGTTTATTTTACGTAAATTAAACGCGTTCATACTTAAGCGGCGATATCCCATTCCCATTAAGAGAATCGCACCCGCTGGCTCGCCAGCAATTTCACCGCAAATAGTGACTGGTATTTCATTATCGTTCGCTTGCTTAACAATATTATTAAGGGCTGCAAGGACCGCGGGGTGGTAACTGTTGTATAGACTAGCCACGCGGGTATTGTTTCTATCCACCGCGAGCAAATACTGCGTCAAATCGTTGCTCCCCACAGAGAAGAAATCAACATGTTGAGCCAACTGAGAAAGTTGATACAGGACTGAAGGCACCTCCAACATTATCCCGAGTTTTGGGCGCTGCAATCCGTGGCCGTTTTCACATACTTCGTCACAAATCTCAAAGTAAGCTTGGTTCACTAATCGTTTTGCTTCTTTAACTTCACTGACCGTTGAAATCATGGGAAGCATAATTTGAAGATTGGTTAATCCTACGCTTGCGCGCAACATAGCCCGAACTTGGACAAGAAATATTTCAGGATGATCGAGGGTTAAACGAATTCCTCGCCAGCCCAAAAAAGGGTTTTCTTCATTAATAGGGAAATAGGGCAAAGGCTTGTCCCCGCCCACGTCCAATGTTCGCATGGTAATGGGCAAGTTAGGAGCCGATTCAAGAACCTGACGGTAAAGCGCTACCTGCTCTTGTTCAGAGGGAAAGCGCTCTCGTAACATAAAAGGAATTTCAGTACGGTACAAGCCGATACCTGAACCGATAAAGTCAGCGTTGGCCTCTACATCCGCAGAGAGACCTGCGTTAATGTAAAGCTCCATTCGACAACCATCTACGCTCTCGCAGGGCTGCCCGGCCTCAGCGTCTATGCGTTCGGTAATGGCCGACTCTTCTTCAATAAGTTGGCTAAACTCAGCCTTAATGTTTCTCTCGGGCGAAACAATCACCTCACCGGCGTAACCATCTAGCAGTATTTCTTTGCCTTCGAGTAACGACGGAGACACATTTTGACAGCCCATGACCGCGGGTACGCCCATGGCTCTCGCTAAAATAGCCGCGTGAGAGTTATTAGAACCTCGAATGGAAATAATGCCTTTCAAGGTCTCCCGAGGAAATTCCGCTAACATGGTGGCAGAGACTTCTTCAGCCACCAAGATGCTATCGCGGGTGGGGCGTTTTTCTTCTACTTTTTGGCCATTCGCTTCACTAAGGATGTTGACTAAAATACGGTCAGATAAGTCAACAATATCAATGGCGCGCTCTTGCATGTACGGGTCTTCCATAGCTTGGAAGCGCGCCGCATAACTGTCCACAACCATTTTAAGAGAGGAGCCCGCATCCCAACCCTCGCGAATTTTTTCCTCAACTTCGCGACCTAAACTATTGGCATCAAGCAATTGATGATACAGCTGAAATATAGACTTAACGTCGTCAGGTATGCCGTCGTCCAAGCGCAAAGACAGGCTATCAACATGCTGGCGAGTAATTTCAACCCCTGAGCGATAACGCTGAATTTCTTGAGATGGCGAGCGAGTTCGCTTGATAACGTAGTTTTTGAGGTTTATCGATTTATCGGGGGAAAAACCAAAACCTATGGCCAACCCAGGGGAGCCAGCAATACCTCGCACGTTCTTTTGCTGCACAATGGCTTCAACGCTTGACGTATTATTCAGTGCCCCTCGAATATCGGCATTGGTGATCTCAAGAGCCAACTGTGCCGCCAACGTCACTAAAAAGGCCTCTTCGTCTTCACTGAAGCGGCGCATTTCACTTTGTTGCAACGTAATAACGCCCAGTACCTTACGCTGATGAATAATGGGCGTGCCTAAAAAGGCGTTATAACTTTCTTCTTTAACTTCTGGGTAGTGTTTAAAACGAGGGTGGCTATGGGCATTGACAATATTAAGCGGCTCTTCTCGCTGCCCTACTAGCCCAATAAGGCCTTCAGAAAAGCCAATTCTCACCAACTCTACGGCATCGGGGTGCAAGCCATCGGTCGCTTTTAAGGTGAACACTTGGGCATCGTAATCGGCAAGATAAATCGAGCAAGAATCCACTTTCAAGGTTTGCTTGACTTGGCTAGCTAGGCGAAAAAGCGCAGTATCCAGTGCAGGAATACGATTCATTTCCTGCACAATACGTTTTAATGTGGTTAGCATTGCACCTGAATTACCCTGAGACGACACCTAATACTCCTTCACCTATCCTCGCCTACGCTTTTTTCCACGTCGTTGAGTTGCTGAATGCTGGCGCTGCTGTGGCCGCTGTTGTGCCGACATTACCACGGGCGCAAATTCTTTCATCACCCGACGGTAGACGTCACGTTTAAACGACACCACGTTTCTGATGGGATACCAATAACTGACCCATCGCCAGTCATCAAATTCTGGATGCCCTGTTTTCAATACATTTACATCCCGCTCGTTACAGTCTAACTGTAGCAGGAACCATTTTTGTTTTTGGCCTATACAGACCGGATTACTCCCTTGGCGGATTAACCGCTTTGGCAGTTTGTATCTCAGCCAGTTTCGAGTCACACTTAAAATGGTGACATCTTTCGATGTCAGTCCCACTTCTTCGTGTAGCTCTCGGAACATAGCCTGTTCAGCAGATTCCCCTTCATCAATTCCGCCTTGAGGGAACTGCCATGAATGTTGACCATAACGTCTTGCCCAAAATATTTGACCCATTTTGTTGCAAATCACTATGCCCACATTCGCACGGAATCCATCGGCATCTATCACATAGACTCCCGGGCACACTATACTTTTATATTCTTGCATTCTTCCATAATATATACAGCATTCAAAGCATTAATCGAAATACCTGCATTTCGTCACCAAATTATCGAGCCCAATATGCAACCACCTTCTACCCCGCCTTCCTCAGCAGAAGCCCTACTTGAGCGTTGTTACGCGATTGCAGGCTTAAGTTTAGGCGAACTTGCTACATTGGCTGAAGTCGCCATACCTAAAGACTTACAGCGACATAAGGGCTGGCCAGGCATGCTTATAGAACGTTGGTTAGGAGCGAGTGCTGGGTCAAAACCGCAACAAGATTTCCCAGAGTTGGGTATCGAATTAAAAACCATTCCAATTGATAGCGATTTTCGGCCGCTGGAAACCACCTATGTGTGCTTTGCTCCTTTGCTAATGCCACCAGGCATCACGTGGGAAACCAGTAATGTACGAAATAAATTACAGCAGGTGCTATGGCTCCCTATTGAAGGAGATAGGCGAATACCCTTAGCTGAGCGGCGCGTTGCAACCGGATTTATGTGGCAGCCTAGCCTCCAGGAAGACACTCTTCTTCAGCGGGACTGGGAAGAACTGACTGAACATATTTTCACCGGAAATGTAGAATCGATGACCTCACGGCAAGGGGTGGCCTTGCATATTCGTCCTAAAGCGGCAAATGGCAAAGTTCTCACTGACGCATTAGGCCCTGAGGGCGAACGAATTAAGACTCGCCCAAGAGGATTTTATTTACGCAAAACCTTTACTCACAATATATTGATTAACGCGTTTTCAAGCCCCTAGTTTTAGGGGTGACTTTGAAAGTGTTTAACCAAAACATCACCAAGAAACTTTTCAGAGTTCAACCCTAAACGTTTGGCAACACTGGAAATATTAGCATCACTTCGTAACAACACTTTTTTAGCGTAATCTAATCGATATTGATAAATAAAACTGCGAAAATTCTTTTTCTGTTCCAACTGAAGTGCAATAGCCAACGTGGTAGGGTCTACTCCGGCATCGTGACTAAAGCTTTTTAATGTTAGCCCGAGTTGCTTGTAAGCTTTGGTTTTGATCACGGCACGTTCTGCACGGCTGATGACTTCGCGCATTTCTGCTGGTTTAGCCTCTCCAATATCCAATCGCTGATAATCTAAAGGGGAAGGCGAAGTGCTAACCTGCCGTGTCAGCGCATATAAAATTGCCAGTAAAGACAGGCCAATAATAACATGATGCAAACTTTGCCAAAATGGCAAAGCGAAAAACCCAAAGGTTGCTGCCGTCACCATCAGAATACTAGTAAAAGCCACACCAACTGTTGCTCCCGACGCCCCAGTGACGCCTTTTATACGGAATTCACGGACATCCACAACCTGTTCAGGTAAGTGATGGTGATACATTTGTACCTGCTCGGTAATAAAAATACCCAATAACAAAACACTGAACCCTGTCAGTAAGGCTGGCAGATAGGCGGGCCATAAGTTCAACGGTGCGCCGCTTGGCGCAGCGCCAAGCCAAAGGGCTTTCTCACTGGCAGGTATAAGGAGAATGGCACATTGACTTAGCGCGGTTATCGCCAAAGGAATCCAAAGCCGACGGCGTCGTGTTGGGTGAGCCAGTAACATAGGTTTAATCATGCGGTAGCAAGCAGACATTAACATAACGGCGAAAACATCCCCTAAACCGTACAGGGGTAAAAAGGCGTCAAGTTGCCACAGGCGAATCCATTCATCTAGCATAAACAGTGGCCAACTCACCATTGCTAACGCTAGCCACTTGGTTTGTGCAAGGTGTTTGCTGCGGTACAAAAAACGTATCACTACCACGCCATACCCTGCAAGTAAGGCATAAAGTAGGTAATCAAATATCGGTGCTGAACTCATCTTAACCACATCCTTGTTAACGTGATGCTACGGATTTACCAGTAAATATCTTTTTGCATGGCTACCGCGCGCGTGCGCTCCATGACTTTAATTAAGGTACTTAGTTTTTCACTGGTCCATTTGCTTAGTTCTGCTTGGCTTTCTAATTCGGCATCTTGTACCGCACGCTTTAACATGAGTAAGGCATTTAATTCATCGATACCTGTGAGTAAGTCAAGCCAGGGTGCGCGGAAGTTTCCACGCTCTTCCACAAACAAGTCACCGAGTAAAAAACCACTCCACAAGGTTTGGCGCAATAGCATTTCTACTGCGGAATAATTAGCCGGTGCCATCGGTTTATTCACAGGCATACTCTGCTGCACCGTTTGCCAACCTTGAGACAACCATCCCTTCGCATGATCAAGTACAGGTAATTGGTAACCCGTCGCCTCTTGACGCCATGGCAACGCATTGATGACATCAATGGCTTGCAACTTGATTTCGGTGGCGGGTGAATCGAAAAATAAACGGGCAGGGTCGTGCGCATGTAATAAACCGGCTTTTCTGCCTTGTAAGTAACTGACAATAGCGGGGTGCTTACTCAGGGTTTTATGGAACAAGCTCTTTTTCGACAGCAAATAACGCAAACTCTGCAAATCATCTTGCCAACCCCATTGTTGCGCATAGGCGGTGAGCCTTTTGTGCAGCGACAATAACTGAGGGCACTGAAGCACGGGCAGATATAAAGAGACACTTTGTAATAACAAGCGCACACTTTTCGCCACTTCAGCCAACATTTTAATTGACCCACTTTCTATAAACATATGCTCGTGGTGCTGCCAATGGGCAAGGGCCACTTGAATTGCACTGCAAAACGCTTCTTCGGTGGTAGTTTCGGTGGAAAGTGCGAGAAAATTGGGCAAGGGCCTAATTTTAGCAGTTAATCCATGGAGTAATTGGTAACCTTGAGCCGCTTTTGAGACATCACTAAGTCGCACGTTCATGGCGTTGTTGATATAGGCAGCCAGTACAAACAAGCTATCGATATCGCCTTTTTGCAATTCCAATTCAATTTCGTTGATGGGTGAGCTTGCTTTAGTGGTTGCCGCCTCTCCGCAATCTAGCACCACTTCTACGGTACTATGATTCACTTCCACGACATAGGCGTGGCGGGTAAAGTGGGTGCTAAATTGGCTCACCAGCTGGCTATTCATCGACTGAATTTGCCAATCGTTGGGCCAAACATCGGACTCAAACAAAGTGAGATCAGGGGATGGATTTGCTAAAGGTATGTTGTATTCAGCTCGCTGATGCAAACCACCGCTTACTTTTCCATTTGTCTTTAGCGTTTGCTCGTAAGTGCCGTTATTGCCACGTACGCGAAACCCCATTTTCGCTTGTTGAAAATGTTGCTGCTCGGTATCGTAGTAGTCGTTCTCTAAGCGCAATTCTTCATGGGATAACACCTTAACGTGATGACGTTCGAAAAGCGGAAGCACCCGCTCTTTAAACGCTTGATGGGCATCGTGTTGCGTGACAAATTTTAGTTCTATTTCAGACATATCGACGCGCTGTGACCTTTTTATTATGTTGTAAACTTATACCAACCCTTGCTGTGCGCTGTCTAGCCCTGCACGAAGATCAAGCGGTACTAATGTGCATCGATAGTGCTTTGTTCTTATGTGCTTTTAACGCGATGAAACAGCAAGCAGCCATCGCCATCATACCTTATGCGTACGATTAAAATTAGACAAAAGTGGAACAAACTTGCCTTTATGTCGGTCAACCAATACCATCTCCATGTTTTCAACGAGTATTTGGACTACCTATGATTCGAAAGTGGTTATTTGTTGCCCTGTTTGTATGCTCATGCCAAGCGTTCGCCTTGCAGGACAATACACCAACACAAGACGCATCTTCTTCACATTATATTCGTGACGACCTGTTTATTTTTATGCATACAGGCCCTAGCCGAAACTATCGTATTTTAGGATCGGTAGAGGCAGGCACCCCCGTCACTGTATTAAGTCGCGATAATGAAACTGACTACACTCAGATAAAAGATAACCAAGACAGAACGGGCTGGGTAGAATCTAAGTTTGTCACCACCACTATGTCTCAATCTGAGCAGTTGCCTATCATTAGCGAGCAACTGGCTGACAGTCAAGCTGCTCTACAGGCCGCTTCCCAGGAAAATGCACGTTTACGCCAACAACTTAATGACGCACGTCAACAAGTAGCGCAGCTGAGTACTGAAACACAGACACAGGCTGAAAAAGTCACTCGACTTACCGCTAAGGTTGAAAGTGCAGATAAAGATGAAATGGTCACCTGGTTCACACGTGGCGGCATGGTCGCGGGTGCGGGGATTTTACTGGGCGTGTTTCTCACCTACCTACCCAAAAAACGCAATCGCAGTAAAGAGTGGATGTAATTTAATGATGGCGCGGGCTCATGCCCGCGTGCGTATGACGTTGAAATAGTGGCGTGCATGACCTTAAAACCACAGGCTATACCTGTGGTGTCGTCAATGAACGAATGGTTAACGTAACCGAATACCCTTTTTCAGTAAACTCAGGTCGATACGCCCAGTTAAGCTTGATTGAAAGCTTTTCAATCAGTTTAAGACCAATCCCAAAGCCCTCTTCAACACCACTTCCTGTATCGTCTAAACGAGGCGCTGCCAAGGCACTTTCCTCGACGTTGGTGACGACAAGTTGCTTGCCTTTAAGACGTATATTGACCTTTCCTTGATAGGTATGTTGAAAGGCATTACGAATAATATTGCCAATAACAATTTGCGCGGCAGTCTCCGGCAGCATGAGCGTACATGGGTCTAAGTTAAGAGAAAGTGACACCGACTTCCCTTGTAGCAAGTACATTAGATCGTCAGCTAACCCTTTCACCATCTCGGCGACATCCACTTGATGTTCAACTAACCCGGTGGTTTCTTCTCTGCCTAACCACAACAAAGTTTCGGTTAAGTCAGCCATGGTCTTAGAGGCATTATCAATACGCGATACTGCATTCCTGCCTTTACTGTTTTCCACATCCACTACGCGGCATAAAAGCTCCACACTGCTTCTTACTACCGCGATAGGGGTTCTGAGTTCATGACTGGCATGGTTCACAAACTCTCGCTCTCGCTCTAATGTCTGCTTCACGCTTTGCAGGCTTTTGTGAATAATAGCAGCAAGGGCGTTTAGCTCTTTGTAACGGAAATTAGGAATAGGTGCGTCTAGCTGAGCTTCATCCAATCCTGCGGCCCATTGTTGTAGCGACTCTACCGGTCGAGAAACAGACCGTAGCAGTAGAAAAAGTGCAATAGCAAAAGCCATTAACGCTGCCACACCCACAAGAATACTATAAAGCTCATGACCTATTCGAAACGACCTTTTATTCGGTGTAGGGGGAGCACGAAAACTTTGAGATACAAACACCTCACCGCGGTCTTCTAGCGGAACCACGACCAAAAAATTAGCAGAACGAGGGCGGGAAAACATATCGGGCTTATCAATATCTTTGTGCAAGATGAACGGCATTAAGGTGGCTTCACTAAAGCTCTGTTTTACCGTGTCGGGTAAATCGTCATACGTTGCAGCAATATAGAAGTCTAGTACTTGTGTAGGGGCGCCTGGCTCAACAACGACATTCTTTGCGGCTCTCACCATACTGCTTCTTAGCATGCCATCCATGCCGTCTAGAAAGTTATCCGCAGACTGAATAGAAAACAGGGCAAAAATCACACTGGCCACTGCCAGTAAGGTTAAAATAACATACTTGCGTAGACTCAGTCTTAACCCTTCAACCATGGGCAGGCTCCGTAGACAAGTAAAACCCGCTATTAGGCCGTGAGAGTAACTGCACGTTAGCGTTTGCTTGCGTTAGTGCTTTGCGCAAATGATGGATATGGACTTTTAGCGCGTTGCTTTCCGGTGCATCTTCCCCCCATACGGCTTCAACCAAGGTAGCACGAGACACGCACTCTCCCCCTGCGCGGACTAAATGCTTTAGCAACCTATAAGTTGTAGGGCTAAGTTTAATTGCCTCACCATTTGCCATGGCTACCTCTGGATTTACCGTTAAAATCACATTCCCAAAGGTTAACTGATTCACTTGGCTTGAGCGTCTATTCGCCAAAGCACTCACTCGCGCCACCAGTTCGGCCATGGCGAAAGGTTTTATGAGGTAATCGTCAGCGCCCTTTTCAAACCCCACCAGCTTGTCTTCCAACTTGTCGCGTGCAGTAAGCATAATAATCGGCGTATCATCACCTTCGTTTCGAATATGCTCACACACACTAAGGCCATTCATTTGCGGCAAATTAATATCAAGAATAATGACCTGATAACGGTGAGTTTGCTGAAAGTGCAGTGCAGCCATGCCATTTGCCGCATGGTCACACACCATATCTTCAAGCTCTAGATAGTCGAGTATATTCCCAGCTAAGCCTAAGTCATCTTCAACTAATAATACTCGAATCATTCTTTCTACTACCCCGTCACTCTCAATACGCTTTTCTTCGCGCGCGCGCCTATGCCCGCAACATCTTCATAAATTAGCAGCAATGCGGGAATTAATAAAAGCGTGATCGCCGTAGCAAACAAAATACCATACCCCAAAGAAGCTGCCGCCGGAATGAGAAACTGTGCTTGAATCGACGTTTCACCCAATATTGGATACAAACCCACAAAGGTGGTAATTGAGGTGAGCAATACCGCCCGTAGTCGACTGGTACAGGCCTCAATCACTGCATTTTCTAGTGCCATACCCTCTCGGCGTAATGCGTTAAACCGCGACACTAACAACAAGCTGTCGTTCACCACAACGCCGCTTAGCGCTAAGATACCATTAAGTGATAATAGACTAAGCATTAAACCGTTCGACCAGTGCCCAATAATAGCGCCCACAATACCAAACGGAATGGCCGTCATAATAATCAAAGGTTGGATATACGATTTAAGCGGTATGGCCAGCAAAGCAAATATAGACAGCAATGCGAGGATAAAAACGCTTTGCATCGAACTTTGGGTTTCCGCCTGCTGCTCAGCTTCCCCAGCAAAATACAGCGATAAGTCTTGATACTGCTTTTCTAACTGAGGTACAAAGCTCTCGTTTAAGTAATTAACCAACTCTGTTGACGTGATGATGTCACTATCTACCGAGGCGCTTACTGTTAGGGCGCGCAATCCATCTATACGGACCACTTGCTTTTGCTGAACATCTTGAAAAACGGTGGCCACCACACTCAAAGGCACCACAGTTCCATCATCTAAGCGCACTTGCGTATTCATAACGTCAGAGGGGTTCATGCGGTCTTCTTCAGGGTACCGCACCCTCACTTTTACTTCGTTTTTATCGCGCAGGTAACGCTGTACAATTTCACCACCAAACGCTTTTAGTAACTGTTGCGACAAGCTTTGCGTGTCCATCCCCAGCGCTCGCCCTTGAGGCGTAATCTCAAAACGCATCATCGCTTCGCCAGGCGTTAGCGAGCTTTCAATGGCATACACCCCATCAATGTCTTCAAGTACTTCCTGAAAAGCTGTGTTCGCCGCAATAAGCGTATCTTCGTTAATGCTTTTAAGCTCCACTTTAAAGCCATCTACCATTTCTCTGCGGGAGCGAATTTTCAGGCTTTTCACCCCCTCCAAGGTGCCGGTTAACGCATTCCATCGTGCCGAGAGTTCATCTAACGAATAAGGCTGAGATTCATCTAGCGAAATCGTAATGGTGCCACTTTGATCACCACTGGCGGTGACTTGTAAGCTGCTGATGCCAGAGCCCTCTGCGCCTTTTTCAGCAATGAGTTGACGGTCAGCTTCTAATGCATTTTGCTCTAGCAACAATAAATTGCGCTCGTTTTGCCCAAAGCTTGCGTCACTGTAAAGAGATAAGTTAGCGGTGACGGTGTCCCCTTGCATGCTAGGGAAAAAGCTCACTCGCACCGCGCCGGTTAATGGCAAACTCATGACAACAACAAATAGTGCAATAAAAAACAGCACAGCGGCATAGCGGTAAGTTACCGTGACCTTTAAAAGAGGCTGATACAACCGGTAGTTAAACCATTGCAATCCAGCATCCGCTTTTCCTTGTACCTTATTCCACAGCCCCGCAATGCCCTTTTTAGGTGTGGTTTTGGTTGGTAGGTGCGCCAAGTGAGCAGGCAATATGAGTTTTGACTCCACCACTGATAGCAGTAAACACAAGGTAACAATGGTGCCGAACTGGGAATACAAGGTGCCTAAACCACCAGAAACATTAGAAAGCGCAAAGAAGGTTGCCACTGTGGTGAGCACCCCAAACAAAGTAGGAATAGCCACTTTGTGCGTTCCCGCAATGGTATTTTGTAAAGTATCACCGTACTGTTTACGGGTGGCGTAGACACTTTCCCCCACCACAACCGCATCGTCAACCACTATCCCCAATGCCATAATAAAGCCGAAAGTGGTCATTTCGTTCAACGTCATATTGGTATATGAGTCTGTCATGAAGTACAGGGTGCCGAAGAAAATAAACGGTAATCCCGCCGCGACCCAAAATGCCACTCGAAGGTTCAAAAACAGCGCAAGTGTCACAAACACCAGTGCAATCCCCATTAGGGCGTTATTAGTAAGTAGGGTTAAACGCTCCGTGATAAGCGTACTTTTATCGTACCAGGTTTCAATTTCAATCCCTTGTGGCAACAGCCCTTTTTCGTGCCATTCATCCACCACTCGATGAGCTTGTTCAACCATTTTGGTGACGTCGCCATACTCATCCATGAGCACTTGGATACCATAACCATTTTGCCCATTATAGCGTGATAAATTATAGCTATCGTCGGCGAACATGTCGGTAACCTTCGCTACATCACCTACTGTTAGGATAACCCCATTACTGCTGGTAAAAAGCGGTATACTGGCAAAGTCTTTCGCATAGTAAGCCTGTTCAGACGCTTTTAACCGAATCACCTTTTCTTTGTTTCGTAAACTGGTAGTAAGTGCGGTATTAGATTCTTCATTAATGGCGTTTGCCACGTCTGAAAGCGTCAACCCATAGGCTTGAAGTTTTGCCTCGTCAATTTCTATCGACATCATAGGATCGATAAAGCTACCTGCGCTGACTTCCCGAATCGCCTCCGTCGCCAATAAGTCCCGCTCTAATTTCTCACCTAGGTATTGCAACGTTGCATGGTCTGCATCACCGTAAAGCTGTACCCAAATAGCATGTTCCTGTCTGCGCGCCTTATCAATAACAGGGTTTTCAGCATCCGAGGGAAAATTAGAGATACTGTCTACTTCAGTTTTTATATCGTCGAAAAGCACATCAAGGTCGTACTCGGTTTCCTTTTCTACCTGTACGCTTGCACCGTTTGCATTTGAGGTGGAGGTAATGCGTTTAATACCCGGAATGGCTTCTAGCGCATTCTCTATTTTGATGGCAATCCCCTCTTCTGCTTGCTCAGCATCACCACTTTCATAGGTCATAGAGATAGTGACAAATCTGGGTTCCATACTAGGGAATGCTTCTTTTCGAATATCCCCCATTGAGACCAAACCCAAAATGATCAAACTCACCATTAAGAGGTTTGCTGCCACAGAGTTTTGCGCAAACCAGGCAATAATCCCTTTGTGATTAGTCATGACCTACCCCTCCCGTACGTCCTTCAACCACAGGGGCCACGGCAGTATTTTCTAAATAGCTGTTTAACGGCCGAGCCACAACTAGTGCCCGTAATGCATTGTTGTACGGCGTAATAAAGGCAAACCCATCCCGTTCAAACAACACCTCAGGGGTAAATTTTTTCAATAACCCAGTATCGGGTTCAACCAACCACACTTCTTGTTTTTGGGATACCGAAGACGCCGGAATTTTCCACACATTGTCCAGCGTGCGACCTTCAATTTCTGCACTAACAAAACTGCCAAATGTTAACGGTACAGGCTGCATCAAAGGGTCGTTTACGGTAACCACAGCATTACGCTGGCGCGTACTGGCGTCTTGATGTAATTCAGCCCGTGAGACCACGGCTGTCCAATGATTGTCGGTAGCTGAATCGGCAATCGTTACAGGCCAATCTAAAGATTCACCGGCAGTAAAATTGGGCAGTTGTGCCCATTGACTTGGCGATAGTGCAACGGCAATTTCAGCTGTGTTTAGCGAATACAATGTAGCAACCGTTTCACCAGACTGAACATAGCTCCCCAAAGAAACATCCCGGGTCACCACGAGCGCATCAAAAGGTGCCGTTATCTCAGTGAATGCCAAATCTCGCTTCGCTGTTTCCAGTACCTGCTTAGCCTCATCTAAACTTGCTTGCGCCGCTTTTAATTGAGGTTGTCGCAACACTAGCGCTGACGCGGGTTCGCCTTCTAAGCCAGAACGCTGCCATTCATCTAATGCTTGAACACCTTGTAAACGCTCTTCTTCCAAAGCCACCACGGCACTTTCATAATCAGTTTTAGCGCTACTTAATGCTTCGACATAATCGGTATCATCAATAAAGGCTAATACCTCACCTTTTTTCACTACAGCACCGGTTTGAAATGTATCGGAAAGCTGAGTAATACGGCCACTGACTTGCGCCACCAAGGTGAGCGCATCTATAGGCATCACTTCGCCGTACCCTTTTACCGACGCTTTATAGGACGAGGTTTGTACTGCGAAAACCCCCACCTGAGCCAAGTTACTGTTACTCGTTTCTGTGGCATTGCTTTTTCGCATTCCGGCCCTTGGGCCCACGCCACGCATTCCATTTGCAGGCCTTTCACCTTGGGCTGGCGCAAACGCAGCATTTTTATTCATTCCGCGAGGCGTATCTGGTTTTTCATTTACCTGTTTATCTACAGGCACACTATTGGCTTGGGCTTTATTTCCGGCACTAGATGGCATCCCTTGGCGTCCACCGCCCATGTTCATCATGGTATAAACAATAGCCAACGCAATGCAGGCTGCCGCTAAAAGGGTAACGATAACTTTCTTGTTTTTCATTGAGACACTCCAAGGCCCAAAGCAAGGCCTAAGTCGATACGATTTTGAAGTTGTGATGCACGCAACTCAACCTGTTGCGCTTGCAAATCAAAGCGGGTGTTGTAAACAGACAGCAAGTCAAGAATGTCAGCGAGCCCCTGACGGTAATCACCAGAGGTGCTCTGGACACTTCTTTGCGCATTGTCAATTGCCTCTGCAGTAAAGCGAATACGTGCCGTTAGGGTACGCTCGTTGTCTATGGCATCTTGGGTTTCTTGAACCGCATTAAGTAGGGTTTCTTTGTATTGCCACCACGCAGTCAATGCATTTAGCTCGGCCGTATCTACTTGCGCTCTTAATTCCCCCCCCTGAAAAAGTGGCGCGGTAATCTGGCCTAACAAACTCCACAAAGGGTTCGTGAATAAGGCGTCAGAAGCAGAGCTCGCTGTGTCGGTTAATGCCGCAGATAGATTAATGCTAGGTAACAAGGCTTTGTAAGCGACATCGACATTGTATTCTGAAGCTTTGATCGTAAAGTAAGCGGCTTGCAGGTCGGGGCGTCGTGCCAAGTCTTGATCGGGAACAGACGTTAAAGGTACAAGTACGTCTGGATAGGACACATTTGAATGCAATTCAGGTAGCGACTGCTCTTGGCGACCCAGCAACACCGCTAGTGTGCGCTTGGATGCCGCTAAAGCGTATTCGTACTGAGCAATGGTAGCACGGGTACTTGCACTGCTCGTTCTTGCGGTATCCAAATCATCCAAATCTCCTAACCCTGTTCTGTAACGGGTTAAAATTATGGCTTCTTGGTTCTCTAATACTTGCAGGCGCTGACGTTCAATCGCAAGCAGATTCTGTTGAGTGATAACCTCTATATAGCTTCGAATTACACTGGCAGCTAAGCTATCTCTGGCCGACTGATAACTCGCCCGCGCGCTCGCAGCATCTAAGTTAGCCGCGGTGACACCATCAGCAATTTTCTGCCATAAATCTAGCTCCCAGCTAACCGATAAGCTACCGGTAAAACTCGTGTCAGATTGCTCACCTTTAGCGCCACTTAAGCTGGCGTCTATATTAAGATTGTCTTGAGACTCAGTACTTTTAATGGCCACCTGCGCTTGTCGCAGAGTAATCAGTGTTTGCTGCAAACTGGGGTTGTGACTTAGCGCTTCATCAATGAAGTCAGACAGGTGCTCTATGCCAGACACATCAATGAGATCGGTAAGCTTGCTTGCGGTAATTGCCGCGGCAGGCGTTTTGTCATCACGGGTAAGAGGCTGCCAAGCCACTTTATTGCCGGTGATTGTCTTTGCAGATTCGCTAAGTGATTTGTCACCCACATTGGCACATGCACCTAATAGCAAACTCAGTGCTATGGCGCATGCTGTTTGTTTCGTTTTAATCATTTACCTTTCCCATACTGCCCTTATCGGTGCACCGCGACAAACAATGCCGCTTATATGGAGGTATTATTTCAAAGCCAAGGTTAAGGAAGGGTTAAGGCAAAAAAATACCAGCACAAAGGCTGGTATTTTTTATTTAGCGGCGTACACAACGCTAATGGAGATTATTCATCGTCTTCGACTAGGGTCATCAATGATGTATTACCACCGGATGCAGTAGTATCAATACTGATGGTTTTCTCGGTCATTAATCGCTGAATAAGATTGTCGTTATATTCAGCAGTAATAACAGGTAAAATGGCGCCTTCACGGGAAGACAACATTGCCGTGATACGCGCCGTTCTTTCCGTGCTAGAGTCCACCACTACCCCAGACAAGTCTTCGTCCATTAATAACGTATCTAGATGAGCTAGACGAGCGACTTGGAACAGCCCTTTCGGTGCGCCAGTGGCTTCAAACTTGTTCTGAATTTCCACCGCTTCGTCGTAGAAGATTTCCGATACTACCGACACCACAGGGTTCCCTGTAGAAAGCGCCGTCACAATAGAAAGTAACCAATATTCAAACGTGACTTCTTTGTCGGCAAAACATACCAATATACCTCGGGGCTCTAGATATAGCTTATTCGACTCACCTGTTGGACCGGGTAATGTCTGTGGTTTTGCTAACCTACGCTCTACACTGGTAAGTTGTTGACGGGCTGTGGCAAGGGTACGATTTAAATCGTCTGCCAACTCATCAACAATATCGACCTTGGCTATCTTAGCAAGCAACTGACGCACCATTGAAATGCGATCATTTAGTGCGGTATGACGCCATTGAGCTTCTACCGATTTAGCTCTGTCCATCATGATGTGCGCCCGCTCAGCAATCTTTTCATCACCTACAAGTGCCGTATCGGTAGTATCGATATCATCAATATGTGACGGCTTAGGTGTCGCTCGCTCCATCATTAAGCGTGGCAGATAATTAGGGCCACCCGCTTTCGGCCCAGTGCCAGAAAGGCCTCGTCCACCGAATGGTTGCACACCCACAATGGCACCAATCATATTGCGGTTAATATACACATTACCCGCACGGCTTTTCGCGGCTAATTCATTAGCGCGCTCTTCAATACGAGAATGAATTCCCATGGTCAGTCCATAACCTGTGCCGTTAATTTGCTCAAGCACATTGTCGAGCTCTTTCGACTTGAAGCGAATAATATGAACAACAGGGCCAAACACCTCTTTTTCAAGTACCTGTATGTTGTCAATTTGATAAAGCGTTGGCGCAAAGAAGGTGCCCTTCTCTGCACCAGCTGGCATTTCATTGCGGTAGAGCAAGGTGCCTTTGTCTTCCATAAAGGCTTGGTGATCGGTCAGGCTCTTCAATGCTTTTTCATCAATTACCGGGCCCACATCGGTGGCCAATTGAGTCGGGTCACCCACCGTCAGCTCTTTCATTGCACCAATGAGCATTTCGGTGAGATCATCAGCAATATCTTCTTGAACAAACAAAACACGCAACGCGGAACAGCGTTGACCCGCGCTTTGGAAACCAGAATGAATAACGTCATCAACCACTTGTTCAGGCAGCGCTGTTGAATCAACAATCATACAGTTTTGCCCGCCGGTTTCGGCAATCAACGGGACTTGCTCCCCGCCACGCTCTGCCAACACCTGAGAAATTAAGGTGCCGGTTTGCGTAGAGCCGGTAAACATAACCGCTTTAATACGCTCATCAGGTAACAAGGTTTCGCCCACTTCTTTTCCGGGAGAAATAATCAATTTAAGCGCATCTTCCGGTAAACCCACCGAGTGCATAATGTCCACCGCCCGCTGGGCAATCATGCTTGTTTGCTCTGCAGGTTTTGCAATAACCGTGTTGCCTGTGACTAACGCAGCTGACACCTGGCCTAAGAATATGGCTAATGGGAAGTTCCACGGACTAATACACAACACCACCCCGCGAGGTAGCAAACGCTGATCTTCTGCTATTTCCTGAGCACGCACCGCATAGTAGCGACAGAAATCTACAGCTTCACGCACTTCATCTATGCTGTCTTGTGCAACCTTGCCCGCTTCACGCATACAAATGGCAATAAGCTCTGCCATGTGACGCTCTAAGGCATCGGCGGTACGATTTAAGATTTCTGCTCGCTCGGCCACATCCCTTTTAGACCAAGCTTCAAAGCCAGATTGCGCTTCATCAAGAGCTTGACGCATATCATCTGGCTTGGCGTAATAGTGATAGCCCACCACATCATTTTTATCGGTTGGGTTTAACACCGGCGTGGCACCTTCAGGCACGCAGTCGGTCACTTTGTAGTACTCTTGCCAGCGTTCTAGTTCGTGTTTAAGGGCAGTGACCGCATTGGTATCGGTAAGGTCCAGTCCTCTTGAGTTGTCGCGCTCTGGTGCATACAGACCACGGGGCGTTTTAATCAACTTGTTATAACGAACCTTCAAACGTTGGGTTTTTTCTACCGGGTCTTCCAGTAGTGCTTCAACCGGTTTTTCATCATCAACAATGGCATTAACAAATGATGAATTCGCCCCATTTTCCAGTAAACGTCGAACCAAATAGGCCAAGAGGTCTTCATGCTCTCCCACGGGGGCATAAACTCGGCACTGAATTTTGTCTTCTGTCACCACTTGATCGTAGAGGGTGTCGCCCATGCCGTGTAAACACTGGAACTCAAATCCTTCTTTGTCATCCCCTGCTAATTCAACAATGACTGAAGCGGTATACGCATTATGGGTAGCAAATTGCGGATAAATAGTATCGCGATATTCAAGCAGTCGGTTGGCACACGCGTGATAAGATACATCAGTGGATGACTTGCGGGTAAACACCGGGAATTCCTCTAACCCTGCTTGCTGGGTCATTTTTATCTCAGTATCCCAATACGCGCCTTTCACCAAGCGAACCATTAATGGTCGGCCCACCTCTAAGGTTAAATCTCGCAGGTGCTCGATAACATGAATGGCGCGTTTTTGGTATGCCTGCACGGCAAGGCCAAAGCCGGTCCAACCGTTTAGCTCATTATCGCGAAAGACGGCTTCAATAATGTCCAGAGATAACTCAAGACGGTCGGCTTCTTCCGCATCCACGGTAAGGCCAATATCGTATTCTTTCGCCATAAGACATAAGGCTTTAAGGCGCGGTGGAATTTCCTCCATGGCGCGTTCACGATGAGAGAACTCAAAGCGTGGATGAATCGCCGATAATTTAACGGAAATACCTGGCGAGCGTTTCGGCCCGCGACCATTCGCCGCTTTCCCAATCACCTTTATGGCTTTTACGTAGGCATCATAGTACCGGTCGGCGTCACCCATAGTACGAGCACCTTCACCCAACATATCGTATGAGTAAACGTAACCCTTGGTTTCTTTGTCTTTGGCTCTGTCTACCGCATCTTCAATGGTTTCACCCATGACAAACTGACGCCCCATCACCCGCATGGCAATATTCATGGCACGGCGAATAACGGGTTCACCCAAGCGGCCCAAGGTTTTTTTCAACAACCCAAACTGTTCTTGCTTACGCTTATCTGCATAGTTCACCATGTTGCCGGTGAATAAGAGCCCCCAGGCAGATGCGTTAACAAATAGTGAATCAGAATTCCCCAAATGCGGCGTCCACTGACCTTTGGACAATTTGTCTCGAATTAACTCATCTTGTGTTTCGCGGTCTGGCACACGCAATAGTGCTTCGGCCAAACACATCAATACCACCCCTTCGGCGGTAGACAATGAGTACTCATTCAACAGCGCGTCAACACCACCGTGCCCTTCTTGCTCACGGCGAATTTGCAGCACCATTTTTCTGGCTCGTTCCCAAGCTCGACTTCGCGCCCGAGGGTTTACTTCGGCAATAGGAAGAATTTGATCCACGGCCACTGACTCGCTAATGCGATAGTAGTCACGAATGCGCTGGCGCAGAGGAGATGTTGTATGAAGTGTGTCGTTAGTGAGCATTGCAACCCTTTCGTAGAAATAGCTGTAATAAAAGCGTTTCGTCAAGAAAACCTTTGGTTCTTTCATCGCGAAACACGCTGTTTTGCTAGCAAAGCTTTCACTTTGCTTTTATTCGCCTGTGTTCTTTAAACTTTAGACTAAAGGATGAAGATCACGGTACCTTTTAATTTGCGCGGATACTAGCACAAACTTCCTATGTGAAAAGCCTCTGCTGTCAACTTTTTCTACCACCCAAGACAATCTCTTTAAATACCGCTAATTCCCCGTCAGCTTCCACAGGTTTACGCTTTCTTATCACTGGGCAAAGTAAGTCTATCGTCTTATTACCTTCACACAAAAAAAGGCGCACACTAAATGTTAATAAAATGTTTTATCTCTTTTTAAATACGAGATTAAGACTACACTTATAAAACGAAAAAAATGGGTGTTAATTATGTGGTTAAGAAACTTTAGTTTGATTCAACGACTAGGCATTATTGCCGTGCTTATTGGGCTGCTCTTTTTGCTTCTCACTGGGGTTGTATTAAATCGACACTATCAAGCCTTAAAAGACAAATCTTATGAAGAAAACAAACACCTCGTTGAGGTGGTTCATACATTATTAGGCCATTATGCAGATAGAACGGATATCGATGCGCAACAAGCAAAGTCACAAGCGTTAGAAGCAGTCAAAGCGCTGCGTTATGACAACAGTAATTATTACTGGATTCAAGATGCAACACCTAGCATGGTGATGCACCCTATAAAGCCGGCATTAGATGGCAGAGATCTTCGCACCTTTAAAGACGGGAATGGCAAAGCGTTTTTTGTTGAAATGGCACAAACAGCCAAGCAGAAGGGCGAAGGCTTTGTGGATTACGTCTGGCCGCTACCCGGCGAAGATACGCCTACGGATAAAATTTCTTACGTCAAGGCCTTCAAGCCTTGGGGGTGGACAATAGGCTCAGGCATTTATTTAACGCATTTAGAAGAAGAATATGCGCATTTAAGAAACATCATTATTATTTTTTGCGTGATCAGTGTGGCGTTGGTGATTCTGCTGATTTACATCATAGGAGGCAGCATTGTTAAGCCTGTGCAGGAAATCGCAGAGCGCATGAAAGATATCGCCAGTGGTGAGGGCGATTTAACTCGCTCGCTACCCGAAAAAGGGCAAGATGAAATAACGCGTCTGGCACGCTACTTTAATCAGTACACAGACAAAATGCGCCAATCGCTTATAGGCATTAGAGACAACATTGCCGCCCTCACTGAACAAGCCGAGAAAGTAAAAAGCGTGAGTGACGACAGCAACGCTCAAGCGCACGATCAAAACGAAAACATGTTGCAAGTGGCGGCGGCCATGGAGCAAATGACGACCCAAATTCACGACGTGAGCAACAACGCTGACGCTGCTGAAAAAAGTACCGTTAGCGCGCGTACGAATGTCCAAGATGGTGCTACGGTTGTGGAGCACACAGTGACCGACATTCGTTCACTCACCTCTGACATTGAAAGTGTTAGTAGCGTGGTGACGGCATTAGCCGAACAATCACAAAGCATTGGCGCTGTACTTGATGTGATACGTGGCATTGCAGAGCAAACAAACTTACTGGCCCTTAATGCTGCCATTGAAGCTGCCCGTGCGGGTGAACAAGGAAGAGGGTTTGCGGTGGTGGCAGACGAAGTGCGTACCCTTGCTAGTCGAACAGGTCAAAGTACCGATGAAATACAAGCGATGATAGAAAAGCTGCAAAGTAATGCCAAAAGTGCCGTTGACGCGGTGCATGTTAGCCAATCGGCATCGGTTAAAACGGTGGAAAATGCAACGCAGGCCAATCAAAGTCTAAAAGAGGCTGACAGATTAATGACCGACATTTCAGGCATGAGCAGTGAAATTGCCCGAGCCACTGAGCAACAAGCTGAAGCAGCCAATGAAGCGAACATACGTATAAACGCGCTTTCAGGGGCAGCCGATAGCAGCTTACGAACCGCTGATGACCTCGCAAAAGCGAGTTTAGCGCTGAAAGAAAGCTGTGTAGCGATAATGGATATTGCGAATAAATTTAAACTCTAACTGCTACTTAGTATGTATGGAAGTCTGCGTATGACTGATTTACACTGAATCACGAAAACGCAGGCTAAGCAAAATCAAGGAGTGGAAAATGAGTAGCAAGGCTAAAGGCAAGTCGATATTACTGTGGGTGGTCGGCTTTTTTGTGGTGCTTTTCTTGGTGTATTTTTTATTCGCCAACACCATTATTAAATTAGTTTTAGAGTCTAAACTGGGTGAATCCTATGGGGCGGAAGTTAATATTGCAGAGTTTGATCACTCATTATTTCCTACCACTGTCACCTTAAAAGGGATTGCACTAACCAACCCCACCAAACCCACACACAACCAAGTTCTGGTTGGAGAGGCGAACGCCGATGTGGCTTTAGCTCCCCTGCTTGACGATGAAGTTATTGTTAATGAACTCAATTTATTAGATGTGCAATTTGATACGGAGCGCGCCTCCACTGGCGAAGTATATCGTGTACCTGAGCGTTCACTGTCCTTTGACGAAATAAAAAGTAAAGCACAAGAAGCCGTTCCTAGTGTGGACGAACTCCTTGAACGGAATCCATTGAAAACCACTGCCGCTATCGAGAACGCCAAAGCTGCCTATGAAACCTATGGTGAAGGCCTCAAGACAGATTATGGTAATTTGCCTGATAAATCGCGAATCGACTACTACAAAACACAAGTCACGCAGCTGAAAGAAACTAACTACCAGGACCCTCAAGCGTTGCTTCAGGCTAAGTCAGCGTTTGGCCAGTTAAAAGAAGAAATGTCTGCCGACCGCGCGCGCATTGCCGACTTTACTAGCAAAGCCTCAAACGCAAAGCGTGAGTTAACGGAAGCCATTAGCGCGCTTAAATCAGCGCCTCAAGAAGATTATGCTTTGCTTAAAGGCGTGATTGCTGGCGATCAAGCCGCACTGTCACAAGTTACCTATTTTGTGTTTGGCGATAAAGCGGCGGAATACACAGAGTACTTGATGTCGGCGATGCAAATTGTCATGCCCCTTATTCAAGGGGAAGAAAAAAGTGAAGCGCCTACCGAAATTCCCTCTATTTTAGTGAAAGAAGCCAATGTCTCTGTACTTTGGCAAAACGAGGCTATCACCAGCAAATGGAATAACATCACCAATGTTCACGAAGTATTTGGTAACCCCACCACCTTTAGCATTGAAGCAGCAGGAGACTTACTAAAATCGTTTACCTCTAGCGGTGAATTTTGGATAGATAGTAGCGGAGTCGATGCTAGCCAAGTGTGGTCTTTAGCGGGCGTCAATATGTCGAATGTGGCTTTTAGTGGAAACGACACGCTCGACGCGGTTTTAACCTCGGCATTGATGACCACCACAGGGTCGATGAAGGTGACTGACAACACCTTAACCGGCACCGGCGATGTTGACTTGCAAGACCTTGTGATGGAAGCAACCGGCAGCAGTGATGTCACTAGCGCTATTGCCAATGCACTCCAATCATTAAGCAGCCTAAGTATGACCATGCTTCTTGATGGTACACTTTCAAACCCTAACTTTAATATAAAGTCAGACTTAGACAACAAGCTTGCGCAAGCAGCACTGTCTCAGTTAACGGCCTCCCAGCAAGATAAACTGGACGAACTTAACAATAAACTTAACAGCATGATAAGTAACGAGCAGTCGCTTTTATCTGGTGAGTTGGTCGACGTGAACAGTATGCTGAGTGCAGCCCAAGGCGACAGCGAAGCATTGCAAGCCTTGTTGCAAACCCAATTAAACAGTGTGGTAGAGCAACAGAAGAACAAGCTATTTGATAAATTAAAGGGCAAATTCGGTCAAGGGGAGTAAAGCACCTTTGACTCAGCGCCGCTTCGCGGCATAATACAACACATGAGAGGGCGGCTAGCCGCCCTTACTTATTCTTCGCTAACCCAATATCAGGTGCTCTCGTGTGGCAAGATAAATGGATCCCCGTTGTACTTCTCGTTTTGCTAGGGTTACTGCAATACCGGTTATGGTTTGGCAAAAACAGTATTCCCGATTATTTAAATCGTGAACAAGAAGTACAAGCACAGGCAGAGCAAAACGCCAACCTAGCTCAGCGTAATGCGTTGTTAGAAGCTGATATTAATGACCTAAAAATTGGCTTAGAAGCCATAGAAGAGCGTGCTAGAAATGAGCTTGGGTTAATAAAGCGAGGTGAAACTTTTTACCGGATCCTACCTGCTGATAGTAAGTGAGAATAATGACATCCCCCCATGTTGTTGCGGTTATTCCCGCAGCCGGCGTTGGCAGCCGCATGCAAGCCGACCGCCCCAAACAATATTTATCCCTAGCGGGTAAAACCATTCTAGAACATACAGTGACACTTTTACTTAACCACCCATCGGTGAGCCGAGTAGTCATTGCGATAAGTCATGATGACGACTTTATTCATTCGCTGCCAATAATAGCAAATGCCAATATAGACTTGGTGGAAGGCGGTAAAACCCGCGCCGACTCGGTGTTAAATGCTTTAGCTACCTTGCCAGAAGAAAGTTGGGCGTTAGTTCATGACGCAGCGCGCCCTTGTGTATCCCATCAAGACATTGACGCCCTGCTGGCCGTAATGAACAACAGCAATACTACGGGAGGCATATTGGCCTCACCCGTGAGAGATACCATGAAACGTGCCTGTGATCACGGCCAAGCCAGTCTCATTTCCCATACGGAAAGTCGAGAAAATTTGTGGCATGCACTGACCCCGCAACTATTTCCTACAGGCGTACTTTTGCGGGCATTGAACAAAGCGCTCTCTAACAGCGTCACCATCACAGATGAAGCCTCGGCCATAGAATATGCTGGCGGTAAAGTGGCACTCATAAACGGAAACCCTGCCAATATAAAAATAACCCACCCCGCTGATCTCCCACTGGCTGAGTTTTATATAAAACAAACACATAAGGTAAATGAATAATGCGAATTGGACACGGCTTCGATGTACATAAATTTGGCGGTGAAGGCCCCATTACTGTCGGCGGTGTGAAGATAGAACACGCGCAAGGCTTACTCGCCCATTCTGATGGTGATGTGTTGCTACATGCCCTGTGTGACGCTATCTTAGGTGCAGCTGCTATGGGTGACATAGGTAAGCATTTTCCTGATACCGACGACGCCTATGCGGGTGCAGATAGCCGTGTACTGCTGCGCCACGTTGTAAACATTGTAAAAAATAAAGGTTTTAGGTTGATTAATGCAGACACCACTATAGTGGCTCAAGCCCCTAAAATGGCGCCACACATTAGCCAAATGCGAGAACATATTGCGCAAGATTGTGAATGCGACCTTGATGATATCAACGTTAAAGCCACCACCACTGAAAAGCTGGGCTATACCGGCAGAAAAGAAGGCATTGCAGCCCACGCTGTGGTGCTATTGGAAAAAGCATGAAGCCATTAGAAACACAGCATTGGAATTATTATTTTAGCAAACCGGTATCCACCGGTATCTTTAAGTTTCAAGCCGACGATTTTGTCGTTGAAGAGGACTTAGGTTATACGCCTTGTGGTGAAGGTGAGCATCAGTTTATTTACGTAGAAAAGGTGAATAACAACACCGCGTTTGTGGCGGAGCAATTAGCTCGTTTCACAAAATTACCATTGCGACAGGTAACCTATGCTGGGCGTAAAGACAAATATGCGTTAACGCGGCAGTGGTTTGGTATTCACGCACCAGGCAAAGCCGATTTTGACTTTAGCGATTTTGAGCTGGAAGGTGTGCGTGTATTAAAACAAGTGAGGCACAATAAGAAGCTACGGACAGGACAGTTAAAAGGCAACGCATTCACCATCACGCTTCGCCAAGTTGTTCATCCCGAAGCCATTGAGTCTCGCTTAGCAGAGATTGCCGAACATGGTGTGCCTAATTACTATGGTGAACAGCGATTCGGTGTCATGCGCGTAAACGAAATGGGAGACGTCCAACGAGGCGGCAATTTGCTCATGGCGGAACGCATGATAAACGGAGAAGCCATTCGCCACAGAAATAAACGTTCAATGGCATTATCTGCCTTACGTAGTTGGTTTTTCAATGAGGTGATTTCATCACGAATTGCACAGGGTGACTTTGACAAGGTGCAAGATGGTGATGCCATGGTACTCGCTGGCTCAAACAGCTTTTTCATTGAAAACGCCGAATCAAAAGAAAGCCAGCAGCGCTATCAACAAAAAGACATTTGTCCTTCTGCGCCGTTGTGGGGGGCGGGCGAGTTAGCCACTCTTGGAAAAGCTAAATCTCAAGAGCAAGCGATAGCGAGTACGCACCCTGAGGTAGTAGACTTTTTATCCCAGTGCGGATTTGAACAAGAACGCCGTGCAATAAAAATTTGGCCTTCACAACTTGAATGGCATAGTAAGGGTGATACATTAACCTTATCGTTTTCGTTGCCAAGTGGCTGTTTTGCCACATCAGTACTTCGAGAGTGCATTGAGACAGTGGCGCCTGTACATAGTATTTAAGAGTGTTTATGAAAATATTAATGAGTAATGATGATGGCGTTTTTGCAAAAGGATTAGCCGTATTGCATGACATTGTCGCCCGTGAACATGACGTGACAGTGGTTGCCCCTGATCGAAACTGCAGTGGTGCGAGTAATGCATTGTCACTGCATCAGCCACTACGCGTTCAGACAATGGACAGTGGATATTACTCAGTAAGCGGTACACCGTCTGACTGTGTTCATTTAGGGTTATCACGCATTTTAGAAAATGACCCTGAATTGGTGGTATCTGGCATCAATCATGGCGCAAATTTAGGGGACGACGTGGTGTATTCAGGCACCGTTGCCGCCGCCACTGAAGGCCGTTATATGGGCTTACCGGCGATTGCAGTCTCATTAGTGGGAAAGGAAGCTAAGCACTTTGAAACCGCCGCAAAGGTTGTGTTAGAAATAATACGTAAGTTACAAACACATCCATTGCCAGCCAATCAAATATTAAACGTTAATGTACCTGATGTTCCTTATGAAGAATTAAAAGGCATTGAAGTGACCCGTCAAGGGAGAAGGCACCGCGCTGAACCCATGATTGAAGACACTGACCCTTTCGGCAGAACCGTGTTTTGGTATGGTCCAGCGGGTAAAGAACAAGACGCAGGACCGGGAACAGACTTTCACGCTATTGCTGAAGGATATTGTTCTGTCACCCCATTGAGTGTTGATATGACCGCTTACCAAAGCCTAGATAATATGAAGGCGTGGCTAGCAAAGTAACGAAAGTACACAAACAATAATAAGCGCCGATATCACGTTGTAACACCGCGCATAACAAGGAAAATAAGCAACATCATGAGAGCTTCCAGAAAAGGGGATGCCCTGGCACAGCTGCTTTATGACGAAGGAATACGTTCGCAGTCTGTGCTCAATGCCATAGCAGGCACGCCAAGGGAGGCATTTTTACCCGACGCCCTAAAACATAAAGCTTACCAAAATACCGCGCTACCTATTGGTCAAGGTCAAACAATTTCACAACCCTATATTGTGGCGAAAATGACCGAACTGCTGTTAGATAGCCCCAATAAACCTGAAAAAGTGTTAGAAATCGGCACAGGTTCGGGTTACCAAACAGCTATTCTCGCGCAACTGTTTGCCAAGGTGTTTAGCGTAGAACGGATAAAATCGCTGCAATTTCACGCTAAAAGGCGAATGAACCAGCTGGATTTACATAATATTGCAATGAAACACGGCGATGGTTGGAAAGGATGGAGCTCAAAAGGCCCATTTGACGCCATTATCGTGACGGCTGCTGCCAGTAGCTTACCGCAAGATTTGTGTGAACAATTAAAAGAAGGTGGGCGCTTGATCATTCCTGTTGGCAATGAACAACAATCGTTGTTGTGTATCGATAGGGTGGAGGGTGAATTAAAAACCACCACAATAGAGGCCGTTAGGTTTGTTCCTTTAATTGCAGGAGAACTAATGTGAAACTGTTTGAGCCATTGTACGACATGGCGTTACGTTGGGCACGACACCCCAACGCGGAAAAGTACTTGGGTGGCTTAAGTTTCGCAGAATCTGTTTTCTTTCCTATTCCGCCTGATGTCATGCTAGCTCCCATGTCGCTATCGCAACCTGATAAAGCATGGCGGTTCGCCATTATTACTACCTTTGCGTCCATTGTGGGCGGCATTGCGGGATACTTCTTAGGTTACCTAGCATTCGATGTGTGGCTTGCCCCCTTAATTGAACGTTGGGGGTACGGCCATAAACTAGACGTAGCGATGGACTGGTTTGCACAATACGGTGTCTGGGTTGTATTTATCGCAGGCTTCTCTCCTATTCCCTATAAAGTATTTACGATTAGTGCTGGTGTGCTAAACATGGCATTCTTCCCTTTTTTACTCGCATCAGCGGTAGGCAGAGGCGCACGCTTCTTCTTGGTTGCTGGGCTAATGCGATGGGGGGGCGCGGCCATGGAGGCCAAACTGAGGCAATATGTCGAAATACTGGGCTGGGCCACGGTAATCCTCGCCATCGTCGCCTATCTGGTATTGCGGTAATATGAATAGACAGGGATGGTTTATTTTCATTGCTGCTAGCGTAATTACCCTACTGCAAGCTTGCAGTAGCCGCACCGCACCAGCCCCTGTGGTGCTGCTAAATAGTCAACTTGAAGAAGAGTCCGGTGGCTTTACTGCCTCCACCTACGAGGTGAAACCTGGCGATACGTTGTTTGCTATTGCATGGTATACGGGAAATGATTACCGCGATCTTGCAGATTTCAATAATTTATCCGCCCCTTTCCGAATTTATCCTGGTCAAAAATTGCGCGTCACTGCTCCCGCATCACAACAAAAAAAGCCAACAAAATCAGCTAAATCTACAAAAAAATCAGACAAGCAGACCACTCAGTCTACACCTCCGACCACCAAAACCATAGACAAAAGGTTAGTTGACCCTCCTATACCACAGGGGTATGGTGAAGGTGAAAAAGTTGTTAAGCGACAAAGCGTTACCAGCGTCAAAAAGACGGCAGAAAACGTCAAAAAGACAGCGCCCACCCATTTCCCGGATAAGGTGAAAAAGTGGGTTTGGCCAGCTAAAGGAAACATTGTAGGTACCTTTAGCAAATCAGAGTCAGGTAACAAAGGAATAGACATTGCTGGGGCAAAAGGAAGCGATATTCTCGCTGCCGCAGCAGGCAAAGTTGTTTACTCAGGTAATGCGCTACGTGGTTACGGTAACTTGGTTATTATTAAACATACCGACACATTTTTAAGCGCTTATGCATACAACGACACCATTTTAGTGAAAGAAAGAGAATGGGTGTATGCGGGGCAAAAAATAGCCACCATGGGAAACAGCGGCACAAATTCGGTAAAACTTCATTTTGAAGTTAGGTATCGCGGTAAGTCATTAGACCCTATGCGTTATCTGCCAAAAACACAAAAATAACAATAAAGAATAAGAATAAAATGAATAAAGGAGAAACGTCATAAGGTAAACCTTAGAGTAGGAGATTCATTATGGGCCAATTAAACAAAGCCGTCGAATCAAAACCGCAAGATGACATAAACGTTATTGACATGCCAGCTGACCTAAAAGCTGACGACACACTAACCGATGCACCCGAAACTGAAGACGTTGTAATTAGTTCGGATGACCATCCTAAAAACCTTGATGCAACCCAGTTGTATTTAGGCGAAATAGGCTTCTCGCCTCTGCTAACAGCAGAAGAAGAGGTATATTTTGCCCGCCGCGCTCTCAAAGGCTGTGAAGCCTCTCGTAAACGTATGATTGTAAGTAATCTTCGCCTAGTGGTGAAAATTGCTCGCCGTTATAATAATCGCGGATTGGCTTTACTGGATCTTATTGAAGAAGGTAACTTGGGCCTAATCCGAGCTGTTGAAAAGTTTGATCCTGAACGTGGATTTAGATTTTCTACCTATGCAACTTGGTGGATTAGACAGACCATAGAACGTGCAATCATGAATCAAACTCGCACGATTCGCTTACCTATTCATGTTGTTAAAGAACTTAATGTTTATTTACGTGCAGCGCGTGAATTATCACAAAAGTTAGATCATGAACCTACTGCTGAGGAAATTGCTGAAGCATTAGATAAGCCAGTAGAAGACGTCACCAAAATGCTTCGATTAAACGAGCGCATTACCTCGGTTGATACCCCTATCGGTGGTGAAAACGACAAAGCATTACTCGATATTCTTGCAGATGAGAAAGAATTCGGACCTGAAGAAAACCTACAGGATTCGGATATCAAAGCGAATATAGTGACATGGTTACAAGAGCTTAATCCAAAGCAACGCGAAGTTTTAGCACGTCGTTTTGGCCTTATGGGGTATGAGCCTTCAACCCTGGAAGACGTAGGTGCTGAAATTGGATTAACCCGTGAACGTGTACGTCAAATTCAAGTAGAAGCGCTCAGACGTCTACGTGATATGCTGAGTCATCAAGGCCTTTCGTTAGAAAGCTTATTTGACCAGATGGGTGATTGACACACTCGAACACCCGCCGAAGTAAGACGGGTATAGTGAAACAGAAGAAAATTAAATTGCCGATGCTTACAACATCGGCAATTTTTTAGCCCTTCTTTTTGAAGGTTAAAAACCGGTAGCGATGAGGATTTTTTTCGTCTGCATCGTGTCTTTCTTCGAATGTACATGCCCATTCACCACGTGCATGATAATCAGGGAAGTAAGTATCCCCGTCTACGGCTAAATCAATTTCCGTTAAATACAGCGTTTGTGCCCTCGCTAAGAACGCTTCATAGAGCGTCCCCCCTCCAATAATCATGATTTCGTCATCGTGACTTGTAAGGTACGTTGCCGCTTTTTCAATAGCATCATCGCAAGATGAAACAACGTCTGCATCCGCTAACTGCAGTGACGAACTGCTTGATATAACAATATTCGGCCTACCAGGTAGCGCTTTACCAATAGAGGCATAGGTTTTTCTTCCCATGACGACAGGTTTGCCCAGGGTAATTTGCTTAAAGTGCTTCAAATCTGCGGGCAAGTGCCAAGGCATATCATTATCAGCCCCAATAACGCGTTCATGCGCCATTGCAGCAATCATTGCAATTTTCATACATCAACTTCCAGATGGTTAATAACCCTATCATACCTCAACTTAGCCCGTTATTTGAAAAGAGTGTACCGTCTTGTAAGGCTTAATCTTCACCACCAGCAACATGCAGGCAAGAACACCCATAACGATAAAAGCAAATAGCAACTATTATCATTTGCATTGATGTTATTAATGGCCTATTGTTAAAAACAGGAGGGACAAATCATGCAGATAAATTATTTATGTCCGAAACATGCAGACTGGGTATATGGTAATCCTGATCAGGCACTACACGTAATGGCGAGAGACGAAATGCAGGGCACACTCTTAATGCAGTGCGACCAAGCCAGCGAAGCTATTCCGTATTTAGGTTGTGCATTTGATATCGCCGTTATATTGCTAGAGATTGACGGAGGTGAAAACCCCGCCATGATAAAAAAGCTTACACAGCTTTCCCAACTCCTTGAAGACGCTTACTTTCAAGTCAAACTCCCGCTATACCGAAACGCCATTGTTGATAGAACACACGCCATACTGTCAGCGGTTAATCGAACTTCATCTCGCGCCCTTACCTTCAATTTCACCCTTTAGACAAGAGCACTCCGATGACTAATTCCCCTATTTATCGCAGCACCACTCTCTCCCTAAAACCAAAAGACGAGTACACGGTAGACTTTGCACATTGGGAAACGCTTATTCGTGGAGGTAACACGCAATACGAACAAGGGGGGCTTTTTTCGGCAATAGGTACATATCATCAAGCCATCCTGGCAGCGAAAGTTTTAGTGAGTATGGCGCCAGCCAAAAAGGAGTCACTCACCGCCCTTTTAACCAGTTACCACAACCTTGCCGATGCATACCTATCTAGTGAAACGGCTCCATGCAATACGCAGTTGTCGTTGGCCTACGGCGCAATTACAGAGGTGGAAGGGTTAATTGACACTATTGAACGCCAATTACCTCGGCATCCCCACGTCGTGCGTTGTAGCAGTATTGCCCGTCAACAACGATTTGTATTCTTAAAACGTTACCCTCACTTTGCAGCCTTGCAATGTGAGCACCCTACCCGGTCGAATTTGCAATACATCAAGAAGGCATTGCATTGACCGATATCATTCACTTTGTATTAAAGGAACCACTATGAACACACTTATTCATCGTATGTGTATAGCAATAATGTCTATTTTAGCCAGTGCCAGCGCGTTCGCGCACGCGGGACATGATCATGGACACTGGACAAGTGGCGTATTGCACACCGTGTTTTACGTAGCACTAGCAAGTGTTGCTGCAGCCTGTTCGTATAGCGCTTACAAATACATCAACCGCAAAAAGCCGACATCAAACTAGGAGCCCGCCATGATTTACGACATTCTTTCTTCTATAAACAAAGTTAACCCCTTTACCACAGCCAGTGCGCACTGCGATATTCCTTGTAAAATATATGATCCCATGACGGCTCAACTAGCAGCACTCAGCGTTGTGCGCTTTACTGACTTGCTCAATGAACTTGCGGAAAAAGACAGCCTGAGTTTTGCCGATCAAGCGCAGATGAGCCGCCTCATTTCAGAAAAAGAAACGCATGCCGAAAAAGTAAAGCATGAAGTACGCGTTATATGGGGCGATTATTTTAAGGCCCCTCAATTTGAACAGTTTCCTGATACCAATGAATTGGTGCATAAAATTATGCTTGCTGGTTCAGCGTGTAAACAACATGTGAGCCGAGAGAAAGGTGAAGATTTACTGACGTTAGTGAATGAATTTGCCGAACGATTCTGGGTGACTAAAAAGGTTAAAACGAAAAAGGCAGTATGCCCTTACCCTCCTTCATTAACCTTGGTTTATCCAGATCTTTAATGCTGAAAATTGTGAGGGTTTCAGGAGATAGCATGCAACCGACACTATTGGATGGCGATTTTGCTGTTGTGCTTACGTGGCCGAAAAAAGCGTTACGGTCAGGGCAAGTAGTCGTGGTTAATTGCCCACACTTTGGCACCCTCATAAAACGGGTTCACCAAATTATTCCTAACGGCGAATTCTCCCTTAGCGGCGATAACACTGCGGCTTCGTTAACTACCGAAAAGATGGGGTGGTTTAACCGCCAACGTGTTATCGGCCGTGTTCTCTATTATGTAAAACGCCCTCGCTAAATGCAAAAAACACGAACTTGAATAATCAGGTTCGTGTTTTTAGTGACGTTTACGTTATATACTGCAAATCCATTTTGCTAGCAACGCAAAGAATGCGCCTTTTATCAGCTTACTTACGATACTCTACTTCAACATCGTAGTCGTCTTCATCCCAATCGTCATCATCTAAGTCGTCGCCTAAATCGTCGTGAGCTTCAAGGGTATTACGATGATACGTATCCCACTTAAACTCTACGTCTTCAGCTTCTTCTTTCGTTTCCTCAATAGCAGGAAGGGTTTCAATGAAGTCCATAATATCGTGGCACAGCGGCGCTAAATTAAGCTTTTGGAATGCTGAAATCTGATACGTTGGACCTTCCCAATTAAGGGTTTCAACAACGTGTTTTATACATTCTTCTACTTCATCTTCTAGCAGTAAGTCCACTTTATTGAATACTAACCAACGGGGCTTTTCTGCCAATTTCGGGCTGTATTTCTCAAGCTCTTCGATAATAGCTTTTGCATTTTCAGCCGGATCGCTTTCGTCGGCGGGAAGTAAATCCACCACATGTAAAAGTATACGGCATCGCTCAAGATGCTTTAAGAATCGAATCCCTAGTCCAGCACCATCAGCAGCGCCTTCGATAAGACCCGGTATGTCGGCCACCACGAAGCTTCGCTGCGCATCCTGACGTACAACACCCAAGTTAGGCACTAGAGTGGTAAATGGGTAATCAGCCACTTTCGGCTTAGCCGCAGACACTGAGCGAATAAAGGTAGATTTACCCGCATTGGGCATACCCAATAAGCCCACATCGGCTAACAACATAAGCTCAAGTTTAAGGTTGCGGATTTCGCCTGGCGTGCCGTTAGTTTTCTGACGAGGCGCTCGATTGGTACTACTTTTAAATCGCGCATTACCTAAGCCGTGAAAACCACCTTGTGCTACTTTAAGCTTCTGGCCATGAGCAGTTAAGTCGCCAAGCACTTCACCCGTATCACTGTCTGTTGCACGCGTACCTACTGGCACACTCACTTCAAGGTCTTTACCTTTTTTTCCAATACAATTGCTGCCTTGTCCATTTTGGCCACGCTCGGCTCGATGGAAACGCTCGAAACGATAGTCGATCAATGTATTTAGGTTTTCATCGGCAACGAGAAATACGCTGCCGCCGTCGCCCCCATCGCCACCATCAGGGCCGCCTTTGGGTACGTACTTTTCCCTTCTAAAGCCAATTACGCCGTTTCCACCGTCGCCGGCTTCCACTCGAATTTCAGCTTCATCTACAAATTTCATTTATCACTCCGGGCAATTCTGCCTTGGGTTATTACTTAAAAATACGAACTTAAAGTTTACACCAATTTGTGCATATACGCTTCGTTGTATAATAGATAAAAGCGTATGCACTTGCTGATAACAAAAAACCCCGCTAGCGCGGGGTTTTTCTAAGCCTGCTCGGCGAGAAGCTTTCGCGCTTACTCAGCTACGATGCTTACAAATTTACGGTTCTTCGGTCCTTTAACATCGAACTGAACTTTACCGTCTTTTAGTGCAAACAACGTGTGGTCTTTACCGATACCCATGTTGTCACCAGCGTGGAAACGAGTACCACGTTGACGAACAATGATGTTACCAGCAAGAACAGATTCGCCACCAAAGCGCTTAACACCTAGGCGTTTACTCTCTGAATCACGACCGTTTTTGGTACTACCACCAGCTTTTTTATGTGCCATGTGTTCGTGCTCCTATTATGCGTTGATACCAGTGATTTTCACTTCTGTGAACCACTGACGGTGACCCGCTTGCTTACGAGAGTGCTTACGACGACGGAACTTAACGATAGTTACTTTATCGCCACGACCGTGTGTAACAACCTCAGCTGTCACCTTACCACCAGCAACGATTGGTGTGCCGATTTTTACATCGTCACCGTTGCTTACCATTAAAACTTTGTCAAATTCAACCGTTTCGCCTGGGGCTACTTCGATTTTTTCAAGACGAACGGTTTGGCCTTCGGCCACACGGTGTTGTTTACCGCCACTTTGGAAAACCGCGTACATAGTTAACTCCGCTCTGCGTCACTGACGCTTCAATTCAAAAAACAGGGCGCGAATTGTACGTGAAACATCCGCAAACCACAACCCCGATTCTAAGAAAAATAGATTATTTTTCCAACATTTTGCAATTTAATCTCGAATTCAACGAAAACCGAGAGCTCTACCTCATAATGTTAATCAGGTTGAGAGTAAGCAAATGAGAAATTAGCTAGTTTCATGGTGCTCACTCACATACCTATTACTGGTATAACGTAACGAGGTAGCAACAAAATGTTGCCCTTTATATGCATAGTGATGGTGGCACGTTTGCCCTCTTAGCTGTGAATGCCACCTATTAAGGATCGATACCGATCCCACAGGGATCATTTACAGCGAAAAAGAGAGATGCCACAAATGTATATGGCGGGAATGTTAACATAAGGCGGGTTAAAGTTGTAAGTTTTACCTTGTCCAAATAGCATGAAAAACACGAGAAAATTGAGAAAAACACCTGTCTTAACACATTTCTATTGAATAACGCCTATAATAGTAGACGAGCGCGCAAAACATGCGTTTACTAACCGCCAAATCATTAGGTTACACAGACAAACCGATGGGGTTGGATGGCTGACTAACACGCATCGTCAATCATAAATAAAGGGATCTTACCTATTCATGTTTTTATTCAAAATGCGTTAAGCGGTCATTTTTTAAGACAATTTGGTGGATAGTAGACAGCATTCAGGTACAATCTGCCCTAATTATTGCCCTAGAAATTAAATAAGTTTTTACATCAATGCCCATGGATATTAATTCAATCCGCGCGTTATCAAATGACGATATGCAAGCGGTTAACCAGTTGATTCAACAACAGGTCGACTCTGAAGTTGCGCTAATCAATCAACTTGGTTTTTACATCGTTAATAGCGGCGGGAAACGTCTGCGCCCTCTTCTTACTGTGTTAAGCGCACGTGCGATGGGCATTAAAAATGACGATCATCACACCCTTGCGGCGATTGTTGAATTTATCCATACGGCCACCTTGCTGCACGATGACGTGGTAGATGAGTCCACAATGCGCAGAGGCCGTGAAACGGCTAACGCTATCTTTGGAAATCAAGCTTCCGTACTTGTAGGCGACTTTTTATATACTCGGTCATTTCAGATGATGGTGAGTTTAAAACGTATGCGAGTGATGGAGATCCTTTCTGAAGCCACCAACCAAATTGCCGAAGGCGAAGTGCTACAGCTGATGAACTGTAATGACGCTAGTACTACCGAAGCCCGCTACTTTGATGTTATTTATGGCAAAACTGCCCGTTTATTTGAAGCCGCGACGCAATTAAGTGCTGTACTGACTGACCAACCCAGCTCAGTTGAAGTGGCCATGCAAGAGTACGGGAAGCACTTAGGCACGGCATTTCAGTTAGCTGACGATATATTAGATTATATGGCGGATAGCGAGGACATGGGTAAAAATGCCGGTGATGACCTTGCTGAGGGTAAGCCCACTTTACCTTTATTGTATGCCATGTGGCACGCCGAATCTGAGGACGACAAGGCGTTGATCAAAGAGGCGATTGAGCAAAGTAATGGCTTACCCCATTTACAGCGAATTCAGGGCATTATGGAGGCCACGGGCGCGCTAGATTACACACGAGAATGTGCGAATAAAGAAGTGCAAATGGCCATTGACAGCTTGCAAGCTATTCCTGATTCCGCCTATAAAGAAGCGCTTGTTTCATTAGCTTACATTTCTGTTGAGCGCACCAGCTAACCTTTACTGTTAAAACTAGCACCGTTAACACCGGCGTGTATTAAGGGATAGTTTCCTTGCTTTGCACGCCAGCGTTTTTACCCCTCTAACATATGCCCAACAATGCCCACTAAAAACCCTAAGATGCCGCCAAGAGGTGGCAGCCAGTGGTTTTCCATTCGAATTTGGGGGGCAATATCTTGAAACACCGAATATAAAATCCCCCCCGCAGCAAATAACATGATACCACTCATGACGACCGGGAATTGGGACAAATAATAAAACCCGACCAAACTAAACAGTGGCCCAAGCAGCGCCATCAATGCAAAGATGACAATTAGCTTAGTACTACGCTGTTTATTTTTTGGCAACATTTCTCGATAAGCGTTAAAGCCTTCAGGCAAGTTTTGCACCGCAATCAGCACGCCCAAAAGTAACGTACCGCCGCCTAATGCCGCAGTTGTGCCTAGCGCAATGGACTCAGGCACAAAATCGCTTAACATGGCCGCTAACTGGCTTCCTGCGGTTTTCTTTTTTGCTAAATAAATGTCTAACGACATAAAGGCTAATGCACCAGCGATAAAACACATTAACGCCCCCGTCACAGACACATCTTTAATTCCCTCAGGCACCAGAACTAACCCCACCGCAGAAATCAATGCGCCTGCCCCTAAGGCTAAAATACCGTGGCGTAATTCTTTCTCTAGCCACTTGGGTTGAATGCCGTGATAGGTGGCTAACATTGCCCCCGCTGGCATGGCGAACCCGGCGATAAAGGCTACCACCAATAAACTAAGAATATTCGGCTCCTGCATACGTGTTCCCTTTTTATGTGCAAGTGAAGTACGGAGTTAGCATTCAAACAAAAAGAGCAGCTTATGCTGCTCTTCAAATGACTTATTCTTAAACGAATTAAACCTTCAGTTAGTTTAATCCTAATTCGCGGGTCATATTCTCGTTTTTATCGCGATGCACAATAATATTGTCTTCAATACGAATGCCACCAAAGGGCTTATAGGCCGATACCGTGTCCCAATTGATATATTTTGAAGCCTGTGAAGCTTTTAAGTCACGTAGCAAGCTATCGATAAAATATAAACCGGGTTCAATTGTAAACACTTGTCGAGGCTCTACTATCCGTGTGCATCGCAGAAAAGGATGCGCTTCAGGCGCTGGCTTAGGTGTACCTCTATCGTCATTGACGAGCCCGCCCACATCGTGAACTTGCAGGCCTAGGAAGTGCCCTATGCCATGCGGGAAAAACGTGCGCGTTATCCCCATTTCAACAATGTCTGGAGGGGTTAAGTTGACAATACCTGTATCGTGAAGGATTTGTGCAATACCGTCGTGGGCGAGCAAATGAATATCGGTGTAGGCTACCCCCGGCTTCAACCCGTCTATCAGGGTAAGTGTAACTTTATCTACTGCCTGGATTAAATCGCTGAACATCGCTGAGTTTTGGCTATAGGTACGTGTGATATCAGCGGCATACCCGTGATAATTCGCACCGGCATCGATAAGAAAAGAACGAGATTCTTTGGGAGCAAGTGTGTCACATTGCATATAGTGCAATATGGCGGCGTGCTCGTTAAGTGCCACAATGCTGGTGTAGGGCACATCGTTGTCACCCTGACGGCACGCTTTTGCATAGGCTAAATTAATGTCGAATTCACTCTCCCCATTACGGAAAGCGCGTTCTGCTGCTTGGTGCCCAGCCACGGCTAATTTATTAGCCTCGCGCATACACAACAACTCATATTCGGTTTTATAAGCTCGCTGGTAATGCAAATAATGCAGCACGCGATCGGGGTTTACATTTTCAAACCCCAATGCTTTCGCCACTTCAATATACTCACCAATGTAGGCGTAGCGCTTTTTGTCATAGGGAAGGTGCTTTTCTACCGCATCGGCTTGCTGCAATAACACCACGTTGAAACATTGGGTCCAAAACTCATTCGGTTCTGGCGGCACCTTGTGCCAAAAGTCTTCCGGACGATAAAAAATAAGCGTAGGTTTATCTACACCATTAGCCACAATCCAGCAGTTAGGGTTGTCAATAACAGGTAGCCAAGCTTTAAACTGAGGGTTCACTTTAAACGGATAGTGGTTATCGTCTAAAAATATTCTCTTCCCCTGCCCCGAATGAATAACCACGCCATCCAGTCCTTCTCGCTGAAGCGCTTCTCGGGTTCGAGCCTGCAATTCTTCGATATGCTCTATATATAATGCCTGCTGTTGTGACATTCTTCCCTCGTGTTTACTAAGTTAACGTTATCCTAAAGTGTAACATGAAGATAAGCGCAGAGTTACCTCCTGCCCCAGCCTCGGTGAGCACACGTGTAAATCTAAATAACCACTAATGAGGGGCTAACTGTAATGTGCCAGTAACCGGATGCGTAGTAATGGACTCGGTAGAAGGAATAACATCTTGGGTAAGTTGCGGAAAAATATTTTTGTTTGACCCCAGCTGCTGTTCGTAGATGTGCTGATAAGCCATTACCGCTTTTACGTAGTGCCGCGTTTCCCGGTATGGAATATTTTCAATCCAAATATCCACTGGCAGTGACGCATTTTCAGGCAACCACTCTAACACTTTGCGCCAACCCGCGTTATACGACGCGGTGACTAATACGGGGTTGTTGTCTAATTTATCCATGAGATACCTTAAATACTGCACGCCAAACTCTACATTGTGTTTGGCGTTAAATAAGGTGTTTCGACTGACTTTTTGCTTGGCAATGTATTGGGCAGTACCCGGCATCAACTGCATTAAACCAGTGGCGCCTACAGGCGATACTGCATCTGTCATGAACGAGCTTTCTCTGCGCGCGATAGCCATGGCTAATGCGTCGGGCACCTCGTAGGTTTCACCTTGCTCCTTAAAGTAAGATTGAAATGCTAATGGGAAACGTCTTTCTACGTCGTCCCAATAGCCACTTTTAGCAAAACTAATGATGGCTTGGTCGTACAAGCCCCACTCATACGCCAACACTCCGGCGTGGGTAACTTGTGGGTCCGGTAGTGCATTAATAAGGTAACGCCACTCTCTACGTGCTTCATTCTTGCGGCCTAAGCGGTAAAATTCCAATGCCCTCAATGTGGCGGGTATTCTCGCTAGCTTTTCGATAGCACTATTGTCACGGGGTACAGGTTTATTGGATAAACTGGGGGTCTTACCTATACGTGCGCTAGCCATAAAACCATAATAATGACGCTCTTCAGACAACTGCTGATATAACACCGTTGCTTGCATTGTATTCCCTAGCGCTTCTAACGCTCTGGCTCGCCAATACCGATAATTTTCATCTTGTTGCAATTCAGGTTTAGCTGATGCAATCACATCTAATACATCTTGCCATCGCTGTTCACGCAGTAGGTAGGCTACGTGCCATAACTTGACGTCTTCATTTGCTCCCTTTACATCAGCAATAAGTAACCACTGACCGGCTTCAGGCATTCTGTCGAGGGTGAAACTTAATGCTATAGCGCGCTGAATAATGTGTAACTGAGGCGTTGAAAAAACACCCTGTGGCACATACTTTTCATAGGCCTTCACTGCTTGCTTTGGGTTTCTCCACGCCAGCTTCTCAATAGCCCAAGTAAGAATGGTAGATTCCCTATCAGGTTGCTTAAGGGGGAAGTGGCGGCTGCGGTTGACTGCCGCCACGTCACGCGTGACCGCCAACCATGCATCGGCAATATAGGTTTCGTTATCTGGGAGTTGACGCTTAAGATAGGGAATTATACGCCTATTTCCTTCCTTAGCTGCAATCTCAATGCGCGCAATCACTTTTTCAGGCGTCATCAAACCATTTTTACGCCATTGATAAAATAAAGGGTCGCATTCGTCTGGCTGCGACTTTCCGTGATACCACAGTGCATCTACATCGTTAAGCAACGCCTTCGGATTATCGCTACTTGCTAACTGGTAACCTAAGGCTTTGCAGGTGAGCTTGGCGCCCATTCCTTTTCGATAGCTGTCCATAAAGGCGCTATTGTGCCCTTTTGATGCTAGGTAGTTTAACCATCTATACCGCAACCCATAGCTTGCAGGTTGCCCACTATAGTCTTCTAAGAAAGATTCGATGGCCCGCTTATTTTTTAACGAAAGCGTGCGCTCTAATTTCAGCCTTAGTAAATACGGATACAAGGGGTATGTAGCGAGGGCGTGAATATCGCGATCTAGCTTATCTAAACTTCGTGAAGGCATGGTTCTTAAGTTTTTTTCAACCTCTAAAAAGCGTTCACGTTGTGCTTCGAAAGTGTCTTGTGGGAGCGCTTGAGCAAATACTGATGTTTCACCACACGCGAGCATTAGCAATATCGTTAACAAACGAAAAGACAAAGAACCTAAGTAACTGGTGCGGCAATGGGCTAAGCCGAAACGTTGAAATGTGATATTTAAAGACACAATTGAACTCCTACCCTGTGATGCATTCAAACACACACATAAAGGTGTTGTGTTGATGAGTATGCGATTAAAACCGATAAAACGGTGTGGCTCCTTGCCACGGAAGTTGTTGTGCCAGCGCGTTATATGCTGTTCATAAACATTAACGTTGTGATTGTGGATTATTCTTATGCTGGATTGGCGCTTTTCGCCAATAACGCTCATTATACAAGCACTGATATTGAAATGAAGCGTGAATTCAAACTTAACCCTTGAATTTAAGTCATCCGACCACTACCTTAGACAGATTGAAACGCTTGTTTGATTTTTTGTTGAAATTTTGTGTGGTTTTGTAAAGAATCTAGCCACACTAACGCGTTAGTAGTTAATTACGACCCTACGTACTTGTTGAATTAACTCACTAACATCCTGGCCAATGCCGAAGGAGATGATAATGATATACACAGGCAAAAGTCTTTCCGTCAGCCTGTTAGATGACGGCTTTGCTGAGCTGGTATTCGACGCCGAAGGTTCAGTGAACAAGTTCGACCGCCAAACGGTAACTGAACTTGACGAAGCAACACAAGCTCTGCTAGCTAAGGGCGACGTAAAAGGCTTAGTAGTACGCAGCGCAAAATCTGCATTTATTGTAGGTGCTGATATCACCGAGTTCACGGGCCTTTTCGCCATGGACGACGAAGAGGTACTACAGTGGGTTGCTAATACTTCACAGGTATTCGATCGCTTTGAAGACTTACCATTCCCTACCATTGCTGCCGTTAACGGCTTTGCATTGGGCGGCGGTTGTGAGATGGCATTGGCATGTGACATGCGTATTGCAGACACCACAGCTTCCATTGGTTTACCAGAAGTTAAGCTAGGCCTGATGCCTGGTTTTGGCGGTACCGTTCGCTTACCTCGTCTCATTGGCGCAGATAATGCCCTAGAATGGATGACCACTGGACGTGACAGAAAAGGCGCGAAAGCCCTTGCTGAAGGCGCAGTTGACGCAGTAGTAGCACCAGAAACGTTAGTGGAAGGTGCACTATCAATGGTGAAAGACGCCGTTGACGGTAAGTTTGACTGGCAAGCACGACGTGCGGTTAAGAAAGCCCCACTACAGCTAAACAAAAACGAAGCCATGATGAGCTTCTCTACTGCTCAAGCTATGGTGTTTGCACAAGCAGGCAAACATTACCCAGCACCGCACAAAATGGTGGAGACAGTGCAAAAAGCCTCTGTACTAGACCGTGAAGGTGCGCTTAAGCTTGAAAATAAAGGCTTTGTAGAACTGGCGAAAACCGACGCGGCGAAAGCCCAAATAGGTATTTTCCTTGCCGACCAGCTTGTTAAGAGCAAAGGTAAGAAGCAAGCGAAAGCAGCCACTAAGCAGTCTAAGCTTAACGCCGTACTCGGTGCTGGTATCATGGGCGGCGGTATTGCATACCAAAGCGCCGTGAAAGGCACACCAGTTATTATGAAAGACATTAATCAAGGTGCACTAGATCTTGGTCTTTCAGAAGCGGCGAAAATACTTGGTAAAGGTATGAAGCGCGGTAAAGTTGATGCGACCAAAATGGCGCAGACGCTTAACGCAATCACACCTACCCTCGAGTACAGTACACTTAAAGATGCAGACCTTGTTATTGAAGCGGTGGTAGAAAACCCAAAAGTGAAAGGTATTGTACTTAAAGAGGTTGAAGAGAATGTCGCTGACGACGCTATTATCTGCTCAAACACCTCGACTATCTCTATCAACCAGCTAGCAGAAAGCCTAGACAAGCCAGAGCGTTTCTGCGGTATGCACTTCTTCAACCCAGTGCACCGCATGCCACTCGTTGAAATTATTCGCGGGGAAAAAACCTCGGAAGAAACCATTAATGCGGTAGTGGCTGCCACGCTTAAAATGGGCAAAACCCCTATTGTGGTTAACGACTGCCCTGGGTTCTTAGTAAACCGCGTATTGTTCCCGTATTTTGCGGGCTTCAGTAAGCTACTTATCGACGGCGCTGACTTTGTAGCGGTTGATAAAGTTATGGAAAAAATCTTTGGCTGGCCGATGGGCCCTGCGTACCTTATGGACGTTGTAGGTATCGACACTGGCGATCACGCAGCTGACGTAATGGCCGCGGGTATTCCAGAGCGTATGGCGCGCCTAGATAACGACCCAGTAACCTTATTCTATAAAGAAGAGCGTTTAGGTCAGAAAAACGGTAAAGGTTTCTACAACTACGGTGTTGATAAGCGCGGCAAGCCGTCTAAAACACCTGCTGAAGAAGCCTACGCACTCATGGCGCCACACGTAGCTGAAAAGACAGACTTTGAAGCTGACGACATTATTGCACGCCTAATGATCCCTATGGCAAACGAAGCAATTCGCTGCCTAGAAGAAGGCATTGTAGATAGCGCAGCTGAAGCTGACATGGCGCTACTTTACGGCTTAGGTTTCCCTCCATTCCGCGGTGGTATTTTCCGTTGGATTGAAACCATTGGCTTGGCGAACTTTGTTGCGATGGCAGACAAGTACGCTGAACTTGGTCCAATTTACCAGATTTCAGATGGCGTTCGTGAAATGGCCGCTGCTGGTAAATCCTATTTCGCATAAGACCCGGAGGAAAATCTAATGAAAGAAGTGGTCGTAATCGATTGCGTACGTACCCCTATGGGTCGTTCAAAAAACGGTGTTTTCAGAAATGTGCGTGCAGAAGACCTTTCTGCAGCACTAATGACCGCGCTACTAGAGCGTAACCCTGGCGTAAACCCAGCGGAAATTGAAGACATTATTTGGGGCTGTGTTCAGCAAACGAAAGAACAAGGCTTTAACATTGCGCGTAATGCGCAGCTATTAACACAAATTCCACGCACAACAGGCGCGGTAACGGTTAACCGCTTATGTGGTTCATCAATGCAAGCCCTTCACGATGCCACAAGCGGCATTATGACTGGCCGTGGTGATATATACATGATTGGTGGTGTAGAGCACATGGGCCATGTACCTATGAACTATAACATCGACTTCCACCCAGGCCTTGCTAAGTACACGGCGAAAGCGTCGGGCATGATGGGCATGACTGCCGAGCTACTTGGCCGTCAAAACGGGATTACCCGTGAACAACAAGACGCCTTTGGCGCACGTTCGCACCAGCTAGCGCATAAAGCACACCTTGAAGGCCGCTGGGCTAACGAAATTGTGCCTGTTGAAGGCCACGATGCAAACGGCGTATTAAAGCTTATTGACTACGATGAAGTTATTCGCCCAGAAAGCACAGCCGAGAGCATGGCGGCGCTTCGCCCAGTATTCGACCCTGTAAACGGAACTGTTACTGCGGGTACGTCTTCTGCGCTGTCTGACGGTGCATCTGGCATGCTGCTTATGTCGGCAGACCGTGCGAAAGAGCTTGGCCTTACGCCACGTGCGAAAATTCGCTCAATGGCAGTGGCTGGTTGTGATGCGGCAATTATGGGTTATGGCCCAGTTCCAGCCACACAAAAAGCCCTTAAGCGCGCTGGCCTGACGATGGACGATATTGAACTTGCCGAGTTTAACGAAGCATTCGCGGCACAAGCGCTATCGTGCATTAAGCAACTAGGTTGGATGGACCACCTAGATACGAAGATTAACCTTAACGGTGGTGCTATTGCACTAGGTCACCCACTAGGTTGTTCTGGTTCACGTATCTCAGGTACGCTTATCAACCTAATGGAATCACAAGACGTAAGCCTAGGCTTAGCGACTATGTGTATTGGTTTAGGCCAAGGTATTGCTACTGTATTCGAGCGTGTATAAGCGTTTGATGAAGCATTTGAATTAGCGCTTAACTGAGCGCTTAAATAGCTAAGTATTGAAAAGGGCCTTCGGGCCCTTTTTTATTGACGTTAACTTGATGTGCACATTACTTTAATACGCGAGATAAAGGACTTACCACACCCTGAGCGCCTTGCTGAAGCACGTGAGTGTAAATTTGTGTAGTTTTCACATCTGAGTGACCAAGCTGTGTTTGCACAGTTCTTATGTCGGCGCCCGCTTGTAGCAAATGCGTTGCAAAAGAATGGCGCAATGTATGAGGCGTCACTTTCTTTTTAATGTCGCAAGCTTTTGCCGTATTTCGTATGGCCTTCTGAATACTCGATTCATCAATATGATGCCGGCGTACTTTCTTATCCTCCGGATCTATAGATAACCGAGAAGACGGAAATAAATAATGCCAGCCTAATTCTCTTGGCGCATTTTTGTATTTCACCCGCAGTCTATGCGGCAAATAAACGCCCGCATATTTCGGGTTTTCTAAATCAGCTGATAGGTAATTTTCCACCATGGCTATTTGCCGAGTAAGACCCGGCTTCAATTCTGCCGCAAGTGTAACGATACGATGCTTTCCGCCTTTACCATCCCATATACGAATGGCGTTGTAGTCGAAATCAATATCTTTAACACGTAGCCTTACGGCCTCCATTAAACGCAAACCACTGCCATATAGTAGGGATATAGGGAGTTTTAGGTTGGCAGGAATTTGTTCAAATAGCGCAACTACCTCGTCTTGCGTTAGTACGACAGGTAACTTGGCCTGCCTTCGACTTGAAACAAAGTCTAACTCTAACGACAATGGACATTCCAATATATCGCGATAAAGAAACGCCAATGCATTAAGCGCACTCGCTTGTGTTGCGGGAGCGACATTTTTCTTGTTCACCAAATAAGACAGAAATAACTCTACGTCTTTATCTCCCATCTCTGATGGATGCCTATTATCATTGAAGCGAATAAAGCTAATTATCCATTTGCTATAAAGCTCTATCGTGCGTTTGGCATAGCGACGATTACGCATATGCTCAACCACCATTTGCATAAACATTGATTTCATTTGTTAGTACTTTTTATCTGTATATAAGCACAGCATTACGACTTTTTAGTGCGCCGTAAAATAAAAAGGAAACTTTCCGTACTTCAGTACAGTGTTTTCAGATACAAAGTATAGGATATTGATGTAAATGACATTACATGCGAAAGTGAGTAAATTATTAAAGTTATATGCGGATTTTATCCACGTTGCATAAAGGATTTTTTCCGTACATTAAGTTGTTATGTGCCAAGGAAGCTCAACTGACTATGTTGAAATTTCACGATTATCATCTTCAAAAATACGAAGTTGCCGACCATGGGAAAACTGTAAAATTATTTTTAGGATTTGGCTATCCAGGTAAAGAAACTGATTTTTCGGAAATCACCTTCACAGAAGTTGCGATATATCACTTTGTGCATACTGCGCATTCGATTATCACTGACATTGAAAACATACCGCTTAGTTCTCTTTTCGAAGAAGAAAAGGAAAATCTCCAAAAATGGAATCTATATTACGGCGTCGATATATGGAAAGGCGATATTGAAACTACAGTAAATTATCTTGATAGTAATGGTTACAAGGGCTGGTATATCGAGTCAGCCATCGGTTTCAGTGGGTTTGTTGTGGCTAAATCAGTCAGTGGCACATAACAAACCACTCAAGGCTCTCGCTTCGCTCGCTGGGACGCTAACACATGGGCTGCGTCACTTCGTTCCTAATTTTAGCCCATGTGTTATCGCCCCTTAGTGGGGTGTTATGTGCAAGGTTGTTAAATATGGATGTCATCTCTTCGCAAATAGAGATTGAAGATTTTGTCAGTACCAAGTGTAAAAAGGTCGCTGTTAGTAAAAGCGGTTGGGACAGTCTGTATATAGAAAAAGAGAATGGCTGTTACTGGATTAAAAGTTACCCAGATGGTGCGTTACATGGAGGAGGTCAGCCAGTTCTCTCCAAAATAGACAAAACAGTAGTAAAAGAGCAATTTGATGTTTGAAGCAATTGCACATAACAAAAAAATCAAGCACGCCCGCTTCGCGGGCTGGGACGCATACACGCAGGGCGGCTTCGCCATTATGCCCTACGTGCCTGCGCCCCAAAGCTTAGTGTTATACCTAAAAGGAAATTACAGTAAAATGGAAATTTATAGGGCTGATAAAACTAAAATTGAAGCTGCCTCAAAAGTTTTTGATTTATATCGCGCTGGGACAAAAACACAATGCGGCTTCGCTATTCTCGCATTGTGCTTTTGCCCCTTAGCTTAGTGTTATACGCAATTGGTCAGAACAACTTTTTAACATCGCGGTAAAAATTTTCATGAGAACCAAGAGCTATCAATTCAAGTATTACAGTGCCATCCTCGTAGCTGTAACCTAGTAAGGTTAACTGCTTGACCATCTTGAATTTGTACACGCGAAGAAAGGCTAGGTCGCCTTTTTTCTGCTCACCTAGAGGAGGATCGGCCATTAGTTCCTTAACGGCTTTATCCAAGTCTTTTTTCTGATTCTGATGTAACTTCTTTACTGCTCTCTTAAAATTAGCTGTCTGTAAAACATTGGTAATCTTAGCCAAAATCGTAAGGCTCCAATTTTCCAGCCTCTTTTTCAGCTTTAGAAATAATTGCCTGTTTCACAAATTCGTATGGCAAATCGGGATTATCTTCCATCATTTCACCTATCTTTGCCCAATGCTCAATCTGTTTTGGCATCGTTCGGTTTAGTGCTTTGCCCATAATGGTAGCTTTCTCAACTAGATCTTGGTCTAGTCTTACGCTCGCGGTTGCCATAATATGTCTCCCAATAGTTAGCCGTTACATTGTAGCAATGCGCTACAGATGTAGCAAATTGCATATAACAAAAGCATTAACACTCGCTTCGCTTGGTATTGTAGCCTACGTGTTTTTGCCCGTAATGCGGGTGTTAGCCAGATCACAACAACAAGGAAAGTTATGCGTAAACATATCCTCATTGCGATTCTGTTTCTACATTATCCTACTTTCGCAAAAGAGAGTGTGCTGATTGAAAATGTGACCGTCGTATCATCGCACCTTCAGAGGCCATTACAAAAGGCGCATGTTCTTATTGCTGATGGACGGATAAAAACGGTATCGTCATCTAATATTAAAAAAACAGTTGATACTCAGGTCATAGACGGAACTACTTTATATCTAGCACCCGGAATCATGGATAGCCATGTTCATGTTTCATCTATTCCTGGTATGGGGTTTGGCGTGGAGCCTGTGGCACAAAAGAATGGCGCACTTGCTGAAGATTACTATAAACAACAACCCTATAGCTTTTTGTATTACGGTATCACGCAGGTTGTCGACCCAAATCCTGGGCTTGAATGGACAAAATTCACTTCTTCTAAAGTACATCCTGATTACTATCGTTGTGAAGTCATCACCGCACGCTCAACGTTTCCTTTGGTAGAGAAAAATGATGAGCTTTCGAAATCCATGTTTTCCTATATTGTTGAACAGGACGTTGCTGAAACAGCACTGAACTCTCCTGAGCAAATTGTTAAACGTATTGCTGAATCCGGCGCATCTTGCATAAAAGTATACTTTGAAGATGGCTATGGGGATGAAAGTCAGTGGCCGTTGTTGTCTGACGATACCCTGAAACGTATTCGAAAATCTGCATTACCACATAAACTACCTCTTGTAGCGCATGCCAATGCATTGGATATGTATCAAAGAGCTATTGATGCAGAGGTAGATGTAATTGCACACGGGCTTTGGAATTGGGGGGAGTTTTGGCGTGAAACTGAAGTATCCAAACCAATGCATGGCGTGATTAACCAGTTAATGAGCAAAAGCATTGGTTACATGCCAACCCAAAGGGTAATTGCCGGACTAGGTGAACTCATGTTGCATAACTCACATGGTATTCCTGAATTTAGTAAGGTCACGCCCAAAGAATTACTTGAGTGGTATAAGCAACCTTCGGCACAATGGTTTAAAGAAGAATTACGCGCAGGATTTGACGAACTACCCGACGAGGTTATTGCTCGAATCTTTTTAAAAGATCGGATGGGGAAAGGTAACAAAATTCTACAAACCCTCACCGAGGCAGGCTATCCGCTGTTATTAGGTTCTGATTTTCCGGGAAGTCCTAGTTTTTCCAACCAGCCTGGTTTAACAACTTTCCTTGAGATGAAAGCAATGGCAGACGCCGGAGTATCTTTAGTTGCAATACTTGCAGCTGCAACCATTAATAATGCGCGACAATTTAATATTGATGAAGATTACGGAACGGTTGAAGTTGGCAAGGTTGCAAATTTACTTTTACTAAAACAAAACCCTTTAACTACCGTGGACGCTTGGAGCAATATCCACCAAGTCATCTTACATGGGGAAGTTTTTGATCGAACAGATTTTGCTGCAGATACTATGGCTAACAAAGCATTGCAGCGGACAAGCCGCTGAATGCGGCGTTATGCGCCAAAGCGTAAAGGGTTTACATCCATACTTTTATGAAGAATTCTTATAATCAGAATTTCCTGGCTACCAGTTTGCTTGTAGAAAATAACGTGACTACCTTGCGGAAACTTTCTGTATCCGTCTCTTATTTCGTCGCAGCTTTTACCGATAACAGGATTTTCAGACAACATCCAAAATGAATCGTCGAACTGTTTTAGGTACACATTACGCTGTTCCCTCCCCCATTTCCGTTGCGTAAATAACGCGATATCTTTTAAATCGGATTTTGCGAGTACAGTTAACTTAAATGGTTTCACTCTTTTAATTCACCATCTAGTTCTGATATCAAGTTCTCAAGGTCGTATTCAGCCTCGCCGCTTTCTTCACCTGCTACAAGTAATTGACGCAAAGTGTTTAATTTGGTCTCCTGTGTTTCTAGCAAGCGAAGAGCAGACCGAATTACTTCGCTCGCTGAACCATATCGACCAGTTTGAATTTGGCGAGCAATAAAGCCATCAAAATGGTCACCAAGGGTAATGCTGGTATTTTTAGCCATTTGTTTTCTCCAAGTACCAATATATACCTAATTATGGTATTTGAGCACTGTAAGTCAATAGTGCATAACAAACGCTTAAGTCGTTCGCCAAAAAGCGGGCTCACTGGGCCAATGACATGGCGCGCCTTAAGTCAAAGTTGTATCGCTGTAAACATCGTCTGTCGCCCCACTGTCGTGTGGATTTCGTAACCGACAATCGATTAAAACATGGATAGTTTCCTCTCGCATTGGTAAGGAGCCCAAATGATAGTCAAACGTCTTAGAGAAAAACGAAACTGGTCACAAGAACAACTTGCCACGTTAAGCGGCTTGAGTACGAGAACTATTCAACGAATAGAAAGTGGAAACAAGGCCAGCATAGAATCTCTTAAAGCCCTTGCCTCTGTGTTTGAAATTGACATTTCTAAACTTCAAGAGGAAATTATCGTGATAGACAAAACATCTAATGAATGGAAAAAAGAGCCGTTATGGGTCAGGTTTTCGTTTTGGGGAGTAAAAGCAAGAAAGCAAATTATTATGTTAGAAATGACGACGGTGCTTTTGGGCCTACTAACTTGGTTCATAAAACCCGACGTAATTGCGACGCCGGCATTTTTTCTTCTAGCTTACATCTTTTCTAACATGAAGCACTATATTGATACGAAGAAATATTGGTGAACGGCGATATAGCAATTCAATAAACCCACTCACTTCGTTCGCTGGGACGCATACACGCAGGGCGGCTTCGCCATTATGCCCTACGTGCCTGCGCCCTTTAGCTTAAAGTTATATTCACAAGGAGGTCACATGAAGTTTTTACCTATAATCCTGATTCTTATTTACCCTTTTAATCTTTCTGCAAGCGTACCAAATGACAGGCATATTGTTGTAGAAGGTAAAGCTCAAATAACTGCCGCGCCAGATCTGGCGGTACTCACTTTTGAAACAGAATCAAAAAATGATTCAAGCTTAGCGGCTAAGAAAGATGTTGATAAGAGAATTAATGACTTTCTAAATGGGCTAAATAGATTTGAAATTGATGAAAAGAATGTTAGTGCGTCAAGTATTGTTACAAGTCCAAACTATTATTATACGGAGGAAGATAAGAAAGTATTAGACGGATACATTGCGAGCCGCACTATCAAAGTAACCCTCCATAAAATTCAACATCTCAACGAATTATTAAACTTTGCACTAGAGGCAAAGGTGAATGAAATTCAAAATATTGAGTTTCAATCTTCTCGTAAGGAAGCATTAAAAGAAGAAGTTTTTGCAAATGCAGTCGAGAATGCAAAAAGAAAAGGGCGAACTATGGCCTCAGCATTTGATGCCAGATTAGGCAAAGTCTATAGCATAAATTCTGCTAACCAAAATCAACGTAATAGATATGGTTTTAATGACAATATAGAAAGGGTAGAAGTCACTGGGTCACGAATTGAAGCAGAAGAGTTTGAATCAGGTCGATATCTTCAAAAAAATATCGTTTTTTCCGCCTCCGTAGATGTTGTATTTGATCTTGAAGTAAAGTGAATATAAAAAATTAAGTCACTCACTTCGTTAGCTGGGACGCCTATACGCGGGGCGGCTTCGCCATTATGTCCCACATGTCTGCGCCCGTTATTGAAAAGTTAGGCCTAAAGAGGTAAAACATGATTTCAGAGGCAGATTGGAATCACTTCAAACGAGTTAAGGCAGATGCATTAGATAAATGCTGCCAGCAAGTTTTTGACGATGTGCGTAAAGGAATCGATAATCCCGAACTTTCAGCTCATGCAAAATATCTTTACCTGTATAAGTTGATGGAAAATAGTGACAAACGTATAGCGAACATATTCAATTACAATGCAAAGTCCAAAGCTATGCTACAACTTGCATTAATGAAATCAGATGGCCTTCTAGAAGCTAAGCAGATCAATGGTTTCTCAGAGAGATTTACGGAGTTTTATTAATAGCATGACTAACTTATCAGCACGGCCTAACAACTCAATAAACTCTTTCCCTCCGTTCGCTGGACGCATACACGTGGGCTCCCTCGCTTCACTCGCTATTTTAGCCCATGTATTTGTGCCCCAAAGTTGGGTGTTAGCAGTCTAAAGGAGAATCAATACATGGAATCATTATTGAAATCTATTGTTATCGGAGCGTTTGTTGGTGTAGCAGGCGCTTTGTTTCTATATGTCTTTTCGGGGTATATATCAAAACAAAATGAAGCAATAGTATTTGGTGTTTTTGCAGGAATAGCTTTTCTACTTGTTGACCTAATTGCTAAAAAGTTAAAGTCCAATAGCAGAACCGACAGCTAACGAGTGGTTTAAAAGGACAAAAAGCCGTTGGCTTTTGCTCTTTCGTCGCTAATTTTAGCTAACAATTTTTTGCCTCTTAACGAGGCGCTTTGCTTAAGCATATTCCCATATTCTATTATTTATAAAGTTATCGAAAATAGGGAAATTAGTGTGGTAGCTTTTATGCATAACCAACGAAAACCTGAGTATTGGCACGACCGCGGCTAACAAATCGCCCAAGCCCCTGCTGCCAGATAAATTTTCCGCAGAGCGCGGCGTTATTTAGACGTTATATTCCAAGGAAGCCTCAATGGACGTATTAGAAGTCACAAAGGATAATTACCAAGAGCTTATCGAAATCTGGGAGGCGTCAGTTCGTGCAACTCATGACTTTTTACCAGAGGAAAGTATTCTTGAACTAAAGCCTCTTATTCTTCAGCATTATTTTGATGCGGTAGCGCTCCGCTGCACTAAGCAAGGTGAAGAAATAAGCGGCTTTATAGGTGTTGCAGATTCAAATATTGAAATGCTCTTTATTAAACCACAGCATTTTGGTGAAGGTATTGGTCGTAATTTAGTAAAACATGCAGTAGATAATTTGAATGCATCAAAAGTTGATGTCAACGAGCAAAACCCAAATGCTATAGGGTTCTATGAAAAAGTAGGTTTCAAAAAAGTGGGGAGGTCTGAGCTAGACGGTCAAGGCAACCCTTTCCCACTAATACACATGGTACGCAAAGGAATATAACAACCCAACCAAGATACTTACTGCGTTCTTGGGGCGCATACGCGCGGGGCATCTTCGCATTATAGCTTGCGCGTTTGAGCCCCTTGTTTACAAGTTAGGCACGTCTTTGCTTGGAAATAATATAAAGGATTTATTGATGTACAAGGGCTCTTGTTTATGTGGTGCAATTAAAGTTGAACTCAAGGGTTCAATTGATAGCATTATTCACTGTCACTGTTCACTGTGTCGTAAAAATAGTGGCACGGCATACGCTACAAATGGATTCATAAAGACAGAAGATTTCAGCGTCTTAGATCCGGAAAAAAAGCTTACCCACTTCAAGTTCAAAGAAGGGAAGTTAAGGCATTTCTGCTCTGTGTGCGCCTCTCCGATTTTTAGCTCAAACACGGATAACCCAACAAAACTTAGAATTCGTCTTGGTATTCTAGACACAGACATCGAAGAAAGACCGATATCTCACAATTTTTATTCATCCAGGGCTAACTGGGATAATATCGATGCAGAGCTACCAAGATATGATAGTTTCGAACCAAGCAGAGCGAGGAAATAATATGCACAAGCCCAACAAAGTGCAAAAAATCACTCCCTCTCTTCGTCGGACGCATACACGCGGGGCGTCTTCGCCATTATTGCACACCTGTCTGCGCCCGTTGTTAGAAACAATAGATGCCTAGGAACCTATTTGTAAATGTCTGATATTAAATTCACGAATCAAGAAAAAGAAGCAATGGTAGTTAAACTTCAATCTTATTTTGAAAAATCGTTGGCTCAAGAATTGGGGCAATTTGATGCAGAGTTTCTTTTAGATTTCGTTTCTAAAGAGTTAGGGGCGTATTATTACAATCGCGGGTTGCATGATGCGAGATTGATTTTCGAAGAACGTGTTCAAACCATTGATGATGACCTCTATGCTATCGAAAAGGAAGTTCGTTAGGCATATTGAAGAAGCTATGGATATCCATTACTTTGAAGAATTGCACGCATAATTAATACAGAACAACAAAGGGAGCATATAGTGGTGGATATAGAACTTTTAACCCAGTCGATTCTAGAGTAGAGCAAGGAGCCACCTCTTAAATTAAAGCTAACTTTGGTTGAAGATGAACGTCAAGTTAGCAAAATTGCCTAGCAAGTCATTCAAACGGACGCAAAATGCTTGGCTTGCGCTCATTCGTGGCTAATTATAACGAGAATATTTATGCGCCCGTTATTGAAAATTTAGGCATTTATAAGGAAATTCAAAATGAAAATCGTTTTATTAAGTATCGTTTTAGTCTTAGCCGGCTGTGCTGCAAAACAGCCTGTTTCTTCGTTAAAAACAGATATCGTTCACTCTGACACTATGGAAATTATCAGAAGTGCCGCAGAATCAGCGCCTAGTGGTGTGCAGGGAGATTTTATTTTAGAAATCAAAGCGGCAGGTAACCAAGGCCCATTTATTTATCTCAACTCTGAATTAGACTACCGTGACCAACGTGCAGTCACCATAGCAATTCATCCTCGTGTTACGCCTTTATTCATTCAAAGATATAGTGTTCCTCCACAGGAATATTTTGTTGGGAAAACAATTGCTGTAGCCGGTGAGGCTAAAAGGATAAGAATCAACTTCATTTCTCAGGGAAAGCCTACTGGCAAATATTATTACCAAACGCACATTAGGGTTACCGATATATCACAAATCAAGGTAGTAGGTGAATATACCTTACAAAACGCTCACGCGGACCACTACGAGTTAAAGGCGTTTTCGCGCCAAGAGTTTTAAACGCGGGGAAATAGGGTTATAGGTTTGCTTAGCTTAAAGTCAGATACTAAGCGCAGTTACAACCACAAGGAATTGTTGATGATTATTAGAGATGCCGCATTAGAAGATGCATCAGAAATTGCCGACATCTACAATTTTTATGTTGTAAATACACGCACAACTTTTGAAGAGCGCAAGGTTTCAGAAAAAGAGATGTCGATAAGGCTTAAAAAAGTCGTAGACTCAGATTTGCCATGGCTTGTCGCTGTAGTCGATGAAGCAGTGGTTGGATACGCTTATGCCACTAAATGGAAAGAAAGAAGTGCTTATCGGTTTTCCGTAGAGTCAACTATCTACCTTGCAAATGGAACAGAAGGAAAAGGTGTAGGTTCCATTTTGTATAAAGCACTGTTTAACAAACTTAAACTGAAAGGGATCAACAATGTAATTGGGGGCATAGCCTTACCTAATCCAGCGAGTGTTGGTCTACACGAAAAAATGGGTATGGAAAAAGTTGCTCATTTTTCCAAAGTAGGCTTTAAATTTGATGAATGGTTAGATGTTGGGTATTGGCAATTGAAACTTCATACCTAACAAAAAATGAAGTCGCCCGTTACGGGGTAACGAAGAACGCTGCGTTAAACCTAATTTTAACAACAGAGGTGATTATGAAAAGATGGATGCTTGCTTCTTTTACTTTACTCTGGTCTTTTGTCTCTCTCGCAGAGACCGATTTATCTGAGTTTGCTAAGAAATACCTTTCATTATGGACTGCAACACAGTCACCCAATGCCATTCAAAACGACTTAGCATTACGCCCCTCTGTAGCTACGCCCTTTGGTGGGCTGTGAAATATCAAAGAAAAAAGGAATTAATGATTGTTTAAAAGTAAAGTTGTTATGGTTATTTTTGCTTTATCACTGTGTTGTTTGGCACAGGCCAACCCAAACCACAGTGATTTAGAGGAAGAAGTATTGAACTCGTTTCAAAGTCTCGTAGAAGCATCAAAGAGGCTGGATACAGAAGCTTATTTTCAACATTTTGATGCAGACAAGTTTGTCGGTTTGAATAGTGACGGAACAAACTGGAACTCTATGGATGAGCTGGTTCCAGTGATAAACACTGGCTTTAGCGCAATACAAAAGCTTAACTCTCTGGAATTCCCAAACGTTAAGGTGTCGATCATTGATGATTTCACTGCGATTTTGGTCAACGAGTTTTCGCAATCTGTATTGCTAAAAAGTGGCGCTACCTATACTTTTTCAGGTGGGGGTACACAGGTCTGGTCTAAACGCAGCGGGCAATGGAAGTTAGTTAGTGTATCAGCTAGTATTACACCGTCTGCCAACAAACAAAAGCCAAAGCTGTTTCTGGCAGTGACATATGAATAGGCGTCTTTTCAATACGCCTCTATATACAAAGGACATGTATGAAAATATTTATCATTTCGACAACACTTTTACTTGCTAGTTGTTCTGTTAACGATGTAACCCATCATCTTTTGGAAAATGTCACTCAAAGTGATATCGGACGAAATGCCGCGTCGTGTAATCAAATTAAAACCAGTTGCAGCATTCACAATCGAAATAATCCAAGCGACTATCGCCACTATTCTCAGTGGAAAAGCGACGATGGTAGCGTCGGTTGTTCATGCAGCAATAAATAGTTTTCCTAAATCAAAAAGACAATGATAAGAGAGCTTTGATGTATGGGAAAGCATAACGCGGTTTTGCTGCGAGATTTCTTAGATAGTGACGTAGAAAGTATGAAGCGCATTCTCAACGATGATTCTGTGACACGCTTTTTATCCACAAAAATCCCTTCTCCGTATACCACTGACGATGCTGTATGGTGGGTAAATGAAGGGAGTAAAGGTGAGCTTATTAAAGCAATTACGGTAGATAATTGTTTGGTTGGCTGTATTGGCGTTAATAGAGGTGAATTCGAATACAACAGGTCGGGCGAAATAGGATACTGGCTTGCAAGAGAATATTGGCGACAAGGCATTGCTTCTTGTGCCATTCAGAGAATTACAAATTTCGTCTTTTCTAATACTGACATTGTCCGTGTATTCGCCTCGGTATTTTCAGATAACGAAGCCTCAATGCAGCTTTTGTTAAAGTCTGACTTCAATCAGGAAGCGGTATTGGAAAATGCCATTTATAAAAACGGGCGCTTTTATAACAATCATATATTTGCGAAGATTAAACCGTCTTTGGGTGCAACACGCCCACTATAACGCTATCGTAAACATTTTCTCCTGGGGCATCGCGAACAAGCAAAGATATGCGGCGCAAGACGTAGCGGCGACACATGATAAGTGAAAAACTAAACGAAAATGAACAATGGGTATGACACCTTACCCTTTCACGGAGTTTACAATGAAATTTCTAGTTTTTTTGGGCACGGTGCGAGATAGTACGCCGCCTAGCCCGGCCAGATTAGGGGCTAGAGTGTCAGATGCACTGGTAACCTGTTTACAACGCCGTTACGGCGAGCATGACGTTGAGTTGGTAGATGCTATGGATTTTTCGCCCAGCCCTGTTTTCAAACCTCACTTTGCTTACCCTGAAGGGAAAGCGCCTTCGGCACTTAATCAATTAGCTGAAAAAATAGAAGCCGCTGATGGATTTGTCATGATAAGCCCAGAATACAACCATTCCATGAGCCCAGCCTTAGCCAATTTACTCAACCATTTTGGCAGCTCTTTGTATTCCTACAAACCCAGTGCCATTGTGACCTACTCAGCAGGGCAATGGGGCGGGATGCGAGCTGCAGTTGGAATGCGAACTTTTCTTTCGGAACTTGGCTGCCTGCCTGTGTCTGCCATGATACATGTGCCGAAGGCGCAAGATATTTTCGAGGCGGATGGTTCAGTAAAAGCAGGTGAAAAGCAAGAGGCGTGGTTTGATTACTTTGGTAGAACCATCAACCAAATGATTTGGTGGGCGCAGGCTGCAAAAGAACATCGAGACCAGGTGAACCCTCACCAGCTAGTAAAAGATTTTAAGCGTAATCCCTCGCAACGTAACGCACCATAAGGTAGTTCGCAGATAATCCTTTTACCCTGTTCATCACAATGTTTATAGTAATACCTTTATGCTTATCCATTACATCGTCAATCTTTAAACGTTTTTTAACTCCAAGGGTTTAAGTATGTCCCAGCGACCAGTCGGCCGGTTAATCCTGTTGCCTATTTTAAGTATGGCAACGATACCAATGCTCGTTAGCGCCCATGTAGATCCAACAAAATTTACACCGTCTGCGTTTGTTGAAAAGCCGGCTGTTGTTGAGTGTAACTTGGAAGATGGAAGTTCAGCGCAGTGTTACAAATTCACCGTTGCCTACCAGCCCGAAGGTCTTGAGATTGGCCCCTTTTGCCCTTCTAATATTGATGAAAAAGGAGGCATATGGGATTGGGATGGCGAAAAGGCGGGTCTTTATCGTCTTGACCGCGATTTTTTTGAGATGTTGGCTGACCAGGGCTACCGTTTTTATGACAAAGATGGGCGCATTGTTATTTCGGATCCAGGCTCAGGCCAACCCCCGGAGGCCGATCATACCTGTCTAATGGCAACGCCAGATAAAGACGTTACCATTACGATGCTATTACCCATTGAGCCTAGAATGGCCGAAAAAGCCCTCTCTCTAGGCACGGTCGCAAAAGTTGGGGTGGCATTAGACGGTGTACCTATATTCGCAGATGCCCCCTCGGTACTCGATACCGGCCACTTACCTGCACTAGATGTATGTGGGGGGCATATCGACCCTGGTGGTTGGTATCACTGGCATGCTACTTCGACAGACATAGCAACTGTAGAAAAAACAGAAGGTGTCGCGGTTAACTGCGCACTAGCGCAAGATGCTACCGCTGCATTTGGCTTTGCATTTGATGGCTTCCCCATGTTTGGTAGCCTTGAAGCAGATGGCTCGAAACCTGAAGGCTTAGATAAATGTCACGGGCACATGGGTGAAACACGGTTAGGTAAAACCTATCATTACCACGCATCCACTGAATTTCCTAATCTACCTACCTGTCTTTCTGGTGTGGTTGCTGAAAATAACTTTTCAACCACATCATCCACCGGCATTGGGTCTCAGGGGAATGCACGAAGAGGCCCTGGACAGGGCATGCCCCCTGGCTTTGAGGAAGCTGCGCAAATATTAGGGGTCTCTACAGAAGACCTGATGAATGCGTTAAAAGGTAATGGGCAACGCCCCAACATTGCTGCCGCTGCAGAGAAACTCGGCGTAACTGAGAAAGCATTGCGCTCTGCACTACCTCAACCGCCTCAACATGCTCGGTAGGTAGAAACCACGCTTACGGCTAAGTAAGGCGACTTACTTAGCCAAGCATTAGCTTATATAACATTGAAAACATTCACTATGAAAAAAGCCTACTTGTTCGCTGTAACCTTTATTTTTTCTTGCCTGACTGCATCGGCATCACAGTCGGATTGGGATTCGCTTGTGCATTTTTCTTCTACCTACGGCGAAAGGCTAGCAGGAAAACCCGGTGAGCAGAAGGCAGCGCAATGGCTTACTGCGCAGTTTGAAGCGCAAGATGTACCCGTCAATATTCAACCCTTTACGTTTTTCCATTATGGCAAAAATCTCCCCTCTCAGAATATTGAAGTGGTTATAGAAGGCCAGTCGGATAAAACACTCATCATTGGTGCACACTACGATGCCATTGGTTACAAAAAAGGCTCTCATGGACTGACAGATAACGCCTCTGGCGCAATAACCCTGTTAGCACTCGCTAAACAACTTCAAGGAAAAACGCCATATTACAATGTACGCATAGTGCTTTTTGGTGCTGAAGAAGTTGGCCTATTTGGCGCGCGACACTATGTGTCATCATTAATAGAGTCACAAGAAATAGCGTATACAGATATTGTTGGCATGATAAACTTAGATACAGTAATTGGCGGTGATATGCTGTATGTTCACAGCGCGCACGCTTTGCCTTATAAATGTGCTGATTCGCAGGCCAATAACTTTAATTCTAACCCCGTTCTGCGGGATGCCTTACTGACCACCTCCACAACCGTAAGCAATACCCTTGAGTATTTAGTTCACCCTACGACTGAAGATTACCCCGAAGGCGTGACTGGGGGATGGTCAGATCATGCGCCATTTGCATGTGCTGGCTTTCCTATAGCGTACATAGAAGCAACAAACTTTGCTATTGATGGTGAATCTGGACGGGATGGATATTCGCAAACAGCAAACTCAGAATTTTGGACTTGCTTCGACGACAAAACGCTGTCGGCGTGTAATCGGGAAGAAGAAAAGTTTTGGGGTAAGCTTTGGCATACCAAGTTTGACCAACAAGCCTATTTAATTCCAACACACGAGAAACACATGAAAGCGCAGTTTCATTCGAACGTTGCGTTGTTGAAAGCATTTGTTCTACTCGAACCCAACGGGTAAAAACTAAGGTGGGCGTGCAATGATAGCTAAGCCTTACAAGTGGCTAACATAACACGCCACACTTCCTTCGCACGTTCATTTAAAAGGCTGAGTTCTTGTTGCCAAGATACTTCCATGGCACGTCGCCATGATTCGCAGTTTTCAATAGTGGCGTGATGGAGTGGCGCATTTCTTAAACTGGTATTTAGCGTTACAAGCCACTTGGCCATTTCACCTTCTAGCGAGGCAATTTGCTGTTCCCGTTGTATATATAACGGAAGAGTTTGATGAATTTCCTGCAATCTTGCGAAAATAACCTGCCTGTCACTTTCTTGTGTTAGCAAGTGAAGTTCATTTTCTATGTCGTAAGCATTATGCCATGTTGTTTGTTCCTCTGTGCACGCAGAACAAAAAAGCATAGCAATGCCTAACAGCGTCACTTTTGTCATTGAATGACTCATCGGAAACAGCATAAATACTGGCTCTCTTCCTATTCATTTACATTGAATAAGTATAGGCGATGATCTGCCACTCTAGGGAAGGTTACAACTAATTGATGAAGAAGGGTTCGATAACGTAATACCTAACCGAACCATTTCCAACCTACAAATAAAAGTAAGAACCCAAACAAATAGAGAAGACCTGCATAACTGAGGATTTGAACCAATTTATTTGCTTTCACATCTGGGTGCAGTGCAAAACGTTTCACAAGACCGTGATTCAGCCAAGCAAAAATAGGTGTTGTCAGGAACGCTAATGTCATCGCAAAACCTAACATGGCTAAAAGCGCAGACTTGAAGAACAACACTATGCTGAAACTACATATCGCCATAGTTATGAGAACTGGGGTAAAAACAGCTGTGGTGCTTAGTTTTGTAGGTGCAAGCAACGCTATCGCCTCCGCAATAACACGTGCGTAACCGTCATATACCGTCAATGCAGAACCAAATATACATAAAAATGCCACCAGCGCGATAAGCCAATGTGACCACGGACCAATGGTGTTGGCGTATAAACTGACCAGCTGCTGTGAGAAACCAATGCCGCTTGTTGCTAATGTTTCGCCACTACCGTGCAAAACTAACGCCCCTAGCGCCAAGAACATCAGTGCTAAAAGCGTCGTTACGGCATAGCCTAAATTAAAATCGAACAATGCACTTCTTGCCGACACAGGCTGAACTTTGCATTGTCGCTTTAGCCACAATGATGTGATGCTGGATATTTCAATGGGGGCGGGCATCCACCCCATAGTAATCACTAGAAACCCTAGGGTGGCCATTGTCCAAGGTGAAGGTGAAACATAGCCACTGGGTTGCACGGGGCCGTTAAATAAAGCCATAAGAAACGCGGCAAAGGTAGCTATCACGAGTACCGCCATAATTCCTTTTGCGACGCCATCCAGAGCCGCAAAGTGCCCTGCCAGTAAAATAAAAAGGATAGCGCAAAGTACGGCTGCGCCGGTCACTGCGACTGAGACATCAAAGGGTATAAAATAAGCCAGTAAGCTAGCCGCGAATAACAATAATGCCGCTGCATTCACAACTGAAGCTACAATATTTAGGGCAAGCGCTAACCCTAAGTAACCCTTTCCCATTTTTCGATAACCTTGCTGTAAGGTTTCTTTGGTACTAATTGTGTAGCTTACCCCTGCGCGAAAAAAGGGGTACTTCAAAACATTAACAGCCAGAATAAGGACAATAAGTTGCCAACCAAATTTGGCCCCAGCTTGGGTAGAAGCAACCAAGTGACTCCCGCCGACGGCCGCGGTTGCCATGAGTACGCCTGGCCCTAACAATCGTAAAAAAGCTGCACACTTGGCCCATGGTGTAGGCTGTGATAATTCCGACAAGCTAACCTCTTAATGTAGATATAAAGAAATTCAAACGGCAACCTTATCAGGTAATAGTTTTTGGCGGAAGAAGATTAGTCTATGTGCTGCATTCCAACCTGCAATGAAGCAACGCTTAGAACGTGTAGCGCGCACCGGTGAATAGAAAGCGGCTGTCGCCACTGTAATCACCACGCTCAAATCCCTTGCCTTTTTTAAGATATGCGCCGCCAAGAGCAAGCCTGAGATTGGGCTTAACTTGCCAACGCCAACGGAATTCAATTTGATTCCCAATAAAGCTATCCACTGACTCGGGCGCTTCTTCATACCACATGGCTTTATAGCTCACCATAAGGTTGTGATGATCAAATGCTGTGTTCACACTTCTTGCCCCTATCGCAACCAGATTTCTTCTCGGCATAGCTTGATAAACATCCGTTGGCCCGAAGTCGAAGCGACGAACACCATACAGGCTATCGAAATTCGTTATAGTGTCATCAGACGCGTCATTGTCACCACTGATGTAATCAAGTTCGGCACGCAAAAGCGTGCCAAGTTTGAGCTGTTTTTCAATTGCACCATGCATCATAAAACCGCGCACCTCTTTTTCAGTGAGATCCGTGGCACTTGTGGTTTCATGGGATGTGCCTGTTTGCCCTATTACTTCAACGTTGGCTTTCCAGGTGTTGGCAATTGACCACGTATAGTCAACAGAAAGCGTGAATAAGTCGCGGTTTTTTGTAGATAAACGTGCAGAGTCATCCTCTTTGAACCAATAGCTTTGAAGCTTCACATTGTCATCTGGCGAGGTTGAATATAGGCCAAAGATTTTACGTTCACTAACGCTTTTATCAAAGGCTCGCTCATTGTTATCCAGTGCTTGGCTTGTAGAAGGATTACGGCTCACCGGCAATAAATAAAAGCCTCTGATATCCCATTTATTCCAAACCCAATCGAGCAATACGCCATCGAAGCTATTTTTGGTATTCCGATAGACTGCTTGAGCAAGTAAGCGACGGCTGCCATGATCAATGGTCATACGGCCAATAGAAACGGCTTTAAGCCCGCCATTACGCGGTAACGTGTAGCGCATAAAAAACTGGATGGGCTCTAAAGTATTAACCTGCGAAGACGTTAATGTGGGGTCGTTGTCATCGAGGAACACCCGCGAGTCAGCGAGCTCTGCGGTAACCTGAAAGTTGTTCCATGCCACTTGCCCTTTAACAAGCAGCTGAGAGGAGATGCGTTCATTGGATTTATCGCGCTCGTCACGGGTAGTAGGGAAAATAGGGTTATGTAGAGTTTCATAACGCAACCGATATGAGCCACTGATGTCATATTCTATTGAAGAGGCGTTAGCAACTGCTGAAACCACTATAAATAGTAGTGGCGCTGAAAAAGAGAGTTTTCGAGAATACAACAAACTCGTCAGACGCTTATACTTCTTTAACATCTATCAACCTGTGGGAACGCGCATGCTTTAAGTTAGTGCGCAGTATAGGCGGTAGGGCAAAAAATGCATTGCTTCTTTGGTATAGCGAGCGAGGCAAATGTTTTGTCATTAGGGGTGAAAAAAAGGTGAGAGAAACTCACCTTTAATCATCAATCACACCGTATGTTCCACTATTCCATTAGCGCCTATCGAAATTTACTTTCTTTTGCGGATGCTGGTAATACCCCTCTTTTAATAGGCGCTTGAAGCGCGTTAACTTACCCTCTAACGTTAACGATTCTAGTCCTTTATTAAATAAAGCGAGAATAAGTTGGCTGTCACTTTGCCCCTTAGGTATCAGCAAATGCGTGGTTACTGTAGAGATAAATGGCTTTATGGCCATTACCTTATTGCGTTCAGCGTTCGAATAATCCCGTTCAAGTAAGTACCAGCCTGTGAGTTCATCGATGGGAAAAACATCAATATCACCTTGAATGAGTGCTCGCAAATTGGTGTCGTCGTCACTGTTCTTAACAATGTTGCTACCAGCCTGAATATAGGAAGCGAGTTCATCATTATAAAGGTAGCCGTCAGTGACACCCATTTTATGTTCTGATAGGTCAGAGAGTTCACGCCAATTCTCCGGCCCGGCATTTTTATTAACGTAGAACACCAAACTTTCGGCCGTTATAGGCTCGCTGTGAAAGAACTCATCTTCTCTGGCCCTTACAAAGTTGCCATAAGAGACCGCATCGTATTCTCCGCTTTTAGCAGCTTCTAGCGCGTCTTCCCAAGACATGGAAACAAACTCAACTACCACACCTGTTTCCAAAAATGCATCAGCAATAATATGATTAATGTATCCATCATGCTGCATCTCGGTAGACGTGTAAGGCGCGTATTCCGTTGTCGCAATTTTAAGCTTTAACCATGCGTGCCCAAAGCTCGGTAAAGGGACCAGTGCGCACAGTAAAGTTAGCGTTATTAAAAACCGCATAGTCATTCCTTATCCTTTATGAATTAAAAATAAATACCCAAATTGATATTCAACCTGTGCGTAGTTTCTTGCCTGCCGCCCAAGTCTAAGCCTACCCCTGGGCCACCAGAAAACCACATGTTTTTGCCTTGGATGCTGTCGACATATACAAATAATTTATCCCATCCGAAACTGCACCCGTTGATCCATTGGGATGAGCGCATACCAGAAGTATCCTCGCCTTTCGCTTCACTGTACTCAGAGTAACAGGTGAGAGATTCGATATGAGAAAATTGATAAGGGACCGAGTAAACCAGGTTGGCTGAGTAGGTCTCACCATCTGCCGCAGCAAGAAACGGAAAGGTAAATGAAGATAGCGCAATGCGATCATCTGCTTGCTCGTCAGGCACGGCCAGATCATAGTCGTAATCAATATATTGCAGTTCTACTTTGAAATTCCCTTGGGTATGCCTTAGGTGTGCGGCATACGCACTCATATCGCCATCATCAAGTGTGTCGAGATTGAGAATTTCCCCGTATTGATAAGACACACCTATTTCGGTCGTTCCCCCTTGAATGAAATTTCCTGTGTAGTTCGCACGAAGGTTGTATTGGCCATCTTCCTGATTTCGATACTCTCCGTCGTCAGCTACATCAAATGAATATCGGCCAAATTCGGCGGCGTCATTATATTCATCGTTCATAAAGTAGGCTGCTTGGAAATCCCACGCCCCGCGCTGATGGTTAATTTTAACCCCTGCGTCGTAGTCGTCCTCAAATCCCAAATAATAATTCACCGAAAACCAAAAGTTATTACTGGCGAAGGGTTGCAAGCCAAAAGGGGTTTGAGTGATACCGGCAGTTATCTCGGTTTGCTCGTCATAATGGTAGGTTAGGTCGGCGAAGCGAATCGTGTCGAAGTCGGTATTCTCATACCACCGATACTCTGCTTTATAACTGAATTGGTCAGAACTGCCTGACACCCCTAGCTTAATGGACTCAAATTCAAATCCATCGCGAAACTCAGGCAGCTGCCAGTCTTGATGCCCGTAATTAACCCGCACATGGCCAGACAGTGTAAAAGGGAGTTCATCGGCATAAGCATGATTCATTTCACTCACGCCTAAAAGAGTTAAGGGAAGCACGGGTAATAGTTTTTTCATTCCTCTTCCTGCATGCTTGTGGTACGCGTATCCTTGTAAGGATAAACCTTCTGTCAACGACGTACCAAATTAATTCCATCACTACCACTATACTCAGCCAGTGCGGTAAAAAGATCACATATGCCCCCCTATTTCGCCACCTACAGACACTTAAGAGCCAAGGGTTAATAACCATGAAATGCGGTTAACTTATCGAGTGCTGGGTTTGCTTCGTTGCCCTGGTTGGTTACACTGATGCCTTATTTTCTAAAGTATAAGACCACGCATGCCCCACAACCTTTCCGCCATTAGCTATTTTGTAGATGACTATGATTCCGCAATCGATTATTTCACACACACGTTAGGGTTTACGTTGAGTGAAGATAAGTCGACGGGCAAGGACAGTCGCTTCGTATTAGTCACGCCTAGAGGCAGCAGTGCAAGCATATTGTTAATGCGCGCCTCAAACGAAGAGGAGCGTGCGCTCATTGGAAAACAAGCAGCAGATCGTGTATTTATGATTTTAGCTTCCGAAGATTTTTGGCGGGATTACGACACCTTTAAACAAAAAGGCGTTGAATTTTTAGAATCTCCCCGAGAAGAGCCTTATGGCACTGTGGCTATTTTTAGGGATAAATACGGTAATAAATGGGATCTCATTCAACCCACTGTTTAGTTTCCTATTTGATATCCCGGCTGACATGAAAAGGTAGAAGGAGAATAAATTGCACGCAATGAAGCGCTCTATACTCATTGATATTATTGCAATTGCCGCTATCGCTGTTTTGATTTCACTTACCTTTTTCTGGATTGAAGCGAAGAAAGAGGTGTTTTATCTGTGTGATAACTTCTATCCTGGCGTATCGAAAAGCAGCGTAATAAGACAATTAAATACCGCAGAACTATCGACGTACGATACAACATTTATCGCTAACGGAAGTCGTATCGTGGCTTATAGCCCCCTTCATCTGGGTATGATGTCATGTCGCATTGATTTTAATAAGCAAGATATTGTGGTGTTTTCTATTGCGCAATAGCCTGTAGGCCAAGCTGGTCAGGCGCCGACCTATTGGCTAGGCATGCTTTATAACCTCGTATCAATGGAAGCATTAGGTTAAATTTTACATTTAAACCACATTATAATTACCAAATCTTTAAGAGTCGTAAAGGCTTAGGTACCCCTCGCCTTAGGTTTACCCTCTTTGATTCATCCTCTTCCCTGTATCCATTTACTATGTAAACGTATAATTACACTGTGTCTTCTTAATCCGATCTTCTTCCTATGCATAACACAACTCACAGTGTCATTGAGGATATCTTTGCTCTTGTTAGCGCAGGCTTATTTGTCGCGTTTGGGGTATTTTTATTTCAATCTCAAGATCTCATGGTAGGCGGGGCTGCAGGCTTAGCATTACTAGGCACCTACGCAGTGGACATGGATTTTGGCTTGTTATTCTTTTTAATCAATTTGCCCTTTTATACGTTGGCGTGGACGCAAATTAGTAAGCGGTTTACGTTCAATACCTTCATTTCCGTTACCACAGTATCTATTTTGACAGAGCAAATTCCAGCTTTTGTGGATATAAGCCATATTAACCCGTTTTTTGCTGCGATTTTCGGCGGCATACTCATTGGTGTGGGCATGCTAATCATGTTCAGGCATAGCTCCAGCTTAGGCGGCGTTGGTATTTTAGCTTTTTACCTCCAAAGTAAATTCAATATTCGCGCAGGATCATTTCAATTGGCCGTAGATAGCACAATTTTGCTCACCGCCCTTTTCTTTATTGAATGGCATCTGGTACTCATTTCTATTTTAGCGGCGATCTGTTTAAACATGGTAATCTCGCTAAATCATAGACCCGAGCGCTATTTCCCCACTGCGGATGCGAAGACTAAAAATAAAAAGAGAAACGCTAAGGGCACACAACAAGAAGCGAATGTGGCGTCTGAGTTACACCCTCAAAATAGCTAACAAAAAACCCGGCACCTCATTTTACTGATGTACCGGGTTCGCTTTGTATCTCTTACTGCTAAATCACTCGCTTACCAGCGTAGTGTTCTTGCCTCTACCTTACTGCTTCTTCTGCACAGGCCTTGACGGTCTACTTACAACTCCACGGTTCACCCTTGGGCGAGAATACGAAGTGCGCATAAAAACCTCTCTGACAAGTTAATACTTAGTGCAGTAGGTCATGAAAAGTTCACGCCAGTCTCATCACTAAGTTCAACTAGTATATGCCTAACACGGGGGGTAAAGTCTCATTCTTTTGATGAATACTTTTTAACTTTTCATACAAATATTGTTAACCCCTTGATAAGATTAACGATACTTAACGATTCTCGGCACTCGCGCAGACACCCGTGTCATCAATTCATAATCAATGGTTCCTGCGGCCTTCGCCACTTCTCCAATGGCAACGTTTTCCCCCCACAGTTCTACCGAATCGCCAATAGCAACGTCAGGAATATGGGTAACATCGATTGTGATCATATCCATTGAGACCCGTCCCGCAAGAAAGGCTCGTGCATTGTTAACAAACACAGGCGTGCCATTAGGGCAATGCCTAGGGTAACCATCGGCGTAGCCGATGCCCACTGTCGCAATAACGCTGTCTTGTGTTGCCGTCCATGTTTGACCGTAACCCACCGACTCTCCTTGAGGTACGTTTCGTAATGCAATAACGCTACTGCGTAACGTCATAGCGGGAAGAAGAGAAAGTGCAGATTCATCTTTAAAACCACCATACACAGCAATGCCAAGCCGGTTCCAATTGTTTCTACTTGCTGGCCACTGAATAGTAGCGGGAGAATTGGCCACACTTACCGCCAGCCCGGTTTGCGTCGCCATGCGGTAAAAGGTGTCTAGTTGGGTTTGAGTAAACGTATTGCTGGTGTCATCAGCGCAAGCTAAGTGGGTCACCAATACAGTATCTTGTTTCAATACACGAGGATAGTTCGACAAAATACCTGGCACCTGATTCACAGCAAAACCTAGCCTATGCATACCACTGTCAACTTTCAACCAAACCTGGGGCAATCTATCCTCAGCACATGTTTCTAGCCATCGTAATTGCTCTTCATTGTGGGTGACCAAAATGCAGTTATGCGCAAACGCCATTTCACATTCTTTGGGTTGATGCGCGCCTTCCAGAATGACAATCGGTACGGTGACACCGGCTTCACGCAACACTATAGCTTCTTCAATTATTGCCACGGCAAAGTGAGGTGAAACATGTTGTAGAATGCGCGCAACATTAACGGCCCCATGACCATAAGCATCAGCTTTAATCACCGCCATAGATGTGCTTTGAGGGGCCATAGCCGATAGCAATTTAAAATTGTGAATAATGGCATCGGCGTGGATGATAGCTTGTGTTTGTCGACTCACGTGTGCAAAGTATTCCTTCAGTACAGCGCAGACGCGCAGTGTACCATGACTAGGGCAAGATCAAATTCGCTGGCGTAATTATTTTCACCAATGGCCTTGGTGGTGGTTATTTTTATTAATAAAGCGGCTTACAATAACAATGCGCTATTTTTCAAACCTATTTAGGATCTGCTATGTCATCCACGCCGTCTTCTCAAACGACCTCAACGTCTATTTTAGCTGAGGAGTTATCACGTATCGTGTCTGAAGGGAGAAATCCAGAGACCACACATATGGACACGCTCTCTACTGAAGAAATGCTCGCCTGTATTAATCGTGAAGATGCCAAAGTAGCAGAGGCGGTTAAACAAGCAATCCCCGCCATTGCAAAAGCAGTAGACGCTGCCACTTCTAGCCTCAAAAAGGGTGGCCGTTTAATTTATTTAGGGGCTGGAACCAGTGGCCGATTGGGGATTTTAGATGCCGTAGAATGCAGGCCTACCTTTAGCGTGCCAGACTCTATGGTTATTGGCGTTATTGCTGGAGGCGAACCTGCTATTCAACATGCAGTAGAAGGCGCAGAAGATAATCAGCTTGCCGGGGAAGAGGACCTGGCCTCACTGACCTTGACCAAAGACGACACCGTCATCGGGCTATCTGCAAGTGGCCGAACGCCTTATGTGTGCGGCGGACTACGATACGCACGCCAACTTGGTTGCAGCACTGCTGCGATTGCATGTAGCCCTAATGCCGTCATGTTTAGCCATGCTGATATTGCCATTTGCCCATTGGTAGGGCCTGAAGCGCTAACCGGTTCAACTCGTATGAAGTCGGGTACTGCGCAGAAAATGATTCTGAATATGATTAGCACCGCCACCATGGTAAAGCTTGGGAAAACCTATGAGAATTTGATGGTGGACGTCAACGCCACCAACGCCAAGTTAAAAGCAAGGGCGAAACGCATTGTGATGCAAGCAACTCAATGCACAGAAGAGGTCGCAGCTGAAACTCTCAGCGAGGCAGACAATAACGCCAAATTAGCTATTTTAATGATATTGACGAATACAGATGTTGATACCGCCCGAAAACACCTCGCCGAAAGCCAGGGTTATTTGCGCGGCGCAATAGGTCACCGGGAAATACCGTGAGGACACCCATTAAAACACTGCGGCTACCTGCAATAGCGTTAACTTTAGTCTTGCTTTTACAGCTCGTGTTTACTGGTGTGGCTAGCGGAAATGAACGGGTCACATTACAAGACGTTGGTGCGGCACAATTCCCACGTTACCTTTCGCAATTGAAAGGTAAAAAGGTCGCCATGGTTGTGAATCAAAGTGCGGTTGTGCCCGATTCAGAAAACGCAGAAGAATACGTGCATTTGGTGGACACTCTACTCAATAAGCAAGTCAATATTATTAGCATCATGTCTCCTGAGCATGGTTTTAGAGGTGACAAAGGCGCAGGTGTAACAATTAGTGATGAGCGCGACCCCATCACTCATATTCCTATTTACTCACTGTATGGGCACAACAAGAAGCCCACGTCTGCCATGCTGAAAAACGTCGACCTGATCGTTTTTGATTTACAAGATGTTGGAGTACGTTTTTACACCTACTTAAGCACCCTGCACTACGTGATGGAAGCCGCCGCTGAGCATGATATACCGGTAATGGTTTTAGACCGGCCCAACCCTAATGGGCAATATGTTGATGGCCCAGTACTTGACCTAAACTACCGCTCTTTTGTAGGTATGCACCCTATCCCTGTATTACATGGTATGACCCTAGGCGAATTGGCCCTCATGATTAAGGGTGAAGGGTGGATTGAAAACGCTGATCAATTACAGTTAACCATTATTCCCGTACGTCATTACCATAAACAAAAAGCTTATCGCCTCCCAGTGCCGCCTAGCCCAAATTTGCCTAATGATACCGCCGTGTCTTTATACCCCACCCTTTGCTTATTTGAAGGTACTGACGTCAGTATTGGCAGAGGAACGCCGCTTCCCTTCCAAATTATTGGCCACCCAGACGTTGCGTTAGGAAAAGACTCGATTAACGTCAGTAGTTCAACAGCGGCATTAAACCCGAAACATAATAATGCCACACTACGGATTCAAAAATTGAGCGCTGAAGATGCTTTAGGTTTATCGCCTACATGGTGGGTTCGCTCCTACAATGCGTTTCAACAAACGCATACACCGTTTTTTACGCGACCTCAGTTTTTCGACAAACTGGCAGGTACATCGTTATTGCGGCAACAAATAAAAGATGGGTTTACAGGGGAACAGATTAAGGCAAGTTGGCAAGCCGATTTAGCGGCGTTTAAAAAGCAAAGAGCCCCTTACTTACTCTATTGAGCGAAGCGCGAATTAGCTTGGCGGGGCTGTGGTCATGACACCTTCTAATTGCCTTTCTAGTGCCATTTTCTTTTCCTTAAGGCGCTTTTTATTTTCCCCTTCTGCCATCGCTAATTGTGCGTCGCACTCAGCTATCTGCTCTTGTAATTGCGCTTTGCTTTTTTCTTGCTCCGCAGCCTGCTCCGCTTTGTCATAAACGATGGCTTCTGGAGAACTTTCTTGATCATCTACTGCCCCCTTATCGGGGGTAGACATCTGCGGGATCATCGTACTCCCCACCGGTTGCACCCGTTGATTCATAAACGAGGGGGAAACAATTTCAATGCCTGCATGATGCAAACTGTCTAGCACCGCTTTGTGAAGACGGGAGCGCGCACTTAGCATACTTTTCACGTCTGTTAATAGCCCCGCTACCCGATAGCTTACCGAAAAATCGCCTAGCGAAGTTACCTGAACGAAAGCTTCATCCAGACCTGCATTGGCTGCTGCAGTAAGTAAGTGCTTCTCTACAAAACTGTGGTGTAATTCGTAACCCAAACTAAGGTCTACCGATATTACGGCGCCAGAACCCCGCGTAACTGTAATCGGTGTATTCACCATGAAGGTATTGGAAAGCGCCACTAGCTCTCTTGTGTCGGTTTGTATTTCGGTGTCAAGTAACCCCATTTCTGCCACTCGACCACTAAACTGCTCTACGCGAATGAAATCCCCCACTTTGAAGGGTTTGTTTACACGCAGAACTAAGCCCGCCATAAGGTTCCCAACCATGGTGGTGGATGAAAAAGCGATAACTCCAGACGCAAGTACACCTATGAGCGCTATCACCTGATTTCGCGTACTCTCACTGACAGGCAGAGACATTGCAATCACCACCAGCCCTATTAAAGTAAGTACTAACATACTTAACTGACGGGGTAACTTCTGCTGTTGTGTTAAATGAACCGGTTTCGCTAGCAAAAAAAAGTGTAACCCGGCCAGTATCACAATAACGAGCGTGAGGGAGGCCAATAGGGGGAAAAAAGGGGTAATTCCGTGAAACATTGTATCCATAAATAGCTTCGCCACTCTCATTGATATTCTAGTTTTAACCCTACCCTCTCTAGGGTAACGGTATTAATGCTGATTAAAACGCCAGCTTAAAGGGGCGTATGAATGCGCCTGAGATTTCCCCAATAACACCTCAACTAATGCATCGGTAATGGCACTGCTCACCGGGGATTCCTCTTCTTGATTTAACGTCACAGAATAGCTAAAGGTGGCAATACCGATATCACTATACGGCATGAATGTATTTGCGACATAGGGCATACGCATAGGCACAAACACAATTTGTTTGTTTTGCTGTTTCGACGACTGCATTAACTGAATCAGAAAATCGTGTCGGGTACCTTCATCCATTCGGTTTTGTATATTTTCTGGTGACTCTAACCCCGCAAGCTCGTATACAGCGTGTTGGGGACTAATGTCACCTACAATGATGGTTTCTGCGTGTGGAAGCAAGCGTGTAAGGACTTGCTTACTGGGTTTAGTCGTTAATGGAATGCAAGCCAGCGATATGTCGGGTGCTAGCACAGCCACACTGTGGCTAAATGCTCGGCAACGTGCAGTGTCAGGCATCATGGCTAACCATGTGGTTGTACGCAACGGAAGCGCTTCCGCCCCATAAAGAAGTGTAATAGCCGCGTCAGCAAGCGCTTTCTCGACAGCTTTATTCTTTGTATTCCAAGGGTTTTCTGCCACTTCCTCACGCCACCAAGAAAGCCCTTTCTCATGAAAATTTCTTAAGGAAAACGAAGACTTAGCATTGGACACCCTTTGCAACGACATAAGATGTTCCTGGCGCTTTATGGTTCCCTTCTTTAGCTGGGTTTGCAATTTGTCGAAAAAGTCACTGAACGCCTGTATATCTGACGGTGTGCGAATAGTATAAGGCATGAGCGCAATATCGGCGCCAGCCTGAAATGCGCGAACCACCGCATCCTCCTTCGTAAAGAAAGAGGCAATTCCCGCCATATCTAGGGCATCTGTGATCACAAGCCCCTTGTAGCCCATCTGGTTACGCAAAATATCATGTAAAATTTTTCTTGAGAGGGTTGCTGGCACTATTTGAGATTGGCCATGCTTGTTAGGCAAAGTGGTTGCATCTAACGCTGGATATTGGATGTGGGCACTCATGACAAACGCGGGCGGCGTGGCACTGCTTATAATGTGCTGGAAAGGAAGAAGATCGCCCTCTCGCGCTTTCGTTTCACTGTGGTTGACTCGCGGTAATCCAGAGTGGCTGTCAACGTGGGTATCGCCGTGCCCGGGAAAGTGTTTAACCGCACTCATTACCCCCTCGGCTTGTAATGCAGCAACAAACGACTCGCCTAATTCCGCTACCCGCTCTGGCTTTTCACCGAAACTTCTTACGTTAATAACAGGGTTTTTAGGCTCGCTGTTTATATCAATTGAAGGCGCAAAATTTGTGTTAATTCCAAGAGGTCGAAGTACTCCGCCAATTCCCTGCGCGACATTCTTTGCAAATGCAGTACCGTGCTCATGATAACTGGCGCCAATGGCTAAGTTGCCTGCAAACGGTGTAAGCATATGGCTTGGTAATCTCGCCACCCGCCCTCCTTCTTGGTCTACCGCGATAAACAAGGGCGGCTTGTGCGCCTCAGCCATTGCAGCCTGCATAGTATAATTGAGGGTTAACAGTTGCTGTGCACTGACAATATTTTCCGAAAACAAAATGACGCCACCAATATTGTAATCAACCAATAACCGTTTTAGTGCTTCGGGTAAATGGGTAACCGGTGTGCGACAGGCCGACGCTGGCGTGCCATCGTCACAAAAGTATCGTAAATCGAGAATGAGGCGCTGACCCAACGAACGGTCCGTTGTTTCAACAACATGGGATTTCGTTTGCGCTGCATGGCTCATTGAATCCATTGAACCTATCGTGGCAACGCATACAACACATAAAAGAAAAGAGGCAAGGTGATTCAACAAAGTGTCCTAATAAAAAAGCATAAGTCGCGTTGGAAAGTTAGGTTAGTATGATAAAACTCCGTGAGTATTCAATAAATAACACTAACAAAAAATACTAAGGCGCTGGTAATTACCGCGTCGATTACGGTACGCTTACACATTAAGTTGTCGCTGAGCCTATGTAAACTAAGTACAGCCGCAAAAAAACGTCAATAGGCCGAAACCTTACCTTCTGTCGTGTTCTGGCCAATGTTCATTAATTAAAACCTATTGGAAAGATGTATGGATTGGGTGTCAATCATCCCGCCACTCGTGGCCATTTTTGTCGTTTTCTGGAAAAAAGAAGTTATTTTAGCATTATTGCTTGCGGTGCTATGTGCCGAAGCTCTCATTCTATTGACTTCAACGCCTGAGATTAGTTTTTTAGCACCGATTAACGCCATTGAACGGGTAGTGAGCACTGCATCTAGCCCTGGCAATACCCGGGTTATTTTATTTTCCGTATTGGTTGGCGCCTTATTGGCCTTTATTCGCGACTCTGGTGGCGTCACGGCAACAGTCAATTATTTGGTTAACAAAGGCGTCGCTAAGAGTAAAAAGCAAGTGGGCGCACTTACCATGTTTACCGGCATAGCGGTGTTCATTGAGTCCAATTTATCTGTTTTAACCGCTGGTATTTTTGCCCGAGGCTTGTTTGACCGCTTCAATATGAGCCGCGCTAGACTGGCCTATATTATTGATTCCACTAGCGCACCGGTTTGTATCCTAATATTACTCAACGGATGGGGAGCGTTTATACTGAGTTTACTCGATACCTATGAACTTCCCGAGTCATCAGCGTCTATTTTGTGGGGCAGTGTTATCTTTAACTTCTACGCCATTTTCACCCTTGTTATTGTGGCGTTTACCATTGCTACCGACAAGGTGCATGGGCCAATGGCGCAAGAAGAAAAAGCCCTGACCACTTCAGACGCTATTCAACATACAGTACCAGCCACAAAAGCACGATTTATGCTTGTTCCTTTACTGGTCATGGTACTCAGTATGATTGGCTTTATGCTATGGACGGGCAATGGCACGTTATCCCAAGGCAGTGGCAGTAAGTCAGTATTGTTTGCAACGGGCCTAGCGACTGCAGTGGCTTATGGCCTTTTGCTTATTCACAAGCGTTTTACCCACCAGCAAGCGGTAGAAATTGGTTTTAAAGGTATGGGTGAACTGCTGCCGCTAGTCACAATTGTGCTTTTGTCGCTAACGTTAGGTAATAGCTTAAAAGATCTCGGTACCGGCGTGTTTGTGGCTGGCGTCGTCGGCGAATATCTCCCGGTTGTGTTTATTGTACCCATGCTTTTTGTCGCAGGTGCCGTCATGTCATTTACGACAGGAACCTCATGGGGCACGTTCGCCATTTTGATTCCTATTGGCGTTCCTCTTATTCAAACATTAGGGCTTCCCCCCTCGTTAGTCGTGGCGGCTATATTGGGGGGTGGAATATTTGGCGACCACTGTTCGCCAATTTCAGATACTACTGCCGTTTCCTCGTTAGCCGCAGGATGTGACGTTCTCACCCATGTAAAAACACAGTTCCCTTATGCCTTGTTAGCGGGGGGATTAACCTTAGTGGCCTATTTTATCGCCAGCCTAGTTATGATTGGTTAAGGTAAACCTATTTAAAGGAGCAGTCTTAATGGCACGTATCTTTGCATTAATATTAACGGTAATCGTGGTCACCGCCTGTAGTCATAACCAAGCGACTACACAGGTGTATCAGCAGGCCGTTGCGATGCCTGACTCTTTCAGTGCAGACGCGGCAATGGCGGTATTAGAGGAAGGCGGAAACGCGGTAGATGCAGCAATTGCAGCGCAGTTCGTCTTGGCCGTGACGCTACCAGAAGCGGGCAATATCGGCGGCGGCGGGTTCATGACCATCGCATTTGAAGGCGAAAACGACTTCCTTGACTACCGCGAAATGGCACCGGCTAACGCGCATAGAGACATGTATCTAGACAATGAGGGTAACGTAAAGCCTTACGAGTCATTATTCGGTGCTAAAGCCTCAGGCATACCTGGAACGGTTGCGGGAATGTGGGCAGCACACAAAAAGTACGGCAGCTTACCCTGGGAACGGTTGCTTGAACCTGCGGTTTCCCTTGCTGAAGAGGGCTTTATCGTACCTAAAAAGCTATCAGATAACATCGCATGGTATATAGAGAAAACCGAAGAACAGGGACTAAAAGGGAATTTTGCGCATTATTTTTCACAAGCCAAAGCGAATACACGCTTTACCCAACCTGAGCTAGCCACCACCCTAAAACATATTCAAGCACAGGGAAAAGACGGTTTTTACCGAGGTGAGGTGGCCGAGAAAATCGTTTCTTTTATGCAAAATAATGGGGGGCTTATCACCCATGACGACTTACAAGCCTATCACGCAGTGTGGCGCGCTCCCCTCACCTATCAATGGCAAGATTACACCTTAGTGACTGCGCCCCCGCCCAGTTCTGGTGGGGTTGCAGTGGCGCAATGGATTGGCATGCTCGACGCCTACACCACGATGGCAACGCCTTCAACAAGCCTGAAGCATAATAGCCTAGACTACATTCATGTTATGTCTGAAATTGGTAAGCGGGTTTTTGCGGATAGAGCACAATATATGGGTGATCCTGATTTTGTGAACGTCCCCGTCAACGCGCTTATAGCACCTGACTATATTGACGCCCGCGCAAAAGCAATCAATCTCCACGAAATTTCAGTGACAGAAGATATTAAGCCGGGTCTAAAGGAAAGTGAAGATACCACCCATTTCTCTATTTTAGACCGCTGGGGCAACGCGGTCGCCAACACCACCACCATTAACCTTACCTTTGGCAGTGGGGTTGTGGTGTCTGGAGCAGGCTTCTTACTTAATGATGAAATGGACGACTTTAGCGCAAAACCCGGCGTACCCAACTTTTTTGGCGCAGTAGGCGGTGAAGCAAATGCCATTGCTCCCTATAAGCGTATGCTTTCTTCTATGACACCCACTTTGGTGAAAGAAGGCAACGACGTGGTATTAGTCACCGGCTCGCCAGGTGGAACCACAATTATCTCTTCGGTGACACAATCTTTGTTAAACGCGCTTTTGTTTGATATGACAGCAGAAGACGCCGTGAATGCTCCGCGCTTTCATCACCAACTACTGCCCAAGGATACGATAAGAATGCACGACGGCTTTTTAGACAGTGACGTTCAGCAGCTTAAGCAACGAGGTTACGTAATAGACCAACGGCGTTTTGGTGATCTACATCTTATTAAGCGAACACACCAAGGCCTAGAAGCAGCATCAGAGGCCAGTGGCCGTGGCAAAAGCATGGTTCGTTAGCCGGTTAGCTTCCCTCTCCCCGCTGACTGTAGCGGCGGGGAAGTCACCATTAAAGAAAGCGTTTTAGCAAGGCTAATTTTAGTTTTGAGAAAGGCGCATATCGAAAAGGTACATCAAGGGCGAAGCCACGTTTCATAACGGTCTTAATATGGCTAAATGTATCGAAGCCTGCCTGCCCGTGATACTGCCCCATGCCGCTATTCCCCACGCCGCCAAAGGGAAGTTCGGGGTTTGTCATGAATAACATGGTGTCATTGGTACATACACTCCCCGAGCTCGTATTAGCAATTATATGGTCTAGCACGTTATCGTCGTCACTAAATGCATAGAGCGCTAGCGGTTTAGGTCGTGCATTGATAAAACGAATAGCATGGTCAACAGACGCCACCGTGATAATCGGCAGAATAGGCCCAAAAATTTCGTCGCTCATAAGGGCGGAGTTTTCAGCAGGCTCTAACACTAATGTGGGTGCCATGGCGGGACGTTCAGGGTCTACTTGCCCCCCATAAATGACATTAACGTCTTCTAAATAACGTTGAAGGCGAGAGAAATGACGGTGATTAATAATGTTCCCGTAGTCTCTCGAATTCAACGGATCCTTAGAATATTGGGATTTAAGTTCCTTTTTAATGGCATCTATTAATTTGTGCTCAAATCCACTTTCAACCAAGACGTAATCGGGTGCAATACAGGTTTGCCCTGCATTCATCCATTTCCCCCATACCAGCCTACGTGCGGTGGTTTTGAGGTTGGTATTTTTATCAACATAGCAAGGGCTCTTGCCACCAAGCTCTAGGGTTACAGGTGTCAAGTGACGGGCGGCTGCTGTCATCACAATCTTGCCCACGGCCTCGCCGCCAGTATAGAAAATATGATCCCATTGGCACGCTAACAGGGCCGTACTTTCATCTTTCCCCCCCTCTACGACCTCGACACAGGTGGTATCCATATATTGCGGTATCAGGCGCGCAATTAGCGCTGAAGTATCTTCTGCTAGCTCTGAGGGCTTCAGAACCGCACAATTACCGGCAGCTAATGCGGCCACATAAGGCGCTAAGAGTAATTGTAGCGGATAGTTCCATGCCCCCATGATGAGTACTGTTCCGAGAGGCTCTGGTTGTTGAAAGCTTTTACCTGGCCAAGCCACCAAAGGGGTAGACACTTTACGTACCTGCATCCATTTAGCAAGGTGCTTGAGAGTATGGTCTATATCGGAAAGGAGGAAGCCTTGCTCAGATACCACGGCTTCTGTTTCACATTTGCCTAAATCAGACTTTAGCGCGGCAAGTAGATCGTGTTGGTTTTCTTCCAACAACCGTTTAAGGGCTAAGAGTTGATTACGCCGCCATTCAATAGAGCGCGTTTTACCCGTTTCAAAACTGGCCTTTAACTTTTCTACTTTATCAAGGTAGCACACGCCTGCATGCACAGCTTGTAAGGATGGTCTCATTGGCATAATTTGCTCCATCAATCGTCAATAGGTAAAACGAGTAAAACCTTATACGCATCTTATCTTAATATGGGTAATAAAGAACATCACAATAAAAATGTTAATAATGATTTAACAACAGCATTGATATTAGAGCGAGGATAAAAAGGGAAGAAACAAAAAAGCCCAGCGTTTAACGGCTGGGCTTTTAATTGCGTAATGATTGATTAAGCGTCGTAAGGATGTCGCAAAACGATAGTTTCGTTTCGATCAGGCCCTGTCGATACAATATCAACTGGTACACCGGTTAGGTGCTCTAAACGCTGAATATAATTCTTTGCTGCTTTTGGTAGCGCATCATAGGAAGTCACACCATAAGTGGTTTCACTCCAACCCGGCATTTCTTCATACACAGGAGTCACTTTATCGTAACCGTCTGCGGCCATGGGAGGTACGTCTTTCACGTTGCCATCAGCATCTTTATAGCCCACACAAATTTGCAATGCGTCTAGACCATCAAGTACATCGAGCTTCGTTAGGCAGAAACCGGTAATAGAGTTGATTTGCACTGCACGCTTCATTGCAACCGCGTCAAACCAACCAGTTCGGCGTTTACGGCCGGTAGTCGCACCAAATTCATGCCCTTTCACACCAAGGTGTTGACCTACATCACAATCTAATTCCGTAGGGAATGGGCCAGAACCTACTCGCGTAGTGTAGGCTTTAACAATACCCAGAACATAATCAAGCTTAAGAGGGCCAAAACCCGCGCCTGTAGCAACACCACCTACCGTTGTGTTCGATGAGGTTACATATGGATAGGTACCGTGGTCGATATCAAGTAACGTGCCCTGTGCGCCTTCAAACATAATAGGAAGGCCCGCTTTATGGGCTTTATCTAGTTCGTCTGTTACATCCACGACCATTGCTTTGAGGATATCTGCTACGGCCATAGCGCCTTTAAGGGTTTCATCGAAGTCTACAGCGTCTTCACCGTAGTATTGAGTAAGCGTAAAGTTATGCACATCGAGCACTTCTTTCAGCTTGGCCGCAAAATCTTCTGCGTTGAACAAATCACCAACACGTAAACCACGGCGGGCTACTTTGTCTTCGTACGCTGGCCCAATTCCGCGCCCCGTTGTACCAATCGCCTTAGCGCCACGGGCTTTTTCCCGAGCAACATCAAGGGCAATGTGATAAGGAAGAATTAACGGGCAGGCTTCACTAATTTTTAGGCGCTCACGCACTGGAACCCCACGCTCTTCAAGCATAGTGATTTCTTTCATTAGTGCGTCTGGGCTTAATACCACGCCATTACCAATAATACAGGTAACGTTACTGCGTAAAATGCCAGAAGGGATTAAGTGAAGGACAGTTTTTTCACCGTCAATGACTAGAGTGTGACCTGCATTATGCCCGCCTTGATAGCGAACTACGTATTTTGCACGATCAGTGAGTAGGTCTACGACCTTGCCTTTACCCTCGTCACCCCATTGGGTGCCGAGTACCACAACGTTCTTTGCCATGAATCATATGTGTAAAAAAATTAGGCGAGGATTCTACAAAATTATGCGCAAAGGATCATCTGTTTTTCGCACAAAAATACAGCAATTGTTTGTTTACTCAAATGATTTATTTTTCATCGCTGTAAAAATAAACAATAGGGGCACTTTTTAAGGAGGCTTTTAGGACGAGTAAATTAAATCTAGTTGGAACAAAAAAGGCGCTTTCGCGCCTTTCCTAGTGTGTGATTAGTACAGTAATCCATACACTTTACGTCTAAACTCAGATTTTAATGGGTCGCCATCGGCTAATGCACCAATCATGTCTAGCATAACCTTACGGGCATCACCAAAACTGAGCTCTTGTTTCAATACGCCAAATAATAAAGGCAACGCTTCATCGGCTTTGTTAGCCTGATGCAATTGAATGGCTAAATCCACTTTGAGCTGCAAATCGTCTGGGTTTTCTTTAACCGCCGCCTGCAAGTTTCTAATTTCCGGTGTATCTGCGGCTTGTTCCGCTAATTCTACTTTGCCCACTAAGGTTTGATAACGTGCATCTTGGTCCACCAGCTTAATTTCTTCTAGCGCTGTTTTCGCCTGCGATACTGAGCCCGTCTCAATGTAGCAATCAATAAGCATATATTTCGCGTCGATATTATCGGCGTTAATTTCCAGTGCTTGTTTTGCCTCAGGTAATGCTGAGGCATAATCGCCAGCTTGAATAGCCTTTCCTGCTGCCGCGAGGTGCTCTGTTTCTGGGCTAGGTAAATACTTTGCTAGCATTTCACGAATTTGTGCTTCAGGCTGAACCCCGGCGAACCCATCTACCGGTTGCCCATTTTGAACCACCATCACTGTGGGCAGGCTACGGATGCCAAATTGTCCAGCAACCTCCTGTTGTGCCTCACAATCTACTTTTGCAAGAATCATGTGCTGTGCATATTCACCTGCCAATTTTTCTAAAATTGGCATGAGATCTTTACAGGGTTCACACCAATCTGCCCAAAAATCTATAAGAACCAGCTTTTCTTGCGAGGCTTCAACGATAATTTGCTGAAAATTTTCTATCGTGATGTCGACGATGGTTGCAGCGGGATTTGCAACAAGGTTATCCATAAACAGACCTTTTAACCGATTAAATTTTTAAAAAGAATATGGGGCGAATATACACAAAAAACAACCTTTATGCAGAAAAGGGACTTTGCCTAGCTAAAGTTGTAAAATTAGTGTTAAATTCAAACTTCAACTACTGGAGATCACCATGTCTGCAACCTCACAAACACGCAAACAGTTTGAAACCTTCGCCGAGTTTTACCCCTACTATTTAAACGAACATGCTAATCCTATATGTCGGCGTCTGCATTTTGTCGGCTCTTGGCTCGTCATCGCAGTGATTGTTACTAGCATAGCAGAAGGAAACCTCGCCCTTCTGTGGTTGATTCCCGTGGTAGGTTACGGCTTCGCGTGGGTTGGGCACTTCTTCTATGAGAAAAACAGACCGGCTACCTTCCGCCACCCGCTTTACAGCTTATTGGGTGACTGGGTTATGTTTAAAGACATTCTTTTTGGTAAGGTAAGTTTATCTCGTCATGATTAATGCGTAGCGACGAATGAGATAAAAAGCTGTCCTGGTGAAGGTAACAGTCAACATCATTTAAATAAAAAGGAAAGCGACATGGCAAACTCACGCTTTGCATGGGTAATAGGGGCTATGGTATTTTTATTAAGCCTACCGACACAATCCAATGCACAACTTCCCACCACACTTTCGCTCGAAGACACCTTTAATCTAGAATTCCCAGCATCGCCTTTTTTCATTGATGATCATACGCTGGTTTACGCTAGGCAAAGCATGGACATTATGCGAGATAGTCGGCGCTCTGCATTATGGCAAGTTAATATAAAAGACGGCACTCACCGCCCATTTCTTGCAAATAAAAGCTCGGTATCTCAAGCGACGCTGGCACCCACAAAAGATAAAATTGCTTTTACTCAAAGCGTCAATGGGCGCACTCAGTTATTTTTATATTATATAGATACGCAACAAAGCATCCCGTTAACGAATGTTTCTGAAACTCCACGCAACCTGACTTGGTCTCATGATGGTAAGCAGCTAGCCTTCACCTTATTTACCCCTCACACATCGAAACCCCTGTTCAGTGATATGCCCAAAAAGCCGAAGGGCGCATCATGGGCAGAACAAGCCACGTATATTGAGAATGTGCAATATCGTTCAGACGGCCAAGGGTATGCAAAAGCAGGCTTTGAGCAAATTTATATTTTACCGGTTGAGGGTGGCACACCAAGACAACTCACCCAAGGTGCTTTTTCAAATGGGGGGACGCTAGCCTTTAGCCATGACAACCAAGCCCTCTATTTTGCGGCCGACAGAGCTGAAGATTTCGCCCTGCACCCATTGCGCAGTGCTATCTATAAAGTTTCAATTAATAGTGGCGACGTGGAACAGGTTACTGACCTTGAAGGCCCAGAGTATGGCCCAGCTATTAGCCCTGACGGGAAATGGTTAGCATTTAGCCATGTTATTGACAACAAGATGGCCTATCAAATCGATGACCTCATGGTAATGAACCTTAAGACGAAAGAAATGGTTCGCTTAACGGAATCCTTAGACAGAACCTTGGGTAAGTTTGTGTGGCGACACGATAGCAAAGGGATTATTTTTTCTTATTTAGATCAGGGTGAAAATACCCTTGCTGCTGTGAACTTAAAAGGGGATATAAAGCCCATTGACGTGAGCCTAGGCGGCCAATCGTTTGGACGTCCCTATACATCAGGGGATTTTGCATTAAGCCGTAACGGGTCAATTGTATATACCCAAGCGTCTCGCACTCGCCCCGCCGATTTAATGCTGTATCGCAAAGGCAAGCAAGACAGTCAACTGACCACATTAAACGACGATGCCCTTAACCATTTAACCATGGCCAAGGTGGAAGACCTCTCGGTGGTATCCTCTTATGACGAGCGCGAAATTGATGCCTGGGTGGCGTACCCACCTAACTTCGATAGCAGTAAAAAATACCCACTAATACTGGAGATCCACGGTGGCCCCCATGCCGCGTACGGACCGCATTTCTCACTTGAGATACAGCTTATGGCTGCGAAAGGCTACGTGGTGGTATGGTCTAACCCTAGGGGTAGTTCATCCTATGGCAGCGAATTTGGTAACTTAATTCACCACAATTACCCTTCTCAAGACTACGACGACTTAATGGACGTGGTAGACACCATGGTGGCAAACAATTATATAGATAGTAAGCAACTCTTTATTACTGGGGGCTCCGGCGGTGGTGTATTAACAGCCTGGTCCATTGGCAAAACAAATCGTTTTGCCGCGGCCGTTGTCGCTAAACCTGTGATTAATTGGATGAGCTTTGCCCTCACGGCTGATGCGTACCCTTTTTTCAGCCAGTACTGGATGGCAGATATGCCGTGGAAAATTGCTGACAAGTTATGGAAAAGAAGCCCCTTATCTTTAGTGGGGAATGTAGAAACTCCAACACTTCTGCTTACAGGGGAAGCGGATTATCGTACGCCAATAAGTGAGTCAGAGCAGTATTATCAAGCGCTAAAGCTACGCGGGGTTGATGCGGCTATGGTTCGTATTCCTGGTGCGTCTCACGGTATTGCGAGTAAGCCTTCTAGGCTTATACAAAAGGTAGGCAATATTTTGGCATGGTTTGAACGCTATCGCACGGAGGATAAACCCGAAAGTTAAGGTTTTCCTAGACACAGCAACGTGTAAACATCGCCGTCTGCTTTCACTATACGCATGAAAAGCAGGATAGAAAAAGGGGCGAGGATGATAACAACTCCTTGCCCCTTCTATTTTGTAGCACGCTTTCAACGTGTACGCTTATTTTGCCCGAGTCAGTTTGATCACTTTCCCATTAGGGGCATCGGTTAGCAAATAGATTGCGCCGTCAGGTGCAATCTCGACATCTCGAATTCGTTCACCGTTATCGCGCAGATATTCATGCTGGTCAGCAGGCTGACCATTGTTTACTTCTACCCGTCTTAAATGGGTAAATTTCAATGAGCCTACTAATAAGTCCCCTTCCCATTCTGGAAACATATCTCCGGTGTAAAACGCCATGCCACTTGGTGCGATAGAAGGGTCCCAATATAACCACGGCTGTGCCATTCCTTCTTTGTGAGTTTTATCACTAATGACCTCCCCACTGTAGTCAATACCATAGGTAATGACCGGCCAACCGTAATTGGCGCCTTTGTTAATCAGATTAACTTCATCGCCACCTTTAGGACCATGCTCCATTGCCCACACTTTACCGGTTTGCGGGTGCACAGTGACGCCCTGCACATTTCTATGGCCATAGCTGAAAACTTCAGGCGCGTCGCCCTCTGTGAATGGATTGTCTGTAGGTACTGTGCCATCGCTATTGATACGCACTATGGTACCAAAGTGGTTATTGGTATTTTGCGCTTCGTCCATGTACTTGTATCTGTCGCCAAGAGTAACAAATAACTTCCCTTCATTATCAAATGTAAGGCGACAACCAAAGTGAAAACCATTGTCGATAAGCGGGGCAGCACTAAAGATAACAGAAACATCAGAAAGGCCATTATCGGCATAGGTTGCGCGAGCTACACTGCTGCTACTGCCACCTTCACCGGGCTGACTGAAACAAAAATAGAGGGTGTTATTGTCTTCGAAATCAGGATCTAGGGTAATGTCTAGCATCCCCCCTTGATTCACGGCGGCCACCTCTGGCACATTGCTGAGACGCGGCGTTAGCGTAGCGTCTTTTTTGAGAACACGGATCCCACCAGCACGTTCTGTCACCACGAGGTCACCGCTTGGCAAGAATGCCATCCCCCATGGGTGCACTAGCCCTTCGGCTAACGTGGTGCTTTCAAGGTGAACATGATCGGAGTCTTGGTGTGAATGCGCTGGCAGGGATGTCCCAGCCAGCGCTGTGCTTGCAACTAATAGCAAGTGTCTAAATGTACGCGCCATACTATTTGAACCTGTGGTTATTAAGCGTTGTTGATCTTACGCTATGTTACCCTGTTCAGGTTCACTTATCGAGGCACGCAGAAGTGCGGTGTATTATCTTGGAAGCATAGCACGAAGCATCCACGCGGTCTTTTCGTGCACACGCATGCGATCACCAATAAGTGCAGCTGATGACTCATCGTCAGCATCTTGAGCCAACTTCAGAGAATCACGGCATGTTTTCACCACTTGCTCATGACCATGAGTAAGTAGTCCAACCATTTCAGACGCTTCTGGCACGCCTTCAACCTCATCGATAGAACTTAGTTCAGCGAACGATTTATAGGTGCCAGGCGCAGCAACGCCAAGGGTACGAATACGTTCAGCGATTTCATCAACCGCTTCAGCCAGTTCAGTGTAATGCTCTTCAAACATCAAATGAAGCTCACGAAATTGTGGCCCTTCCACATTCCAGTGAAAGTTATGGGTCTGAAGATAAAGCGTGTATGAGTCTGCAAGTAGCTTTTTAAGCCCGTGCGCTACCGCATTACGATCGCTTTCTGAAATACCAATATCAATCTTACTCATGAGTCACTCCTTCGTTCGGATGTCCGAAATCAGATTAAAATATAAATTAACAATCTATAATTATGATACTACATTAAGGTGAGGATGGATTAGTGTATTAACTAATTAACCCCATAGAAAATAATGATTAACGGTTCAAGCTATAAAACGCCGAGCGTGCGGACATTTTAATGATGGTGATGCTCATTTTTCATTGTCTGCTTTTTCACAGGCAGCGTAACCGTTTGTGAACCAAGACTATCAAAGTGAAATGTCATTGTTATTTCACTGCCTTCCTCAAGGCCCTGTGTTAACCCCATTAACATGACATGATAGCTACCAGAGCTAAATTCAACCGTTTCGCCAGCATTTAATTTTATGCCATCCTGTAGTTGCTGCATCTTCATCATGTCACCTTGCATGGTCGTGGTGTGAATCTGTGCTTCTGAGGCAATGGCTTTACTCACTGTAACGCGGGTTAATGTTACCGGCTTTTCGGTGGTGTTTTCTAACGTAAAGTAAACTGCCGCCGTTTTTGCCATCGGGAAGGTGGCACGGGCATAGCCTTGGGTTATTTTTAGGTCTTCATTCGCATCAGCGTTGCAACCGAACAACATCAGTAGTGCTGCACCAATAGCAATAAACGAAAGAAAAAAGCGAAATACGAACATAGCGTTACTCCCAGCAAGAATTGAGAGTAAGTGTAAGACAGGAATAGGAAAGAAAAAAGAAAAATGGTGCCGACTGCCGGAATCGAACTGGCGACCTACTGATTACAAGTCAGTTGCTCTACCAACTGAGCTAAGTCGGCACACTAAAAGTATGACCGCTGCCTAAGCAGCGGACGCGTATTCTATAGTGATAACCTTGATTGTCAAGCCTTTAAACGCTGTGCTTCGTCAACTAATTTTGGAAAAAACGACAAGGGTAAAAACTGCCCCAGTTGTTCGAGTTTTTCGCCCAATTCAACATAGCTTTTGGCGGTCACATTAATGTGCCCCATTTTGCGTTTTTCTCTTACCGATTTACCGTACCAATGCAAATGACTACCATCAATACTAAGCAGTTCTCTGGAAAAGCTGCTGCAACCAATGATGTTCACCATGGCACTTGGCCCAATTGCGCTAGTGTCTCCAAGAGGAAGACCGCATACCGCCCTGAGGTGGTTTTCAAATTGGCTGGTCACCGCACCAGATTGTGTCCAGTGCCCTGAGTTGTGCACACGGGGTGCCAGTTCGTTAACCAGCAATGTATCGCCGCACTGAAATAACTCCACGGCTAACACACCCACGTAATCCATCCCTTCAGCAAGCTTTACAAAGATGTCGTGTGCTTTGCGTTGTAACTCATCATCAACTTGAGTCGCAGGCGCTACTGAAACGTGCAGTTGGCCTTGGTGATGAAGGTTCTCCGCCAAGGGATACGTGCGGATATCACCTTGCTTATTGCGCACACCGATGAGGGAAAGTTCTCTGTCAAACGCCATCATTTTTTCAACCACAAGGGGAACCTCAGCGAGGTTTAATTGACTCATGGCTTGGGTTAGTTTTGGTAAATCTGCTTTATCGGTAAGACGCCACTGACCATACCCGTCGTAACCATCGCGGCTTGCTTTGAGAATGAGTTTATCACCTAAAGCGTCAACGCAATCAGCTAGCTGGTCAGGGTGTGTAACGATGCGGTGTTCACAATTGGGCACCTGCATTGAGTCTAGTAATTTTTTCTCTCGTACTCTGTCTGCCCCCACCAAAATACTGGCGATATCTGGCATAAGCTTACCGGTTTTCGCCGCTTCGTCGAGTAAGCGTTCTGGGACGTGCTCAAACTCAACAGTAAGTGCATCTGCGCTTTCTAATGCTTGCGCTAATGTGGTATCAAGAGGGGTTTTACTTACTGGATGAACAACTGAATCGTTGTTTACGTCGACAGCCTGAACTTCAATACCTAAGGGCGAGCCCGCTAGGTACATCATTTGCGCTAATTGTCCTGCGCCGTAAACAACAACTCTCATTCGTCCAACTCCAAGCTATTACTTGATGCCAGAACAGTCTCAGTTTGCTGTTGACGAAAGGCGATAACAGCGTCGCGAACACGTTCTTCTTGTAACGCGACCACTTGCGCCGCTAACAGACCCGCGTTGGCCGCCCCCGCTTCACCAATAGCGAGTGTCCCCACAGCAACCCCTTTTGGCATTTGAACAATGGAAAGTAAGGAGTCTAAACCATTAAGCGCTTTAGATTTAACCGGGCAACCAAATACCGGCAAATGCGTGTGTGCCGCTATCATACCTGGAAGGTGAGCGGCGCCCCCTGCCCCAGCAATAATTGCACTAAAGCCTTCGTCGGCGGCTGCTTCAGCAAACTCAACCAACAAATTTGGTGTTCTGTGCGCAGACACCACTTTTGCTTCAAATTCAACACCAAACGACTTCAGCATTTTTGCGGCCTGCTGCATGGTAGGCCAGTCTGAAGTTGAACCCATGACTATCGCGACTTTTGCCATCTAGACATCCTCTAGGGGTAGGTAAATTGGATAACTTGGAAAAGCTGGCGATTGTAGCCTAATTTAAAAGCAAATCCCACTGATTCCCCGTGAGTGATCTTTGACGATTAGGCGCACCGTATTAACCATAATTAATAAAAATGTAAATACCCACTATCTTTTTCCTCTTAGCGGCGGAATGTAAAGGTGATTGCATGGCGGTAGGGTAAGTAAAAAGGAGTGCGAAACCATGTCAAAAGAACATAAGCCTGATGCGATAGATGAAGTCATTGAAGAAGTCCAAGTGGTAGTTTCTGATTTTCTCAATAGAGAGGCAGCGCCCGGCATACTGCTAATGGCAGCAACGATACTCGCCCTCATTATTGCCAATTCCCCTCTTGATACGTTGTACGACCAACTTGTTAGCCTTCCGGTGCAAATTTCGGCGGGCAGTTGGGCCATAGACAAACCTCTATTGTTATGGATAAACGACGGCTTTATGGCCGTTTTCTTTTTCCATGTCGGATTAGAACTGAAGCGGGAAGTCTGTGAGGGAGAACTCTCTAACCCAAAAGATATTGTGCTCCCCGCTGCGGGTGCCATTGGAGGTATGCTATTGCCTGCGCTTATTTACGTAGGCATCAATTGGGATAATCCCGTGGCTATTGCCGGCTGGGCTATACCCGCCGCCACAGACATTGCATTTGCATTGGGTATTTTGGCGTTGTTGGGTAGCCGAGTCCCCGCAAGCTTAAAAGTGTTTTTGGTTACCCTTGCCATCATTGATGATATTGGCGCTATTGTCATTATTGCGCTTTTTTATACCAACAACATTACGGAAGGGGCATTGTTGGTAGCGGCGGGTTGCCTTGTTCTACTTTGGCAGATGAACCGCCGGGACGTGGTCGACATTCCCGCTTACATGTTGGTCGGCACTGTACTTTGGGTTGCCATGCTTAAAAGTGGTGTGCACGCTACCTTGGCCGGGGTAGTACTGGCGGCATTTATTCCCATGCGGGACGCTAAAGATGAAACATACTCTCCGGTTACGCGCTTAGAGCACAGCCTTAATGGTACGGTAAGTTTTGCCATTCTTCCTCTTTTTGCCTTCGCGAATGCGGGCATCAGTTTTGGCAATATCAGCCCAGAAGGCATTTTTCACCCAGTCACCTTTGGTATTTTCTTAGGCTTAGTGGTGGGCAAGCAAATTGGTGTCTTCGGTTTTTGCTATTTAATGATAAAGCTTAAACTTGCTAGTCTGCCCCGAGATTTATCGATGAAACATATCTATGGTTGCGCCTTGTTGTGTGGTGTAGGTTTTACTATGAGCCTGTTTATTGGCGGCTTAGCCTTCGAGGAAACGGGGATTAATCAAATGTTTGATGAAAGAGTGGGGATTTTAGCCGGTTCCCTGGTGTCTGCTATTCTTGGTTACATTGCCCTGTATATCATGGGCAACCCTAACGACAAAGACACCAAAGCGGTGGCGTCAAACGCCAGCAAGCTCACTGGCAATACAGTCGAATAACACTTTCTTTTTAATAGGCTTGCTTAGGTGCGCATCCATACCCGCGGCTAAGCAAGCTTGACGATCTTCCAAAAAAGCATTGGCGGTAAGGGCGATAATCCTTACCGCATCTTTGTTTTTGCCCTTTTGGCGAATGATTCTTGCGGCTTCCAGCCCGTCCATTATTGGCATCTGACAGTCCATTAAAATAACATCGAAACTGTATTTGGCTGCTGCTTCGACTGCCTCTACGCCATTTTTAACCCTGATACATTTCACCTTTGATGGGGTAAGCATGCTCATGACTATTTCAGCATTGATGTCATTGTCTTCTGCTAAGAGAATTTTCAACGAAGGCGATAGTGTGGCTGTGACTTTCGTATCTTCATACGCCGCGAGTTCACCCAACGACGTTGGCAAATAAAAACTAAACCGTGTGCCCTCTCCTTCCAAGCTGTCAACTTCAATAGCGCCACCCATTAATTCAACCAAACCTCGACTTATAGCTAGGCCTAAGCCGGTGCCGCCGTAGTCTCGGGTGGTGGAGGCATCAGCTTGTTCGAATTGGCCGAAAATGGTAGCCAGTTTTGCTGGAGGAATACCAATACCCGTGTCGCTAACTGAAACATGCAACGCGTCTTCTTCGTACCAAGCCGTCACTTCAATGCTACCTCTGTGGGTAAACTTGATAGCGTTACTGACTAAATTGTTAACCACCTGGCTGAGTTTCCCTGCATCAAGCTTGAGGGAACGCGGTAAGTCTTTGTGCACCTGAAGATGAATAAATAGCCCTTTTTGACTGGCTTGATATTCATACAACGTAGTACTGGCTTCAAGTAACGTGGCCACATCGGTGTCTTGGGCATCGAAAAGCATTTTACCCGACTCTATTTTTGACCAATCCAAAATGGCGTCCAAGATCATTAATAGGTTACCGGCTGATTGGGCAATGGTTTGCGCACGCTGCTGAGCACTTTCTGACAGCGCCTCTTCAAGCAGCAATTCACATGAGCCGATGATCCCATTCATTGGCGTTCGAATTTCATGGCTCATATTGGCTAAAAATTGGGTTTTAGCCACACTGGCCGCTTTCGCTTCATCTAGTGCAGACGCTAAGTGCTGGGTTTTTTCGAGAATACGCGACTCAAGTGAGTGATTTAATTTTGCTAACGCTTTATTTAGTGTTTGCTCCTTCGCTGTCGCATCGGCTAGCGCATCAAACGCACTCACTAAGCGGCTTTCTAGACTACTAAATTCATCGCTTAAGGATGCCAGCTCTTGGATGTGCAACGCAGAATTGGGTAACGATTTGGCATTTTCTTGCGCCGTGGGATTAAATTGTGCAATGTAGCGAATTAACCGTCGAATAGGTGACTCAAGCATTCTTGATACATGGTAACCGGTAAAGGTGCCAAACAAGGACAATACCAACAGCAAAAACAAGTCTTTCAACAAGTACTCGCTCATGCCATTAAGCATTAATCGGTGTTCAAAATAGAAGCTGATTTTCCACGGTACATTGGCTAATTGCCCGTTCACTACAAACCAGGATTTAGCTAATGGCCCCTGAGAGATTTTAATGTCACATTGTGGCTCACACTTATACACGGGCGCTTTAGATAAGGGGGCCAGCCCTAAATTGTCAGAGGCATAAATAACATCGCCATTTTGATCTTCAACCAATAAACCAAAGCCGCCTAGATTTAACTTATCTACCGCAGAAAAGCTCTTTAACGACAAAGAGCCTTCCAAAATTCCTACGGGCTGACCTTCGCTATCAAAGATGGGCGCAGAAATCGCGATAATGGGGTCGTTTCCAAACCCTCGCCCTTGGAACACGTTGGAAATGAAAGGCGCCCCGCTTTCCATCACCTCATAGAAGTAGGGGCGATAGGCTACGTTGCCCGCCCCTAACGCTTTCGCTTTGTTGAGCAAATTTGGCGGGTGAGCGTGTGAAATATCGCCCTGCTTATCGGCAATTAAGAAAGTGAGAAAATCAGGGTAATGTGACGCGAGTATTGTCAGTTGTTGCGCGTAATACTGAGTCCGGTTCGTGCCCACCGCTGGTGAAGACAGTGTTTGTGCCGACACGTTAATGGCGTTTTCGTGCAACGATATAAAATGGGCAATTTGCTGCTCCATCACGCTGACACGCTGATTCATGTATGTGGCTATTTGCTGCTCTTGCTGATTTTGATAAAGCGAAACAGACAAATAGATAACCGCCATTGAGGCAACAAAAAAGCTACCTGAGAAAAAGTAGCTGAACAAAAAATGAAGGCTTATTTTCTCTACACTGGGGTCTTTTTGAAGGCTAAAACCGTTAATTGCTACGTAAGCAAAATGGCCAGACACCAAACCAAATACGCCACTAACCCAAGTGACTAACGCCCCCGAAAACATGATGGGAAACTGAGTCGATTCAAATAGCGCGTGCTCTAATATCAATATTGGCAAAAAGACAATCGACCAAAACCCAGCGCCTACCTTGGTGACCTGCTTTAAGGATTTTTGATAGCCAAATAAACTGACCACAATAGGCAATAAGGTGAGACTTTCCTTGCCTACAATACTGCCGTCGCTTAGCCACAGGGGTAAGCTAATCAATAAAATGACGGGAATAGCGAGTTTTGGCGCAAAACGAAGGGCGGCATATACGCCAGCCCCTACGCCAAATACAGAGGTTCCGGTACTATCAAACGGGGCAGGTAATGCATTTAAACCTGCGCCCAGAACCGAAACGAAGAAAAGGTGAAACGCCAGAGGCAGTCTGTGCTGGAAGGAACGAAATCGAGAGACTGCATCTGATGCCATTATTTAGTGCATCGCCATGTAATCAAGGGTGAAGTTGGTGAGTAGTTCCACGCCTAACTTCAACCCTTCATCATCCACATAAAACTCTGGCGTATGATGAGCAGGACTTTCTTCTTCAGGCACATCAAGAGGCTTGCCGCCTACCCATACGTATAGCCCAGGTACCTTTTCTTGGAAAAAAGAAAAATCTTCGGCTCCTGTCACAGGCTTCGACAAAATGGTGTTTTCAACACCGGCTGTGCGTTGCATGGTAGGCAGCATCGACTGTGTTAAATCAGGGTCGTTATAGGTAATGGGGTATGAAAAATCTAATGGCAGCGTCAGCGTTGCTTTTGCGCCCATACTGTCGGCAATACCCTTCACTTTGCGCGCCATGGCGTCATAGATATGCTCTCTCGCAGCACTGTTTAGTGTACGAATGGTGCCTACAAGCTCCACAGAATCAGGAATGATATTTGAGCGGTTGCCGCCGTGAATGGAACCCACTGTGACAACCGCGGCATCATCGATGAGCTTTATTTCACGACTAACAATGGTTTGTAACGACATGATCATTTGGGCTGCAGTGACCACAGGGTCGACGCTCTTCCACGGATAGGCCCCGTGCGCTTGCTTGCCATGAATCACGATTTTAAATGGATCTACCGCCGCCATGGTACCGCCTGAATTATAGCGAATTGTGCCCACATCGGCATTAGAGCTAATGTGAAGACCGAATATCGCATCCACGTCAGGGTTCTTAAGCACCCCTTCTTTTACCATCAACTCTGCCCCACCCGCTTCTCCCGCTGGTGCACCTTCTTCAGCTGGCTGAAAAATAAACTTCACTTTACCTTTGAGCTCACCCTTCAATTCGCTTAACACTTTTGCCGCTCCCATTAGCATGGCCATGTGCGTATCATGCCCGCAGGCATGCATAACAGGGACTTCGTTGCCATTGTATTCGCCCATTTGCTCAGAGCGGTAAGGCAAATTGCTTTGCTCTTTTACCGGCAAGCCATCCATATCAGCTCTTAAGGCCACCACCGGGCCAGGTTTTCCGCTGTCTAAAATAGCAATAACACCAGTTTTGGCGACGCCGGTTTGAACGTCAAAACCCAGTGAGTTTAGGTAGTCAGCGATATACTTGGCTGTATTGAATTCTCGATTAGATAATTCAGGAAATTCATGAAAGTGGTGTCGCCACTTAATGACGTCAGGCTCAACATGAGAAACAAGGTCTTCGACCTTATCTTGAGCGAATGAAAGCGTAGAAAAAGCTAATAAAGTCAGTGATATAATTTTTTTATGCATACCTAATTCCGTCAAATACGTGGAACATTCAGATTAAACTATCCCGTATAGAAAAACATCACTGTCAAAGCAAAACTAAACGTTGAAAATACCCCATTCGACTGAGAGTTAGTATTAGACAGAAGTATAATGAAAATGATTTTTGATACGCGACACCTGATCCACAGGCACAAAAAAAGGCGCCTAAGCGCCTTTTTCAATACTTTGAAATTCTTAGCTTTTTTGACGACGCATCGCATCGAAGAATTCATCATTCGTTTTGGTCATAGAGAGCTTACTAATAAGGAACTCCATGGCGTCAATTTCAGACATTTCATGGACAATTTTACGTAGTATCCACATTTTCTGAAGCTCATCTTGAGCGGTAAGTAGTTCTTCTCGACGGGTGCCCGAACGGTTAAAGTCAATTGCAGGGAATACACGCTTTTCCGCAATTTTGCGATTAAGGTGAAGTTCCATGTTACCTGTACCTTTAAACTCTTCGTAGATAACTTCATCCATTTTAGAGCCAGTGTCGATAAGCGCGGTGGCAATAATTGTTAAGCTACCGCCTTCTTCCACGTTACGTGCAGCACCAAAGAAACGCTTAGGCTTATGCAATGCATTGGCATCAACACCACCGGTAAGCACCTTCCCTGATGAAGGAATTACGGTGTTGTAAGCGCGGGCTAAACGGGTAATGGAATCAAGCAAGATAACAACGTCTTTCTTATGCTCCACTAGGCGCTTCGCCTTTTCAATCACCATTTCAGCCACTTGTACGTGTCGGCTTGCTGGTTCATCAAAGGTTGAGGCTACCACCTCACCTTGAACAAGGCGGTGCATCTCTGTCACTTCTTCAGGTCGCTCATCAATCAGCAATACCATTAATTCACACTCAGGGTGATTAGCAGCAATAGATTGAGCAATGTTTTGCAGAAGAAGGGTTTTACCCGCTTTAGGTGGCGCTACGATAAGACCACGTTGACCACGACCAATAGGTGAGGCCAAGTCTAATACGCGAGCAGTAATATCTTCGGTTGAACCATTACCACGTTCCATACGCAAGCGATCTGCTGCATGAAGCGGTGTCAGGTTCTCAAAAAGGATTTTATTACGCGAGTTTTCTGGCTTGTCGAAGTTTACTTCGCGAATTTTTAGCAACGCAAAATATCGTTCACTGTCTTTTGGCGGACGTATTTTCCCAGCAATGGTATCACCCGTGCGTAGGTTAAAGCGTCTGATCTGGCTTGGTGATACGTAAATATCATCTGGCCCGGCCAAATAGGATGAGTCAGCAGAGCGAAGAAAGCCAAACCCATCCTGCAGTATTTCTAACACCCCGTCACCGAAAATGTCTTCACCGCCTTTGGCGTGAGTTTTCAGTATCGAGAAAATAATATCTTGTTTTCTAGCGCGAGCCATATTCTCGAGGCCCATTTCTTCGGCCAGGGCAACCAACTCGCTAATCGGTTTATTCTTTAATTCGGTTAAATTCATACTGGTGGGTCTTTGTGCTTGGACTTGTTACAGGACTATATAGTCACTCTGTCTGGTTTAGAATTGATTACGCCCGGATATGGGCTAAGCAGAATGCTGCTCGGGTGAGCGCTGAGGAAAAGTTAGCACTATATTTAACCAACGTCCAGCTTTTTTAGCTTGCTTGGGAAAAATAAGAGAAAACTTCTTTTACGCGCCAAGGCCCAACTGCGCAATTTAAATAAAAAACCGGTGAACCCGTCACCGGTTTTACTCATTACGAAAATTATAGGTTTTCGTTTAGGAACTCTGTGAGTTGCGCTTTTGAAAGTGCGCCCACCTTAGTTGCGGCCACGTTACCGTTTTTAAACAGAAGTAACGTTGGGATGCCACGAATACCATATTTAGGCGGAGTTTCGTTATTTTCATCGACATTCAACTTGCCAACTGTTAACTTGCCTTCAAACTCGTTCGCAACTTCTTCTAAGATAGGTGCGATCATTTTACAGGGGCCACACCACTCGGCCCAGAAGTCAACCAGCACAGGACCTTCAGCATTGATAACATCTGCCTCGAATTTATCGTCAGATAACTGGATAATTTTGTCGCTCATTCTTTTCTCCATTTTTGGTCTGTCGCTGATTTGTATCAGCTCAACCATAAGTGTTATATAGAAACTGTTTTTTAATGCAAGCACTGATAAGCTATAAGCTATGCCTACTCACTTAACTGATACTCATTTTTCCGACCTGCCGATTAATAGCAAGGTGGTTGACGCCTTGACGGCAGCTAATTTTAACAACTGTACGCCTATCCAAGCTCTCGCTCTGCCGCCTTTACTTGAAGGCTTAGACATTGCAGGACAGGCCCAAACAGGAACGGGTAAAACCATTGCGTTTCTGGTCGCTACATTTCACCATTTGCTAAGCAAAGCAGAAAATGTAGATAACAGCAAATCCAATGATGCACATTCTGCAGGCCCTCGAGCCATCATTATGGCCCCCACCCGTGAACTCGCTGTTCAAATCTATAATGACGCCAAATTGCTCAGTGAGCATACCGGATTGTCACTTGGTTTGATTTATGGGGGCGAAGGATACGAAAGTCAACGAGAAACCCTTCAAGAAGGGGTGGATATTATAATTGGTACGACAGGGCGCATACTCGATTATTATAAACAGAATGTATTTTCACTGAATAATATTCAAGTTGCCGTGCTTGATGAAGCTGACAGAATGTTCGATTTAGGCTTCATTAAAGACATCCGGTTTTTGTTCCGCCGCATGCCTGCCGCTAGCGAACGTCTTAGTATGTTGTTCTCAGCCACTCTTAGCTACCGCGTACAAGAACTGGCGTATGAGCACATGAACAACCCTACCCATGTGCAAGTTGCCCCTGAGCAAACCACCGCAAGCCGTGTAAGCCAAGAGCTCTTTTATCCGTCTGATGACGATAAAATGTTGCTTCTTCTCACTTTGCTTGAGGAAGAGTGGCCAGACAAGGCCATTGTCTTCGCAAATACAAAGCACAGCTGCGAAAAAGTGACTGACTGGTTAACCGCCGATGGTCACCGTGTAGGCTTGCTGAGTGGCGATGTTCCGCAAAAGAAACGCTTGGGTATATTGGAAGACTTCACGAATGGCAAACTGGATATTTTAGTTGCCACTGATGTCGCGGCACGGGGTCTTCATATTGATGCTGTCACCCACGTGTTCAACTATGACTTACCTGACGATGCTGAAGACTACGTTCACCGCATTGGCCGTACAGGTCGGGCTGGACAAAGTGGTATTGCTATTAGTTTCGCTTGTGAAAAGTATGCCTTGAATTTACCGGATATCGAAAAGTATATTCAGCACCCTATTCCCGTTACCGACTACGACAGCAGTGCTTTACTTGATGACGTGACAGCACCGAAACCCCGTCGTAAACGGACACCAAATACTAGAAACTCTTCTCGTAGAGGAAGTAACAAAGGGCGCGGAAGAGGCAAGCCCTCCCACCGCGGGAACAACAATTAACGTTTAAAAGAACATATGCAGGCAGAGATTCAACATGATACACAAAGCTACGGCGAGTATTACGCCGCCGTAGATTTGGGTTCCAATAGCTTTCACATGGTCATTGTGCATGTCGTCAATGGCAGCGTACAAATTATTGGCAAAGTGAAACAAAAAGTACGGTTAGCGTCGGGCTTAGACGATGATTTGGCCTTAGACGACATCAGTATGGAACGAGGATGGCAATGCCTGCAAACTTTCTCAGAACGCCTGCAAGATATTCCAGCATCCAATATCAAAGTGGTGGCAACAGCCACCCTCAGATTAGCGACCAATGCTCACATTTTCATTCGCAAAGCCGAAGAAATTTTAAAGCACAAGCTCGATGTCATTAGCGGTGAAGAAGAAGCCCGCCAGATATATTTAGGCGTAGCCTACACTTCGGCCAACCAAGGCAATAGCTTGGTCATTGACATTGGTGGTGCCAGCACTGAAATTATTATTGGCAACGACATGCAACCCATCCATTTAAAAAGCTTGGACATGGGTTGCGTTACCTTCATGGAACGCTATTTCGAGAATGGCATGATTGGCGAAGAAAACTTTCGCCGCGCTAAAGCAGCCGCTAAAGCGTTAATTACACCTCAAGCCGATGCCTTTTTATGTTTTGATTGGGAAAACTGCTTAGGTGCATCCGGTACGCCACAAGCCATTACAGAGATTTTAGTCGCACAAGGTATTAGCGATGCTATTCGTCTAGATTACCTTCGTCATCTAGAATTGCAGTGCATTGAGTGCGGGCGAATTGAAAACCTGGACATTGAGGGCCTAGAAGATAACCGCAAAGCGATTTTCCCGTCTGGGCTTGCCATCCTAATTAGTTTGTTTGAATGCCTGAACATTAAGCACATGAACATTTCTGGTGGGGCACTAAGGGAAGGTTTGATTTACGGCATGTTAGACAACGTGCAGGAAAACGACCGTCGCGAACAAACCTTAAACCAAACCATGGCCCGTTATCATATTGATAAGTCCCATGCTCATGCGGTGAAGGGCGTTGCCTTATCTTTATGTCATCAACTGTGCTCACAGCAAGATATTTGTCATTTAGACACGGAAGCCATTTTGAGCGCGGCGGCTATTTTGCACGAAACAGGCTTGCACATTGAATACAAAAAACACCACGAGCACGGTGCCTATATTTTAAGCCATATTGATTTACCTGGCTTTACCCGCTTGCAACGCGCCGCGGTACGAGACCTGGTGTCCTTGCATCGTCTGGTTATAGCGCCGTCACCGTTTTCTCACTATCATGCAGAGTATCAACCTATGCTATTGGGTCTGTTACGTATTTTGAGGATTTCGGTGGTGTTGTGCCTACGCCGCCAAAACAAACATATTCCTAACATTGAACTTGAATGTCATGGCGAAAGTTGGACGCTGCATTTTCCTGAAGGTTGGCTGAAAGCCCACCCACTCATCAATGCAGAGTTAGCCAATGAGATCTGGCTCCAGCATAAAGCTGGCTGGGAGCTCATTTGCGAATAAAAAAAGCCGCAAAACAGGGCGGCTTTTTTATTCGTACTGGCCTAGCGTTGAAGTAGGCGCGCAGCTTGCGGTGCAAAATAGGTTAAAATACCGTCAGCCCCTGCACGTTTAAATGCAAGTAATGATTCTAGGATCACCGCCTCCTCATTTAGCCACCCATTTGCAAAGGCAGCTTGGTGCATAGCGTATTCTCCACTGACCTGATACGCAAAGGTAGGTACTTTAAATTCTGCTTTGCAGCGCCTTACAATGTCCAGATACGGCATACCTGGCTTCACCATCACCATATCTGCCCCTTCTTGAATATCTAAAGCGATTTCATGCAAGGCTTCATCAGAATTTGCAGGGTCCATCTGGTAGGTTTTTTTGTCGCCACCTTTAATATTAGCCGCAGATCCCACCGCGTCTCGAAATGGCCCATAGTAAGAAGACGCATACTTCGCCGAATAAGCCATAATACAGGTGTTGATAAAGCCACCTTGCTCTAAAGCGTGACGAATAGCGCCAATTCGCCCGTCCATCATATCTGAAGGGGCCACGATATCTGCGCCAGCTTGTGCGTGAGATAAGGCTTGTTTCACCAGCACTTCAACGGTTTCGTCATTCATCACATAGCCATTCTCATTGACTAAGCCATCTTGTCCATGAGAGGTAAAGGGGTCGAGGGCGACATCCGACATTAATAAAACATCAGGGAATGCAGATTTCAGTGCGCGTAGCGCCTGTTGTGCTAACCCGTCAGGATTAAAGGCTTCTTTCGCACACTCGCTTTTTTGTGACATGGGCGTAACGGGAAACAAGGCCAATGCTTTAATGCCAAGGTCGTACCACGTCTTCATCTCTTCAAGTAGCAAGTCGATTGACAAACGCTCTACACCTGGCATGGAAGGCACAGCCTCACGCTGCTGGCTGCCAGGTAAAACGAACACGGGGTAAATAAGGTCATCTGTGGTTAAGGCATGTTCAGCCACTAAACTTCTTAGTGCGCCTTGCGCTCGTAAGCGGCGTAGCCTGCGAGCAGGAAATGAAGAGGGGTTCATAAGAGGATCCTAACTGTTATTAATGAGAAACGCGATTTCGGCCTGCGTCTTTTGCCGCATAGAGTTTTTCGTCGGCATCACGGAATAGCGCAAGAGCATGCTCTTCACTTTCAATGACCGCAGTTGCCACGCCGGCGCTTATAGTAAGTGCAATCTGTTGCCCTTCAAAGTCTACTGGCTGCTGCTCCGTGCTTTGCCTAAGTAACTCAGCCACGTGGCATGCTCCTTCACTGTTGGTGTTCGGTAAAATGATAGCGAACTCTTCTCCACCTATACGACAAAGATCATCTGTTGGCCGGTGTAATAATTGTTTAAATAGGGACGAAACATGCATAAGGCAAGCGTCACCTCCTGCATGACCGAATTTATCGTTAACGGTTTTAAAGTGGTCGACATCGATAATGATGAGTGACAAAGGGGTTTGTTCTCGACGGCTACGGCGCCCTTCCGATTTAAGCCGCTTATCGAAATGCCGGCGATTATTAATCCCTGTTAAAGGGTCTACCCCGGTAAGCCTTTCTAGCTCTTCATTCACCTCTGAAAGCTCGCGCAACGTAATTTCTAGCTCTAGGGTACGCTCTTGTACTTTATATTCTAAATCATCTTGATAGCGTTGCTGAACAGCCAGCAAATCTTCCTTGGCATTATTTGCCTGTATTTCTTTGTCCAATGCAAACTGCTGCGCTTCAATAAGGTCATCTCTGCTATGGCTATAACTGATTGCCAAAATAAAGGCTAGCATTAGGGTTTCAACGGCACCGCCAATAATCAGTAAATTGTTCGATGAAAGCGGAATATCAATAAGATTAACGTTGTCTAAGCTGGCTGCCAGGCCGCTGACTAATAAAGATGCCCATGCAATGGTGAAATAACGGGCAATGATTACCCCCTTCACCGACATCCACACCCCTAAACTAATCGTAAAGAGCACGGTTAGACCCAAGGCCACAAGGTACACTTTAATCACCAAGCTATAGGGCACTAAAAAGCTGGCAAGGGCACTGAGTCCAAAAAATAAAGCCAGTGCTTTAATGGCGTTATCTAGCCAAACACTGTGCTCTTTTACTTGCAATATTGTGCGCGTAAATACGGCCGCGAAGAAAATAGTAGCGTTGGCAAATACCACCACAGCTACGCCTTGGAACCAAATGAAATCGTGCCACAAATAGGCATAGCCTATTCCTTGGAGCGACGCCAACGTTAGCCCCAAACTGAAGACGTAACCAGAGTAAAAAAGAAACGCAGGGCGTTTAGTGGTTAAAAAGAGAAATACATTACTTAACCCCATGGCGCAAAGAAACCCGAAAAATAAGCCTAAGGCAAGATTTCGAGACGATGAATATTCTACAAATTCCCGCTCTTCCCACACTCTTAAAGGAAGCCTGATCGTGCCCGAGGTTTTAATACGGATATACACATGCTGGGAAAACTGGCTTACCGGTAAAGGGACTAAAGGGGTGGGATAATGAATGGGGCGACGATCAAATTCTATGGTATCGCCGGCAGTATATCGGCTCGTAGGTAGGGCGCCTAAGTGACTGTAGACAGCCACATCCAACTCATCTAACAAGGGGTAGTCTAACTGTAAAAGAAAGCGACCTTGCGTATGTTGTGTGGGTGAAACAGTCAGCCTAAACCAATGAACATTTTCACTCATGCCCAAGTTTACTGGTGACGTGGTGGGTGTCCAACGACTGTCAGACACGTCGAGAATGGTTGAAAAATCGAGTGACGGCCCCTCTTTACTTCCATTCCCATCTTCCACCAAATAGGCTAACTGTGAGAAACGCTCTTCGGTAACGGCGCTTGGGGAGAGATGAAAGGCCACTAATAAAAAAAGTGATACAGCGACTAGGGTAGTTAAAATTAAGCCCACATCATAACTGCGCACTTTATCTGTGTTTATCAGCATAGACTGCTCAAGACATCAAAGAAAATAATCGACAAGTATTAGCATAACTGCAAATACGCAATTTATCAGGGCTGAGTTGCATCAATTCACTGACTTTTTCGCCGATATGAGGCAAAAAAGCCGGCTCGTTGTTTTTCTTTCGGGGTCTTAACGTTTTGGGAAACAAGTAAGGCGCATCAGTTTCAAGAATAATATTCTCAAGAGGAATATGCGGTATCGCTTGTCGAAGTGCTTCACCACGCTTTTCATCACACGCCCAGCCCGTAATGCCTATGTATAAATCCATAGCCAAATACTCAATTAGCTGTTCGCTGTCTCCAGTGAAACAATGAGCAATACCGCCTGGAATGTGTGATATGAACTTATTTAAACTGTGACGTTGTGCGTCAAAGGCATCTCGCTCATGCAAATACACCGGTAATTGCATAGCCTTAGCAATGGCCAGTTGCGCTTCGAAAACAGCAATTTGCGTCGGCCGGGGAGAAAAATCACGGTTAAAATCTAGACCACATTCCCCGATGGCAACCACACCGGGTTTCGCTGCATGAATTTTTAGCTGGCGGAGGTCTTCCTCGCGCACTACTTTAGCGTAGTGAGGATGAACCCCAATGGTATAGCAGATATGCTGTGGAAAAGCCGAATAAAGCTGCTCTGCTGCCGCCCACTCATTGGGGTGAGTGGTAATCACACATAATTTTTCAACACCGGCGTCCACTGCTCGCGTTACTACTTCGTGGGCATCGAACCTGCGATCCAGCAAGTTCACACCGGCATCAAACCAAGGCATATTATTTAATTCGTTTTACCTTCATTTTTCGTTTTATACCCTCAACTTTAGCGTAAAAAGCGCCGAACATACCACGTTCAACCACCACTTTTTGCCCTTCTTTTAAATTGAGGTCGGTGTCATCCGATTGTTGCCACACAGTACCATTGTCGAAAGTGACAATAAGGCTGCCTCTAACGGTAGACGATAACGCCGCTACGGTTGCTACCATAGACGCTTCTTTTTGTTCGCGTACCCGTTTTTGTTCCATGCCAAACGCGATATCTTCTGTTGCGTTGTTATCCACTGTTGGCTTAGCGGAAGGCGTTGAGGATACAGACGGTTTCGCCGGCGGTGGTGGCATTGTTGCTTCAGGTGCATTGGCAGGCGCTAATTGAGGGCGAGGCACCGCGCTAATGGATTCTTGTCCACCCGCGTATTGGTTAACATTCTTCGCGACCCGATCGTAACAGACCAAACGCTGTAAACTGTTGTCCACGCCTCGGCACTTTTCTAATGCTTGCGTGACGGTTTCTGCCTGAACAGAAAATGCTAACGAAGAGACGATACCTAAAAGTAGCGTGGTTGCGGTTGCCTTCATGTGTTCCCCTTTTTCTTTTTTGTTATTCACTCACATTTTCAACGGATTCATCATCACTTTGTTTTGTCTTACCCGCATATAAACCACCCACAATGACGCCAACTTCAAACAAAAACCACATCGGAATAGCCAGCAAGGTTTGCGAAATAATATCTGGCGGTGTTAGTAGCATGCCTAGAATAAATGCGCCCACCACAACATAAGGGCGTTTTGCTCTTAGTGATTTTGCGTCTGTCACTCCGGTCCAGCACAGTAAGATAATGGCTATGGGAATTTCAAATGACACCCCAAAAGCAAAGAACAATTTCAGCACAAAATTCAAGTAACTTGAAATATCCGTGCTTACCGTTACCCCTTCTGGTGCCACGCTATTAAAAAATGCAAAGGCGATAGGAAAAACAACAAAATACGCGAAGGCCATGCCTGCATAAAAAAGGAGCGTACTAGACAGTAACAAGGGGGCAACCAGCTTTTTCTCGTTGCGATAGAGGCCTGGCGCGACAAAACCCCATACTTGATAGAGTACGTAGGGAATGGCGATAAAAAACGACAGCACCAAGGTTAACTTAAACGGGGCGAAAAACGGAGAGGCTACGTCCGTTGCTATCATGCTGGCATTTTCAGGCAGCGATTCAAGCAATGGTAGCGCCAACAATTGATAAAGATCTTGTGCAAAGTAAGCCAGGCACAAAAACACGACAAGCACACTTAAAAGCGCTTTCAATATTCGACTACGAAGCTCGATTAAGTGAGAAATTAAACTATTAGCGTCAGACATTTACTGTTTTTTATATGGTTCCTGAACGGACTCAGCGGCTTTCTTTAACTCATCAACACTCTGTTCTAACTCAGGCGATAAGTCTTTTAAGCCTTGCTGCTCAGCTTTTTTCAGGTTTTCGTGTAATTCATGTACTCGCAACTGATGCTCTACTTCCTGCTTAAAGCCGGTAGCAACATTACGCACACTTCGAATGGTATTTATGGTAGAACGCATGGCGCCAGGCAAACGCTCTGGCCCTAATACAAGTAGGGCCAGGACACCAATAACCAAAAGCTCCCAAAAACCTATATCAAACATTAGGACTTTTCTTTAACATCGCTCTGGGTTTTCGTGGCCACAGGGTCGGCCGTGTCTTTTTCTTCCACGTGCTTTTTCTGCTCGAAATCTGCGTCTTGTTCGTTTTCGTTAACCGCTTTTTTGAAACCTTTAATAGCGCTACCTAAATCAGACCCCATGCCTTTTAGACGCTTTGTACCAAATAATAAAACAACGATAACCAGTATAATTAGCAATTGCCAAATACTAATACCACCCATAATATTTTTCTCCCTTACTTCAATGCTAACAGTATGCCACCCCCTGACTCAGCTTTCACCTGAATATTTGCACGGCACATTAATCATTGACGTTTGTTACCACAAGTCGCATGCTGATACCTAGCATAAAGGTAAGGTTTTGATAGGTATTTCACCTAAAAAAAGGAGGTTTAAAAAGGATGTTGTGCGTTGCAGTAACGCTTTGCCATTTATTGTCACCATCATCGACCCTTCTCAACTCACAGCCTGTGACCGCGATACAAAGCCCGCAAGATAGTGTCGACGATAGTGCTTGGTTTGATGTGTGGCAGCGCAGTTTTACAGACTCCATCGATTTTACCGTTCGTCAGTTTGACGGCATGTTTTCCCAAGAAAACGGCCCCCATAGAAATAAGCAAGCCAAAGCAGAAGGCCGCATTCAACTCAGTTGGGAACCTCGAAGTCGCGACCTTGCAGAAACCGACCTTCGTTTTCGTATACGGGTGTCGCTTCCCCATCTAGAAGATAGGGTGGATCTATTGCTTAGCGACAATGAAGATGAGACGCAAAGTGACACGCTGAAAGCGGCTCGAAACGATTCACTAGGGCGACGTGATAACACCACCATTGCCCTTCGTTTCCGGCCCGAACAGAATTCGCACTATTCATATCGCATAGGCGCAGGCCGACGTGACCAGCTTTACGTAAAAAGCCGATATCGCGACGCCATGGAGTTCAATGCTCATTGGGCCATGTTGTATGATGCTGAATTGTATTACTACACCCGAGACAGGCTGGGTGCTGAATTGGGCGCGGCGATTCAGCATGTGGCTGAAAATAATAACGTGACTCGATTAAATAATCGCTTTTATTTCAGGGATGACTCCAACGATTGGCTTTGGCGTCACGAGCTTCAACATTTGTATCCTATTGATACTCACAATGCATTGATGTATCGACTAATGGTAGAAGGATTAGATCGCCCGCAATACAAGGTGGAAGAGGTTTACACAGGGCTACGTTGGCGCTCTAACCCGTTACGTGAATGGTTGTACTTTGACGTCGAGCCCTTCGTGTTGTGGCGACGAGATGAAGGCTTTAAGCCTTCATATGGCATGGCGTTTCGCATTGAAGCCTATTACGGTAAAGCGCATTAAAAAAGCCGGCGCTACAAAATAGCGCCGGCTTGCCAATTCAATCAAACTCGACTAGGGGCGCAACGCGCGATCCCCTCGAGCTAGACCACAAACACCAGTGCGAGATGATTCAATGATCTCCGCACACTGCCCCATGGTCGTTGCAAAAGCATCCAGTTTATCGGTAGTACCTGTCAATTCAATGGTGTAGTTATTCGCGTTTACATCCAAAATGGTACCACGGAAAATATCCGCATTTCGCTTTACTTCGGCGCGCACTGATTCTGTCCGTGTCGCCACTTTGATAAGCATCAGTTCACGCTCAATATGGGCACCTTCAGTAAGATCGACCACTTTCAATACATCAACAAGCTTATTCACTTGTTTTGTGATCTGCTCAATCACTTTGTCGTCGCCATGGGTGATGATGGTTAAACGAGATAAACTTTCATCGTCGGTCGGTGCCACACATAAAGAGTCGACGTTGTAACCCCGTTGTGAAAATACACCTACGATTCGAGATAGTGCGCCAGGGGCGTTTTCCATTAATACAGAAATAATGCGTTTCATCAGGTTCGCTCCGTCTTGCTTAAGCGCATGTCGTCCATTGCGCCATACTTAATTTGCATTGGGTATACGTGTTCGTTTTGGTCGATAGCAATGTCCATAAACACGAGGCGATCTGTGTAACTGAAACATTTCTCCATTGCTGCGTCGAGGTCGTCTAATTTATCTACTTTGATGCCAACATGGCCGTAAGCTTCCGCTAACTTCACAAAGTCTGGCATTGAATCCATATATGAATGAGAGTGACGCCCCTTATAAATCATATCTTGCCACTGACGAACCATACCCAAAGCACGGTTATTCAATGAAATGATTTTAATCGGCAAGTTGTACTGTAAACAGGTAGACAGTTCCTGAATATTCATTTGAATACTGCCATCACCCGTCACAACCACTGAAGTGGCGTTAGGATGAGCAAACTGCACCCCCATTGCCGCCGGTAAACCAAAGCCCATGGTGCCTAAGCCACCTGAGTTTATCCACTGACGCGGCTTATCGTACTGATAATAAAGTGCCGCAAACATTTGGTGCTGGCCTACATCTGAACTTACGTAAGCTTTACCGTCAGTGTGCTTATACAAAGCTTCAATGACTTTCTGCGGCTTAATAACCTCATCACCTTGCTCGTAATTAAGACACTGTCGCCCGCGCCACTGCTCTATTTGCTGCCACCAATCGGCCAATTTCGCTTCTTGGTTGGATAAGTCTTTATTCACCATATGTTCATGAATTTGATCAAGCACTTTATCTACCGAGCCAACGACAGGAATATGCGCATTGACGGTTTTTGAGATAGATGCGGGGTCAATATCAACATGAATAATGTCTGCATGAGGACAAAACTTGTCTACGTTGTTCGTTACCCTGTCATCAAAACGCGCACCTAGGGCAATAATGCAATCGGCATTATGCATGGTCTTATTCGCTTCTAACGTGCCATGCATCCCTAACATACCCACAAATTGTTTGTGAGTGCCAGGCATCGCACCTAAGCCCATTAAGGTACAGGTTACTGGGGCGTGCAACTTCTCAGCTAATTCAATCACTCGTGAAGAGGCTTCAGACGCAACCGCGCCGCCGCCAACGTATAACACTGGTCGTTCAGCTTTAAGTAACGCTTCAACCGCTTTCTTCACCTGTTTCGGATGACCCTTTTCGGTTGGGTTATAAGAACGCATTGTTACGTCTGTAGGGAACACATAAGGGTGTTCATCTGCAACGTTGACTAAATCTTTGGGCAAATCCACAACCACAGGGCCGGGGCGACCTGTATTTGCAATGTAATAAGCTTTTGCAATGGCTTCTGGAATATCTACCGCACGCTTAACCAAGAAACTATGCTTAACGATGGGACGGGAACAGCCCACCATATCGGTTTCCTGAAAGGCATCTTCACCGATATGCATAGAGGGTACTTGCCCTGATAACACCACCATAGGGATAGAGTCCATATAGGCGGTTGCAATTCCGGTAATGGTATTGGTTGCACCTGGGCCTGACGTGACAAGTACTGTGCCGGTTTTGCCTGTTGAACGTGCATAACCATCCGCCATGTGAGCGGCTGCCTGTTCATGACGTACGAGGACGTGTTTGACATCATCTTGCGCAAATAACGCATCATAAATGTCCAGAACGGCACCACCTGGGTAACCGAACACGTGTGTCACTCCTACATCTTTTAGCGCTTCTACCACCATGGCTGCGCCCGACATCATTTTCACAGTACTTTCTCCTGTAATGGTTTAACGGGTTGTTAGCGTACGTTGACGATGACCGGACTATAACGAAGGATGTAGGAAGATAAAACAGCAAATTGCACAAAAGTGAGATATATATCCCAATATTCGGGATAATTAGGATAAATATTTCGCAAGGGGGAATAAATAGGCTGTATTTAGGATGGCTATTTACATTTAGTTAACAGCTATTCTGTATCGAGTTCGATATCAATGTCACTGTTATCCCCTATATCCTCGTCCTCGTCAACTTCTTCCGTCATTGAACGTTTAGAACCGTAAATACTGGCGGCTTTGGGGCGGTTTATTCGTGCTTGATACTTAAGCCATGCTTTTTCCTGAGGCGTCTGTGGCGGCCTATGACCAAGCGCTGATTCTAGGTACTGCTGCTCTTCATCGGTTTGCGGCGTTAATTTACCGTCCACCAGAGCGGCAAAGAGAGAACCATGAGACTGTAGCAGCTTGCTCTCCGAGATAGAAAAGTCACCAGAGCGACCAAAACCATAAGGGTAATGTTTTTTATCTGAAAAAGGACGTTTAGTCAGTTGCTCTCTCGATAGCTCTGCCATATCTACCTCTAACGCTGCTCGAATGACGTTTTATTTATGCTACTTTTAGCCATGCTTTAAAGACGAAACATATCGCATATCTGGCCAGTTAATTATTTAATAGTAGGGATATAAACGGCTGTCAAACTCATTCGGGCGAGGTGAGAAAACTTAATAAAACTGTAAAGAGGAAGCGCGCAACCGCTTGCCATTTTCGGCAAATTCAACGATTGCGTCAGTTGGGTATATGTACTGGCTTTATGCTTTTTTCTGTTTCGGCACCCAAGCCCAAATCATTTCGCATATAACGGGTTCTATACCCTGTGCATCGGTGACTTTCACGGCTACCGACACTTCACCTTTATCTTGTGTTTGCATGAGTGATATTTGCTCGTCAGTCAAATGCGCTACCGCATGCATATCCCCTTGTGCTCGCTTTACATATTTTAGATTCATTTCTTTAATAAGGGGCAACTTATCACCGGGTAGGTTGACGCCAACCACAAAGCCCGTAGAAGATTCGGCGAGAAGCGCCATACCTGCAGCGTGTACACTACCAATGTGATTTTGTACTTTTTTATAATTCTTTTGACGAAAGGTGACCGATTTCAAGTCTGTTTCTAAAATATCAATGCTGACGGTACCCGTGAGTTTCACTTTATAGCGGAACATCCATGTGAGCATTTTTTGACGAAGCCAATCAGGATAGGTATTGGCTTTTTTAGCGAAGGCGCGAAGCGGATTAGGTGCAGACATGGTTCTCTCTCTGTATTACTGACTTCTGGTTAGACCAGTTAACATAAAGGTAACGTTTCACCCTTGCAACTGGATTTTTCTTTTTCCATAAAAAAAGCAGCGCTAAGCGCTGCTTTTTGTCCTTGCTGATAAACCTATTTACTTAAACTGCATGTCGAAACCAACGAAGTAGAAGCGACCTCGAGGACTTGCTGGATAAGCGAAGTTAGTGATGAATGGTTGTTCATCAGTAATATTTTTGATACCGCCATACATTTTCAAGTTTTCTTTCACCATGTATGAGAAGTTAATATCGTGCTGCCAGAACTCATCCATCATGGCAGTATCATCAAAGTCACCTCGTTCGTATTCCTCAACTTCGACACCCGCTAGAAGTTGCTCGTCCATGTACTGCGTCTGCCAGCCTACCTGAAGTTCTTCCCACTTCCACGTTAGATTGATGTTACCTGCCCACTCAGGACGGTTCACTTCACCTAATTCAGGGTTAACTTCGGTAAGATCATTCGGATTAGTGTACTGATCAATCTCATTGACTTTAGTACCAGACACTTTCGTATAGAAAGTATGCGCACCAACTTCAAAATCGTAACCTACGCTGAAATCGACACCCGATGTTTCAAGACGAGCGAAGTTAACCTGTGTAGAGCGTAAGAAGTTCAAGCCACCAAATTGCGGTGATGACGCATCTGTATTACGGGTAAACAGTGAACAGAAGTTTTCATTCAATGATTCGCCTACATAGCAACCATTGACAATGTCATCAGAACTTACTGCGCTAATGGCGTCATCAATTTCGATACTCCAATAATCCGCCGTGACTGAGAAACCTTCTAACCAACTCGAGTTATAAACGAAGCCAGCGGTAATGGTGTCGGCGGTTTCTTCTTGCAACTCAGCATTCCCCCCAGTTACACCAGGGAATGCCGCTGATAGTGGGTCGGTATAAACGTATTCACCGCTATCATCGAATGGGTTGTAACCGATAGACTGCAAGTCGGCCACACAGTTAGCTTGCAACTGGTTAGCCGCGGCTTCATCGTTGCTTCGAATACCCGCGATAACGCTGGCGTTACAAGGATCTGTTGGACGGAAAGTGGCACCCACTTCAGGACCAAATAATTCACTGATATTAGGCGCACGAATGGCTTGAGACTTTGATAAACGCACCATTAAATCTTCATGAGGTGAGTACATGAGGTTTGCACGCCATGTCGTGGTATCACCAACCGTAGAATAATCAGAGTAACGTGCAGCTAAATCTAAGGTTAACTCTTCAATTAAGGTTTCGCCTTGAATAAGCGGAACAGATACTTCCAAGAATACTTCGCTTACGTCAAAGTCACCGGTTTCATTCGCCGTTCTAATTGATGGCTGGAAGACCAACGAGTTGTTGGTTGAGTAGTCTGATACCTGCGTGCCTGCGGTATACTGAGATCCCTCTGGTATAACACCTAAGCGCCACGCATCAAAGGTCGCTTCTGATTCTTCTTTACGGTATTCGCCACCTAGCGCGAAATAAAGAGGGCCATAGGGCAATTCGAAGTATTCACTTGAATCACCGGCAATCGACGCGCTAATAACTAACTGTTCGATAGTCGTTTGACTATGACTGTCTTCCGTTACCCAATCCACGGCTTCTTGAGTAATGCCAGTGGAACCCGCCCATATATTGAGTGGTACACAGCTGCCATCACCCGGCGTGAACGAGAAATACCCTGGGTCATAGGATGGAATGTTAAATGCTGTAGTAACTTGTGGGGTATCTGCATCCAAGTTTACACGACAGTTCGCTTCGCCTGTTGAGGGGTCGGTCACTGCATCAATAGCAGAGAAGAAGCGGTCAACAATAATTAAGTTTTCTGTTCCGTTTTGTTCGTACTCAAACTTACCGTAGTTAACCGATACATTGTATTCCCAGTCGTTTTCGAAGAAACCTTCAAGACCGATAACACCACGTAGCGTTCTACGCTCGTTTTCCGTTTTACCTTGGCCAATACCAATAGGGTCTACAGTAATAGCCACACCGCCAAGTTCACTGGCCAATGGTTGAATAAACTCAGGTAGGTATGGGTTATCAGGGGCGCCGAAAAGCAAATCCCAATATGACGTAGGCTGACTTTCGTTTTCAGTACCTTGAACAACGTATTTCAATTCACCAAATACCGTCATACTGTCACTAAGGTCGTAATGGCCTAGTAAATTAACAGCAATTTTGTCATTTGGCGTGATGAGGTAGCCTCGCTCTTGCTGAATAGTGTTGTATGAATCACCACCAAACCCTTCGAAGTTCCCCGACACTAAACCATCTTGAACTGGGCGATAACTGCCGTCTTCTGTCACATTCCAACAACCACCCAATACACCAAACGAGGCAGCACCGAACACACTGTTATAGCCAGAAAATGAATCAAGACAATCTGGGGTTCCATTGCCATCTAAATCGATGTTAGTAGATGGATCGAAACCAGCAAAGCTATATGGATTACCCGGTACGATATAGCCGTAACCAGAAGTAAAAGGGAAAGTCCGATACGGTAATACAGCCCGTGGCGCAGAGGTTGCTGCGCGGTCAAACAAGGCTAATTCAGCATCAGTCAAATTAGGCGCACTACCAAATGTGTCAGTATAGTTTTGAGTGAAGGCTTCAAGGCTTGGAATGCTTAAACCGAAATTAAACAAGCCTGTGTTATCGTAGTTATAGTACTCAGCAAGGTTAGGTGTACTACTACCAATATCACCTTGTTGGAAACGAAGCGCTGGGTTTGTCCAGTCACCACCAGAGCCAATAAGAAGGCCGTTATCGCGCTCGCTTACCCGTACACCTTCGTCACGCTGGAACTCAACATTGATAGCAAAGTTACCTTTATCGTCGTCAAAGTTAGTCCCATACAGTGCTGAGATACTTAACTGTTCGCCGTCGCCTTCGGAAGAAATGCCGGTATTAACGTCGACTTCGAAGCCTTCGTAGTCATCTCGCAAAATGAAGTTAACAACCCCTGTTACCGCATCAGCACCGTATACGGCTGATGCACCACCGGTAAGCACTTCTACCGATTTGATTAACTTAACGGGGATTGAACCTACATCCACGGCAGCAGAACCTGCAGATCCACCTACATGACGTCGTCCATTAACCAAGGTTAGGGTACGGTTTGCACCCAAACCACGTAAGTTTAGAATGTTTGCACCATCGGAAAAACTGGCTGAGTCAATTGAGCTCTCAGCCGTGGTAGATGAAAACAGAGCCGGGATATCATTAATAACATCAGTGACGGAGAATTCACCAGATAGCTGAATATCTTCTTCAGAGATAGCTTGAACAGGCGACGGCGAAGCAAGGTTGGGATCACGGGCAATACGCGACCCTGTGACAACCACCTTTTCTACATCTTCTTCTTTTATTTCGGCCTCTTCCTGTGCCTGCACTACGCTTGCATTTAATGACAACGCAGATGCGACGGCACAAGCTAGCGCCGTAACGTGGTAACGCTTTGATGAATCAAAAGCCATGTGTGTTTCTCCGACTGGATTTTTATTTATTTTTGTTTACTACAGTGATTGTTTTTATTGTGTAGTGACGGCTAAAGGTGAATAAAGGATTCCTCTGCCGTAGTTTTACTTTGTTTTACTAGCTTGGTTTAGCAAACACCGTGCCCATGTAAATACCCTGTCAACTTTGTCAGTTGCGAAAAAGGGGGCGAATTATGCATAAGTATTTATAAAAATCCATTTAATATGCGATTTTAGTGAGCTTTCAACATTTGAATGCTCAAAAATAGGGCAATTTTGGTGTCAAAACAGAGAATTATCGAGGTTTGCACCAAAATCAAGCGCATTGCGCACCATGAAATGCCGAAAATGCACGACGAATGGTGAATAACCATTCACATACTTTCAGGAAAGGGTGATTTTTTAGGGACTTAGCCTTTACAGCCCCCGTCTACTTATTCTTTAGTATAAATTTGCAAATAATGAAGGAAATTTCGTCAAAACACGCGATCCGCATTGAATTCCCCTTTATAAGCGCACGGGACTTCACTAACGGCTCCCGCGCCACAGAGGGTTCGCGTGAACATATCTCATCATTTAGATTTAATATTCGATGTGTGAAAATTTGGAGCGGGAAACGAGATTCGCTAACTGGCCGACACTCGGTCGCGGCACCACTAAGGGTCGCATAGATACAACTACATTATTTTGGATTTTCTTGATGTGTGAAAATTTGGAGCGGGAAACGAGATTCGCTAACTGGCCGACACTCGGTCGCGGCACCACTAAGGGGTCGCATAGATACAACTACATTATTTTGGATTTTCTTGATGTGTGAAAATTTGGAGCGGGAAACGAGATTCGAACTCGCGACCCCGACCTTGGCAAGGTCGTGCTCTACCAACTGAGCTATTCCCGCATAGAGTCGATGCTGTGCATCTTTAAAGGCAATCTAGAGTTTAGATTGGAAATTTAAAGCGGGAAACGAGATTCGCCAACTGGCCGACACTCGGTCGCGGGCCCACAAGGGGGCGCGCTTTTCACGCTCACTGAAAGTAACATTTACTATCAGCTTTAAAATTTGGAGCGGGAAACGAGATTCGAACTCGCGACCCCGACCTTGGCAAGGTCGTGCTCTACCAACTGAGCTATTCCCGCAACAAAATGGGCACTTCGTTTGAAGTGGTGCGCATTTTACAAAAATATTTCAGTAACGCAACCATTAATTCTGTTTTTTTCGCACCCATTGAAGCGAACGATTAAATCGTAAACACTTTTTCGCGATAATACTGCATTTCCGCGATGGATTCGCGAATATCGTCTAAGGCAAGGTGCACGCCCTTTTTCTCAAACCCATCGAGAATTTCTGGTTTCCAACGCCGGGCCAGTTCTTTAATCGTACTTACATCAATACTACGGTAATGAAAGTAGGCTTCTAATTCTGGCATGTATTTCACCATGAAGCGTCTATCTTGACCTATCGTATTACCACACAGGGGTGATTTACCTGCATCAACCCACTGCGCTAAGAAAGCAATCGTTTGAGCAGCCGCCTCTTGTTCGCTCACAGTACTTTCACGACAACGGGCAGTTAAGCCCGTTTCTCCATGTACCCGCGTACACCATTCATCCATATTGTCTAACACACTGTCCGGCTGATGCACCGCAATAACAGGCCCCTCGGCAAGAATATTTAACTGTGCATCCGTCACAATTGTGGCAATTTCCATTACCACACAGGTTTCAGGATCAAGCCCTGTCATTTCCATGTCTATCCAGACTAAGTTGCTATCATGTTTGCTCATATCATTCCTCATCGCACTTCAGACATGGCAACCATGCCTGACAAACGGTATTATTGGCATAGTATACGTGAAACTAGAAAAGAATCGTGGCGAAAAAACCAAAACTCACACAAAGACAGAAACGCCAAGTGGCCGCTAACCGAAGTAAACGCCTGCAAGGTAAACACGGCGGGCAAGATGGTCAGCAACAAGCCCATGTTGATGAAAGTCAATTGGTTAAAGGCACCGTTATCGGGCGGTTTGGAAAACATGCCGATGTAGAGGATAGCCACGGCAATGTGTCTCGATGTCATATAAGACGCACGGTGGATTCGGTGGTCTGTGGCGACAACGTGTTGTTTAGCAAAGGCGATGACGCAGAGTCCGGTGTAAAAGGGGTCATCGAGATAGTTAATGATAGGCACTCGGTACTCACCCGACCCGATTTCTACGATGGCATAAAGCCCATTGCGGCCAATATCGATAATATTATTGTGGTTAGTGCAATTTTACCCTCGCTTTCAACCAATATCATCGACCGCTATCTTGTGGCCTGTGAAGATATTGGCATTACGCCTGTTATTGTACTCAACAAAGTTGAATTGCTGGATGACGACGCTCGCACCCTAGTGGATAAGCAACTCGAAGTTTATCGTCAATTAGGTTATCGCTTACTCTTTACAAGTTGTAAAACCGGTGAAGGTATTCAAGCTTTAAACGACCTGCTTAAAGACAGCGTCAGCGTATTTGTGGGCCAATCTGGTGTAGGTAAGTCTAGCCTTATTAACCAGGTGCTGCCTGATGCAGATGAGTTAACCGGGGAAATTTCAGATAATTCTGGCTTAGGTCAACATACCACCACTGCGGCTAAGCTATTGCATCTGCCAGCAGGCGGCGATCTTATCGATTCACCGGGCGTACGTGAATTCGGCTTATGGCATATTCCCACCGAGCGCATCACTTGGGGGTTTATTGAATTTCGCGATTATTTGGGTGGCTGCAAGTTTAGAGACTGCAAGCATTTGAACGACCCTGGTTGTTTATTAAGAGCAGCCGTTGAAGAAGGCAAAATTAACGCCGAGCGGTTTGCCAGCTATCACAAAATATTGGTCACAATGGATGAACAGCGCCCTAGTCATAGTCAGCCTCCTGGCGGTTAGTCACCTCTTCTACCCTGTGTAATTATCATTTTTATGCTTGTTGAACACCCCGTCATTGGCGTCCAACAAGCACAACTTTTATTTATTTCCTTATACCAAGTTGGTTGCATACATAATCTTAAAGTTACTTGTGAACATACAACTTAAGGTACAATTAACTGGTTAACATGATTGGAGCGTTTTTGTGCTGGACTGGCTTAAAGTAAATCTACAATACATTACCCCTAAACATTTGTTGTCTCGCCTTGTCGGCAAGTTGGCAGCGGCAGAGTTGGGCGGCTTTACCACATTCATTATCAAACTTTTTATTAAGCAATATAATGTCAATATGGATGAGGCGCTGCACTCAGATCCTGGTTATTACCGCAGTTTTAATGCCTTTTTTACTCGGCCATTAAAACCCGAAGCGCGCACGATTGACGAAAACCCTTCCGCGCTCATTCACGCCGTAGACGGCGCTGTGAGTCAATTTGGCGATATTCGTGATGACAGTATTTTTCAAGCGAAGGGGCATGACTATAGCCTCACCAGTCTATTAGGTGGTAAACCTGACATCGCCCAGCCGTTTAAAGACGGAACATTCGCTACGGTTTACTTAGCGCCTCGAGATTATCACCGTATTCACATGCCTATTGATGGCACGCTTACCGACATGATTTACGTGCCGGGTGAGCTTTTTTCTGTCAACCCACTAACGGCACAAAATATTCCTGGCCTGTTTGCCCGTAATGAGCGCGTTGTGGCTATTTTCGATACCCCAGTAGGTAAAATGGCGATGGTTCTGGTTGGAGCAACCATAGTAGCGAGCATAGAAACCGTTTGGGCAGGAACCGTGACGCCACCAGCAGGCAAAAATGTTCAACATTGGCAATATGACAAAGACAGCGAAGCCAGCGTGAAATTGAAAAAAGGCGATGAATTGGGCCGTTTCAAACTTGGCTCGACCATTGTAGCCTGCTTCGAAAACCAAGCCATTGATTTTGAGCCATTAGCGCCAGGACAAGTAACACGATTGGGTGAACCCATGGCCTATGTTGCTGGAAGCAAAGAGCTTTCTAGCTAGTTTATGGATGCTGTAAAAAAAAGCCTTATCTCTCTTCATTTAACGATTGTCCTTTTAGGTGGTACGGCGCTCTTTTCACGTGTAGTACCACTTAGCGCTAGCGATATCACGTTAATGCGGTCAGTATTTGCGTGTATCGCCCTGTTTATTTTTTTGGCAATATCAAAACAAGGTTTACGTTTAGCCAATAAACGCGACTATATTATTGCGATAGGGCTTGGGGTGCTGATGGCACTTCACTGGGTGTCTTACTTCGCCGCCATGCAGTACTCTAGCGTATCTGTTGGCATGATTGCTTTGTTTACTTTCCCCGTTATTACTGTGCTTATCGAGCCCTTTTTCGAAAAAACGCGGTTGGTATGGCAAGACATTGCGTCTACGTTAACCGTCATTGCAGGGGTGTATTTCATTGTTCCGGAAACGTCTCTTGATAACGATATAACCCTTGGGGTGCTAATCGGTATTGCTTCCGCCGTCACCTATGCGTTTCGAAACCTTATCCATAGAAAGTACTTTAAGCAGTATAGTGGCGCTAAAGCCATGGCATGGCAGACCCTTGTTATTGCCTTTTTCTTACTTCCCACTGGGGGCGAGGACATCGTTTCAGCACCGCTGAGTGCATGGTTACTCTTATTGCTATTAGGTACCGTATTTACCGCCCTTCCTCACGCGCTCATCGCCGCGAGCCTGCGCCACTTGCGGGCAAAAACATTCTCTCTCGTTGCCTGTATGCAACCGTTTTACGGGGTGGTGCTTGCCGTGTTGCTCCTTGATGAAAATCCTACATGGCATACACTGGTAGGTGGCCTACTCATTACATCTGCCTCAGTGTATGAAACACTCAATACCCATAAGCTGCACAGCAACAATCAGGATGATAAGGGCGACTAAATGTTAGTTTTTGCTCACAGAGGTGCCAGCGCAACTGCACCCGAAAATACCCTTTTAGCCTTTAATCTTGCCTTCGAACAGGGCGCTCAAGGCATAGAGTTCGACACCTATCAACATGCTGGCGGCATTGTGGTTTTTCACGATAAAACCTTGTCTCGCACAACAAATGGTACTGGGGCATTGCTAGACACGCCTTTTGACCACTTGCGCTTACTTGATGCCGGCCAAGGGCAAAAAATTCCCACGTTAACGGAAACCTTAGCAACGCTTCCCCGCGACCGCTGGTGTAATATTGAAATTAAACACCTAGATAACGTGACAAAGTGGGTTCGCGAGGTAAAACAGGCTTTAACTGCACAAGGCATTAACCCTCAGCGCTTATTGATCTCTTCATTTAATCATCATTGGTTAAAGGCTATCAGTGCACAATGGCCAGAAGTGAAAATAGGCGCGCTGACGGCAAGTTATGAGCTGTTACCCTTCACTAGCGCGAAAATACTGCGCGCATATTCTGTGAATATCGCCTTGGATATTGCTAATCGCGAGTTCGTTGATGCGGCTTTAGAAGCGGGCTTTAAGGTGTTTGTGTATACCGTGGATAATGACGAAGACATGAAAATGCTGAAGGCATGGGGTGTTACCGGCATATTTACGAATGTACCGCAACGCGCTAGCCAAATATTAGCAAGCAATCAATGAGTGAAATTTCATGTTTCGCCGGCGGCCTTTAGCCGTTGAGTTGAAGCGACACCTGCTCATTTTGCATGTATCTGTTTGCGCTGAATTTATTTCGCTTGCGTTGACAAATGCGTAGAAAAAACACTGTCTTTACAGCACTTGCACTGACGACATAAACGCATATTAATCCAATGTCCGGCCACAATCAGCAATGCCCCAACGGCAATAGTGAAGGGTTCGTACGCCTCGCCAAACATATTTTTATTCCAGTAGATGGCTCCACCAGAAAACAACAGGAGAAGAGGATACCATTTGCCATGAAAACGGGTTGCGCCACTAATGAGGGCAACCGCGCCGATGATAAGCGAGATAGTCAGAATGGTGCGTTCAAACCATAGTTGCGCAAAAAATGATGAGCCAATTAATGGCAGCAGAGGCACTACCACGGGTAACGCTAAACAATGCAACGCACATAGCCCAGACACCCAAATGCCAAGCCTGTCTAATTTTGTTGGATTATCGTTTACCGGATTTATTGCCATTACTTTATATCACCTCACTATAGAGACGTTATAATATAACAGATACAGCAAAATTGAAATTTTTCTTCGCTAAATATTTAGTATGAGTTATAGCCAAAATGCATCGGCTCTACGAGCATACCACCGCGACGCACCGCGCTAATTATTCTTTGGCATGTTGAGCCATCGCGACATGGCGAAGGGGCTGATGAGGTTTTAAGTGTTCTGTTATGGAAACCAATTGTAGCCCTTCATCGCTCAAATGAGGTAACGCCTCGGCAAGGAACGCTAACGTTTCAGGGTATGGATGGGCAATGACCACCACGCTTCCTCGTTTTTTTGCTAGCGTTTTTGTACGTTCAAACTGCTGCGTTAAAAATGAGGGTGTACGCTGATGATCTAAAAAAACGTGGCGACTAACACTAGGCACCCCAAGCGCCTGAGCGACTTCTTCACCTCGGGTGTAGACGCTAGTGCGACTATCTACAAAGAATAACCCTTGGCGCTTTATTTCTTCCATGATTGTCATCATGGCATCTTTTTCACCGGTAAAGGCACTCCCCATGTGATTATTCACACCTACCGCATAAGGCACGCTTTTTAGCGCACGGCGAAGTGTATGAGTAATAGCGGCAGGATACATGTCGGTAGTTAATCCCAAGGGCCCCATTTTCTTACCATTGGACGCTTGCATGGGCATATGTAACATAACGTTACGCCCTTCTGCATGGGCGCGCTCTGCAATAGTCGAGGCTAGCGGCGTTTGCGGCAAAATAGCGAAGGTTACCTCCGTAGGGAGGGAAAAGGCGGCTATATCGGTGGGACGATAACCAAGATCATCAAGAATAATGATGATTTCCGGTTTGTTATTTTCAATTTTCGCATTGACGTTGCCTGCCAGCATAAGTAAGCAACACACTAATAGACGCCACTGCATCTTCACTGTCCATTCTTTGTGATTATTATTTTTTATACGCGCACATTGTCAGTGTAGTACCGTTACCGTATTACACTGAAATGACTTTCTTTAAAGCGGGGTTAAGCATATCAACCTGATGGCAATCTACAAGTCATTACCTTCTAAATTTGGCTGCGCTTTTTTCCAAGCCATTTTATTTCGGACACGCCAACAGAGTGGCAAGCACATTGTAGTGTAAAGCTTGCGTAAAGACCTTCAGTAGCGCTCAAATTTTCAGCGCTTAGCCGATACTATTGATGTCGAAACTTCACTTAGTGTTAAAGGGTACATTATGATTTCATCAGTCAATAGCGGCGCTATGCCTCCCCCGCCACCTCGTAGCGAAGGTGCAACGTTAACCGACGATCAAACCGATACGGTAAATAGCATTTTATCCTCTTACGATGCGGACAATTTAACTGAGAGTGACGCTCAAGAAATTGCTGAACAGTTAAAAGAAGCAGGGATAAACCCAAGTAAGTCGTTAAGTTCAGTCATGAATGAGGCAGGCTTTGATAGCAAAAATATTGCTGAGTTGGCAGGGCTTGGAAAACCACCCCCGCCACCACCATCAGATCAAACTGCGCAGAATCTTCCTGATACGGCGACGTTCTCTGTAACAGCGTAAGGCGCGAATAAAACGCAATTAGTTAAACCAAGCGGTGGGATTTAACGCCTTGCCTTTATGGCGAATTTCAAAATATAAGTTTGGCGACGCCTGCCCACCGCTGCGCCCCACTAGGGCGAGATTTTCACCGCGTCGAACATCGTCACCCGCTTGCTTTAGCAAGGCTTGGTTATGACCATATACACTCATATATCCTTCACCATGATCTACAATGGCAACTAACCCAAACCCTCGTAGCCAATCGGCATAGAGTACTTTACCAGAAGCAATGCTTTTCACTGCATCTCCTTCTTCTCCGTCGATAATAATCCCTTTCCAACGGACTTGCCCTTGCCTACGATTGCCAAACAATTTACGTACCCTTCCCTCCACGGGTGCTGACAACTTGCCTTTTAACTTGGCCAAACCATCTAAGGATATCTGGGCAGCTTCTGCCGCGCGCTGGGCGGCTATTCTTGCTGCTTCAATCGCCTCCCTTAAGGCTTTTTCGTCTTCCTGCAGCGCCGCTATTCGCTCACTTTCACTCGCAATGGTTTGATTAAGCTTAGCAAGGGTCTTTTTACGGTCGTTTTGGCGAGTGAGTAATACCGCTCGTTGGTTTTTCTGCTCATCGAGTAACGCAAGCAAAGAGGCCGCTTTTTCAGCTAATGAGACAGTCACGGTTTCAAGGCGCGCAACATTGTCTTTAAATTTAGTAATTTCAGATTGGCGTGCTTTAGCGAGATATTGATAATAAGTGATTACCCGCTCGAAGGTTTTCGCATCTTCTTGGTAGAACATCATTTTTGCGTAATCATAATGCCCTGCCATGAATGCGCTTTTCAATTGGCTAGACAATAAAGATTGCTGTTGGCGAATGGCGGCTTTTAGCGAGCTTTGTTCTTGCTGTAGACTTTGTTGCTCCGCTTGCAGCTGACGTAAATTGTCATTGGTTTGCGTTAGTTTTTTAGCCACTTTTGCAATGTCTAGTTCAGAAGCTTTAAGCACATCAGCCAGCTCTTTTGCGCTGGCTTTGCTATTGTCGAGCACCTGTTGACGAGCACGAAGTTCAGCTTGCAGTTCTGCGAGCTTTTCTTGCTCATTGTCTTGACCAAACACTTGGCCGCTTATCAACGCAAGCGCAATAATGCATAGGGTTTTACCTACATTATACGCGCGCTCAAATTCATTCATTAAAGAAAAAGCCTTAAACCAAAATATAAAGAAGAAGTACGCGCTATCAGTGTATCCGAGGGAGGTAGCAAATCCCAGTGCAATTTATTCGTAATATCAAGCATCTAAAATATTCTCTCAGCGAGGAAGGGGCATCAAGAAATAGCAGGCTGGTTTCTCGCCAGTTTTTCTATATACTTTGCACTCTTTTTTGGTCTATAGACAAGGTTTGAGGTAATGGATCAGGTAATCGAGTTTGCCGGAAATAATATTGTACTCGCCGGCGTGTGGGTTGCGCTTGTGGCTATGTTGATATTCAGTTATGTATCTTCACTCACCTCTTCAATCAAAGAGGTAAGCACACACGACGCCACGTTAATGATAAATAAAGAAGATGCTGTGGTGTTAGATATTCGTGCACAGAAAGAGTTTAAAGCTGGGCATATTCTTGGCGCAAGGCAGATAAAACCCGAAGCATTAAGAGAGAAAAATTTTAATACGCTTGAAAACAGTAAAGATAAACCCATTATCGTAGTATGCGCGATGGGAAATCAGGCGCGTGGAACAGCGAACGCTATGTCTAAAGCTGGCTTTTCAAAAGTTAGCGTACTTAAAGGCGGCATGAACGCTTGGCAAAGTGCCAGTCTACCAATATCAAAGTAATAGGTGAACTTCATGAGCAAAGTCGAATTATACACAAAGGGCCACTGTCCCTATTGTCATCGCGCAAAAGCACTTTTAAATGAGAAAGGTGTGGAGTTCCAAGAGTACCCTATTGATGTTCAGCCTGAGCTACGCGATACCATGATAGAAAGGGCGAATGGCGGTTGGACAGTTCCGCAAATTTTCATCAATGACGAACACGTTGGTGGCTGCGACGATTTAATGGCTTTAGAAGCACAAAACAAACTAAACCCAATGCTAGGTTTAGCGTAACGCGTCAGCGCATGTAGCAACGCACTAGATTAAATAAAACGACAAATAAATAGGAAATACCATGGCTGACGAAAATCAGACAACCGACAACCAAGCCGCAGGTGAACAAGCTCAAGCGCCTCAATTTAATATTCAGCGCATTTTCACAAAAGATATTTCTTTTGAATCTCCAAATGCCCCTGCCATTTTCACGAAAGAATGGAAGCCTGAGATAAAGCTAGATATTGACACTAGCACCAACAAGCTCGATGAAAGTGTTTTTGAGGTTGTGCTTTCCGTGACGGTAACAGCATCACTAGGTGAAGAAACCGCGTTCTTATGTGAAGTACAGCAAGCCGGTATTTTTGCCATTGGCGAAATGCCAGATCAGAATAAAGCGCATATGTTGGGTTCATATTGTCCAAACCTCCTGTTCCCTTATGCGCGTGAAACCATTTCTAACTTGGTTAACCGAGGCACATTCCCTCCACTTAACCTAGCGCCAGTAAACTTTGATGCTATCTTTGCTGCATACATGCAAAAGCGTGTGCAAGAAGCACAAGGCGATGCGCCTAAAATGGACGCCTAATTAGGTGACCAGGAAGCACGTGGATATGAAGTCGAATTCGGTTTCAGTATTGGGGGCGGGGTCGTATGGCACCGCCCTTGCTTTTTGTCTTGCCAGAAATGGCAACCCCACACTATTGTGGGGCCGGGATGAAAAGCACATAGCACAAATGGCCACCCACCGCGAAAACACTCGGTATTTGCCTGGTGCACGATTCCCAGATAGCTTGGAACTCAACGCAAATCTAGACGATGTTGTTGCGGCCAGCCAAGACATTCTCGTTGTGGTACCCAGCCATGCCTTTGGCGCTATGCTAAAAAGCCTAAAGCCTTTGCTAAAGCCACACCATCGAATTATTTGGGCAACCAAGGGGCTGGAACCTAAAACGGGCCGTTTATTGCGCGATGTAGCAGAAGAAACACTGGGTACAGATTATCCTCTGGCCGTATTGTCAGGCCCCACTTTTGCCAAAGAAATGGTCGCCGGCTTGCCTACCGCTATTTCATTATCGTCTACTGATGATACCTTGAGTGACGAGTTTGCAGCAAAACTCCATTGCGCGAAGTCATTCCGTGTGTACAAAAACTCTGATTTCACTGGCGTGCAATTAGGTGGAGCGGTGAAAAACGTGATTGCCATTGGTGCAGGATTAGCTGATGGACTAGGTTTTGGCGCTAACGCCAGAACTGCACTCATCACCCGCGGTTTGGCAGAACTGACTCGCTTAGGCGTAAAGCTTGGCGCTAACCCTGAAACCTTTATGGGTATGGCAGGGCTAGGCGATCTCGTACTCACCTGTACCGACAATCAGTCTCGTAATCGACGTTTTGGTTTGGCATTAGGCCAAGGCAAAAGCGTCGATGTCGCCATTGAAGAAATTGGACAGGTAGTTGAAGGGTACCGTAATACAGAAGAAGTTCATGTACTGTCACAAAAAGTGGGGGTTGAAATGCCTATCTGTGAGCAAATTTACGCTGTGCTATATCATGGAAAATCGCCAAAAGAAGCGGCTTTAGCGCTGTTAGGCCGAGATCTAAAACAAGAAGCGTAACCTACGCTTCTTGTTTCATTATTGCTTGTGATGACTCATACGTAGCGTTAACGGCTTTCTCTCACCACCACAACTTTCTTATTTTTTGGGGCGTGTTTAACCCCATGCGGCGCCTCAACCATCACATAGCGCTTTCCGCTCTTTTTGTAGTAAACATTGTTCACCACATAGTAGTGGGTGTTTCCTACCGTCTTTACCTTGTGGTTTTTCGGCAATACGTTCACGAAGACATTCACCTTAGCCCCCGTTGCACGTGATGATGGTGCAAGTGTCTGTGAGACCACTGTGGTGACTTTTTTAAGCACCTGATGAGTCGCAGAGTGGGCTTGATGAGAAGAATGGGCGTTAGCGGTGCCTGCGGTGAGGAGTGCAATACCCGCCAGTAAAGTCAGTGTAATACGTTTCATAATCAATCTCCTTGGGTTACAACACTTCGCATTGGTGCGAACACAAGGCCAATATTACTGGGTGAAACTGAACCAAACCTGACTGCATGGGTAACCGCCCACGCCTTTACATATTCTTTGCATTTGCGTGTGGTGTATAGCGCTATGTCAAACTAGCGCTATGCACCAATGTCAAACTGGATCATCGTGCTCCATCGTAGCCTAATTGACGCCAGCTTTCATACACAAACACAGAGACCGCGTTTGATAGGTTCATGCTACGGCTGTCCGGTAACATAGGAATGCGAACCCGTTGCTCTGGTGGTAACGATTGAATGAAATCATCAGGCAACCCTCGCGTTTCTGGGCCAAAAATAAGCGCGTCACCTTTTTGATATGACACATCGCTGTGAAAGGCTTTTCCTTTTGTTGTACATGCAAATATACGTTTAGGCTTAGCCCCATTGATATAGGCCTCTAGGTTAGGATGACGCTTCACGTGCGCAAATTCATGATAATCTAGCCCTGCTCTGCGCACACGCTTGTCGTCCCACTCAAAGCCTAACGGTTCAATTAAATGCAAACTGAACCCACTGTTTGCACATAGGCGAATAATGTTCCCGGTATTCGGCGGGATTTCTGGCTGATAAAGCACAATGTCTAACATAGTGATATTTCTTTTAAGTCAATTAAGGTGATGGTGAGCGTGTTCGTACTCACTCCCAAAACGGGGGCAGCTTAAATTTAAAGTAGTGACTGAGCAAGAGATTAAAACGCTAAGTTGCGGCGAGAAAATCCAGCACCTTTGTCATCGCCTCTTCCCGTAAGTCATCAGATTCAGTAAAGATTTCATGATACGCTTTTTCTATCACCACCAGCCGTGCATTCGGCATTTGCCCAACCACTCGCCGCTGGCGTTTATTGTCGATAATAGCGTCATTATCTGCACTGAGTACTAATGAAGGGGTGGTAATTGCCCCGGCGCTTTTTTCTATGGTATTCATTGCCCCATGTGCTGCGCACAACCATTCAGTTGTGACGCCACCAAGTTGAATGCGACGCTCCTCATCATACAGTGCACGAAACAGCCCATAACGTGTTTTACTGTGAGTGAGTTTATTTAATGAATATGGGTATGCAATATAAGGCGTTTGACCAAAAAAATACCCAGACTGTTGCTTCCTAAGCTTGTTAACGGCAAGCCCAGCAGTAATAAGGCTATTAGCAAGCCAATTGGGCAGTGCAGGCTTTATTCCAAACATAGGAGAAGCCAGTACGGCTTTAGAAAATAAGGTGGGTAAGCGCAACAGCGTCAATGCACCAATTGCCCCGCCCATAGAGTGGCAAAGCAACTGTAAGCGACCTTGCTGTTTAGGGACGACAATATTTTGGGTGAAATAAACCAAGTCATCTACGTAATCGTCAAAATGCGCGACGTAACCATGCTGAGGGTCGTGTGTCATACGCCCCGACAACCCTTGGCCTCTGTGATCGAGAATAAATACAGCGAAGCCATTCTGGTACAAGTCGAATACCAACTCTTTGTACTTCAGATAAGATTCGATACGGCCAGAACTGATAACAATGGTTGAGCGAGGCGTGTCTGGAATACACCACGCATAGTGAACATCAACGTCACCTTTGCCAGCAAAATGCCCGCGAGACACCTGCTCTTCCCAAAATGGATCTATGGTATTGTTAAAGGTATTTGCTAGATCCTTTTCCGACGTAAATTTCCAATCCATCAACACATCCTACAAAAATAAACGCTATGAGCAGGTGTTTAGATAAAGAAACTAACCGGTTTTTTTCGGGAACGACAAGGTTACCACTAGACCATGCTTCTCACCTGGCTCGGCTTGAATGGTGCCATCATGCAACTCTACAGACGCTTTTGCAATGGACAGACCAAGACCAACACCGCCAGACTCCCTTTCTCTTGCCAATGATGCGCGATAAAAGGGCGCAAAAATACGTTTACACTCTTCTTTTGATAATCCACTTCCATCGTCACTAATGATAATAGACCACTGTTTATCAGTAACAGCAAAACTCACTTCTACAAGGTAGTTTGCATGCCTAAGCGCGTTGCGTAATACATTCTCCACCGCTCGGCATAACATGGTTTGATCTGCCGTTACCGTAAGTTTTGGGATAGGCTCAATATCGAGCATTTTATTGCTATTGGCAGCCTCGAACTGTCCGTCGGTAAATACGTCTTTCAACAGTAAAGAAAGAGTGAAAGAAGAGAAGTCATGCATTCCTGCTTCCGCTTTGCTAAGGGCAAGTAATTGCGCGACTAAGGTTTCCATACGTTCAGCTTCGCGCTCTATACGAACAAGACTGGCAGGATCGACATTTTGTTGATGAGCTAAACCCAGTGCCATTTGTAAGCGCGCCAAAGGTGAACGCAATTCATGTGAAATATCGGCTAAAAGTCGTTTTTGCCCCGTCCACATACTATTTAGCTGATTCGCCATTTTATTAAAATCGCGGGCTAATTGCCCCAATTCATCTTGTCGAGAATCGGCATTTTCTACACGACTTTGCCATTCTCCCGCCGCAAGGGAGCGCGCGGACTTTTGGATGCGCAAAATAGGACGAGTCAGGGATTTTGCAAAAAGCCAGGACAGCAAAGACGTAGTGGCAATAGCGATAAATAAAATCAAGAAAAACGGCATGCTATTGCCCGAGGGCCCTTCAAAGCGCAGTAAAAACAATGCATAACGCTTGTCGCCTCGCTCAAATTGCATAGGGCCAACCACACGAAAAGCACCACGCACAAGTGAAATAGGCACCTGTTGATCGACAATCCGCAAAATGTCTGTTCTTTCCTTCTCTCGCAAAGGCGGGCCGCCAGGAGAAACAAAACGCTTTGTATCCAAGTCAACCGCAATAGCACGCCCATGGAAGGGACGTGAATTTCGCTCAAGCGCCATCATAAGTGGCCCTCTCGCAGCTCTTGGGCTACTAATGCGTTCAGCCACTTGCTCCAAATCAGCAAGTTCTTCAGGTAACGCCGCGTTAACCTGTAAATCTTCAAATAATAATCGACTCCCCCATACTGCCAACACTGCTGTGACAATAAACGTCGCCCAAAACCAGAAGAATAAGCGCCCCATAATGGCGCGAGTAGGATTAATACGGCGTAAAAATTTCATTAATTAGGCATCAACATATAACCCACCCCACGGATGGTCTTAATTTTCTCTTGTGCGGTAACTTTCGCCATTTTTTTACGGAGGTTACTCACGTGCATATCAATACTGCGGTCAAAAGCCTGGAGGGGTTTGCCCAACACTTTCAAACTAATCTCTTCTTTCGTCACGCGGTTACCCGCATTTAGCATAAGCAGTCGAAGGGTTGAAAACTCGGTACTGGTCAGCGCCATTTCCGTGTTTTCGATTTTGGCCAGCTGACTACTTGGGCTTAAGAAGATATCATTTACTAATAAATCTTGTTCTATGGTACCGCCGTTACTGTTTAGCGCCAAACGGCGAAAAATCGCTTTAATGCGGGCAACGAGCTCTCGGTGATTAAAGGGTTTAGGTAGGTAATCATCTGCACCCAGTTCAAGCCCTAAAATGCGGTCGTAATCATCCCCTCTCGCCGTTAACATAAGTACTGGGGTAGCATGACTAACACGTAGTTTCTTGAGTACGTCAAATCCATCCATCATGGGCATCATGACATCAAGCAAAATGAGATCATAATGGCCGCCGGAGGTCGCTTCCGCTAACCCCGACTGACCATCATTACATACTTTCACCTTATACCCAGAAGTACCAAGGTAAGTGGCAAGCATATCGGTTAATTCAGTATCATCATCAATGATTAAGATAGACTGTAAGTGGATTTCTGAATCCATGGTCTTTGACTCTACTATTACTTGGTTCATTGGTTATTTACTCTGATATGTTACACCGAGCTGGCAATACACAAAATATGCTTTGCAGGCTTATCGATATAAAGTAGTAAAGATACGCCCGTTGGATACTTTTATTGCTTATTAGTCGCGCATATTCGGGCTTTCTTTAAGGTTAATACAGTAATTAGCGCTACTATAAAGCCTTCGACCACCGGAATCTTTATCGGGTTCAACCTTTACACAAGCTTTACAGTGACTTGACGGCGTTAACACGACTTCACGCTACTATTTACTCGTCAATATCAAAAGGAGACGAGCATGAAGATGATTGTGATTGCATCCGTGTTAGCAGGCACCCTTGCCTTAAGCCAAAACACGTATGCAAACCCTCAACCTTCGCATCAAGGAGCGCATATGCAGGTTGAGGAATGGATTAATTCCCTACGCGGCCTATCGCTTAATTCAACGCAGAAGGCACAAATAAAAGCCCTATTTGAGGGTTTTCGTGAGGCTCAGGAAAAACCTGATAGACCGAAAATGATCGATAGCGAGACCCTTGCTGAGGCCTCAGCTGAAACAATACGCAACTGGGCTGAAGAGCGGGTAAAAACGCGTCATGAACACGGGTTTGCGCTCGCGACATTTCGTCATCAGGTTTTCGAAAGCCTTAACGAAGAGCAGCAAGCAAAAATAGTCGATAGATTGACGCGCTTATCAAGTAATAAGCCTCGGTCTCGCAAAGGCAAAAACATGAAGGGCCCTAAACGAATGCCTTCTATGGCAATGGGTATCATGTTGACTGACGAGCAAAAAGAAGCGCTGAAAACGCTAGATGAAAGCCAAAAAGACAGTGGCCAGCTAGACCGAGAATTAATGCAGCGCTTTATGATGGAATCATTAACCTTAGTGCATAGTGATAACTTTTCTATTGATACCTGGAATACGCTTATGCAACGCTATTACGAAGACATGGTGTCGTTAGAAGAAGCCAGAATGACTCACCAGCAAATGCGACTCGCTATATTTACACAACAACAACGTGAACAATTAGACGCGAACCGAGAAGAAGTTCGCTCACTTAGAGAACTTTTTGCTCCACCTCGGCCAAACGAGTAGTTCTGCTTCGCTCTCGTATATAGAGCGCCCTATTGGGCGCTTTTTCGTGCTATAGGAGCTACGATGTCAAACAATTGCAATGCCCCTTCAATGCCTTCGTTAGAAATTATGCTCACTTCATCCCCTATATGGGTGACAGACAGTCTGCCTTCTTCAACCGGCAGCATGACACTTTTCGTCGGAGCCATAAGCACAGGCAAAGATTGCTGTTTGTACAATTGAAAGCTGTCCTGAGTAGTGATGCCATGCGATGCGCCCATATCTACCACATACTGCTGATTGTAAATATTCACGATACGGGCAAAAGTTGGCTCACAAGCAATAGCAGAAGAAACATCAGACACCGCTGCGTTCACTGTGTTTAGCACCATTCGGCCAAAGTCGCTGCGCCAAAATAAGCTGTTGCTGGTATCTACACGATAATGGCTATCGTAGGGCCAATCGGCTTCGCTGTGATAACTTTCATCGAAGATGACCCGCTGCCGAAAGGTATCGAGTACAAATACTTGAAGGGTGAAATTGCGCCGTAAGGCCACTTCATCGCTACTGAATAAAGCGTCACTTTCTGAAACCTGTTCAAACAGGCTAATGTCTCTAATATAACCGAACAGCGCAAACTGCTGGCCATAGGTGTCTCTTAAATAGGTGGCTTTGGTTTGCAAGTCGGCACCACTTAATGCATCTGCGGCCCACATATTAGGTTGTGTCAGTGATTCGGCTATTTGTATCACATCCGGAAACTCCGGCGACCCTTTAAATTGTTGAGCAAAACGCTGTGTAATGTGAGTACCCAAATTGTAAAGAGCCCCAGTCGCGGCTTGCCTTGGGTCAAGCAGCGCGAAATGGGTTACCAATAAACGCTTCTGAAAACGCTGTGGTTTACAATCGAAAAGTGGTGTTAAGTTTACATTGACCACCACAGTCAGAACGTTATCTTTTACCGTTTCACTCAAAATTTCTACGCGCTGTATTCTGCCTGCGGTAGATAATTCCGCTTTACTACTCAGTACCAAACCGTCAATGAGCACGTCTTCAGCGGCAATAACGGATCCACTCTTATAAGAGGCGTCAGCGATGGCATTTTTAATCACGGTGGCACGCACAGACGCAAGATCAGCACCTGTAAAGTTTAAGCTAGCCTCACCTTGCACCCATTCTCCGTAAGCCGCAAAAGGGCAACAAGCTAATACCAGCAAGAGGCGTAGTGTACATCGAAATAAAGATGCCATTGTGCGTTAACCGAAGATCGCAAAGAGCTTGTCTATCACCGAGCGCTTCTGCGTATCTTGTAATTCTCCCGTACCGCTGTATTCAATTAGCGCATTACCTACTTTTGAAGACAGTACCGAGTTACTTTCATCAACGTCCTCTTTTCGCACTTCACCAGAAAAGCGTATGTATTCTTTACCTCGATTCATGGTTATCCATTTTTCACCGGTCACCAGCAAATTGCCCGCAGGGGTAATACCCGTAACATACACAGTGATACTCCCTTGCATTGAGTTAGATTGCTTAGTTTGTGCTGAGCTATTAAACTCGCTGTCTTGTGCATGCTCTACTGTAAAATCATCACCTTCAATTTGGATCCCCCCCACCTTTAACGTCAACGGGTCTATATCAAAGCTGCTGTCTTTATCGGTATTGAAATCTAGCGACTTTTCAGATGATGTCTCTTCATCAAGCTTAACGAGAATCATATCGCCCACCTTGTAATGGGTGTGGCGTTCATACAATCCCATAGCGAGATCGGGATTAAACAAAGAACCGCTAGGCAGGCGCACATCTTCCACTGGGTAGGAACGAACAGGCGTATAATCTGGGTGCCCCGGCCTAGGCTCTTCTTCTGTTTGCGTAACGGCTCGCTGCACCACTTGTGGATTGGTCGGGCTGCTGGCCACCACAGCCTCTTCTTCCGATACCGTTTGTGCGCACCCGCCCAATGTAAAGATGAAGCAAATAGAGAATATATGGCATCGTTTTTTCATAGTTCTTTCTGACATTAAGAGATTAAAACCAAGTTTAGGTGCCATCCATGACCGTTGAACGGGAGCAAGTTTAACCAATAATTTATAGCGCGAAATAGCCGACTGATTAAATTTGCAAAACCTTTACAAAACAATGAGATGCCTGCGGGTAAGGGGATGTTATGGCCTTAGAAATGTCAACACAAGGAAGCATTAATTCATTGCTTTCATCAATACCGTCGACCAGCGTAAATGCAACGCAAACTGAGTCTACTCAAACCGATAAAGCGGCAAATGATAGCCAAGGTTTGCCGTCTATGTTTGCCGCTTTGCTTTCACAGTTGCCGACCTCCTCTGATGAAGAGGACACCAGTACGTCAGATGACGCAGAACCAAGCTTAAGTACAGGCATGTTATCTGCGCTAACCTCAGATGACGCCATTGGCACGATGCAAAACTCCCTATTAAGTGCATTACAAAATAATGTATTTTCAGGGTTAACCAGTGCCGCTATGGCATCATCAAGCGAAAGTGACAGCGGCACGACAACCAATACCACTGTTGAAGAAACCGCGCTGGATGAAAATACAAGTTCGGCGGGGGCCATTTTTGATAGCTTATATACATCCGCTTTCGGGGAAGATGGTTTAAACTTAAATGACGGTTTTGACACCCTCAACATTGTGAATCACTTACCCATAGTGTCGGATATTTATGAGGCCACAACATCCAGCCACGTTGATGCCGCTGCAAGTCTGGCGGGAAGCTTTTTATATGGCGGAATGGCTGGCATGCTATACAACGTGGCGGATTTAGCTGTTGAGGGAATGACAGGTAAAAGTATCTCTTCCAATTTGTGGGATGTAGGCAAGCAAGTTTTTGGCTCATCGAGCACAGAGGCTGAAATTTCCGGGGTTGTGGCTGAAACCGAACTGGCTTCCACCGGTGATGATGCGTATCAATTTGTGAAAAGAAATATCGGTGGCTAACCGCCGCCCTAGGCATCTCTTACAAAAAGCGATGTGATCATCGCTTTTTGTGACTCGGCTACCTAGGTGACGCGATTAAAACGTGGGTTTGATTGGCTTATATTCTGAAGATAAAAACCAAGGTGAAGTCACCACTAAATCAGCCGTAGCGGGCGTACAAGCTACTGGTACATTCCACACTGAACATAATCGAAGTAAAGCTTTAACGTCAGGGTCGTGAGGAGCGGCGTTTAACGGATCCCAAAAGAAAAAAAGCGCATCCAATTTATTTTCAGCAATAAGAGCGCCTATTTGCTGATCGCCCCCAAGTGGGCCACTTTTATAGCGGGTCACTTCAAGGCCGGTTTCCTTGTTAATTAAACCGCCTGTTGTGCCAGTGGCAACAAGATTACATTGCTCTAGTATTTTTATATGCTGCTTAACCCATACTAATAACTCTGGTTTTTTATGATCGTGAGCGACCAGCGCCACGGTTAGTTTACTCATCTTATTATTCTTCCTTTCAGAAACCTTGGCTAATTTATAGCAAACCGCTAAGCGAATTACGACAACCAGTATAAATATTCAGTTTTATACCTTTTATTGTCAACTAACTGTCATCGGCAGTTTGTTAGAATGTAGAAAATAAAAGTGGTGCGACCAGGAAAAACAAATAAAAATATTTATACATTAATATTGCATAAATATTCTTTTTTAGTAAACTAGTCAGCGGTTAAGGCATCTACCCCAGATTGGGTTGATACAGAAACAGGATACAACGATGACACAACCAACTCGCGTTCACAGCATCATGGCTTTGAACGTCACAGAGTTTACCTCTCCCCTGGCTGGCTACACATTGCAGAGCCTGCGACGATGCATGCTTGCAGGTTTGCTTTTGCGGTAGCACACTTTTTACCTTTGTAATGTGGTCGCGGTTAGGCATGGACATACGCCAAACCAGTTTACAAAGGTAAAAAGTGATTTTTTTCCCTCTTTCATTGAATAGTTAATTATGTACAAAGTTGCAATTATTGGTGCCAGTGGTTACACCGGAGCACAACTCGTTCAATTAGTTCAGCAGCACCCAAGCCTTACGCTTGCCGGCACTTATGTGTCGGAAAATAGTGCTGACGCAGGCAAGAACATAGGTGCCCTGCATGGAAACTTAGCCCACGTTGATGCCACCTTAACCCCAATTTCTAACGAGATATTAGTCGCACTTACCTCGCAGGTAGACTTTATTTTTCTCGCCACACCTCATGAGGCAAGTCACGACTGGATGCCCACCCTATCTTCAGGGCGTGCGAAGGTACTTGATTTATCCGGCGCATTCAGACTAAAAGACACGGCGGTATTCGAGCAATTTTACGGTTTCGCCCATACACAAAAAAACAGCCTTGATGTATCAGTCTACGGCTTAGCAGAATGGCACGAAGACAAAATTGCCAATGCCAGTGTTATTGCGGTGCCGGGTTGTTATCCCACCGCTAGCCTAACCGCATTAAAACCCTTAGCCGAAAATGGACTTCTCGATGCAAATGTACGCCCGGTGATAAACGCAGTGTCTGGAGTTTCTGGCGCAGGTAGAAAAGCAAGCCTAACCACAAGTTTCTTTGAAGTCAGCTTGCATGCTTACGGCGTATTAGGCCATCGTCACACCCCTGAAATAGAAGCCTATCTTGGCACACCTGTTATTTTTACGCCGCATTTAGGCAATTTCAAACGGGGTATTCTTGCCACAATTACAGTCAAGCTTGCGCCTAATGTGTCGCAAAGCCAACTTGATGCCGTGTACCAAGACGCTTATAACGGCAAACCCATTGTGAGGCTGCGCGATAGCTTCCCAAAAATTGATGATGTGGCACATACACCTTTTGTCGATCTTCATTGGAAACTTGATGAAGCCTCTGGTTATGCGGTGGTAACAGCCGCCATAGACAACGTCATGAAAGGGGCAGCATCACAAGCCATCCAGTGCCTCAATATCATGACTAAACAGCCAGTTGAAACGGGATTAGTACTATGAACCGTTCCCCTATTGTTATAAAAGTGGGTGGCGCATTACTCGATGATGCAGCCGCAATGACCCGCTTATTCCTAAGCATTAAAGACGTAAAAGCCACCCGTCCTGTTGTGGTTGTTCATGGTGGTGGCCCGTTAGTTGAAACACTGATGGCGAGCTTAGGGCTTCAAAGCACGAAAATTGATGGCCTACGGGTGACGCCTGACGATCATATGCCTTATATTTGTGGCGCACTGGCGGGTGCCGCCAATAAACAGCTTTGCGCTGCTGCGCTCGCCACAGGTGTAACACCGGTAGGGTTGTCGCTATTAGACGGAAATATGGTAGTGTGTGAACCCCTCGCGGAAAAATACGGTGCGGTGGGGGTGCCAGCAACGGCTGAATCTACGTTTTTGAAAAATGTATTGGCGCAAGGCGTCTTGCCTGTCATTAGCTCCATTGGTTCAAGCCCACAGGGGCGTTTGTTAAATGTGAACGCCGATCAAGCGGCCACCGTCATCGCAGAACTCCTTGATGGGGAGCTTTTACTATTATCTAACGTCGACGGCGTTTTAGATGCAAACAAGGCACTCATTGTTGAGTTAACAGCAAATAGCATTAAACAATACGCCGATGATGGCGTCATTACAGATGGTATGAAGGTTAAGGTAGATGCCGCCTTGCAATCTGCTGAAACCTTGAAGCGCGCCGTATTTATCGCAAGTTGGAGTGCCGACATTGCTGATATATTAAATAAAAATACGGGAACTCAAATTCTTCCCGAAAAGATCGCGCCAAGAGAAGGCGACGCAGGAGACACTGAATGAAACAGGATTTATTAACCTTTGCTAACTGGACACCAGAAGCAATGCAAAACTTGCTGCAATTAGCAGTAGAAATTAAACAAGCCCCAGCTAGCTACAGCAATGTGCTTGCGGGTAAGTCAATCGTTGCCCTGTTTGAAAAACCGTCTCTGCGTACTCGCGTCAGTTTTGATATTGGCATTAACAAGCTTGGCGGCCACATGGTTTATCTCGACGTGCAGTCTGGCAAGCTAGCTGGCCGTGAAGATGCAGTAGATACTGCGGCCAACCTCGCGTGTTGGGCCGATGCTATTGTGGCCCGTGTGTTCTCGCACACAACGCTAGAAACCTTTTCGAAAGCGGCCAACGTGCCTGTAGTCAATGCACTTTGCGATAAATATCATCCGTGCCAAGGTCTTGCCGACTATCTTACTATGTTTGAACGCTTCGGTAAAACCGAAGGTCTGACGATGGCCTACGTAGGCGACGGCAACAACGTGACCCACTCACTGTTAATTGTGGGGGCACTACTCGGTTGTAACCAAGTGGTTGTGACGCCAGAAGGTCACGAAGCCAGCCCTGAAATTGTGGCGCAAGCTAAAGCTATTGCCGAGAAAACCGGCGTAACTATTGTAGAAAGCACCGAGCTTAGTGCTGCAAACGGCGCAGATGTTATCTATGCTGATACGTGGCTTTCAATGGGCGACGACACACCACTTGACGTTATCAAAGAAAAATTCATGCCTTATCAGGTCAATGAAGCGCTGATGGAGGCCACAGGTGCAAGCTATGTGATGCACTGCCAGCCTGCCCATCGCGATTTAGAAATCACAGGCTCGTTAATTGACAGCGACAAGTCGCTATTAATGCAACAAGCCGAAAATAGAATGCATGGCCAAAATGCCATCCTTACTCAATTACTTAACGCTTAAAAAGACGCCTAAAAAGTCGCTTAAAAGGATTACTTAGATGCAAAACGTTAAAAAAATCGTGCTGGCCTATTCAGGCGGGCTTGATACATCAGCCATCATTCCATGGCTAAAAGAAAATTACGGCTGTGAAGTTGTCGCATTTGCAGCAGATGTGGGCCAGGGTGATGAAGAGCTAGAAGGTCTTCACGAAAAGGCTATCGCGTCTGGTGCAAGCGAGTGCCACATTGTTGATTTGAAAGAAGAGTTCGTTAGCGAATATATCTTCCCAACAATTACTACAGGTGCCGTGTACGAAGGCGAATACTTGCTAGGTACGTCTATGGCGCGCCCAGTTATCGCTAAAGCGCAAGTTGAAATTGCACGTAAAGTTGGTGCTGATGCCCTATGTCATGGATGTACGGGTAAAGGTAACGACCAAGTTCGTTTTGAAAGCACCTTTGCAGCCCTTGCCCCAGATCTAACCGTTATCGCGCCATGGCGTGAGTGGGACATGGTAAGCCGTGAAGACTTACTTGCCTATCTTGCAGAGCGCAATATTGCCACCACAGCGTCGGCCACTAAAATTTACAGCCGCGATGCAAACGCATGGCACATTTCGCATGAAGGTGGTGAGCTTGAAGACCCATGGCAAGAGCCTACCAAGCAAGTGTGGACCATGACGGTAGACCCTGAAGATGCGCCAGACGCCCCAGAGCGTGTCACGCTGTCTTTCAACGAAGGCAAGCTTACTCATGTTGATGGCGAAGCGCTGTCTCCGTATCAAGCGCTAGTTAAGTTGAACACAGTGGCGGCGGCTCACGGTGTGGGACGAATCGACATTGTTGAGAACCGTCTTGTGGGGATGAAATCTCGTGGTTGTTATGAAACGCCAGGAGGCACTGTACTGCTAAAAGCTTACAAAGCCCTTGAAACCATGGTGCTTGATAAAGCTGCCCTTAAATACCGTGAACAAATTGGCCTTGAGTTCTCGCACGTCATGTACGATGGCCGTTGGTTTACTGCCCTTAACGATGCACTGCTTGCTGGTGCGGCGTCTTTCGCTAAGAAAGTGACTGGCGATATCGTAGTTAAGCTTTACAAAGGCCAAGCTACGGTGACACAACGCCGTTCGCCAAACAGTCTTTACTCTGAAGATTTTGCCACCTTTGGTGCCGATGACGTATACGACCAAAAGCACGCTGAAGGCTTTATCCGCCTATTCAGCCTTTCAAGTCGTATCGAAGCACTAAAAAACCAAGGTTAATCGCATACCGCGCGTATTTGCGCGCGGGTAGCGAACGCAATAAACAGCATTTAAGGAGCATCACATGGCGTTGTGGGGTGGCCGGTTTGAATCCGGTGCAAGTAGTATGTTTAAACAGGTTAACGACTCATTGCCGTTTGACCAAGTTATGGCAAGCCAAGACATTCAAGGCTCTATTAGCTGGTCGCGTGCTTTGCAAAAAGCAGGTGTACTTACCGCTGATGAACAAGCGCAGCTAGAAGGCGCGCTTAGTGAGCTAAAAGCGCAAGCAGACGCCGGTGAATTAGACTTTAACGCCTCTAGCGAAGAAGACATTCACAGCTTTGTTGAAGCCGCGCTTATCGAGAAGTTGGGCGATATTGGCCGTAAGCTTCACACAGGCCGTAGCCGTAACGACCAAGTAGCCACCGACTTCCGCTTGTGGGTTCGTGAACATATTGCCTCACTTCGCGCTGATGTATTGGGCGTAATCAAATCACTTCTTAATGCCGCAAGCCGTCATCAAGAAGCGATTATTCCAGGTTACACCCACCTGCAGCGTGCTCAGCCCATTCACTTTGCACACTGGTGCTTAGCGTATGTGGAAATGCTAAAGCGTGATTTAAGCCGTTTAGACGACTTAAAAGTACGCATGAACCAGTGCCCGCTGGGCTCGGGTGCACTCGCAGGCACCACGTTTCCGGTGGACCGCCACGCCATTGCAGAAGAGTTGGGGTTTGACTCTCCTTGCTTAAACAGCTTGGATGCTGTGTCTGACAGAGACTTTGTACTTGAACTGCTGTTTGTTGCTAGTACCAGCATGATGCACTTATCCCGTCTTGCCGAAGACATGATCTTCTATAACTCGGGCGAAGCAGGCTTCCTACAACTCGGTGACAGTGTGACCTCAGGCTCGTCACTGATGCCGCAAAAGAAAAACCCTGATGCCCTTGAGCTTATGCGCGGAAAATGTGGCCGCGTATTTGGTTCACTACAGGCACTGCTTGTAACCATGAAGGGCCTTCCTCTTGCGTACAACAAAGACATGCAGGAAGACAAAGAAGGCGCTATCGACACGGTTAATCAGTGGCACATTTGTTTGTGTATTGCCAGTGAAGTACTGGATTCACTTCAGCTTAACGAAGAACGCTGTCGCGAAGCCGCGGCCCAAGGTTTTTCGAATGCCACTGAATTGGCCGACTACTTAGTGGGTAAAGGCGTGCCGTTTAGAACAGGCCACGACATTGCCGGGCGCGTAGTGCTTCAGGCCATCGACAAAGGCTGCGCCATTGAAGATTTGCCGCTTAGCGACCTGCAAGCTATTAGCGATAAAATTGAAGACGACGTATACCCTGTCTTACAACTAGAGTACGGCGTGAACCAGCGCAATATTCTAGGGGGCACCAGCAAAGAAACCGTGACGAAAGCTTTGTATCAAGAGCTGGAAAATTTAGACAAGCAAGGGTAGTTAAGGAACACTAGGATGGTATTAGCGCATCATGATGGCATAAAACTGTTTCGCAGTTCACTGCCTTACATTAATGCTCATCAGGGAAAAACTTTTATACTGATGTTCGGTGGTGAAGCCATTGAACATCCCAACTTTCCTAATATTATCCACGACATTGCCCTGTTAAACAGCTTGGGCGTACGCGTGGTGGTGGTGCACGGCGCCAGACCGCAAATAGATCAGCGCGTCGCCCTTCGCAACATTGAAGGCCGCTTTGAAAATGGCGTGCGCATTACCGACAAGCAAACCCTAGAATGCGTAAAAGATGCCGCTGGCTCGGTACGCTCTCAGGTAGAAGCATTGCTGACCATGGGCTTGCCGAACTCACCTATGCACGGCTCGCAAATTCGCGTGTGTTCTGGCAACTTGGTGGTGGCCAAACCCATGGGCGTACGCGGTGGTGTAGATTTTGAAAACACAGGTTTAGTGCGCCGAATTGATATTACGGGTATTAACGACCACCTGAACGACGGCTCTATTGTATTGCTATCGCCTATGGGCTATTCCTCTACTGGCGAAGTATTCAACCTTTCTCACGAAGATGTGGCGACACAAGCAGCTATTGCGCTGAAGGCCGATAAGCTTATTGTGTTTTCAAATTTTGATGGCATCTTCAATCGGGATGGAAGATTGCTGCGTACCATTGAGCGCCCGCAGTTGGAACAGCTTATTCTCAACGGTGACATTACCACTGAAGACACCGTGCTCAGTGCGTTGACCACCAGCGTAGCCGCAGGTGTGCCCCGTGCTCATTGTATCAGTTTTGAAAAAGATGGTGCCTTACTTCAAGAACTGTTCACCCGCGATGGTACAGGCTCGTTAGTTATGGAGCACCATTACGAGCAGCTACGTGCGGCCACGATTGATGATGTGGGCGGCATTCTTAAGCTAATCAAACCATTGGAAGAAAGTGGTGTGTTAGTGAAGCGCTCTCGTGAACGCTTAGAAAACGAAATTAACCAATTCATCGTGATTGTTCGAGACGGCATGATCATCGCCTGTGCCGCGCTTTACCTGTACCCTGAAGACGGTTGTGCAGAGTTAGCTTGCGTGGCAACCCACCAGGATTATCGCGGTAAAAACCGCGGCGAACGTATATTAGATGAAGTGCGTGTGCGCGCAAAGGAAGCGGGGATCAACCGTATTTTCGTACTGACTACAGTGACTGCGCATTGGTTTTTAGAGCAAGGCTTTGAACCTGCTGATATCAGCGCATTACCTGAAGTAAAGAAGGAACTTTACAATTTTCAGAGAAATTCAAAAGTCTTTACTTTACCGGTGTAATATATGCGCGTTCCGCGCGCATATTAGCCATATCGCCCCCTCTACCCCCTCGACAAAACAAACGCTTTCCTATAATTTATCTGTATAAAAATAATGATAATTAATTCGGTCAATTGCGTGTTCTCTAATGTAGTATCTCGACTCAAGCGTTTTCTGCTTATCGATGAATTAAATTTACAAGCCGCTGAACCTACCATTTGGAAAATGAGCGTTTTACGCATCATATTAGCCAGTGGGTTACTCTTGACCTCAGCCATTGTGCTGCACTCTTCTTACCAAGCGTATCAGCAAGGCCTATACTACGTTATTGTACTAACAGCAGGATTCTCACTGCTACTTTGGAGCACCTTAAGTTTACGAAAGAAGCAGCTTAGGGCAGCGTCAGCAAGCTTGGTGCTAACCATTGTATTAGCGGGCCTATGTATTCTATTTTTTACTCTCGATATTGCATCCGCACGCTATGGCCTCTTATTCTTTTTCACCTTACCCATTGTGTTGCGTTTGTTCTATGGTAACCGTGTTGCCATTATTGGGATTGTCCTGAACCTTGTGCCCTACTTTTTATTGGTCAGAAACCAACCCGTCGCGCCATTATTTGGCATCGATATTACATTGCCGGAAACCCATACGTATTTAAGCTCCTTGGTCTTTCTGTTTTTTAATATCTGCTTACCCTTTGCGGTTATCCGTGTGATGTCTTCTCTGGAACGACAAGCGACGCTAAATCAACAACAAAGTCAGAAATTAAACAAGCTGGTCAATCGCTATCAAGAAATATTCAATAACGGCGGCACACCTTCATTTTTCTGCGATCAACAGGGGAAAATACTGCAAGCTAATCGCAGTGCTCGACAACTTATAAAAAGCTACGCGCCGTCATGCCAATACATTCAACACTTATTTGAGATAAAAGCCCCACTTTCAGCAGGGGTGAAACAGCAAGCCCACATCGTCAATAACGACAACTGCGTGTTCGAAATTCAACTGGCCAGTTTGCTGCATCACAAAAAGCAACTTATACATTGTTTTGACGTATCTTCTACAACGGCCAAAGTGAAAAAATTCGATGCTTTCAAGCGTCAACAGTATGAAAAGCATTATATTGATAGCCTTACGGGACTGAAAAACCATCATTTTTGGAAATACTCAGAATCAGCAGAAAGTTTAAGCTTTAGCAATTGCGTCTTACTCAAACTAGCCAATTTAAAAGAAATAAACTTACAGTATGGTCATGCTCAGGGTGATAAAGTACTTGCACAAGCCGCGACGCTGCTTGAATCTACGTTACCTAGCGATGTGCAGATTTACCATTTCCCAGGGGCTAAGTTTCTGCTTTGTAGCAAATCAAACAGGGCGGATTTTTGTACCTGGTTATGGCAAGAGCTGCCGCAATATATGCAACAATCCATGGCCTCTAGCTCTCGCTTTTTGCCACTGATATGGCGAGGCGGACACACCAAAGTTACACGCATCAAGGCCATTGAAAGTATTATAGAGTCGTGCTCAATTGCGCTCACCCAAACCAGCAGTGACCTGCCTATTTTCACCTTTGACTCAAATACCGTTAAAAGCATTCGTGAACACACACAGCGTAAAGACAGAATTAAACAATTATTAGAAGACGGCCACTTATCTCTCCACTTGCAGCCCCAAGTGTCGATGGAGGAAACTATCATTGGCTTCGAGTGCCTAGCCAGGCTAAAAGAACCCAATACCGGCAATATATTACAGCCCTACCAATTCATTCCTATTGTGGAGGAGAATAACTGGCATGTGTTGCTTACCCAAAAGGTGGTTGAAGGCGCTATTCACCTATTAGAACACTGGCCGAGCGCCATGCCTAAAGTGCCTCTCGCCATTAACCTCTCGGGCCCTGAGTTACTTAATGACGTTTTCTACGAAAAACTACTACGTCGCTATTCAGAAAGCCCCACGTTATGCGCTTACTTAAAGTTAGAGCTGACGGAAACGTCTGTACTGGCAAGCCATCTAGATACAAAACGGCGCCTGACCACATTAGCCAATATTGGCGCTACCATCATCATTGATGATTTCGGTACAGGTCACGCGTCCCTTGCCCAACTGATTGATATCTCCGCATCGGTGCTAAAAGTTGACCGCGAGTTTGTGGACAAAATTGAAACCTCAGAACGTCACCGAAAAATTGTAAAAATGACGCTAGAGCTTGCCCGCAGTTTAAATATGCAAACCATCGCTGAGGGGGTAGAAACGCAGGCTCAGTTGTTGGTGTTAAAAGGCATGGGGTTCACTTTATTTCAAGGCTACCTTTATGGAAAGCCAGGCCCTATTGAGCAATGGCAGAACCAAGCTTCCCCAGCCGAGCCTACGTTAGTGCAAGAAAATACACTGTCATAACGCGAAAAAATAACGGATGACTTGATTTCTTCATCTGGACAGGCTTTACTGGTAAGACCAGATAAAGCTGCGCTAAAGACACACAAATAATGAAAAAAGACATTAGTGTAACTTGTGAAGATCGTACTCACCTAACGGCTACCTTATATTCGCCATCGGCTCCCTTGAAAGGCGCGATAATGATTGCCCCAGCCACCGGTATTAAACGGCAATTTTATGCGGCTTTTGCTACCTATTTATGCGAACTCGGTTTTGGTGTCATTACCTATGACAATCGTGGCATTGCAGACTCGCTAAAAGGAAAAGTTCAAGACAGTGATGCTTCACTTATTAAATGGGGCACATTGGATATGCCTGCCGTACTGGAAACCCTCAAGCTTCATTTCCCGCATACGAAATACTTTCTCATCGGTCACAGTGCTGGAGGGCAACTGCTCGGCCTTATGCCCAACGTCCATGACCTGACAGCGTTCTGCAATTTTGGAAGTTCTTCTGGCAGCCTGAGAAACATGCGAAAGCGTTATTTGTTCAAAGCGCACTTTTTTATGAACCTGTTTATCCCACTTAGCAATTTGTTCTTTGGGCATACTAAGTCACAGTGGGTGGGCATGGGCGAACCCTTACCTAAGCAGGTGGCCAAACAATGGCAACAATGGTGTAATGGGCAAGGCTATGTCGAAACCGCATTTAAACGAGATATTCACACCCATTTTTACGATGACATTATACTACCATCAAAATGGCTATTGGCCGCTGACGATGACATTGCCAATTTAAAAAATGTAGAGGATATGGTGCGTGTATTCCCTAACGCTAGCGCACAAATAGAGATACTTCACCCTGACGATTTTAAGGTGAAAGAAATAGGCCATATGAAGTTTTTCTCCCGCAAATGTCAGCACATTTGGCCCCAAGCCTCCCACTATTTAGCGCAATTTATAGACACCTAGCGGGCTTGTTCAATACGTGACAATAGTGCGTTTGCTTGCTCTCGTTGTTCAAAAGGCGCTGATAACTTTACCAAGCGCCTTAAAATACGCTTTGCTTCTGAATCGTTTTCCAATTCTACCAGGGTATAAGCCAGATGATATTGCAGTGATAAAGATGTGGCGTTTCGCACTGACGCCTCACGAAGCAGGGGCAGCGAGGCTTCGGGTTGGTCATTAATGGTGAGTGCCCAACCGTAAGTATGAAGCACATCGGCGTCTTTAGGTTGCAACCGGTAAGCTTGTTCTGCAAAGTGTAAGCTTTTTGCTTTATTTACCGGCAAATGCAGCTTCGCTAATCGATTGTACAATGCAAAACGGTTGGCCTCAGGTGCTAACTCTAGCATGTAAAGGTAGTGGTTAATTGCGGTGTTAGCGTCGCCATAATAATAGTGATATTGCGCCAGTAAATTACGGGTGAAATATCTATCTGGCTGTCGTTCTACGGTTGCGGTTAGTCGCGTAATCAGCGCCGAAAAATCAGCTATTTTCACACTTAGGGCGTACAGTTTGGCGTAGGCTAAATCGAAGTTTTCGTCTTCATTCAGCACCTTTTGATAAAATGTCATCGCTTGGTTGGGGCGACCTTTTTGCTGTGCTAATTCACCAAATTTGAATAGCACCTGAGGGTGATTAGGGTAACTTTTTATTAGTGCTGACAAGCTAGATTCTGCACGTTCGAGTTTATTTAAGGCTAATAAAAGCTTCACCCACTGAAGTTGTAAATTTAGGTTTTCTGGTTGCAATAAACGGGCTCTATCCATGCTGTTCAGGGCTTTCTCTTTATCACCCATTGCCAACCAATTTTGCGATTCGCTGACCAGTACGTTAACCGGCCTGTCAAATATTAGCTCTAGTTTAAGAAGCGTGGATTTAGCATTTTCTGCATCGTTTGCTTTGATATAAAACGTAGCCAATTGCACTAACGCCAATGGATTGCCTGGTTCCTTCACTTCCAATTTACGTAAAACAGCAATTGCGCTACGGTAGTCTCGTTGCTGATTCATTGCAGCCACGGCGGAGAAAGTAATTTTTCCTATTGGCCCAAATTTTTGTAAAAGGTATCTATACCGTCTATCAGCCGATTCAAAATCTCCTCGACGCATATCAATATTCGCCAATTGAAATACCACTTGAAGGTGGTTACCTTTTTCATTTTCTAGCGCCAGTAAAATAGCTTCAGCATCGTCTAACAAACCTTTATTGATTAACATTGTTGCTTGATTGTACCGCGCGGCGAAAAGCTCAGGAGCTTGCTTGAGCACTTCCGATAATATAACGTCAGCCTCTGCGTATTTTTTTTCAATCAGCAATTGTGCAGCGTACATATTCTGAATCGCGATATCATCAGCAAACTGCGCTCTTAATGTCGCGATGGCTTTCGCTGCTTTTTGAGTTTCGCCGATATCGAGGAAGTAAAGAGAGTAGGCCACTAACACTTGTCTGTTGTTTGGGAATTGCTCAAGTAAGTTATTTAGCTGTTCTGCGGCTTCTTTAAATTTACCTCGGGAGAATTCTACCCGTACCGCAAACAAGGCAACGTCTACACTATGGGAATATCGCTCTGATAAGGAGGATAGTAATCTCACTGCTTTAAAATTACGGGCGTTTTCTAAATACAAACTTCCTAGCAAAATTGCTTGCTGAAGATGCTGTTGTATCAATTCCGCCTCGTGGTTTTGTAGGCCTAACATGGCGGCTTTTTTATCACCCAACGCCATATTGGTAGTGGCTAACAGAATCGCGGTTTGTAGGTCTGGTTCGCTGTAGGTTGTAAATAGCGTAAAATTATCTCTGGCTTGTTCAAAATTGCCCTGCATCAAGGCCACCATACCCCGCAAATAGAACAAGGAAGGTTCGGCTATCATCATTTCTTCTGGCACGGTAGATAAGCGCTGATCGATTTGCTCTAGTTGAGGCCGAATGTTAGATAGGGCATCTATCTGGCTAGTTAGCCAGCTATTAACAAACATCACATATAAATCGTCTTCCGTTTCCAATAACAAGTCTTCGGTGACTAATAGCGCAGCGTCCAAATCGGCTACGGCCACATAAGCATCAATCAGACTTCGTGCAATTTTCGCGTTATTGGGCGAAATAAGGTAGGCGTTATTGAAATGGCGCTGTGCCAGCAGCACATCCCCTTTTGCACTGGCAAGACGGCCAAGCGTCCACCATGTTAAGGCTTGACTGTCATCCACAGCCAGCGAGCGTTGAAGCAGGGTATCGGCCTGCTTATACTGACCATCCTTAATGGCCAATAAGGCCAAACCGTTTAATCCCAGGGGGTGGTCTGGTAATTGGGTAAGTAGTTCATCGTATTCCCTTTGGGCACATAGCGGCCTTGATTCAAGTAGGCATGCTTCAGCGCGGGTAGCCCGCCATTGTGCCAAATGGGCCTTAGATAAGCCGGCAGATACGTCTATGGCTAATATTTGCTCTGACTTTCGCAGACGCACCAATACTCTGGACCAATTAGGCAACACTAAATTAGGATCAGCGCCTTTTTCATAGGCATGTAAATAAGTTTTATGGGCTTGTTCCCACAACCCAGTTTCAAAATAAAGGTTGGCTAGAAGCAGATGTGCGGGGAGATAGTCAGGGTTGGCTTGTAAAACATTCTTTATATGAATGAACGCTTCTTTATAGGCTTTTGCTTCATAACTAACGATAGCAGATTCATAATCAGCGTTCGCAGCACTATCTTGGTCAGCATTGGCGAACGCCGTGAATGAAAGTGTAAGTAAAAAGAGGCTAACAACACTTACACAAATTCGATTTTTCATTATTTAACGGGTAACTTTAAGCCTGCGTGTAACCATCAATATACTGGCGAAAAGTATCAAGAACAAGCTTGAGTGGGGTGCTGGGACTTCAACAACACTCGCTTCACGTTCATAGTTAAATACAAAGTTGTGGAACTCGCGAGCCCCGGTGTACGATTCCGCGGCAAAAGATCCATCAAATGATGAACCGCCCGTAGTGTCTGCAAAAGGCGCAAGTACAGACCCTTTTACGTTCAGGTTATTGAAATCAATGCTTTCAGCATCATAAAAATTCCACAGAATATTTGAATAATAACTTTGCTGGGTGAAATCACCTGTACTGTTAACGCCACCACCAATCACAATGTCGTTACCTGGTAAGTCGCTTGCGGACACATTGATAATGATGGTTTCCGCACTGCCTGCAATTAGGTTTAACGCGCTGTTTTGGGCAAACACTTCGCTGGCAGAAACGTTGAATACAGCAACTTCATCGGACCCCGAATAATTAAACGTGCCATTGCTGTAAGTGCCATTTTCGGTAAGGCTTGCGTAGTAAGCGGTATCTGCATAAAGGGAACTGGCAATGTCGGTAATTGACACGTCGGGGTTATAGATAGCCTGGCCGTCATCTCCGTCGTTCAATTCTACCGTCGATGCGTTTAAGGCGCCGCCGTAAACAAGGTTATTGTCTCTCAGCACCCTAATCCCATTCGCGTTAACATCACCCACAATGGTCACCGCATCAATAGCGGTGTCGGTATTGGCTAATCGACTACCAAACTCAGCAGTGCGCCCTTGCGCATTTAAATCGCCGCCAATAAATGCCTGCCCTTCAACATCTCCGCCTTGGAAGTTGTAATCTTCTAACAAAATAAGATTATACGTCCCAAGCACATTCGATGTGCTCGTGCTGGCGGTTTCAGCCGCTACAGCGGTGAGCTGAACAACGCAAAAAATAAAAAAAAGTGCAAAGCGCATAAAACGACTACCCAACGTGTTAGCGAAAGTAAAAGAGCATTGGCCCTTCAAGGACACTGCCTAAAATACACGGCAATGGCCATGACTGAGTCGGCCCGCCATTAATGGATAGCTATAAGCAATAAACGCACCAGTTTTAAAATTATAACAAACTCATACACTTCAACGGTTTACATAACTTTAACATGTCGTTTTTGTATATTTTTTTGACAGCCTAGCACCTAAAAGCGCGACTTTAGTTGGAGGTCAAACAAAAAGGAGGCGCAAGCGCCTCCTTTTTCAGAGCAGCGGGCTAAATGTGCCCTTTATCGCAATGGCTACGAGATCCTCGCTGCCACCGCTTGCCTCACTCGCTTCCCGTAGTCTTCATCCGCTTGATCGTATTGTGCAAACATTGCCTCTTGCACATCTTGACTTGCTTGACTTAAACCGTCGGCGATATTGCTCACCAATTGGCATTTTTGATCTTCATTCATAATGCGATATAGGTCTCCCGCTTGAGAGAAATTATCATCATCACGATTGTCGTAGATATCTAACCAAGCATCTTGCTCAAGGGGCATTGGCGGCTCCGCCACTGCGGGAACTTCAGCCGGTTCGCCTTCTTGAGCCCGATTGTTAGGGTAGAAATTAGCGCCTGCCCCTGCCAATGCTGGATTGAGTCCTGCAAATGCCCCATCACGCTGATAGTTGTTAACAGGGCATCGCGGAGCATTCACTGGTACCTGATTATAATTGGCCCCCACGCGGTATCTATGTGCGTCTTGATACGCCAATAAACGTGCCTGCAGCATTCTGTCAGGCGACGCGCCAATGCCGGGCACAAGATTGCTTGGTGCAAATGCGGCCTGCTCTGTTTCAGCAAAGTAATTATCCACATTGCGATTTAGTTCAAGCTGCCCGACTTCAATAAGAGGGAAGTCACTGTGAGGCCAAACTTTAGTCAGATCGAAAGGGTTAATTTTATAATTTCGTCCTTCTTCTTCCGTCATAATTTGCACGTTAACGGTCCATGATGGGAAGTCTTCTTTGTCGATACTTTCCACAAGATCTTGCTGAGCGCCAAAGGCAGGCATGGTGGCCGCTTGCTCATTGGTTAAGGTTTTAATTCCTTGGTTTGTTTTAAAGTGCCATTTCACCCAAAAGCGTTCGCCATCTTTGTTCCAGAAACTCAACGTGTGTGAGCTATAGCCATTAACGAAGCGGTATGAAAGTGGAATACCTCGATCAGACATTAAAATGGTGGATTGATGTAACGATTGTGGGTTGTTCGCCCAGAACTCATAAATAGCTTGTGGGTCAGGCAAGTTAGTTCTTGGGTTCTTTTTTTGGCTATGGATAAAGTCGGGGAATTTAATTCCATCGCGTAGGAAAAATACCGGCGTGTTATTACCCACCATATCCCAGTTGCCCTGCTTAGTATAAAACTTAACGGCAAAGCCCCTTGGGTCTCTCGCGTAGTCACTAGAGTCCTGCCCACCACCGACGGTTGAGAAGCGCAAAAAAATGTCGGTCTGCTGGCTGGGTGTTTGCAAAAAATCGGCAATCGTATAGTCAGCTAAGCTTTTGGTCAGCGTGAATGTGCCATACGCCGCACTGCCTCGCGCATGAACGACACGCTCTGGAATTCGCTCACGATTAAAGTGCGCAAGCTTTTCAAATAGATAGTGGTTATCGAAGGTAACTGGGCCACGGGCCCCCGCTGTGCGGCTTTGATTATCGTTAGCAACTGGCGCGCCATTGCTCGCGGTTAAGGGGGTGCTTGATGCGCCTGAAAATGGACATTTACTCATCTTTCGCTTCCTTTTAATTCATCTACCTTTCCAGTCAACCACTGAGGATTAAACTGGGGGGTAACGCCATTCGTTACCGATGAATCCATCCTACCTAATAGGAAAAAGCGAATCTAACGAACTATATCAATCTGAATGATTGATTTTTACAATCCAGTATTAAGAAAGTTAATTGAAAAGCCCGATTCAATCGGGCTTTTAGGGTTAGGTTCACGTGGATTGTTCACCTGTGTTTGGAAGCCTATTGCGTGCAAGAGCGGGAGGTCGCTTTAATCGCTTAAGGCCATTTGCGTTCGCTTAAGGCTATTTGCATCCGCGTAAGGCTATTCCACTGCCCGTAAAGCTTCATCAATATCAGCTGCACTATGACGGTGGCTTAACTGCCCATCGTCGCCCCATGTTTTATTGACAATTCGACCACGTTTCACCGCCGGTCGCGACTCAATCTCTTTTGCCCAACGTAAAAGGTGCTCGTATTCATGCACTTGCAAAAAGGTGGCCGCATCGTACAAGTTACCTAGCACTAAATTTCCGTACCATGGCCAAATTGCCATATCAGCAATGGAATATTCATCACCCGCCAAGTAACGATGGTTCGCTAAATGTTTATCCAACACATCAAGTTGACGTTTCGTTTCCATGGTAAAGCGATTAATCGGGTATTCCATTGGGTAAGGCGCATAGCTATAAAAGTGCCCAAATCCACCTCCTACAAAGGGGCCAGATCCAACTTGCCAAAACAGCCAATTATAACAGGCGACGCGTTGAGCAGGCGCCTTCGGAATAAAGGCATCAAACTTTTCTGCTAAGTAATGAAGAATAGAGCCCGACTCGAATAATTTAGTTTCAGGAGACGTGGTGGTATCGACCAGTGCAGGAATTTTAGAATTGGGGTTCACATCAACAAAGCCGGATGAAAACTGCTCCCCTTCCCCGATATTTATCAACCAAGCGTCGTATTCTGCTTCAACCTTACCCGCGGCAAGCAACTCTTCTAACATGATAGTGACTTTTTGACCGTTGGGGGTGGCTAGTGAGTAAAGTTGTAGCGGGTGCTCACCAACCGGGCGCTCTTTTTCATGAGTCGCCCCAGACACAGGGCGATTAATACTGGCCCACTTGTTACCGTCATCGGTATCTTGGGTCCACACCTTTGGTGGCGTGTAAGAATGTGCATTGCTCATAACAAACTCCTAAACATCGTTTTCATTGAATTGATAGCGAAGACATGGGATTAACATTGACTAAATACTAGCCTTAGCATAGTACGAATACGTTGAATAACGTGTATTTGGGGCAAACTGCGCACTGGTTAAATCGCACACGGTAAGTGATGAAAAAATAAAAGGCGAGCAGTCCATTGCCCGCAAACTGGGAGTACTGCCCGACAAGGTATCGGGCAGTCAATTACTTTTCTGAAATAGAAGAGAGGGCGTTTAGCAACATACTGGTGTTGTAATCGTTCACCTTGCTGTGATTATTCGCTTCAAAAAGAAAGTGTGAAAATGGTGAAATAAAAAGCTTGGTAAACATGGCGCATCTCCTTCGCAGATAAAACCTAACAGCAGAGGTTAGGTCACGTTTTAAGTCACTGACTGACTATACTGAAGCAAAGCCTAGGCCAAAATCAAATTAACAATATAAAACAATATCTTATAGAAAAACGGATGCTATAATCAGGGAGGAAGTGAGATATCCGTAGCCTGTAGGTAACACTTATTTACGCAGCATAGTAAAAACTACAAATAAATGTAAAAAGTGGTGGGCCACAATAGACACAAAAAAAGCAGCGTAAAGCTGCTTTTTCGAGGTTATGGGGAACGTAGGCTTAAATGCTAACCCGCTTGTAAGGGCGATACTCCGCTTTCCAAAAATTTCGTTCAATACTTTGCTTGAGCGCCTCATCTGAAAGCTCTAGTGCTAGCCCTTGTGCCATGGCTACTTTGGCCACTGCAAAAGCAATATCTCGACTAATTTGAGCAATGGCTTCCAGTGGCGGCAACAACGCGCCCTCCCCTGTATTAACCATAGGGGATGCATCGGCTAACGCATTACTTGCAGCCATTAACATTTCGTCGCTAATCAGCTTCGCTTTTGCTGCAACCACACCCAATCCAATGCCCGGGAAAATATACGCATTGTTGCATTGCGCTATGGCAAAAACTCTTCCTTTATATTCAACCGGCTTGAAAGGGCTACCTGTGGCAATAACTACCTCACCATCTGTCCATTCAATCACTTGCTCTGGTCGGGCTTCAACCTGACGGGATGGATTACTTAATGGGAATATGATGGGCAATTCACAATTTTGCTTCATAGCTCGAATCACTTGCTCGGTAAAGAGCCCAGGCTGACCCGAAACCCCGATAAGTACATCTGGTTTAGCACAGTTCATGACATCAAGCAGAGACGGGTAATCGCCGCTAAACGTCCAGTCCGCTAAATCTGACGAGCTCTGTTGAAGGCGCTGCTGAAAGTCTCTTAATCCCTCCATGCCTTCAGTTAACAAACCGAACCTATCCACCATGAACACTTGTTTGCGTGCCTGACTATCGCTAATACCTTCATACACCATTTGCTGTATTAGCATTTCCGCTATGCCACAGCCTGCTGAACCTGCGCCAACAAAGGCCACATTCATTTCACTCAGGCGCTGCTTCTTCATTCGGCACGCCGCCAAAATAGTACCAAGGGTTACGGCTGCAGTACCTTGTATGTCATCGTTGAAGCAGCACACTTTGTTACGATAGCGATTGAGTAGCGGCATTGCATTGGGCTGTGCAAAGTCTTCAAACTGAATCATGACATCTGGCCAACGACGTTTAACCGCGTTAATAAACATGTCAACGAATTCGTCGTAGTCTTCTTGCCCAATTCTTGGATGACGTGCGCCCATGTACATGGGATCATTCAAGAGCTTTTCATTATTTGTGCCCACGTCTAACATAACCGGCAGCGTATACGCTGGGCTGATGCCACCGCATGCGGTATACAAAGAAAGCTTTCCGATAGGGATGCCCATACCCCCAATACCCTGATCGCCAAGCCCGAGTATGCGTTCCCCATCGGTCACGACAATCACTTTCACCTTACGTTTTGTGGCATTTCGTACAATATCGTCGAGTTGGTGGCGCTCTTCCCACGACACAAACAAACCTCGCGAACTGCGATAGATATCAGAAAACTGCTCGCACGCGTCACCAACGGTAGGCGTATAGATAATTGGCATCATTTCATCTATATGCTTCTGAATAAGACGGTAAAACAAAGTTTCGTTATTATCTTGAATAGCCCGAAGATAAATATGTTTATTAAGGGTTTCATCAAAACTACTGTATTGCATGTAGGCGCGTTCCACTTGCTCCTCAATAGTTTCGTAACGAGGGGGAACCAAACCTGTTAGGTTGAAAGCCGCCCTTTCTCGGGCGGTAAACGCGCTGCCTTTATTAAGCAAAGGCGTTTCAAGTAGTGAAGGCCCCGAGTGGGGAATATAGAGATATCGCTGTGTATCTTCTGACATGGGTAATCCGACTGAGTATTTAGGCAATTTTGCCCGAGCCTCTAGCGCGTGTTTATCACACACGCTGTACTAAAATATTTCTTCCGGCTCAGGCCGAGTGACAGTGTTCTTTTCAGCAGGGTCAATAACCTCGTCATCTCTCACGTACGACTTGGGTTCAGTGCCTTGCAGAAAATATTCGAATAGTGTCGTATGGTCTGTCCTGCGGGTCAACTTCCCACTGGTACGATCAATCCGAATTCGCACAATTTTTTCCGGTACCGGCATTGGCGAATGCGGTTTATCCGCCAGGGCATACTGCATAAAGCGGATCCACGCTGGGCCGGCTGCTTTCGCCCCATCTTCGGTGCCAATTAATGCGTTACCTATCCAGTTAAACTTCTCAGGGTTGCGGTTGACTAAATTCTGATTACGGGTGGCTCTGCCCAGTTGACGGCCCATGTTATCGAAACCCACCCAGGCGGTTGCAACGATGTCTTTATGAAAGCCACTAAACCAAGTATCTCGAGAATCGTTAGTCGTACCGGTTTTTCCCGCAATATCCGTACGCTGCAAAATATTACGTGCACGCCATCCGGTGCCTAACCAGTAAGTTTTCTTGTTCCAGTTACCATTGGCTCGAACCGCTGTACGCATCATTTCCGCCACTAAAAAGGCATTTTGTGGCGTAATAACTTGAGGCGCAATGGGCTTATCCTCTTGCGGCCCTTCGGCCAAGGTCACATCTTGATTTAGCTGGGCTTCAAGAAGCGCTTCAATATCAGCTTCTTCGTTCTCATCCAACGTATTATCAGGCGCTACACCTTTAGTGCAGGCCTCACAAGCCCAAACAGGGTTTGCTTTCCACAGTTCGGTGCCATTTTCATCCAACACTTTGCTAATAAAGTGCGGGTTCACAAGGTAGCCACCATTTGCAATAACAGCCATCCCTCTCACCACTTCGAGCGGTGTATGCGAGCTCGAGCCCAAAGACACGGTTTCATCTAAAGGAATGTCATCGGCATCAAAACCAAATCGTGTTAGGTAATCAACGGTATTACGTAAACCCACGCCTCTGAGCAAGCGTACCGACACCACGTTTTTAGATTTACCCAGTGCTTTGCGCATGCGAATAGGGCCATCATATTCCGCGGGTGAATTTTGCGGTCGCCACGCCACTCCGGTGGCGGCGTTCCACTGATTGATAGGGGCATCATTAATAATACTAGCAAGGGTATAGCCACTGTCGATGGCTGCGGAATAAACAAAAGGCTTGATGTTTGAACCCACTTGCCGTTTTGCTTGTGTTGCTCGATTAAATTGACTTTGATAAAAGCTGTAGCCGCCCACAACTGCTTCAACCGCGCCATTTTTAGGGTTTAACGCAATAAAAGCACCACTGACTTCGGGTAACTGAGAAATTCGCCATTGGCCTTCTTGCTCACGAATATAAATAACGGCACCGGGCTGGGTGATATCTGCGGCGACTTCTGGTTCGTTACTTTGCCTAAAGTCTGTTATGTAGCGTCTTGCCCAATCTAACCCGGCCCATTCAATGGTACGGGTGTTGCCATTAACATCAAAAACAGTAATGGATTGCTCGCTCATTCCTGTCACCACAGCTGGCACTAAGGGCTTAATATAAGGCACTTCTCTTAGTACCCGTAAGAACCCGTCCTCTGTCCAGTCGCTTGGTGTCTGCTTATCGCTAATATCAAAACTTAAATTTAAAGTCGGTAGTGGATCATCACCTTCGTTAACCTCTGGCGCATTGAAGAGGTAACCTAGAGGCCCTTTATAACCGTGACGTTCATCGTAATCATGGAGGTTTCTTACTACCGCTTTTTGTGCAGCTAATTGCATATCTGATGTGGCAGTAGCGTACACCTGATACCCCCCCGTTTCAGCCTCTTCCTTGCCGTATATTTCCACCATCTCGTTATAAATAATGTCAGCAAGATAGGGCGCGTCTACTTCTATTTCTGCGCCATGCTTTTTTGCCGTTACCGGCATACTCGCAGCCTCTTCAAACTCTTGCTGTGTAATATAGTTTTCATCAAGCATACGTAACAGCACAACACGTCGACGCTCAACAGAACGTTCAGGGCCGCTAATAGGGTTCAGTACCGAAGGCGCTTTAGGCAAACCCGCAATAGTAGCAATTTGCGCTAACGTTAACTCTGTCAGCGGCTTGCCGTAATAGACCTGTGCGGCGGCACCAAATCCAAAAGAACGATGGCCTAGCTCTACTTTATTAAGGTACAGCTCTAATATTTCTTCTTTTGTAAGTACCTGCTCCATGTGCCAAGCGATAAAGATCTCTTTAACTTTACGGATGTAGGTTTTTTCTCTAGTTAAAAAGAACCCTCTCGCTAGCTGCATAGTCAGCGTACTTGCGCCCTGCTTTTTTTCTCCCGTTAGCAACAAACTCACCGCGGCTCGGGCGATACCTATAGGGTCTATTCCGTGGTGTTCGTAAAAACGGCTATCTTCAGTGGCCAAAATAGCGTGGATTAATTGTTCGGGCACTTCATCAAGTTTAACGGGGATCCGTCGTTTCACACCGTATTGGGAAATCAATTTTCCATCGTTGGTGTAAATTTGCATGGGGGTTTGGAGACGAACGTCCTTCAGTACAGTGACACTAGGTAGGTCTGGTTTGATATAAAAGTAGATACCCACAAGTGCAGCACAACCAAGTAGGCCAGAAAGAAAAACGAATAACAAAAGCGGTTTAATGAACTTCACTGTTTACGATTACCAAGGCATTTTTGTGGATATGACGTATATTTTCATACGTATGTGTTTTCTATAGAACCATACTTAGAAAAAAAATTAAGTAATATTGTACTTTAGAGCAACTACCTTTGAAACCGGACACTTGTTAATGAAATCACTGTTCAAGAAAAAGCTACCTCCCATCGTGGGTCTAGATATAGGTACGCGTCAAATAAAAGCAGTGTGGATAGAACAATCTAGTGACGGTTTCGTTTTACAAGGTTATGCCTGTGAGTCTATCAGTAAAACCGCATTTTCTGAACGTGATATTAAGGATTACGAAGCGGTTAGTTTAGCGTTGAAAAAAGTAAGAAGTAGCCTGAAAACTAAGTTGAAGCATGCGTGTGTGGCGGTAGCAGGTAGTTCTGTCATTAATAAAGTGGTGCATATGTCACCCGAACAGAACGACCATGAACTGGAAAGCCAAATTGAAATAGAGGCCGACAGCCTGATTCCTTATCCGATAGAAGAGGTTTATTTGGATTTCGAAGAGCTCGGCCCAAGCGAAGCATACGCTGGAAAAATCAATGTTCTGTTAACTGCAGCACATAAAGAGCTTGTGGACAGTCGTTTGCTATTAGCAAGAGAAGCGAACTTCGAACCCAAGGTCGTGGATGTCGAAAATTTCGCGCTTGGCAACGCAATTGACTATTTTTATACAAGTGGCGCGCAAGACCAACCCATTTGCTGTATAAATATTGGCGCGTCTTTACTGCAAGTGTGTGTTGTCCATCACGGCGAAGTGGTTTACAACAAAGAGCATGGATTCGGGCTCAACCAGCTAATTAACGACATTAGTGCCATTCATATGATTGAGAGAGACGACGTTGAAAGGCAACTCTTAGAAGGTACCCTTTCTGAACAGTGGAAAGACGACACTCTGCCCCTCTTTGCTGCCAACTTACAACAAAATATCAATCGCGCGTTGCAAATGTATATGTCAACGCTGCATGCTGAACGCCCCGCCAAACTGCTAATGACAGGTGGGGCAGCAACCATCACTCCCCTTATTGATATTCTGCAACAAGATTTGGCACTGGACATTGAAGCCTTCAACCCTTTTTCAACCATGAAAATCAGTGACAAATTAGATGCAGCGCGCTTGACTCGTATTGCCCCCCAACTCGCCATTGCCGCTGGCCTAGCAAGCCGGAGTTTTACTACATGGCATATGTAAACTTACTCCCTTGGCGTGAGAAGCAACGCCAATATCAGAAGCAGCAATATCTGGCGGGGCTGGTCGCTACCGCAGCTATCGTTGGGCTTGTGTTTTGGTTTATAGGGCAAGCCATCGACCAAGCGGTTAGCCACCAAAACACGCGAAATCAGTACTTACAGCGAGAAATATCCCTGCTTGACGCGCAAATTGCTGAAATTCAAAAAATAAAAGAAAGCAAAAACGCCATCGAGCAACGTATGGTGCTCATCGAGCAACTGCAAGCCAGCCGAAATGTATCACCTATTGTTTTTGATGAATTAGCGCGACTGGTTCCCGCTGGTGTGTCATTTCGTGTAATGCAGCGCACCGGGAATCATATAAAAATTGAAGGCACCAGTGACTCGAACAACCATTTGTCAGATTTTATGAGAAGACTAGAAATGTCTTCCGTGTTTATCAATCCAGAACTCTCTTCTATTAAAGCTGACTCTGCCACATCAAGAGCCATCAATCACTTCACCCTGACGTTTATGATAAGTCCCACTGTCGCACCACCCAAAGTGGCCATCAATGAAGGACAGAAATAATGGCGTTTGATTTTAGTAAATTAAAAGAGCTCAACGAACTAGAATTTGATCAGGTGGCCATCTGGCCAAAAGAAATTCGAATTGTTGTTGGCTTGTTTGTGGCCCTATTGGTAGCCACCCTCTGCTATTTTTTAATTGTCAGTCCAAAACTTCCCATATTGGATGCGGCAGAATTAAAAGAAGAGCAACTGAAATTGCAATTTGAAGCTAAGTATCGCATCGCAGTGAATTTATCAGCGTACAAGGCGCAACTGGCGCGAATAGAAAAAGACTTCTCATCGATGCTAAAAAGTTTGCCCACCAACAATGAAACTCCGGGTCTGCTTGATGATATTACGTTTGCGGGCACCACGTCAGGACTGACCTTTGAGTTGCTAAACTGGCAAAAAGAAGTGCCCAAAGAGTTTTACACTGAACTTCCCATAGAAATGGAAGTTTCTGGTGGCTATCACAACTTTGGTGAATTTGTTTCCAAAGTGGCTGATTTGCCTCGTATTGTCACCCTTCACGACTTTTCAATGACCCAAACATCATCGGGTTTAAGCCTACAACTACAAGCCAAAACGTATCGCTCTGAAAATAGCTCGCCTAATCGTGGAGTGACGCCATGAACCTACAAAAGTATGCGTTGGTAGTGTGTATTTTGCTGGGTGGGTGCTCACCTCAGCTTGACGACCTCAAAGCCTATACTGCGCAGGTAAAAGCGTCAGCCGTTGTGCACATTGAACCCTATCCAGAGTTTAAGTCGCACCCGTCGTTTAGTTACGACGCGCACTCCCTTCGCAGCCCCTTTGTACGCCCAAAAGATAAAACCGCGCCTACACTAAAGGTTCCACAAGGCAGTTGTTTGCAGCCTGATTTTTCGCGCTCTAAACAAGCACTAGAAGCTTATGGGTTAGATGCATTGAGCTTTTCCGGGCAATTTTCCGCTAACGGCGTAGATTGGGCGCTGATACAAAGCAATGACGGTGTTTTACACAAAGCCCAACGGGGCAGCCGAATTGGATTATTTTACGGCACATTAAAGCACATTAATAAAACGACACTAATAATAGAGCAGTTACTGCCAGATGGAGCCGGCTGCTGGCAGAAAAAAGAAGCGACATTGACCTTAGCGTCAATGGCAGGAGAACAATAATGGCTGAGCGTTATATTTTTAATAAATCCTTAAACCGTCGAAAAAATCCATGGTACTGGCTGGCTATTGTGGCTTTTACTCTGTGTCTATTTTCTCTTTTCAGTGGCCTAACTCTGGCGGCACAGCAGCGCCTCCTTGATCCGCAACAACGCCTTGATTTATCGTCGCAGGGTCGAGTGACACAGATAGATTTTACTCGCGATGCCGACAGTACCGGGGTTATCTTGGTATCTCTCTCTGAATCATCAACTTCTGCGCAATTAATTGAGTCGCAGGGCAAAGTAACCGTCACCCTTGCCAATACTCAATTAGATGACGATCAATTAGTGGAACTTAACGTGGTTGAGTTTGCTACGCCGGTGACTGCCATAGAGACGTTTCAAGACGGTGAAAATACCCGTATCGAAATTCGCTACCAAGGTGCCGTTTTGGCACGTCATACGGTAAATGACGGATTATTGCGTGTGGAAGTGCAGCCTATGTCGCAGGCGCAACAAGACCTACTAGAAAACGAAGCCAAATATACCGGCAAGCCTATCTCATTAGACTTCCAAGATGTCCCCGTACGCCAAGTGCTTCAAATAATAGCTCAGGTCAATAACTTCAATTTAGTGACCACTGACACGGTAAATGGAAACGTCACTATTAGTCTATCAGGCGTGCCTTGGGATCAAGCGCTAGATATGATCCTTCGTGTAAGAGGCTTAGATAAACGCCTAGAAGGAAACATTTTACTGATTGCCCCTACCGAAGAATTAATGGCCAGAGAAACGCAAGCGCTGCAATCTAAAAAGCAAGTCTCTGATTTAGCGCCCTTGCACACGGTCAACATCTCGGTTAACTACGCTAAAGCGGCTTCCCTCGCCAGCATATTGAAATCTCCCGAAGGCGGGATTTTATCTGACCGAGGCGCGGTTACTGTAGATGAAAGAACCAATACGCTATTAATTCGCGATACCCTATTATCCATTGATCAAGCACGGAAGATGATTGATGCTCTTGATATCCCAGTGAAACAAGTGCTCATAGAAAGCCGTATGGTCACTGTACTTGATAATGTCGACGAGCAACTCGGTGTTAGATGGGGGTTCAGTGATAGACAAGACGACAATGGCGTTTCAGGTAGTTTAGAAGGGGCGGACACCATTGCGAGCGGTGTGGTGCCGAGTATTGATGATAGACTCAACGTCAATTTACCTGTTTCGGGAGCGGCAGGTACCATCGGCTTTCAAATAGCCAGCTTAATTGATGGCACTATTTTGGATTTAGAGTTATCTGCATTGGAATCTGAGAACAAAGGCGAAATTATCGCTAGCCCACGAATTACTGTGGCCAATCAGCAGGAAGCGTACATTGAACAAGGTACTGAAATTCCCTATGTTCAAGCCACATCGAGTGGTGCCACCTCAGTAGAGTTCAAAAAAGCCGTGTTATCACTCAAAGTTACGCCGCATATCACCCCGGACAACCGTATTATTTTAGATTTAGTAGTCACCCAAGATACCCGCGGTGAAACCGTCTCTACCTCCACCGGCGAAGCAGTCGCCATTGATACGCAAGAGATCAAAACTCAAGTGCTGGTAGAGAATGGTGAGACCATCGTTTTAGGGGGTATATTTCAGCAAACCAGCTCAGATGGCGTGACGAAAGTGCCTGTTTTTGGCGATTTGCCTCTGGTCGGCGCATTATTTCGCAATACTTCTGTCCTTCAAGAAAAACGAGAATTACTTATTTTCGTGACACCGAAAATTGTCATGGAAAGACCGTAACAAATTGAAAATCATAGAAATAAACAACATTCTACGGCAACTTCCTCACGGCTAATTTGCGAACTCAGCGGGTGTTTTTCCCATATTAGGGCTAATAGTTTTCAACAATACTTGCAACCCCTTGCGAGAAACTGAGATAATCGCGCTCTCGAAATTTAAGCGAGGTTTAAGGAGTGGTGCTTATTGGACACTAAATAGGCACGAGTCAATGGGTAGGCTGGTAAGGCAACAGTGCACTGCCCCTAACATGATTAAGTTGTGATATAAGCAAATATGGCTGAAAAACGTAATATCTTTTTGGTTGGGCCTATGGGCGCTGGTAAAAGCACCATTGGTAGACACCTAGCAGACGAACTTCACCTAGACTTTTATGATTCCGATCAGGAAATAGAGCGCCGTACTGGGGCTGATATTGCCTGGATTTTTGATCTAGAAGGTGAAGACGGGTTCCGCAAACGTGAAGAAACCGTTATCAATGACCTAACCGATAAGCAAGGTATTGTGCTTGCTACTGGTGGTGGCTCGATTGTAACGAAAGCCGTGCGCAATCGCTTGTCTGCTCGTGGTATTGTGGTTTACCTTCAAACGACTATCGACAAACAAGTTGCTCGTACACAGCGTGATAAGCGTCGTCCATTACTGCAAAATAACGATCCTGAACAAGTACTTCGCGATCTTGCAGACCTTCGTAACCCTTTGTACGAAGAAGTAGCAGATTATGTCGTGGATACCGATGACCAATCCGCTCGCGCTGTTGCGAACCAAATCATCAGTAAAATTGGTCTTTAATTAGCTAACAAAAATATTTTTAGGAGGTGCTGCGCCCATGTCAACCTTAACTGTGGAACTTGGAGAACGTAGCTATCCTATACATATTGAGGCTGGGTTGTTATCGCAATCCGGCCTTTTTGCGTCGTACATCAAAGGGCCTTTAGCCGTCATCGTCACAAACGAAACGGTTGCGCCTCTCTATTTAGAAAAAGCCAAACGCGCTTGCGGTGACGTTCGGGTTGAAACCATCGTGCTTCCTGATGGCGAACAGCACAAAAACCTCGCTCAGTTTGAAGTGGTCATGACGCGATTACTAGAACTCAACGCTGCCCGCGACACCACGCTTATAGCCCTTGGCGGCGGTGTTATAGGGGATCTTTGCGGTTTTGTGGCAGCGACCTATCAACGCGGCGTGCCTTTCATCCAAGTTCCCACCACCTTGCTATCCCAGGTCGACTCCTCTGTAGGCGGGAAAACCGCGGTCAATCACCCGTTAGGCAAAAACATGATTGGCGCCTTTTATCAGCCGGTGTTTGTGGCAATTGACACAGACTCTTTAACGACCTTACCCGAGCGAGAGTTTGCCGCCGGCATGGCTGAGGTGATTAAATACGGAATTATTTACGATGCCCCATTCTTTGCATGGTTAGAAACGCACATCGACGCATTAAAAGCGCTAGACACCCATGTATTAAGCGACACCATTAAACGTTGCTGCGAGATAAAAGCAGAAGTGGTAGCCAAAGATGAAAAAGAAGGTGGGCTGCGCGCAATTCTAAACTTAGGTCACACTTTTGGTCACGCCATTGAAGCTGAACAGGGCTATGGCAACTGGCTTCATGGCGAAGCGGTAGCAGCTGGTACTATCCTTGCTTGTTTAGCTGCTGAGCAGTTAGGTTGGTTTACATCGTCAGAAACCCGTCGCGTACGTACCTTGATGAGTGCATTTTCGTTACCTGTTGAAGGGCCATCCAGTATGGGCATGGACGACTATGTTAAGCACATGAAACGGGATAAGAAAGTAGAGGCGGGAAATATTCGCTTTGTACTTCCTAAAGGCATGGGCACTGCCATAGTCACAAAAGACGTGACCAACGACATACTGGCCAACATTCTCTAATTCAAGCCTAGCGCTTGAATTAGCGCACTTTTTCTAAGGTTAGCACTTGGCTAACGAACAACGGGGCTTTACGACATGCAAAGTGAACTGCATGAACGTCTTGAATATCTGGTTAACTATTCATCACAACTGATTTTTATCAGTGGTGATTCTATTGCTGAACAGCAGAAAACCTTAGAAGCCTTCGTTTTTCAACAACACGACGATACAGAAATTGCCTACCTCACCGCCGACGCAGACATGGACATTTCTGACTATCGTCGCCAACTGTGCCGTCAACTACTCGGCCAGGTGGTTGGAAGCTTTGTTCGTCCATTGAATGAATTGCTTTCGTCACTCAATGATTTCGACGGCCCCATATTGATTGCCATTACACAAGCACAGCACATCCCTGACAAATTGCTGCAAGAGCTATGGGACCTGGTCTTGCAAAGCCGCTTTGCGGGCAACAAACAGCATTTGAATGTTCTGCTATTTGCCCAAACCCAGTGGGCAGAAAAAGCAAAGCAATGGCTACCCGCCAAAAACACCCAAACACCCTTGTTAATTAGCAGCCAATCCATTTCGTTAGAAAAACCCGCGTCTGAACTCGATCAAATGATGGCTGAGCGACGAGCGGCCTTTCAAGCGCATTTAGATAAACGCAAGATCCCCTTGGCCGCAGCAACCAAAATTCCTCTGTCATCCCCTTGGCTATATATTGCGTTGGGCATTGTTTTTTTACTCACTTTTGGCGGGCTAGTGGCCTGGCAATATGGCGGTGCAATTTCCTCTTTGTTTGAGCCCATCGAAACCACGTCGTCGCCTGAAGCTCCTATGGTGGCTCCCGGTTCCGCTTATGATAAATTAGCCCCCCTTGCGAATGATGAGCTCGATGAAGTCAATCCCCAAGCATCGGAAACCACAGACGGTTCACCTTCACAGCCGGCATCACCGTTAATTACTGACTGGCAGCAAGCGCTTGGCAACCTAAATGCTCAAACTGAAAGCTCAACCACAGAAATAAAAGGTGACGAGCAAGTTACCTCGGATACGCAAGAAAACCCAGCCTCTGCGGCTAGCGCTCCAAAGACGCCAAAGGTTACCTCTTTTGAAGAACCATCAGACATTGTCGCTGGCGACAATGATAATAGCGCTACCCATAGCGCTCAGTACCCGTCGATAGCCCAATGGCTTAAGCCCGAACACTACGTGGTACAAATGATGGGAATGGCTGACAAAGCGGCCATAGAAAACTTTATTGACGCGCACCAACTTACTGACATTACCCATGTCTACACCACACAACGCTACGGTGGCAACTGGTATGTGATGATTTTTAATCGGCCATTGAATAGCCTTGCTGAAGCCAGAGAATCCATGAGAAACCTGCCTGATTACCCTACCAAAAGTGACGCCTTCATTAAGGGTGGCGCACAAGTGCTAGAAGAAGTTGCTAAAAGCACTCAAGGTAGCAATACGCCATAATTGCACTCGATGTCATCGACTTTAGAACCCGCCTTAGATAAAAGAAAACCCCTCTCGAACGCTATTCTAGGTTGTCCCTAGTAGCGCGGGAAGATACAATCTATGTTTAGCGTGGCACTGCCAGATTTGGCGCCATTCCTCAGAAATTCGCCAATCTAGGCATGAAACGGAGAGACCTTTCGTCGATTTCCGTGCAGGTAGTAACGTTTTAGCATGATGCAGAAGAAAAACCGGGCATTTTTAAAGTGGGCCGGTGGCAAGTACAGCCTGGTAGAGCATATTCAGGCCAGGTTACCGCAAGCTAACAAACTCATTGAACCGTTTGTGGGCGCGGGATCCGTGTTTCTAAATACGCAATTTTCGCGCTATTTGCTAAATGACATCAACCCAGATCTCATCAACCTGTACAATTTATTAAAAGCGCAGCCTGACGCGTTAATTAACGACATAAGCACGTTTTTCTCTCCCCGTTACAACGAAGAGGCCATGTATTACAGCTTGCGTGAAGAATTCAACGCCACTCAAGACGAATATTACCGCGCTATTTTGTTTGTTTATTTGAACCGACATGGTTATAACGGCTTGTGTCGCTACAGTCTTGCTGGCAAGTTTAATGTTCCCTTCGGGCGATATAAAAAACCTTATTTTCCCGAACACGAGATGTTTTTCTTTGCAGAAAAATCTCAAAAGGCCACGTTTACCTGCCTGCCTTTCGAAAAAGTATTTAGCCGTGCCCGCAAAGGAAATGTTATTTATTGCGACCCTCCTTATGCGCCTATTAGTAAAACGGCCGCTTTTACCAGCTATGCCGCACGAAGTTTTGGGCAGCCATCGCAAGAAAAATTAGCTGAACTGGCGTTGCAAACATCGAAAAAGCGTGGCATTCCCGTACTTATTTCAAACCACGACTTACCTTTTACTCGCCACCTCTATAAAGGGGCAGACTTCAGTATGTTGTCGGTAAAGCGCTCAATCAGTCAAAACGGTGCTACCCGTAAGCCGGTAGATGAAATACTCGCATTTTTCCCGCCAAGCGCAATGAAAACCGGCGGTAACCCCGTAGGAAAAGTAAAATCAAAAAATGCGATAAAAGTGATGGGACATCACAAAAAAGAACAAAGCGTTAAGCCGTAACCGAGTCAAGCTTGGGATACGTGTGCTAATAAAAAACTAGCCGCTAAAAACAAGGGAATCTAGGCGCCAACCAGCCACTTAACCAAGGCAAGTAAACCTACAACAAAAAGCGCAACGAGTATTACGCCTATCACAACAAAATGAATGAACCGCCCCTGAGAGAAGTCTCGTTGGTAGTTCGCACTACTCTGTACACCGAATAAACTCGCAAGTACACTGACAAACGTATTCACATACCCTGTAGATGACTTGGTCAGGTTCGCCATTTAGTTGTCGCTAGACGAGGAAGAGAAGTCGCCAGCACCATCATCATTATGAAGAAGTTCTAGCAAATCCAAAAAATGAAATTGAAAAGAGGGAGATTTACCCGCTACCCAAGAGAACCAACTGACTTCTGTAACGCCTTCTCTAGCCCGGGCGCATTGGTTTTGAATGTGACTAGCAGGCAACTTGGGGTTAAATTCGGTAACAGGCTGAAATTCACACACAGAAGCATTGACGCTGCCGCGAGGCGACAAGGCGACACTTAATAAAGCAACCACGCCACATAGTGCGAAAAAAGGGATAACTTTCATCCTGAAATCTCTAAACCCGTTTAAAATTTAATCTTATTATAACCAAAGAAACATGAGTAACAAGTAAAAAATGCCTAAGGTGACGTTCACCTTAGGCATTTTACTCAACGTTAATGGTTAAAGGTAATAAAACCCTTACAGTTCGAAGTCTACTGCGTAACCCACGGTAAACTTGATTGAATCGTTGTCGTAAGCATCAGCACCAGAGTCATCTAAGTCTGTACCTGTAATCGCGAAGCTGAAACCGTCTTTCGATAGTGATACACCGTAATCTACATAGCCATCTGGTACACCGTTGAAGTCTTCAGCGAAATCACCTTGATGGTAACCAGCGTGAATACCCACTTCTGCACCATTAAGCACTGGGAAGCCATAATCTACAGAGATGTAAGACGCTTGACCGAAACCATAGTCACGCCCTTCGCCTTCATCAGCTTCTGTGTGTGCAAGCAATGAAAGTGTGACGCTTAAGCCGCCAAAGCCGACTGAGCCATAGACTTCCGCGAAATCGAACTCTGCTTCAGCATCGTAGTTATAGTATAGGTAACCCACGTCATAGCTGATATCGCCAGACTCACCTGAGAAACCAAAATAGAGGTCGTGCTCGTAAGAGTAAACATCGTCGGCACCATAGTTTACGTTTGATACCCAAGTACCTGCGTAAAAGCCGCTTTCGTTTGCGTAGTCGATACCGCCTTGAACCGCTGCATCGTTTGTTGTTTGTGTAAGACCACGCCAGATATAGTTGCTTGTTACACTTGCGTTAGCCGTAATTTCTGCATACGAAGGTGCAGCAGCCGTTAAGCCTGCTGTTGTTAATGCTACTGCGATTAAGGCTTTTTTGAATGACCCTTTCATGTGTGTTCTCCAGTCTATTTAAACTTGTTGTTGACGTTTTTCTGTCTTGTTTTTCTTATATTTAGCTAGAGAAGAGCAAATCTGATGCCCATTTATGGCGCTTAGACCAGTTTGTTAAAAATAATGTTAAACAATTGAATTTACGGCATTATTATTATCGGTCAATTAGAGACTTCGGAAATAAGACGCAAAATGAGTGCATAAAAATGCACCATAAATGAGCGCACTCACCATCTTAGGGCAGACTTTCTCTGTGCCACAAAGTAAACCTAGAGCTGTAGGAATGATGCGTGGCAAAACAAAGGAAAGGAATAAAAGCCTCTCGTTTACTTTTTTCACTGCAGGTAATTGGGTAAACTCCCCATTCTTGTTACATCGTCGTGTGCACCATGCACTAAGGAATAAGAATGAAACCCTATTGGATAGCGCCTTCTATTTTATCTGCTGACTTTGCTCGCTTGGGCGAAGAGGTAGAAAATGTGCTTAACGCTGGTGCAGATGTTGTGCACTTTGATGTAATGGATAACCACTATGTGCCAAACCTCACTTTTGGCCCTATGATTTGTGAAGCACTACGTAACTACGGCATTAAAGCCCCTATCGATGTTCACCTTATGGTAAAACCCGTTGATGATCTTATTAGCAAATTTGCTGATGCCGGGGCCAGTTTTATTAGCTTCCATCCAGAAGCTTCAGAACATATAGACCGTTCTTTACAACTTATTTTAGATGCTGGGTGTCAACCTGGGTTAGTCTTTAACCCCGCTACCCCCCTTCATTATTTAGATCACGTCATGGATAAACTGCATCACATTCTCATTATGTCTGTGAATCCGGGGTTTGGTGGGCAAGCATTTATTCCCAGTACCCTAGACAAAGTGAGAGCCGTTAAGCAGCGAATTAACGAAAGTGGCAGAGACATTCGAATAGAAATTGACGGTGGCGTAAAAGTCGATAACATTCGTGCCATAGCTGAAGCGGGTGCAGATATGTTTGTGGCAGGCTCTGCCATTTTTTCCCAACCCGATTATCGCCGCGTGATTGATGACATGCGCGCAGAATTATCTTGCCTTAATAAGGCCTAATTTTTTACAGGTAAATGTTATGAGTAATAAACCCGTTGTATTGAGTGGCTGTCAGCCTTCTGGACAATTAACCCTGGGCAATTACATGGGTGCACTTAAACAGTGGGTTTCCATGCAAGACGACCATGAATGCCTTTACATGCTCGTTGATTTACACGCGATTACAGTAAGACAAGATCCTAAGCAGTTATACGATGCGTGTTTAGATGGCCTCGCGCTTTACCTCGCTTGTGGTATCGACCCACAGAAAAGTACCCTGTTTGTCCAATCTCACGTGCCCGAGCATGCACAGTTGTCATGGGTATTAAATTGCTACGCGCAAATGGGCGAACTTAACCGCATGACGCAGTTTAAAGATAAATCAGCCAAAAACGAAAATAACATTAATGTGGGGCTATACAGCTACCCCGTATTGCAAGCCGCAGATATCTTAATATACCAAGCGAACAAGGTGCCTGTGGGTGAAGACCAAAAACAGCATTTAGAACTCACCCGGGACATCGCCACGCGCATGAATAACCTTTATGGCGACGTGTTTACCTTGCCTGAGCCTTACATCCCAGAATTTGGTGCGCGCATCATGAGCCTTCAAGAGCCAGAGCGTAAAATGTCTAAGTCGGACAATAATCCCAATAACTTTATTGGTTTGCTTGAAGATCCTAAGAAAATCACCAAGAAGATTAAACGTGCGGTGACTGACTCAGATGAACACGCTAACATTTACTTTGATCCAAAAGAAAAAGCCGGTGTTTCAAACCTATTAACCTTGCTCTCTCTATCGACGGGTAAATCTATCGATAGTTTGGTGCCAGAGTACGAAGATAAAATGTATGGGCACTTAAAAGGCGATGTTGCTGAGGCGGTGGTTTCTCTTATTACCCCAATTCAAGAAGCTTATGCCGATTTACGAAACAACCGCGATTACCTAAACGAGGTGATGCGAAGTGGCGCTGAGAAAGCATCTGCCCGTGCAGAAAATACCTTAAAGCGGGTTTACGAAGCAGTAGGCTTTATTCCTAAACCTTAATACGCTGATTCATAAAGCTCGTTGTAGGCTAGACGCTCTTGTTGCTTTTAATAGATAACTTCGATTCATTTACACATAACCTAGCCAGGTACTTTCGAGAACTTGGCATTGACGTCAAGGTTGAGCGCAACAATGCCCTCAACCTTGCTGATATAGAAGCCTTATCGCCTAGCCATATTGTTATCTCTCCTGGCCCCTGTACGCCCAACGAATCTGGAATTAGCTTAGATGTGATTGCACACTTTCAGGGGCGTACGCCTATTTTAGGGGTGTGTTTGGGGCATCAAGCGATTGGCCAGGTGTTTGGCGCAACGGTCACGGGGGCGAAGGAAATTAAGCATGGCAAGGTGTCTCGCTTATATCACAGGCAAACGGGGTTATTTAAAGGCCTGCCAGGCGATTTCTCTGTCACCCGCTACCACTCATTGGTCTTAGCCCCCGGGACATTCCCTGATTGTTTATCGGTAGATGCGTGGTGCTTAACGGAAGATGGTGAACGAGAAATTATGGCCTTATCCCATAAGACGCTGCCAATCTGGGGGGTACAATATCACCCAGAGTCCTTATTAACCGAATATGGTCACGCCGTGCTAAAGCACTTTCTTGAGGCCACCTAGGTGTATTCGTATTAGCTGAACATACCCTGGTGTCATTTCCGATAAATTAATGCATTAAGTTGTGCGCTATCCTGCCGATAAAAAATTACGCGCTAAATTCGCATTTCCGGTTGTTTTTGTTTACTTTTTATAGATATCAGTGTTGATATCGAAACCAGTGCATTAACCGCCTATTTTCGTGAACCTATAATGAGACAAAGGTGAGTTGAATGTACGTCAACCGTGCACAGACGCATGAGCAACATCGAAGCAGGAGCTTTTTCAATATGACGATGCCGTCAGCGCCGATTTCCGTCGAGGAACGGTTCGAGAACCTTCTCATTTCTCCAGAGCGCGCAATAAAACTGCTGGGTAAACGGATGCCCGGCGAAATTAGTTTTGAACAATCAGAACAGGGCGACGCGCGGCGCCAACTTTTACATGTTGAAAAGGTTGCTATCGAAAACAAGCGCTTACAGGCGTTGTCTGAAGCATCTTATATTGATAGCGTGAGCCACTACTTACACGAGGTAGTGCTTAGCGAATTAACCGAGCAGCTAAGTTTTCCGGATGAATTATTTTCGAATGTGCTTAATTTAGGTGACGACACAGGCACCTTGTTAGATGCGCTTTCTGTTCGAGCGGCTTCCATCTCGAAATTAGAGCCCTTAGCAGCCAGCCAACCTTGGCTTTACGACGAGCTTATTCAAGTGGTGAATACACCACAATTTAGACGTCGCGATTCAAAAGGGCGCACCATTGTGGTTGAAACCCTTCGTACCGCATTAAGTTTTCTCGGTATCGAAAACCTTCGGCTTCTTATTCCCTCGCTAGTGGTTAAGCGAGCCATGCCGCAAATTACCGATCCCTTTCCTTGTATTAAATTGAAATTGACGCAATACAGTCAGGGAACAGCAGTCACTGCAAAACATATCGCCCCCTTATACAAAGTGCGCGCCCATGATGCCTTTGCCTTCGGCATGCTAAGCCAACTCGGCCGCTGCGCTATCATACGTTTGTATTTCAAGTTGTTCGACAAGGTGCACCTACATCTACTGCAAGAAAGCCAAAGAGACAAAGAACGCCAGCGCCATGAAGCATTATTAAAAATAGCGCCCTCAGCAAACTATCTCATTGCTTTACAGGAAGAGTTCGCTGACAAAGTCGCTGCTGATATGCTTGAGCACATGATGCTGAAACGTTTGTTTTTAGGTAACGCTATGCGCAACTGTGCTGATAATTTACCCGCAGAACAGGGCAGCCTGCACAATATACTGGAACAAGCACGTACCTATACAAAGGTGAGAATGCTCCATTCCACTAAGCTCGTTAGTATTGCCGATGTAAAACCGGTATTTAAGGCGCAGAATTACCCAGAGCGCGCGCTGGAAAAACTAAAATCTGTTGATATTTTCACCCTTCCGATGTCAAAAGAAGAAGAATTTAGTTAAATTTTATTGGATATTCATGCATCTGAGCAGCAAACTTTTAACCCTGACTAGATGCATGCCGCCCTCTTTTCTCCCTTATTATCCCCTCGCATAACGGCGTGTTCACCGGCGGTACCAAGCTATTCCTAAAGAGTATGGTTTAGCATTAAATAGTTATTCACTTTTCCTGCAAAATAAGCCACAGTCCTTATAAATAAAGGGCTGCAGCCCTTTTCAAACAAGACATTTGGTACAATAAATGTCATACTAACCCGCAATTCCGATTATTTTTTGCGCCTTTTCCTACTCTTGACTAAAGGCGCCTAATGCAGAGGTAACACAGATGAAAGTAACTCGCGCAACGTTTGATGATGTGATGGTGCCCAATTATAACCCCGCTGGTATGGTGCCTGTTCGCGGTGAAGGCTCTCGCGTCTGGGATCAGGATGGTGCGGAGTATATCGACTTTGCAGGCGGCATTGCAGTCAACGTGCTAGGCCACTGTCATCCAGAACTGGTGAGTGCACTTAAGGAACAAGGTGAAAAACTTTGGCACCTAAGCAACGTATTCACCAACGAGCCGTCACTTCGTTTAGCCAGCAAATTGGTTAACGCCACGTTTGCCGATAAGGTGTATTTCGCCAACTCTGGCGCAGAAGCCAATGAAGCTGCCTTGAAACTGGCTCGCCGTTGGGCACTCGATAAACATGGTGAAAATAAAAACCAGATTATCGCATTTAACAAAGGCTTCCACGGACGCACATTCTTTACTGTTACCGTAGGTGGACAAGCCGCCTACTCTGATGGATTTGGTCCTAAGCCCGGTGCTGTAGATCATTGCGACTATAATGATTTGGCCGCTTTTGAAGCATTAATTTCAGACGATACCTGCGCTGTAATGATGGAACCGCTACAAGGTGAAGGGGGCATTATATTACCCGATGCCGACTTCGTTAAAGGCGTACGTGCACTATGTGACAAACATAACGCGTTGCTCATTTTTGATGAAGTGCAATCGGGCGTTGGCCGTACGGGGCACTTATACGCATACATGGGGTTAGGCGTGACGCCGGATATTCTAACCACAGCCAAATCCCTTGGTGGCGGCTTCCCTATTGGTGCCATGTTAACCACCACTGACATCGCCGCGCACCTGAAAGCAGGCACCCATGGCAGTACCTATGGCGGAAACCCTTTGGCATGTGCTGTAGCAGAGCGCGCATTAGACATTGTTAATCAGCCAGAAGTACTTGAAGGCGTAGTGAAAAAAGAGGCGCTGTTTAGAGAATATATTAGTGCGATTAACGAAAAATACGCTGTTTTTGAGGAAGTTCGAGGTCAAGGTATGTTATTGGGCTGCGCGCTTAATGAGAAATATCAAGGCCGAGCACGCGACTTCATGATGGCCGCCACTCAGGAGCACCTCATGTGTTTAGTGGCAGGTGCTAACGTCATCCGTTTCGCGCCTTCTCTTGTTATCCCAGATGAAGATATCAAAGAAGGTTTAGCGCGCTTCGAGCGTGCAGTAGCAGCGGTTGTAAACGCTGAATAACGCCATCACTAGCGAGCAAGCGAACATGAATGTCATTCGCCCAATCAAACAAACCGACTACCAGGCTCTCCACGATATCGCGGTAGAGTCGGGTATCGGCTTTACCTCGCTCCCAGTGAACGAGGAACTGTTACAACGCAAAATTACCAGAGCAGAGCACGCATTTAATAAAAAAAGTGTTACTGCACCTGGTGACGAATCGTACCTTTTTGTTATGGAAGACAGCGCCACTCAAGAAGTGGTTGGCACTACCGGCATTGAAGCCGCTGTGGGTATTGAGGACGCGTTTTACCATTATCATTTAAGTAAAGTGGTGCACGCTTCGCGGGAATTGAATATCCACAATACCGTGGAAATTCTTACTTTCTGTAACGACTACACTGGCGTTACAGAAATTTGCACACTGTTTTTACGGGAAAAAGCGCGCGGCGGGATTAATGGGCGATTTTTATCTAAAGTTCGCTTTCTGTTTATGATGGAACACAGAACAAGATTTTCTGAAACCGTCATTGCTGAAATGCGAGGCGTCAGCGATGAAAAAGGGCGTTCTCCCTTTTGGGAATGGCTAGAAACCCATTTTTTCTCCATGGATTTTCCCACCGCAGACTACTTAACTGGTATCGGAAATAAGGTATTTATTGCTGAGCTTATGCCGAAATACCCGATATACGTCAATCTGTTGAGCAAAGAAGCGCAGGCAGTTATTGGTCAAGTACATACCAAAACCCGCCCGGCATTGCAGTTATTGGAAGAAGAAGGCTTTAGCTGTAGAGGCTATGTGGACATTTTCGATGCAGGCCCAACGGTAGAAGCTAATTTAAGCCACATTAGAACGGCCCAATCAAGCCTTAAGTTGCCCATAGTGATTGATGACGCCACGGCGGCACAAGGGCAAACCCACTATATTATAAACACCTCTGTTGCTGATTTTCGCGCGGTTGCCACCGAAATGGCCGTAAGCGAAGAACAGCAAGTGGCAGTATTGACCCGCCAGGCCGCGGCAGCGCTTAATGTAAGCGAAGGCGAGTATATTCGCTTTGCCCCAGTAAAATTCAGAGACTAATCAAAGGACACCCTCATGCTTCACACACATTTTATTAATGGCGAATGGGTAGCCGGTGAAGGTCACGAACTTTCATCTATAGACCCAGCAAAAAACGTCTCGATTTGGCAGGGTAAATCCGCCACATCAGCGCAAATTGATGCAGCGATTAACGCAGCTCGCAATGCGTTACCTCAGTGGAGCATGATGTCGGTAGAAGCCCGCCTTACCATTATTAAAGCTTATGGTGAAAAACTCGCCGAAAACAAAGAATACCTCGCAAAAGTGATGGCACAAGAAACCGGTAAGCCTGAATGGGAAACTGCCACAGAAGTAGGCGCCATGATGGGTAAAATTGGTATTTCCGAGAAGGCTTATTTTGAGCGTACTGGAAATGTTGAGAACCCCATGCCTGTAGGTAAAGCCTTTATTCGCCATAAACCCCACGGCGTTGTGGCAGTATTCGGTCCATACAACTTCCCTGGGCATCTTCCTAATGGCCACATAGTACCGGCATTAATTGCAGGCAACACCGTGGTGTTTAAGCCTAGCGATCTCACACCTATGGTGGCACAAGAGATGGTTAAGTTATGGGCGGCAGCTAACCTGCCTGCTGGCGTTTTGAATTTGGTTCAGGGTGAAGTTGAGACTGGCAAGGCTTTGGCCTCTCACAATGACATAGATGGATTGTTCTTTACGGGGAGTTCACGTACAGGAAAAATACTGCACGAGCAATTTGCTGGGCACCCCGGCAAAATTCTCGCCCTCGAAATGGGAGGGAACAATCCACTCATCGTTAAGGGTGTTGCCGATACAGATGCGGCAGTTCATGACATCGTGCAGTCTGCTTTTATTACCTCAGGTCAGCGCTGTACCTGTGCACGACGATTGTTTATCCCTGCGGGGCAGCAAGGTGACGCATTGTTAGCCCGCCTTATTGATGTTACCAAAAACATTAAAATGGGTGACTATGATGCTCAAGAGCAACCTTTCATGGGTGCCATGATTTCGGCGAATGCAGCAAAAGGCATGGTAAATGCCCAGTCTCAATTGGTTGGCCTTGGCGCCAACGTGCTGCTAGAGCTTACTCAGCCAGATGAAGAAAAAGGCTTTGCTACCCCAGGCATTATTGATGTCACAGATATATTGGCGTCATTACCGGATGAAGAGCATTTTGGCCCGCTGCTAAAAGTGATTCGCTATACCGACTTTGATGACGCTATTCGCGAAGCAAATAATACCAGCTTTGGCTTATCAGCAGGTTTGCTTGCTGACAGTGAAGAAGATTACCACTATTTCTTTGCTCGAATTCGAGCAGGAATTGTCAATTGGAATCGCCCTATTACCGGCGCCAGCAGTGCCGCACCTTTCGGCGGCGTGGGAGACAGCGGCAATCATCGTGCTAGCGCTTTCTATGCAGCAGACTACTGTGCTTACCCTGTGGCGTCTGTTGAATTAGATAAAGTGACGTTACCCGGCAAACTTAGCCCAGGTTTATCTTTGTAAACGGAGAAGGAGAAGCGCCAATGCACACTAATATTGATAGCTTGTTTGCGCATTTGTGGCAAGACTACGTATCTATTACGCCATCTGCGCATAAGATTCATGCCCTGTTAGCGGGTGAAAAAGAAGCGCGAGAGATTGTTAACGACCATGTCGCCTTTCGAACTTTTGCGCTGGATAAAACCCGTTTAAATACGTTAGCTGCACACTTTCTCGCATTAGGTTACGAAGAAAAAGGCGACTACAACTTTGAGGCGAAAAAGCTTAGCGCCAAACATTTTGAGCATCCTGATGACACCCAGCCTAAGGTTTTTATCAGCGAGCTGAGAGTTAATGAGCTTTCAGAAAAAGCACAAACCATTATTGAACGTCTCGTTGACGCTATGGACGCGGATGCCGTACATGCCGATAATTTTCTCTATTCTGGTCGCCACTGGGCAATCAGCAAAGAAGACTATGATATCTTATTGGACGAGTCGGAATATGCCGCGTGGCTTGCTGCATGGGGATTTAGAGCCAATCACTTTACCGTGAGTGTTAACCACTTGAATCACATCGACACCTTGAGCGACGTGAATGAACAGCTTAAGTCGGCGGGCTTTGTGTTAAACAGTGCTGGCGGTGAAATAAAGGGCGGCCCTGAGGTATATTTAGCGCAATCCTCAACAATGGCAGACAAAGCTGAAGTGGCCTTCAGTGATGCAGCGGCCGTCATTCCCAGCTGTTTTTATGAGTTTGCTCAGCGTTACACCATGCCCAATGGTGAACGCTACCAAGGTTTTGTCGCCGCCTCCGCAGACAAAATTTTCGAAAGTACCAACACGAAATAAGCCAAAATCCAAAGCGCGTAATCGCGCTTTGGATTATCATTGAATGACGCCGTTTTCTGCCGTAGATGCCTAAGCAAATTCCACATTATGTTTGGCAAGAAATTGGTCGTAGGGCATTGGCTTGTCAAAGTAAAACCCCTGCATTAAACCTATGTCAGCTTCTTTCATAAAAGGAAGGTAAGATTCTTGCTCAACACCTTCAACCACAATTTCAATCTCTAAGCTGCTTAGCATGGCCACTAGCCCAGTGAAAAGCGCATGAGCTTTACTGTTTTGATGGATATCTTTTACTAAACTTCTGTCCACTTTGACCACTTCAAATTGGAAGCTTCGCAAGTAACTCAGTGATGAAAATCCACTGCCGAAGTCGTCTAGTGACAACCTAAAGCCAGCGTCCCGCAAACTGTTAAGCGACTGAACAGCGGCGCGCTCATCTCGTATAAATATCGACTCTGTTAATTCTAATTCAATCATGGAAGGGTAAACGTCACTGGCTTTGCATATGGCTTTCGCTTGTGGAGGGAAATCGGGGTCAAGCATCTGGTTTACGCTGATATTGATGGATAAGGGGACCGCCGTCCCCTGTTGCGATTCCATCATTGAGATATAGTCGCACGCAGCTTCCAATGCTTGCAGTCCAATGAGATGATCTAAATTATGCTCCTCAGCAAGAGGGATAAATACCGCGGGCGAAATAATGCCATGAAGCCCAGATATCCACCTGCATAATACTTCCCCTCCTTTAAGCTTGCCGTTAAGGTCGTATTTTCCTTGGACATAGTAATCTAGCAGGTGGTTTTCTGTGGCCCGACGCAAATCGTTGACCATGCTCACTTGCTGCGTCATGCTTTCATAGAGGCCTTCTTTATAAATGAAAACTTGACCTTTCCCCAGCTTTTTCGCTTGATACATGGCTGCATCAGCGCACTGTATCAAGCTTTCCACACTGTCTCCATGCTCTAAAGAGTGCGCCACACCAATACTCGCCGAGAGTATCAACTCAGTTTGATGAACAGGTATGACTTTCGCTTCAATCTTCTGTATTAACGAATTGGCAATTTGTATTGCTTGGGCAATGTCAGTATCTGGCAATACTGCAATAAATTCATCGCCTCCCCACCGTCCCACTTTACCGGTTTGACCGAATGAATGTATCAGTAAGCTGGCAACACGCTGTAATTCATTGTCACCCTTTTCATGCCCAGCGGTGTCATTAATTGCCTTAAACCCATCGAGGTCAATGAATACCAATATGAATGACGATTGCCCTTCGTAAATGTCTTCTATATACCCACGAAGGGCGTTACGATTGCTTAAGCCTGTAAGGTCGTCATATAGCGCTAACTGCTTTAGTCTATCCTCGTTTTGCTTTCTATCACTTATATCTCGCATAGTTGCAATGAGGTATGAAGACGTTTGCATGTAAGTTTCAAAAAGGGCGATAGAGACATCGACGGGAATTTCCTGTTTCGCGAGGGTGGTCACTTGAGATTCGAACCGCAACTGCTTATGCGCTGCTAAATTTTTTTGCTCCACCCTTTTCGCACTTAGAAGCTCGTTAAAATTTAGGCCCAGGCAGGCGTCTTTAACAGGGGCTTCTATCAGCCGAATAAAGGCTTCATTACATTCGGTAATCAGCAAGGCGGATGACAAAACCAGCATGGGTTCTCTGGAGCTGGCAAACGCAGAGGCCATTAAATGGAAAGATTGTTCGGCTTTACGTTGCTGAGTAATGTCTTTTGTTGTGCCAACAATGCGCAACGCCTCTCCTGCGCTTCCTCTATCAAGCACTCTCCCTCTTAGACGGACCCATTGATAGCCTTGTTGAACGTTGAGCCGAAAAGACAACTCAATTTTATCTCTATTCCCATGCAGTGCCATTGACCAATGAAACTGTAAACTCTCTAAGTCGTCCTCGTGAACTCGGGACATTAAGTCGATGAGAGTGCCAGACCATGTCGACACTGAATCGGCATGCAATGAAAACGCGCGGATATCCATCATGTCGGTATCTGCTTGCCATTGCCAAAATGACTCTTGAGACGCCCATAATGCAAGCTCTAGATTTTTTTGTTCCTGTTGGCTTTGCTTTAGCGCACGATAAAGCCGTGACGATTTTTCAGAAAGTAATTGCTCTGCGTTAATGCGCCCAGCTTTTTCTCGCTTTAACCGCCGTTCAAGTAGCGCGAGTTGTGCTTGCCAATCTTGAGGGGAATGAGTCACCACGCACCTACGAAATAACCTTTAGACTAAATTCATAGGTGTGTGGTGTGTCGAGTTGATGAGTCTCCCGCTCAAGCTCGCAATCAAAATAATGGGCAGCTCCATCCATAAGGCCTTCAGCCAGAGGATAAAGCTCACGTTCTGAATAATAACGCAGGCGCATTGTAGAGTCGGTACGGGATATAACGGTAAAACGAGGCAAATCAGCGTCAGGGTAAAGCTTTCTTACCTGAACGTGAATATCACCATCTAAATACTCAAGCATATGCAGCACATCATCTGCACCGGCTAGCACATCACCATGCACAGTAGACAGTTTCCCGAACAAGTAGTAACCGAAATCCCTAAGTAAGTCATTGGCCGACTTACCGGTTTTCTGTACCAAAATACCGACTATTTTTTGCATTTCTTCAAACGGGTAGTAGCCCACCGCGGTGTAGGCACCGTCATTAGTGAGATTGGCTTCTACAATAACTTCGTCAGCAAATTCTGGCGACACCTTGTCTTCAAGCATATCAATTAACGAAGTAAAAACGATCCCTAACATATCAACTCCTTATGGCTGAGTAGAAAGTGTAGTTCAGGTAAGCGCAACAACAACTTAAAAGTGAGCTTATTCGCCGAAAGGCTAAGCCAAACTTAACTTAATGGCTCACTGTCTGACGTACCTGTGCTGTTTTCAATTTCAATGCTGTCTACCCGTTGCAAACCCCGAGGGAGTTTATTACCTCTTCGTCCTCGCTCTCCTTGATAATGGGTAAGATCATCAAACGTTAGCGTCATATTGCGCTTACCCGCTGAAATTTTCAGTGATGCGCCGTCAGGAACAATAGACAGTACCTTTACATACTCTTCGCGGCTTTGCGCTTTTGCTGAAGGAATACTCATTAGTTTATTACCCTTCCCTTTGCCTAGACTCGGCAGGTCTTTTAATGGGAATAACAACATGCGGCCTTCATTTGAAATGGTCAAACACCAGTCTTTTTCTAAATTTGTGACCGGTTGTGGTTTCATCACCTTTGCCCCTGAAGGCAATGACAAGTAGGCTTTACCCGCTTTGTTCTTACTTATCATGTCTTTGAAGGTACCCACAAAACCATAACCTGCATCTGAGCCCAGCAGGAACTTGTCGTCATCTGCGGCCATAATCACATGCTCAAACGACTCGCCTCCTACAATAGCAAAGCGACCAGTCAAAGGTTCTCCCTGACTTCTAGCAGAGGGCAACCCATGGGCATCACACGCAAAAGTTCGCCCTGACGTATCCATAAATACGGCGGGCTGATTACTTTTCCCTTCGGCACTGGAAAGAAAGCCATCTCCGGCTTTATAGCTTAATCCTTCGGCATCAATATCATGGCCTTTCGCACATCGTGCCCACCCTTTTTCCGACAGCACCACAGTTACAGATTCGGCAGGTACCAACTCTTTTTCTGAAAGCGCTTTGGCTTCGCTACGTTCTACAATAGGCGAGCGCCTATCGTCACCATAATTCTCGGCATCGGCTAGAATTTCTTTTTTGATCAAGGTTTTTAATCGGCGATCAGACCCTAATAAGGTTTGTAACTTATCCCGCTCTGCGGCAAGTTCATCTTGCTCACCACGAATTTTAATTTCTTCCAGCTTGGCTAAATGACGTAGCTTTAACTCTAAAATGGCTTCCGCTTGTTTGTCGCTTAACGAAAAACGCTGCATCAATTCAGGTTTGGGCTTATCGTAAGTGCGAATAATCTCAATTACTTCATCGATATTCAAAAAGGCAATGAGTAAACCTTCTAAAATATGTAGTCGTGCCAGCACTTTGTCTAATCGATACTGTAGGCGGCGGGTGACCGTTTCTTTTCGGTATTGCAGCCATTCACTTAAAATAGTACGTAAATCTTTAACCTTAGGCCGTCCATCTAGGCCTATCATGTTTAAATTCACACGATAATTCTTTTCAAGATCTGTGGTAGCAAACAAGTGCTGCATGAGTTGCGCAGTGTCGACCCGATTAGAGCGTGGCGTTATCACCAAACGTGTGGGGTTTTCATGGTCTGATTCATCCCGTAAATCGCTCACCATGGGAAGCTTTTTAGCCTGCATTTGCGCAGCAATTTGTTCAAGTATTTTGGCGCCGGACGCTTGGTGAGGTAAAGCAGTTACAATGATATCGCCGCTTTCTTCATGAAAGACCGCGCGCATTTTGATAGACCCTCGTCCGGTCTCGTACAATTTGCGAATATCAGATTTAGGGGTAATCACCTCAGCTTCTGTGGGGTAATCGGGCCCGTTTACGTGTTCGAGCACATCCTGTAAATCCGCTTTACTGTTATCTAGCAATAAAGCACAGGCGTTCGCTAATTCTCTCACATTATGCGGCGGGATATCGGTTGCCATTCCCACTGCAATGCCAGTAACGCCATTTAATAAAATGTGCGGTAGGCGTGCAGGGAGCATGCTAGGTTCTTGCAGGGTGCCATCAAAGTTTGGGACCCAGTCGACTGTGCCTTGCCCTAACTCATTAAGTAGTACTTCTGAGAAGCGTGATAACTTTGCTTCCGTATATCGCATGGCCGCAAACGATTTTGGGTCGTCAGGCGCGCCCCAGTTCCCTTGCCCATCCACCAGCGGGTAACGGTAGGAAAATGGCTGAGCCATGAGCACCATCGCTTCATAACAGGCAGAGTCACCATGAGGGTGAAACTTACCGAGGACATCACCCACGGTACGAGCCGATTTTTTGTATTTCGCGTTTGCGCTTAATCCTAAATCGGACATGGCGTAAATAATACGTCGTTGCACCGGCTTTAAGCCATCTGCGATATGTGGCAGGGCTCTGTCCATAATGACATACATGGAATAATTCAGGTACGCATCTTCGGTGAACCGCCTCAAGGGAAGCTGTTCAACACCGTCGCGGTTTATTATGATCTCGTCGCTCATGATAATTTTTCGTTTTGTTATTTGTACTATCGAACGTTAACCGTCTAGTTAACGAGCGGTGTAATGAGAAGAAGCCAAATTAGCACACTGCAAGCACCCCTTCATCGCGGTACTGCTTTTGTATTGTGAGGTAAAGCGAAGACTTGTGCAATAACACTCACCCGTGATGCGCGTGTACGCCATGATTTTGCGCACCCTTTGTACATTCTGTAATGAAGTGGTTTAATACCCTGAGAATATCAAGAAATAGTAATCTCATGCGCGTTTGCCAATCGTTATTTATACTCTTTTCGCTGTACTCTGTGCTGCTGTGTCCTGCTTTTGCCCAGCATACTCAGCAGCTGTTTGAAGAAGATACCAGTATCGAGTTATCTAAGTCTCTCTATTATCTGCATGAGACAGACCTGCCTCTTACCATTGGTGATGTAAGCAACAGACGCAGCGATTTTCGTATGCACCCCCATGACAACCCTAACTTTGGCTTCCGCTCACAAGGTATGTGGTTACTTACTTCTTTTGCAAATATCACCAACGAAGAAGATTGGGTGCTCACCATCAATTTCAGCCAACTCGATAAAGTGGATTTTTACCTCGTTCAAGATGGCAAGGTCCTTAGCCAAAGCCATCAAGGTAAATCCCAGCAAGAGCAACGCTTTCGCGTCCCCACCTTCAGAGTACACTTACCCAACCCCGAGCGGGTTGACGTGTATATCCGTATAGAAAGCCAGTCATCTAGCCTGATTACTCCCCTCAAAATCCAACCGGAGCCATTACATAGTACCTATTTTCAGTGGGACAGCCTGCTTTGGGGGCTATTTTATGGTGGGTTACTTATCTTAGCCGTTTACAACTTGGTGCTTTTCTTTGGCGTGAAGGAAAAGAGCCTAATTGCCTACATCGGCTATATCTTGGCCGTTATCCTCTGGCAATTTGTATGGGGTGGACATATCCACTTTTTCTTTCCCTCAGGTATACCTACCTGGTTGGTGGGGCATACTGAACTTATTTTTGTGATTATAGGCATATGCTCTGGTTTGTTTACGGTTAGCTTCCTAGAAACCAAACAAAACGCGACCATGGCACACCCCATAATTATGCTGCTTCTTTTCGTGCAGGTAGCTGTTGGTGTAATTTGCTTTACTGATGTACTGCCGTCCATATGGAAAAACAACTTAGTTTATGGTGTGGGGTTAATCGCCATATGTAGCTATATCTACGCGGGCTTTGAGGCTTTTTTCAATCACTTTAAGCCCGCACGTTATTTCATGATTGCATGGTCTATGCTGGCGCTGGGTGCCATTATTGGCATGCTAAGTTTGATTGGCGTATTGCCATCTAATGACTTCACCACCTATTGCTTTCAGGCCGGCGTATTTTTTGAATCTGGCTTGTTTTCATTGGCGCTTATGGAGAAAAGCCGAAGCCAATTGGAGCTCGAAGTTGCGCAAGCCACTGACGATTTACGCAACAATATGGAGCTAATAGAAGAGCAAAACGCCAGGCTGGATATTGCCCGCAAAGACGCCATAAAAGCCAGCAATGTTAAATCACAGTTTCTTGCCAATATGAGCCATGAAATCAGAACTCCGCTGAATGCTATTTTAGGGTTTAGCCGTGAGTTAACTAATGCCGCTTTACCTACCGAGCAACAAGAACAGGTGCGTATCATCGATACCGCAGCAGACAACCTACTCACTATAGTGAATGACGTTTTAGACTTTTCTAAAATTGAAGCTGGCAAGCTACAAATTAACAACCAGCCATTTTCACCTAACAAGCTGTTAGAAGAGATGGTCACTCTCATGGCAAAGTCTGCGCACAGCAAAAAATTAGAGTTTGTCCTTGATGTAGCGCCGTTACCAGAAAAGCTGATTGGCGATGTATTTAGAATAAAACAAATCCTTAATAACTTGCTGAGTAACGCCCTTAAGTTTACTTCATCAGGTACTATCACCTTGGCGGTATCGGGTCGCTCTTTGCCCCATGGCATACATGAAATCAATATTGTGGTAGAAGATACTGGCATTGGTATAAGCCGCCAAGATCGCAAAAAACTCTTTAGTGCCTTTTCACAGGTAGACGATGCGCTCAACCGAAATTATCAAGGCACCGGCTTAGGTTTAGTGATCAGCCGAGAGCTCGTGCGCTTGATGCGGGGAGATTTAACCCTAAAAAGTATACCCGGCTTAGGCTCAACCTTTAATGTGACGTTAAGAACAAACCATTTAAGCCAAAAATATGCACTGAGTACCGACCCTGACTGGCAGAACAAACATGTGGTTATCTATGACCCCATACCCGCCACACGACGAGCAAGTGCAGCTATGTTGACTCGCTTGGGCGCAAAAGTTACCAGTGTAGAGTCGTTAGACTATCTTTCCAACCTAACGATATGCCCTGACTTTTTCATGGCTACCGCTCCTGTGAGTAAATTGAACCAGCGAGATACCTTGCTTAGCCGGTTTGTACAGTTTCCAGCGAAAAAACGCATTTTATGGTATTCAGGTCCAGAACCTTTCACACAGTATCCAAGCTTAACTCAGCATTTTAATACGCAACTTAGAATGCCGATGACCGCCACTAAATTAGATGGCTTAGTACACAGCAAGAAAACGCAGACGCGTAACCCGTTGCAGCAGAAAATTAATGCCCTTCCCAAAGCGCGCATATTAGCAGTGGACGACATGGACATGAATTTAAAACTGCTCCATACCTGGTTAGACGGTTCTCCTGTCACCCTTATTACTACCAACAGTGGGCAGGATGCGGTAAGCCGCTGTCAAACCCAAGAGTTCGACCTAATTCTAATGGATGTTCAAATGCCAGGCATGGACGGTTTACAAGCATCTAGAGGGATTAGACAAACGCCATTGAACTTAGGCACCCCCATTATTGCGGTTACTGCTCACGCCTTTAAAGAAGAGCAAGAGCGGCTTCTCGCCTCAGGAATGGACGACTACTTACCTAAGCCCATTGAACTCGCGCAGCTCATCGACTTAATTCGTTCTTGGTGCCACCAAGTTGAACCGGCACACATTACGCTACCAAGTATAGATTGGCAGCTTGCCCTCAAGCGGGCAAACCAAAATCACGACGCCGCGAAGGAATTGCTGACGGACTTTATCGAACTCCTGCCCGACGCTATCGTCACTATAAGAACACTGTGGGAAAAACGCGATTTCAATGGTTTAAAAGCGGAGATACACAAGCTTCATGGTGCCTGTTGCTATACTGGGGTACCTCGCCTGCAAAACCTGGCAGACGAACTAGAAACGGCCCTAAAGCTGGGCCAGCACTTTATTGTTGAAGAGCACATTCCTACCTTCCTGAATGAAGCTCAGCAAATGGTGATAGACAGTAAAAAATCAATTATTCATTGATAGATGATTGTGTCTCTAGCTTTAATTGTGCACGTGCTTGCTGGCACTGTGCAATTAACGCAGCAAATTCGGTTGGGGTGCGATCTATATCGGACGTGGCAATATACACATCAAAACCAAGCCTACGCCTAAGTTCAACCATGCGGTTTGCCAGCATAGCTTTCACCCCAGTGAGGACTGTGCCGTCACTTAGCGTAAAGTGCTTGTCGTCGAACATAGACTGCTCATAACAACTGCCCGTGGCGCAATTATCCTCTGAGTTTTGCAATAAAAGAGGCCGTTGCTCCATCAGTAAGTGGGTGGCTAACCGGGGCGAAATAGAATGCAAAAAATTGCGGTAGTCTTTAAGCTTAAACCCCACCGTTTCTAACTCTACGTGGGTGAGACCCGCTCTCACCTTTGGGCAATCAGCCCGCTGCAGGTTGTCCCAATCGATTTGCCAACGCCCTAATCTATGGCGATAAATAATATGCTCTGGAGTCATCTCTAAACTAAATTCGGGCTCACGAACTTTGAAGTAGCCTATCAACAGGGCGATTAAAGATGCGCTAGTAATAAAGATACCCGCCAATACCAACCAAGATGGCAACAATACAAACCAAAGTGCAGAAACAAATAGCCCGACCAAGCCAATGACAATAGAGGTAATGCCGTTACTTTTAGACGCAGCACGAATATAAATGGGTTCAGCGTTATCGCCAGACATAAAAATACACAACCATCATGATGAGGCCCCAGACCACGTAAAGGCGAAGCCGAAAACAGACAGGGCAATGTGTTTGCCACCAGCGCCGAGGCGATGAATGCTGCTGAAGCTTTTTGTTCATAAAACCAATACGTGCGTGTTAAAGCAATAGTTTACCCTGTAAATGGGTGTTTTGTTAACGGCTAACACGATAACGATAGCGTTGAAATGCTGCCACCACAGTAGGCGTGAAAACCAAAGACAATATAACAGAAAAGCCTACCCCACCCGCTAGTACGACCGCCAGGGGTGGCCAAAAGCTACCTTCGCTGAATAGTAATAGTGGAACCAAGCCGCCCACGGTGGTGAATGTAGTTGATAAAATATGTCGGCTACACCCCATGGTTTCCTTAACAATTTCCCGAGTATCCCCCTGTTTAGCTTTGGGGTTTGCATTAATTGCGGCGATAACCACGATGGAGCCATTGATAGCAACGCCAATAAGCCCGGCGCACCCGAGTAACGGATTAAAACCAACGGGCAAACCTGATAACCAAAGGCTAAACATACCCAAACCCACTGAAAGTATTGCCACAAGCGCGATAACACCTGCCATACGTAAGCTACTAAATGTGAGAATAAGCGTGGTGATCATGAGCACAAGCAGGACGGGCGCATAGGTTCCTAACTGGCCTAAGGCTTGCTGCTGCTCATCGGCATCCCCGGCTAAATGGATACGATACCCTTGAGGTAAGGATAATTGCTGAGCCAGCTTTTCCCTAAGGGCATTACTGGCGTCTACGGCGGGAACACCAGGCAATAAAAACGCTTGTACGCGATTAACCCTTTCTCCGTCCTGCCGCGTGATACTGCTAATGGCAGGTGCTAACGTTAACGAAGATATTGCACTTAACGTGGACCACATTTGCGCATTTTCAACGGGCAAGGGCATTGCACCAAGGCCTGACACATCTTCTCTGAAATCGGCAGATAACCTTACTTTCACGGGGATTTCTTCGGTGCTTTCTAGCACCGAGCCGCCCGCAAGACCTGAAAAATTCACTTGCATCTGAGTGGCGAGATCGGACAACGACATACCTAAATAAGACAAGGTATCGCTGTCGGCTTTTACTTTGAGTTCTGGCTCGCCAATGGTAATACTGGCAATCGACTGGGAAACGCCCGGCACTTCAGAAATCAAATAGCGTACTTGCTGCCCCAGTTCGTTTAGTACCTCTAAATCGGGGCCAAATATTTCCACTTCTACAGGGGCGGCAATGGGGGGGCCTTGACCAAAGGCCCTGACGACCACTTGTACATTAGGCATTTGTTCATCAAGCGTTGATTGTAAAGTAGCAATAAGCTGTGAAGCATGAGCAACGGTTTCAGTGGTTACTACGGCATTGGCGAAATTAGGCAAATTATCGCGAGTCATAATTTGGTTGTAATACACCGAGGGAGCAGACCCGCCCACTAACCAGCTAACTTGCTCTACACCAGAGCGCTGGCGGATAATAGCATCTGCTTCTATAGCCGCCGCTTGGGTATGAGTAATACTGCTGCCGTCTTTGGTCCAAAGGTACACTTCAAACTGGTCTCTATCGGCACTGGGAAAGAACACATTGGCCAATGTACCCGACAAAATAAAGCCAGAAAGGCAAAACACCAGCACGATAGGAATGACCCACCATGGCTGCCTAATCCAGCGTCCTAGCTGCAGACTAAAACTGTGTGACAAATTAGGGGCTTGTAAGCCAACTTGCCACCAGGATTTCACGGCAACACTGCCACTCTGTGCACCTTTTGGTAAAAAGCGCGCAGCAAGTGCAGCAATGATAGTTAATGAAATGAATAACGAGCCAATTAACGCCATGACCACGCTGATGGCAATGGGCCCAACAAAATCTCCAATATTACCGTTAAGCAAGAATATCGGCATGAAGCCTAATACTGTGGTCAACGTAGAGGCCAATAAAGGGGCAAATAAATGAGACACGCTTTTCGCCATAGCCCCTACTCTGGTAAGGGCTGGGTCTTGCAGATTGATTCGTATTTCATCTGTAATGACAATGGCATTGTCTATTAATAATCCGATGGCGATAATCATGCCGAAAATCGACATTTGATGAATTTGCTCGTTATAGAAGTTTAACGAAAACAAGGCGAAGGCGGCGCATAGGGGTAAAGCTAGACCCACAATCCACGACGCTCTAAACCCCATGAATAAAAAGATAACCAGCATCACCACGGCACAACCCATCACCAAATTTTCTGATAAATCAGCCAGTCGTTTTCCGGTATATTTATTCTGTTCGAAGGTGGTATGTGCGGTCACCGTACCTTTAAAATCTTGATTGAATTGGTCTACCACCGCAAGGGCGTTTTGCGTCCACACATCAGCCCTCAGGGAGGTCTGCATACGCGCTGCTACAAATATGACTTCCTCGCCGTCAACCAGGGCAATGTCGGCACGAGGGGTGGTATAGCCGCGCGTGACATCCGCTATATCGTCCACCCGTAGATAACGGCCTTGCTGGTTAATGAGGGGGATGGCTGCAATAGTGGCGATACCATCCAACCCTTCTGCCACGCTAAAACGTAAGTTATTGCGCTTTGTATCTAACACCCCCGCAGGAAGCTTTGGATCAGCAGCTTGAATAACACGACTCACTTGTTGCAGGGTAAGCCCTGTAGCCGCCAGCTTTTGTGGAGAAATACTGACACTAATTTCCTCCTCAGGCGCACCATAAATGCGAACCAGTTCTGTACCGTTAACATTGCGCAGGCGATCGGTGAGTTCTTCTGCAAGTCGACCCACCAATGTGAGCGGTGTGTTTTCAGGGTACTCAGCGGAAAGACTGAGTAATAGAGTAAACGCGGTGGCGCCCCGCTTTTCATCAAAAACTGGGGCAGCAACCCCTTCAGGAAATGTTTCTGCAACGGCGTTAATGCTGTCTCTTATCTCGCTAAATAGCTGTTCGTTACTGCTATTATCAATCCAATCTTGGGTTTCAATATTGATAACAGAGATACCCGCACGAGACGTAGATTTCACCTCTTTAATTTCGTAGATTTCCCGTAACTCATCTTCAATCACGTCGCTCACCAAGGCCTCTACTCGGGCCGCCGATGCGCCCGGATAAGCGGTAATAACGAGCGCATTGCGGGTATCAATTCTTGGGTCTTCTAGTCGAGGTAGCGCAGACAATGCAGAGAGGCCTGCCACCATGAGGATCACCAAACTTAAAATAAGTAGGTGTCCATTACGGTAAAACAGGGTGTACCAGGGGTAATCTTTACTTTCTTCGACAGGGATAAATTTCATTGCCCAGCACCTGTGGTAATGGGCGAAGAAGAGGACACCCGCACGGTTTGCCCCGGCGATAATTTGTGGGTACCACTGATGACAAATTGCTGCTGATCACGTATGGCGCCGCGCACAAATGCTCGCTCTCCATTGGTGTAGAGTACTTCCACAGCCCGCCCTTCTAACGTCTGCGTTTGTGGATTAACCACAAAAACACGCCACAAACCTCTCAAGCCGTTACTGAGCGCCCCCACTGGCAGCCAAGCGCCAGTTTCGGCATGTCTTTTTTCGCCACGTACTTTTGCCATATCACCGGGCCGCAAGCCATCGTCAGCGTTCACGGAGACCAAAACATCAATGGTGCGGGTTTGTCGATTCCGTATAGGGAGATGTTGCAGTACCTTTCCATTTAACTGACCATTTTCAAACTCAACAGAGACCATTTCACCCAGCGCAAATATAGACAGCATGTCGGCGGGAACGGCTAAGCGAATTTGATATGCCTGTTTGCTGGTTAAAGTAAACAGAGGAGCCCCTGCTGCCAGCACACCCCCCTCATCGACATAGCGAGCACTGACAGTACCTGAGAAGGGAGCCAGCAATCGGGTTTTGTCACTGTCCACGGCAAGGCTGGCTAGCGTAGCGTTGATTTCTTCAACTTGCGCCTGTGCGGATGCTTGAGAGGCATTAGCTTCATCGAGCTGTTGTGAAGAGATGAGCTTTTTATCCACCAAGGTTTTCACCCGAGACAAAGTCATATTCGCAAGCGCTAAGTCCGCATTTGCCCGTGCTAATGAGGCTTCTAGTTCAACTTGCCTTGCTCGCAAACGCTCAGCATCAAGGGTGGCCATTACCGCGCCTTTTTCAACCCAATCACCTTCCTCGTTGAAAATAGCCGTGACTTGCCCTGCACTATCAAAAGATAAATCTGATGCATTCGGTGACTCAACGAGACCGTACACATAGACAGAGGTCACAAAACCTTCTTGAATATAGAGAGTATCAGTCTCAACTCGGGTAGCTGGAGCATCACTGGCCTGTTGAGGCGCACCATTAAGGCCAGCTGCAAACATTAACATGACTAATACTAAGGCAAATAACCCGATAGCAGAGTAAAGCGATAGCGTCCCTTTTATAGGGTAGTGAGAGGTACTATTCATGACTGACATCCTTAGCAATCGCCGTCCAATTTGGCATTCTAGTGCTGATATGCTAATTTATAAATACTAGACCGTCCAGTTTGATATTAATATTTTTTTAATGAGAGGTTAATTTGCCTGTGACAGAACCCCGTCGCCAAGGGCGTCCAAAGAGTGAAGAGAAGCGACAAGATATTCTTAGAGCCGCATCAACCCTCTTCCTGAAGGAAGGCTTTGCCAATACCTCCATGGATTCGGTAGCTAAAGCCTCTGGGGTGTCGAAACAAACGGTTTATTCTCACTTTTCCAGTAAAGATAGCCTTTTTAAAGCGGCAATTGGTTCTAAATGCCGCTCGTACCAACTCGATGCGTTGCAGATTGAAGACGACGCTAAAGCCCAACCTATGCCCAAGTATCTCACCAAGGTTGGCACGCAATTTATTAAACTTTTGCAAGACCCTGACGCTATAGCACTGTTTCGCGTCATTATTGCAGAGGGTGGAAATAACCCGCGTGCTGCCGAGCTGTTTTATCAAGCCGGTCCTTTAGCCACATTAGATACACTTGGCGCAGCTTTTAAGCGCTACGGCAGCCCTACTCTCAGCACTGAGTTAGCCCATAAGTTAGCCTTTGATTTTTGTGCATTGCTGAAAGGTGAATTTCACACCATGCTTTTATGTGGCCTTCGTCAACCCATGACAGATTCAGAAATTAGCGCTCATGTAGCGCCAGCAGTAGAAAAAATTACCACCCTGTTTAGGGCATATTGTACGAAATAAACCCCACGTAGTGGTATGGCATTTAGCCTAAATTACACTGCCAATATATGACCGAGAAGGATTACATAGCCTTAGCTTTGTTATACACTACGCACGTTTTCGTTGATGATTGAGTGCCCTATGTCAGACTTTACTGGTAACCATATTCTTTCGGTTAATCAATTCGATCGCGATGCTATTGAGAAAGTCTTCTCCGTCGCTCATTCCATGCAGCCTTACGCTAAACGTCAAAAACGCACCACCGTGCTAGAAGGCGCTATTTTAGGTAACTTATTTTTTGAACCTAGTACCCGTACCCGTGTAAGCTTTGGTACGGCTTTTAACTTATTGGGCGGGGAAGTACGTGAAACCACCGGCATGTCGAGTTCGGCATTAGCCAAAGGGGAATCACTTTACGATACAGCCCGAGTATTAAGCGGCTATTCTGACATTATTGCCATGCGTCACCCTGCCGCAGGTTCAGTGGCAGAGTTCGCCGAAGGCAGCCGTGTCCCCGTCATCAATGGCGGTGACGGAGCCAATGAGCACCCTACCCAAGCCCTGTTGGACTTATTCACTATAAAACGTGAACGGGAATACAATGGTGGTAGCATTGATGGCTTACATATCGCCATGATTGGAGATTTACGTTACGGGCGAACGGTACATTCACTGTCTCGCCTGTTGTGTTTGTTTAAGGATATTCATTTTACCCTTATTTCACCTAAAGAGTTGGCTATGCCCCAACCCGTGATTGATGCTATTGACAATGCGGGACACCGACTCACCATTACAGACACACTGGAAGGGAACATGGATGCAGACATTTGCTACCAAACCCGTATTCAAGAAGAGCGCTTCCCGTCGCAAGAAGAAGCCAATAAATATCGCGGTAAGTTTCGTTTAAATCAGTCTATTTATACCCGTCACTTTCAATCAAAAACAGTGATCATGCATCCACTTCCTCGCGACTCGCGTATTGAAGCTAACGAACTCGATAACGATTTAAATTTAAACCCCAACCTTGCCATTTTCCGTCAAACCGATAACGGCGTGTTAGTTAGAATGGCGCTGTTTGCCCTTACGTTAGGGGTAGAAAACGTGGTCAGTAAACACGAACGTGAAGTGATTTGGTACAGCAATAAGAGTAAAGAATTAAATGCAAAAATCTGAAGCCCTTTTTTCTCGCGCACAGCAAACTATCCCTGGCGGTGTTAACTCTCCTGTGCGTGCTTTTAAAGCCGTAGGTGGCACGCCGCGCTTTATTACTAAAGCTGACGGCCCGTACATTTGGGACGCCGACGGTAAACAATACATCGATTATGTTCAGTCGTGGGGCCCTATGGTCCTTGGCCACAACAATGAGAAAATACGCCAAGCGGTTATCGACGCCTCATACAATGGTCTTTCTTTCGGCGCGCCTACAGAAGCCGAAGTCATCATGGCTGAGAAAGTCAGTAAATTGGTGCCTTCTATGGAAATGGTACGTATGGTTAACTCTGGCACAGAAGCCACGATGTCAGCCATTCGGTTATCGAGAGGTTACACTGGGCGCAATAAAATTGTTAAATTTGAAGGCTGTTACCACGGCCACGCAGATTCTCTGTTAGTTAAAGCTGGGTCGGGCGCGCTGACATTAGGGGTGCCTAGCTCACCAGGTGTCCCTGAGAATGTAGCGGAGCATACCCTCACGGTAGAATTTAATAATCTTGATAGTGTCAAAGAAGTGTTTGCCGCTCACGGTGACGATATTGCCTGTATTATTGTAGAACCTGTTGCGGGAAACATGAATTGCATCCCGCCGGTTGACGGTTTTTTACAAGGCCTTAGAGACGTTTGTAACCACTATGGCAGCTTGCTGATATTTGATGAAGTGATGACTGGCTTTCGAGTGTCTCGGGGCGGCGCACAAGAGCGATATAGCATTACTCCCGACTTAACCTGCCTAGGCAAAGTGATTGGTGGCGGTATGCCTGTGGGCTGTTTCGGTGGTAAGCGAGATATTCTTACGCATATAGCCCCTACCGGCCCCGTTTATCAAGCAGGTACCTTGTCGGGTAACCCTGTCGCCATGGCAGCGGGTCTTGCTGCACTAACCCAAATTGAGCAAGATGATCTTTATGACAGCATATTCGACAACACGAAAGCTTTGGTTGAGGGGATGCAAGCGTTAGCTGATAAACACGGTATACCATTTACGACAAACGTGGCGGGCAGTATGTTTGGACTGTTTTTCACCGATGTAAAAAAGGTGACCAACTACCAGCAAGCTATTAACTGCGATACCGAACGTTTTAAAACGTTTTATCACGGAATGCTTAATGAGGGAGTATATTTAGCACCTGCGTCTTACGAGGCCGGCTTCGTGTCTAAACTTCACGATAAAGACATTATTGAAAAAACCTTACAAGCAGCAGATAAAGTATTTGCTACTTTGTAGGTCGCAGGCTGACGCATTGTTTGGGCGGCTTAGCCGCTCATTCAATGATTTTGGCTTGTTCGCGTATAAATTGAATAGAAGGCGCAAAAAACGCAGCGCCTGTTTCAGCACTCGTAAAATCTAGCCACCTGTCGTAATCGCCTTCCCCGTTGCCGTAAATTTGGCTATGAAGCATGGCCTTAAACGCCCTCGCGGTGGCCGAACACGAAACAAAAAACATCCCTTGAGACGCCATGTCCCCATAAGGCATGCCTTGCTTTATTAAACTAGGCTCACCACTTTCAGTGGTGGCGATGCTTGCGCGAATACTGTGGGATGATTCAGACTGTTCTGGGCTTACTAGGTTATGCTCTTGGGTTGTGCCCATCACCTGCTCTTTTTGCCGAGTGGACAAGGAATCCCAGCGTCTTAAATCATGACGATAGCGCTGAACGTGCAAATAACTGCCCCCCACAAAGTCAGGGTCGTTGTCACCAACAATAGCCACTTTCCTTCGCTTCATGCCTCTGGGGTTATCTGCACCATACAAGTAGCCATTAAGGTCTCGGCCATCTAAATAACGAAAACCACGCACTTGCTCCACAAGCTCCACGTGCAAACGCAACAAGTTCATCACCTCAATGCCAATGGCATGGCATATATCTAGCCGGTCTGCGCGAATTTGTATGAACAGATCACAGGGCATGGTAGGCGCACTGCGGTCTTCGCTTTGCATGTCGGGAAACGGGGCAAGTTCAACGGGGATCAAGCCGGGGTATATTTCCATCCAATAACCCGTACCTATTGCCACAACCCCCGTTACCATAGCCTCGTAGTGCTCATTCTCAAAATGTTCGAATACATCAAGTACCCGTGACAGTTTGGCGCGTACGGCTTCACTATCATCATCGATAACATTCAGTAATAGATATTGCGCATGCAAATTAGGCTCTGCACATATGCCTTTTTGTGGTTGAGTCATGGGCGTACTTTATTGTTTTATTTCACCATGTCGTAGTCATTTGCAAGTGTGTATTAATACCCTGCGGCTTGTCCATCTTTTCGGCTCTCAGACGCACCAATATACACCTTTTTTTGTTTATCCCAAGCAATGGCTTGGTAGCCACCAAACACCCCAACTTCCCGTTGTAAAGTATGGCCACGCTTCATCAGTTCACGCTGCACCTCTTCGGAAAAACCTGACTCCAAGCTCACATAGCCACCATCCCTCATTAACGCGCCGGTAGGGCTGCTCGAGCCGCTATGAAGAATACGGGGTGCATCGCCCGCTTCCTGTAAATTCATGCCAAAATCGAGCAAATTCACAATGATTTGTGCATGCATTTGGGGTTGAGTGCCACCGCCCATCACGCCAAAGCTTAGAATCGGTTCACCGTTACGGGTTACAAACGCAGGAATAATCGTGTGAAAGGGCCGTTTACCGGGTCGAAATTCATTAAAGTGGCCCTTTTCTAACGTAAATAACTCACCTCGGTTTTGAAGCACAAAGCCCAAACCCGGCGGTGTCATACCCGACCCCATTCCTCGGTAATTACTTTGGATAAGCGAGACCATATTGCCCTCTTTGTCGGCCACAGTCAGGTAGACAGTATCGCCTTCATAGCGGCCAGCATCCACCCGCGTAGCCGCTTTCTCGTTGTCAATAAGGGCCTGACGCTCTCGGGCATAGTCCTTTGATATAAGCCAGTCCACAGGAATGGCGTTAAATTCAGGGTCGGCGTAAAACTTGGCTCTATCTTCAAATGCCAGTTTCTTTGCCTCAACAAAGGTGTGAATGTAGTCTGCCGAATCAAACCCCATGCCTTCAATATCATAACGTTCCAATATATTGAGTATTTGCAGTGCCGCTATGCCTTGCCCATTGGGTGGGAGCTCCCACACGTCGTAGCCACGATAATTTGCAGACACGGGCTCAACCCACTCTGACGTATGAGATGATAAATCTTGATACGAAAGGTATCCCCCTTGGCTTTTCATATATGCGTCAATAATTCTGGCGATATCCCCTTTGTAGAAAGCATCGCGGCCGCCAGTCGCAATTTTCTCATAGGTGACGGCGAGGCCGGGGTTTTTAAATATATCGCCCTTTTGAGGCAACTTACCATTAATCAAAAAGGTTTCAGCGAACCCTTCGTAGTGCCCAATGCGCTCTGCATTGACTTGCCAATAGTAAGCAATGAGTTCAGAAACAGGAAAACCATTTCGCGCGTACCGGATGGCAGGCGTGAGCAGGGTCGACATAGGTAACGTGCCAAATTTGTTGTGCAATTCAAACCAACCGTCCACCGCACCTGGCACAGAGACCGGCAAGGGGCCAAATTTGGGAATCTGTGTCAGTCCTTTTTCAGTAAATACGTCAGCGGTGAGTTGTCGAGGAGAGCGGCCTGATGCATTTAGCCCGTACAGCTTATTTTCTTCAGCATACCAAACCATAGCAAAGAGATCGCCGCCCACACCTGAACCCGTGGGCTCTACCAGGCCCAACATGGCGTTAGCAGCAATGGCCGCATCTATGGCATTGCCGCCTTGCTTCAAAATGTCCAACGCCACTTGGGTGGCGAGTGGCTGGCTGGTCGCCACCATACCATTTTGCGCAATCACCTCAGACCGACTTGCAAAGGGCTTTCCAGTAATTCTGTCGTAGCCATTTGCAAAATGACTGACAAACAGGAAGAACACACTCACAACTAAGCACACTCGAAACAACATTTTCTATTCCCTGTTATCAACCTCTTTCAGCGATTAAGAGGTAAAGATATTTTTATATTATGCGCAACGCACCAAGACTAACGTCAGAGTCCATACACACTAGGTGCTTTGCATCCTACACTAGCAAGTCGCCACGGTCTCTCCTAGTGTAGACTTATTTGGTCAAGGTGAAAAACGAAAAAAGCCCTGCAATTGCAGGGCTTAAACTTGGTGATGAAGGCATTATTATTGTATTTTAATTTGCCTCTCGGACTTTCTTACGAACGACCGCCAGTGAAATCAGGATAAGCTTCCAATCCACATTCACTCATATCTACGCCGTCGAATTCTTCTTCTTCGCTTACACGGATACCCATGATTGCTTTAAGCGCTAACCAAACAACCAAGCTGGTTACAAATACCCATACGAAGATGGTCACTGCACCTAAAAGCTGACCGGTAATGCTTGAACCATCGTTAGTGAAAGGCACTAGGATTAGACCTAAAAGACCTACCACACCGTGAACAGAGATAGCGCCTACTGGATCATCAATCTTAAGCTTATCAAGGGTTACAATGCTTAGTACAACAAGGATACCACCTAGGCCACCGAATAAAGTTGCTTCAAGGGGGGTTGGTGTTGAAGGCTCAGCAGTAATAGCAACTAGACCTGCAAGTGCGCCGTTTAATGCCATTGTTAGGTCGGCTTTACCGAACATGATACGTGCGACGATAAGCGCTGCGATAGTACCGCCAGCTGCAGCTGCGTTTGTATTCATAAATACGATAGCCACTGAGTTTGCGCTTTCTACAGTAGCCGTAGCAAGTACAGAACCACCGTTGAAGCCAAACCAACCCATCCAAAGAATGAATGTACCTAGTGTAGCTAGAGGTAAGTTTGCACCGGGGATTGCGTTAACTTTACCGTCAGCAGTGTACTTACCTTTACGAGCACCAAGTACAAGTACGCCAGCCAATGCAGCCGCTGCGCCTGCCATGTGCACGATACCTGAACCCGCGAAGTCAGAGAAACCTTCGTCGCCAAGCGTGTACATGCCGAAGACCGCTTCGCCGCCCCATGTCCAAGCACCTTCCATTGGATAGATAAGGCCTGTCATTACCACTGCAAAAGCAAGGAATGCCCATAGCTTCATACGTTCAGCGACAGCACCTGATACAATTGACATTGCCGTTGCAACGAACACAACTTGGAAGAAGAAGTCAGCAGATGGCGCATAGGTTGCTGCGTCTTCAGCAACACCAGTCGCACCGTCGCCCATGATGCCGTCTAGGAAGATACCGCCGCCGTACATGATGTCATAACCGCAAATCATATACATTGTGCAAGCAATAGCAAAAAGTGACACGTTTTTAGTTAGAATTTCTGTGGTATTTTTCGCTCGAACCAAACCGGCTTCTAGCATTGCAAAACCTGCAGCCATCCACATGACTAGTGCACCGCAGATTAAGAAGTAAAAGGTATCTAGCGCATACCCAAGTTCAAAAGTGATTTCCATTATGGTTTTCTCCGCAAATATATCGTAGTGGCTTACAGCGCGTCGCTATCCGACTCACCAGTTCGAATACGAACAGCGTGTTCAAGGTCGTAAACAAACACCTTGCCGTCCCCAATCTTGCCTGTTTTGGCTGCGCCAACGATGGCTTCAACCAGGCGTTCTACTTGATCATCCTGAACTGCAATTTCCAGTTTAACCTTAGGTAGAAAATCCACCTGATATTCCGCCCCGCGGTAAAGTTCAGTGTGTCCTTTTTGACGTCCGAAACCTTTCACTTCGGTAACGGTTAACCCGTCAATTCCGATTTCTGAAATGGCTTCACGAACATCATCTAGCTTGAAAGGCTTGATGATAGCTGTGACTAGTTTCATGAGTTGCTCCCAGTATGTAATGGTTATATGGCACATAGTGTGTCTTATGGGATTGTTAAACCAAGAGATGTGCCACAAATTCTTATCTATAAAAAACAACCACTTAGGCAAAACGGTAAACAAAAACGCAACATTTAATGCACTATTTCTGTGCAACCGCATTGCGCTGCCCACAATTGGAGCAATATGAGGTAGATAAACTAATTAATACGATAAATATAGGACGGAACTTTTGTATGTATAGTGCGGTCTGTATCTGTTGATGACAGCGATAACCCATTTTATCCAAGATACACCGGCACATATTTACGTTCCTAAGCGCAAGCCTTGGGGACGCGCCCTTGTTGTGTCTGGCTTATTGCACGCGATGGTGGTGCTGGTGATAATATTGGCTCACCCGCATATCATTGAAACTCGAGAAACCGTTTTAAAACCAACAATAAAAGCCCAGCTATACTTCCCGTTAGTCAAGGCGCCCACAAAGGTGGAACCACCCGCTCCCACCATTGAAGATGCGCCGGAAATGCCGCCCGTAAGCGCGCGCCATACACCAGTAACGCCAAACAAAACGGCAGACACGTTACCAGCCCACATCGAGGATGAAAGCGCACCAGCTTCACAAGAGAAGGCTGCTGAGCCACCGGAAACTTTGCCCCTAAATGAAGCAAAAAAGCCGGTATCTACTGATACAATGACACAAAATGCAGAGCAGCCCTCCAAACCCTCAGTAAGCGCCCAAAATCAACGAGCGGGCAAGTTAAACCTGTCACCTCGGGTGGGTGCACTTGATTATTTATCTAGTCAGCACGAACAAGCGATTGAAGAAGAAAGTCGTCGAGCAGCAAAAGAATTTAGAGAAAAAAAGAATAGCCCAGATATCGTGGACACGCGGAAAGGCAAAGAAGATAGAAGTTATCATGAACGCCCTAAAAAACGAATTAACTGCTCTTCAACGATGAATAAGTCCTTTGCTATCGTTGCGACGTGGACTGGGGGTACACTTGAATGTACCAATACCGGCGAACACGACAAGTTTATTGAAGCCCGTATCAATAAAGAGAAAGTTAACTAAATTTATAATGACGAATTCAAATAGTGACACCCACCGCCCACCGTGACGCGCGCGTTCTTTTGACACTATATATTTCTCTTTAAAACAACAAATCGCATGAACAACGCAGGCAATGCATTACTCATTAGCGCCCCCACCAGAATAAAAGCAATAGCCAGGCCTACCGCGGCAGAAAGGGCGCTCATTCCAAAAACATACAGCGCAATACTGGAAATAACAGGCGTAGCAAAACTTAAGCTTGCTAACAAAGCCTTATTCCCAAATTTCAGCCCTGCATCCCACAAATAAAATGCCCCTCCCACGGGCCCTAAGCCAAGCATGATCGCACTTACCCATGCCTGGTAAGAAAATTGCCAGTGGCTTTCTTCAAGCAATAGGTGAGCAACAAGTGCTAACACCGCCACCGCACCAGAAATCCAGCCAATATCTTCGACATGGCTATTGGTGCGCGACATAAACCAAGAATATCCCGACCAAATAAACGCACATGCCAGGGCAAGGCTGTAGCCTAAAACGAACTCACTTTTAAAGTTAACACCTTCACCGCCAGTGACTAAAATTCCGCAGCCGATAAAACCGAATATGCCGCCAGCAAAGGCGAAATAACGCTGATGGGCATTGGCCACAGCAACACCTAATAAAAGCGGCCATAAGTAACCAATAAGACTGGCCTCAATGGGCGGAGCAAACCGCAATGCCAAAAAGTAGCAAAAATGAAACCCGAATAACCCTCCTATGGCAACAGCCCACTGGCGTGGCGTTAAATGCGGCTTCCGCAAGACCGGCTCTTTTTTAACCAGCCGTTTGATAACCACCAAAGAGCACGAAACGGCAAAACAAACAAACAGTAGTTGGAATGGAGGAATGTCGGCTGAATAGACGCTTAGCACTGCAAGCAATCCCCACATCAAGATTGCAATTATTCCGCAAAATGTTGCCACTTACGCCTCCAACTGGGTTATTCATATAAAATATTCAAAATAAACAGTAAGTGATTTTACACGCACATTCTTTGCAGATTAGCCGAATTTTTTGTTTGGTTAGGCGTCGTTAAACCGACTTTCGATGGTAATACTTTGGCGGCTTCCCAAAATAATGGGTAAACCGGCGGGTGAACGCTGACACATCGTCATAACCCACTTGGGCTGCCACTTCAATAATAGGCGTATCGGTTTGGCTTAATAGTGCCCGCGCTTTTTCCATTCTCAGCTTTATCAAATAACGCCTAAGCCCCATCCCTGTAGCGTCAGTAAATTTCCCTTTAAACTGTGTCACGCCCATACAGGCCGCTTTTGCGAGGTCGTTAACCGTGTGTTTCGCCGCAATGTTTTGATGAACGCGACTTAAAATAGGTGTAATACGCCTATCTAGTTGCTTCCCCGTGGGCTGAGTGGCCAACAGTTGGGTGAATAAGGCTACCATGGAAGACTGCAGATCATCGCTGTAACTGTGGGTTAATTGCACCTCAATATAATTGAGTAACGACTGTAAAGGCGGGGTAATTCGAAATACCGGGCTTGGCGCGGTTTCTATGTTGTGAGGAACTTCAGTTAAATCTGCCACCACAAATCTTGCTGCTTGTTCTGCATTAAACTGATGTAGCATGTTAGGCCCAATGCAAATGCCCTCCCCCACTCCCACATTGCCATTGAATTGCGCCACCTGAATGGCGATATGCCCGTTAAGGGGGAGCACTAATTGATAGAAATTGTGGGAATGCTGTTGCATCGCCTTGGTGTATGAGCGGACAGAGAGTGCAGCTAACATAATTATCCTTCGTAGAGCCAATGACCAAGAGTAGTTACCGTAAATAGACTAGTTTGAATCATAATAACATCGCAAATATAGCAGGTTACCGTTGCCAATTGAGGTATTCGCAACGTATGCTGCATTTTTCAATTTAATAAGGACATACACAGGTGGCAGCTGCAAATTTACTCGCATTGCTTGATGATATCGCAACACTAATGGACGACATCGCCGTTATGTCTAAAGTCGCCGCCAAGAAAACTGCCGGCGTTTTAGGCGATGATCTTGCCCTTAATGCTAACCAAGTCAGTGGCGTGAAAGCGGATCGAGAGCTTCCGGTTGTATGGGCCGTCGCCAAAGGCTCTTTGCTCAATAAGGTTATTTTGGTGCCAGCCGCATTGTTGATCAGTGCGTTTGTGCCAGCGCTAATTACGGTGTTACTGATTATTGGTGGCCTTTACCTGTGTTTTGAAGGCGCTGAAAAGCTGCTTCATAAATACCTGCCTCATGAAGACGAAACCCACAGTAGAGAAGAAAGACTCGCAGCAATTAGTCACAGTGAAACCGATATGGTGGCGTTCGAAAAAGATAAGATAAAGGGCGCTATTCGCACCGATTTCATCTTGTCAGCCGAAATCATTGTCATCGCGTTAGGCAGTGTTAGTACCGCTAGCTTTACAACACAAGTTGGCGTGTTAGTCGCACTTAGCATTGCAATTACATTGGGCGTTTACGGTATTGTCGCCGCTATTGTGAAAATGGATGATGTGGGCTTGTATTTACTGAGAAAGTCGCTAACTGGCTCTATGAATACTACCCAGCGTTTCTTCGGTCGCGGTCTACTTATTGCGGCACCGTTATTGATGAAAACCCTAGCTATAGTGGGCACCATTGCCATGTTTTTAGTCGGTGGTGGAATCCTCACTCATAACATTGAGTTTGTGCATCATAGTGCAATAGTTGCCAGCAACTTAATTCCTCAGATTGAGCCTGTAGCAGCGATTATTGTTGATGGCATTGTCGGGTTCGTTGCAGGTAGTATTCTCACCGTTACGGTTACGCTAATCACTAAATTGAAACAGTAAGCGCACGAATACATAGCGAGGCGTAGCCAGCACCGCCTCGCTTTTTACTCAGTATTTTTACACCCTATGTTTGGCTTCTGACTCCCCTCAGGTGCTCCCACCAATTGCCCTCCAAAACCGCATTAGCGTTATTGACCACTTCAGTTGTGAATATCACCAATTTTTAGTAATCAATAAACACGTCATGGCAGGCACCTTGTTCTCCATAAAAATATAACTCAATAAATTCAGATGCTTATAAAAACAATCAAGAATGGCACGCCCCTCGCTATAGCTAAGGTACCAAGTACAAAAATAACGAATATCTTCATTATTCATGTTTAAACCATTTGTACTTAGACCACGACTTAACTAATAACTGCAATGCAGTACTGAAGATATGCAGTTTGTAGCGTTTAATTAAAGGAGCTAACTATGTTTACGAATTTCACAAACCGCACTGCTATTTCAATGACTGCATTAACCTTGCTAGCCACGAGCGCGTTCGGCGCGCAAGCCAATGAGCCAGAAAACGAGCTGGGCCGATACACAGACTACCTTGTAAGCTCGGCGGTCGCCCAAGTGAAGCAAGAAATATCGTTGGATATTACCCACGAGGTCCTCACGGCGAGCCATATTTTCGAGCCAACCATTGAAGAAGACAATTCATTAATGGCCGACATCACTATCACGCCAATGACGCAAGATAGTGTGACCAAAAAAGACGATGTTTGAGAGGCTACCATGTTAACGACAAGTGCTTTGTTCATGCTCGTATTAGGCCCGGTATTCGCCTTTGCCATTAGTGCGCTGATATTTTCTACCGCACGGTATGTTTTGAATCAGACTTAAACTTAGATGTAAGCCTACTCCCTGGGCGTTTTTCCAGCGAGGCACTAGAAAGCTCCCTACTAGGTGTTTTCTAGTGCTCAGCTGGCTTTTTTATTCTCCAAACCAACGTTCCCACCAGCTCTTTTTATCGCCTTTTTCCTGCTCTTGTTTACTGCGAACAGGTTTGCCCGCGCAATCTTGTTGCGGCGGAGGAAGCACATCAAGTATGGCTGGCACACTTAAGCTTCCCGCACAGCCTGCCACCACCACAGCGCCAGTCTTCGCATCAAAATGCGCAATGCCAAGCCCTTCGGGAAAACGCCTAGATAAGGATTTAGGCGCTTGGGATTTCATATAGTTAACGAACACAGGTAATGCACCTGATGCACCGGTTAATCCCACAGGTTGGTTGTCGTCATTCCCCACCCATACAGTCACCACATTGTTGCGATCGAACCCGCTAAACCAACTATCACGATAATCGTCAGTTGTGCCTGTTTTACCCGCCATATTTGTGGTGCCAAAGGTGGCGCCAACACGTTTCGCTGTACCCTGCGTGGTGACTTTATAGAGCGCGTAATTCAACAAATAAGTGGCAGCTTCATCGGTACGTTGTGAGAAGAATTCTGCCTTTTGCCATAATAAGCCATTGTCTGCCGTTACCACCGCTGACACTGTGTGCAGTGGGATGTAGCGCCCCCCATTTGATAAGGTTTGATACATTTGGTTAGTATTAAAAGGCGTAAGCTCAAAAGCGCCTAACGTGAGCGATGGCACTTGTTCAATAGCTGCCCCTACCCCTAACTTTTCTAGCGTATTCACTACCGCATCTAAACCCACCTGCATGCCTAAGTTAACAGTAGGGATATTGAGAGATTCCGTGAGTCCTTGTAGCAAAGACACTTGGCCTCTGAACGTTTTGTCATAGTTTTGTGGTGACCAGGTTTTCCCCCCTTTGCTTTCCAAGGTAATAGGTTCATCAGCTAAAGGCGTGGCCAAGTTAAACTCGGTAGGATCCTCGAGCGCGGTCAAATAGACCGCAGGTTTCACCAAGGAGCCTATGGGTCTTTTGGCGTCAAGTGCACGGTTAAAGCCTTTAAATGACACGTCTTTACCCCCCACAATCGCGCGGACTTCACCCTTTGCACTGTCAGTGACTATCATCGCGCCTTCTAATGGCACGGTTCGATTTTTTTGCAGCGCATTTAACGTGCTTGAAAGTGCTTTTTCTGCTCTGCGCTGCGCCACAATATCAAGGGTTGTAAAAACCTTTACCCCTGAATCACGTAAGCTCGGTTCGGCTAATATTTCATTTAATTCACGCCTTACCTGCTCCATGAATGCGGGGTGTTTACCGCTGGCTAAACTGGCACCCGATGCTAACCCTAAAGGCATAGATACATACCGTTCATACTGAGAGCGATCAATTTCGTTTTCGTCAAACAACATGCGTAAGACTAAATCTCTACGTTCTTTAACGCGCTCGGGGTAACGCCTTGGGTTGTAATAGGATGGGCCTTTGATCATAGCGACCAAGGTGGCAATCTCAGGTACACTTAATTCATTGGCGGGGCGGTCAAAATAGAAATAGCTGGCAAGGCCGAATCCGTGCACGGCCATATCGCCATTTTGCCCTAAAAACACTTCATTTAAGTAGGCTTCCAATATTTCCGATTTACTGTAACGCGCATCAATAATTACCGCCATAATGGCTTCTTTTGCTTTGCGTACGATAGAGCGTTCGCGGGTTAAGAACATGTTCTTAACCAATTGTTGGGTAAGCGTACTTCCCCCCTGAACGGTTCGCCCTGCCGCTATATTTGCCATTAATGCACGAAGAATAGATAAGGGCGCTACCCCGTGGTGATTATAAAAATTTCTATCTTCAACTAGTGTCAGTGCCTTTGGTAGCATGTCAGGCGTGGTATCTATACTCACTAGCATGCGGTCTTCGTGGCTACCGCTCACCATGCGAGTCACAAGCCAAGGTTCTAATTTCACTGAGCCGAAAGCGCGTCCCTGACTAACATCTTGTATCTCTTTAATTCTGCTACCTTGCCAACTGATCACTAAATGTCGCTGTGGCTCAGCGCCTTCTGGGAAGTGAAACGCCCGTCGCTGAACGGTTAAAACACCATTTCGGTAACTGTATTCACCACTACTGTCTGCATCAGTCACCTTTCGATAACCGAGTAAAGATAGCTCATCGAGGACTTCTTGAACGGTGATTTCTTCCCCTTTGCTAAGTCGTAATGGGCGGGCAAAAATCTGCGCGGGCACTTCCCACTTGTTGCCCGAAAATTCGTGCTTTATTTGCGCATCAAGATAAAAGGCATAAGCACCTAGCACCACTAAACCAACGAAGAAAAGTCGCCAGAATAATTTAAATAAGAAAGAAGACTTCTTTTTGGGATTACTTTGCTTTTTTGCCACGGGAGACGCCACTTAGATGATGAGTATTGATTCTTGCAGTCACCAGCGCTTTTGCGCCAACGATGCACCTTTCGTTTGCGAACCCTATCACTGCTATAGACAAGCAACAACAAGAATAATTCTTCGCCCTTTGATAAATCGATAATGAGGATTATGCCGTAGCAAGAATAGCTTTATCAACAAATGGGGTAAGTTTATGTCTTCTCAATCCGTTCCACATAGTATTGCCAATATGGAAGGGCTACAGTCATCAATTGTTCGCGGCGAGGCTGACCGCGTGGTGGAATTGCTTGGTAGCCAAAAACTCGATGAACTGCAAAAAAGCTACTTGCTGGAACTTGCCGAACTCAATGGTAATGCCGAGGTCATAAAGGTTATTAAGCAAGCCCCAACCAAATAATAGGCTGACAATTTTACTCGCGTTAGCCAGTCAGTATGCGATAGCATGTAGTCGGACAATACAGGAATTATACTATGGGTTTTATGAGTAGAGGCACGCAGTGGGTTGCCGCTTTATCGTTGCTAAGTGCATGTCATGTATCAGCATCGGACACCTTTTCCGTATGTACGGCAGAATTGGCTGAACAAGCACTAGAACAGGGCGTGAGCCAAACCACCGTCGACGCTATCTTCCCCAAACTTGAGTATCAAGCCAGAGTCATTGAACTTGACCGTTCTCAACCTGAATTTGTGCAAACGTTTCCGGGCTATTTTAGTAAACGCGTCACCGATTGGCGCACCACTAAGGGCCAAGAGATGTTAGCAAAGCATGAAAAATTACTCGATGCACTAAATGATAAGTACGGAATTCCTCCCCATTATTTACTGGCCTTTTGGGGGCTAGAAACGAATTTTGGCGGATATAAAGGTAAAATGTCAGTGCTCGATTCGTTGGCAACCTTGGCCTGTGACCCACGCAGAAGCACCTACTTTACGCAGGAGCTTTTGGTGGCAGTTAAGCTATTAGAGCGCGAATCGTTAACCAAAGACGAAATGGTAGGTTCGTGGGCTGGCGCCATGGGGCATACCCAATTTATGCCTTCTGCCTACACCCATTATGCCGTTGATGGTGACAACGACGGGCAGATTAATCTGTGGAACAGTGAAGAAGACGCGTTAACCTCGGCGGCAAACTTTCTCAAAAGCTTGGGTTGGAAACCGGGTTTCCGCTGGGGCCGTGAAATTACATTACCAGAGGGCTTCAACTTTCAGCTCTCCGGCTATAAAAATCGGCGTAGCCTCAGTGAGTGGCATGAACTAGGTGTGACGAAAGCCGATGGCAGCCCCCTAGGTGAAGACGACACGACCGCCTATGTGATTGTACCGGCAGGGCACGCTGGCCCGGCGTTTATTGCCTATCCTAATTTTCGCGTGATCATGCGGTGGAATAATTCTGAGTTCTACGCTATTGCCGTGGGCGTATTGGCCGACAGAATTGCCGGCGCACCGGGCATTAAAGCCACCCTGCCAGATTTGCCCGCGTATAGCAGAACAGACATTATTGCCTTACAACGCAAATTAAACCAACTGGGTTACGATGTGGGTAAGCCTGATGGCATTATTGGCCCCGCCACTCGCGAAGGCATTCGCAATTATCAAATTGCAAATAAGATGATTGCTGATGGATTCCCTGGCTTAGATGTTATGGCTGCATTAAAGGTCACGCCAAGCCAAAACGCCAGTTAAACACATTAGTTTAAATACTTAGCCGCTAAGCCTGATTACTTGCACGCGTAACTTCGTGTAAGCCTAATTACTTTGCGGCTTGTCTATCCATTGCCTTTTTCGTTTTAGTGGTGGGTATGGCGTTGGCAGGGTCATCCGGCCAAAAATGTTTTGGATATCGCCCTTTCATTTCTTTTTGCACTTCTTTATAACTGCCCTGCCAAAAACCCACAATGTCTTTCGTGGTTTGCAGTGGCCTGCCCGCAGGTGACAATAATTCATAGGTAATTTTCACCTTGCCATCGGCAACCACATAAGGGCTAGATAGCCCGTATAGCTCCTGCATTTTGACGGATAGCACCACATCCCCATTTTCGCGGTAATCTAAGTTTGCTTTGCGCCCCGTGGGAATAACTACGCTGTCAGGCAAGCTTTGGCTAAGGGCATCTTGCTGAGGCCAGCTTAACGCACTGGTTAATATTTTGCTCCATCCCAGCCCATGTAACGACTGTAAGTTCTTGCAGGTGCCCAGAGACTGTGCCAATTGCTCTCGTGCCTGAGTAAGTAATTCGCTTAAGGATGTAGGCCACGGGTCAGGCGTATCGTAGGCTTGAGGCTGCGGCAAATTTAGCTGTGCCGCCAGCTTCACTCTATACCACCAGCGCCAATTGGCCTGTGATAAAGGCCATTGCTTCAACGGCAATGCATCTAAGTAACGCAACCATGCCGAGGCGGTTTCCTGTAAGTAAAACTGGGGGTCATCCGCTCTTTCACTTTTCGATAAGGGCGACGAGGCTAATTCTATGGCATAAAAAGAGGTCACCTTCCTTGCTTCCATCACCTGGGACTCTTTATTAAATTGCACCTTGGGCGATGAGGTAAATTGATTAGGGTAAAGCGCTTTTAGGTGCGCCTCTGCAATGGGCTGCGCCAATCGAATTTTTACGCTGTTACCGATATGCTGCCCTTGCAATACCGCTATCCATTGCGGCGGGTTAACAAGGCTTATATCGGCGCCTTTCCCCCCCGCTAATTTATACGAGGCAGACGTTTTAAACGCCACCTGCCTGGGAAAGGCTATGGCAATACACAGCCCCAACGCCTCATCATCTAACGCGCTTAAGTCTAATGCCTGCTCACTGAGCCCCACGGATTGCGCATAGCGTTTGGCTTGTTTGGTGATGTCGTTGCGCTGAGCGGGCGTGAGGTGCAACAACGCATCGCTAATCAACACATGTTCACTTTGAAGCTGCGCTTGGGCTAATGCCACGATAAAAGGCGCGGCAGTTTTTATTGCGCGTTTTTGTGCATCGCTGAATTGTGCTACAGCACTGATATTTTGTTTTGTGAACAGCAATAAATGGGCTAGCTGGGGGTGGCAAGGTATCTGCGCTAGCACTCGTCCATAAGCCGTTAAATCCCCTTTTTCATTCACTGCGCCAATTTCCTCTAGCGCCTTTATGGCAATGGCACTTTGCGCCTTTGAAGGCTGAGTTAGCATGGCGAGGTTTGAAAAATGGGTACCCCAATTCAGCGTTTCTAATAATAACGGCGCTACGTCTTCACGTAAAATTTGCGGCGCACTATGCTCGGCAAAGCGCTCAAAGCTTTCCTTTGCACTTAACCTGTAGCACACCCCTTCACTTACACGTCCAGCGCGGCCGGTTCTTTGAATGGCAGAGGCTTTTGAAATACGTGTTTGGGTTAACTGGGTTAAACCGCTGCTGGGGTGAAATTCTGCCGAATTCTCCCATAAGCTGTCTATCACTACCTTTACACCTTCAATGGTTAAGCTGGTTTCGGCAATATTGGTAGCCAGAATCACTTTACGCAGTCCTTCAGGGTCGGGAGCAATAGCCGCTTGTTGGGCTTGTTTACCCATGGCGCCGTAAAGGGTATGAATAATATAGTCGTTTTGCTGCTGATGCGCCGATAAGCGAGACGCGACGGCGTGTATAGCACCGGCACCGGCCAGAAACACCAAGATATCCCCCTGATGATTTGTCACAGCGTTCATAATGACTTCAACACAATGAGGGATCACCTCGTGCGCCAACACGTCTTTGGTGTAGTTCACCGTGACTGGAAAACTGCGGCCTTCGCTAGCCAATTGTGCAGTAGGAACTGGGCTATGCTGGGCAAGCAGCGACGCAATAGGCGCGGTGTCTAATGTGGCAGACATAATCATTAAACGTAAGTCGTCACGCAATCCGGCTTGCACTTCTAACGCTAAGGCTAAACCAAAGTCGCTGTGAATACTGCGTTCGTGAAATTCATCGAAAATAATCACCGCCACCCCATCAAGCTCAGGGTCGCTTTGGATCATGCGAGATAAAATCCCTTCGGTAATAATTTCCAGTCGGGTACTGGCCGACACCTTATTTTCCCCCCGTATGCGATAACCAACGGTGTCACCCACTTGTTCACCTAATACACCAGCCATGTATTGCGCCAAGTTACGCACCACCACACGCCGTGGCTGCATCAGTAAAATTTTGCCTTTGATGTGGGTATTTAATAAGGATAAGGGCAGCACCGTGGATTTACCCGCCCCCGGCGGCGCACCAATAATCATATTCTGATTAACAATGGCTTGCAGAAGGGGCTCAACCAAGGAAAACGCGGGTAAATGAGATAAGGGTTGCAACATACTTACAGCACAATAAGAAAATCTGTCATGCTATTGTACCTTAAGTCGATAACAGGGCCACGAGTAAAGTACTCTGGCCCCTTTTTTTGATCTCTTTTTGCTTAAGCCAGTGGCTAGCAAGACACGAGAATAGAACTATCTCTGCAATAAGTGCCTTCATCTTTGGGCGTTATGCAGATTTCGTAAGTAAGGCGCACCGCGCAACTGCTTCCTAGCCCTCCCGTGCCAGGGTAGCTAGAATCTGGCGGAATGCCGTCACCGACATCACTGCCACCACCCGTTGTGATCACTTCTGCGCTCCCCATTTCAGTTAGGTTCTTTATCAAGCACTCTGACAAAGCTGCTGCCCTAAAGTCTGTTGTACTACCATTGGTAAAAAACTCACCAAGATCGAAACCATCCATGCGAGAGCCACCTAACCGAAGGATAGTCGCTAAATTTAAATCTGATTCCCCGTTAATGACCGATCTACCTTCTAACCTGACCTCAAAAACTAACTTATTATCACCTAGTGTTTGGCTTGGGTAACTAACGGTGGCATAAACCTTTTCGTTCGAGTGGCTCCAAGTTACAGATATAACACTAGAGTCCTGAACAAATTGAAAACCTAGACTGGTAAAATCAGTTTCTTCAATAAAATCTGCCCAGCTTTTGTTGCCGAGTTCTTGTGTTATGTAATGCCTTATTTCTCGTTTTACTGACTCTCCTGCCGCCGAGCTCTTAAAATAATTAGATGGATGGGCATCACAGGTATCGAGAGACGATGTTGTCGTTGACGTTGCCACGCCCTTATTACTAGCCTGAACCGCTGAAGGTGCCCCCACAAGCGTAGAGACGTTCGATGTGTTATGGGAAAGCGAGGTATTGGCCGCCAATGCGTAAAAGTCATTATGAATTTCATACAAGCGCTGTAATAATTCTATTTCAACAAGGCTTAATGGTTGCTCTTGCGCCTCTATTTGCAGGGTATCACCGTGATTATTTTGATTGGTCGCAGTCACTTTAAATTTGTAAGAGCGATGGGTAGAAGGGTTTGCAACAATAACGTCTTTAGGCGCCGCTTGGCACGAATTGCTAGCCTCAGAAGCGAAAGTGCCACTTCCTCCGTTGCCTTGCCATCCACAATCGGGCAATAGGTAATCTTGCTTAGCCAACGCAACGGCGTCATCGTAATCACACCACTCGCATACTTTCGTTTCAACATAGTTGTCGTCTGCAACAGCATTGCTTCCGACAAAAAGCGTACTAAAAAGCGCACTTATAAGCACCAATGCCAATATTGGCCCTTTGTTACCATTATTGTTATTTTTCCTTTTCTCTCTCATCATCATAAATCCCTTATAAAGCAAACAAAATTATCAAGTCCACAGCCACTACCCTACATGTGCTGTTCAAAAAACGTAGCACATCGTTTTTTTTTGTAAAACGTTTTTCCTTGATGCCATTTTGACGCTATTTTTTTTGTTATCACGACACCCTTGTAGCTGTTTATTTGTTCTCTGTTTCCTTACGCGCTTTTATGCCAAAATAATACACTCTTCGAACGTATAGGGAGCCAGTTTATGCGCTGTTTTCTCGGGTTAGATTTAGCGGTAAGTGAAAAACTCGCGCTGGACAGCTGGCGGCAACAAGCTTTACCAGAAATAACATCTAGAATGTCCTGCTATCACGGGGACAGGAAGCTCGGAAACGGAAAACTCGCAGGCAAAAAGGGCAAACAAAAAACGGGAAGCCGAGAATTTACCAATACAGCACCTTATGCGGTAGACCCAGCGAATTATCATATTACTCTGTGCTTTTTAGGGCAAATTACCCCAAGGCAGCACGAAGCATTAATGAATGAGTTGGATAACCTAGCACATTCACCGTTTTCTGTTGACCTTGATAGCAGTGGCATTTGGAATGGCCCCAAAATTTTATTTGCCGCGCCATCGTCGCCTCCCAATGAACTCATGCAGCTTGCTCGCAGTGCTAGAAAAGCGGCACGTCGTGCAGCGATAGAGGTGGACAGTCGCGAATACAAACCTCATGTGACTGTAGTACGTAAAGCCACTACGGCACTGCCCATGCCTTTGTACGCGCCCCATGTTGATGTGCAGGCCTCGGCGTTTCACTTGTTTGAGTCAGTGTCTACCCCACAAGGTGTGCGTTACCCCATCCGACAAAGTTGGCCATTGAAGCATGCCATGACCGTGCGCGAAAAGTTACGTAGGGGCATCACCGACGAATAAATTCGAAGCAGGGCGTAATCCACTAAAAAGCCACGCTATTAGATATAGCAAAGCGAACTACGGGATTACCGTATTTTTACGCTAAAGCCCTTTACTTAGCGGGCGGGGATGGGTAAAAAGGGTGCCTGTTTTTTGAACCTGCTCATATTCATGCAACAAACCTATAGATTAGTTATCGACTGCCCAGATCAAGTGGGCTTGGTCGCCAGTGTTTCTCAGTTTTTAGCTAGCCACAATGCCAGTATTGTGGAAGCAAGCCACCACACCGATTTACAAACTGGTCGCTTTTTTATGCGCCATGAAATAGGCGCTGATTCACTGAAGCTAGACCATGAAAGCTTTGTAGAAGCCTTTACGCCACTGGCCAGCGAATACCAGATGAACTGGAAGTTTACCGCGTCCTCGAAAAAGCAGCGAGTTGCTCTTCTCGCTAGCCTTGAATCCCACTGTTTAGTTGATTTATTACATCGCTGGCACACGGGCGAGCTACACTGCGATATTCCAGTGATTATTGGTAACCACCCGCAAATGAAGCAATTTGCTGATTGGTACAAAGTGCCTTTCCATTGGGTCGACTTTAAAGCGTTAGGTAAAGACGCCGCCTTCGCGCAAATTTCTACCTTGTTAGATGAGTACAAGATTGATCTCACCGTACTTGCTCGCTTTATGCAAATTTTGCCAGACTCGCTATGCCAGCAACTTGCCGGCAAAGCGATTAATATTCACCACAGTTTCTTACCCAGTTTTGCGGGTGCTAAGCCGTATCAACAAGCCTATGACCGCGGCGTGAAGTTAATAGGTGCCACCTGTCACTATGTCACCAAAGATTTAGATGAAGGCCCTATTATTGAGCAAAGTGTAAAACGTATTAGCCACAGCGACAGTGCTGCCGATATGGTTCGCAAAGGTAAAGATTGTGAAGTGACAGCCCTCGCCCATGGCGTTCGTTACCACTTAGAAGATCGCGTGATTATTCATCGCAATAAAACCGTCGTGTTTGCCTAACGTAAAAACGGGCACAGGCTTGCTGAATGATTTAAGCGATAAATTAGCTTAAATAAAAACCCGAAGGTAACCTTTCCCTTCGGGTTTTCTTTTTTGTCTTGGGATTGCCTTTAAGCCGTGGCCGCTACATTGCTTTGTATTTTGGCAAAGGTGTCCTCACCTAAAAGTTCGTGCAGCCGTGCTTTAACTACACTGGTTTTATGTGGGTATTGAAAGTCAAAGCCCTGACCGTTGTTATCCAATATGACCCCTAAATAGTGATGTGAAAAATTAAGGGCATAGATAGCGTCGATGTTCACCTGCAAAGGCTTTTTTTGAACGCCGTGAAGATAATGAAACACTAGCGTGTCCCCATCCTTCTCAATGAGGGCATCAATGGGGTATTTTTTGCTAAATCCTCGACTTCTCATGTAAGAAATAAAGCCAAATAAAATGCCAACACTCGCGATGGCTGTGGCCGTCGACAACTCGTCACTGGTGGCCATATTGGCGAAGAAAAGAATCAATAGCAGTGTCGGCACAGCAATAAATAAGGCTTTATCAAATTTGCTTTTACGCATTAGCGTTCCCTGTGGTTTGATTATCGATCCCTTAGTTGACTCTCAATACACCACAAAAGGGCTTTTCAAACAACGTTTTATTACAAAACGCTATACATGGCTTACCTGCATAGCACGTCTAAGTTTTACGTAATACCATAGGTTAGAGGCAGCAAATAACGCTTCGGTTATTGCTAAGCCCCAAGTTTGGGTAATCAAGCCATAAACAGTAAAATTAAACGACCCCACGATCATACATACACGCAAGCCCGCTTCTTTACAGTGAAGTTCCCCAAAACGATAGGCCATAAACGTAAACGCTGGCATGGTTTCAAGCAAAGAGGTCTTCCCTGTAAAGTGATTCACAGTTAACACTAAGCACATCATTAAGATAAGCGTCACGTAGGTGGCGACGCGGGAAAGCAGCTTTTGAGTAATGAGTCGGTAACTTGTACTTAGTCCTGCTACGGTAACCACGATGGCGCCTCCCCATGCTTGCTCGAACATCAGTAACGATGCCACGGCTAAACACAGCGCCAAATTGAGGAACAATAATTTACGTTCGGTATTCGACCAAAAAGAGGCTAAAGCACAAAAAACCGGAAAGGCGTTGAGTAAAAATTCAAACATGAAACTTCACTTAATAATAAGAAAAATGCTCAAAAGCATAGGAAAAAACAGTGACGACATTTAAGCCATACCCCATGGCGTCGAAGTGTAAGTTTGGATACAGGATATGCCAACTCAAAGTTGTGGATTTTCGATGAAATGCATACAAGCTAGATGCAACGCGCTGCGCCTTTGTATAGGGTCACGTTACTGCAAATTACGGTAAAGGGCATTTCACTTGAATTTACATTCTAATAAGATACCTAAGCATCTTGTAATCTAAGCCGTATCATTTAGGTGAATGTATTACACCTTTTTATTGCGTTCTTTTATTGCAATAAAAAGTATTCATAACAAGAAAAGACAGGAAATAATATGGGTAAACTCAAAACGTCACTTACCGCCTTAGCCGTGGTGGTTGCATTAAGTGCGTGTTCAGAACAAAAAACAACATCGTCACCTAGCGCAGAATCAGAAAATGCGTCATCAACGTCACAAGCAGGCGAAAACAATATTTTACTGCAAGCGTTTAAGGGCCCCTATGGCGGCGTACCGGCATTCGATAAAATGTCGCTGTCAGACTTAGAGCCAGCCTTTGAAAAAGCCATGGCAATCAATTTAAAAGAAATTGAGGCCATTGCGAATAACCCCGCACCGCCGACATTTGAAAATGTGATTGTGGCATTAGAAAAAGCAGGGGCAGAGCTTAGCCGTGTATACACTTACTATGGTATTTGGCGCTCAAACAAATCAAGCCCTGAATTTCGCGAAATTCAAGGTAAATTGTCGCCTAAGCTGTCAGCATTTAGCACAAAAATCATTCAAAATGAAAAGTTATTTGCCCGCGTAAAAGCCGTGTATGAATCTGACGAGATGAAGCAGCTTACGCCAGAAGAGCAGCGCGTAACCTGGATGCGCTACAACCGCTTTGCACGCAATGGGGCTACCCTTGATGGCGAAGCGAAAAAACGCTATGCAGAAATTAACCAAGAATTGGCTACCTTACACACGCAATTTTCAAATAACGTGCTGGCGGATGAAGAAAATTATGTCACTTACATTACTGAAGATCAGCTCGACGGATTACCGGCTTCTTTTGTCACCGCAGCGAAAGCCGCAGCCGACGCTCGGGGCGAAAGTGGGAAGTATGCAATTACTAACACCCGTTCTTCTATGGATCCATTCCTCACTTACTCTACAAACCGGGAACTAAGAGAAAAAGTATGGCGTACCTACTACAACCGTGGGGATAATGGCGATACCTTTGATAATAATGACATCATTAAACGTATATTAACCCTGCGTGATGAACGTGTGGCGCTACTTGGCTATGACAATTATGCCCAGTGGCGACTTGAAGATCGTATGGCTAAAAACCCTGAAAATGCCATGGATCTCATGATGAAAGTCTGGCCTGCCGCTATTGCTCGAGTGGAAGAAGAAGTGGCGGATATGCAAGCCATTGCAGACGCTGAAGGTGCCGACATAACTATTGCACCTTGGGACTACCGTTTTTACGCTGAAAAAGTAAGACAAGCAAAATACGACTTAGACTCTAACGAAGTTAAGCAATACTTGCAGCTGGGTAAATTACGTGAAGCGATGTTTTACGTGGCCGGTCGCTTGTTCAACTTTAACTTCACTCCGGTTGAAGCGGGCAAAGTCCCGGTCTTCCATGAAGACGTAAAAGTGTGGGAAGTGACAGACAAAACCACGGGCGAACATATAGGCCTTTGGTATCTTGACCCCTTCGCGCGCAAAGGTAAGCGCTCTGGCGCTTGGGCGACCACTTACCGTTCTTATACCACCTTCGACGGTAAGAAAACCGTGTTATCGTCAAACAACTCAAACTTTGTTAAAGGTGCAGAGGGAGAGGCAACCCTCATTTCTTGGGATGATGCTGAAACTTACTTTCACGAGTTTGGCCATGCGCTTCACTTCCTTTCTGCCAATGTAAAATATCCGTCATCACATTCTGGTGTGCGAGATTACACTGAATTTCAATCACAGCTGCTAGAGCGCTGGTTAACCACTGACGAGGTGATCAATCAATTTTTGGTGCACCACGAAACGGGAGAGCCCATTCCTGCACAACTGGTTGAAAAGATCAAAAAGGCTTCAACCTTTAATGAAGGCTTTAAGACCACAGAATACATGGCTTCAGCGATTATGGACCTGAAGTATCACACCACAGATCCTAGCAAAATCGACCCAGACACGTTTGAGCGTGAGCAACTGGAGCAGTTAGATATGCCCGAAGAAATTGTGATGCGCCACCGCTCACCACATTTTGGCCATGTATTTTCTAGCGAAGGTTATGCTGCAGCGTATTACGGCTACATGTGGGCGGAAGTGCTTACTGCTGACGCCGCAGAAGCGTTTATGGAGGCACCCGGCGGCTTTTATGATGAAGAAGTGGGAGAGCGTTTAGTGAAGTACTTATTCTCAGTTCGAAATGCCATGGACCCTGCTGAAGCCTACCGTAAATTCCGAGGGCGCGATGCAAAAGTTGACGCGCTTATGCGCGACAGAGGATTCCCCCTTCCGGAAAACAAAAATTAACGACTTAGATAACTTTTAACACATTAATTAACATGAGCTGGGCAGATTTACACGTCTGCTCAGCTTTTTCTTGACCTTTTAGTCAAAATTGCCTCACTATTAATTTTCGCTGTAAACCTAAACAAAAGTATAAGTAATTAGTTAGGTTTGCCGATAATAATAAATGTGCTTATAAGCACCAGCGTTCCTCTCATACCAATATTAATATCGAGTGACTCTGCGTGATGTACACGTTTATTCCGGACGTTGCTGTGCCTGCAATGCCACGTCATACTCTTAGAATCAACTTACGTGGTCGAAAGTCATGACTTTCAGTATTAAACAAAAAATAATCCTAGCATTGATGTTTGCTGTTCTCGCTGCCGCAGTGCTTGTAGGATCAATAAGCCAATGGATTGCTAGAGACTTAGTTAAAGACAATATGGAGCAACTGCAATTGCCGGCATTGCTCAAACAAATCGGCAATCAAGTAGACAGAGAAGCCAGCGTCATGCTGACGGTTGCCCATGGTGTGGCATCAGATCCCAACATTCTTGCTTGGTCCGACGCAGGCGCCAATGCCGATGGCGAACGAAAACTCATCAACTACCTTAACGATTTAGTGCGCTTTAACGACCTTACCGTTGCATCATTTGTTGATAGGCAAACCCATAAATACTGGAATCAAGACGGCTTTTTGAGAACCCTCAAAAATGACGAGTTCGATGGCTGGTTTTTCGCTTATAAAGACAGTGGTGAACCCATATCATTAAGTTTGTACAACGAGCCAGGACAGGGCTATCGCTTATTCGCGAATTACCAGCAAGTTAGCGGCCGCGGCATGTCGGGTGTGGCTAAGTCTGTGGACGAACTACTGAGCATTATTAACGACGTAAAAATTGCTGAAACCGGTTTTGTTTATCTTGTGGATGGCTCGGGCACCATCATTGCTCACCCCGATACATCACTATTAGGGAGCGCACACTTGTCGTCAATTAGCGGCAGTAACGCTGCTAACCGCTTGTTGGTTGAACGTGAGTTTGCCATGGCAAGTAATGAAAACGACGATGGCAGTATGCTTTACGCCAGCACCTATGTAGATAAGGCCGGCTGGTACGTAGTCGCGCAAGTACCAGAACATGAGCTATACGCATCGTTAAATGAAGGTAGCCAACAAATTATTATTTGGGCGCTCATTATTGCCGGCATATTTGCTGTGCTAGGTATTTGGTTAGCGGCCTCCTTAACTAAGCCCATCGAATCACTCGCTGACATTTTCCAACAGCTAGGGAAAGGTGAAGGTGATTTGCGTACCCGTATTCACGTTCCAGAACAAAAAGAAACAGCGCGGCTAGTTGAAGGCTTCAATGGATTTATTGGCCACTTACACAATACCATTTCCTCGGTGGCCCAAAGTAGTGAGGCGCTTAAGTTGTCTGCCTCTGATGTAGCCAAGCAATCTCACAACACAAAGAACTCTACCAGTCAGCAACAAGATCAAACTATTCAGGTAGCCACTGCACTGACCGAGATGGGAAGCACGGTATCAGAAGTCGCTCAATCTGCATCAAAAGCAGCAAAAAATGCCAATCAAGCCGCAACAAACTCATTGGAAGGACGAAAGGTTACTCAAAATGCCGTGCAGGCGATTAACCATCTGAATATGCAAATAGAAACCGTATCTACGGTCATTCAATCGCTAGATGACCATACCTCAGCCATTGGCGGCATATTGGAGACTATCAGAGGTATTTCAGAGCAAACCAATTTGCTGGCGCTTAATGCGGCGATTGAAGCCGCCCGAGCAGGCGATCATGGCCGCGGCTTTTCCGTGGTTGCTGATGAAGTGAGAACCCTCGCCCAACGCGCAGCTGAAGCTACAGATGAAATTCAGGTTAAAATTGATAAGTTCCAACAGGACTCTAAAGACGCCGTAAGTCAAATGTTAGATAGTAAGTCGCAAACCCAAAAAGTGGTCTCGGCAACGGATGATATAGATAACCTTTTAGTACAGATTACACAAGAAATATCACTCATCAACGACATGAATACACAAGTGGCAGCGGCCACTGAAGAACAAGCCACCGTGGTAGAAGATATCAGCAGAAATATCAATGAGATCAGTATTTCAGGTGACCATACACTAAGGGCAACTGCCGCATTGGTGGCAGTAAGTGAAAAGCTTGATGAACTTGCCTTGGGATTATCCTCACAGGTTGATCAGTTCAAGCTTTAAGCGTTACGCTATTACAGGAAAACAATAAAAAAGCGGTAAGGTTGTGTTAGCCTTCACCGCTTTTTCTTTGCGCTTACTTAATTGTTGCGCGGGTTAAAGAAGCTTTTCTTAAGTCAGTGGCTTCTTCAGAAAACCAATAGTCACCCTGCTTGTCCACACAGATACCTTCCACCTGTTTGTATTCATCAAGCGGCCACACTTCAATTGGGGTAAAGCTGGTGTCGAGTTGAGCTAAAAACGTGGAGAAATTTCCAAAAGGATCTGACTTATAACCAACCACCACATACAGATTTCGCATTTCATCAAAGTCTGCTCCAGTAATCACACCGGGCAATCCGGCTATTTGTGCGATGGGCGTCAGTATTTGCAGCGTTTCGCTGCCGACTTCATAAACATTCGCAATGCCTGTGCGCCAACTTTTCGAAAAAATGAGCAACTTTCCTTCGGCCAACACCATTGCCTCAGCATCAAAATCATGGGCATACGGAAAATTGTCGCTTGGTGTATTCCCTTGGTATTGAACGGACACGGAAGAAATTTCATCGTAGTGACGTCGGCTTACTTTGTGTATCGCTAGATTTTCCCGCTTTCCCTTATTGTTTCCAATATCCGCAATATACAAAAAATTATCATCACCGGTAATCGCTTCCCAATCTAAATTTTGCAATGCCAGTGTATGGATTTGTTTCACTCTGGCACCATAATCAAGCTCAAATACCGTCGCCTCATTACCCGAATCATTGATAGTAAAAAGCCCATCGTCGGTACAATAAAGGCCTGAGGTTTCCTCCAACTGCTGAGAAAGCACACTCAGTGGCGCTAGCAAAAGAGACTTTGTAGAAGGCGGATATTGGGCTGCACAGCCACTCATTAGTGCTACTGCGGTGGTAAAAATAGAAAACAAGCCTAACTTCAACAAAATATATGCGCTCTATGTAAAAAGTGAAAAAGTAAGCAAGAAAAATACTATGCCTAGGGATGAACAACAATAGTAAAATAGTCTGCGTTCTGATCTGCCTTCGTCTAAACTGAGTTTTAACTATATTAGGCGCAACAAATCCCATGACGTTTCCAACTAACACATAGCGTAAATACTAGGAAATAGGGAACAAAAAATACAACAATTACTCATAAGGAATGCACCTTGTCTGATCCGTTGATGTCGTTAGTCGCTGTCGGTTTACTTTCAATAGGATGCCAATACTTCGCATATAAAGTGCGACTGCCTGCAATTTTGCCCCTACTTATTGTAGGTATTCTTGTCGGGCCCGTTTGGGGTGTGCTAGATGCCGACGCATTATTTGGCAATTTATTATTTCCGGTGGTTTCATTATCGGTGGCCATTATTTTGTTTGAAGGCTCACTAACACTGAAATTCCGTGATATTGCTGGCCATGGCAACATGGTGAGAAACCTCTGCAGTATAGGGGTGGTAGTGACTTGGGGGATTGCAGCAGTAGCCGCCCATTACAGCTTAAATATTTCCTGGCAACTCGCCTTTTTATTTGGTGCTATTGTCACCGTTACCGGTCCCACCGTTATTGTCCCCATGTTGCGCACTGTCCGACCTAAGACTAACTTAGCCAATATTCTTCGCTGGGAAGGCATTGTGATTGACCCCATAGGCGCACTATTAGCTGTCTTGGTGTTTGAGTTCATTGTCGCATCGCAAGGAAACGCTATCAGCCACACATTTATTATGTTTGGCAAAACCATCGGTATCGGTGTGGTGCTTGGTCTCGGCTCTGGTTACCTATTGGGCCTATCTATCAGAAAAGACTGGATACCCCATTACCTATTAAATACCGCGGTGCTAACGATTATTCTTGGCGTATTTGCGGCTTCAAACTATGTGGCCCATGAATCAGGGTTATTAGCTGTGACCATTACAGGTATGGTACTGGCCAACATGAAGAACGTAGATGTAGAAGATATTCTTGAATTTAAAGAAACCCTTAGCGTGTTACTTATTTCAGGTTTATTCATTTTGCTCGCCACACGCTTGAATCTTCAGTCAGTTATTGATGTAGGCTGGGGGGCTATCATTATTTTAATTGCCATTATGTTTGTTGCCCGGCCACTGGCCGTTATCGCATCTTCCATTGGTACAGGGCTTAAGTGGAATGAATTGGCCTTGTTAAGCTGGATTGCACCGCGAGGTATTGTGGCCGCTGCGGTATCAGCCTTGTTCTCATTAAAGCTAGAAGAAATAGGTTATGAAGGCGCTGGTATCATCGTGCCCATGGTATTTTTGGTGATTATTGCCACCGTCGTCGTGCAAAGCCTCACGTCGCGAAGTGTGGCGAGTTTACTAAAGGTACGTGCCCCCGCTCCCACCGGTTATCTTATTTTTGGTGGCAGTAAGTTTAATCGCCTATTGGCTTGCGAAATGCTCAATCAAGATATTGCCGTTACTATCGCAGATACAAACTGGGACGCCATCAGGGAAGCCCGTATGATGGATATCCCCGTGTATTTTGGTAATCCTATGTCTGACCATGCGGCTCGGCATTTAGACATTGCCACCTTTGGCACTGTATTAATTATGTCGCCCTATAAGCAACTTAACCCGCTTATTTCCTATCATTTTGAATACACGCAAGGAAAGGACAAAGTTTGGTCACTAACCAGCAACGAACAAGCTACCCGTCCAAGCCATCAAGTGAGTGAGCAATACGCGAAAAAACTCACGCTTTTCGACGAAGGCGTAACGTATGGCTACTTAGCTTCTGCAGTTAGTAAGGGAGCCAGTGTAAAAACCACACGTTTAACCGACGAGTTTTCGTTTGAGGATTATAACGACAAGTACAATGACAGAGCGACGCCGTTGCTGGCAATCAATAAGGAAGGGAAAAGCTATACCTTTATCAACGGTAACAGTATAGAACCTAAATCTGGTTGGCGAATTATAAGCTTGGTATTGCCGGAAGAAGATAAGTAAAGAAGAGTAGATTTGTGTAAGAAAGCACCCCGCCAAACGGCAGGGTGCCTCTCCCTGGAAAACGTGTAATCTGGTGACCCTCGTAAGCGGGGTTTTATTGTTTGATTTTTACCATGACTACGCCGTCGCCGATATAATAGCAACCACTAGGCCAATACTGCAAAATCATTAGCAAACAACGACTTAAATTTAAACTAAAGTATATATAGTAAATATGATATAAAGAATGTAAGGCTATGGTGCAAAGTGCGCACCACCGTGGTGACCAAATTTCAAACGACGCCTTTAAAAACGGCTAAATGACGTTGTGAACACAGGCTAATGTCACGTCCAATGCGCCTTTATTTTCATCCAGAACATCCCTGCCTAACTGGCCTACTTTAAGGCGTAAGGCTTCGTCAGCTAACCAGGCTCCACAGTGTACCGCAATGTCGTCTGCGCCTTCGCAAATATGCAGCGCCCCTCGGGTGTTTAAATATTCGCAGATTACAGGGTTGTTATAGGTATTTGGACCCATAAGAATAGGCACAGAGAACGCGGCAGGCTCGAGAGCGTTATGCCCTCCTTTATCGGCAAGGGAGCCACCCACAAATGCCATACTAGCAATACTGTATGCGTGATTAAGCTTCCCCATCTCATCTAACAAAATGACTTTACTATCTTCGGTTCCTTGATTATCCCTAAGAGTACTTGTGCGCAAATAAGCAAGTCCGTTTTCCTTCAATAACTTAGCTACCTGCTCAAATCGCTCAGGGTGGCGCGGTACAATAATAAGCGTCAAATTAGGATGATCTCGCCACAACTTTATACAGGTATCTATCACTGCCTGTTCTTCAGGTTCGTGGGTACTGCCTGCAACAAAGACAGGGCGACTTCCCTTGGTGATTCCCACAAACGTATCGCTGGCATGGGGTAGTGACGCTACTTGGTCAAATTTTATATTGTTAGTGAGGGTTAGTTTATCGCTTGGCATACCGAGAAATAGGTAATTATTGTAATCACGCTGCCCTTGTGCACATACATGGCTAAGCTTATTGAGCATGGGGCTGAAAAGCTTACCTATTTTTTTGTACCGTCTCGCAGAACGATCTGTCATTCTGGCATTTATCACCATGACAGGTATATCACGCTTCCAACATGCATGAATAAGATTGGGCCACAATTCCACTTCAGTGATAAATACCGCTTTGGGCTTAATTCGCTTAATCATTCCTGCCATCGCCATATGTAAATCATAAGGAAGATAGAAATGATGCACCCCGTGGCCAAAAATATCTCTTACCCGAGCCGATCCGGTGGGCGTGGTTGTGGTGACAGTAATTTGCACGCCTGGCTCTTCTTGCATGATACGTTTAATCAAACACGAGGCTGCCACAACCTCACCCACAGACACACAATGAAAAAGATAGCCTTGCTTTTTCGGGGCATGCGAGACAAACCCGAATCGTTCGAATCGACGACGATTATAATCTTTATTCCTTGCTCGACCTCTACGCATTAATGTGACGAACGCAAAGGGGATCGCTAGCACTAAGAGAAAGGAATATCCCCATCGACAGATGTCTTCTACTAGCGTGGGACGATAGCTCTTGTTATTTACCACTGACATGACCCATGTTTACTCAAATGAAAGGCGACTGTGTAGATGACTCTACCTGCCTGAAACGTCAAATATATGAAGCTAAATCACAACGTCATTAAAGTGTCGCGAATTTATGATTAGCTAAAAGGATATTCTAAACTACTTCGAAGTATTATGCCGTCAACTTCACCTACGCCCAACGTATTGCTCATAAGGCTAAGCGCAATAGGCGACATTGTCATGGCTTCAGGACTGCCGTCAAGCATAAAACACGTTATGCCAAATGCGAAAGTGACATGGCTGGTTGAGCCAGCATACGCTGAAATGATGCGTCATCACTCACAAGTCGATGACGTGATAAGCTGGCCAAAAAACGAGTGGCGCAACTTAGCAAAGAAAAAGCGCTACTTCTCCTTATTAAAAGCCATCTTACATTTTCGTCAGACACTCAAGTCACACGGCTTTACTCATGCTATTGATGCACAGGGTCTACTCAAAAGTGCCTTTCTCGCTTGGTTAAGTGGCGCCGAAAAACGCATTGGCTTTATCAGTAAAGAACACAGCCATGTGTTGTTAACTGACCCAATACAAAAGCCTGTATCCAATGAAATAAGCAGCGAGTACCGCGCACTCGCTACCTTTATTGGCGCTTCGCATTACGCTTTAGATATGCAAGTGAGTCAGGCCGTTGATAATGACGCCCTCGCGAAACTCGGCGTACTTAATGTCACTCAGCCTTATATCGTACTTGCGCCCTTTACCACACGCCCACAAAAACACTGGCCTGTTGGGCATTGGCAAAGGTTAATAAAAGAGATAAGAAAAATGACGCCTTGGCCTATGGTTATTCTGGGCGGGCCAGGTGATGAGTGTGATGCCCAAGCCTTCTCGTTCACCGCAGACAATGTACATACACTGGCGGGTCATGCGAGTTTGGCGGAGTCAATTGCCTTGGTTGCCCACAGTGCACTTGTGGTTGGCGTTGATACTGGCCTTACCCATATGGGGACGGCATACAACAAACCCACCATTGCCATGTTTGGTTCAACCTGCCCATATACAAAAACCGATAACCCAGACACCCATGTTATCTATAAAGATTTGTCTTGCGCTCCCTGTAAACGAAAGCCTATCTGTGCAGGCACTTACGATTGTATGTGGGAAATATCCCCTGAAGACATCACTGCTATCATTAGGAAGTATCTGTGACCTTACGCGTATTGCACATTGAACTCGGCAGACACCTCTACGGAGGAGCCAAACAAGTTACCTATTTACTTAATGCTTTAGCTGATAGCCACGACATCGAGAATCATTTGCTGTGCCCGGTAAATAGCGAAATTAGCATCGCTCCGCTTTCAAAATGCCAGTTGCATACTATTGCCTACCACGGTGAAACAGACCTCTTCGCGCTGGGTAAAATGATGCGTATTTGTCGCTCGGTAAAACCTGACTTGATCCATATACACAGTCGAAGAGGCGCGGATGTTTGGGGCGCGCTACTAACGAAATTCACTAAGATACCGGCAATTTGCACCCGGCGCGTAGATAATACGGAATCAAAGTTTGCTAAGTACAAGTATGGAAAATATGCCGCGGTAGCGAGTATATCCCACGGTGTGCATGAGGTGGTCAAACAGCATTGTGATAATGTTCAATATCAACCTGTTATTCACTCAAGCGTAGATTTAAGTGAATTTCACCACTACGCCGATAGAGAGTGGCTGCACGAGCGCTTTGCGATACCAAAGCATCATAAGGTGGTGGCTAATTTTGCGCAGCTTATTTCTCGAAAAGGGCAAGCCGATATCGTTTTGGCCATGAAAAAAGTGGTGCAGACCCACCCTGACGTCACCTGTTTACTATTCGGAAAAGGCAAGTTGCAAGAAAGCTATCTGGCACTGATAGAAAAGATGCGGTTAACTGAGCATGTGAAACTGTGTGGCTTTACTCAGAAAGTAGCAAAAATATTGCCTTGCGTAGACATAGTATTACATCCAGCCTACGCAGAGGGTCTAGGCGTTATTTTATTGCAAGCGGGCGCTGCTAAACGCGCCGTCATTGCCTGTCCAGTGGGTGGTATACCAGAAATTATTCATCATGAAGAAACCGGCTTAATGGTGTCGCCTGGCGATATTAACGGCATGAGCGCAGCCATTGAAAGATTATTAAATGACGAGGAACTTACTACACAATTAGGGGAGCGACTTTTCCAACATATTAAAAGTGAATTTAGCCCTCAGGAAATGGCAAGACGATACCTTGCATTATATAAACAGGTCTGCGAGAAAAATGCATAAAAAAAGCCGCTCAATAGAGCGGCTTTTTAAGACTTTTTGAAAAGTTAGCGATTAAACGCCAGCTTTTTCAACAACGTCAACTAGAGTCCAAGTTTTGCTCTTAGACAATGGGCGACATTCACGAATAGTTACTACGTCACCTTTGTTGCACACGTTGCTTTCGTCGTGGGCGTGAAGCTTAGTAGAACGCTTGATGAACTTCCCGTAGATAGGGTGCTTAACAAAACGTTCAACAACAACAGTAATGGTTTTATCCATTTTGTTGCTAACCACACGACCTTGAACTGTACGAATTTTTTGCTCAGTCATTACGCATCAGCCTTTTGAGTCAGAATGGTTTTAACACGCGCGATGTTACGACGTACTTTTCTCAACTGATCAGTTTTTTCAAGCTGACCGGTTGTGTGCTGCATGCGCAGGTTGAACTGTTCGCGTAGCAGGTTAATCAACTCTGCGTTCAGCTCTTCTACGCTTTTGTCTTTCAGTTCAGTCGCTTTCATTACATCACCGTCCGAGTTACAAAGGTTGTTTTAAATGGCAGTTTAGCCGCTGCCAATTCAAACGCTTCGCGTGCAAGAGACTCAGGAACACCTTCCATCTCGTATAAAACACGACCAGGCTGAATTTGGCATACCCAGTACTCAACGTTACCTTTACCTTTACCTTGACGCACTTCAAGAGGCTTCTCAGTAATTGGTTTGTCAGGAAAAACTCGAATCCAAATTTTACCTTGACGCTTAACGTGACGAGTCATAGCACGACGCGCTGCTTCGATTTGACGCGCAGTCATTCGACCGCGGCCAGTCGCTTTAAGGCCGTAAGTACCAAAGGCTACAGTGCTTCCTGCAGCATAGCCGCGGTTGCGGCCTTTGTGCATCTTACGGAACTTCATGCGTTTTGGTTGTAACATGATTAGCCCTCTCGCTTAGCGTTGCGGCCTTTCTTCTTAGGTTGAGCAGCTGGTGCTTGCTCTTGAGTTGTAGGTAGTCCACCTAGAACCTCACCTTTGAAGATCCATACTTTAACGCCGATGATACCGTAGGTAGTTGCAGCTTCTGAGGTTGCGTAATCGATGTCCGCACGGAAAGTGTGCAGAGGAACGCGACCTTCACGGTACCATTCAGAACGTGCAATTTCTGCTCCGCCTAAACGACCGCTAACTTCAACTTTGATACCTTTCGCGCCTAGACGCATTGCGTTTTGTACTGCGCGCTTCATAGCACGACGGAACATAACACGACGCTCTAGCTGGCTAGAGATGCTGTCAGCGACTAACTGACCATCTAGCTCTGGCTTACGTACTTCAGCGATATTGATCTGAGCTGGCACGCCGGCTAGCTTAGATACGTGATTACGCAACTTCTCTACGTCTTCACCTTTCTTACCGATTACTACGCCTGGACGAGCAGTGTGAATAGTCACACGGATGCTCTTAGCAGGACGCTCGATCACGATTTTAGAAAGTGAAGCGTTCTTAAGTTGCTTAGTCAGATACTGACGTACCTGATGATCGTTATACAGGTTATCTGCATAATCTGCAGTATTAGCGTACCAGGTAGAAGTCCATGGTTTGCTGATACCCAGGCGTATACCTGTAGGATGTACCTTCTGTCCCATTATCTACTCCTAGTTATCCGCTACAACCACAGTGATGTGACTGCTGCGCTTAAAGATACGATCAGCACGGCCTTTAGCACGTGGCTTGATACGCTTCATAGTTGGACCTTCGTCAACAAAAACTTTGGCAACGACTAGCTCGTCGATATCCGCGCCTTCGTTGTGCTCTGCGTTTGCAATTGCAGATTCCAAAACTTTCTTTACTAGCGCTGCGCTTTTCTTCGGGCTGTACGCAAGAACTTCTAAAGCTTTCTCAACGTGTAAACCGCGAATTTGATCCGCAACCAAGCGTGCTTTTTGAGCCGACGTGCGGGCAAAACGGTGTTTAGCTAATGCTTCCATCTTCCTACCCCTTAACGTTTAGCTTTCTTGTCCGCGACATGGCCGCGGTAAGTACGCGTTGGCGCAAATTCGCCCAACTTGTGGCCGACCATTTCGTCACTAATAATGACAGGTACATGTTGGCGACCGTTATGGACCGCAATGGTCAACCCAATCATATCTGGGATGATCATAGAACGACGAGACCAAGTTTTAATTGGTTTACGTTCGTTCTTTTCCACTGCAGCCTCTACCTTCTTCAGCAAGTGAAGGTCAATAAATGGACCTTTCTTGAGAGAACGTGGCATGGTGAATCCTCGCTATTACTTGTTTCGACGACGTACGATAAGCTTATCAGTACGCTTGTTGCTTCGGGTTTTCTTACCTTTGGTAGGAACACCCCAAGGAGTTACTGGGTGACGACCACCTGACGTACGTCCTTCACCACCACCGTGTGGGTGATCAACCGGGTTCATGGCAACACCACGAACGGTAGGACGGATACCACGCCAGCGAGTTGCACCAGCTTTACCTAGTGAACGAAGCATGTGTTCTGCATTACCTACTTCACCAATGGTGGCGCGGCAATCAGATAGAACTTTACGCATTTCGCCAGAACGTAGACGTAAGGTAACGTAGTTTCCATCACGTGCTAGTATCTGAGCGTAAGCGCCAGCAGAGCGTGCAATTTGTGCACCCTTACCAGGCTTCATTTCAATGGCGTGTACAACAGTACCTACAGGAATGTTACGCATAGGTAGTGTGTTGCCAGACTTGATCGGAGCACCCGAACCAGACTGGATAGCATCACCTGCTTTCATACCTTTAGGAGCCAGAATGTAACGACGTTCACCATCTGCGTACAATACTAGAGCAATGTTTGCAGAACGGTTTGGATCATATTCTAAACGCTCAACTTTAGCTGGAATGCCGTCTTTGTTGCGTTTAAAGTCGATTACACGGTAGTGTTGCTTATGACCACCACCAATGTGACGAGTGGTAATACGACCATTGTTGTTACGACCGCCAGATTTGCTGTTCTTTTCAAGCAAAGGTGCGTACGGTGCACCTTTGTGCAGGTCAGGGTTAGTAACCTGAACAACGTGACGACGACCGGCAGAAGTTGGCTTAGCTTTCAATAATGGCATTTCTAATCCCCTTCTTACTCAGCGCCACCGACAAAGTCGATGTCCTGACCTTCTTTAAGAACCACGTAGGCCTTTTTCCAGTCGCTGCGTTTACCGAATGACATGCCGTGACGCTTGGTTTTACCCTTAACGTTCACAGTACGAACACCTTCAACCTCAACTTCAAACAGTTTTTCAACTGCTGCTTTGATTTCAGCTTTGTTCGCGTCTTTCGCTACTTTAAATACAACTGTGTTATTCGCTTCAGCAGCCATAGTAGACTTTTCTGAAACGTGCGGTGCTACTAGCACCTTCAGTAGACGTTCTTCTTTCATGCTAACGCCTCCTCAAGTTGTTTAACCGCATCAGCAGTGATTAGCACTTTTTCAAATGCAATCAAGCTCACTGGGTCGATGCCTGCTACGTCACGTACGTCAACTTTGTACAAGTTGCGTGCCGCTAGGAACAAGTTTTCATCAACTTCAGGAGTAACGATAAGAACATCATTTAGTTCATATTCGTTCAGTGCTGAAATAAGTGCTTTTGTCTTAGGTGCGTCAACACCAAACTTCTCAACAACAACCAAACGGTCTTGACGAATAAGTTCAGACAAGATGCTCTTAATTGCACCGCGATACATTTTCTTGTTAACTTTTTGATCAAAGTCACGAGGCTTAGCAGCGAATGCACGGCCACCACCAACCCAAATTGGGCTGCGGATAGTACCGGCACGAGCACGACCTGTGCCTTTTTGACGCCATGGCTTCTTACCACCACCACGTACTTCAGCGCGAGTTTTCTGCGCCTTTGTACCCTGACGAGCACCTGCACCGTAAGCTACAACGACCTGGTGTACCAGGGCTTCGTTGAATTCACGTCCAAAGGTCGCTTCGGATACTTCAAGAGCGCTTTGCGCATCTTTCAATGTTAATTCCATCAGTTCACTCCCCAGACGTTACGCTTTAACAGCTGGCAAAACGATAACATCGCCGCCAGTTGCGCCAGGTACGGCACCTTTAACAAGGATAAGGCTGTTTTCTACGTCTACACGTACAACTTCTAAAGACTGCGTAGTCACTTGCTTGTTACCAAGCTGACCGGCCATTTTCTTGCCTTTAAAAACTTTACCAGGTGATTGGTTTTGACCAATCGAACCAGGTGCGCGGTGAGACAAAGAGTTACCGTGAGTCATACGCTGTGAACTGAAGTTCCAACGTTTGATTGCGCCAGCAAAACCTTTACCCTTTGATGTACCAGTTACATCAATTTTCTTAGTGTCGTTAAAGATTTCAACAGTGATTTCACCGCCTACTTCAATATCAACACCTTCATTTTCTTCCAGGCGAAACTCAACTAGAGTGCGACCAGCTTCAACACCAGCTTTAGCAAAATGACCTGCTTCAGCTTTGTTGACGCGGTTAGCTTTCTTAGTTCCAGTAGTAACCTGAAGAGCGCGATAACCATCTGTTTCTTCAGTGCGTAACTGAGTAACACGGTTTGGGGTCGCTTCAATAACAGTCACAGGGATAGACGTACCATCTTCAGTGAAGATGCGAGTCATACCCACTTTACGACCGACTAGACCAATCGCCATTGTTATTACCCTCTCTTGTTAGCCCAGGCTGATTTGAACATCAACGCCGGCAGCCAAGTCCAAACGCATCAACGCGTCAACTGTTTTATCAGTTGGCTCGATGATGTCTACCAAACGCTTGTGAGTACGAATCTCATATTGGTCACGTGCATCTTTATTTACGTGAGGAGATGTCAATACTGTATAGCGTTCTTTGCGAGTAGGCAGAGGAATAGGACCGCTGACCTGAGCACCAGTACGTTTCGCCGTTTCAACGATTTCAGCCGTAGACTGATCGATCAACTTGTGATCAAACGCTTTCAAACGAATACGAATTCTTTGATTTGGCATCGATTAAGCTCCAATCGAAAGAACAAAAAAATTCACCCTTTCTCTTCCACTTATTTCGGAAAGAAAGGATGTGCGTAAACCGATGGTTCCCAATTGGAACCCTGTTCTTTATTCTCAGCACGCCCGCGACAGTCTTATCAGTAATGATGAACCTGCTGCTTCGACAACCACCCTAAAAACAGTGAGGTCGTGGCTAAAAATTCAATGCCTTATGTAGGCAGTGGGCGCGAATTATACAGAAGCCACCCATCATTGCAACCACAAGATTGCTTTTTGTGCATCTTTTTTGCACAACGTCATATTTTCAAATAAACGCCTTCTTCTGCATTTACACGTGTCCCCGCCTTAAGTGCTATTGCAGCAATGGAGTCGGCGTTATATTGTGTGATGGAATTTAATGAATTGGATAAACCGCAGCCCTAAGCTCGCGCTCAGTAATTATGGTAGAAGCACCTCAACCACCGCTTTTTGCAAATATAAAACGCATTCTTGATAATCATTCGTCATTATTAGACGCATACAGTTTGTTAGAGCCGATAATACTTGATTTGTTTAATGCTCAGCGTATGAGTATCTTCCAGCGTCGACGCCAACATCAAGACTTAGTGGCGCGTTTTAAAACCGGTAAAGAAACGCTAGAAATTAAAGTCCCCATCAGTCCCATGTCTATTGCTGGGTATGTGGCGCTTTCACAAACCCCATTGCTTATTGACAACCCTTACGATCAACAAGAGTTGAAAGCGGTTCATCCGCGCCTTCGCTTTGCCGATAAATTTGATAAAACAAGCGACTTTAAGACCCATAATATCCTTTGTATTCCTATCATGAATGCTGGTGTGCTGATGGGCGTCATGCAAATCATTAATAAGAAGGCCGGTGGGTTTACCCAGATTGATTTAAAGCGCGCTCAAGATTTAACCTTAGTATTAGGAGATAAGTTTCGCTTCGAACTTGGCGGCACTCACCATCCCTTCGACTTGCTTATTCACCGCCAGTTAGTGTCAAAAGCAGTTCTGTCTGAGTTAGAGGCGACAAGCAGCGACACCAAAACGCTCATTCAACGCCTAAGCTCTGAACACCGTATTGCAGACCAGGAAATTGGCAATGCTTTGTCGACACATTACCAAGTTCCCTATATTGGTTATCTCCCGGATAAATACCAAAGGTATGAGGGTGAAAGTAAGCTTAATCTTTCCTATTTAAAGCGAAATTTCGTTGCCGTTATTGCCGATGTACGAGACAACCCAATTGTGCTTATGGCTGAGCCGAATAATGCCGCGTTATTAATGGAAATTGAAAGCGCCCTTGGCATAGAAAGTTACGACATTGCGGTTGGCCTACCTAGTCAAATATTACAGTATTTAGGTGAAGGTTCTGGCGGTGGCACGCCTGGAGAAATGAGCGAAATTCTTGATGAGATTGGTACTACAGCGGAAGAAAAGGAAGAGCATCTTGACGAACTTTCTGATGACGCCCCGGCGGTGGTTCGCCTGGTAAGTCGCATTCTGCATGATGCAAAACGCTTGAGTGCTTCTGACATTCACATAGACCCCGAAAAGAATGCGCCCACGAGGGTGAGAATGCGAGTAGATGGTGTTTGTCGAGATATGAGCCAAGTACCTAACTCTCATCACAATGCGGTAATCGCACGGATTAAAATCATGTCTAATCTGAATATCGCAGAAAAACGGGTGCCTCAAGATGGCAAGCTCGCCTTTAACATGAACGGGCAACTTGTGGAAGTTCGGGTTGCGACCATTCCCACGGTGGCTGGCGAAGGCGTTGTTATGCGTATTCTTGCTTCTGGTGGCGCTATGCCAATAGAAAAAATGAATTTAGCCCCCAGCAATCGTGCACGATTAGAAGACATGATTAAAAAGCCCCACGGCATTCTATTGGTCGTTGGCCCTACGGGTTCCGGTAAAACCACCACGTTGCATGCCATTCTCGGCTACTTAAATACACCTGAAAAGAAAATATGGACAGCAGAAGACCCCGTTGAAATAACGCAGCCAGGTTTACAGCAGGTTCAGGTTAGCCCCAAAATTGGCTTTACCTTTGCAAACGCATTACGTGCATTCCTTCGTGCAGACCCCGATATCATTCTTATTGGCGAAATGCGCGATAAAGAAACCGCCCATGCAGGTATAGAAGCGTCGTTAACAGGGCACTTAGTTCTGTCAACACTGCATACAAATTCCGCCCCCGAAACCATTACGCGGTTATTAGATTTAGGCCTAGACCCTGTTAACTTTTCTGATGCCTGTGTGGGTATATTAGCTCAGCGTCTTATTCGAACCTTATGTAAGCAGTGTAAAGAAAAGTACGTGGCGTCTGAAAGTGACGTGGCTTTTATAAAACGTCAATATGGCAATGACTTTATAGAAGAACTCAAGCTTCCCGCGTCTCTTTCTTTGTTTAGAGCAAATGGCTGTGAAGAGTGTGGCCATACCGGCTATAAAGGAAGAACCGGTGTACACGAACTATTGGGGATGACGCCAGAGCTACGCTCGTTAGTCTACAAAGAGGCCAGTGTCGCGCAGATGAAACAGCAAGCTGCGAAAGATGGTATGCGAACCTTGGCGCAAGATGCCATTTTGAAAGTACTTAAAGGGGATACTGACATTGCCCAGGTTCAGATTGTCAGTGGTGAATAAAAAGGGAGCTTTACGCTCCCTTTCACATCGACTTACGAATTAAGCGTGTTTTAAATATTCACGAATCACGTAATGTAAAATGCCACCATGTTCGAAGTAGGTGAACTCATTAGATGTATCAATCCTAATATCCATCATGAACTTTGTGGTTTCCCCTTCGAAAGAGGTCATTTTCACTTGCACGTCTTTTTGGCCTCGCTCAATAGCATCTATAGAGAAGGTTTCATTCCCCTTAATGTTTAAGCTTTCAGCGCTGTCGCCAGATTTAAACTGAAGAGGTAAAATCCCCATCCCAATGAGGTTTGAGCGGTGAATTCGCTCATAGCTTTCAGCAAATACGACTTTGACGCCCATCAACGAGGGGCCTTTTGCCGCCCAATCTCGACTTGAGCCTGTACCATACTCCTTGCCGCCAATGACAATGGCTGGGGTACCTTCTTCTTTATAACGCATTGCCGCATCGAAGATAGACATGGCATCGCCACTCGGGAAGTGAGTAGTAGCGCTGCCCGTTGTACCTGGTGCCAAATGGTTTTTTAACCTTACGTTAGCAAAGGTGCCGCGCATCATCACTTCATGGTTACCACGACGAGAGCCATAAGAATTGAAGTCTTTTACGTCAATACCATTTTCCTGTAAATACAAGCCTGCCGGACTGTTTGGCGCAATGGAGCCCGCCGGGGAAATGTGGTCGGTGGTAATGGAGTCGCCCACTTTAACGAGACAACGGGCGTTCTCAATAGACGTGAGAACTTCCGGTGTACTGCCCATGGTTTGAAAAAACGGGGGATGCTTAATATAGGTAGAGTCGGGCCAGTCATACACAGACGTTTTGCTGACAGGCAAATCATTCCACACGCCGTTTCCTTTGAAAACGTCCGCATACTTTTCTTTGAACAAGTCACCAGATACATACTTCGCAATACGTGAATCAATTTCCTCTTTTGTTGGCCAGATATCTTTCAAATACACTGGATTTCCACTGTCATCAGTGCCCAAGGGTTCTCGAGTAATATCAATATTCATATTGCCCGCTATAGCGTAAGCCACAACCAACGGCGGTGAAGCCAGGTAGTTAGCCGCAATATCTGCATGAATCCGACCCTCGAAATTACGGTTACCAGATAAAACCGATGTCACCGTCAGCTTGGCCTTTCTAATGGCGCTTGAAATTTCGTCAGGCAGAGGACCTGAATTTCCAATACACGTGGTACAACCGTATCCCACTAAATTAAAACCAAGGGCTTTCAGGGGATCCATTAATTGCGCATCTTCAAGATACTGAGTGACAACTTGCGAACCAGGCGCGAGTGATGTTTTCACCCATGGCTTGCGCGCTAGGCCTTTTTCAACCGCTTTCTGGGCCAGCAAACCTGCCCCTATTAACACGGAAGCATTTGACGTATTGGTACAGCTGGTGATAGCCGCAATAACAATTGCCCCATCTTCCAAATTAAACTTCTTGCCACCAAATTCAACATAGGAATCGTGTTCTTCATCAATTTCTGGTGCAACACCGCCTTCCGCTACAAATTTAGCCTCTTCTTCGATGACTTGTACATCAATCAGAGACTTATGCCACTCATTGAAGGCCTCCGCCGCGTTATCCAACGCGATTTTGTCTTGTGGACGCTTAGGCCCCGCAATGGAGGGAACCACTTCATTCAGATTGAGTTCTAGTGTTTCGTGGTACTGTGCATCTTTAGTGAAATCGTCATGCCACAGATTGGAAGATTTGGCGTAAGTTTCCACTAGCGTAATTTGCGCTTCGTCTCTTCCTGTCAGCCTTAAATAGTCGAGCGCCACATCATCAATAGGAAAAATACCACATGTGGCGCCGTATTCTGGAGCCATGTTTGCGATGGTCGCTCTGTCTGCAGTAGTGAGATGTTTTAACCCTGGACCATAAAACTCAACAAACTTACCCACCACGCCGTGTTGTCGTAACTGTTGGGTAATAGTGAGCACCATGTCGGTAGCCGTAACGCCGGCAGGCAATTCACCTGATAATCTAAACCCGACCACTTTGGGTAGTAACATAGTCACCGGTTGCCCCAACATTGCTGCTTCAGCTTCAATGCCACCTACCCCCCATCCCAATACACCTAACCCATTGATCATGGTGGTGTGGGAGTCGGTGCCAACTAACGTATCTGGATAAACTAGCGTGTCATTGCCGTCCTGCTTAGTAAACGCACATCGAGCTAAATACTCAAGGTTTACCTGATGCACAATACCTCGGCCGGGAGGAACCACTTTGAAGTTATCAAAGCTAGATTGCCCCCACTTAAGGAACTGGTAGCGCTCTTTGTTACGCTGAATTTCAATATCTGTGTTCTTCTCAAGGGCATCTTCTTCACCGAAGTGGTCAACCATAACAGAATGATCAATGACTAATTCCACTGGATTCAGTGGATTAATTGCCTGGGCATCACCACCAAGTTTGTTAATGGCATCTCGCATGGCGGCTAAATCAACAATGGCGGGAACACCAGTGAAATCCTGTAGGATTACCCTTGCCGGAACGAAAGAAATTTCATGTTGCGCATGGTTCTCGGTATCCCACTTAGCGACTTGCTCTATATCGTCGCTTGAGACAAACTCTTTGTCTTCATGACGTAACAAGTTTTCTAACAGGATTTTGATACAAAATGGAAGTCGGTCTAGTGCGTATTTTTCACTAAGATTGTCGAAACTAATTGCTTTATAAGCGTTGCCACTACTTTCTATAGTGGTAAATGATTGGTATTTCACGCGCTCACCTTCCTTATTTGCCTGTTCAATAAATAAAATTCACGGAGCAGCTAGTGTGTCTGCGTACACTTACCTGTTTTATTTCGTATCAGCACAAACCTATTTATGCTGATTGACCGTGACTTACCATGTATACGCAACAAAGGTGAAAAAAAGTTCATCAACACCGACCTGTAGAATTCCAGTTAAGGAAACTGGATTTTTTATTGCCAATCAAGGATGATAGCAGCACGATTTTCTATATACGTCTGAACGTCTATTTGATTAGGTGTTATTCAGATATATTCACTTTAACGCCACAGGTAACTTTACTATGTATAAACTGGTACTTATTCGTCACGGAGAGAGTCAGTGGAACCTTGAAAACCGTTTCACAGGCTGGCATGACGTGGATTTGACCGACACTGGCGTAGCGCAAGCTAAGACGGCTGGTCAATTAATGAAGGATGCAGGTTTTGAATTTGATCAGGCCTACACCTCAGTATTACTTCGCGCTATTAAAACCCTTAATATTGCGCTTGAAGAAATGGGACAACACTACCTTCCCGTTGAGCGTCATTGGCGCTTAAATGAACGTCACTACGGTGCGCTAACTGGCCTAGATAAAGCTGAAACTGCAGCTAAGCACGGTGAAGAGCAAGTTAAAATTTGGCGCCGTAGCTTTGATATTCCACCGCCAGCGGTAGAAACGGAAAGTGAACATTTCCCTGGACACGATGCTCGTTATAACAACGTAGATGCAGAGATTCTTCCTCGCGGTGAAAGCCTTAAACTCACGATAGAACGCGTGTTACCTTACTGGCACGATGTTATTCGCCCAGACATTCAAGCTGGCAAACGCGTTATTATTGCGGCCCACGGGAACAGTTTACGTGCCCTAGTTAAATACTTAGACGGCATGTCTGATGAAGAAGTGCTTGGCTTAAATATCCCTACAGGTGTACCGCTAGTATATGAACTAGATGAGAACCTGAAGCCTATTTCTAAAGAGTATTTAGGTGATGCTGACGCAATTAAAGCAATGATGGATGCTGTAGCCAAACAGGGTCAAGCTAAGTAAAACACGTTTTGTTTTGATTAAGCTAAGCCAGCTGTGTGAAGAGCCTACATAGATGTAGGTCTAATTAGAGCACTTTATTCAGCTGGTTTTTTTATGCGTGGCGAACCAGAGGTGTATAAAAACGACGTGGCGATAATACTAGTGTTTTTTCTCTCTCAGCATTTCTTCTAAGAGCACTTCAATTCGCTTTACACTCGATAGTAGCTCTGTCATTTCGCTATCTTTTGTACGTTTGTTTTCATAGTTAGGCGTTGCAGCCGTATTCATCTTATCTTTTTGCGAAAGTATTGTTTCTCTAAAGCCCTCTGCATCATCAATTCCTATTAATGAAACTAGTGCACCTTGTGCTGACTGACCTGCAGTTTCAAAGCTAAGCCGGTATAGATCGAACATACGCATTAGGGGCCCCTGAATCATGGCTACGTCGGTAATTTTTTCTAACGGAATAGACTTCTCTTCTTTATGCCAAATACCGCGTTTAACAACTAACTTGCGTTCGGTAATCGTCGCAGACATTGCATTTATAATTTTGGAACTGAAAAATAAAAACAGGGGTATGGTAATAATCAGTAAAGGAATACCCACAACAGTGAAGGTTGAAAACAACAAAAAGCTAACTAGCCAATAGCGTTTAACCGCTGGGTTAAAGGCTGCGTTTAATATAACTGGTTCGGTCATCGAATATTCTCACCGTGTCTGAAAGTCATCCTAAGCATGCCAAAGTAAGAAAGGGTTTTGATGGACTCAAAGCAAGAACGAATTGAATGTGTAGAGAACAAACAGCTTTCCGAATTTTAAGAATTTGCTTGGCAGTGTCCTACTCTCACATGGGGAAACCCCACACTACCATCGGCGCTAATACGTTTCACTTCTGAGTTCGGAATGGGTTCAGGTGGGTCCAAAACGCTATGGTCGCCAAGTCCCTATTAGAAAAACCCGCCTTATGGCGGGTAGGCGTTGTATGGTTAGCCTCTCGGGCAATTAGTACAGGTTAGCTTAACGCCTTACAACGCTTCCACACCCTGCCTATCAACGTCATCGTCTATAACAACCCTTCCAGACCTTAAAGGTCAGGGATGACTCATCTTTGGGCCGGCTTCCCGCTTAGATGCTTTCAGCGGTTATCCGTTCCGAACGTAGCTACCGGGCAATGCCATTGGCATGACAACCCGAACACCAGCGGTTCGTCCACTCCGGTCCTCTCGTACTAGGAGCAGCTCCCATCAATCATCCAACGCCCACACCAGATAGGGACCGAACTGTCTCACGACGTTCTAAACCCAGCTCGCGTACCACTTTAAATGGCGAACAGCCATACCCTTGGGACCGACTTCAGCCCCAGGATGTGATGAGCCGACATCGAGGTGCCAAACACCGCCGTCGATATGAACTCTTGGGCGGTATCAGCCTGTTATCCCCGGAGTACCTTTTATCCGTTGAGCGATGGCCCTTCCATACAGAACCACCGGATCACTAAGACCTACTTTCGTACCTGCTCGACGTGTCTGTCTCGCAGTCAAGCGCGCTTTTGCCTTTATACTCTGCGACCGATTTCCGACCGGTCTGAGCGCACCTTCGTACTCCTCCGTTACTCTTTAGGAGGAGACCGCCCCAGTCAAACTGCCCACCATACACTGTCCTCGATCCGGATCACGGACCAGAGTTAGAACCTCAAGCATGCCAGGGTGGTATTTCAAGGATGGCTCCACGCGAACTGGCGTCCACGCTTCAAAGCCTCCCACCTATCCTACACAAGCAGGCTCAAAGTCCAGTGTAAAGCTACAGTAAAGGTTCACGGGGTCTTTCCGTCTAGGTGCGGGTACACAGCATCTTCACTGCGATTTCAATTTCACTGAGTCTCGGGTGGAGACAGCGTGGCCATGGTTACACCATTCGTGCAGGTCGGAACTTACCCGACAAGGAATTTCGCTACCTTAGGACCGTTATAGTTACGGCCGCCGTTTACCGGGGCTTCGATCAAGAGCTTCGTCCGAGGACTAACCCCATCAATTAACCTTCCGGCACCGGGCAGGTGTCACACCCTATACGTCCTCTTACGAGTTTGCAGAGTGCTGTGTTTTTAATAAACAGTCCCAGCCACCTGGTCACTGCGGCCTCCATGTGCTTACGACGCGAAGTCTTCACACACAGAGGCGTACCTTCTCCCGAAGTTACGGTACAATTTTGCCGAGTTCCTTCACCCGAGTTCTCTCAAGCGCCTTAGTATTCTCTACCTGACCACCTGTGTCGGTTTGGGGTACGGTTCATATAATCATAAGTTTAGAAGCTTTTCCTGGAAGCAGGGCATCAACAACTTCACCACCTTAAAGGTGGCTCGTCTCGTGTCTCGACTTTAAGAACCCGGATTTACCTAAGTTCTCGGTCTACGCACTTTCACTTGGACAACCAACGCCAAGCTTGCCTAGCCTTCTCCGTCCCTCCATCACTGATTATATAAGTACGGAAATATTAATCCGTTTCCCATCGACTACGCATTAGATCGGAAGCTTAGGGGCCGACTTACCCTGCCCTGATTAGCATGGGACAGGAAACCTTGGTCTTCCGGCGTGGGAGTTTTTCACTCCATTATCGTTACTCATGTCAGCATTCGCACTTGTGATATGTCCAGCAAGCTTTACAACTCACCTTCATCCACTTACACAACGCTCCCCTACCCAGCAAGTAAACTTGCTGCCGCAGCTTCGGTATATTGCTTAGCCCCGTTACATCTTCCGCGCAGGCCGACTCGACTAGTGAGCTATTACGCTTTCTTTAAAGGGTGGCAGTGATACAGCCAACCTCCTAGCTGTCTGTGCCTTCCCACATCGTTTCCCACTTAGCAATATTTTGGGACCTTAGCTGGCGGTCTGGGTTGTTTCCCTCTCCACGACGGACGTTAGCACCCGCCGTGTGTCTCCCGGATAGTTCTCATTGGTATTCGGAGTTTGCAAAGGGTTGGTAAGTCGGGATGACCCCCTAGCCTTAACAGTGCTCTACCCCCAATGGAATTCGTCTGAGGCGCTACCTAAATAGCTTTCGAGGAGAACCAGCTATCTCCGAGCTTGATTAGCCTTTCACTCGATCCACAAGTCATCCCCTACCTTTTCAACGGGAGTGGGTTCGGTCCTCCAGTCAGTGTTACCTAACCTTCAACCTGCTCATGGTAGATCCCCGGTTTCGGGTCTATACCCAGCGACTAGCGCCCTATTAAGACTCGCTTTCGCTACGCCTACCCTATACGGTTAAGCTTGCCACTGAATATAAGTCGCTGACCCATTATACAAAAGGTACGCAGTCACCCCGAAGGGCTCCCACTGCTTGTACGTATACGGTTTCAGGTTCTATTTCACTCCCCTCACAGGGGTTCTTTTCGCCTTTCCCTCACGGTACTGGTTCACTATCGGTCAGTCAGTAGTATTTAGCCTTGGAGGATGGTCCCCCCATGTTCAGACAAAGTTTCTCGTGCTCCGTCCTACTCGATTTCACTTCAAAGATCCTTTCGCGTACGGGGCTATCACCCACTATGGCCGCACTTTCCAGAGCGTTCCGCTAAAATCAATGAAGCTTAAGGGCTTTCCCCGTTCGCTCGCCGCTACTAGGGGAATCTCGTTTGATTTCTTTTCCTAAGGGTACTTAGATGTTTCAGTTCCCCTCGTTCGCCTCGTTACGCTATGTATTCACGTACACGATACCTAGGTAAACAGGTGGGTTTCCCCATTCGGACATCTGTGGCTCAAATGCATTTTGTCGGCTCACCACAGCTTTTCGCAGACTTACACGTCCTTCATCGCCTCTAACTGCCAAGGCATCCACCGTATACGCTTCGTCACTTAACAAAAAATGTTATTGTCCTTTAAACCTTTATTTGTGGAAACGATGGTATACCTTTCTGCAAGTAGTACCAATACCCCCATTATTTTAGGCAACCGCCTCTAGAGAAGGTTGGTATCCATAAAAACTGTGAAAAGCAGTACGATATATATGCATAGTGAGGGTATTTTGAGCAAACAAAAGGAATATGACACTTTTTTGAAAATACTTGTTGACGTGAGCGCTCACGATTCCTTAGAAAGGAGGTGATCCAGCCGCACCTTCCGATACGGCTACCTTGTTACGACTTCACCCCAATCATCTGTCCCACCTTAGGCGGCTGGCTCCAAAAGGTTACCCCACCGACTTCGGGTGTTACAAACTCTCGTGGTGTGACGGGCGGTGTGTACAAGGCCCGGGAACGTATTCACCGCGGCATGCTGATCCGCGATTACTAGCGATTCCGGCTTCATGCAGGCGAGTTGCAGCCTGCAATCCGAACTGAGAATAGATTTATGGGATTGGCTCGACCTCGCGGCTTCGCGACCCTTTGTTCTATCCATTGTAGCACGTGTGTAGCCCAGGTCATAAGGGGCATGATGATTTGACGTCATCCCCACCTTCCTCCGGTTTGTCACCGGCAGTCACCTTAGAGTGCCCAACTGAATGCTGGCAACTAAGATCAAGGGTTGCGCTCGTTGCGGGACTTAACCCAACATCTCACGACACGAGCTGACGACAGCCATGCAGCACCTGTGTCTGAGTTCCCGAAGGCACCAATCCATCTCTGGAAAGTTCTCAGCATGTCAAGTGTAGGTAAGGTTCTTCGCGTTGCATCGAATTAAACCACATGCTCCACCGCTTGTGCGGGCCCCCGTCAATTCATTTGAGTTTTAACCTTGCGGCCGTACTCCCCAGGCGGTCTACTTAGCGCGTTAGCTTCGCTACTCACGACTTAAAGTCACAAACAGCTAGTAGACAGCGTTTACGGTGTGGACTACCAGGGTATCTAATCCTGTTCGCTACCCACACTTTCGCACATGAGCGTCAGTCTTTGGCCAGGGAGTCGCCTTCGCCACTGATGTTCCTCCAGATATCTACGCATTTCACCGCTACACCTGGAATTCCACTCCCCTCTCCAGACTCTAGTCTGCCAGTTCTAAATGACTATCCCAGGTTGAGCCCGGGGCTTTCACATCTAGCTTAACAAACCGCCTGCGTGCGCTTTACGCCCAGTAATTCCGATTAACGCTCGCACCCTCCGTATTACCGCGGCTGCTGGCACGGAGTTAGCCGGTGCTTCTTCTGTTGTTAACGTCACGGCTAGCAGGTATTAACTACTAACTTTTCCTCACAACTGAAAGTGCTTTACAACCCGAAGGCCTTCTTCACACACGCGGCATGGCTGCATCAGGGTTTCCCCCATTGTGCAATATTCCCCACTGCTGCCTCCCGTAGGAGTCTGGACCGTGTCTCAGTTCCAGTGTGGCTGATCTTCCTCTCAGAACAGCTAGAGATCGTTGCCTTGGTAAGCCATTACCTTACCAACTAGCTAATCTCACTTGGGCCTCTCTTTGCGCCGGAGCCTAAGCCCCGTTTGGTCCGTAGACATTATGCGGTATTAGCAGTCGTTTCCAACTGTTATCCCCCTCGCAAAGGCAAGTTCCCAAGCATTACTCACCCGTCCGCCACTCGTCATCTTCTAGCAAGCTAGAAATGTTACCGTTCGACTTGCATGTGTTAGGCCTGCCGCCAGCGTTCAATCTGAGCCATGATCAAACTCTTCAATTAAATATTCTTTCTGGCGTCGGGAAAGATAATATTAATTCAATCAGTGAGTAACTACTTTTTACTCTGTCTTGCTTTTAGCTTGTCTTTGCTTACAACGCCAACTTCTCACGAAGCCTTTTAGGCGTTGTATGGTTAAGCCTCTCGGGCAATTTCGATTGCACGCTCTGGCTCTGGGATGTATGAATCAAGCGCTTCACCAAGCTCGATGATTTTCTTTTCCCATTCTGCGTCGCCTTCAAGGGCTTTAAGCGCAGAACCTTGGATAACTGGAAGGTCATCACCAGGGAATTCGTATTCGTTAAGAAGTTCACGAACTTCCATTTCTACTAGCTCTAGAAGCTCTTCATCATCAACCATGTCACATTTGTTCATGAATACGATGATGTAAGGAATACCAACCTGACGACCAAGTAGGATGTGCTCACGAGTCTGAGGCATAGGGCCATCAGTCGCAGCAACTACTAGGATACCACCGTCCATCTGAGCAGCACCGGTGATCATGTTTTTAACGTAATCAGCGTGTCCTGGGCAGTCTACGTGAGCGTAGTGACGAGTAGGAGTGTCATACTCTACGTGTGAAGTAGAAATGGTGATACCACGTGCTTTCTCTTCAGGCGCGTTATCGATTTGATCGAAAGCCTGAGCAGAACCGCCGTAAGTTTTAGAAAGAACTGTAGTGATAGCTGCAGTTAGCGTAGTTTTACCGTGGTCAACGTGGCCGATAGTACCCACGTTTACGTGGGGTTTCGTACGTTCAAACTTTTCTTTTGCCATTACCTAGGTGGCCAATTTACAGCTCTCTTACCCACATATTGCGAAAGCTAACCTTATTGCCATGATCTTGTAATTGCAGAGGTGCGCAACCGTGAGCTCGGTATTTAGGCGCGCCTATCCACTCGGTAGTTCCCTGAATTTCAGTATGGTTTTGTACTAAAACCCCGTTATGTAACACCGTCACAAATCCGGGTTTCACAAGCTGCTCGCCGTCAAACACAGGGGCAGAATAGATAATATCGTATTCCTGCCATGTCTCAGGCGGTCTCATGGCATTGACCAGCGGAATAGTCTGCTTGTAGACGCTTCCCGCTTGTCCGTTCGGGTAGGTTTGGTTGTTATATGAATCAAGTACTTGAATTTCATAACGTTGCTGTAGGAATAGACCGCTGTTATTACGTTGTTGACCTTTCATGGTGGCGTCAGGTGCTGGCACTTTCCATTCTAGGTGCAACTGAATGTCGCAAAACGCTTGTTTTGTTTTAATGTCCCCGGCCCCTGGTTTCACCGTCACCACATTCCCCTTAACCGTCCAGTCTGCTGGCGTTTCATCCATGGCAGTCCATGCATTAAGCCCCTCGCCAAATAGCGCAATAGCGTCTGAAGGCACCTCTCCTTTATTGGCCGTGACGGCTGCCGGAACCGGTTCCCATACTTCTGTTTTCGCCGCCTGCTGAGCCCGAGTAAGCCCGTTATCTTCTTGGCTTATTGCACTGCCCGACATAGCACACGTCAGTGAAAGTGCGATTAGGCATTGTTTTCTTAAGGTCATGGTATTTCCTATCTCATAGTGTCTTTAAGAACGATGGCTATTTTGTCTGAAAGCGATTTGGTTCAGACGTTATGTTGCCCATGCTTTGTCGCCTTTTTTATAAGGGAAGTCGCCATCGTAGTACCCCGGAATTGCCACGTATCTAAGCACCTTGGTGGCTCCCACTTTCGAGGTAAAAAAGCAATACAGGGTTAATTGCTTTAGTAACGTAAAGTAATGTGGCGCAGGGGCGGCATCACCCGGTTCCCAATGATTTGGGCGGCTCATTTCAAGATTTGCAGACAACCCTTTCGCAAGATTGGCAGCTTTCGCTTCTGTGTCTAGCGTATTGAAAAGGGCAGTTCGTTGTTCAGCAGACAATAATAAAAAATCGTTGCCATACGCTTTTTTACAGCGCTTGTTGATATCGAGTAACCCCTGCTTAAAGGTTTTCTGTAAGACAGGCGTGTAGCAATCGGCAACCAACACCGCCATTGTCGCCCCCACATTGGCCTCTTTTGCCCCTGGCGTATCCGTTTTAGGTAGAATGACCTCCCCCATTTCGTTAAGCAAAGCAACCTCGTCTTTGCTAAACCCGGTATCACTCAAGGGTACAGGTTGCACTAAGTCATAGGCCAAAGCCTGCCCGCCTACCATCATAGTTCCGGTAGCAGTGGCTATCAGTTTTAGTAAGTCGCGTCGTTGCATTAAAGGTTACCTCTTTTGAGTTCCTCTACGGCAAAGCTGGCCGCTCTGGCAGTAAGTGCCATGTAAGTTAGCGAAGGATTAACGCAGCTTGCTGAAGTCATGCAAGCGCCGTCAGTGACAAACACATTGGGGGCGTCCCATACTTGGTTGTGACCGTTGAGTACCGAGGTTTTTGGATCTCTACCCATTCTTGCCGTACCCATTTCATGAATACCCATCCCCGGGGCATACTCAGCATCCCAGCCTTGCACGTTTTTAAGCCCCGCCGCTTCAAACATTTCCATAGCATCTTGCTGCATGTCTTTGCGCATTTTGAGTTCGTTTTCTTTAATTTCTACATCCATGGCAAGTACCGGAAGCCCCCATTTATCGGTGACCTTTTTATTCAGGTAGATGCGGTTCTCGTGATCAGGAAGCATTTCCCCAAACCCTGTCATTCCAATTGTCCAATCACCTGGCTCTGACAGCGTTTCTTTTAAGCCTGCCCCCACACCAAGTTCAGCCACATCTTTACTCCAACCACCACGTCCTGCTCCACCTTGATAACCAAAGCCACGCAGGTAATCACGTTTGTCGTTCCCCCAATTCCTAAACCTAGGAACGTAAAAGCCACTGGGTCGTCGGCCATAGGTGTATTTGTCCTCAAATCCTTCCACCGGCGCCGAAGCCCCCACTCTGAAATGATGATCCATAACGTTGTGACCCAGCTCTCCGCTGCTACTGCCTAGTCCGCCATCCCAAACATCAGTGGCAGAGTTCATCAATAGCCAGGTAGAATTAAAGGCAGACGCATTTACAAACACTATCTTACTTTTAAAGACGTAGGTTTGGTTTGTTTCGGCATCGATCACTTCAACGCCAGTGGCTCGCTTTTTATCTTTATCGTATAAAATTTCTTTTACAATGGAGAAAGGACGTAACGTCAAATTTCCAGTTTTCATAGCAGCTGGCAACGTGGAACTTTGCGTACTGAAATAGCCTCCGAAAGGACAACCTAGCCAACATTTATTGCGGTACTGACAATTCACTCTACCGTGTTCCGGCTTAGGTTCTGTCATGTTAGAAGTGCGCCCAGAAATAATATGGCGACTGCCCTTAAATGCTTTTTTAACTCTTGCTGCCACGTCTTTTTCTACGCAATTTAGTGCCATGGCTGGCTGAAAGATGCCATCAGGGAGTACATCTAACCCATCCCGATTTCCACTGATGCCTGCAAATTTTTCTACATAGTCGTACCAAGGGGCGATATCTTCATATCGAATGGGCCAATCAACAGCAATGCCTTCTTTCCCATTGGCTTCAAAATCTTCTCTATTTAGACGATAACTTTGTCTTCCCCAAAGTAGAGAGCGGCCACCCACGTGATAACCGCGATACCAATCGAAGCGCTTATCTTCTGTGTAAGGGTTTTCTTTTTCATTCGCCCACATGCCATAGGTTTTTTCATTCAGTGGGTAATCGCGCTTCAGTACCGGATATTCAATTTTCATTGCTTGGGTAGCTAAATCCCGATGAGGAAAATCCCAATCCTCTTTATGCGCATTTTTATAGTCTTTTATGTGCTCTATATTTTTTCCGCGCTCTAGCATTAATACCTTTAGGCCTTTCTCAGACAACTCTTTTGCTGCCCATCCGCCACTAATACCTGAGCCAACCACAATTGCATCATAGTCGTTATTTGCCATTTCCTACCCCTTTTGCACTGTTGCCGACCCTTGCGGCTGTGCATTAAAAATCATATATCGCAGATTTCAATCGCTTGGCGAAGCGACGCTATCTTGCCTGCTCTACTCTTCGGTGTTGGAATAAATTCCTGTGCTAAATAGCCATCAAACCCGGTTTCTCTAATGGCCCGAGCTATGGCTGCATAATTTAATTCCTGGGTGTGATCTATTTCGTGACGCCCTGGTACACCGGCGGTGTGATAGTGGCCGAAATAGTGGTGATACTGTTGAATGGTATGAATAATGTCGCCTTCATTAATTTGCATATGGTAAATGTCATATAGCAGAGAAAAATGAGGGCTATTGAGCGCTTGGCATAACTCAATTCCCCAGGCCGAATTGTCGGCCATGTAGTCGGGGTGATCGACTTTACTATTAAACAATTCCATAAAAATAGTCACCCCTCGCTTTTCTGCGTGAGGCAATATGCGTTGCAGCCCTTTGACTGCATTTTCGAGCCCTTCCTGCCGACCCATTCCTCGAGCGTTACCGCTAAAACAAATGAGGTTGCGATAGCCGGCATCCGCGACTAAGTCGATATGTGCTAAGTACCGTTCCACTAATTCATCGTGATGCTGAGGGTGGATAAAACCATCTTCTAGCCCAATTTCCGCACCATTACACATTGACGAATCAATGCCATATTGTTTGAGCACGGGCCAATCTTCTGGCCCGACTAAATCAATGGCGTTAAAGCCGAGGGATTTCACTGTTTGGCATAACTCTTCAATAGTGAGGCTACCGTACGTCCATCGACTCACCGAATGATTTATATTTCCCTTTAACTTTGGCATGCCTGTTCCTTCCGCGTTTTGGGTATTTAGCGGTTGCCCATGGGCGAGTACTGAAGAACCTGCCAGTATCCCCGCACCTGTGTATGTCATGGCTTTAATGAGGTGCCTTCTGCTGTGATTAAGCATTGATTTTTTCCTTCTCGCTTTTGAACATGAAAAGAAAAATAAGGAAGACCACCGCAGCAAATGCAGCGGGGAATAGCCAAATTTGTTGCCATTCGTGAACTGAGGCTTCCGTGGTGTAGCGATCTGTGATCATGCCTGCTACTGCAAACCCCACCAGCATGCCTACGCCATAGGTAGCCAAGGTGATAAGCCCTTGAGCTGCACTTTTTGCAGATTCTCCTGCCTTGGCGTCTGTATAGATTTGCCCTGACACAAAAAAGAAATCGTAACAAATACCGTGAAGAGCTATACCCACGATCAGCATGTACAAGGTTTCATCGGCGTTCCCGTAGGCAAACAGCACGTACCTGAGAACCCATGCCGCCATGCCAATCAGCAGGGTAACTTTAAGGCCGAACCGATTAAGAAAAATAGGCAAGGCAAGCATGAAAAGCACTTCAGAGACTTGCCCCAACGTCATTTTCCCAGTGGCATTCTCAACACCAATTTCCGTTAAAAATGGGTTAGCGTTCTGGTAATAAAAGGCCAGTGGAATACAAATAAGAACCGAGGAGAGAAAAAACACTAAGAAGTTTTTATCTTTTAGCAAAACCAGCGCATCTAACCCGAGTAGCTCGCGAATACCTGTTTTTTGCCCTACGGCTTTGGGCGGCGTGTTTGGCAGGCTGAAACTAAACACCCCTAGTAATAATGAGGCGACAGCACACAATAAGAAGGTATAGCGCAGTTGCCCATCAGCAATAGCTACCGCTGAGTCCCAGGAAAATACGTAGCTAATCATTAGCCCCGCCACAATCCAGCCTATGGTTCCCCAAACCCGTACCTTGCCGAACTCTTTCGACGGGTCTTGCATTTGGCCGAATGCCACCGCATTCACCAATGCCAGAGTAGGCATATACACCACCATGTAGCCCAGCACATACGGGTAAAAGGCAACAAAATTGTCGGCTTGATACATAAAGTACATCAGTATTGCGCCTACAATATGAAGCACACCCAAAATACGTTCTGCGTTAAAGAACCTATCTGCAATTAGCCCTACCACAAACGGGGCAATAATTGCGCCCCAGCTTTGGGTCGAAAATGCCATGCCTATTTGCCCACCGCTAGCGGCTAGCGTATTGGCTAAGTAAGTCCCTAAAGTGACAAACCAGCCACCCCAAATAAAGAACTGCAAAAACATCATTATGCTCAGACGTAGGTTTATCATGATTATTGTTATCCTTTGTCAGTGGCCAGCTAGTCGTTAATACCAAGAATGCGGTTATTTTTTTCGGTGCTGACTTCCCCGCCGGCGAAGTCATCAAAGGCATACCCTGTAGGCTGAATGATGTGTTGAGCAATAAAAGGCGCGCCTTCAGCAGCGCCTTGCGCTGAATCCTTCAGACAGCATTCCCATTCCAGTACTGCCCAGCCGTTAAACCCATATTGCGTGAGCTTGCTAAAAATGCCTTTGAAGTCGACTTGACCATCGCCAAGGGAACGAAAACGCCCTGGGCGGGATTGCCAGTCTTGATACCCTCCGTACACCCCGCTACGCCCATTGGGGTTAAACTCTGCATCTTTCACATGAAACATTTTTATGCGAGCGTGGTAACGGTCGATGAAATCGAGATAATCCAATTGCTGTAGCACAAAGTGGCTTGGGTCGAACAAAATATTCGCACGGGGGTGGTCGTTAACCGCAGCTAAAAATTGCTCGAAGGAGGCGCCGTCATGCAGATCTTCGCCGGGGTGAATTTCGTAACAAACATCTACACCTGCCGCATCAAACGCATCTAGAATAGGTAGCCACCGTTTTGCTAATTCAGCAAAGCCTTGCGCTACTAGCCCTGCTGGGCGCTGCGGCCATGGATACACTAAATGCCACATTAACGCGCCAGAAAAAGTGGCATGTGCCTTAAGCCCTAAACGCTGGCTGGCGATAGCTGCGCACTTCAATTGATTGACGGCCCATTCTGTTCTTGCTTTTGGTTTTCCATGCAGATGGGGTGGCGCAAAGTTATCAAATAGCTCGTCGTAGGCTGGATGAACGGCCACCAACTGCCCTTGCAAATGTGTTGATAACTCGGTGATCTCTACCCCGGCCTGACGACACACCTGTGCAATGTCGTCGCAGTACTGTTGGCTCTCTGCCGCTTTTTCTAAATCAAACAATTTAGGGTCGGTAGGTACTTGGATACCCTTATACCCTTGAGACGCAGCCCACTTCGCCATATTTTCTAATGTATCGAAAGGTGCCTCTTGACCCATAAATTGGGCTAAGAAGATTGCAGGCCCCTTTATTGTGCCAAGAGAAGATGTTGTGCTTTCGCTCGCCATAGGAAGTTACCTTTATTCGGTGATTAATTGTGAATTAAAGCCCATAAAGGCTTTTTATTGCGTGCCTACGTCGCTGACGGTTTGCCATTTTTGCTCGCTCTGGGCACTGGCCAACATGGCATCAATAAAGACCATGCCTCGCAAACCAGACTTCACACCAGGCACCCCATCAGCTTGCCCGGTTTGGCCTTCTCTAATGGCGTTGGCGAAACCCGTGTATAGATTTGCCATGGCCTCTAAATACCCTTCTGGGTGACCACCTGGAATACGGCACCGGCTGATTGCTTGATCGCACAAGCCGGCTTGACCTAGGCCAGCGCGTAGCACTTGATAGGGTGCATCAGTAGGACGATACACGAGAGAATTGGGCTCCATTTGCTTCCACTCAATTCCGCCCTTCTCGCCATAAACGCGAATTTTGAGTGCATTTTCCTCTCCCGCACAGACCTGGCTAGCAATCAGCACACCTGTTGCTCCCTTTTTCGTTTTAATAAGCGCAGCACCATCGTCATCTAGGCGACGACCCTCAACATGGGTATATAATTCGCCACTCAGTGCGTTCACGTAATCGTTTAAAACAAATTCAACTAAGCCGAAAGCATGTGTGCCTATATCGCCCATACAGCCGCTGCCCCCTGCGAGCTCTGGGTCTGTCCGCCATGCAGCTTGCTTGTTATGACTTTCTTCATTCGCTGAAAGCCACCCTTGAGGGTATTCCACAAATACTTTTCTGATTGTGCCAAGCTGCCCACTTTCCACCATATGCTTTGCTTGCCAAACCATGGGGTAGCCTAGATAGGTATGCGCCAGTCCATACAAGGAATGAGACGCATTGAGCGTATCTTGTAGCGTAATAACTTCATGGAGATTCACACCAGCTGGCTTTTCACAAAACACATGAAAACCGGCCTTAATGGCGGCAATAGATATAGGCACATGCAAATGATTAGGAGTAACGATAACCACCACTTGCATACGTTCATCTTCAGGAAGACGAGACTCTTCTTCCAACATAAACTGCCAATTATCGTAAGTACGGGCTTTGGCAACATTTAAGGCTTCAGCGGTGCGAAGGTTGTTTTCTTCGTTGCGGCTAAACGCACCACACACGAGTGTGTAGTGACCATCTAATCCCGCCGCATGGCGATGCACAGCCCCGATGAACGCACCTTCCCCACCACCAATCATTCCCATACGAATGGGTTGCATCTGCGCCATATTTAACTCCCGCCTTCACTTGAATTCGCTGTTTGTTGAATACCCATTTGCTTACGGCGCGCCGAAAAACGGCGCCAGTATCACACACAAACAGCTACGCAATGTTATTTAATTGTAACTTTCGTTAAAATGTAACGGATTACATTTTACGATGTCAATGTATTTTGGCGATTATCATTAAACTAAAGTTTGATTCGTAGTAAAAATTCGCGCTTTTAGAGGGGGGTAATTGAGCAAAAGCAGGATTGCTGAGCGTAATTAATGCGATAATTTACATTTGATCAACAATATTTATTGGATTTTCTCTAAAACAATCGTATCCTCTTATAAAAATGATAACGGTTACATTTTTAAACATTTCTGTTTCGTAACCCATGAAAATCATAAAGATCAAATAAGTATCACACTGGAAATTTAGCGGAATATGGCGAATATAAGAGATGTGGCTGACAGCGCTGGCGTGTCGGTTGCAACGGTTTCACGCACATTGCAACAACCTGAACGGGTTTCTTTGAAAACCCGAAATAGAGTTATGGCTGCGGTAGACGCGGTAGGATACAAGCCAAATTTAATGGCGGTGAAATTTCGCTCTGGAAAAACTCACAATTTAGTGGTGCTTGTACCCACTGTGGCCAACGTGTTTTTTGCCCGGGTAATTAGCGGCATGCAAGAAGCGGCAGCAGAGTTAGGCTATTCCATTTTACTCGCCAACACGCTAGGCAATCCAGACACTGAAGCCCAATACGCAAAAATGGTAAGTACCTCTCAAGCTGATGGTCTTATTCAGTTACGGGCGCAAATACCGCTCGATGACAGCTTGATGAATGACAACGGGCTTTTGCCAATGGTAAACGCCTGTGAAGTGATTGATTGCGGTAAATACCCCGTTGTGACACTGGATAATCGCGCAGCCGCAAAAGCAATGACACGCCACTTGATAGAATTTGGTCACACCCGTATTGCCATGATCAAAGGCCCCGATTCTAGCCCGCTAACGCAAGACAGGTTGCTTGGATACAAAGATGCCTTACGCGAAGCTAACCTGCCTTTTAATGAGAACTTGTTGTTCCCCGGTGACTTTACACTACAAGCGGGCTATAAGGCTGGTGCGGACATTGCAAAAATTGATGAAAAGCTGCGCCCTACCGCAGTATTTTGTGAAAATGACGAAACCGCCATAGGAACCATACAAGCCTTCAAACAAGTAGGCATGCGTGTACCCGATGATATTTCAGTTGCTGGCTTCGACGATATTGCCTTCTCTGCTTTTTGCGACCCACCGCTTACGACTATCGCCCAACCCGCAGAGGAATTTGGCCGAACGGCAGTCACCCTTTTGGTTGATGTATTAAATGGTAAAACGCGCAAAGCACCCAAAGTTATTATGCCTTTTGAGTTAATTACTCGACAAAGCACAGGCCCCGTAAAAACAATGTAAAGGATAAACTATGTTGCCCACATCATCACATTTTAAGCGAGATCTAAAGCTCAATAGCAGAGCATGTAGCAGACGGCATTTTATAAAGCTTGCATCTTCGGCAGCAGGGTTAACCTTTGCGTCTCAGGTGTTGGGGCATAACCATAAGCCACACACAATGAAAGATGCACCGATAGGCCTACAGCTATATACATTACGTGACATTATGAAGGTGAGTGTACCGGCAACGCTTAAACTTGTTTCTTCTATTGGTTACAAAGAGATGGAATTTGCGGGCTACTTTGGGCACCGCGCTAAAGACATTAGGCGCATGCTAGACGAAGAGGGATTAACCGCGCCTTCTGCTCATATTCAGCTTACCGATTTTGATACCCAACTGACAAAAATTCTTGATGATGCTCAGACTGTTGGCCATAAATATTTGGTCGTGCCCTGGCTGAGTGAAGCACAACGTGGCACGGGTATATCTCCCTACCAAAAGCTTGCTGAAAAACTAAACACCCTAGGTGAAGCATGCCAAAAAGAAGGGATTACACTTGCGTATCACAACCATGACTTTGAGTTTGAAAACCGCGAAGGGAAAATTCCTTTAGATGTACTTATCGAAAACACCGACCCAAATAATCTCGCCATTGAATTAGATTTGTATTGGGCTGTTAAAGCCAATAAAGACCCTATTGCCTACTTCAAAAATTACCCTGGCCGGTTTAAGTTATGGCACGTTAAAGATATGGCAAAAGATGGTAGCTTTGCCGATGTAGGCACAGGGGTAATAGATTTTGAAAACATTTTCGCTCACGGAAAGCTAGCTGGAATAGAGCATAAATTTGTAGAGCGGGACCAAACCAATGACAGAATAGCCACCATTGAACAAGGGTATAAAGCGGTGACTGCACTTAATCACACCCTAGGCTAAGCGAAGATATAGTGTAGTAAAACACTTCTGCAAGTGGTTACAAACCGGTAAACTGTAGGGCACCGTTAAGTTGTAGGTTTTGACTTACCCACTAGAAAAAACACAATGACAGAATTATTTAGCGCCGTTTCACGCGCGCTTAGCCCCTACTATACAGAAATGAGTATTATGCTGATGGCCACTATATTGGTGGTGTACGGCGACATTATCAACGGCCATGTTAAACGGCTTTTAGCCCCTTATCATTTTGTTATCCGGGTGAGTCTTTTCGTGGTGTTGTGCGCTTTTGGCTATGGTGCACTGACCTTATACGGTGCCCCTTTCTTAAACCATGTGATTGCCTATTTGCCTTGGCAATATCAAGGCGTGGGGTTTGTAGCGTCATTTCTGTTACTTGGCTTTTTAGCTGAAAGGCGACGATATATTTAGCGCGAGTATGCTTAATGTGGAATGGCCGGACCTATTTTAGGTAAGCGGCCAATAACCTACAAAATGTTGCCTGGCTTTTCACACTTCATTAAACCGCTTAAAAACGATAGTTAATGCATCGCGATTACCGTAATTGACTGTCTTTACTACCTCGGCGGTTAAACGAGGATTCGACCTTCGCGTCTTTTTCTAGCTCGGCTTGGCAGTTTATGCATAGTTGCACGCCAGGCACTGCCACGCGTCTACGCTCGGGAATACGCACGTCACACTCTACACAGAACTCAGCACTGTCACCTTGGTACATGTTGCTCTTTGCCCGCGCAACTGCATCTTCAACACTTGCGTCTATTTGATCCTGTACCGCCCCATCTTTTGCCCAACCACCCGCCATGTGTCCTCCCAAAACGTCGTCTTAAGCAATTAAGGTAGTAAGTAAAGCAAACGCAATGCCGGGAGGTATTAGCAAAGTGGGTTTAATAATGAATACAAGGGGTTATGTTATTTACTGTGGCTAGACTCAGCGTTGAGTGGCCATTTTGTTGCATGATTTACTTACAACGAAGAAACTATTGCAGTGGTTTGCCCTGTAGTTTAATAAACGTGCTTATAAGTTCAGAAATGAACCCAGGGATGATAAGTCGTTTGGATCGATAGGTAATGGCTTAGCCCTTTCACCGTTGTCCAAGAAAACTAAGACCGCCTAATCTTGACGTGAAAATTTAAGAGCTAAGAAGCGCTTGGCGCGTTTTCCCCTACCTTTTTCGTATCTACAAATTTACGTGGAGGTAAGCCCTTTACCCGCTTAAAGCTGGTTGAAAAGTACGATGGCGTACCAAAACCTACTTCCATGCAGGCATCGATTACTGTGGTGCCGTTAAGTAAGAGAGGTATAGACTTATCCACCCTAAAACGCGTAAGGAATTCACTGAAGTTATACTCAAACAGCTCCGATAAACGCCGATTTAAGCTACGTGAACTCATGGTAAGCATGCTAGCTGCCATATCTCGACTGAAATATTCATTTTTATAGTTTTTTTCTAAAACTTCGATGAAGTTTAAATAAAAGTTCATGTCCTTTTCTGACGTTAACTCTGGAATATCCAGTGACTCTCCGAGTTGAGGTAACTTTCTACCCTGCATATGAGGTATCGACCTTAAGGACAATAGCCTTTCTACATGTAATCTTAGTTCGTCGTTATCGACCGGCTTAGTTAAGTAGTGGTCGACTTTTGCCTCAAGCGCTTTGCGCTTTGCATCTTCATCGGTATTTGCCGTAAGAATGATAACAGGGACGCTAGCTAATTCTGGCTTGTGCCTCAATTTCTGGATGAACTCGATACCATTTGTAGGCGCCATCAACAGGTCTGAAATAATAAGATCCACAGGGTAGTTTTTCAGAATACTTAACGCTTGCTTACCGTTCTTAGCAATTAGGCAACGGTAGGTATCTGAAAAATAATTAAACAGATAGGTTCTAAACACGCGGTTATCATCAATCAAGAGTAGAGTTTTCCGCTCCCCCCACGCTTTGCTTTTCGCCCCGTTAGATTGTTCTTCATTGATGAAATCAACATCATCGAGGGGAAGCGTAATTATCCACTTTGTTCCTTTACTTAACGCACTGTCTAAAACCATCGTGCCTTGGTTAAGCTTCACTAAATCGTTCACCAATGCCAAGCCAACACCCTCGCCCTTTTCTTTCCCCTTATGCGCTCTGGCAAATCGGTTCAACACTTTAGCGTGATCATTTTCGGCAATACCCTCGCCATTATCACTCACAACAATGCGTAAACTATCTTGGTTAAGCACCGCCGACACCTTTATATGACCGCGTTCAGGGGTATATTTGATAGCATTTTCCACTAAATTGGTGACAATTTTTTCTAGGCTATCGTTGATAAGTGATATTCCCGAACTTCCTTTTACAGTTACGTCTAACTGTTGCTTTTTAACATCCGCCAAAGGCGCTAAGCTGGTTACTACATACTTTACCTTTTCAACATCATAAAGTTTATAAATGGCGACGCCGCTAGATATAGATGGCGCAGTAGAGCTAATTTGTTCCACTAGGTTTTGAATGCGTTTAGCATTCTCATGCATAGCGGTCAGCGTGGCATCCTCTAGCCCATTTACCCCTTTTTTATTCTCGATAGTATTGAACATGAGTTGCAAAGGCGTTTTCAATTCATGGGCTATATCGCCGATATGCTGCTCTTTTGCTCTTAGCATCTTCTCAAATTTTGACTGGCCGTCGGTTAACTCATAGCGCGTAAGAAACTGATAAATTCGTGTGTCTCTAACGAAAGAAACAGCTGGTTTTAAATACCCCAATTTGGCTACCGTAAATAACAAAACAAGCGCAATGGCATAAAAAGAAAAGGCCATATTCGACGCGTAAAAAGGAGGATGGATAGTGAGGTTTAAGCGAGATATTTCGCCTTTTGAGTACTTCCCTCGTATTCTCGCTTCCAATTCATATTGACCAGCCCCTAAATCCGACATTTTAAGCAGCATATATGAGTCGTGATGAAGAACCCACTCATCAAAAACTCCTTTTATACGAAACTCGATATTTTGGTCGGCGTAAGAACGAAAGCTGTTCGTTCCTATGTGAATAGAAATATCACTGTATCCGTCATAAATGTCATAGGTACCAGAGCTATTTGGAGGCATGTAATAGACGTTTACACTATCACTTCGATCCCACGAAAGCTTTGTAAAAACAGCTTGAGGTTTATTTTCTGGGTCGTTTTCAAGCGCGGCCAATACTTTCTTTTCATCAATTAAATAAGAATATCGGTCGCCTAAAACCACTATTTTGCTACCAAACTGAATGAGGCTTCCATATTCAAAATCTGTATCTAAAATCCCATTTTGTTTCCCAAGAAAGTTAGTCGACTTTTGTTCAATATCGTGAACAAACAACCCCATATTCGACGCAATCCATAGCTGTCCATTGCTACTAATAATACCTCCTCTAATAAATCGTAGTTGCTCATCCAACATAAAGAGGCTAGAGCTCACCTCACCTGTAGTTTTGCTTATTTGCTTAAGACCCATTCCAGAAGTACACACTAGGAATGAATCTGACAGCTCGACTAAACATGTGATGTGCGACCAATCCCCACCTTTAAAGTTAACAATTTTCCAATTCACTTTTGAAAGTTGAATATGAACATTCCCTTTAGAGTCATACGCAATAATTTCACCTGCATTTGAAAGTGTCGCAAAAACTAGGTGAGAAGGCGCTTCTATTTGATCTACAACTCTATCGTTATCAATCAAAAAGTAACTTGCGTCGTCCCCATTCCATAAGTACGCATACAAAATACCTGCCGGTGAATAAAAGGTGTGAAAGGAATGGCTCTTACAATACTCAAACGTTGGCTCACTGCGGCGCATTACCTTTTCAAAAATCAGCGCAGCATTGTCCAAACAGGCTGAGGCATTTCCAGCTTCTCTTTCTTCTATTGCGCCATTACCCGTATTTAGTACGTAATTGTTTGATCCTACTTGCAGTAGCGCTTCACCAGATAAGTCGATTCCAGAATCAGAAACGTTACTTCGTAGTACTTGCCCGTTATGATGAAGAAGATTAATGCCACGATGAATATTTGATAACGTCACCAAACCGAGCTGAGAAGAGGCAAACAATAAATCTCCCGTTGTTGATTCTGAGATTTTTGTAATGCTTCGAATACTATCTGAATTGAGAATAGGATTCATGAAACTCGGGCTCTGAAGTCTATCTCCATAGACCTGAAACATGCCACCTGCCGCCACCCAAACTTCATTGCCCGCAGATACATAAATGTCGGATACGCGATTGATGTTTTTCGCGATTTCAACATCAAATGGGATAAACGCATGCTTGTCATCAGTTACTGCGTATATCCCCTCTTTTCCACCTAAATACAATGTATCGCTAGTTTTGGTTACATGATGCAATGAAGATAATAATTTAAAGTTTTCCTGAAGAGGTAATCTTTGAATTCGCCTTTTATCCACCTCCAATATTATAAGTTCGTCATTTACCGCCACATAAAACTGAGATTCGCCATAGGTCATTGAATACGCTTTATCAATTTTCCCTAACTCTAGTTCGCCCGCCCAGTCTTCAGTTTTGCCTGTATCTTTATCAACTAAATAAACACCGGATATAATGGACACGGCAACGTGGCTTTCACTAATACTCAGTGACCATGCGAACCTTTTCCAACCTTCACTTTTAACAAATTCCTCAACAGCCCTGGTAGCTATATTTAACTTAAAAACACCAACACCATATTCAACAATCCACAAATTCCCTTCGTTGTCATACTCGATGTCTGAAATGATTCCAGTATTTAGTTGATCGTCGTTGAAATTTAGTTTTTCCGCTTTTCCCCCAATTAATTCGAAAACACCATTTTCTGAAGCAATATAGACTGCGTTCCCTACTGCCTCAATATCTCTGATGACTCCGGAAGGAATACCATCAAACCTATTTTTTCCTTCTAAAGTGACGCCCAAGGCATATGCTTGATGCTGATAAATCGATAACAAAAACACAAAAATTGAGACAAAAGAGGAATAAATTGTCCTATTTCCGCTGATTGTCCTTCCTTTGATATCCATATTTTCGCCAAAAGGTTTTATTTATTAAGCGTTCTAGAAAGCACAACTTAAAAAAACTAATTAAAGGAGTAAAACCATGAATATCGAACATAAATCGAACATGCAAGAACTAAAGCCTGAAGATTATACGAAAGTATATGCAGGAACAGGCTCATCACTTTTATTTGAAAAGCGAATTTATAAGATTAACCCTGAGAGTCCAACGTTACCCGATGGGCCTCACTACAGCTTTTCTGATCTAAACCCAACCTTGTCTAATACCTTTGGCAAATAGCCTACATTGCGGGCAAAGAAACAGTGGCGGCTCTTGCGGCGTAAGCCGTCAACTGTCCTTTATCGTTAACCGGGGTTATGCCAGTTCTAATATTCCCGTTGCCGTTATAAAAAGCTTGGAATGCAACAACGCTACATTTCTTATTTTGCGATCATGCTTTATTAGTTACACCTCCCTCTTTTTGCATTAGCATAGCCGCTTATTTTTTGGTGTTTTCTGGAGTGTAGAAGTTCATGGGCGTATTTGCTGCCTTAGGTACAGCATTGTGTTGGGCTATTGCTGCTAGGTTATTTAGTGGCACAGGCAATGCCTTTTCACCCCTCACGATGAATTTTTGGAAAGGCCTTATTTCCATTCTTTTGCTTGGCCTAGTATTACTTTTTGTGCCGCCTATGGGCCTGAACGTTTCCATTATATGTTGGCTACTAATTAGTGGCTTTATTGGTATCGGCATTGGTGACACCTGTTTTTTTAAAGCGCTAAAAAGTATTGGCGATAGCCAAGCCGTGTTGGTGGCAGAGACACTCGCGCCTTTATTTACCGCTTTATTTGCCATGGCCTTTATTGGTGAATGGATAACCTGGCAGCAATGGGTGGGCGTGGCCATTGTGTTGCTCTCTGTCGACATGGTTATAAAAGCCAGAAAGCGAAGTACCACGCATGTCTTTGCCACCAGTGGCTACTTATATGGCGTTGCGGCGGCGCTTTGCCAAGCAGTAGGCGCCGTGGTTAGTCGAGACATTCTCGGTAGTGGTGACGTCGATGCAGCAAGCGCTGCGTTTCTGCGACTTATCGGCGGCATGTTCTTTGTTGTCCCCTTAATTGCCTGCGGTAAAACTCGTTGGCTCCCTGCAATATCCAAAGGTCAGAGAATTTGGCCTGCATTCATCCTTGCCACGTTATTAGGCACCACCGCCGCCATTTATTTGCAAATGTTTGCCTTTGCGTATGCCAAGGCAGCCGTAGTACAAACACTCATTGCCACTAGCGCACTTATGTCATTGGGTGTGGCCTGGGTACTCGGAGAAAAAGCGACTAAAGCCACGATTTTGTGGTCTATTGTGGCATTGATTGGTGTGGCGGTTTTGGTCAGTTTTGGCGCCCCAGCAGGCCACTAGGCTGGCGCCTTCCTCCCTAAGAAAGTTTCATGGCACTGTGGCTACACTTAGGTGTTAATGGTTATGTTAAATCATCTAAATTGATAAGGTAGAAGTATTAACCTCTTAAGCTGGCCGATAAAAACATGGAGCGGTATATGACGTTACCCAAAGTACTTATTTTCGATATTAACGAAACATTACTTGATATGGATGAAATGAAGCAGGGGCTAGCCCCGGTGTTAAACGGTGATGAAACCTTAGTTGATTTATGGTTTGCCACTTTACTTCATCATTCTCTCGTGGACATTGCATCGGGTCAGTTTCATGACTTTATCGATATAGGTGCGGCCGCTTTGGTCATGGTGGCGCACAGTAAAGACATTGAGATTAGCCAGTCAGACGCAAAACAAACCATTAAAAAATATATCACTGCATTACCGCCCCATGCCGACGTTAAGCCGGCACTCAACGCCCTAAAAGACAAGGGCTTTACGCTAGTGGCTTTGTCTAATTCGTCAATTAATGGATTAGCTGAGCAGCTACGTTTTGCCAACATTAAAGATTGTTTTGATCACATACTTAGCACCGAGACTATTCATACCTATAAGCCCCATGCCAGCGTATATCATTGGGCATGTAACCAGGTTAGTGCATTGCCAAGCGAGGTGATGATGGTCGCCGCCCACGGGTGGGATGTGAGCGGCGCGAAGGCGGCAGGTTTGCAAACGACGTTTATCGAGCGTCCAGGTAAAACCATGTACCCATTAGGGCTGACACCCGACTACGTGTTAAGTACGCTAACCGAATTAGCCAATACACTCACTAGCGAGTGCTAAAACCTTTGGTTGAACAGTGAGAACGTTTTGATTCTAACGCACCAAGCTGGCGTTTTAACCACGACTTTTGAATGCCCGATTTTGCCACCTTCATTTCGGTGCTGACTCGGTTAATTTCTTTTCCTACGTTGACGCAGGCTTTAGGGTTAGGTTCAAAGCCTCCGTTAGCAAAGGCAGAGGATGAAAAAAAGACGGCCGATACGGCTAACAATAATTGCTGTTTCATGGTGGTCCCCAACGACTGTGTCATACACAGCGTTTTTATTCTGATTAAAGATTAGGGCTTCTGCGAGCCTTCAGTCAGTACGAGAACTATAGCAATTAAATTATTGTTATCAGGTAGCAAAAATTATACGTAGTGATGCTTTAGTGCATTCTTAATTATTTGACTACATTGGCCTACGGCGCTTGTGTAACCTTTCATCTACGGAAAGTGTCACCAACATGCTTTATAGTTATCGCGTATTCCCATTTATAACAATGGGGGGTTTCAAAAGCATCTATCCTTCGTATTGGTTGCAGTAACAGCTTTCTGCAACAACATACTTTCTTAACCGCGGGTATTAAAACACTTAATAATTCGCCGCTCAAGGAAACGGGCTATAAATACCCAAAAGTAGAATAAGCTCAAACCACTACCCCCTTTTGAAAATCATCGCTATAGGCGGCTTCCCGCCCCCAATCGCTCTAACGTATCTAAAATGGCATCCGAGATATCGGCCAGTGATAATACATAGCTGGCGGCGTCTATTTCCACAGCGGCCTTGGGCATGCCGTATATAAGGCAACTCTCTTCGTCTTGGCAAAAGGTTATGGCACCTTTCTCTTTCATCGCTTTTAAACCCATCGCGCCATCTCTTCCCATTCCTGTTAGCAACACGCCTACGGCATTTTCGCCCGCGTGCTCTGCTAGCGAATTAAACATAACATCGACCGAAGGCTTATGACCCGACACTTTAGGCCCATCGTCTAAGGCAAGCCTATAGTCCGCGCCACTGCGTTCAACTTTTAAATGCCGATGGCCGGGCGCTAAGTAGGCATAACCTGGTAGTAGCCGCTCTCCCCCTTTCGCTTCTCTAACGGTGACTTCACACAAACTATCGAGACGTTTAGCGTAAGTCGTCGTAAAACCTGGTGGCATATGCTGCGAAATAACGGTAGCAGGCGCGTTTTTTGGAAAATGCATAATGACGTCTTTAATGGCTTCGGTTCCCCCCGTTGAAGCCCCAATACCAATAAGCTTCTCTGTACCGGTATAACGCATGGCGGCATGTTTTGAACAGCGCGTTTCAGTAGGGTGGCTCAATTTCGATTTGGCGGCGGCTTTGACTTTCTGAATAATGGTATGAGCATAGTCGTTCATGCCTTGGGCAACCCCCAATTTCGGCTTCGCCATAAAATCTACGGCGCCAAGTTCCAAAGCTCTCAAGGTCGCATTTGCGCCGCTTTCCGTTAACGTTGAAATCATCACTACCGGTGTTGGAACGGCCTTCATCATGACTTCCAAAAAGCGTAAACCATCGACTTTTGGCATTTCAATATCTAACGTAATCACGTCTGGTCTGAATTCCTGCACCATGCGTTTGGCGACGTAAGCATCCGGTGCAGCTCCCACTAACAGCAGACTACTGTCGCTTTGGATAATCTCAGAAAGTACCTTTCTTATTAAAGCTGAATCATCAACTACGAGAACTTTTATAGGCATGAATATGTTCCGCAAATGAAGTAACACCCTCTTTCGCTTGTTGTGCTAACAATATACGGTGCGTAGACTCGCGCTCATAGAGGGTCGCATTATTAAAGTCGCGAATACGCTTCATATAGACCTTTCCTTCATGAGGAAAAAAGTAAATTTTGCGCGCATACGTAGACATGAGGTCGCTATTAATAAGCGGGATATTAGCGTTGTTTAAATATTCAATAACAAATTCGGCGTTAATTCTTCCAATGTCTTGTTGTACAAATCCTGGAAGTACTTTTCCACCGCCGAAAGCCTTTGCCACCAATTTACTTTGTCTTGCCCCTTTACTTACTAACTTTTGAATAAGCGTGTCCATGGCATGTACGCCGTACTTAGTGGCCAAACAATGTTCAGACTCACTCGTTAAATGAATGTCGGGCAACATAAAGTGGTTCATACCACCTATTTTCATCTCTTCATCATAAACACAAGCTGCCACACATGAGCCCAGAATCGTCACCAATGCTTTATCATTGGAGGTGGCATAATATTGACCGGGCAATAGTTTTACCGCCTCTTTTTGTAAGCGATTATCAAAATAGCTAATGGGCTTGTCATCCTGACTCATACGGCGAATTCCAATTAGGTCACTGGTCGGTAAATGGTTTTACCCATAGGCGTCACAAGATTTGGATACATGGTGAAGTTTTCTGAGTGCCCTGCGACATACATGCCGTTGGGCGCCATTAATGTCACCATACGTGAGAGAATTTTTTGTTGGGTCTGTCGGTCAAAGTAAATCATCACATTGCGGCAAAATATGATATCGACTGGCCCTTCAACACACCAACTTGGTGACATAAGGTTTAAAGGTTCAAAGCGAACCATTTGCCTAAGCTCGTTAGCAATTTTCACTTTGCCTCTATACTTGCCCTTTCCTTTGTAGAAAAATTGCTGACGATGTTGCAAAGAAAGCTGCGCAATACTCGACTGGGAATACACCCCCTCCCTTGCAATATGAAGCACTTTGCTGTCGATATCTGTGGCTAATATAGAGATCTTTGGTGAAAAACTACCGAATACGGATGCGACTGTCATTGCAATACTATAGGGTTCTTCACCGGTACTGCTTGCCGCGCACCAAATGCGCTTCACGTTCGGATTCGCCTTCAAATAGGTTGAAAGCGCATCAAAATGATGTGGCTCTCGGAAAAACGCCGTTAGATTCGTGGTGAGCGCATTAATAAAATGCTCCATTTCCTCTTCGTTCTGTGCCACGAATGTTAAATACGCCTTGAAGCTTGAAATGTTCAATACCCTTAGGCGACGCGCCAAACGGCTGTAAACCATGGCATCTTTGGAATCAGCAAGGTTTATTCCCGCCTGGGAAAACAGAAGCTTTTTAACACGTTCAAAATCCCGCCGACTATAGGCAAACTCGCGTTGAACCGGTGAAGCTTGCAAGACTGCCGTCATGAATTAGAACGCCTCCCACTCAGAATCGTCGGGCGCGGCAGGGCTTAACGCCTTTGTGTATTGCGAGGGCGCGTCTCTGTCTTTTGGTAGCTTTCCATCATTTGGGGATACCAACGGCATCGACGATTGGGGTGAACGGCTACCGTTGCCGACTTGTTGATTTCCCACTTTAAATACCGAAACCCGTTGCGCTAACTGACCTGACTGCTGACGCATACTGTCAGATGCAGCGGCGGCTTCTTCTACCAAGGCGGCATTTTGCTGTGTCATTTCATCCATTTGCACTACCGCATTACTGACTTCCTGAATACCTGTCGCCTGCTCAGAGGACGCCGCGGCAATTTCAGACATAATGTCATTCACTCGCTTAATTGCCGTCACTATATTGGCCATGGTTTCGCCAGACTTATTGGCAAGTAAATTACCATTGCCTATTTTATCCACCGACGCTGAAATTAATGCCTTTATGTCTTTGGCGGCCTCTGCAGAACGCTGTGCGAGTGTTCTAACTTCCGACGCGACAACGGCAAAACCGCGCCCTTGTTCACCGGCTCGCGCAGCTTCAACCGCCGCGTTGAGAGCAAGAATATTTGTTTGAAATGCAATACCATCAATAACGCCAATAATGTCTGAGATACGCTGGGCTGAATCATTTATTTCACCCATGGTATGCACCACCTGCTCAATCACTTTGCCGCCTTCAGAGGCAACATCGGAAGCCTGGCTTGCTAAGCCTTTCGCCTGCTCGGCGTTTTCTGCATTCAATTTAACTGTGCCGGTTAGTTCTTCCATGGCCGACGCCGTTTCTTCTAAACTTGAGGCTTGCTGTTCAGTTCTACTGGAAAGGTCGGCATTACCGGTGGCAATTTCATTCGATGCCGTATCAATCGTTTCCACGGCGGTGTGAATTTTCACTATGGTATCTTTAAGCTCTTCAATAAAGTGATTAATAGAATCGCCTAGCACCTGAAAATCACCATCTAAAGGTTCGTCGATGGTATGTAATAAATCCCCTTCGGTTAGCTTGGCAATCACGTTTTTAATACGTTCAATCGCCAATGTTCGCCCCGTAACATCCGTTGCATATTTAACCACTTTAAAGGGCTTACCTGTACTGTCCATAATGGGGTTATACGACGCTCGTATCCATACTTCTTTTCCCTCCTTACCAATACGCTTAAACTCGCCTTCACTATGCTCCCCGGAGCGAAGCTGTTGCCAAAATGCTGAATAGTCTGGGCTTAATTTAAAGCTGGGTTCAACAAACATGCTGTGATGGTGACCTTTTACCTCATCAAGGGTGTATCCCATGGTGGTTAAAAAGTTTTTATTTGCATTGAGTATCGTGCCTTTAAGATCAAATTCGATAACAGCTTGAGACTTGTTGATGGCGGTAATTTGGCTTTCGTAATCTGCATTTTTTTGTTTTTGCGCCGTAATATCTGATGCAAACTTAATGATGTACTTCACCTTTCCTTGTGCATCAAATACTGGGTTATAGCTAGCTTGTATCCAAACTTCTTTCCCTTCTTTACTGATGCGCCTGAATTCACCGCTGTGAACGTCTCCACTTTTTAGCTTTTGCCAAAACTGAACATATTCGTCGCTAGACGCATATTCACTGTCTACAAATATCCTGTGGTGCTTCCCTACTACTTCGCTGGCTTGATACCCCATTGCAGATAGAAAGTTATCATTTGCCTCGAGTATTTCGCCGTCAGTGGTGAAGGAGATAACGGCCTGACTACGCATGATGGCATTTGCCATACCTTCATGTTTCACCACTTTCGTGTAGTCCTGCCATTCCGTCACGTAGAGAGCATGAGTGGTATTCGCGCATGGAGAACACAACACTTTAAAGGTATGCCCTTTTGTGATCACTTCTTGGCTAGGTTGAGCAGGAACCAGTGAAAAGGCGCTGCCATCACGGGTTTTAACCAAACTGTCTATGCGTTGCCCAACCAATGAGCTTCCCATCAAATGGCAATGAAAGTCATCATCATATTGTTGAATCATGTTGAGAAAAGCCGGAGTGTGGTAGTGGATTTCTCCCCCACTGTCGACCACCGCAATATTTGAAGTACACGCACTAAGAATGCCGTCCTTAAAACTCGCATCTTGTTTTGCAGCTTTGAGTTCATCGCCGCTTAAAAAATTAAATACGCCCATAACTCTTTATCCTAAGTAAAGTGTTCCATTTAGCAGTAGCCCGCAAAACTACGCGTCATCTCCAACGCTTTCAGGTGCAACTAAACCTAGCTCTTCGCTAGTCATTAAACTTTCAATATTGACAAGAATCACCATGTTGTCGTCAACGTCAGCGAGCCCCTGTAAATACCGGCTATCAAAAGCAACGCCAAACTCTGGCGGTGATAAAATTTGGTCATCAGATAAACGAATAACATCCGATACGCCATCCACAACGATGCCAACAATGCGCGATTGAATATTCAGCATAATCACAATGGTAAAGTCGTTGTAAGTTGCCTCCCCCACGTTAAATTTAATTCTTAAATCAACAATGGGGACAATGTCGCCGCGTAAATTGATCACGCCTTTTATAAAGCTAGGTGCGTTCGCTATCTTGGTCACAGGTTCGTAACCACGAATTTCTTTCACCATAGTGATGTCTAATGCGTAGTGCTCATCACCTAAGACAAAGCTGAGGTATTCGTGGCCATCGCCCCCTGCAACCGTTTGATGTAAGGCTGTCTCTGTCATGAGAGCAATTCCTCTAATTGGCTTGAGGTATAAGTTGTCGCGATAGAATCGGCATCAATAATGAGTGCCACTCTTCCATCGCCCATTATGGTTGCCCCGGCAATTCCCGCGACTTTTCGGTAGTGTTCCTCAAGGCTTTTAATCACCACTTGTTGTTGCCCTACTAAGGCGTCTACCAAGATGCCGAATCGCTTTTTACTGCTTTCTAAAAGTACCACTACGCCCTCCGTTGGGTTGCTTGTGCCACTTTCAACATCCATGAAGTTGCACAGTGGAACTAAGGGCCAATACTGGTCGCGAATATATAGAACCGTGTCATTTCCTAAGGTTTTTAACTGTTGTTTTGTCGGTTGAAAGGATTCAATAATATTGAGTAAGGGGATAACAAAAATTTGATTGCCTACCGACACACACATGCCGTCAACAATGGCTAACGTTAGGGGTAAATGGATAAAGAACCCTGAGCCTTCTCCCGCACTAGACTCTATGTCAATTCGGCCACCAATAGATTCAATATTTCGGCGAACCACATCCATGCCAACACCACGGCCAGACACATCGGTAATAGCCTCGGCGGTAGAAAAGCCAGCTTGAAAAATTAACTGCCAGACTTGTGCATCGGGCATGTCATCGGTAACCACCCACCCATTTGAACGTGCTTTTTCCATTATTTTGTCGCGGTGTAAACCGCCGCCATCATCAATAATACTAATAATGATACTGCCGCCTTTTTGCTCGGCGCTTAGGATCACCGTGCCCTGTTCTGGCTTGCCTGCGGCAACACGTTTCTCGGGGAGTTCAATGCCATGGTCAATGCTGTTTCGAACTAAATGGGTTAAAGGGTCGACGATTTTTTCAATTAGGCTTTTATCTATTTCTGTAGTGCCACCTTGTAGAACTAACTCTACTTTTTTACCCAGCTTGCCAGCGAGATCTCGCACTAGCCGTGGAAAGCGGTTAAAGGTCGCCGTGAGGGGAAGCATGCGCATAGACATCACAGACTCTTGAATTTCACGGGTATTGCGCTGAAGTTCATCAATAGCCAATTGCAAGCGTTCACCGACTTGCCCTTCTACCTCTTGTCCTATCATTGATAGCATCGACTGTGTAATCACCAACTCCCCAACTAAATTCACCATAGAATCAATTTTGGTGGTATCTACTCGTATAGAAGAAGCCTCTTTCAAGTTGCTCTTTTTCGCCTGTTTTTTCGCTGCTTTTTTAGGTGCTGCACTGGTGGCGTTGTGTTGACTGTCGACCTTCGGCCTTTGACCCACTCCAGACAGCTTAGCTATTTCGGCAAGATCACTTTCTGCACTCAGCGTCTCAGTATGAAGAGGCGCTGTCGGCTTAGGGGCCGCTATATCTTCAAAAAAACCGAAATCATCATGTTCGTCAGTAGGCGCTGAGGAGGCTGGCGAATCATCAAAAAAGCCAAAACCTTGGTCCTCCTCATCCGTAGTGAGATCACTGGGCTCATCATCAAAAAAGCCGAATGCCTCATCGGTAGTATCCTCAGCATTGGCCTCACCTGGCGAGAGGATGTCATCGTCAAAGAAGCCAAAACCGTCATCTATCTGCGTGTCAGTAGGGCTCTTTAGGGCTTGCGGTTGAGCTGACTTACCGTTAATGACGCCGTTAAGCAGTGCAATACGGGTGGAAATGTCTTGTTCGGGTACGGGGGTGTCATTGCGATACGCATAGAGGGTGGCTTTTAACACATCGAGGGTTTCAAGCAGAACATTCACAATGCGCGTAGTCACGACCAACTCGTGGTTACGTGCTTTGTCTAGCAGGTTTTCCATCACATGGGTAAGATTCATAAGCGCATCAAACCCAAATATCCCACTGCCCCCTTTTATAGAATGAGCAGCACGAAATATACTGTTGAGCTCTTCAGCATCGGGAGCGTCCACGTCCAACGCCATAAGTAATTGTTCCATCGCATCAAGGTGTTCATCACTTTCATCGAAAAACACCCCATGGAACTGCTCTATATCAATGCTCATGCTGAATCCATCCAGACCGGTTGGCAGGTTAACCTAGAACGCGCTTAGTCACATCAAGCAGCTTATTGGGGTCAAAGGGTTTAACCATCCAACCGGTGGCGCCCGCCGCTTTCCCTTTCGCCTTCATGTCTCCACCCGCTTCGGTAGTTAACATAACAATAGGGGTTCGTGAATAACTGCCCAGCCCTCGCAATTTGGCAATTAATGTTAGCCCGTCCATGCGAGGCATATTTTGGTCGGTTAACACAAAATCGAAGCTCGACGATTTGCATTTATCTAGCGCATCTTGGCCATCTTGTGCCGTGGTCACGCCATAACCCGCCCCTTTCAACGTCATTTCAACCATTTGACGGATAGAGACAGAGTCGTCTACCACTAAAACTTGCTTACTCATGATTCACATTTCCTCAATAGTGTGTTGATACTATTTAATTCCGTTTTCCATTTAGACGATGCTAAAACAGCTCTACGTCACCTGCGCTCATAGATGTTGCAGACACAGGGTTGTGATCGGTTTTACCTCGTTGTGCTAGTGCTTGTTGATAGGCGTCTAGGTCTGCGACAAATTGTTCTAAATTGTCGGCGTTAAGCTGCTGTAATTGCTCAATAATAAAGCGAACAATGTCTTGGGTGTAGGCAAGGTGTTGCCCGTTAATATCACCAAATTGCATTCCGCGAATGGCCGTGCTTATGGCAACATCAAGTGACTGTCCAATTTCCTCTATTTGCTTAGTGGTTGAATCGTCCGACTCTGCTTTTTGAATGATAAATGCCAGTTGCTCGCTAATATGCGCTTTTGCTTCTACCACGTGAGAAATATCTTGCGATGCCACAAATTCAGCGGTTTCAGTTAATTTATCCACCAAGCTTCGTATGTTTTCCACTTGCTTTTTAATCACGTCGCTAAACTGTGTTGAGCGAGTAGAGAGTGCTCTAACTTCGTCTGCCACCACCGCAAAGCCTCGGCCTGCCTCTCCGGCTCTCGCCGCTTCTATGGCAGCATTCAATGCTAATAAATTTGTTTGCGCAGAAATATCATCAATACCGCTAAGGGCATCTATAACAGTAGGCATGGCTTGCTGTATGGTTTGCACTTGTTCCATTAAGTGCTGGGTTGATGACGACATTTGCTCGGTGGAACTGATAAAACTCGTTAGCGTATTATCAGTGTCTTTTGCAAAGGTACGCATTTTTTCTGGATAGGAGATATTTTCCGTTTCGCCTACGGTTAACAATGAACCAATACACGCTATTTGTTGGTTAACCAGTTGAGTTAAATGGGTAAATGCATCACTGAGCGTAGATACCGCATCGTCTTGCGTAGAACGGATGGAAGATAAGTTTTCATCACACACTAACAGAGAATCAGCCACTTTATTTCCTGTCATAACAACATCTTCACGAGACGCAGACAGGTTTTCCGTAATATCGACAGAGGCTTCCTCAACAGGTATGACGGCTGCCTTTAACGACACTGCGCATACACCAATGAGTGCCAAGGATAACACCGCCATGGCAATGACTGGCTGAGCCAAAAAGTACACTGCCCAAGCAGCAACTAACCCTAGAACCACAACTGTGATGAGGAGGCCAGCCTTCGAACTCGCCCCCGTGGAAAATACCTCATTGCTCCGTTGCAAAACGCGCTCCCAAGCTTTACTACTTTTTTAGGTAACCGAAAGGTAAAACACGGTTAGTCTGCAACCACATTGAAGGTATTAGTTGAACCAATTCCGCCCAAAGTCACAACTTAAAGCGAAGTAGTAAAGCGATAAGTTCATCTGTGAATATATGAGAGTAAGCGTAGTACCCAATTTCAAAAGTAGGCAAGAAGCGCAACGATTTTTTTAAAAAAAACTCTTTTTAACGCTAATTTGTGCCGAAGCTACTTAATTTAGTCGCGATTGCGCACGTAAATGCGAGGACACAACACACCAAGAATAGCTGCCAATGGGCAACGGGTATGAACTCCAGCGCCGAGGTTAGAAACTGCCCCAAAAACACAGCCATAGCAAAATACGATAAATGTTTACCGCGCTTTTCCTCACTACTGACTTCTACGGTTCTATGGTTTAGCAGTGGGATAGAAAAACCAAACCCAACACCGGCCGCCACAGCGGCACCAATGAGCCAAGCTAAAGTGCTGGTAGTAGCGAATAAACTGTGCGCTAAACCGTAGGTTACAAAGGCGATGACAAGTGTCATTTTATTGCCAACTTGCTTTACAATTTTTGGCATTAACATGGCTGATAACACAGCAACAAAAGAAGTAAACGACAACAAGTACCCTGTTTCTGCTTCACCAAAACCGAGGCCAGCTAAATGTGTAGGCAACATAATGAACATACTGAAAAATAAGCTCATTGCCATAACGGCTAACAAAATAATAGGCTTAACCGATTCGTCTTGTGGAGTGGCCTGCCAAGCCAAATTTGGTAATGTTTCATCCTTGGCTTCTGCTTGCGATAACGTGCGAGGTTTTGGAACGAAAGCCGAAACCAATAGCGCACAAACTAACGCCAGCGCGTAGATAATAAACGGCGCTTGCCAATGAAGCTCAGTTAATAGCCCACCAAAGAATAAAAATATCACGCCCCCCAGCTCTATGGCCATGCCTTGCTTAGCCATCATCGAAAGACGTTTTTCTCCTTGAAACCAATAAGAAATCACCGCAGTGCCCGCCGCCATTTGCCCAGCGGTGAAAGCCCCCAATAATATACGGTCTATCGCCAACGGGAAGGGCCCTTCTAAGAATGCGCCAGCACAGCCAAAAATAAAGTATCCCCACAAGCTGATTAACAGTGTTTTCCGAGCGCCTATTTTGTCAATAAGTGTGCCGAAGACCGGGGCAAATAAAATGGCCCCTAATGCTGGCAGGGTAATCAGCAAAGGCGCATATTCTTGAACGCCTAGCTGTTGAGAAATGGTGGTTAATCCAGGCGCAATGGCCGCACCTACCATAATGGTTAACATGGCGGAAATAAGGAGTGAGTATTCTCCATAACGAGTAAGGGTAAAAGATTTGTTATTAGTCGCTGTCATAAAAACCTCGAATTCAAGCTTGCCTGTATTGAAAAGCATTGGCTTTTGGGAAAGCTTAACTGTATCGCTATTTACCTTACTTATTAAATGATATAAATATGGTCTATTTATCTTATTTTGGCATAACCATGAATTTTAAACATTTACGGACCTTTGTTGAGGTTGCACATTGCAAAAGTTTTTCAAATGCCGCCACACGATTGCACACGGTGCAAAGTGCAATAAGCCGACATATCACGGCTTTAGAGCGAGATATACACGTCACCTTATTCGAGAGAAATACCCGAATGGTAGAATTAACGCCTGCGGGTGAGCGCTTTTTACAGCACGCCGATGCTATTTTGAAGCATTGTAGGTTAGCGAAAGAGGATGCCCAGTTAGTACAGCGCGGCGAAAAAGGTCTTTTACGCATAGGTTACTTAAGTTCAGCCTGCGTGCATTTTCTTCCTCACTTATTACGCAACTTCTCTACCTTGAATAGTGGGGTAACCGTGAAACTTGATGAAATGACAGTATCGCAGCAGCTACAAGCCTTTACTGAGAGCGCTATAGATATTGGTTTTTCTCGCCCTATAGAAAAAACACATGAAGGCTTATTAAAAGAAAAACACCTGTTTGATGACCCAATAGTGGCGGTTGTGGCCAGTGATCACCCACTTGCAACAAAAACCGTGTTATCACTTGCCAATATTGCTAAGCATCCCCTCATTCTATTTGCACGTGCGCATGCGCCAAGTTTATTCGACAACCTGATGACGGCGTTTCACTATCAGCAATTGAAACCGAATGTGGTGAGTGAACCTAAGTCGATGCAAGCCCTCTTAACGGAAATAGCCAGCTCTCAGTGCGTGGCATTGGTGCCCGCATGTATTCAAAACCTGCATACTAAAGGTTGTACGTTTGTGCCTCTACAAGCGCCCATGCATGCAGAACTAAAGATGTTGTGGCAAGCGAAACCCAATGCCACCACCCTTACTTGGCTAAATTGGTATGATGCATACGGGCAGGACATTATTGATCATTATTCTCGTTAACCCCCCATTGTTGAGCTAATTGCACCTTGCCTTCCCAAGCATTAGCATTAACTGGAACGCTATTTCACATTTAACCTTGAAAATAGGAATGATTATCAATAACATTGGTGTTATATCTCTTTCATTTATGACCCTCACATGTCAGCCGCACGAATACTGATCATAGAAGATGACGTTACTTTGAGTGACCAGATTGCTCATTTGCTAGAAGATAGCGGTTTTACCACCCGTCAATGTCAGGATGGACAAAAGGGATTATTTGCCGCGCTGCAGCAAAGTTTCGATCTCATTTTGCTCGATATTCTTATTCCCTCATTAGATGGCTTATCGGTGCTTAATCAACTCAGAAAGACAAAGCAAACCCCGGTTATGATGATTACTGCTTCAGGGGCCGAGCAAGAGAGGATAGAAGGCTATCGAACAGGGGCAGACGACTACCTTCCTAAACCGTTCAATTTCACTGAAATGTTGCTTCGCATAGAGGCATTATTGCGCCGTAGCAGCCGAGACGTGGCGGCGCATTCACAGCCCAGTCAATTACAGATTGGTGATTTACGGCTAAATAGAGTAAATCAAGGCGTGAACATTGGGCAACTCACCCTCGAACTCACGCCAATACAGTTTAAGCTACTATGGACACTTGCGGAAAACCAAGGCGAGATCCTTAGCAAAGCGTTTCTCTATCAATGTGTGTTAGACCGGCCTTTCAGTCGATATGACCGAAGCCTAGATATGCACCTTAGCCGTGTGCGGAAAAAACTGATAGAAGCCGGTATGCCCTGCGATTGTTTAGCGACGGTACACGGAAAAGGTTATCGATTTTCATGAAAAACAAACTCTTATGGCGGTTATGGGCCATCATTGGGTTGGGCACAGTAGTGCTGTTTTTAGCCATAGATTGGTTAACAAACCATACCGAAACCAGCATGAGCTTTATTGCCGATAACCACCAGCAAACACTGCTTAATTATGGCAAACAGGCTGAGCATATTTACCTTACCCAAGGTGAAGACGCCTTAGCCGAATATATCAAGCACATCCAACTACAGGAACAGACGTGGGCTGGCGTAGTCACCTCTAAGATAACCCCTTTTGCTGACAGTGAATTAGTGCCCTTGTTCACTGATTACTTTCAATTAGGCCGTGGGGTGGAATGGAAAATTCACCTCTATTTTGCCCAAAATCCCATTATGGAAGTGCCCTTTGTGGATGATGCCACCCACTTGTTGATACAGCTTCCCCAGCGTATGCGCCCTGGTGCCTTTTTAATGATGTTTCGGCTGTTACTGCAAATAGCCCTGCCACTTATTCTTCTTTGTTTGCTTACGTATGTGGTGTATCAACATGTGATGCGCCCCCTGAAACGGCTTGAAAAAGCGACACAGGAATTCAGCGATGGGAAGTTGGATGCTAGGGTGACACCGCTCTTACCTAAACGTCATGATGAACTCACGGATATCGCCGCTACCTTTGATAAAATGGCTGATCGCACCAGCAACCTGATTCAAAATCAACGTCAACTTTTAGCCGACCTTTCCCACGAATTACGCACCCCCTTGGCGCGAATTGATATGGCGGTAGACTTTGTAGAGCAAAACCTTAATCAGGCCCAAGCACTGGAACGGCTGCGTTATGAAGCCAGTACTATGCGAAGTTTAGTAGAAGACACCTTAACTTTTTCGTGGCTGTCAACGGAGCTTCCTAGCCTTAACACCGAGACCTTCGATTTAGTCGAGCTTATCAATGTTATTTGCGACGACGCAAAATTTGAATACCCTCACAATATGCTGCATTGTGAATTGCCCGAGCAGGCCATGATAGAAAACAGTAGCCAAGTAGCGTTAGGCCAAGCTATAGAAAACGTTATTCGCAACGCCCTTCGCTATACACCACCGGAAAAAGCAGTGAGTGTGCATCTGAAGAAATTGCACAACACCTATACGTTAACCATCTCTGATAACGGGCCAGGCGTGCCAGATGCCTTATGCGACGATATATTCAAACCTTTCTTCCGTGTTGAAAAGTCTAGAACAGCCACCAAAATGCGAGGCGAAGGTGAGGCGGCGGCACATTCGCAGAAGAACCACGGCCATGGTATGGGGCTAGCACTCGCACAACGTCAGGTGCATGCCGTTGGCGGGGAAATTAGTGCGCATAATCGTATCGATGACACCGCCGGCCTTACCATAGCCATTGCCCTTCCTATCAACGCTACGTCAACTACACTAGCGTCAGTATAACGGGCTGTTTAATGGCCTCTACTTAGAGGCTTTCAGGCGTTTAACGCCTAACATAAAGCCGGTGTACACAAGGTAACACGCCAGCAATGAAAACAACCCTGCGATAGTTTGACCAATGAAACCAAAATGTTCTCCGGTATGCAGAAAACGCGCCGTGCCCCATGCTTGCCCACCTCGGCTCCAATCTTCTTTCCTTAACACCTTTGTGACCTCGGGGCTGCGGGTATCGAAGTAAAGCGAGTACGACATTGACTGCCTATGTCCTATGCTTTTATCAATAAAAAAGCGTGCTTCGTATTCGTGCTCTCCTATTTCCATCCACATTGAATACCAATCGTCGTAATCGTTGCTGTTTGCATGATTTTGAGCGGCAAGAAAAAGAGTTTCGTAGTCAACCACATCTAAGGACAACGAGGTTACTTCTTCATGCTGTTCACGTGGCGGCACCTGCTCACCAAAGAAACCATATAACGCGGTATTTGCCCAAGAGAAATGAAACAAAGTGGCGGTAATGGCAATAATGAAAAGAACAGGAATGCTCCACACGCCCAGCACCAAATGCCACTGTCGGCGGCGATGATGGCGATTGGTGTAATGGTGACGAAACCAAAGATGCTGCTTAAATGATGCAAGGCGCAATTTATTGGGCAACCAAAGATACGCTCCACTGACAATAAGGAAAATAAACACTAAATTAGCGTAGCCATTCACCGTTTTCCCTATGCCTTTAAGCTCGCCTTCTAACAGTAAGTATCGATGAAGGTTAGTAAGCCAATGAAACACCAGCGCCACATTGCCCTCCCCTTCTCTTAAAATCTCACCGGTATAGGGGTGGAATAAGTAGCTGTCACGCCCTGCCCAGGCAGGCACGGCCGCACCTTCCCTGTTTACCCAACGTACGTAAATATGGGGGGTTTCAGGGTGTAGTGCTTGAAGCTTATCGACAATATCATCGGTGGAGAGCCTTTGCTGGTTCTGGGGTACATCCACACGGTATCGCATTTCGTCAAGTTCGATAAACTGACGTTCGTAAGTTAATAGAAACCCAGTTAGTGACATAAGAAATATAAAAATCCCCGCCACTAAACCCAAAATAAGGTGAGTCCAGAAGACCCACCTTTTCACTGTTTTTGCTATTGCCATAAGAGTGTTTAGAAGTCGTAGCTTACTGATACTCGAATATCTCTACCCGCTTCTTTTGGCCCAATGACGCTCCCGAACACCTCACTGTAATCACCGACACTTGAATGATCGATATAGGCTTCATCAAACAGATTCGTCACCGCGAGGTTGACCTTGAAGTTGTTACTGACAAACCATTGCCCATACACATCAACCGTGGTGTAGCTAGGTTTATTTAGGTCGTACAAAGAATCGGTCCAACCGTTCTGCAAAGCCTGATGCAGGGTTTCTATGGTAAGTGAATTGACCCGTGTAATATTGATACCTACGTTGAGGTCGGTGTTAATATCATAGTCAACACCCAACACCCATGTATCGCCGCGACTATTCCCTAGGCCAACAAATTCATAGCCGTTAAGGTCGATGGTATCGTATTCAACATTGTACAAATCAGCGCGTGGTGATAGCTCAGTATCCACGCTAGAGTAACCAAAGAATATGTTTGCATCACCCAATGCGTAGGCAATATCAAATTCAAAACCACTTGATTCTAGGTCGCCGATATTATTGTAAACCGAGTCGCCTTCAAAGCCGCTAAAAATCACATCATCGATTGTGCTTTCAAATACCGTGAATCTCGCGTGCAAGTCATCAGCTTGATATTCAATTGCCCCTTCAATATTGGCCACGGTTTCCGGCACCACATTATTACCCACAACCGGAACATCGCTACCGTCATACAAGTATTCGTCAATGGTAAACCCGTCGCCAATTTCCTTTCCTCGGGCTGCTTCGGCATAACCAAGGGCTAATTTCCAGGCCTTTGACAGTTGATAGGTAAGCCCAACATTCATGCTTACTTCGCTGTCATTTAACCCGGAAGGCTCATCGGTGACCGGGTCGCCGTAATATTCATCAAGTAATATGTCTTGCTGGAAGTCATAGTCATCGAAGCGCACACCATAGCTTAATGTGAGTTCTGGGTTTATCGCGCTATGGGCTTGGGCATAGACTCCTAGCACACTGCCCTCTTCTGCATTTTCTACAGCCCCCTCAGCCGGGCCGCTTTCCACTTCGTCATTGCGGTAATCTACGCCGTAGGTAAATACATGGTTTGTCGTTTCACTGGTGTTGCGAATATCAAAACCATAAGTGTCGATGTTTGCCAACCAATCAAAGCGACCTCCTCTAAATGACGAAGAGGTGTTGTACGCTGTGGCTTCTAAGTACACCATAGCGCTATAGTCTAAACGGTAATTTGCTACTAAAGTGTCACGCTCAGCTTCACTGGGATACAGCGCTGCGCCTTCTAGCACAACCCAATTAGGCCTTGCCGAAAATTCACCTTCTTCATCACGCTTTTCATAGCTTAGTGACGCATATTGGTTTTCAGAGAGGTTGCCGCTGGCTTTTACGAATAACAAGTCTTGGTCGGCAGCGGTACCATAAATTTCATTGCCGTCGCCGTCTTCCATGTTGTCTCTATCTGAGGTGCTGTAATAACCTAGCACGCCCCAATCTTCATTTAGCTTGCCATAAACACTGCCACTGTATCGGGTGCCGTCGTTACTAAAGTAACTGGCTTTTACACGGCCACCAAAACGTTCATCGTCGCGCAGAAGATCGCTCGCATCTTTCGTTTTAAAACGAATAGCACCGCCAATAGCACCAGGGCCACTGGTTGCCTCACCGGCTCCAGCTTGCACATCAATTTGCTTTAACAAGTCAGGATCTAAGGTTACACGACCAATATGGTGAAATAGGGTTGAGGTTTGCTGAGCGCCATCAACCGTAATGTTTAGATAAGCATCTTCTAAGCCGCGCACGAAAATTTTCTGCGCAACGCCTACCGAGCCACCCACACTTACCGATGGTGACTCACGAAAAATATCAGCCAAATCATTGGCCTGAAACTGCTCAATGTCTTCAGCGGTAACACTTAAGTTGGTAGAAGCCCCGACTATTGAAACCCGTTCAATATCCTGTGTGTCTTCTACATTTGTTGCTTGTGCATGTACTGCGGTGCTAGATAACGCGCAAACCGCGCCAATAAATACTGACTTCTTCAAAAAATGCTCCCATTGAGTGTTGTGACTCTAAACGCGAAACATTCTCATTAAGTTTTAGACAAAAGAATAGTTATTTTACAATTGTTACATTTAGCCACTGCGCCTCAAGGATGAATGTCACCACCGCTTATAGGCGTGTTAAGTCATACGGGAAAACAAAGCCTGGCTTTCTTTTAATATTCTTGACGTTTCTTCGGGGTCGGGGGTTGTACTCCAATCTCCTGGGACGAAGCTGCCACCAAGGATCATATAGTCATTGCGCGAGAACATATACAAGGGGGCTGATGTATTACCTCCGCCTACGGTTAAATAATCAATACCCGCATCAGGAGGCAGTAATATAAGCTGGCCTTTGGCTGGAATAATGGCTTTGTCGTCGAATAAGGCATTCGAGCCTAATCCAGTGCAATTGAAAATAACAGGCTCATTTAAGGTGAGTAACGCCTTTTTATTTTCTATGTTACGAATGACGAACTGTCCACCCGCTAATTGGATATCTTGAGTGAGGCGGCGCAAAAACGTGCTTGTTTCCACCAGCATAGTGGCAGACACCGTACAATAGTTGGCAGGAAAAGGGTGCTGGTTTGGCCCATATTGCTGCGTAAACGGGTAAAACTGACGAAATTCGGCATTGTCGTCTCTTGGAGTCTTGCTTAGGGAATAGAGCTCTTTCCATTCAATGCCATAATCTTTCCCTACCATTTTGGCAAAGGTGGAATGCGATATTTCTGCCGCCCTTTGTAATTGTTGTTTAAACTCAGGGCTTGAAACGTCTGGGTCGTGAACGCTGTAAGGTCCCCACTCACCGCCGGCGACATGTGACGTAGTATGGCGCGGCATAGCTTTAGTATACAGGGTCACCTTCCACCCAGCTTCTTGAAGCAAACGCGCGGTAGTTAACCCCATTACCCCACTGCCAATAATGGCAGCGTGTTTTGTACTGGCATCAGCAACTTCTTCAACTGCAAGTGTAGAGGAGCCCCAACATAGTGAAATTCCCCCGCCGCCATGCCCATAATTGTGCACCAAGGTTTTCTGCCCCATGGCTTCCCGACGAACCACGAAGCCCTTAGCGCGGTACGGGCGATGCCCAACCACTTCGGTAATGATATTGTTTTTGTCGATTCTGGGAGCCAGTAACGGCTGGCGTGAAAATGGACGAGTAAACCCTACTTTCTCACTAGGTAGCGCGCAACCTGCAACGCTCGCCGCCAAACCGCCCGCCCCCATGCGTTTTAAAAAATCTCGACGCGCTTCACTGTCATTCACTCTTACCACTCCCTATTGTTATGCTTTCTAACTCACCGCTTAGCCTTTAGCCTTTGCACCTAGCGCTGCACAGCCATATACAGCGGTAAGCAAAACATTTGCCATTAACCAGCTGTATCAAAGTTGCTCCTGTTTCACTAATTTCAAATAGGTAGTTAGGCTCTTATCTTTTTCATCAGTGAAGTGGCTGGGTAGGGCGTTGAAATTAGATATTCTATCTAACCGAAAGTTTCTGAATTCCTGCCGCAATTCACACCAGCCTGCCAACAACCAAATAGGGCTAAAAGAAATCAGTGCGATGGGGCGAATACTTCTCTGCGTTTTCTTGTTATTTAAATCAAGATAGGTAAAACCCACTCTCTGTTTACGACGAATACATTCCCTTACTTCGGTAAACTCTACCTGCCAAGGAATTTTGTAGTGGCTTGGCGCAGAAAAAGTACTGATCTGATGCAATTCGTTTAACAGTGTCGCTGGCAAGGTCGCCTGAATTTTAAGGTAGGCACTTTTCGCTTTTGCCGCGAACTTATCGTCTGTCCAATTGCTAACCATACCAATCCCTAACGCAATCGCCTCTAATTCATCAGCATCAAACATAATAGGCGGCAGGTGATATTTTTTATCAATGATGTAGCCGACGCCAGCCTCACCCAATATGGGCACGCCAGAATCGATGAGATCTTGAATGTCTCGGTAGATGGTACGAAGGCTTACCTCAAATGCGTCTGCTAGCGTTTGTGCCGTTATCGCATGGTGCATTCTTCGTAAATGATGAACAATATCATTCAACCTTTCAGCTCTACGCATGGTGGTTTGTCCGCTAGCCAGTCATTTTTTTCATTGTGGGTAAACACTACTGACATTAACTGTCAGTAGTCAACGACTAGTATGAATTTGCACCAACAAACATTCCCAAACGGAAAGAAAGGAGAAACCCATGATTGGCTATATAACCCTTGGAACGGCAGATTTAGAAAAAGCAGCAGCATTTTACGACGCCCTGCTCGGTACTATTGGCGCTACCCGCTTTATGGAAGAACCGGATTACTTTATTGCGTGGTCTAAAGATGAAGACCAAGCCGCGCTATCTGTCACCAAGCCCTTTGATCAAAAACCTGCCACGGTAGGTAACGGCGTAATGGTGGCGATGTACTTTGAGACACCAGAGCAGGTGAACGCCTTTTACGACAAAGCCATTGAACTTGGCGCCACTTGTGAAGGTCAACCTGGGTTTCGCCCCCAAGATGCTACCTCTGGTTTTTACGCAGGCTATTTCAGAGATTTAGACGGCAATAAGTTGAATGCCTTCTGCATGGTAGAGTAAGAAAGACGCTAACAACCTAGATACGTGCTTTAAGGGGCTAGGCAGCATCATTCAGTTGCCCGCCCCTAGAATTGGCCTTACCAATAAAGCCCCCTACACTCACATAAACCCCTTTACCCTCGCGATGAACAACCCACACCGCAAAAGGCGATACCGCGCTTTAGACACTAATTCGAAATAATTCAAGACGACTTTCTATAACCAATAATCATTATCAATACCATTCAGATCTGTTCAACTTTAAGACCAAAATGATAGGGTATGTAAACCATTTGTAAACTAGTTGTTTTACAAATGAGCATGGGAGCTATTACCAAATTGGTAATAGAGGTCTTTCAATCCACTTGGAAAAACAACATGAAAATTGCCTACGCTCTATCTTGCGCTGCGCTTGTTATTGCAGCCCCAGCCTCTCAGGCCGCAACATTTGTGATGGAAAAAAACAATACTGCATTTTCAATAGACGGAAATGGCGGTGCCATCGAAGGTCAACAGCTTTATTTATGGAACACAAACACCAGCAACGTAAACCAACAATGGGTACAGATTAGTCACGGAGATGGCTATTACTCCTATAAAAAGCAAGATACCAACTTGTGTTGGGACGGCGGTTCTGGCGGTACAAATGGCCAGCCCGTCACCTTAGAAATCTGTGATGCTGGCAACTACGATCAGCATTGGGAAAAAATAAAAGTGCTTAGCGGCACTGAAATTTACCGCTTTCAAAAACGCAATGCTTCTGGCTACTCCATTGATGGAAACGGCGGAGCAGCGCAACGTCAGTCTATTTACCTGTGGTCATCGAGTGATAGCAATGTTAATCAACAGTGGGACTTAACGCGCACTGACGATAACAGCGATTCATCGAATAACAATGCAGGTAACGCCCTTTCTATCAACACCGCCTTTGATGATGGGAGTGGCCATGGGAGCTACCCTGCCACGAACGTCATTGATGGAAACACAGATTTTGCTTCGCGATGGGCAGGCAGTGGCTCCCCCGTTAATTTAACGGTTCAACTTAATGAAACCACCGACATTTCAAGTGTGGGTGTGGCATGGGGTAGAGGCGATAGCCGCGCCTATACTTTTGAAATATATGCCCGCCCGGGCACCAGCGGCAGTTGGACCAAAGTGTATGACGACGTGAGCTCAGGCACGACAGCAGACATTGAAGTATTTGATATTGATGATATTGCAGCTCAACAAATAAGAATAAAAACCTTTTCCAACACGGCAAATACCACCTGGACGAACATTACTGAAGTAGAGGTATACGGTGGCGGAAGTGTTACACCACCTACCACTAACCCCACGTTAGACCCGAGTGCCCCACCGTCTGATAACTTTGATTTATCTCGCTGGTATTTGAGTATTCAAACTGATGACAATGGCGATGGTAAAGCTGACTCAATTAAAGAAGATGAACTTAATGCTGGCTTTGAAGATAGCCGATTCTTTTATACGGCAAATGATGGTGGCATGACGTTTAAAAGTGAAATTGATGGTTATAAAACGTCTACCAACACGAGTTATACACGCTCTGAATTACGTGAAATGTTAAGAGCAGGCGATACCTCAATTGATACCTCTGGCGTGAATGAAAATAACTGGGTATTCAGTTCCGCGCCTAGCGCTGCACAAAATGCAGCGGGTGGAGTAGACGGAAATATGAAAGCCACTGTGGCGGTAAATCACGTGACGTCTACGGGTGACAGTGGACAAGTTGGCCGCGTCATTATTGGTCAAATTCATGCTTCTAGCGATGAGCCAGTGCGCTTGTATTACCGTTTGCTCCCTGGTCATGACAAAGGCTCTATTTACTTTGCTCACGAGCCGGGCAATGGAAATGCAGAACAATGGTATGAGATGATTGGATCTCGCTCAAGCTCGGCCTCTGAACCCTCTGACGGCATTGCGCTAAATGAAGTATTTAGCTACGAAATTGACGTTCAAGGCGATACGCTCACCGTGAAGATTCTTCGCGAAGGCAAAGCCACTGTAACCGAAACCGTAGACATGAGTAACAGCGGTTACGATGTTGCCGACGAGTACATGTACTTCAAAGCCGGTGTGTACAATCAGAACAATACTGGTGATGGCGACGATTATGTGCAAGCCACATTTTATGCACTAGAGGTTACTCACGACTAAAAATACCCAGATATAGACCCAACCAAAAAGCCCCGTATTGAGTATGGGGCTTTTTAATTCGTGGTGCCTTTATCGAGCGCAGGGTATCCATAGGTTTGGTCTGCACTATGTTCTTATTCTGCACAATACTCGTATCTCAAAGCTGACCTTTTAGCGAATGGCCGTCAACCTGTCTCATGAAAATGAAAGGAAACCATCATCATTTTAAGTTATCTCACTTGTAACATTGACCAAATCGGTTTTCTGGCCCACAGTGATTAAGTAGCCAATACATCCCTCGTATAAAAGTATTTTAAACGCCACCACTGGTTATCTCTATGACCAGCATAAACAGCTCACCTGGCGCTATTGCACTGCGACGTTAAACAATAATTTGACGCTATTGACAGTATTCCAAACCACTAATTGGGTTAATCACGATCGAATGTTGGCGGGGACATTGATGAAACAACATAAACCAAAGGAATACAGAGTGATGAATTTTTTACGTTTTAGTCGTAGCAGCAACCTTACCCAATGGCGATTAAATAGCCGCCTTAAGCTAAAGATAACCATGACGTTAGCTACATTAATAATACTGGGCGGTTGTGGCGGCAGTAGCGATAGCAGCACTGGTATTATCGCTGAACAGCCCACAGAATTAGCCCTCGCTGAAAGCAACTGGCGGCAACCGCTATTTAGTGGATTAGGGGCGGTAAACTTTCCTATCACCACTAACTCAGAAATTGCACAGCAGTACTTTAATCAAGGGCTTGCATTGTCGTATGCGTTTAATCATGCGGCAGCAGATTTCGCATTTAACGAAGCCACCATTTATGATCCTGACTGCGCTATGTGCTATTGGGGCAGCGCACTAGTACTAGGCCCTAATGTGAACGCCCCAATGTTTCCTGACAATGCCAATCGCGCCTTTAGTTTGGCCACATTGGCAAAAGATCTGAGCGAGAACGTTAGCACTAAGGAGCGCATGCTCATCAATGCGTTGCAACAGCGATATTTAGCCACAGAGCCAGCAGACAGAAGCTCACTTAACGAAGCTTACGCCGATAGCATGCGCGATGTAATGAACACCTTTCCTGACGATGCGGATATTATCGCACTTACTGCCGAGTCGATGATGGATGTCCATCCTTGGGATTTTTGGGACGCAGAAGGCGTTACGCGCCCTTGGACAAAAGAAATTACCGACACTATCGAAACCGCTTTAGCCCTTGATAAACAGCATATTGGCGCGATACACCTTTATATTCATGCGGTAGAGCAATCAACAAACCCAGAACGGGCTGAACACTACGCAGACACGCTGGCCGACCTTGCTCCAGCGGCCGGACATCTGGTGCATATGCCAGCGCATATTTATATGCGTGTGGGCCGTTACCACGACGCCACGCTAATCAATATGCAAGCCGCGGCGGCAGATAGTGAATTTATCCAAGCTTGTCGCTCGAATAGTCCAATTTATCTTGCCGGATACATTCCCCACAATTGGCATTTTGGTTGGGTAACCGCGGCGATTAGTGGCTGGAAAAGCAAAGCCTACGAGTTAGCAGAAGGTACCGCAGCGTCATTAAGTGAAGAATTGCTTCGAGCGCCAGGTATGGCCGTTGCACAACATTATTATTCCCAGCCACTTTACGCAAAAGTGAGGTTTGCCGATTGGCAAGGCATTCTAAATACCCCACAGCCAGCGCACGATCTTCTTTATGCGCGGGGAATCTGGCACTACGCCAGAGGACAGGCATATATTGGCCTTGATGCGCCAGTGAAAGCCCAGCAAGAATTAGCGCAATTGGCCGCGCTACGCAGCATGCCCGAAGTACAATCTCTCATGTTTTTTAACCGCGAAGGTGCCCCGGTCTTACTAGAAATCGCAGAGACAGTAATGAGAAGCTCCATTGCAACAAATGCAGGCGAGTTACAAAACGCGATATCACTATTAAAGGCTGCCGTGATAATGGAAGACTCTCTGCCCTATACAGAACCACCAGAATGGTACTTCCCGGTACGCCATGCGCTAGGCGCCGTACAAATTTCAGCCGGTGAATTTGCTGCTGCCGAAGCAACCTACCAACGCGACCTTGAGATTATGGTCGATAATGGCTGGGCCTTACGCGGACTGGCTGAAGCGTTAAGGTTGCAAGGTAAAACTGACGAGGCAAAAATAGTACAGCGCCGATTTGAAAAAGCCTGGGAACACGCTGAGATTGATATCTCTGGCTCCATAATTTCTGCAACTGATACTATGTTAACGGCGGCGAATAGTGGTTAGTGACTGTTATTGATTTTAGCGGCCTGTAGCGCCGCTTACTTGCCACAAAATGTTGTGACAATATGAAAAAACGTCACGCATAAAGAACCAATTTATTAGCTCAATTGACGTATTGGGTAAAAAACTATGTAGGGATATCCTTAATTTCACTTGAATCTACAACAATCAGTTTGCCAAAGATACTCAAACTAAATCGATTCATTCTTTATTTCGCGGTTAAATCTCAAATGAAAACCCTATTAAAAAAGTACGCCCACTCAATGTAGTATTATAAGCTCGGTCGTTTGAATCGCTGTATAGCTCCTCTCTAACATCAGTTAAATTTAGACCTTCTATCGTCACTCTTAATGATTGACTAAGTTGCATGCTCGCCGATGCATCAATGTAAGTTGTTGCATGATAGCCTGATTCGTCTTGGTCTGTGTTTCCCGGCTGGACTGATAATATATAAGGACTGCGATAGACAGCTGACACGCGGGCCGACCAATGCGATTTCTCGTAATACACCGTAAAATTATAACTACGTCTAGACAGCCCCGCGAACGTTTTAACCTGATTTTCTCCCGTTCCTTGTACATCTCGGTAAAGGGTTTGTCCCTCGGCGTAAGTAAAGTTGGTATTAACCCCAAGAAGATCAAAAGGGGAAGGAAGAAATGCTAAATCACGGGAATAAGTGACTTCAAAACCTTTAAATGTGGTTGTATCGGTATTCTCGGGTGTACTGACATAAAAAACATCATCGACACTATCCCCATCTTGTAGCAAGCTAGCGGGGAGCCCCAGTTCGCGATACGGTATAGCTTCAACATCTTCCACTACGAAATTATTTATCTGCTTGAAGAAGCTAGAGAGAGCCATAATACCGCCGTCTTCGAAATACCACTCAACACCGGTTTCTACATTCAATGACTTTAGGGGCTTTAAATAAGGATTTCCTAAAAATACTTGCCCAATGTCGCCTTCATTCCGGGATGCTTGCGACACCTCGGCGGTAATAGCCAAATCTTGAATAGACGGGCGCGTGATATTCTCATCTACGCTGGCACGCCATAACCAATTGTCGTTGAGTTCAAGTACGGTATTAACGCTAAAAAGCACATCGTCATAAGTTTTGGTGACGGCTGACGGCAATCCCTTTTGAATACCTGAAGACGTAAACTGCGTATTGAAATACCGAATCCCCCCTTGCGTATAAAGTGGCTTACCCAGCCAATGTCCTACGCTATCGTACATCGCGTAGAGCGCGAGTGTGTTTTCTTTAACCTTAAAGTTGGAACTATCTACTGTATCTTCGGCGGTAAGTTGTACGTTACCCAAGCCAAAATGCGTTTGAATAGCATTAAGGTTGCCCTGCATCCATGTTTTATCTGGGTGCTGACTGAACAGAGATACGTGCGCTTTAGACAGAGTATTATCATCAAGAGCTGGGTACACACTTCTAGCGCGATCCATCCCTGTGTTTTCAAAGGATTTATAATGTGCACCCGCCGACACGGCATCACCGTTACTAAATAAATAGCGAAGTGATGCCTTCACATTGTTGTACGAAGTACGTATTTCATTTTCCTGAAAGTAAAGATCTTTCACGGTTAGTCCGGTTAGAGATGCCGTATCCATATTAGTAGAATAACTCTCGCCGTAAAAACGGTCTTCACGAAAGTCCGTAACAATATCCACCCCAGTTTTACGAATGTTGACTTTATTTACTTTAGGCTGCGAGTAATCACTGGCACTGCTGCCAAGGCTAACGTTAAGGCTTAGTGCAGAAATGGGCTGCCACTGACTTTCCATACTCAATTGATAAAACGTTGACGTATTTTCATCTTCCCGAGTTTCGATACGCCATGTTGCATCGGTATATTTCGCAAACAATATTTCTTTGTCATTTTTATTTTGTTCCCATGCTAGTAGCGTAACATTGTCATTGTCTTTCACTGCAATATGATGCTCATCAAGACTATTATGTAAACGGCTGGCAATGCTGTTAAATGCAACTTGCCACTTATCGTTTGGCGCGTATTGCAGTGAGGCTGTTACCCCTAATCGACGTTGATTATTATTCCAAAGAGAATATCGATGGCCTCTGGGAAACCAGAATACGCCTTGTGCTAATTCGTGCTGCAACACACTATCTTCTTCTCCGCTGTAACGTTTTTTCTCCTGTCGCCACCGCGTAGTATTAGTACCAAACTCAGTAGTGTGTCGCTGACTGTATACGGCGGAAACAAGACCTCCGAGTTTATCATTTCGTCGGCTGACCAACCCAATAATACTTGGGTCGAGCTGTTTACTGTTTTCGTTGTAACTTTGTTTCACGGTAAAGGTATTTATGTCATCCACAAAATCGAAGGGTTTTGGCGTATACAACATAACTGTGCCACCAATACCGCCTTCATCTTGTTCCACCGAATACGATTTACTTACATCAATGCGATTAAAAATCTCTGATGCAAACAGAGTGAAGTCAAAGGCCCGGGTACGACTCACACTTCCTCTGGCGTCCATCGCCGATGATGTCATTGCCATCGCTTCCATACCATTTACCTTTACGCGGGTAAAGTCAGGACCTAGTCCCCGAAGTGAAATCTGTCGCCCTTCGCCTCCTTCACGGGTGATAGTAATGCCCGGTATACGTTGTAATGAATCAGCCAAATTCAAATCGGGGAAATCAGTAATGTCTTCTGACAAAATCGATTCTTGAGTGACCATGGCAAGGCGCTTTATCTCTCTGGCACGAATAAGAGATTGGCGAAATCCAGTGACTTCTATTTCAACAGTTGGGTGAGTACGAGTAATAGCATTGCTTTCTGTTTGGGTTGTTTTGCTAGTGTTTTCGTTTTGTTGTGTGTCGCACCGATGAATAACCCAGCCATTTTGAACAGGCGCTAAACAAAGTGAAAAAGGTTGCAGTAGTGCAGATAAATCACTGGCGTTAGTCGTGCGCCATTGTGCAGGCGTTATGGTTAACCCCTTAAGCAAGGTGGGGTCAAATGCAATGGTTTCGCCGGCGTCACGACTAAATTCAGTGACAAGCTGTGATAAGGGAATAGTATTGATCGTTTTGTCTGCTAACCCTTCTTGAGCAGCAAAACAAGCAGGCGATAAACCGACCGATATTAACCAAAAAACGTGACCCGCAATGACCACTGACTTTTTGCTTCTTCGGTTTATCATGCCAATTTAGTTTACTTGTCGACGTATTTCGAAACCTGAACGAGTATCCGCAACCTCCAGTTGATAGAGGGAACTAAGTACCGCTAACGTTTGCGTAGTATCTTCTAGTTTAAAGCGACCAGCCACCCGGTGTTTCCCAATAGTGCTATCTATCATCAAAATAGGCTTATCTGAATAACGGTTCAATCGTTCCAACAAATAAGTTAGAGATTCATCATCTACTTCTATCCAACCTGTGCGCCAATCTACCACTTGTGACAAATTAACACGCTGCACCGGTTCTGCAACTCCCCTATTAATTGTTATTTTCTCGCCTGCCTTGAGCAATACAGGCGCGCTATCGACCTTACCTCGAACTTCTACAATGCCCTCGTGTACTACCACGTCAACACGCTGCCCTTGCCTATCGATGTTAAACGCCGTGCCAACAGCCGTCACTGAAGACAGCCCGGCCTTTACTACAAACGGGCGAGCCCGGTCTTTCGCCACATCAAAATACACCTGTCCCTTTTTCAAGTTCAAAGCGCGGGTATCGTCAGAAAATAGAACGATTAGCTCACTTTTGGGTTGTAGTTGCACCTCACTACCATCACTTAGTGCCTCGTGCGCGGAAGTAATTAATTGGGATGAGGTTGAGGGTGTTATGACGTGATAGCGTGAAAATACTAGCGCAATCACAAGTAATGACGCAGCAATGGCACTTCCCCATGTCACAAGTGAACGTCTTCGGTTTGCGATTTTCGACGACTTTTGGGCGTTTAAATAAGCAGCATGAACGGCTGGGTCTTCCCAAGTTGCTATCATCCTTTCTAACACTTCTTGATGTCGCTCACTTTCATCTAACCAACGGATAAATCGGCGTTTATTTAACGCATCTAAATCGCCGTCTGCGAGCCGATCAATCCACTCACCTGCCTCTAAGTATGTCTTTTCTTGTTGGCTTGTCATTATCTACCTGCTTTTATCCAGATGCAGTTGAATATCTGCCATTGCACGCGAAATATGCTTTGTTACTGCTTCTGCCGAAATATTCAAGCTAGACGCTATGGCTTGACGGCTTTGGCCTTCAATACGGCGCATTTCAAAAACACGCCGGCGTTGGACTGGCATCGCATTAATCACTTGCGCAATGAGCTCGATTCGTTGTTGTGTTTCAAGGTGTAGCTCTGGATTTTGTCGGTAGCATTGTTGTTCATCAACATTGTCAGTGTCTAGAAGCTTGCGTTTTGAAAGCAGATTTCTCGCTACGCGAAACGCGTATGCGAGAGGGTTATCAATAACGGTTGCTTTAGATTGCTCTAAAACGCGAGCGATGGACTCTTGATAAAGGTCTGCCGCCTCTTCACTGTTAACGGAATGCCTATGCAAGTATTGCTTAAGGACTTTTGAATTTATCAGCGTTTGAAGTGAAGAGCTGGGGGTTTCTTCTGGCATGTCTAACGACGATACTGCTGTATTAATATGATGGTCACTTATCATCGCACTCGCCTGTGACAAATTCATTGCAGTAACGAGAAGTGTGATGATTGGGGTGGTGTAGATATACGGGATTGCTGTAAAACCAGAGATCATCCCACGGATTTTCGCCTTTGGGATCAACCTCTGGCTCCAATTCTTCTTTTAAGTTGGTCCCGCGTACTCGTATGTATGCATTGTTGTCAGGTGCGGGCAAAGAAAATTGCACAACATTATAGGCTCCCTGTCTTTCCCAATCTTGCTGAAAAAAACGGTGAATCACCTTCACAGGCGCTTTTTCTGTTTGAGGGTATTTGCCAACCACATCTCCATAGATTATATCTAATCGCTCTACCGTCGGATACTGACGATTGAAATTAGCGCCTTGCGGGTCGTGAAACGCGACGGTAACGGTTATAGGCGCCTTATTATTGACATCTAAAGCTAACGTACCACCGATATTGACGCGCTTGGCTCCGTGTTCAACACTCACATACAGTTCGTCAATCAAATCACCGGTAACAATAAATACATTTCCTTCGCGCAGACCATCTAGTACGCTGTCGTAGTCTCGTGCCGCTCGTACATACGTTTTGGCGTATTCTCCTGGCCAAAAATCTGTACGCCCTTCGGTATAATGTGCATGGCTATCAGAAACAGCGGTGACCGTCCATTTTCTGCCTTCAGCCAGTAATTTATCCCAAACTCCTCCAACAATGGCCGACATTTGGTCAGTGCCGCCATGAGTTGGATAGCCAAAATACTCTGCGCGAGGCGCTCTCGGATTATTCGTACCGTCAGGATTGATTGATGCAGCTTGATGCCCGGGAATCGCGGTCATACCGGTGACCACGTCTGGCGCAATATCCTGCCACTCCCGCATTTTTTGCGGTGTAACCTTTTGGTACACATTCAAGTCAGTAGCCTTTCGGGCGGGGTGATTCACTAACAACACCGGTTGTGGTGACATCTTCTGCATAGCTTCTAACGCACTAAGCATAAAAGCCTGCGTGTCTCTGGGAGATTCATCAGGGTAAATTTCTCTGCGGTTGTACTGACTTTCCAACTCAAAAAGTTGGTCGGCTTCTTTCTCACTTTTTGGAATAATCAGCGTACTGTGTCGCGCGCCTGGGGTGTCGAACTCCATACCATAAAACTGCATAATTTCTGGAATGGCGGCTCTGGAGGCAACCAGTTCCGGGTACGCTGAATTTCGGTTTACTGCACTGTGATTTGGACCACCATGGTCGGTTGTTACCATCCAATCTAATTGATGAAATTCTGCCATTTTGGCGTTCAATGCAGTGAAATAATGGGCGTCACCAAATAAGAGCGGCGATGGGGGTTGAGTCTTCCAGTTCCATCGTGCGCTATATTTACCGTGAATATGGTGGTCACCGGCTAGCCAGGTTTTTCCATCTTCAGGCACAAAAGCACGGCTTTCATTGTGTTGCTGGTTTACCGATACACAAGCAGACAAGACAAGTAATCCGCTCGTAAACGTTATCATTAAAACTTTTTTCATTACTGTTTAAACGTCCATTGGAAAAGCATACCAGGCTAGCCTGGTATGCTACTTAGTTTAAAATTGCATGGTTCCACCAAGCATATAAGTACGTCCACTGGTCGTGGTATTGTATGCACGATCGTGAGAATCGCTATATAACTCCTGACGCTCATCGGTGAGGTTAATGCCTTCAAAGCTCAGTTTAATAGTGTCGGTTAGTTGGTAGAATGAAGAGAAATCGATGAATGTTGTACCGTGATAACCTGATTCATCCTGATCGCCACTGGAAGACGCGCCAGTAAGGTATGCACTACGGTATGCCGCTGACACTCTAGCGCCCCAGCCTTCCTGCTCGTAGTACAGCGTAAAGTTATAACTATTTTTCGATAATCCCGTGAACGCTTTTTCTTGGTCATTACCCTCTTCGCCATAGATATTACGATACAGAGCATCACCATCTGCATAGGTATAGTTTGCAATAACACCTAAATGATTAAATGGAGCAGGAAGAAAATCTAAATCGCGAGAGAAAGTTAACTCCACCCCTTTAATTTTCGATGCGTCCATATTCTCTGGACGCTGTAAATAAAAAATACTGTCGACAGTTTTATCTACAGGTAGCAATTCTGCCGGTAAGCCCAATGATGAATACACTACTTCACTGGTAGTATCGACAATGAAATTATCGATATCTTTATAAAAAATGGCAGCTGCGGCATAACCAACGTCATCGAAATACCACTCAAACGCGGTATCCAAATTGTTCGATTCAAAGGGTTCCAACATTGGATTTCCCATCGTCACGCTGGTAATCGCATCCCCCGAGGTTTGCGAGACTGACGCGTTATAGCTTAGCGCCCCCAACGACGGTCGGGTTATATTTTTGCTCGCCGATGCACGCCATAACACGTTTTCTTGCAACTCATAAACGAGGTTGATAGTAGGCAAAACATCTGAGTACGAACGGGTGGTCTCTATGGCGGCACCCGATGATTTACCGGCCGCCGTAATATCTGTTTCAAAATATCGTAACCCAGCACTTACTCGCAGCGGCTTACCTGCAAACTCGCTCTCCCAGCCGTATTGCACGTACATTGCCAACGTTTCTTCTGTTACTGGCGATTTGTCATTGCGTGTAAGCTCACTGTCATCAATGTTATAGCCATTAAGCCCATAAAAGTTTAGCAATGCGTCTAAATCACCTTGAAGCCAGCTGGTGTTGGGATGTTCACTATACACTTCAACCAGAGCATCATTGAGTGTGGTGACACCGGTATTTTCAGGTGCAATATTTTGCGCATTGCTTTGGGTTAATTGGTAAGCAGAATTCTCGAATTTTTTATAGTTCACTCCAAATTGGAGTTCTCCTGTATCGCCCACGAGGTAGGTGAAATCGACTTTTGCTGTGTCAAAATCATTAGTAATGTAGTTTTCCTGCAGGTAGATATCTTTCATCTCGTAGCCATCGAGTTGCGTAGTATCGAAGTCAGACGAAGTGCTAATACCGTAGAAGCGATCTTGTCTGAAGTCTGTAGCGATATCCACGATGCCTTTGGCATGAATATTCGATTTTATAACTTCAGGCTGATCAAAGTCAGATGAACTTGTTCCGATAACGGCACTGGCATAGAACTCAGGGTTTATTGTCCAGTCCATACTAAGCGTATATTGGTTAAATTCCGACTCATTGTAACGACGAGAGTTCTCGTTACGCCACGTTGCATTCTCATACAAGGCGTAAACGACTTCTTTTTGCCCGTCGTTTTCTTCCCATATAAGATCAGATACAACCTTGTTGTCTTTCACTGCAGAGTGATGTTCATCGGTATTGTTTTCTAACTCTGCATGCATGATGTCTAACGTTAGTGAAAAAGAATCAGACAGTTTGTATTGGAATGCGGCAGTGACACCTAAGCGATCTTGAGTATTGTTCCAGCGAGAAAAGCGATGACCACGAGGAAACCAAAGTTCACCTGAATCTAACTCAGCTTGCAGGTCGGTATCTGCTGGATCCGCAGCAGTTTTTCCACCTTCTCGGCGCCAGCGTGTAGTATTGGTTCCATACTCTGCAGTTTCACGTTCACTGTAAGCTACGGAAACCAAAGCGCCGAATTTGTTCCAGACATTCGAAATAAGCCCAGCCATACGAGGGTTAGTTTCTTCGCTATTCGTGTTGTAGCCGCCTCGTACCGACAACGCACTTTTGAACCCGTCATAATCAAATGGTTTTGCGGTAAATAGCCCGACCGTTCCGCCAATGCCGCCCTCTTCCTGATCGGCTGAGTAGGTTTTGCTAATGTCGATTCGATTGAACAACTCAGATGCGAAAACATTAAAGTCAAAACCACGAGTGCGACTTACACCGCCGCGGGCATCCATGGGTGATGAAGACGTGCCCATTGCTTCCATACCGTTTACTTGAACACGTGTAAAATCGGGACCTAGGCCGCGTAATGAAATTTGGCGGCCTTCGCCACCTTCTCGGGTAATGGTAATCCCGGGTACTCGCTGCAGAGAGTCGGCCAAATTAAGGTCTGGAAAGTCTGCGATATCTTCTGCCAAGATTGTATCGCGGGAGATAATGGCATCTTTTTTCAAATCTTTCGCTCTAATTAGTGAGCTACGAAAAGAAGTGACTTCAATTACTTCAACGTTTTCATCAGCAACTGATGACTGCTGTGCTGTTACAGGCGTAACACCCGTTAATCCAGCCAACACACCCAATGAGAGTGTGGTTTTGGCAAATTGATTTTTCATGTGTGATCCTAGTAGTGCAAATTTAGAGTGAGATGTTCCGGTGCGCACGGTTAACACATGTAATGAGTCAGTAGCTGAAAAAAGTAGACAGACTTTTTGATGAAACTTTTGTGACGAAACTAATAGGAAAGGCTTTTACACAAAAGTATGTGTATGCATTGTTATTGCAATAATAAATTTCGATAGCGGGATTGGTTATGTATAAGGAGACAGCTTTGTCGCGAAAGTGGAGACGATTGAATAATGGTAACTCAACCCGGGATTGTAACGCGGTACAGCCGCAAGAATACGCCAGATCAAAAAAGCCCTCGCATTTCTGCAAGGGCTTTTAAGAATGGTGCCTCGACCCGGGATCGAACCAGGGACACGCGGATTTTCAATGCAAATCACCACTCTAAAGCATTGAAAATATGCAACTTTTAATTTCTTTGCAAATTCTTTGCAAAGAGAGCTCTTTTCTGTTTTACTGGCGCTATGGCAAAACAGACTGAAAGACACGACATAAACGACGAGCTGTATATCTTTAAACAAGATAACAGTGAGCGCTGGTATGCGCGATTTATACTAACCAATCACAAAAAATGGCTCTGTAAATCAACTAAGAAGAAAGATAAAGACGAAGCTATCGCCATGGCACATCGAATCTTCTTAGACCACCAAATTAGACACGAAAATAACACACTAGTCCAAAGTAAGCGATTCAAAGACGTAGCTGACCGCGTCATCGAAAAGCTTGAAGAGCAACTAGAACACGGGGGCGGTAAACGCACCTATAAAGACTATATTCGAGCGTTAGAAAACTACCACATCCCCTACTTTTCGCGTACGTTTATCACCTCAATTGACCAAGAAGAAATATCTAAGTTTGATGAGTGGCGTAAGGGACGAATGAAGAAGTCTCCAGCCTCCTCTACATTATTAACTCACAATGCTGCTCTTCAGCTCGTTTTTAAAGAAGCTATTGAGCAAAAATGGATGATCGCCGCTCAAGTACCTGTTCTTTCTTCGAAAGGTGGAACAGGCACACGTCGTGCGGCTTTTTCTGAAGAAGAGTATGATGTTATCCTCAACGAAATATATGAAGGTGAGCAAAACGCTCATAGTGAAAAGACCCGTCAAATTCGTGAGTTACTATACGATTACTGTGAAATAGCAGTTAATACCGGAATTAGGCCCGGCACGGAGATGGAACACCTAACTTGGAAAGATATCGAGATTAAAACTCAAGGTTCAAAAGCTCAATTTTTCATCAATGTCTCTAAGGGTAAAACAACAAAATATACGGGACCGCGTAAAGTAGTTTGCAAACGTGATGTGATAGGAGCCCTAACGAACCTACGAGAACGCTTTCCATTGCGCACACCCAATCAAAAGCTATTTTTGCTAGCAAGTGGCGAGCCCACAAGGCAATTAGGTAAGGCATTTGAGAAAGCTCTTCAAAGTTCCGGATTAAAAGAGTCACCCAGAGGACCTCGAACGCTGTACTCTCTCCGACACACTTACATTACGTGGCAGCTTCTCAACGGAACCAGCATAGACGTAATTACGCGTCAATGTGGAACCAGTACAGAAATGATCGAGCAGCATTACAGTCATGTAAAACCCGAGATGTTTGCAGATGCATTATCTGGAGTTACTTTTGATAAAGAAGAACCAAAAGCATTGTCTAAGAAAACCTTACATAGACGCGCAAAGACCGCAGAGCGCGATGAAAAACGCTTCAAGGAATGGGTAGAAGAGTATAAAAGGCGTGGGTGTATTTAGTCCACCATATAGGAGATAAGGTTACTTTTTTGTCGTTTAACGGTGGCTTCTTCGGTTGCTTTTAAAAATAAAGAATAGTTATTGAAGATATGTAAATTTAATCAATGCGCTCTAAAACCAAACGAAAATCATAACTCAGTAAAAAATTCAATTACTAGTATTGATTCATAATCTTCGAAAGTCTGCAGGAAGAACCTCAAAACCCGCAAAAATGTCCGTAAGAGAAGTAAATAGCACAGCGCAGCTCGTATGTTCATCTGTTTGAACTCAAGCTGTAACTGCTTTTGGAAACTAGAGTTATCAGGGATGAAGGAATTACCGAAGTTGTGCGTATGCTCCTATAGTAATCCCAAATATATCTGCATAAGCGACTCGAATAAAAGCGCCAAGATCATAGCCCAGATTTAAATCACTTTTGAGATAATAAAGTCAGCTTTCAACCGTGCTTTTGGTTCTGAAACGTTTGCTAAGCCTTACCCTCAAACTTCTTTAAGAGAGAAGCAAAGAGTGCTCTATTGTTCGCTTTTTAGTATCTAAAAAGACAATAATTTGCGAAACATTGTTTCATTAAAAACTAGTCCTGACGGGTGAGGTTTACATCTTCTCAGGTTACAGTTTTTACATTACATATGCTTGAACACTTTCGATGCTGAACAGCTTATTAGTAGAAACCCTGTAGCCGATTCAACTCCTGCTATCATTCGTAGATGTCCGTCCGGCTCGATACTTCCAAGACCCAATGTAGTAATCGTAGTTAGTGAAAAGTAAAAAATATCCATGGAAGTGGCAGGTTGCTTAAAATCGCCGAGCTCGAAATAAAGTCCAATTTCATACGCCAGAGTAAAAATGACTGCTAGTAAAAGTTGGCTCGAAATGGCAATAACGACTACCGACAGTGTTTTTATCCAAGCTCCCTTCAATCTCTCGCTGATATTGTCCGCGACTACTGAAATATTAAAAAGATGCAGCCCTACGCAGATCAACAGTGCAGCTAAAACTATTAATATAGACAAAAACATAATATTTCCTTGTTGGTACAAAACTTGACTAGTTAAGATTGATTGGTTTGTAACCTCTCTCAAGCTTTCTTTTGTTAGAAAGATTTACAAATATTAACTATTTCTTAAGTAAGGATTACATATGAAATACTCTAAGTTCGCTGCAATGATAATAACTTCAACTGTAGCGATGTTTTTAATGATGTACTTAAATACCTACGCTATCTCGCATGTCTGGTTCAGTGAGACAAGGACTTATATGGCACTCTATATGGGGGCAGGCATGGCGATTATAATGTTAGCTTTCATGTTAGGTATGTATAGCAACAAAAAACTCAATACAGCCATTTTTATAATAGCGGCACTTACTTTCGCCTTGTGTATCTATCTTGTTCGTTCACAAAGTACCATTTCAGATACCGCTTACATGAAAGCAATGATTCCTCATCACTCTATAGCTATTTTGACTAGTGAGCGTTCTAACCTTGAAGACGTTCGCGTACGAGAATTAGCAAACGGCATTATTAAAGCTCAGCGAAAGGAAATAAAGGAAATGGAGTGGTTGATAGCGGACATTAATAGTAATGGCAAGGTAACAACTCAGGAACAGGCCGAACAGCGTCCAATTCCTCAATTTGAAGGTAAATTGAATAAAGGAACGGAAAATGAGTAAGAAAGCTATCCTATATAGAATGGTTACTAAAGAGCACATTTGCCCTTACGGTTTAAGGTCAAAGGACTTACTAGAGCGAGAAGGCTATTCAGTAGAAGACAATCATCTTACTTCACGTAATGAGACCGATGATTTCAAGCAAAAGCATGGTGTGGAAACCACACCTCAAACATTCATCGAAGAAAAGCGAATTGGTGGATATGATGAGCTTCGTAAATACTTCGGGAAAGGAGAAGCGGGGCAGAACGGAACTACTTATGCACCTGTTATTGCGATTTTTTCTGTGGCAGCTCTGCTATCGTTAGCATTCCAGTTCTTTGTTTCTGAAGACTTCATATCTATAAGAACATTGGTTCTCTTTATTGCTTTCTCAATGACATTACTTGCAGTTCAAAAATTGAAGGATTTGTATAGTTTTACAAATTCGTTCATAACCTACGACTTGTTGGCAATGAGGTGGCTCCGATATGGTTACATCTATCCTTTAATAGAAGCCTACGCTGGGATAGGAATGGTAGCGCAACTGCCTGCCATAACTGTTGCGCCATTTTCACTATTTATAGGAACCGTTGGGGCAATTTCTGTCTTTAAAGCAGTATACGTGGATAAACGGGAGCTCAAATGTGCTTGTGTCGGTGGGGACAGTAACGTGCCGTTAGGTTTTGTTTCACTATCAGAAAACATTTTTATGATAGCAGGCGCATTACTAATGTTATCTTTTTAGTTACAAGAGTTGCTTATCGACTAAACTTAATAAAAGTAACTCTATCAGCTTTTAAGATTGAAAAGACTGCTTGTTTAACTACATAGGAAGCTGTTTATCTTAGTTACAAGCAAATGTCATTGATTAAAGTGTCCTTAAGACTTATCTTGTCTAAGGGAATAACGTCGCGTAAAGGTTGAGAGCAAATACAAAGTTATGAGATCTATTTTTTTCACACTATGCATTGGATATTTATTGGTACTGTTTACCGTGCCAGTTTATGCGTGTGAAATGAAAATGGATGAACATAGCTCATTAACTAAGGTTTCTCACAAATTCGCAGACGCTCATGAGAAGAAACGTAGCAGTTCACCTAGTTCTAAGCATCAAAGCGCTCACACTGATGGACACCCCTCGCATTCGGGTAAATCAGGTTGCTGCAATGATGGATGTATGTGTATAGCTACCAATTGCTACCACTTTACAAGTCTTTTTTACGTTCCCATTCGTCAATTTGAAACAACGTTTGCTGAGCAGTATGACATTATCGCTCTAGCTGTTCCCTTCAAAATTTTCACTCCACCTTTTCGTCCACCGATAGCCTAAGGCACTGACTTAGTTAGTAATACTTTTTAAATGGATGAACTTCCTTCGTCCAGTTAGTATCAATTCAAAGGCTAAAAACTATGAAAAATTCTATCGACAACGGTCGCAGAAGATTTGTGCTCGGTGCCCTAACCTCGAGCGCTGCGGCTGCGTTAACCAACGTTAGTCCTCTATGGGCAGCACCTGTTGGTCGCCATTTTAAAGATCAAGTTTTGACTGGTGATATTAAAAATCTCAATGTGTCAAAAGCGCAATTGCCAATAGGCTCAAATATGGGCTCACCTATAACGATCAACGGTCAAATGCCGGGCCCGTTGATTAGATTGAAAGAAGGACAGCGAGCGCACCTCAATGTAAGTAACCACCTTAACCAAGATACTTCAATACACTGGCACGGGATTATTTTACCACCAGATATGGATGGCGTTCCGGGAGTTTCCTTTGCCGGAATAAAACCTGGCGAAACATTTAAATATGCATTCGATGTCGAGCAAAACGGCACCTACTGGTACCACAGTCATTCAGGCCTTCAAGAACAGTTGGGCCATTTAGGACCTCTTGTGATCGACCCTGCAAATGGAGACATTGGGGCTGATAGGGAACATACAATTATTTTAAGCGATTGGACGTTTTCAGACCCCCATGAAGTTATGCGAAAACTGAAGGTAGCGGAAGGTTATTACAATTATCAAAAGCGAACTATTTTCGACACGTTAGAAGACGTAAAGAAAAAAGGGTTTGCCGATACATGGGAAGAGCGTGCTATGTGGGGTGCAATGCGTATGAGCCCTCGCGATATAGCTGACGTTACAGGCAGTACATATACATACTTAATGAATGGCCGGACACCACAGGACAACTGGCAGGCCCTGTTTAAAGTAGGCGAAAAAATCCGGTTGAGGATTATAAATGGTTCTGCGATGACTTATTTCGACTTTCGCATCCCAGGGCTTGAAATGACGGTTGTAGCTGCAGATGGTCAGCCTGTTAAACCAGTAAATGTGGATGAATTTCGAATTGCAGTAGCGGAAACTTATGACGTAATCGTTCAGCCAAAAGAGCGAAAAGCTTATACCTTTTTTGCGGAAAGTTTTGATAGAAGTGGATATGCGCGTGGCACCCTAACCCCGTCAATTGGTCTTACTGCAGAGGTTCCCCCACAGCGAGTTATCACAGAGCGTGGCATGGCGGCGATGGGAATGGATATGTCTGGTATGAAAGGCATGAATATGGATAAGTCCAAGGTCGACAGCTCGGCAATGGCTGCTCCAAAAGGTGATATGAAAGGAATGGGGCAGCATAGCGCCCATAAAATGCATGGCACCCAAATGGAAGGAGAAATGACCCCCTCCAAAAAGCTCCCAGTAGAAAGCATAGACATTGTCCACAGCGAAGACGGGCACGGCGCTGGTGCAGCGATGATTGCTAAAAATCCAAGCTCTAGGTTGGATGAACCTGGGATCGGTTTGGAAGACAGCCCACATCGTGTCCTTGTTTATACAGATTTAGTCGGTGAGAGTCCTTGGCCTGACGAAAGAGAGCCGGAACGTCAAATTGAGCTTCACTTAACGGGCAATATGGAAAGGTACATGTGGTCGTTCGATGGCAAAAAGTTTAGTGAAGTAGACGGATATGTGCGTTTCAATTATGGCGAGAGACTACGTCTGATCTTGGTTAATGACACTATGATGGATCACCCTATTCATTTACATGGTATGTGGATGGAACTTGAAAACGGCCAATATCCAAGACCTCGTAAACACACGATCAGCCTCAAGCCTGGAGAGAAGGTCTCGTTACAAATCAGCGCAGATGCCCCCGGTGAGTGGGCGTTTCATTGTCACCTGCTATACCACATGGAAGCAGGTATGTTTCGTGTTGTACAGGTCGCATAGGAGATTAAAATGAAACAGATATTAATAGCAGGCCTAATAACATTAACTTTGAGCGTTGACAATGCTCTGGCTCAATCAAGAGATGACTGGCCATCTCCTATTCCTAATGAATATTTTGGCCAAGTTCTATTTGACCGGCTTGAATATACTCGCACTGATGAGCAGCAAAATATAGGGGTCTGGGACATGCAGGCGTGGTATGGCGGAGATTACCATCGTCTTGTTTTTAAAAGCGAAGGCGAAAATACACAAAACGATGGAATGCCTACTGATCTGGAACGAGCAGAACTGTTGTACGGTTATCTCGTTTCTTCTTTTTGGTCTATACAATTTGGTGTGGGCACAAAGGGAGAGCTGTCATCCGAAGCGGATATGGAGAACTATGCGGTGGTCAGTTATCAAGGTCTAGCGCCTTACTGGTTTGAAATGGAAAATTCACTGCGTATTAACGAAGACGGTGACATGCAGTTCATCAATGAAACCGAATATGACTGGCAACTAAGTCAAGTTTCCTATCTGCAACCGCGATTAGAAGTTGTTGCCAACCTCACCGATTCTGAAAAGTATGACCGTCAAAGCGGGCTGAGTAATGTTCGTATTGGTTTGCGATATCGGCATGAAATAGTGAGGGAAGTAGCACCTTATGTCGGTGTTTATTACAGCAAAGCTTTGGGAAATACAGCTGATGCATTAAAGGCTGAAGGCAAGTCAACCAGTGAGACTGGTGTAGTGTTAGGTGCAAGGATTTGGTTTTAAACGCCCTACGCTAAAAATGAAATAACTGGTATGCCATTGCCAGTTATTTCTTTCTACACGTCTTCGAATTTGTTTTGAAATGGGCCTGTGTCCTTATATTTGCTGCAGGTTGCTTTTGTTGTTACTCAGGCTCATATGACATAAAGGAGTAACCAATATGAATGATCACGAGCATTCAAACAGGAAAGATTCGTTAAGCCTCTGGGGCGCGGTATCGATGGGAACTGGTGTAATGATAGGTGCTGGTATATTTGCTTTAACCGGGCAAATAGCGGAGCTGGCAGGCACATGGTTTCCTTTTGCGTTTTTAGTTGCAGCGATAATTGCAGGGTTTAGTTCATACAGTTACGTCAAAATGGCACAGAAATACCCCTCTGCAGGTGGTATCGCCATGTTTCTGAAAAAAGCCTATGGTAGAGGTCTGCTGACTGGTGCCTGTGCATTGCTAATGTTTTTTTCCATGGTTATCAATGAAAGTTTGGTAGCCCGCACTTTTGGCACTTATGTCCTACAATTGTTTGACTCTCAGGGCGCTGAGTGGCTTATACCAGCGCTTGGCGTGAGTCTTCTTATTGTGGCATTCATTGTTAATATTTTGAGTAATCAATTCATCCAGACCCTCTCATTTATTATGGCTTTTATCAAAATAGCAGGACTTGCAGTTTTGGCAATTGGTGGGCTGTGGGCAACCGGTTTGTCGTTTGAGAGCGTTTCAGCTCAACCGCAAGATACCAGCGCAACCGGTTTTCTCGGAGCCGTGGCACTTGGTATTTTGGGATACAAAGGATTCACTACAATCACAAACAGCGGAGGCGAGCTCAAACAACCAGAAAAAAATGTAGGAAGAGCCATAGTCATTTCTATATCGATTTGTGTGGTACTTTATGTTTTTGTCGCAGTTGCAGTCGGAGCAAATTTATCAATTGGCGAAATAATACAGGCAAAAGATTATTCGCTTGCTGAAGCATCTCGACCGGCATTCGGCCAGTATGGTGCTTGGTTTACGATAGCTTTCGCGATTATTGCCACATCTTCCGGTGTCGTTGCCAGCATCTTCGCTGTTTCAAGAATGCTATCGATGCTTACATCAATGCAACTTGTGCCTCACCGTCATTTTTCATTACCGGGAGATATAAGAAGACATTCCTTAATTTATACGTTAGTCATCGCAATATTTCTTACCATATTCTTCGATTTGAGCCGCATAGCCTCCATCGGTGTAGTTTTTTATATAGTAATGGATATCTTCATCCACTGGGGAGTGTTCAAGCATTTACGAGATGATGTGCAAGCTAAAGCTTGGGTACTAGTCAGTGCAATTATTCTCGATATCATTGTTCTTCTATCTTTTATGTGGGTGAAAGCAAAATCAGATATCTTCATTGTTGGGATTTCTGTGGCTGGACTTCTTATCGTATTCGCGGCTGAGAAATGGTTTCTAAAGCTCCATGCGTATGATGATGATGATAAAAATTATAACTGATGCAAATCATTGAGGCTGTTCATGAACTACATCGACGGAGTAAGACAATATTCAGCGTAGGCAGAGTAGCAGCCTAAAAGGTAAGCGCAGTTGTTATGAATAGGAAAGGAATTAACCGGCATTAGCGTGCCGGTTATTTTTACTCGTGGCACACTTTAACCGCTTTTTTGCTGCTTCAGTGTATCCATTATTTCAGCAAACTCCTGTCCTTTTGACTCAGGTGGCTGGCTACAACCCTGCTTCTCTGTATTGGTTTGACTGGGTAGTTGCATGGCTTGCTGTAAGGCTAATTCTGAATTACTGGTTATCATAATATCTCACCGTTAGTTTAAATTTATGTGGCAGTAGATATCAGCAAATATCGTACCTGTGCTAAAAGGACGAATACTGACTGTTCATTTAGCCCTCACTACTACAGCTACCTATTGTAAATACTGGCAATAAGTCAACCCAGTACACCTGTGAACAAAGCCCATAAAGCTCCGCCTATCACTACACCCAATAAAGACACGTTCTATCCTATATCTTGCCAGTCTGTATGTTTCATATTAACAGTCACCGTTAACATCGTGTCTGGCAGCTTAATGTGAAAAATCTCATCGAGAGGTTGGTGCTAATTCAGGGGAAAGGTCAGGCTTAGCGAAAGACTTAGGCTCAGCGGGTGTTTTAGTGATAATCTCAATTTCATCACTGCTGTAGTTAGGTATATTCTGTAGGTATTTTTAATTTGAGCCTGTTGACTCACCGATGAGGGAGCGTACTGACATGAGTACATCTATGTAGTGCATTAATGTGTATAAAAAATAGAAAGCCAATAATTAGCGAGCTTTAATATAAGAAGTTAAAGTCTGATACAATTAAAAAGCAATACACAACAATCCTTGGGTTCAGTAATCAATTATCTGCCTGGACTTACAAAGAAAATCGCAAAGCAAAGTTGCCAGAAGAATAGATAAATTAAATTCGAAGTGTGAAACTATATTGTAACATATTTAGAAGACTTACATTAATTCATTAAGGCAATAGTTATCGGTTGAAAAAATTTTTTCGAGTGATTTTACTTTTGCTGATTTTTTCTATGTTTAATGAAGGTGAAAGCAAGAGCCAGAAATGCCAATAACTCAAACAGCCAAAACATCGGAATGAAGCCAAATGATTCTACCAAAAAACCATTTTCATCTATCTTTGAGCCTTTTGTGTTATAAGCGATTAAACACAAAATGCCGCTAATAAAAAATAAGAAGCTTATCTTATAGTTACTGATAAATTTCATCAATTTCTCTATATTATATTTTCAATATCTCGGAAGAGCACGAATATATCAAGCAAAATTCCTGCTTGATAACGTCAGGAACGATGATGACGAAGGAACGTGTTCAATCTTGCCTCTTACCACTTTATTTGGGCATTAGTCTCTATCACACTCTCCTTATAGTTTAACGAAAAATTTATCATGGGGGAACAAACTAAAAAGTTCAATGAAAATCTATAGTCATGATTGTAGACAATATGTCACAAATAAAATTTTAGCTTAGGGTTAAAACTTGAAATTCTATCATTGTTAAAGAATGATGGAATTTCATGTCACCTTCTCATTAATTGTAGAATGCCCGTCAATAAACTCTATTTCAACTGTGCTGTAACTGAATTCAAACATAGCCAAGCTATCATAAATATCAAGCTTCAATAACTTGTATTCTTCAACTGTCTTTAAGGCACTGCCAACGCGTATAGTAATAACATTGTGTTCTCCGTCAAGTGACCAAATTTTTAAGTCATGGATATATTCAACTCGATCAACACTCCGGAGTTCATCTAACACTTGTTTGTATAAGTTTTTCTCTGGAACACCTTGCAAAAATAATTTTAAGGTTGCTAATAAGTTTCGAATTACATTAAACATTATAAAAAGCGTAAAGCCAATCGAAAGTAGGGGGTCTAAAATTGGCCAGTCGACAAATTGCATTACTATGGCAATAATTAATACAGCAACCCAGCCTAAAACGTCCTCCAATAAATGCCAGTTCAACACTCTCTCGTTTAGGGTATTTCCTCCCTGGAGTTTATACACAGCAAAGCCGTTTACAGCGACACCTAGAATCGCAAGTAATATCATGCCTTCTGTATTTGGAACGACCGGGTCTAATACTCGAGGAATGGCTTCTGATAATACCCAGATTGAGCCAAGGATAAGTACGGCTCCGTTAATAAATGCCCCTAACAGGCTGAGTCGCTTGTACCCATATGTGAAATTTTCATCGGCCTCTCTCTCTCCTAACTTATTGAGACACCAGGCGCTTCCAATAGAAACTGAATCGCCGAGATCATGAACAGCATCTGCCATTATAGCAGTGCTGTTCGTTAGCCAGCCGCCAATAAATTCAATAATTGTGAAGCTGAAATTTAATAGAAAAGCCCACCCAATTTTGTTTGAGCTATTTGAATGATTATGAGTCATAGAGGCTCCGGTGCGCCCGGAACATACCGGGCGTAAAATTTGATTAAGAGTTGCGTTTGTTATGTGCGAGCTGATAAAGCGCAGGTAATATAAACAGTGTCAGTAAAGTTGACGATATAATTCCCCCAATGACTACAGTGGCGAGCGGTCTTTGTACTTCAGCACCTGTTCCTGTATTAAGTGCCATGGGAACAAAGCCTAAGCTGGCCACTAACGCAGTCATCAAAACAGGTCGAAGCCGGATTATGGCCCCTCGAATTACTGAAGTATAAATATCACCATTTTCCTGCCAGAGTTGTCTGATGAATGCGACCATCACTAGTCCATTCAAAACCGCGACCCCGGACAAAGCGATAAAGCCTACTCCCGCAGAAATTGAAAGAGGCATATCTCTAATCCAGAGTGCCAGTACTCCTCCAGTCAAGGCTAGTGGTACACCAGTGAAAATTATCAATGCGTCTTTAACAGACCCAAACGCCATAATGAGTATGCCAACTATTAACGCAAGCGTAACCGGAACGACTAAAGTCAGCCGTTTGCTGGCGGATTCCAGTTGTTCAAAGGTACCACCAAACTCTAACCAATATCCTTCCTTCATTTTTAAATCGGATTTAAGTCTTTTTTGTAAATCAACGACAAATCCTCCTAGGTCGGTTCCTCGTACGTTAGTCGTTACGACAACTCTGCGCTTTCCATTCTCTCGGCTGATCTGTGCAGGCGCCGGCTTTAACTCGAGAGTGGCTACCTCTTCAAGCGGTACAAAACTATTGCCGACACGAACAGGTAAGCTCTCTAATTTGTCAATATTTGTACGCAACTCTTCAGATAATCTGATTACAATTTTAAACCGACGATCGCCTTCATAGATTATGCCTGATTCCTTACCCCCTATGCTTGTTGAAACGAGTGCTTGAATGTCTGCTACGTTAAGACCGTACCTTGCGAGAGCATCTCGTTTTGGTAATATGGACAACATAGGAAGGCCGGCAACTTGCTCAACTCGGGTGTCTGAGGCACCTTGTATCGACTCAGCGATCTCAGCAACCTTATTTGCAGAATCCAACAATTGCTCTAAGTCATCACCGAAAACCTTGACTGCAACATCAGCCCTTACGCCGGAAATCAATTCATTAAATCTCATTTGAATTGGTTGGGTAAATTCATAGTTATTACCGGGAAGCTTTGAGGCGACTGATTCAATTTCAGCCACTAGATCCGATTTAGATTTAGCTGGATCAGGCCATTCTGAGCGAGGTTTAAGTATTACAAAACTATCGGCTACATTAGGAGGCATTGGGTCTGTAGCGACTTCTGGTGTACCTATTTTCGCAAAGACTACCGCTACCTCGGGAATTTCTAACAGCGCATCTTCAAGTAATTCTTGCATTTGAATTGATTGGTTTAGACCGGTACCCGTTATGCGTAAAGCCTGTAAAGCGACATCACCTTCATCCAGTTGAGGAATAAATTCAGACCCAAGTGTTGTTGCCAACCATCCGCAGAAGACAACAAACGCTAGTGCAGCCCCAAGAGCAGCAGCTTTAAATTTAAGAATAGCCCTAAGTGCTGGTTCGTAAGCCAGTTTCACCCAACGTATTAAAAAACTCTCCTTTTCACTGATTTTTCCCCCCATGAAAATTGCGATCGCTGCAGGCACTACCGTCAGTGACAAAATCATTGCCGCAATAAGAGCGATAACAACTGTTATTGCCATGGGATGAAACATCTTTCCCTCTACGCCTGTTAAAGTAAAAATAGGCAGATAAACAGCGGTTATGATCCCGACTCCAAATAAGCTGGGCCTGATTACTTCAATCGTTGCTATTTTCACTTCTTCTAGACGTTCCTTGAGTTGAAGAAGTCTGCCGTGATGCTGTTGCGCTTCAGATAAGCGCCTAATACAGTTTTCAACAATGATGACAGCGCCATCGACAATCAGACCAAAATCCAAAGCCCCCAAACTCATCAGATTTGCCGAAACACCTCTCTGGACCATTCCAGTGATTGTCATCATCATAGCAATAGGTATGATCGCAGCCGTAATAAGAGCCGCTCGAATATTGCCTAGTAGTAAAAATAATATGACAATTACGAGTAATGCTCCTTCCAGCAGGTTCTTCTGCACAGTGTTTATCGCTTTGTCGACTAGTGTAGTTCGATCATAGGCGGGTTCAATAGCTACCCAGCTTGGTAACGATCTTTGAATTTCAGTTAATTTACTGGCAGTTAAAGCTGCAACTTCCCTTGAGTTTTCTCCCAGTAACATCATGACTGTTCCCATCACAGTCTCTTTTCCATTTCTTGTAGCAGCTCCGGTTCTCAGCTGCTTACCCAGGCCTACAGTTGCAATATCTTTTATTAGAACAGGAACAGATCCTTTTTTTCCTACTACGACATTTTCGATATCCTTTATCCCTGTCAATTGACCTGGAGAGCGAACAAGAAGTTGCTCGCCATTTTTCTCAATATAGCCTGCTCCAGCATTATCATTGTTTAAATATAGTGCTTCAGAAATGTCTTTAAGCGAGACTCCCATCTCCAGCATTTTTACAGGGTCGGGATTGACGTGATATTGCTTGTCATAACCTCCAATAGTGTTTACTTCTACTACTCCCGGAACCTGGGCTAACTGTGGTCGAATGATCCAATCTTGTACCTCTCTTAAAGCCATAGGTGTGACCGGCGAGCCATCGGGTAACGTTGCTCCATCTTTCCCTTCCAGTGTATATACGAAAATTTCGCCAAGCCCTGTTGCGATTGGCCCCATTTCTGGCTCAAGGCCATCAGGTAAAACACTTTTAAGGTTAGCAAGCCTTTCGTCTATTAGATTTCGGGCAAAAAAGATATCCGTCCCTTCTTCGAAAATAACAGTAATCTGTGAAAGACCATATCTCGATATAGAACGTGTGTAGGATAAATTAGGCAAGCCATAAAGTGCTGTTTCGACAGGAAATGTAATTCGTTGTTCAGCTTCTAGTGGTGAGTACCCTGGTGCTTTAGTATTAATCTGTACCTGTACATTTGTAATATCTGGTACAGCATCAATAGGTAATCGCTGGAAACTCCAAACGCCGACCCCAATAAAGATTAGTGCAAGAAAAAGGAACAAAAAGCGTCTTTCTACTGAAAGACGAACAATCTTATCAATCATTTATCGTCTCCAGGATTAGTGAGCGTGAGAAGCGCCGGATTTTTCAAGATCTGCTTTTATCAAAAAGCTATTTTTCGAAACGTAAACTTGACCAATTTCTAAGCCATGCTTTATTTCAGTGAAGTTATCATCTTTTATACCTAGCTTAACTGGGACAGCTTGAAACATATTACCGTAATGTAAAAAGACGATTGAGTTGCCATCCATTGATTGAATGGCTTCATTCTCAACGCGAAGCGATACAGCTATCTTCTGAGCGTCAACAACACCTGTCACCATATCGCCTGGAGAAAACACTCCTTCAATATTATCGATTTCAACAATCGCAATCTGATAAGGAGACTGTGAGCTCGACGGAATGAGAACTTTGACCTGTGCATCTTGCTGTTGAGAACCTTTTTTTATGTGGACATAGGAACCTGGTTTTATCGTATCCCGCTTGGAAGGAAACACTTTCAGTTCTGCCCAAAGCGTGTTAGCGTCGACTATGTCATAAAGCGTTTCACCGGCTACCAATTGCCCCACATTAACATTTCGACTTACTACCGTACCTGAAATTGGAGCTTTCACGATGTAGGTTTGTAAGCTGTCATTTGACTGAATTTTCGCAATAACATCGCCAGCATTTACGCTGTCACCAACATCCGCAACAAGAGTTTCTACAACTCCCGAGAACCGCGCATTAACTTCGGCCTTGTTCTTGGGTGGAATTACAAGAGTACCCAGCAATTCGACATGTCTTTCAATGGTCCCACTCTGAACTTCAGAAGTGGCTAGTTGAGACTTTTCAATTAATTTTTTTGCTATTTGTGTTCTTCCTTCGAGGTTTTCCCACTCCCAAGAATACTTTCGCTTTTTGTCAGTCAAATAAATAGTGGCATTGAAAGAATGGGGTTCTGATAGAGCTCTTGTAGATCGTAAAACCCCTTTAGAAGATTGAAACTCAAATTCTTCTACGGTTGAACCTAGCTTCTGTAGTTCTATAGAAAAATAGTCGGGAATAAATGCTTTTCCATCTTCAAAAGTCGATGCAATAATCACAGAACCCTCGGGGCTTTCATCAATACTTACTTCTATTTTGATGTTATCTTTCTGGAATATATTTTGGTTGTCATTTGAATTGGTGACATCTTCACTTGCGGTCGCGATAGATGTCACAGTGCCGATAAGAAATAAAAATAAAATTTGCTTTAGCATAATTAATCCTGGAGATTGAAAGTGAATGATTTCAGAGATTGCCCTGTCCATTGTTCGATAAGTGCTTCATTGAGCAGGGTGGCTTCGCGATAGTTGATGAGACTCCGTTGAGATTGGAGAAGTGCATCACGTGAAGCAAACCATTCTTGATAAGTGTAAATTCCCTTTTGATAGCCCTCCTTGGTCAGCTCCAATGCTCTTTTCAAATCTGGCATTACTTCTTTTTCCAGGTGCAATGCTGCCTGTGAACTAAAATTTATTCTTTTCGTTGCTTTAAATAGAATCGCTTTTACATCGAGATATTTGCTGTCTCGCTCTAATAACGCAACCTCCTTATTAGCAATTGCAGACTTTACAGCACCAGAATTCCTCTCTTCAGCGAATAGTGGAATTGAGGCACCAAAAACTAACGATGTATCTTGAATTCCCTGATTTCTTCTAACGCCCACAGACCAAGATAAGTCTGCAGTATTATCAGACTTGGCTAACTGAAATTCAGCATCTTTCAGATCAAGAGACCTAATTAGCAACTCCGCATTTGATGACGATAAGAATTGTTTAAAAAGTGTATCGTAGGAATAATTTGTAGCTGGCGAATTTAAAGAACCAGTAAGCGTGATATCTTCATAATTGCCCTGCCAGAATAGTGCAAGAGATTGCCGAGCTACCTCTTCGTTAACCTTTGCCTTTGCGAGCTCTAGTTTCGCTTGATTTAAAGCAGATTTAGCTCTGAACCACTCAGCTTCATTTGTTGCACCACTTTTTATTCTATTAGTGATTACACTAAGAGCATCTTCAGCTAAGCTAACACTACGCTCAGCAATGTGCAGACGCTCCTGCTGTGCCAGAGAACTAATATACTGCCGAGTAAGCCCACCAAGTAGTGAGAGAGACACTGAATATTGTTCTGAATCTAAAAGGGCAACTCTGGCATCCACAACCTTTGTTCTTGCACTCTTTTTACCACCCAGTTCATATACTGAAGATAGAGAGATGGTTGCTTCTGCTGCTTGAACTCCCGAAGTAGAACTTGTGCCCATCACATTTTCTAGATTAGCACCTACGGTGTAAGCTGGAGAAAGCAAAGCTTGTTGGCGATCTCCCTCAAGAGCTCTAGTAAGAGGTCTGAATTTCAACAAGCTTGGATGACGGTTGAGAGTAAGTTGAACTGCATCATCTAAAGTTACTTGTTCTGCCAATGCATTGGCTTGAGATAGCATCAATGCACTAGTCAATATTCCGGCGCGCGTAAGTTTGCGCACAGGAAACTGTGAAATTTTCATGATATATAATCCTAGTCAGTTGAAAAAACGAAAAACGACAGGGATTAAATTCTTGGAGGACGCTCTATTTGGTTAATGAAACGATTAGGTGTAGCTTCACTATAAACTGAGACTAAATTGGGAGACTTTTTTAGAAACGAGCTTTCAATATCAAAGTAAAAAGCTATGTGTGTAAAATGACCATGACAAGAACAACAATGGTCACAATCACTTCCCGCATCTAAATCGTAAGCATCGGACAGTTCGATTAATGTATTTTCAGTACATAATTCATTGCTAAACAAGTGGTCTTGTTCAATAGAAAACGCGTCAGTCACAATCAACAAAAATTGTGCGCACAACAAAAAAGCGGCTAAGACCACTTTTAGATTTTTGCTAATGCGGTAATTCGTTTTCAACACAAGATTCCTCTATTGGCAATCCATGGTCTCTTAAAATATGATTGTAGTCAATGCCTAAATGGTCAGCTTTCTGATTCACAAGAGGAACTCTGTATTAAAAAGCCATGTATTTCAATTAAGTTGCTAAATCTTGTCAGAAAAACAGAAATCTACTGCAAAGCCTGCTCATACATAATCCGGCAATGTAAAATAAGTACACCGAAGGAATAGGAGAATACAACATGCAATTTCAATAAGCCTGTCACAGTTATTGCGTCTCGCTCGTACCAAAACCTGTAATACCCCCTAAAACAAGTGTAAAAGCAAGTCCAATACTGAAAGATAAAATCACCGTTGACCCAAGAGGTAGCTTTTCCAATTGCTATCTGATCTCCTTACAGTGAGCGCATCAATGAACAACAAAGTAAATATTATCTGGCTCATGCTATAACCGTGATGCTATGCTTATGAGCATGAAGTTGGTTCGCATCGTTTCTTTGAGTTCACCAAATCATCTAAGGCTCCATTTTCGAATAAACGGTACAATAGACTAGTAGAAAGGCATATCGGAAACTCGATATCGCTAGATACCTTACTGTAAATTTTTGGCTAAAAACGTTGTCGCTTCGCGTAAAAATACCGGTCATTTTTTGACCTTGGCAAGTTCATGTTTTAATCTACTATCCCCGCGTCACAACGGGGATCACTGCTCTTACGTGTTTTATCTTTAGATTGCGCAGCATGATGTTTTCAGCAGTTAGGTAGACTAAGAAAAATACTAATATCTAAAGCAATCTGACGACCAATAATATCAGGTTTCTAGCAGAGTAATACCGCTTCGAGTATGAATTCTGAAGTATACTTTGTTTGTTAACAACCACTCATTCCTGGCATAGCAAGCTTCTTTAGGGGAGGTTTCCTAAAAATCTGAAGAGGATCCACAGATGACTGAAATCTATGAAGGGGCACTATAATAATTGTGATAATTCTCTTTCTGATCTAGAACCGTAGCAGAGTTACTTTCATGTTAAATAGTTCATGTTAATGCATATTAACGTTACCTATTCGAGTAAAGATAAGAAGTTAGCCTTCCGCTTTTGACTACGATATGTCATGCAAGCGATTAGCGCTCACTTCAGCAGCAAATTTAAAATAATTAAAGGGTTGTAAATCTCTGCCAAGACAGTTGGGTGACATCAACGTGTTGGAGATATACAAGATGAAAACTAAGCTGCCTCATATTGGTATTTTTTGGGTCTACAAGTCGACTGTACTTGCTAAAGCAATGCCTTTGAATAGTGCAGAGCCTGATAGCCTTTCACTCTATGACTGTGACTTCAGCCATTTAGTAGAGTGGGAAGAGCATAGAATATACCTTCCGTGTTTTCCTGAGCTCATTGCTGTTGAATATCAAGAAATCAGCAGGGGTAGAGTAATCTACTCTGGAAACTCAAAGTTCTTTAAAATATATGCAGACAGAAAAGTGGTACAGAGCGTTGAGCTTCAAACCTTGGTATGTGATAAATTTAATCTAATACCGAGTCAATGTACTTGGAAGCTAGACAAGTATTACCGTATCTTTAGTTCATAAAAAGCTTACGAAAAAGTTAAAAATTCGCTCAGTAAAGAATACGCAAGCAAATCATAGGGACATGACGTTGAATATATTTGAAGTAATAAACAATAGCATTTCTGACTTTGTAGAAAACCAAGAAAATAAAGCGCTCAAGAGAGGTACAGGCTCTTATTCGATACCGTTTAGAGGCTCTATCTTCGGTGAAATCGAGACAGCAAAAGTATTAAGTAAGCTCAATGCCGAATCAGTTGATGTAATTTGGTTAGGCTCAAATCCTAATGTTCCTGAATCTCTCGACGCTATTTTGCCTCCTTCCTCCCCTTCTCACTACGAGGGGTTTGTGCAACAAGCCATGAACGACAATTTCAGCGAAGCGTACAAAAATAGCGAAGGTGCGAATCTCCCATTGTGGGATCCTATTAACAAGCCAAACAATGGATAGTAACTCGCGATCAAAACAGTGAGCGTTGGATAAAAACTTCGGTCTTTATCGAATTTATTTAACTTCGCCAATCCTATTATTAAAACAGCTACCAAAGCCCCTATTGAAGTACTCACTAACACTTTATTTACCCATGTGCCGGTAATAGAAAAATTGCCCCTTCCAGCGGCTAAAACTTGCCACGCTTCTATTCGTCTTTGCTTGAAGAAAACGCTTTTAATGCTTTTTCCAGTGAATATTTTGCGTTAGGCATAACGGAACCTGTGAATTCTTGTACCGCTTGATGGAATTCATGCTCAGCTGGGTTTCTTTCAATTATTCCCAAGTTAAATAACTTAATTCTGTGCGCTTCGTTTTTACTATGTACCACAGTGTTGTCCTGTTTTTGTTTGTTATGGCTGTACGATCAGGCGTAACGTAAGTCTGATCGTTGCTATTGAAACAATTACTTTTTATGGGTTTGCCCAGGTGGAACACGGTGGCAACTCCAGGGTTTGTGTTTTGCATTTTCACGAATGTTTTCGTCAACGAATTGGTAATAGCCCTCTTTCATTTTCATCCAAAAGTCGTCCGAAATGTCTGCCCCGTTGTCACGAATGATTGTCTCAATGCCATCTAAATTGCAGTGGGTTGCATCGTAGCCTATATGCAGGGTACTTTTGGCGTCCTCAAATGAAACCGCATCGATTCCAAAGGTCCCGTCAATGCCAGCAATAATTGCTTCTATGTTATCTTCGGTAATGCCAACCAACTTTAAATGCCGTACGACTAAATTCGCCTCTGATACACCGACTCTGTGATCTAGATCGCTCATCTTTTCCTCCTATAAATCGATTGTTAACTTGTTTGTGTTCGTCATTTCTTTAATTATTCAAAACGCTATTGGCACCGAGATGCTGCTTCATTAACGATTGTAAAATTGACATTCTTTGTTCAAGATAAAACAAATGTTCGTCTACCGAATTTCCCATGACTACAAAGTCGCCCCCTGCTATACCGCTGTCAATAAGAACGAGACTTCGTTGAAGGCCATTTGTGTACCTTTCTTCCAAATGTGCTTTGTGTTGCAGATCCGTTTCACTTTGGAGCCTCTTCTCAATATTCGTTAAATAAATTTCCATCATCTTCATATGCTCAACGATGAGAGTTTGCCTTTCAGAGACGTCGTTGATCCGTTGTATGCGTTGCATTAGTGCATCCATGACACGCTCGTTACTTCGCAGCATATCATCCGCGCTCATCGACGTTTGAGCAGCAGCAAATGTCGCGGGTAACAACCCTCCGACGAACATTAATGACAGTAGTACTTTGTTCATTTTGTAATCCTTAATTAGTACTTGAAACGTTTGAAATACCCATACGGGGAAACCAACCGGGCGTCGTTTGTTTATAGTGTCTGTAGCTATCACCAAACTCGGATTCAGCTTGCTGCTCTTCTCGTGTGGCGAGTCGAACATAAACAACAATAAGAATTGGAAACATAAGTAAGGTTGGCAGTGTTGGCCATTGCAATAAAAAGCCAAACATGATCAGTATAAATGCAACATATTGAGGATGCCGGCAGCGCGCGTACCATCCTGTAGTGGCTAAACTATGCGACTTTTGCGCGTGGTGAAGGACGCTCCAAGAAGCGGATAATAAAAAGAAACCTAAAATGATGATCACATTGCTTAAGATGTGTAATACATCCCAGTGAGCATCGCCGGATAGCCCCAGCAAGGTATGCCACAAATGACCGTTTTCATGCGCTAAAAAGTCTACCCCTGGATAACTTTCCGCTAACCACCCTGACAAAAAGTATATTGTCAGGGGGAAACCATACATTTCGGTAAATAAGGCCACGATAAAAGCGGAAAATACACCTAAGCTTCGCCAATCTGTTTTCGACTTCGGCTTGATGAAACTAAACGCAAAAAAGATAAAAATGGCTGAGTTTATGATGACTAGTACCCAGAGCCCATAATCAGAATCACCGTGCATTATTATTCTCCGTTTTATGTTTTCCTTTACGGGCCTGCTCTAACCCTTCGATATAGCCTTTTCGATATTGCTCATTGTCCTCGGTTTGTTCTTTAAATGTCTTTTCGGTGTGATCATGTGTTTCATGTCCTTTGCCATGACTGCCGTGCATAAAAATGTGCATGACAGGGCACAACAACAAGATCAAGTAAGGTAAATACCTAAACACATGCTCACCATGCTCAACCAGCAAGAAGTAGCTCGCGGCGGTAATAAGGCCTATGGCAGACCAACCACTGGGTGTGCGCCAAAAGGGGGCTTTTTGTTTATTCATAATACACCTCGCTTTGGTATCTTTTACGTTAATAAAAAGCGTTTAATCACTTGATCACCAACGTGCCACGATACATTTGCATCTGACAATGAAATGGGTAAACGCCGGCACTGGAAGCAGGAATAGTGACCGTCACTCGCTTGTTAAGCGCTAATGTTTCATTGATATCCAACTCCGGGATCAATAACGTTTCTGCACAGGGCGTTGCATCTTCTCTGACGAACATAAGCTGAACGGACTGATGCGCCGGCACCGTGATATTGGCAGGCTGATACACGCCGTCTTTTACAAGGACTTTGATACTGCCGTCTTTTATCTGGGTTGATTGTGCTTTGTAAAGCCAAAACCACCAAACAATAAGCCCAATCAGGATAAGCCCTGCTAAATTAATCCATATCATCATTGTCTTCTCCTAGTGCTCTTTCGCTTTAAATAGACGTAATCGGTTAGCATTGGTCACCACCGTTAGTGATGAGAATGCCATCGCTGCACCAGCAATGACTGGGTTAAGCAGTATCCCTAAGAATGGATAAAAGACGCCTGCCGCAAATGGTATTCCGGCGACATTATAAATAAATGCGCCTAAGAGGTTTTGCTTGATGTTACGCAGTGTTGCTTTGCTCACGGCAATTGCATCCGCTAACCCATGTAGGGAGCCGCGCATCAACGTTATATCCGCACTTTCTATCGCTACATCAGTCCCAGTCCCAATCGCAAAGCCGACGTTGGCATGAGCAAGGGCCGGTGCGTCATTTATGCCATCACCTGTCATACCCACAATTTCGCCTTCACGTTGAAGCTCAAGTATTTTGTTTGCCTTATCTTCCGGCATCACTTCGGCAACATAATCTGCAATCCCCGCTTTTCGGGCGACGGCTTTTGCGGTCAGTCGATTATCCCCGGTTAACATCACAACTCGTATCCCGTTATGCTGTAGCCGCTTTATCGCATCTATTGAGTCAGATTTTATTGGGTCAGCGACGGCAATTACGGCAACTAATGTAGAATCAATAGCAAAATACATAGGGGTCTTTGCATCCGCTGCTAACCTCTGCGCTTTGTCGATGTAATGATGAAGCTCGATCCCTTGGTCTATCATCAATTTTTCATTTCCAAATAGCAGGCGTTGAGAATTTAGCATGGCTTCAACCCCCTTCCCCGCAATGGACTGAAAATCAGTAACGGAATGGATCGGCACACCTTGCTCCTTTGCAGATTCAACGATCGCCATGGCAAGTGGATGCTCAGAACCAGACTCAAGGCTAGCCGCCAAAGAAAGCACATCGTTGTGACTATGATCTGAAGCTATAACGACATCTGTTACTTTAGGGGCCCCCTCAGTAATAGTGCCTGTTTTATCTAGAACCATAGTGGTTATTTTTGATGCAGATTGCAGCGCTTCGCCGTTTCGGATAAGAACCCCCGCTTCAGCCGCCTTTCCCACACCGACCATCACCGACATCGGTGTGGCCAAACCCAAGGCGCAAGGGCAGGCAATAATCAGTACTGTGGTCGCAGAAACGATTGCAAAAGCTACTTCAGGAGATGGACCATAATTCAGCCAGGCCAGCGCACTGATCACGGCAATGATCATGACGACCGGTACAAAATAGGCGGAAATCATATCCGCTAATCGACCAATAGGCGGTTTAGAATTTTGTGCGCGTTTTACCATGTTAATAATTTGAGCAAGCGCGGTATCTTTTCCCACGCGCTCTGCTCGAAAGACGATAGAGCCTGATTTGTTTATCGTGCCGGCAACGACCTCATCGTCTTTTCGTTTTTCTATGGGCATGGGTTCACCCGTTAGCATTGATTCATCAATACTTGTCTGGCCCTCGACAACTAAGCCATCAACAGAGATTCGTTCCCCAGGGCGAACCCGGATAAGATCATTTAGCAGAACATCTTCAATCGGAATATCTATATCATGCCCATCACGAATGACGCGAGCTGTTTTGGCTTGTAAACCAATCAGTCGTTTAATTGCCTCGGACGTTTTACCGCGTGCTTTTATCTCAAGCGCTAAGCCTAAATTAATGAGACCAATTATCATGGCTGTTGCTTCAAAATAGACATGCCGCGCCATTTCAGGCACATATCCGGGGAAAAACACAACGACCATAGAGTACAACCAGGCTGTTCCTGTCCCCAATGCAATCAAAGTATCCATGTTCGCGGCGTGATTTTTAAAGGAGTTCCAAGCACCTACATAAAAATGCCGACCAGAAAACACCATAACACCCAATGTCATGATCCCTACAATCAACCACACGATCCGCTCAGTGGTCGTGTTGACGCTCATTTCCCCCGTCACCAAGCCATAAAGCATCAGTGGCACACCCAGAGATAATGCAATGACCATGTCTCGCATTAGTTTTTTATAATATGCCCAGTCCGCCTGTTCCTTTTCTTCAATGGCAGCCTCATCTGAATCCGTATTCGCTAATGTTGCGTTATACCCAGCTTGCTCTACCGCCTTAATCAATGCGTGGGAGGATGAACTGCCCAACACCAACACCGAGCGTTCAGCAAAATTCATCTCAGCATTGGTGACACCCGAGACCTGTTTTAAGGCCGCTTCAATTTTAGACACACAACTGGCGCAACTTGCACCTTGGATATTGAGTTGTAGCTCACCCGAAGACGCAGAGACTTGCTCAGTATGTGTTTCGCTCTCGACCGCCTTACTAGCGGTTGATACTTTTTTGTCACCGCCACAACACGAATGAATTTTCGCATCGTCAGTTTTTGAATTCATGAGCCACTCCCTCTCTAAATAATGTTATGATTTAAGTGCTGTGAAACCTTCAATCAAATGGCAAATCGTATCGGCCGTTGGATGCTGATCCGGTGTATTTTCCCATTCTGAGATTGCTTTTCGCATGCGCAGTCTTAGCTCATGCATGTCCTGATACCGCTGTTCAGTTTCTTTCAACCTTTGTTCAATAAGGCGCCGAACCGTCGGGCATGGCGCGTTGGTTTGTGATGACGTGAACAGAATTTCCTTAATATCATTGATAGAGAAACCTAATGAACGCGCGCTTAAAATAAACCGTAGTCGTGTCACATCAGCGGGCCTGTAATACTTGTAACCATTGTGCGATTTACTTGGCACCAAAAACCCAATGCGCGTGTAATACCGTACGCTGTCCGCGCTAATCTCTAGTGCATCTGCAATTTGTTTAACGCGCATTTTAACGCTCCTCTTTTAGCAACATAGATATGCGGTTAAGCACGCCTTTAATCCTATGTTCTACTCTCACGTTACTAGGGTAAACCTATGTGTTGCTCACAGGTCAACACCTATTCTTTCAGCAGATCCTTGGAAGCGGCTCATCTTCGAGTTCATTCATGAAACGTCTTCCTCCCATTGGCGTAACAATGGTCACGCGCCCTTTTGATTCGGTGTTTTTTACTATTACACCAATGTGTTCGGCCTGCTCCCCGTTTCGAATGCTCCGCCAGTGTTCTAGCACCTTACCGCTTATGTCAGGGGCAACAACAGCAACAATGCGTCCCTCACACGCTAAAACAAACGGATCAAAGCCTAATATTTCACACACGCTTGCCACTTCAGGTCGCACCGGAATATTATTTTCAATTAACTCGATATCGAAGCCTGTTTCATTAGCAACGTCATGGAGTAATACTGACAACCCTCCACGAGTTGGGTCACGCACAAAACGAACACCTTCCAAATGCTTGATTGGATCAATAAGAGGAACAACGCTTCCACAATCAGACTTTAGCTGACCTTGCAAACCATAGTCCTCGCGAGCAAGCAGGACACACGCACCGTGATCACCTACAGAACCACTAACCAGTACATGATCGCCTGCCTTTATAAGACTGGTATCCCAAATCGGCGCATCTTGGCTGTCTCCAACACCCGTTGTATTGATATAAACGCCGCCACCACTGCCTTTCGGGACAACTTTCGTATCACCTGTTACAATGGCGACCTTCGTTTCTGCGGCAGCTTGATGCATTCCATTAACGATTTGTTTCAATGTTGAAAGGGAAAAGCCTTCTTCAATAATAAATGCAGTACTGATGTACCGTGGTGTTGCCCCAACGACTGCTAGATCATTGACGGTACCGTAAACACTCAACGCGCCTACATTGCCGCCTGGAAATGTTGGGGGGGATACAACGAAGCTATCCGTTGTTATACTCAGATAAGGACCATCAAAAGTTACTGTGGCGGCATCATGAAGCAGATCTAGATCTTTGTTCGCTTTATTTTTAAAAACATGATCAATGAGCCTTTTTGTCAGTGTTCCGCCGTTCCCCTGAGCTAATTGAATAGATTCCGTGCCCAACGGCTCTGATGATGGATGATTATTGCCCTCTGCGCTTTTCATTATGACCTCCGTGAACAGTATTCGTGGATTTGCCCAACGCTTATGGCGGCATCGTTTAATGGCAAACTACTTGGAATAACCACAGGAATGTCTGATTGTAAAAACCGTTGTGATATTCCGTCACACAAAATGCGATTTTGGAAGACGCCTCCTGCCAATCCAATGTGATCAAAATTAAACTTTTTACGGCAATGTAGGGTCACCTCCCATACCGTTTCAATTAACGAAGCGTGGAAATTTGCAGCACGAGTTTGAGGAGACACTTTGAAATCAAATAGTTCCGGTACCAGTGTTCGCCAATCCATTTGAATAAATTCGTCGTTTTTCTGGACCAACGATAACGGCATAACCTTAGAGGGCGTCGACGCAACGCTTTCCAACATCATGGGCGCCTGCCCTTCATAAGAGACTTCGCTCTGTTCACAGCAGGCAAATGCCGCCGCGTCGAACAGTCTTCCCATTGAACTACTAACATGACAATTGAGTTCGTTTTGCCATGCGTTGTAGCTTAATTGTTGTGGATCAAATGGTTTAAAATCAATGCCGGTGAAATTAGTACCCCACACTAGTGATGCTGCACTTCGCCATGGTTGATTTGGAACCTTGTTGCCGCCTTGCAACTTCATAGGCGCTAATGAGGCAACGCGTTTCCAATTGCCCGGCGTCCCCCAAAAAACTTCCCCTCCCCACATCTCGCCATTCTCGCCTAATCCCGTTCCATCCCACACGAAAACTAAGCTTGGTGTCGATATTTCAGCAGCTAATGCCCACGCTGATGCGTGAGCGTGGTGATGTAAAACTTTAGTAGTCGGTAGTTCGCTGCCTTTGGCCCAACGGGAACTGATATAGCCAGGATGGCTATCGCAAAGAATACGCTGTGGATGAACATGATAGAGAGCTTGAAAGTCACTGATACATTTTTCAAAGTGCGCTTGCATTATCGGAGAATCGAGGTCGCCAATATGCGGTGTTACGATAAGTCGATTGTTCAAAGCTATTGCGACTGTATTTTTCTGATTCGCGCCAACAGCAAGCATTGGTTCCTGCACGGTATATGGCAATGATAATTCTATCGGACTTATACCCCGCCCCAGGCGAATTGGAATGGTGCCTGACTTAAGCGTTCGCAGCACAGAATCATCCAGTTTGTGAAAAATGTCTCGATTATGGTGCACGAAGATGTCTGCCACCATCGTAAGGTGTTGCTGTGCAGATGACGTCGATGTGACCATCGGTTCACCGTACATATTTCCTGACGTAGCCACCATGGGGCGATTGAATTGCTGCATAATGAGTAAATGCAGTCCGCTGCACGGCAACATCACCCCCAAATCACGAAGCATGGGCGCTACGTTATCCGCAATGGGTACATTCGATTGCTTTTTTGCAAGTAAAATGGGTCGCACGGGGCTTAGTAAGAGCGCTCTTTGATGACTGTCTACAGCAACGCATTTATCTAACCAATCCTCACTTGTTTCGTCTGCACGAGGCTCTGGGAGCATGACCGCGAAAGGTTTATCTGGTCTATTTTTACGCTGGCGTAAAAGGTCTACCGCTTCAGTGCTTTGTGCGTCACAGAGCAAGTGATAACCGCCTATACTTTTTAACGCGACAATTTTGCCTTGATTCAAATACGCGACAACCGTTGCTACAACATCAACATCGCCTTGCGAGACCACGCGCCCGCCGACAGTTGAACAAAATACTTCAGGCCCGCATACGCGACAGCTTATTGGTTGAGCATGAAAGCGCCTATCAGTTGGCGATTGATATTCTTTACGACATAACTCACACATTGGAAATGCTGACATACTCATGTTCTTTCTGTCGTATGGCATTGCTCGCAGCATAGAAAATCGTGGACCACATTCACTGCAAGCGATAAAGCTATAAGTGCCACGCCGGTTAGTATTTGACAGTAACTCAGCTTTACACGCTCCACACAAATAGACATCTTTGGGGATTGATATCGCCCCGCACGCTATATCATGACCGCTTTCTTTTATCGTGAACGAGTCTACATTACTCAGTTTAACCTGCTTCTTTTCCAGCAAGGATATGGAAACTAGCGACCCATTGTTCAGTAAGTCGAATACAAATTGTTCAACGTCTAGCTCAGTGCCTTCAGCGTGTATTCGCACACATCCACAGTCGTTTTGTACCCAACCAACAATACTTTTTTCATACGCTAAGCAGTAAACTAACGGTCTGAACCCAACCCCCTGGATGACTCCAGTAATGTTCAACTCATAGGCGATAGTTTTACTCTTATTCGTATTGGCAACATATGTGCGGGCAGTTGTCATCACTTCATCTCCACCTTTAGCGTATTCCCCTTTTTGATAACATTTGTTATCGAGCGCTCACCAGAGCTATACCAAATTCGGCAAGCCCCCTCATCAGACACCATACATGCGCCTTTAGGGGATGCTGGTTTGCATTCCTGACCAAAAAACGGGCACGCATCAGGTGCCATTTTTCCGAGGATCACTTTTTCACAGGGCGATGTGGTTTCAGGAACGTTTTGCGCACATTGCGAAGGGAAATCGACTGGCGCATAATCGTTTGTGGCGTCTAGGTGCGATAGTCTCGAAGCAAAGGAAAATCCAGAACCAGGAATAACACCAATTCCTCGCCAATGTGCGTCAACGATAGTGAACGCTTTATTGATTATTGCTTTAGCTGCTGCATTGCCGTTTTGCTTTACCACTTCGGGATAGCGGTTACTCAGTGTGACGACTTTATTTGAACAATTACCGAGCAGCGTTTGGAGCGACAACAGCAAACTTTCTGGATGAAAACCAGCAATACTGACAGGCAAATTATGATGGTCGATTGCAAACTGCCATTCTTCACTACCCATAATTGTCGCAACGTGGCCTGGCGCAATCAGTGCATCAAAAGTATTCGGTTGACTCTCAAGCACATGGGCAACTGCTGGCCAAGTAAGTCGTCCAGACAATAAAACTTTAAAGTTATTGGGTAAATCATTAAGCAGTGTTGCTGCAATCGGTGCCATAGTCGTTTCAAAACCAACAGCAAAAAACACAATAACCTTACGAGGTTCTTCCAATGCTATAGATACCGCTTCTTGAGGAGAAGATATCGGACGGATATCGGCCCCTTGATTTTTTGCGTCTATCAATGAGCTACAGCCACCCATTTCGTGTTCGACTGGGACGCGGAGCATGTCACCAAAACTAACGATAACGACATTTTCGTTAATGGCTAAGTGTATCGCGTATGCAATATCCTCTTCGGGGCAAATACAAACGGGGCACCCTGGCCCAGGTATCAGATGAATATTGTGCTGAAACAACGTTCTAAATCCAGCGCGCGTAATCGCACGCTCATGGCCACCGCAAACATTAAGAATACGAAACGGTTTTGAAAGCGAGGTATTCTTAATGTCTCTTAGCAACGATTCAACACTGTACATAAGACTTTAGACTCCGCTATTTTGTAACGACTGAGACTGATGAGCTGTAATGGCGTGCGTAAAATAAGAAAACCAACGCTCTAGATGTTGACTTTTCAATGAAGACACTTCGAGAACGGGCGCATCGTTGCCCACTTTACGAAATGATTCAATCGCGCGGGGTACATTGAATTCATCGTGAAATTGCAAGTAATCGGTCTTAGAAATAAGCATGACGTCCGCGGCACGAAACATCACTGGGTACTTTTCAGGCTTATCATCACCTTCTGGCACGGACAGCAAAATAATGTTTAAGTGCTGTCCTAAATCAAAACACGCTGGACAAATCAAATTGCCAACATTCTCTATAAACAAAACGTCTAGTTTTTGTAAGCTAAATCTTCCAAGTACCTTTTGCACCATACTGGCGTCCAAGTGACACCCTTGGCCCGTGGCGATTTGCTCCGCCTGCACACCATGACGTCTAATTCTATTTGCGTCATTTTCAGTTTCGAGGTCGCCTTCAATCACCGCCATCGCGTATTGCGACTTAAGCGCACGTATCGTTTCTTCGAGTAGCCGGGTTTTTCCACTGCCTGGGGATGACATCAAATTAATCACTAGTACATTATGTGCGTCAAATAAAGCACGGTTTGCTATCGCTTGGCTGTCATTGTTGCTTTTTAAATTTGCGTGAACCTCAACGATATTTGCTGATGGCTTGTCAGTTTTCTCTGATTTTACTTGCGTTTCGCAACCACAGTTACCGCACATGTTTTCTCTCCTTTGATTCTGTAAAATTGTCAGGTGCGATAAACTCTATTCGTTGCAATATAAATTCATCGCCCTCAATGAGGTCGGTTTGCCAAGCACCGCAACTTGCACATAGGATGCTATTCACCGAAACTCGGCTGAATTCGCCACACAATTTACAGCGTATCTTGATAGCGCTTGTGTCAATTCTAAGCGTTGCCTGATCGCCAATGGTGTGAGTTCTACACGCCAAGAACGCATGGTGCAGCAAGTCAGGCTCAACACCTGACAGTGGGCCGACTTTGACGTGAACCAGACTGACAGACTTATTCATGTTTGCTCGCTGGTGAACAGCGACTGTGTCAAGCAAGCTATAGCAAAGACTAATTTCATGCATCGTAAGCAATGACCTGATCGAGCATCTCCCATGTCACCTGCGCTTCATCATAGGTGATCACTTGGAGAGCATAACCAACATGTACCATCACATAGTCGCCAACTTTGACCTCTAGCCCTTGCACTAAATGTAAACTCACCTCGCGAGAGACACCTTTCGCTTCACACGTTGCGTTAAAGCCTTTAATTGCAATGACTTTCATGGGGATAGCGAGACACATTACTGTTTTACCCGTTGATAGGGCCTACTTGCTCTAGCTCGATAAATAAACAGCGCAACGGTGACAAGCACGATTGTTGACACCAGCGATCCCAAAAGTAGTGAATGATCGCCTTGATGACCCGGGTGCGCATAACTAACGGGTGAACCTACCACCAGATAAAAAAAGGCAATTAAAGAAGTAACTGACTTTCTAATACTATTTTTGATTTTCATAATATTCCTCAAGTAAGGTTAACGAACTTTTAGACGCAAACGCTCTTCCCCTGTTTCGTCCATTACGTGCACGGCACATGCTAAGCAGGGGTCAAAACTATGAAGTGTTCGCAAAATCTCTAAAGGTTGGTCAGGATCATGTAGCGTATGTTTATCTTGCAGAGCGGCTTCATAAGCACCTGCCTGTGAGTTGGGATCTCGAGGTCCAGCGTTCCATGTCGTAGGCACGACACATTGGTAATTCTCAATTTTGCCATTTTGCATGACCAACCAATGCCCCAACGCGCCACGAGGCGCTTCCATCACGCCTACCCCCTGGCCTTTAATTGGCCAATTGGTAGGGTCAAAATACAGAGGGTTAAACGTATCGGTATCGCCCTTTGCGATATTATCCAATAGTTGGTCATACCAAGACTGTAGCTGGTTAACCACAATTTTTGTTTCCACTGCTCTGGCGAGCGTCCTACCGAGTGTGGAGAAAAGTGCAGAGGTCTCTAAATCCAAGATAGAAAGAGATCGATTAACGATGTCTTGCGCAGCGGCATCTTTTTTAGCATACATCATTAGCACGCGAGCCAGCGGTCCCACCTCCATCGCATGGCCTTTCCAACGCGGACTTTTCAACCATGAATATTCAGCCCCTACATTTAGGTGCTTGTAAGGCGGTTTCGGACCAGTATACTCGAGTGTTGTTTGTCCATTAAAAGGGTGTAAACCACTTGCGTTCCCTCCACTATATCGATACCAGGAGGAAGAGACGAATTCTTGAATTTCAGAGGGATCATCTAGATCAAGGTCATGCACTTTACTCAAGTCTCGACCAAGTATTGCACCTCGTGGAAACAAGAAAGAATCAGGGTCATCCATTGATGTCATGGGTAAGTCTCCATAGGTAAGAAAGTTACCCAGCCCTTCCCCTCGTGTCCCCCACTCTTTGTAATAACCCGCAATCGCCACAATATCGGGGTAATACACCTGATCGACAAAGCTCTTCATTTGCGTGATAGCATCTTGTAGTTGCACTAATCGACTCGTGTTAATACCCGTTGACGCATTGAGATTAATCGGTGAAGGCACGCCGCCAACGACAAAATTAGGATGAGGGTTTTTCCCTCCAAATATGGTGTGAACTTTTACAACTTCACGCTGCCACGTTAGCGCATCTAAATAATGTGCTAATGCCATCAAGTTAACTTCAGGTGGCAGTTTATAGCCAGGATGCCCCCAATACGCGTTACTGAATATCCCTAGCTGTCCAGACTCAACCAGCGTTTTGACTTTTTGCTTCATATCTTTGAAATATCCCGGCGATGAACGAGGATAATCACTCAATTGACCGGCGAGCGCAGCGGTTCTCGTTGGATCTGCATCTAGTGCAGAAACAACGTCAACCCAATCTAGGGCATGCAAGTGATAAAAATGCATCACGTGATCATGCACATATTGGGTTGCAATCATGATGTTTCTTATCAGTTGTGCATTTTGAGGGATAGCCATTTCTGCTTCACTCAGTACGCCTATTGAAGTACGTGACTGTCGGTGCCCTTTTTTACCATGTTGCATCGGTCCTTTTGGCATAGATGTCATGGAGGGCTTTCCAATGGCAACCCCTAATTTTGCGTTTGACCGCCAAGCTTTTCTAATTGCATCTTCGACAGCACGCACCGATGCCATACCATGCACCAGCGTGCAGACGCCACAGATACGTTGCGCAAAAGCCCAAGCGTCACGCGGATCTCTGCCTTGTAAAATCAGTTCAATTCCCCGAACAGATGTGCCTGATGAGAACGCCTGTTTGATGGTATTCCCATCCATTTCAGCTTCTATTCGAAGATGCCCTTCAATTCGAGTGATAGGATCGACGACTAACCGGTTGTTACTTGCTGTATTTTCCATGAGCCTTGCCTATTATCTTATGAGTTTTTCCCAGCATGCTTCTGTGCACCTTTGCCGGGTTTTGATTTGTACCACTCCCATGGACCCAAGGCTTGGTAAAAGCTGCTTTTATCCCAGAAATCGGGCTCAGAGCAACCAAGACACGGATGACCAGATTCGATAGGAAAACTCGTGCCTTGATTCCATTTAACCGTTGCACATGCGTTAAAGGTTTCGGGCCCTTTACAACCAAGTTCGAACAAACACCACCCATTTTTTGCCCCCTCATCATCAAACGATTTTGCAAATTTACGTTGTTCAAAAAATGGGCGTCGATAACATCTGTCATGGATGCTTTCACCAAAAAAAGCGAGTGGGCGTTGTAATTCGTCGAGATCAGGGAAACGCTTAAACGTCAGGTAATGAACCAACACAGCTGTAATCGCGATAGGCAGTGGCGGACAGCCTGAAATGTTTACGATTGGCTTGTCTGTAATAATGTCGCTTACTGCCACTGCCCCCGTCGGATTTGGGTTTGCTTTAGGGATCCCGCCAAAAGACGCGCAGGTACCGATGGCAATAATACCCGCAGCGTCTTTTGCCGATTCACGCAACATATCGACATTACTCATGCCACTGATCGTTGAGTATCCTGGGTTACCCATCGGAACCGAACCATCAACCAACAACAAATATTGCCCTTTGTGCGCCTTCATCGCCGCACGCCTAGCGTCTTCAGCTTGCTCTCCCGCAGCAGCCATTATCGTATGCTGATAGTCCAACGAAATATGATCGAAAATAAGGCTTTCCAATGTGGGAGCATGAGAGCGTAATATTGCTTCGGTACACCCTGTGCACTCTTGAAAGGGCAGCCAAATCACAGAGGGTCTTCTCGCATTGCCAAGGGCAGTCGCCAAATCGGCAACAGCGCTTTGCGGCAATGCCAGTAAAGACGCCGTTGTAGCGCAAAACTTAAGAAATGTGCGTCTTGAGATACCGGACGCTTGTAACTGCTTGTTTAATGTTGGTAGCGCCATTTCAATCCTCCTTAGCCGTTTCATCAGAAGATTGATGAGACAACGAATGGATGTCAGACACTATATTACTGAGCGATAACACCATATCTTCTGGCTGAGATTTTATGATTGGTGGACAGGTACAGATATGAACGTATTTGCCCATGATCTCCACATCTTCGTTATAGTGAATTTCAAGCCAAACGCCTGCGTAGCGTGATTCGATTAGCACCGTATCACCCAGCGCCTGAATATCAGCTTTAACCTCTCCATGCCCAAGAAAGGCTTCTAACTGCGCTTCTTCGCTAGCGCTTAAAGGCAATCGTCGCAGATCAATCGTGGTTTGTTCTTGTCGTTCAATTAACTGAGACAACGCATGACGTATCTGATGCAAAAGCGGCATTACGTTGCCCGTTTTTTCAGCATTGGATGTCATAAAAATGAGTTCTTCGGTCATCGTGCCTCCTTTTGGGTTGCCGGTTTATAGGCCTGAACGTCATCGCTTGATAAGCAAGCAAATACGATATCGATGATCGATGATAACGCTGCATTTACCTTTGGACTCAAAGAGGTTCCCCACTCTATCGCCTCAGGCTCTACGCCAATTAACGTCACCGCAGAAGGTTTAGAATATAACGTTTGGCTGGTCAACAATGTATCGCGTAACGTGATCTGGTGAACGGAATGGGTCGTCGCTTGCTTAAACTGATCCGCAATTGCCTCGTCCTCAAACACTCTCACCGTACCAGGCGAACAGCGCATGTAGGCCGCGTCGATGACTATCGTATGATCGGAACTCGCGACCCACTCCAAAAGTTCATAGCTCAGTGTCCCAGCGTCAATGCAAGATACATTTGAATAAGACTTTAGCAGGGGTTGCATAGCACGAACCGCGTGCACACCAACGCCATCATCTCGCTGCAATAGATTTCCAACACCAATGATAGCGTAGCGCTTAGCCGCGTTTTTGATTTGGTCAATTGGTGGTGTAGTTTCTACTGATAGCATCGGTATTTTCCTTATTAGCTATGAGGTGCTGGAATTGACCAGCCAATCACAAAGAATAAACAGAGAACGATCACCGATAGACCAAGTAATTTTGTTGACCTAATGCGTTGACCTGTGCTTTGACGCATCACGAGTTTGACCGCGATTATTGTTTGGATCAGGTAATAAAGTGCAAACCCTTTTGAAGCGAGATTAATAATTTCAAATACGTTGGATGACCAAACTAATATACCTGCGATGGCGATGACTAAAACGTAGTAAAATTGCGGGGAGATAGGTAAATGGAAAAGCTCTTTTAAGAGGCCTCCGCCACCGATAGTATCGGCTAATGCTGCACTTAATTGACTTGCCGTGGCGGCAACCAGTAATAAAATCGGCAATACCCATATTGCTTGCCCTAGGGTGTAACTAATCGTTGTTTCGTTTAATCCCGTGATCGGAAAATCCAGAAAAATAGGACACGTTAGACCGATAAAAACAACATAGAGAAAAATAGCGATCCACTGAGCATAACGACTCGCTTTAATGCGCTGTTCTGGCGTGTAGTTATTCCCCATAAAACGGGTTGTCTCGAACCCTTGCGTTACCATGAGCATGCCTGCGAGCATGCTAACCGTTTCAAAATGGCTCAATGCCTGTATCGCTTCATGTTGAAACCAAGCACTTTGTACTTGTATGTCGTAGGTTGCCAGCGCTGCGAGCACACCTACTATAATAGCCAACTTTATTGTCACGGCGAATAGCTCAATGGTCTCTAGCCCCCTAGCACCACGGAGCCAAGCGACCACCATAATGATGACAAGCAACCCACTGGTAAACAGTTTGATGTACGTCGTATCAGAGATTGATAAACGATCAAAAACAAACGCTGCAAACAAACTAATATAAAACGCCACGGAAATGGCATATGCCGCACCAAGCGCCCATTGACTTGCTTTTTCAAGCGTCACAATACTGCTTTGTTGATTGCTAGCTAGCTCAGGTTCTGCATGGCGTATATTGAAGCGAATAACCGACCCCAGCGCATATGCCAGAATGGACAACAACGCTATTCCAAGCAGTGCCCATTTCCCCATTACCGAATGCAGCAGTGGTGCAATGATCAAAAAGCCGCTACCAATAATGGAAGCCAACGGTGTGACTGTTGCCCGCCATTGGACAGATTGTCGTAAGCGAGGCAGAAACAATACTATTGCGATCAGCACCGAGGTTGCGAGCGCAATGGAATTTGTGATCACAGTTTGTACCCCTTAATGGTGTTTATACCATCCGGCACGCTTAATATCGTTCCAGGACGTAGATTGATGACAGGCATAGCATTCCTCAACTTTAGCTTTAGGCTCGCCTGCCACTTTGGCGGAAATCATTTTAAAATGCTGCATATAGTGACTGGGCGGCGCTTCATGACATTGATTGCAATCACGTGATTGACTCGACGGGTGAATAAACTTTGGCAGTGACCATTTGTCTGTGCTGTGACACTGCACGCAATCCTCTCCAAATAGACCTAAATGGCGATCATCGTTGCTGTGACATTGCGTACAATTTAATAAGGCTTCTTTATCACTGACCTCAGGGTGCACAAACAAGGGATCAGGAGTCTGTTTATTCGCTAGTATGTTCTCCAAAAACGCCATGGTGGCAGCGCCCTCGTCAAACGGGACATTTGGGTTGGGGAGCATATTGAAACCAATGTCGACTAACGCTATATGGCTCATGAGCGAAATGTTGGCCGATTCACCTTTGTGCTCTACATGGCAACTTGCACATTCTTTGATGTCGGTATGAAATGCAGTGGGTTGACGCGCAACGATATGCGTATCATTTGCATGACACGCCACACATTTGTCACGCTCAACGCCCTTCACCGGTGTGTGACAACTCAAACAGTCATCCGCGAGAAAGGCATGTGCTTTATTGAGTGAACCGGGTTCAACCATTTTTTCCCATGGAATTTGTGCGCTATCTTCAGGCATATGAATGAAATGACTGACGCCAAAGCCAGCAGCAACTAAGCCAAGAACGATTATTATCCATTTCATCATAACCAGCGCAGTCCAAAGTAAACTGCACTGAAAATGTGAAAAAACAGGACTACATAAAGTGTCATTGAAATCACGATGTGAAATTTTAACCAGCGAGCAAACCACACCTTCGCGGTGTCATGAATGAGAATGCTGTACTCAACATCGGAAATTGTATCAATGATGGAAAGAACCTGGCTTTCTTGTTTGAACAATTTACTTTGTGCTGAAGTAGGCACATTTAACGTGATGTAAGGAATATGTCGTGCGGATGTTTGGGCAAACGTCGAATATCTGACATCACAGACTGCGTCTTTCAACGCCTGTTTTGCGTTAGAAAGCGCAACGTGGAGTTCATTTACTTGGCGCTTTTTCTCTTTCAAATTCGATGAAATAAGACCGAGTACATATCGACCCACAAACCCACTGATCACAACGACCATCATAAAGATAACAAGCGAAACTCCGGTAGCACTATCAAAACGATGGGCGCTATGGATCAGCGCTAGAATAGGCCCCAGCACACCAGCATAGATATGTATACGCAGGAGCGTTGGCATAGCGATGTGCTTCGTCACGACTTTCTTAAGTGATTTGTTACGCTTAATGATCATGTATACCAATGGGATAAGCATTAATACCGAAGCGCTTAAACCCACGCCAAATCCAATAAAACTGCCTGGGAATGCTGGGTCTCTATGCCATACAAAACCTAGCCATAGCAGGATCATTAGGACAACCAAGCTGCTTACAATTGTGCGCTCTTGAGAATTCATTAAGCCTCAACCTCCACATCAGATTTAGGGATAGCTTGGCACGCCAGAATATACCCACTGAGCTTATCTTCAGGTTCCAGCCCATCATCAACCTCCATATCGACGTCACCACGTAGCAGTTTCACCTTACAACTCCCGCACGAACCCGCTCTGCATGAATTCTCTATATCTACATCGAGTCCATCAGCGACGTCTAATACGGTCTCATCCGGACCCGCGTGGGCTTCGACGTCTGAAAGACTAAACCGTACTTGTCTGTTGTCGCCTGCGTTGGTGTTAGTGGCTAATTGAGGTTTAACGGGAGCGGGCTCTGGTTTAGCAGCCCCAAACGCTTCGGTTTTAATATGCGTGTTAGGCATACCCAATTCGGCTAGCATTTTTTTCGTAGCATCCATCATTGCAGGAGGCCCACAAATATGCGCAGTTTTTGAGGCAATATCTGGCACAAATTCGTTTATCATTGCGGATGAGAAGCGGCCTTGGGGCCCCATCCAGGATGTACCCTCTGCTTGAGTCATACTGACCAGTACTTTTAACCGAGGATGACGTGCTTGCAGATATTTTAATTCCTGTTCAAAAATAAAGTCGTTGGACGTTCGCGTACAAAACAGAAAATAAATATCACCGTCCCAGCACGTCGTCGTTAAGTAGCGGACAGCGCTCATCATCGGTGTGATCCCCACTCCCCCAGAAATCAACACCACGCTGTTTGAACCATGACCATTGAAATAAAATTTACCGCCGGGGGCTTTAATTGAAAGCGTATTTCCTACCTCAACCGCGTCATGCATATAACGAGAAACCACACCGAACTCCTCTCGCTTTATCGTAACTTCAAAGTAATACTGTTCAGTGGGCGATGATGCAATGGTGTATGAGCGCTTAACTGGCTTTTCAAAACCATCGATGTTCAGTGTGAACGTGACAAATTGACCTGGTTCGAAATCAAATGGAATGGTTTGTCCATCTGGGCTGGCTAGACGTAACGTTTTAACATCATGGGTTTCATTAAAAATCGCGGTTACTACCATATCGCCACTAAACGTGCCCTTGCGCGATGAGGCAGTGGATGACAATGCTGGCTCGCTACTTTGCGCAGGTGCCGAAGCATGCTGCTGGGCAGCCGGATTAGATTCGACAACAGAGGAAACTTTTGTCGTTGGCGCAGATGTGCTTGCGGTGTCAGTAGACTTAAGCTCTTCGAGCAGCGCGGCAGCTCTGCGCATCTTAAATCCATACACATACACCATAACAATTGTAAATATGAGTAAAACGAGCATCACTGCGCTGTGAAACGGTGTCATACCAAATAGGGTTGAAGTACCTTTTTCCGGCGCACTGGGAAGCAAATTCATTTGTGACTTGAACCAGGTTAATGCCACTCTTCGTGGTTCTTGCCCGTCTTGTATGGCACGTTTCGCAGCAAGACCACTGTCAAAATGGGCTATACCCTCTTTAACTGTTTCAACAGCCATTTGCATTTGGGAATAGTCATCAGTGGCAGCTGCGCGGGCAAGCCAATCAAAACCTGTAGCAAGTTGCTCACTTCCTTGTTGCATTCTTGCGGTTGCTTTAATCAGAACAGTCTCTCTTTGTTCGGGTGTAGCTGAATGCATGCGCATTAGCGTGGGATAGAGATCTTTAGGTTTGGGTGCACCCATTTTCTCCATCATTTTATCCATGCCTTTTGCCATACCGGGTCCCATCATGGCGCCAGCATTGCCCAGCGGTCCTTTACCTTGTGTAGCAGTCGGCAAAACATCCGTATTAGCGTTGACAGTGGGATCATTGGTAGCTTCAGGATGGTGGCTCGCATGCTCACTATCCTCTGGCTGTTGCTGTGCGTAACTGCTCGTCGTTGCGAATAACAGCATAACGTTCAAAATGACGGCGTAACGCAGAAAAAATGATGTGTGTGGCCACCACATGCTCATAACTCACCTGTTTGTTCGGCCATCCACAGGCTATTTATCTTAGCGATCTGAGAGGGCGTTAATACTGATACCGCTTTCCCTACCGATGTAATAAACTGCAACCGCAAGGCGCTGTTTGTGGCTTCTATTTCAGCAATGGTGTCTTTGATATTGTCGTATTGAGGTAGCCCCTGAGCGGTCAATTCCCACAACGATGCTTCTAACGCACTTCGCTGCAGCGTAAAGCTTTGTTGAGTAGACTCCCATTCAGTTCGGATCGTGAGAAGCGTTTGGTACTGACCATCGGTCAATTCGAGTGTCTCTTTGTGGTTTAAGAAAAAAGCTTGCTCTCCAACGTGGTATAAATGCAGCGCTCCACTGACACCGGGTAAGCTTTCATTTAATGGAGAACCAGATATCTGTGTTTTATTTTGTTCAGGTGGTGTACCCATCATTGAGCTGTTTTTCATCATCATTTTGCACATCATTCCCATGCACGATTTCCCGCGCATTGGCATCATGCCTTTATTCTTACTCTTTCCCATTTTCATTGTGTTTGTTGCTGAAAGTGGCATTGATGATGTATTGAGTGAAACACTGGTATCACTCGGATTTACACTCTCATTGCTTTTTGGCTGGGTCGCTAATGAATTGTCTAACGAGTGCAAAGCGGTTTGGATTTTAGCGAAGTCATCAACGTTTAACTCAGGCTGAGTTTCTTTAGTTTCTGATGAATTGGTTTTTTTGTCTGGCTCAGTACTTTGTGGTACTGCTGAGCACGCGGTTGTGAATAAGACACTCACTAATACCAGCGTCACAATAACCGCTATACGGTAGGGTTGGTGATAAACTCTATTATTCACAACGGCATACTCCTAATTAAAATATTAATCAAAAACCACGGTCAAACTCGACCATGTCATAACGCGTAATTTCGCCATCCAGCACAATAGCTTCCGCGAAGTGCTTATCCTTAGTTTTTCCAAGACGAATTTTCCCAACGAACTCTCGTGAATAGCTGTTTTCACCTTCTGAGATTGCTGTAGGGTCGTAGACAGTTCTATAGACATTAAAAACTTGATGTTCCTTCAAACCATCCGTATCAGATACACATACCACTGCTTGCTTATCATCGACTGTAACAACTTGCCCACTCATGATGTAGTCGTGATAAACCTGGCTTGCGCATCCTCCGAGGAGTCCAACTGACAAGACTACAATTGAAAAAAACTTAATTAATTTATTCATGTAAAATTCCTGTGATTATTGAAATAAGCGAGACAGCAGGTCACCTCCTGCCTCGTAACGTGGTGATTAGCTCTATTTGTGTTTATGTATTGGTTTAGACTTTTCAGCGGTGTGCCCCATCATTTGGCTCATCATGTCTTCCATCATCGACATACGCTGTTCCATCATTTTCATTTTGTCTTCGGTGGACATATCAGTGTGTTTGTGTTTCATTCCTTTTCCCGCTTTCATCCCCATCGAGTCGCTTCCTTCCATCATGCCCATCATGTCTTGCATCTTTTGGGCATGCTCATGCAACATGGCTTCGCGCTTCTCCGGATCCGATTCACTCTTAACGGCATCCAATACTGCGCGCATTTCTTCCATATGCGTCTGCATCTTTTGCATCATCTGACCATCCATCATCGGCATATCAGATTTGTCAGTCTGTTGATATGCAAAAGAAGTCGCTATTGGCGCAACGACTAAAGCACTGGCCAGTAATAGTGAAGTAAGCTTTTTCATAAGATTGTTTCCTTTGATTATGCTCAGTTGAGCGTTTTAGGTTTAAAGTTTACGTCTTGTCACCTTAATCTAATGTCTTAGACTCAGGTCAATAGGCTATATGGACGATAAAAACTCAGCTAAAGCTTCAAGCTCATCATCTGTAATCGGCATTTTCGGCATTGCGGACGACGAGTTATTAAATTGAGGCTCCTTAACTTTGCGCAAAAAGAATGCCCTGCCTTTTTCGCTAATAACATTATCCAGCGATGGACCGAGTGTTCCGCCTGCGCCTTGCACTTGATGACACCCCTGACAACCATATCGAGTGAGTACGTCACGTGGATTGACTGTTAATGATTTAGCCAGAGTCACCTCTACCGGTTGAGCAGGACTAGAAGCTATTTCCATGAATTCAAGAATGGCTTTTACTTCGCTGCCGGTTAAATGCGCTTTTTCGCGCATGTGTGGCATGATCACTCTCCACTCACTGATAGAAAACTCACGCACAGGCCTACTGTTATGACAACGCGCACAGTTGTTATTAATTAACTCTGCGCCAGAAAGTGTGGTTTCATCGTCTGCCAAGTTCGGTAACGAAATAAATGTGATTAGTGCACATATAATTAATTTCTTGTTCATGATATCCCCTAGAATCCATAGCTGAATTGCACAGCAAACCGTGTATCATCAGGACCTTCAACTACGTCTGTATCTTCATAGCCCACCTTAATAACTGAACGAGGGTCCAACCAATAGTTGACACCTACCATCCAGCGCTCCGCTTCTTCAATTTTATTGGTTTCAGCATATTCAAGGACCAATTCAGTACTACCTAGGGATTGAAAAGCGTGCCCAACGAAGAAAGTACCTTGTAAAAACCATCCATTGCGTGAAAATGAGTCAATAGTTTGCACATGATCTCGCTCAACAAATGAGTCCGTTTCAGTTTTAATATACTCGCCTCTGATGATGGCGTGAGTACTAATAAAGTTGATATCAAACCCATTGGCTGTGATATCTAGTTGTCCTTGTTCGTCGTAGGCACCTTGATAATATGACGTTCCAATCTCGATTGAAGGTAGTAAGGCAATAGCCAGGCGGCCACCAAACGCTTTATTGCTATTGTTGTCAGAGCTCGTCGCTTCAAATTCCACTTCCGGGAACGCCTCACCATGACCATCTTCTTCCGAATCAGGATCAGCTGCAGCAGAGGGTGCGAAAAAGCGAGCTATTAGATCATCATGATCATCCTCAATCTCTTCTTCGTCATGAGCAGCTTCAGAGCGCGGACCGTTTGTCATGAAAACATCCACAAACACCTTGGCCGAGCCGACTTGATAGACTTGCTGTGCAGCTACGCCTACGTCACTAAGAATAGGTAACAATGGATCCATTGCTTGGCTCGAGCCATGGGCGCCATAGACGCCGGGGGTCCATATACTTCTATTAATCCAACTAGGGTGCCAGTTGGCACTAAACTGCCCAAATGGTAAAAGGAATTTTCCGGCAGTTAATGTTGTGTTGTCGTTCAGGAAATAATAGATGTCAGCGTATTCGAGCTCGGTTTCGGTCTCCCCGTTTTCGCCCAATCCAAACTCGAGTTCTGCTTCGACATGCATTTTGTCATTTAAGCTGAATAAAAAAATGGGAATAAACCTGGCCGAAAAAGCATCGGTGTCGGCTACATCTGCACTTTCATATTTAACGTCACCGTATCCCACAAAGACAAACCGGTCGGTGGTCTCAGATGCAAGCAATGGTGACGATGTGATCATACCGGCCACAAAAATCATTGCATGCAACACTCCTTTATGTAATCGCATAATATTTCTCTTTTTAAATTGTTTTTTCTTACCCACTAACTGGGTTGATTTACTTATTTGGCACTGTGTTGTTAAGTGCGCTTACGAAGTAACAAAAAACTCTATGGGAGGCGGGTGATTTGGCGGAACAGGTCTTTTGAGCACCTGATAACGATCTCTGTGATTTTTATCCTCTTGCGCCTCAATTAAAAAACAGGAGTGTGCTTCAAGAATGGCAAGCGGTGCGTTGGAAGACGAATTGTCCGTATAAAAACAGTCTGGGCAATAACAAGGTGTGAAAGACTCTTTTTGCTCATCATCGTGTGCACGTTCACCATTGATAAACACCGTCGATGCATGTTCATGAAATCCGATGTCACGCGTAGCATGGACACTCACCGATATCGTGTTGACCAGCAGTAGTGCTATCCAAATGTTTACTAACGAGAACCGAGTCACTGAACCTTACCCTTAAATGTTTATGTATTTAATCGTAGTGATTTCATTTTAAATGTACTTGATTCAGATCAAAGCATCACAACGAATCGATTACAGTTTGATTACATTTCTGTAATCAAATCATTAACTTATTTATCCATTCAAGGACTTTACTTATGCTGAAGCTATCAAACATATAAGTGAGCTTTCACTCTTCTACGAAATAGGCTTTTAAGATGTTGTATCAACAGACAGCACTAATATCAGGCGCTAGCTCTGGTATAGGACTTGCGCTTACAAAAGAGCTTCTACTCTCCTACCCTTTTATACAGATCGTAGCACTTTGTAGAAATCCAGAAACTTTACAACAGCTTAAAAGGTCTTATGGGGATAGGGTCAGAATCGAGTGTATCGATTTCACTAATAGGGATTGTATTAAAAGCCTTCAAAACGTTGTCAATCAGCATACTCACTTTAGCTACCTGATCCATTGCGCAGGTGTTGTCATGCCATTTGGAGATATTAGCAACGTCGCCCCTGATGAGTGGGAGGCAACCCAATGGATAAATGTCGAAGTACCTCGCCTTTTAACGCAGATATGCTTAAAAAAATTTAGTCATAGCCGCGTGATGTTTTTAACCAGTGATTTGCCAGTACAACCCGTTGCTGGCGCCTCAGCTTATTGTGTGAGCAAAGCATCATTAAATATGCTGTGCCAGTGTTTTCAACTTGAAGTCGATAACGATATTGCTGTTTTTACAACTGTGGTTCCTGGAAACGTCGACACGAAGATGCAGGAAACGATAAGGCAAGCCTCAAATCGAGCTTTGCCTGCATCGGAGTTAATGCGCAGTATGTTTTCGGCAAACAAGCTTTTACCTCCCCGATTAGTTGCACAATATCTGCGACAATTGCTGAGCGATGTCACGCCAAACACTTTTGGAAGTCGTAGTTGGAATTTACTAGAGAGTATTGTTGAAGTTTCACCTGCAAAACAGACAAAAACAGATTCAATTGACACGCGTGCTACTGAAACAAGCCTGGTAGAACTGGCAAGTCTTGTTGGCGGCGCATTCTGGTCACCGGGTAGTGCAGAATATGAAGAAAACAGGAAAGTATTCAATCAAGGTGTTTCGCGTTTTCCGTTAGTAATTATTCAACCTAAGACAAAGACCGATATTATACACATTGTCAAATGTGCAAAGCAGTTGCGCTTATCCATTACAATTAAGGGTCAAGGGCATGGTGTAAGTGGCATGTCGGTCCTTAACAATGCAATTGTAATTGATATGTCGATGTTTAAAACAACTGTACTGAATGTTGATAAGAGCTCAGTAAACGTCGGCGCAGGCGTCAAAAATAGTGAATTGGACCATTTTCTAGCGCAACACAATAAAGTGGTTCCTTTGGGTACCTGTCCCGATGTTGGTGTTGTCGGCGCAACATTGGGAGGGGGGATCGGTTTTTTGTCCAGAAAGCTTGGTTTGAGTTGCGACAATGTACTCGCGTTTGGATTGATAACTGCTGACGGTAAAGTAAAACAAGTGACCGAATCCCAACACGCGGAGTTATTTTGGGCATTAAAAGGGTGTGGCCATGGTCAATTTGGCGTTGTGACCGATATCACGTTTAAATTACACGATGCCCCCCAAAATATTGATGGCCGAATACTCGAGTGGCCGTTATGTCACGCACGATCTATTCTTAGGCAATATAGCGAAATAGTGCTCAGTGATAACAGATCGGTTTTTCTATATGCATATCTCTCGCGATCTACGCACGATAAAGCACGAATTTCGATAATGGGGTTTAGTGAGGACTCGGTGCACGGTTTGGAATCTGTAGCCAAATGGCAAGACGGTGCCGAATTGTTAAGTAGGCGTTCGCAATACGTTGAATGCCAATCCAATAACTACGATAGTGATCTGAACTTGTATTGGCGCAATGGCATAATTGAAGGTGAGCTATCAGACGAATTCATTGAAACACTTTTATCATGTTACCGTGCTTGTCCGGTAAATTCAGGTGGATTTATGCTAGACCCGCTTTGTGGCGCTATTCAGGATGTAAACGCTGACGGTTCGGCATTTATTCACCGCAACGCTTCCTTCGTCTGTAGTATCACAGGGATCACTCAATTTGAACGTGACGATACTGAAGTTATCGATTGGGTAAATAAATCTTTCGATTTGCTATCACCGTTTTTTAATGGTCATTCTTACCAAAACTATGACATGGGGAATGGGTCGCCACTTGCTCTTTACTACGGCCAACACACAGCTCGTTTGAAATTATTAAAACAACAATACGATCCTACTGGTCTGTTTATAAGTTCTCTTCTGCGCCCTGACTAAAAGTTTTTTAGTCATTGCTGTGACGATTTTGATATTCTGAACGTATGCTCTACCCATATTGAATTGGCATTGTAGTTTCTTGTAACAAGGAAATAGTTTATGAAAAGATGGATATGTTTGTTTCTTGTGATGTCATCTTCGCTCGCACATCCAAATGATCGTGAGCATGGCGATTTTTACAGAGGATTAACTGGTCTTAAAGCACAAATGGATGAAATTAATCGCGACTTGATTTTGCTGGAAAATGCCACCCTTTTGAGTTCAGAAGTGAACAGGCGACTGGCTCGGATTGAGCAACAAATTGATGACGCGTATAAGAAAATTTCAGAGGCTTCTGACGCAGAGTTACGTGAGTGGAGTGCTCAATAGTTAGAGCAGGTAAAGCAGTCGTTGCAGGTTCTCAACATGCAAGACATTCGAATGCAACTGCAACCTCATTTAAATCAACTGCACAAATCAACTAAATCTGAAACACTACTCGCGTCTAGAGATTTCACAAATGAAACCAGTCGAAACCTTGCAACAATGGCGCTGGCACTCATTTCGCTGTTGGTCGCCATGATTTCAGCGGCAATTGCTTGGATCAACCATGTTCAAAGTTCGCGAACGAAGGCAGTTGAAGATGAAGCTGAGAGCGACTTAGTTGCCTTGAGAGAAGCAACGGATCGTGAACTGATCGAACTACAAATGAACACGCAGCGGCAAATTAATTCACTGACTGAGAGGCACGAAAACGATATTGTTCGCCTCACTCAAGATCATAAGGAAGAAGTAAGGCGTCTTGAGCAATTAAATTTAGACAAGGTTCAACATGCAGAAACAGCATTTGAAAATCTAATGGGAGAAACAGAAACACAAAATGGGCTGATATTTAAAAATCTAGCGGTCTCCATATATCTTCGCCGGTTCTTAGTGGAAGGTGGTTACGATCGGTTTTTTAACGACTTAACGCTTACTTCAATTGATGAAACAGCAACGGTTCGGTGTGATCCAAGCATATTAAGAGAAGTGATTTCAATTCAAGAGCACGCAATTTCACGGTTTGAAAAAGTCAAAAACAAGCTAGAAGATGCTAAAATGCTGTATTACGAAGCATTACTAGATCTTGCGTTTTATGAGGCTGAAATGTCGCGGTTTGGTATATTGAATGTCGATGCAACACAACGGATCAATGAAAACCTTGTAGCTTTTGAGCAGAATTTACTCTTTTGGTTAAACGAAGAACGAAGCGAATACAAAACACCAGAGCGGTTACCGCGTTTCATTTTTCGCGTAATCTGCATGGTAGACAGCTTGGTTTTTATCAGGGGATGTTTGAAACTTCACGAAATTTTTGAAGAAAAACCCGCTAAAGACGAAATATTATCACAAGTGTCTGCATTGCTGGTAGAAAACGATATGGCTACTGTAAGACAAATAACTGACGTAATAGAGTCAAAAGAATGTAGCTCTTTGTGGTCAAAATACACCAATTTCAAAGAAGAACGGCCAAAACTGTTCGAGTATTAACGATAGTCTGGGTTTGTTGGCACTAAAAGCACAATTTTCTCCGAATTAATCTTGCGTTACTGTAAACACATTAGCGTTGATAACAAGAGTATATCGACACATGCATTTGCGCGCAAGCGCATATGCGTTTATTAAGCATTACTCTGCTGCCTTGACTCTCCTCCAAAAAAATGTGCACATCTAATCGTAATTTTATGTCTGCAGCAGCATAGCGGATATTAGTTACTGAAGGTGATTTATGGCAAAGTAAAAGAAGGTGTATAGTTACACCGATGAGCTCAACCAATAGATAGTACCAAACAGCACAAAAAAGATAGGTTGATGCAATATGTAAACTGCTAAACTATGCCGTCCGAGAAGAGTCAACTTATTCGGAATATTCCATTTTGCAAACGGATCAAATCCGCTTTTCAAAACGTGCCCTATCGCGATACCAAACAATACAACACCTATCCATGGAAAAATTGCAACGTAATCGTTTGGAGAATGAGGTAGTGACAAACTGATCAGATTAAATGGCCATTTACTGGATACTAGGCCAATGTTAAACAACGTGACCGCAACAAAACCCAACAACAGCGACAATATGGGTTTTCTAATCAACGGAACACACAAAACACTCGCTACAGCAATAAAATGCAATACGCCAAAGAATATCCAGTTTGCATTAAAAAAATAATACGTAAAAAGCGATATTACCGCGGCCCAGAACGCTATGGAAAACAGCCGCAGTAAAAACATTTTTAGACTAAATTTTCGATAATTCCCGAGCACGAGCGACGCGCCTACACTCACGAAGAAGAGCGTCAATATTACATACCGAAACTCCCTCCACCCTTTTCCATTGGGGACATTCCAATCAACCCAACCAAAGAAACGAAGGTCGTAAGCAAAATGGAATACAACCATCAACACAATGGCTAACGTTCGTATTGCATCCAATGTGATATTGCGATTTTGCACGGAATTAAATGTTTTTAATGGTGCTTATGTGGCTTGTTATCACGGGTGGATGAATGAGAATGAATGACCTTCCATCCTTCATCAGTTCGGCGAAACAAATAGGTTTGAAATCCTTTTTTATCAAAAACTGCGCCGGTTTTGCGCACTTCTCCTGAAACATTTACTGTCGTAACTGCCCAAGCGAAGTCTCCTTCAACGTTTGTTTCGATATCTAGTATATCAATGGTCAATCGTTTCAATACCTCTTTTTCCGGCACTACATGATTTTTGACCAAATCCTCTAACCCTTTATTCTGACCGCCTGACTCAATGTAACGCGCACCTACCTGGCCAAGATAATGTTGATAGAACGGCATACCGTTGCCAGACTCCCACCCCTTTTCAATATCTTGGATCATTTCTAGTATCTCGATTTCGTCGTTCGTTTGCTCAGACGCATAAATGTATGGTGATGTGGCTAAAAAAATAGCAACGCAGCTTGCATAGAAAAGTTTCATCGTTTTGACCTTTTTATTTTAGTTTGGTGGGGAGTTAGTGAGACCAATGAATATGACTGATTTTCCACTGTCCATTGATCAGCGTTAAAAAGAGCGTTTCATTGCCTGTCCTATCAATATCTCGACCATTATAGTTTCCAGAAGTGTGACTTCTTGAAATGGAGACAGCTGTATTTCCATGCACACGAACATGATGCTCAATCGTCTTCGTGGTTACAGCAGATGAAAATTGCATGTCTGCTTGCAAATGATGTGCACGATATTCGTCGGCACTGCGCTCAATTCTGCTCCCTTCCAAAATAAGGACATCATCGGCAAGTAAGCTCATGACTGTCTCTGCATTAGCCTCGGAGAGTGCTTTGTGGAATTGTTTTGCTATTATTCCTGCGTCGGAGTCTAGCCCTGTGTACATAGGACTATTACTGGTGTCGTTATGCGTTTTATCATGAGCATTAACACTGTTAGTTAACAGCAAAGGAAAGAGTATGATTGACAACAAATAGATTTTTTTCATTTTGTTTTTCTTCAATAATTGGGGCCTACGACGGTACTTAACACCACCGTCACCATTAAAATAAATATCCCTATACAAAGTTCGATTTGGATTGATTTTTGAAGCGTTCTAGGACTGGTTATGCCGGTTAAAAGCTGAGGAACCAATCTCAGTTTGTGTAACAACGCGATTAGAAAGATAGCACCAACAAACAACAGCTTAATAAGCAATACAAAGCCGTAGTTTGTGTCGAGCAAACTGCTAACAGAACGCACAAGTTGCCAAGCCAGTAATAAACCAGCAATAATTAGCCCCCCAATGGGGTACATCGCCGATTTCCCAAATTTTGTCATGACATGGTGCAAATTGGGGGTAGAAAGCTCTACGCACGTCCTTGAAAGAGGCCAGAGTGAACCCACCCACGCGAGTGCAATAACGGCATGAGCAGCCAGGATAAATTTAAAACTAGGTTGTAACTGTTGAGTATGCCCAGTTAACGTAAATGTATACCCGAACCCTGCCAACGCAATAACAATGAAAATTCCAAGAGAGAGACTTGAAATAAGGGCGTTTTTTCTAATTGAATGACCTAAATAGGTTAAATATAGTAGCGCACTTGCGAACAGCACTAGTCGACTTTTTGCAACATCTCCGAGCGTTGAATGCGCGACCATCTCTCGCATAATGGGGTCAAACATACCAGCGTATCCAGATTGAGCGAGCTGCCCAACCTGAAACAAAAAGTCAAAAGCACTAAAAATGATGCCAATGACCGCAAACAAACACATGTGCCTTGTTACCGTTGTTTGTAAGCTTGCGGGTAAAGTAAATTTGGTGTCAATATCAGTATTGGTAATGCACAAAATCCAACCACCACCAAGCAGCGCTGATACGCCGAGATAAACACCAAACTTTGAAATCAACAACCCCAACTGCCAAATGTCCATAGCGTCCTCTAATGGTTGCCGTGCGTGCTGTCGTGCTTTTTATCGTTATGTTTCATCATTGAAGCATGCACCATAAAACTAAAAGCCCCTTCCATTTTGTGACCGTCCTGACCTAGCAACATCCAATTGACAGTGTATGTATCTACTGGTAATCCGGGTAATTCGTAACTAAAGGCACTAGCGAGTTCCGTACTTGGCTTAAACTCAAACGGAATGGTTTCCCCACTTTTTGATTGCAACGTTACTCTAGCCAACCTTACAGGCTTGGTAAAAACCAATGATAGTTCAGGTGGAGATGACATCAACATTGCATTATCCTTAGGCGTAGATGTCTTAAGTGTTGTGTGAGCAAAAGTAGAAAAACTTAAGGCTACCATGAGCATTGAAAAGATTAGTTTCATTTGAAGTCTCCTTAGACTTGATGGGTTATAGATAACACAAATGCTTCAATATTGATGGCATTTGGGTCAATGGTATTGTCGATCAGCAAGCCTGTGACGTCTTTCATCATCGCGCTGGGCCCAGGTAAAAAAATGTTCACCCTGAATGTAGTAGATATCAAACCAGACCATGTAAAGGCCGCTTAACGACCAAAACAACACCTGCCCGCCGACTAGCAGCATAAGCCAACGATGTGAACGGCGAACAGGTCCTTTCATTACGCAACGACAGCCAAGTATTTAAGCTGTTGTTTGCGCCATATTAAATAAATGGCAGGCAGTATGAGTAGTGTCAGAATAATCGCACTAACCATTCCTCCCACCATCGGCGCGGCAATCCGACTCATGACTTCGGACCCCGTACCAGAGCCATATAAAACCGGCAGCAATCCAAAGATGATAGTGGCCGTTGTCATCATGACGGGACGAACACGCAATCCTGCACCGTGCAGTACTGCCTCGGTCAACATCTCGGCGCTCGGTAAGGTACCCCCTTCTTTGCATCTATCCATCAGTGCCTGATATTCATGATTGAGATATACAAGCATAATGACTCCTATTTCTACAGCGACACCGGCCAAGGCAATGAAACCTACGCCTACGGCCACGGAGAAATTAAAGCCTTCGATGTACATAAGCCATATGCTGCCAACCATCGACAATGGCAACGTCCCCATAATAATCGCCACTTCAATGAAGTTTCGGAAGTTGAGGTACAATAGAATAACGATTATAGCGAGCGTCAAAGGCACTACGTAAGTGAGCTTCTCCTTTGCCCTTAACATATACTCGTATTGGCCAGACCAATTAATTGAATAGCCGGCGGGTAAAACGAGTTGTTCAGCAACAACTTGCTGCGCGGTAGCCACATACGTGCCTATGTCTACACCATCGATGTCAACATACACCCATCCATTGAGCCGCGCGTTTTCACTCTTGATACCCGGTGGACCGTCTTCGATGTAGACGTCAGCAACATCAGCTAAGGCTATACGTTTTCCTTGTGGTGTCACTACAGGTAACAAAGAAAGCGACTCTGGAGAGCTTCGGTATGACTGCGGATAACGAATATTTACTGGATAGCGCTCCAGCCCTTCTACACTCTGTGTTACGTTAACACCGCCAATTGCACTAGAGACAATTTGCTGAACATCAGCGATATTGAGCCCATATCGGGCTGCTTTTTCGCGATCAATGTCGACTTTCAAGTAGCGACCGCCAGCGACGCGTTCAGAATACACTGAAGCCGTGCCATCGACGTCAGTTAATATTGACTCAATTTGTTGGCCGATTTTTTGAATTTCCATTAGATCGGGACCACCAATTTTAATCCCAACAGGGGTTTTAATTCCTGTGGCAAGCATGTCAATTCGGGTTTTTATTGGCATCACCCATGCGTTGGTTAAGCCCGGTAAATTGACCACAGCATCAAACTCTTTAATAAGGTCCTGCGTGGTCATCCCTTCTCGCCATTGTTCTTTGGGTTTCAATTGAATAAATGTCTCAATCATGGTCAGTGGTGCGGGGTCCGTCGCCGTATCCGCCCGCCCTACTTTGCCAAATACCGTTTCTACTTCTGGTACGGTTTTTATTAATTTGTTGGTCTGTTGAAGAAGCTCTCGTGCCTTCCCGATTGATATGCCGGCATAGGTGGTCGGCATATACATCAAATCGCCTTCGTCAAGCGGGGGAATAAATTCACTACCAATTTTATCAATTGGCCAAACCCCGATAGCCAAGACAATCAATGCTGCGACCATCGTTGACTTTGGAAAGCGCAAAACTGTCTTGAGCGTCGGTATGTATAAAAACGTTAAAAACTTGTTGACTGGGTTTTTGTGTTCAGGCAACACCTTTCCACGTACAAAATACCCCATTAAGACTGGGACCAGTGTAATCGCAAGTGCCGCTGATGCAGCCATTGCATATGTTTTCGTATAAGCAAGAGGGGAAAACATCCTCCCTTCCTGGGCCTCAAGCGTAAAAACAGGTACAAAACTAACCGTAATGATCAACAAACTGAAAAATAACGCAGGTCCAACTTCGACCGCAGAATCGATAACAACCTGCCAGCGATTTTCCTTGGTAAGAGGCGTCTTTTCCATGTGTTTGTGCATATTTTCAATCATAACGATCGCACCATCACTCATGGCGCCAATGGCAATAGCAATGCCGCCCAACGACATGATATTGGCATTGATACCTTGCATATACATAACGATTAGCGCGGTAATGATCCCAACAGGAATACTGATGATAGCGACGAGTGACGACCGAACATGAAAAAGAAAAGCGACACATACCAAAGCGACTACGATAAACTCTTCTAATAGTTTTGAAGCTAGGTTATCAACGGCCCTTTCAATTAATGCGGAACGGTCATAAACAGTGACCACCTCAACGCCATCAGGTAGTCCTTTTTTTAAGTCCTCTAGTTTTGCTTTGACGCCATTTATCGTTTTTTGAGCATTCTCGCCAAAACGCATCACGACAATACCGCCGACTGTTTCCCCTTCGCCGTTTAGCTCTGCTATACCGCGGCGCATTTGTGGACCGATATCTACAGTGGCAATATCCCTTATTAAAAGCGGTGTGCCATTGTCATTGACGCCAAGAGGAATAGTTTCGATATCCTTCTTATCAGAAATATACCCCGTAGCACGAACCATGTACTCAGCTTCTGCAAGCTCCACTACAGAGGCCCCAACTTCTTGATTCCCTCGCTTTATTGCCATCTGAATATGAGAAAGCGGTATACCGTAAGCGCGGAGTTTTTCAGGATCTACTTTCACTTGATACTGTTTCACCATCCCCCCTAGCGCCGAGACTTCGGACACGCCAGGCACAGTTTGGAGCTCAAATTTCAAGAACCAGTCTTGCAAACTGCGTAATTGAGAAATATCGTGTTGGCCGGTTCTGTCGACCAATGCATACAGATAAACCCAACCAACGCCTGTGGCATCTGGACCTAATTGCGGCCTGGCGTTTTCAGGTAGATTGGGGGCAACTTGCGATAAATATTCAAGCACCCTGCTTCTTGCCCAATATAAGTCGGTATCATCATCAAAAATGATATAAACGTAGGAGTCACCGAAAAACGAATAACCTCGAACCGTTTGTGCACCCGGTACGGAAAGCATGGCGGTCGTTAGCGGGTACGTTACCTGATCTTCTACAACTTGTGGCGCTTGACCAGGATAACTCGTTTTGATTATCACTTGGACATCGGATAAATCTGGGATCGCATCTACTGGCGTATTTTTCATTGTAACTAAACCGCCACCGACTATGATGATGGTTGCGAGTAAAACAAAGAAGCGGTTTGAGACCGACCAACGTATGACTGCTTCTATCATTCGTGCGCTCCTTCATGTTGGCTGTGATCCATCGTTCCTTTATCAGATGCTTGTATATGTACTGTGGTAATAACGTACGCACCGTCTTGGGTTTTGGTAATTTCGATGTGCAGTCGCATACCAGCGGTAATGTCAGATAAATCAACCTCATTAGCGACGTTGAAATCCATTGTCATTGCAGGCCAATCCCACGCCTCAATAGGGTCATGTTCAAGGCTTAACTGGTTGTTAGCACTCATCACTGCATTGACCGTTGCTTGAGTCCACACAGCGTCGACAGCGGTACTTGTTTCACTACTTGCCTCTTCAACAACATAAATGGTAGAAACAAGATATTCGCCACTTGAGGATTTTGAAATTTCAATATGCGCAAGCGTTCCAGAGGCCAAATCAGACAAGGTAATGTTATCTGCCACGTTAAAATCCATCGTCATCGCGGGCCAATCCCACTCTTTTATAGCGGGATGATCGACATTTATCATTCGATGCCCATCCATTACAGAATTAATCTTGACTTCAGTCCAAACGCTTTCAGACATAGTCGCCTGTGTACTTTGTGCTGAATCGATAATGTGCACGGTTGTCACCACATATTGACCATCAGTTTGCTTACTGATCTCGATATGTGCCGATGAACCACCTTTGACCGTTGCTAAATTGATATGCTCCGCTACCACAAAATCCATGGTCATCGGCGGCCAATCCCATTCTGGAATTGGACCATGTTTTGCAGTTATCATGTTGTGAGAAGGCATCACGTCTGTGATCATCACCTCTGTGAAGACCGATGTTGGACTTTCTTCAGGGGGTTCCATTCGCTTAAAGTCAGAGCTAATACTGCTCTCTGAATCAAGCATAAATTGAGCGGAGGTGACAATGCTGTCACCATCGATCAGTCCTTCAAGTACTTCTGTAAACTCGTCAACCACTCGCCCAATTTTGATTGCAACTGATTTAAATTTTCCATCTCCCAATGCCAATACAACGCGATTTTGATTGCCTGTTCGAATAACCGCTTCGGTTGGCACGATCAAGTTGGTCGAATCCATATCAGAGTGGATAGTCACTTGAGCGAACATGTTCGGCTTTAACGTATAATCTTGATTAGCAAAGCGAAGACGCACACGCAGTGTGCGGGTACTCTGTTCAAGGGTTGGGTAGACGTAGTCTACAACGCCTTGCCACGTCTTTCCGGGGAGGAAATCTAATGTCATAGTAACAGGCAGCCCTTCCACTATTTGGGCGGTTTGTCGCTCAAATACCTCTGCATCAACCCAAACCTCATCCAATGCACCAATCGACATGACTGTAACGCCAGGTTTTATAAAAAAACCTTCTCGAATGTTTAAATTATCTACGAATCCGGTTTGGGGTGCGGAAAAGGTAACGGTTTGCTGAACATTTTTTGTTTTTGTTAACGTCTCCACGACGTCTTCAGGAACTTGCAATGCATTTAAGCGAGAACGAGCAGCTACGATCAGATCTTTGTTGTTTCTGCGCATAGCAAGCAGCAATTCTTCTTGTGCATTCACTAACTCAGGCGAGTATAGAGAGTAAAGTGGTTCCCCTTTTTTAACATATTCTCCTGATGCTTTTACATGCAGTGTTTCTATCCAGCCTTCAACGCGAGGATGCACATGGATTAATGTTTCTTCGTTGTATTGAACGTACCCGACAGTTCTAATAGGGACATGCAGCGCGCGGCGCTGCACTTTCGCAGTTCGAACACCAAGGTTGTTCTCCACATTTGGCGCTATAGTAATTGTTCCTGAGCCCGCATCACCACTTGAACTTTCTTCGTAGACAGGAATGAGATCCATGCCCATCGGAGACTTTCCTGGTTCGTCTCTGCGGTAATTTGGGTCCATCGGCGCAACCCAATACAACGGTTGCTTCTCTTCGTTTTGCTCATTATTCGCGGTGGATGATGAAGATGGTATCAGAAACGTGAATGCCAACGCAGTCATAATACCGCCTGCTACCCCGCCTATGACGAGTGCTTTAATTGTGCTCATTGTTGTTCTCCGATTTGAGACAAAGGAATACCTGCGTTGGTATCAAAGTAATAGTTGAGTTGAATTTTTGTTTTGACCAAATCCACACTGATATCCAGTGCGTCAATTCTGGCATTAAGATCCGCAATACGAGCACGCACTACCTCAGCAAAGTCTCCTTCGTCGTTGGTATAAGCATTGAGCGATGCCTCAGCTTGCTCTTGCATTTGCTCTAACAATTCGAGTTCGTACAGCGCTTGTCGCTCCATTAATCGCTCATTTTCCGCATATAAAGACTGGATGTATGACATCATTTCTCTGAGGACTAAGCGCTTGTCGGTTTTAATGGCTTCAGATAGGCTTACGGCAGCCGAAACCTCTTGGTCTTGGCGGTTTTCTGTAAAAAGAGGTACATCGAAACTTACACCCATCGATAAAAAATCTGCTCGACTTGTACCGTCGGGCGTGTCGTCTCTGTAGGCGTAACTAGCGTTAACCCCCCATTGTGGCTTGTATTTTTCTTTGGCAAGGTCAATACCGGTTTGGCTGGCGCGAATTCTTTGCTCTATCGAGAGGATCAAAGGGTGTTGATTGAGAACCATTGCAAGCGATTGTTGATCTCTGCGCTCAAGTATTGTTCTCATATTCTGCCCCATGTTTTTGATCTCAGGTAGGGCATGCGGCAACGTTAATCGAGAAAAGGCATCAAATCCCGATTGACTTGGATAATTTTGATCTCTAACTAGCCACTCTAGAAGCTTCCCTGTGGCTCTTTCTTCTAATGCTCGTAGTTTTGTAAGTCGGTCTTCCAACCTTGTTAATTCCAACTTTGCACGAACGATATCTTGCTGATTTACGCGTCCAAAGGCAGTTGAATAATTTGCCTTTGCGATATCGCTGAGCTGTTCAAATAACGCTTTATCTTCATCAATTAGCTTTACACTTTGCTGCGCCCGATATATTTCTAACCATAAGTTTGATACTTGAACGCGTGCTTTGGCCACTCGGTCGGCTCTCATCAGGGGATGCTCTGCTGCTTGCTCCCGCAATTGACGAGACCTTATGGCTAACGAATCACCACGAGGAAACATCTGTGACACACCTACTTTTAGCTGAGTCATGGGCTCTTGATCAAACGCAAAACCATCAGTGGGTACATTTGCTAAACCGATGTTGACAACGGGGTCTGGTAGGCTCGAGGCGACGACACTACTGGACAATGTGGCACGTTCACGATGTGCACTGCTAACGAGCCATGGATCATTTTCTACCGCTATTTCTACTGCACGTTTGAGCGTTAATTTTTCATTCGCGATAGCGGGAGAGACCATCGAGAACGAGAACGCTCCCCAAATAGAAACAAAAAGACAAAACCGGTTCATTAGAATTGCTCCTCATAGGTGTTGACTTCAGCAAAGGTCGTAACTGAACCATCTACATTGAGTTGCAATACAAGGTAAGGTTGGAATCGTTCGTCAACTTCCATGCCCGGCGATCCAATTGGCATGGCTGGAACGCTCAACCCTAAAACCCCTTCAGGAGGGTTTTCTAAAAATTGTTGGATGTATTTTGCGGGTATGTGCCCCTCAAATACAAACCCGTCCTGAGAAAGAGCAGTATGGCAGGAGCGATACTGGGGTTCGACGCCATATTTATCTTTGACTCTGGACATTAGCGTGACATTTGTCACATCTGTCTCAAAGCCATGTTCTTCAACATGTCGCACCCATTTTTGACAACATTTACATGTTCTACTCTTGTAGACATGTAATGTGAATTTCGGTGCCTGTGTTGCAGACTTTGCATCATTCTTTGCCTGCAGTACATCACTGCACGCCGTTAAAAAGAGGACTAAAGAAAACAAAGCCCCAAACGGTATATTTTTGTTCATAAACAACTCTCACATATATTGGATTTTGCACGCTTTACGATGGAAACGTCACGTGCAGTAACTGTTAGTCTTTACATCGACTAATCTAATTACACGAGAGAGTATTTTGGGGGGCGTAAATGTATAGCGATAAAGACTTTATGCAGCCTAGTTTGTTTGCTTAGGGCTGGGGTGTTCAACAGTTTTGGTGTTTCGAAACTCTCCCCAGCCAACATGCCGAGCTGAAAGACTGCCATGGGACAACAGCAATTTTGATTGCAACAACTCTCTGATGCGTCGTGTGATGAGTGGTCCATGTGATGACCGATTCTGTTATCTATTTCATGCACCATATCGCTTGCACATGGCGTAGCTACACTCGCGAAAGACCCGCTTACTTGCACGCTCAACAAAGCGATAACAACGAGGTATTTGACGAATGAAAGTTTCACTTAAACCTGACTCCTTTAATGAAACGCGTTTTCACGGATTAGCTACGGCAATGAGAATATCAAATGGCCCTGACAGACAGATTACCTTGACATTACAATTTTGTAATCATGAGCGATATTGATAGCGAAAGTGTATTTTTAGTTGAATATTTGCGACTTCGAGCTACGATGTGGCGCGCTCATTAGTATATTGAATACTCTGTTGGTTGCTGGCATACGTTTTATTATTAGTATACTAACAGCATTTTACGATTGCGGTGTATTCAACAGGCTTACTCCATTGAATTAAAGCTATGCAGCAGGTTAATCACACACCATGAAAATACTTGTAGTCGAAGACGAAGTAAAAACGGGCGATTACATCAAACAAGGGCTAATTGAATCCGGCTTTGTTGTAGAATTAGTAAGGACTGGCCTGGATGGTCACCACAAATCGATGATTGGTGATTATGAATTAATCGTACTCGATGTAATGCTGCCCGACATAGAAGGTTGGAAAATCCTGTCTTCATTGAGAGAGTCTGGTAAATTTACACCCGTTCTTTTTTTAACCGCTCGCGATCACGTTAATGACAGAGTCAAAGGACTTGAGTTAGGCGCAGACGATTATTTGGTTAAACCGTTTGCTTTCGCGGAACTCCTCGCAAGAGTGCGCACCTTGATCAGGAGAGGGACTTCTGTCCCTAACAACACGTTACACATTGCAGATTTGGAGCTTGATATCCCTTCTCGCGTTGCGAAGCGCGGTGGCAAAGTAATCAATCTGACGACTAAAGAGTTTACATTGCTTGAACTAATGGTCAGACGTCAAGGTGAAGTATTGCCCCGTTCTTTGATCGCCTCTCAGGTATGGGACATGAATTTTGACAGTGACACGAATGTCATTGATGTCGCTATCCGAAGATTGCGTGCAAAAATTGATGATGACTTTCCTGTAAAGCTAATTCAAACTGTCAGGGGGATGGGCTATAAAATGAGTGTAGATGATAGTAACGAATAAACTAAAACGGCCAAACTCTCTTGCGTTTAGAGTCACTATACTTGTTGGCATTACCGTATTTTTGTGCCTTACAATAATCAGCTTAATCGTTCAACAATCAATTGCAACGCATTTTGCTGAACAGGATGCTGATGAATTAAATGAGGTATTCCATGCTGTAAAACGAAAGCTTAGCGAAGCATACACTGAAAAGGTGGCACCTTCGAGTATCCTCGTTGAAGCAGTGTCTGGTCATCATGGAGTCTATTACCTTGTGCAAAATGAAGATGGAGAATCCGTATTTTCGAGTAAAGGCGTTGACTTGCACAAATACCCCGGTCAATTGTTTGACAACGATCTCATAACGCCTGATATGTTGACACTTTTTTTCGATGGATCCCATATGTTGCGAGCAACTGAAGCTCTCGTGACCGTCAGCACTGGTCAGAATAAGTCTACATACCGTGTTGTGGTAGCCTCCAACATGGAATTTCATATGAATTACATGGAAGACTTTGAAAAGACGTTATGGGGCATTATTTTCGTGTCTGGTTTGATCACGATAATAGTGGCACGTTTTGCTGTGTATCGAGGCCACTCGCCGCTACGAAAACTGAGTAGAAAAATAGGTTCTATTACTGCTGACAAGCTCGATATCCGACTAAATCCTTTAGAGGTACCGGTCGAGCTCGCAGGATTAGTGGGGTCGTTTAATGCTATGATTGAACGACTCGAAGCTGGCTTTGAGCAACTTTCATATTTTTCTGCGGACATTGCGCATGAATTGAGAACACCGGTCACAAACCTGACAACTCAAACGCAGGTTATTCTGAATCAACCGCGCACTGAAAGTGAATATGTTGAAATTTTATATTCTAATTTGGAAGAATACGAACGTATGACCAAGATGGTCAGTGACATGTTACTTCTAGCCAAAACGGAACATGGACTCGTCAAGCCACAGTTAGAGCGACTAAATTGCCGGGCAGAGCTTCAAGAATTAGTTGAGTATTTTGAACTACTGGCAGAAGAAAGACAAATTCAAATTCGCATCCGAGGGGCCGATGCCACAATTGATTGCGATAGGTCCATGTTTCGACAAGCTATGAGTAATCTATTATCAAACGCAATTCGATATTCCTTCGAAAACGCGATTGTTAAGGTAGCAGTATCTACCAACGATGAACATACAAAAATTACCGTTTCAAATCCAGGCCCGAAAATCTCTGATGACCATCTTCAGAGACTTTTTGATCGCTTTTTTAGAGCAGACCCTTCACGAAAAAATCATGGTCAAGGCGTTGGTTTAGGATTGACTATCGCTCGTTCATTGCTTCACATGAACGGAGCTAAACTAACGGTTAGCTCAGATGACAACTTAACCGTATTTGTTGTTTCATTCCACAAATAATCAATCAAACTTCGTCCTGGACTCTAAACAGGTGGTCACTTTCTGAAGCTGATGTATCGGCCACTTCCCCTCATTTGTCATGTTTGCACTTTCCAACACCTGCTTCATAAAACTGGACATTTCATCATTAATCTTAATACAGTTGCTGGTATAGGCTTTACTTGTGTGTATCAACAATTGATCTAACAGTTCGGAATAAGTTGATTAATACCTTCGGAAAAAACCAAGCCTAGAGCCTCACTACCAAATTGGGAAACTCATTTTTCAGTTCCTCAATTATTGGATAAAGAATGATAACCTGCTCACTGTGAAAAACACCTGGAGCCAGATGGAAAACGCACATCTGTCGTGTTGTTTCAGCTGCTATAATAGTCGTCATCATTGACTCATTGTGGCCAATCACACTTAGGACTATTTCATTCGCATCGTTTGAAATTTTCCCACACGCTCGGACGGTGACGCCACAAATATCAGTGCCATTGTGTATGTTTATAAAAAGCCAAAATGCTATTTTTCGAAAAAACGGATTGCACAGGAGTCTACCAAGATCTATCCTGGAAAAAGCAGCTAACAACTATGTCACTAAACTGCTATCAAAACGAACCCAAGTTGATACTGTTGGAGTGTCAAGAGTTTGCCCAATAAAATGTTGTTCAGAAAAATCAAACCGATTAGCAGGGTGTTTACTATCGCAGCTAGGTGACCCGATATTAGTGCTGTCACTGAAGCTTTTTACCAATCGGCTACGTCAATTAACCATTATCTTGTAGGCTGCGTCTAAATTGTTATACATCCATTCTAGAGCAGCCTTTCCATGGTGGTCACAGAGACCGAACTCCAAGAGAACATCTATCTGACGTAGATTTTCCATCAATTTCTTAGCTTGAGAAACAAGAAAATTTGTAAGCCCAAGTGCAAGCACAACACTAAGTACAACCGCAGCGTTGTTAAGTTTTGCAAGCCCATCTAATAACTCTACCTGGCAGATAAACTTAAAGTCAGAACTAATATCTACATAGTCGATACCTCGGGAAAGACACAGTTTCACAAAACTAGTATCAACCTGATCGATACAGACAACAACAATAGAGATATTCTCCAATGATGTCTCCGCATCATTACCAAATATATCCATACTTCGCCCGAGCGCGCCCCAACTTCACTCGTAGCCAATCTGGCTTTTTCAAGTTTTCGTCCAGCAATAACCAGACGATCAGGAAAATGCAGTGCTAGCTTTTAGCAATTAAGCGGCCTACTTAGCCATAGCCTCCGACAATTAGTATTTTTTCAGATGCGGCGGACCATCCATTTTTAAATATAGATTCTGACGGCATAGATTCTGTTCTTACTTTTAATTTGGCTGGATGTTTCACTAACAATTCTTGGGGAACAGTTTGACTTAAAAAAGCACAAGTAGTGATATTATTTGAATGTGCATAAACTATCATTTAAAACTTAATTTGCCTGAATGATTCAAAGTTAAAAGGCAGATACGTGATCATCATTTCTATATCACTCTTTCATCTGGAAGTATTATTTCGTCCATCTGTGGCTTAGATAAATTTCTGCTACTGCGCCATAGTTGCAATTCTTTTCCTCCAACTATGGCAGGAAGTTGGCAATTATCATCCTAGCCGCTCTTAATAGCCAACATTCGTCTGAGACTATTAACATGTATAGCCGTAGTAAAAAGGTTGATTGCTCCTCGGTAAGATCTAGGAACATACAAAGCGTTAGATTATTCCTTCAGTATCTCTGCAACGCTCACGCTCCCTTTTGTAAGAAGAAAAACGGCTAAAGGAGATTCATATGGAGCAGGTACCATGAGAACGCCGTCGTCCACGATAATCACTCTTCCAGAGAGATCTAATGAACTATCCGCATACCATAGGCCACAGGTCGTAATCCTCCTCTATGAAATAGATCCCTGATGCACAAGCCAAGACTCGCATAATTTCTGTAACTGCGAAGCCCCATACACTTTCACGAAATTTTTACTTAGCCAAATACTTTACCTAACGAATTACTAACAAAAATTTCAAATTGTTCTGTGTCTAAATCAATATGAACTGTCGACTGATTCATTGACACAAGTAAAAAACAGCGATGCTTTGAAATACAAAGCCAATATTCTAAATAAGCACTTCTGCATAACAACTAACAATAATTGTTACCAACAAACCATTGGATTTTCATGCTATTTCTCAGTAGGTTACTGGTCAGTTACAAGTGCGTATTCGTTATTGATAAATTAGTGTTTAAAAGTTAAATCAAAAGTAAGTCTTCGGAAATTAGAGTTCAGCTATTTGGGTTTATTATTAAATTTATCAAGGAACTCGCTACTACTTTTTGTTCTTCTTTCAACCACCCCTGACCAATTTTATGCACTCTCAATCTTTTTCTGTTTTTTATTAGCTTGCTACGAATGCATTTCCTCATTTTTTTTACACTTTCCTGTCGCTTGTCGGTAAGCATTGCTTTCAACATGCCATCGCTAAGAAGGTGAAAATATTTGGGTGATATGACCCTGATCTGTTTAAGTCTTGACGGAAACGTAGACAAACTCCATAATTCAGAACTATGTTTTTCACGGTTAGGTATGTGGCTAAACTCAATTCGCGTAGTGATAGCCAACTGATCCAACAGATGCCTAACTTCTGTATATCCCCTACTTTCCTTCAGTAGTTTTTCATACACGATGCAGTGACTTGCGTTAGACTTGCTGCCTAGATAAGTAGTTTCTACAACTTGTTGTCCATTGAGCGGTATACAATGCGACTTTAAAGATTTAGTGTTGTCTCTGAACGCTTGTACAAACGCTGATGAAACACCAGGTAATAGAATGCCGAAGTCGATTCTTGTCACCTTTGCCTTACTGAACAATTGCGTATATCGGTATTCACCGCCAATACGTTTTTGAATATGTATTAGAGCCTGCTTTATTTCATCCCGTGTTAGCTTGTTTGGATTAAACGATATTCGTAGAGAATACTTACCGGACTCTTTTTCGTTCCCTTCTAAATATAAGAATAGGGACTTATAATTATCACCGTAGAACCGAAACTCGAATCCGTGTGAATAAAATGGTTTGCCGTAAATAGGCCTAGAGCCTCCACCATTGAGTTCGTAGGTTGAGGTAGGAAAAACTGTGAAGTCTGCTGGCTTTGCCGCTGTCCCTGCTTTATAAATGCGAGGCCTATTTTTTGCACCAATAGGTTTGAGCAGTGAATCGATATCCTTTATTGAACACCTCACTGTCAGTGTGATTTGGTCGCAATCTAATCTCAAATATCGCTGCGGTTCATTACAATATATTTGCAGTAACATGGCCTGGTATCGGCATAATGTTTTGTCTTGAAGCTTTGCTGTAACGTTATTAATTTGCTTAAAACTTGGTTCAGTATTATCCAAATCAAGCAGTGCCAACAGCTGCGAATTGTATTTGTCGTTAATAAGTTCATAGCGAGACTTATCAAAAGTGCTACGAATCCATGACTGTGTATTTTTGCGATCTGCCATAAAAACACTCTTTTAATACGTAGAAGTGTCTGCCTATACCGTATATTAATAGTGTGTATTAATAGATAGTTACAGTGGTATTACAGAGATTAACAACTAAAAATGAAGGTGTTGAGTGTGCATTTTGTTGAACTAAAAATGCACCTCAAACAACTACTAAGGTTTATATCATTGAGCACCAGCTTCAGTGATATAAGGATTCACTTCCCACAATGGTTTCTGTCTACAATTTGTAGCCTTTCGAACCACTAACACAGACTCTAAAACCATAATAGCTCGGTTCACTTCATCGGTGTTTGTGTTTAGCCCGCTCCAATTCTTTTGCGCTATGTCACGAGCCGAGAATTTGGGCGGGAGTCGATCTATCCGTTTTAAAATCAGTATCGCATTAGCAGTATCAACATTTGTTCTAACGTCAAAAACGTGGCGAGCATGAGATTCCAAAAATTTTGCAATTCTGACGGCTTTTTTAGCTGAGGTTTCGGAAACGCTTTTTATAGGGCCGATAACTTGATTCGCATCGTCAAAACTTTCAACCACTTCAAAAAGCAGTGCAAGTTTAGGCACTAGCGTTTTATATTTTAATAGGTAGTTTTGGTACACATCATTGACGTCTTTCTTACTTTTAAAGGAAGTAATCTCTCTGTACCACTGTTTATAAACACCCAATGCTTGCTCTGACAAGCAAACGCTGCGTTCTTTCAGGCCAAGATTTGGCTGGAAGCCGAAATCGCATTGATTGATTGAACAAAAGAGACTCTGTACTTTCGAAATTAATGATACTTCCACTTCTCCAGAAGCAGATGAAACTGTGTCAGTATTTTTCGGATGAACAAGAATGTTAAAGCGCTGCCACAGTCCATCATTTTCCTCACTTCCCTTTAAAGTATTTCGAATATGTGGATAAACAACAGATGGTTTGGTGGTTGCAAAAATCGACAAGAGCATGTTACTGGCATACGTAGTGCCCGTGTTTAACCTATCAATATCATGCTGACCAAACCCCGAATTACACTCCAATAGGAATGAACGATATTCAAATCCCTTGGAGCCTCGAAGCTGATGAATAAATCCTTTTAGATCCTCTAGGTCCATCAAAATCCCATTGTGATTTTCACCTAGTGTGCGTTGCAAGTCGGCATATGTTGCCTTGTTGGTTGTATAACGTACTAACGACGGTTTTTGAGGCTGTCTTGAGTTTTCAGTTACTTCAGATGCTAGTAATTCCTCCATCTTTCTTTTTTCTATAGGGTCTAAGATTTTATCGATAGCAATAATGCGCTGTTTGATATGCTCTGAATTTATCCTTTCACGTATTTTCTCTATTTTTTGCTGCGCTCCATACCGCTTATTGGCATCATCGTAGTCCATCGAAGCTTTATCATTGAGTGGGCCAAAAAATTCCCGCATCCGCAAATGAACAGGAAATTTACCAGCTCCTGAGTCTCCTATCGATATAGCCCAGAAATTTGGCGCAATCACCAAGTCACTATTTTTTCTTGGTTTAACGTGAATTTTATGACCGATGACTGAACCAATCATCGTTACAAGTGGAACGAAAGCAAACTCAGGGGGGCAACAATAGGCTTTGCTAAAGTTTTTTACAGTCTCTTGCATTAATTTAGGTAATACATCAATAGGCAATGCCTCGCTACTACCCTCATATAGGTTTAATTCAGCTGGCGGCACCCACACGTTTAAATTGTTCTTAAGAACGAATTCTACTAGCGTGAGGGGCTGATACTTATACCATTTCTCATACGCAAATTCGCCTCTATCCCAGTTCTTCGCGCCCGAAAGTTGAATCGGAAAATAGGTTATAACCTTCGCACATTTACAGCCTTCATTTTCTGCTTTTAAGGCATTGGTTAACTTTTCATGCTGCTCCTCATCTTCGTAAAAGACGAACCAAATAACGCTGTACTTCGTTAACCCAACTTTTTTGATGACAGAGGCATGAGACACTTTTCTCAAAAATTGTATTTCTTCAATGTTATCGAGATTGAATGAGCCTTGAATCCCTATGACTCTTCTTCGTTCCAGCCACTTATTGTTTTTAACAAAGGCTTTTCTCCCTTCATTATTTTCATCTTTTAACCATTTTAAGCCCTCAGCTACTCTTAGCTTTTGCCTGACATTTCTAGTACTTCCATCAGGCGCGCAGTAAATTAATTCTGCTGAATCCATTTCAGTTATTTCAATTAGCTCGTAAAGGTCTTTGATGCCCTTAAACCCCATTCTTTTTAACGTAGAAATATTTGTTACTTTCTTCATCATTTTTGCTCCAAAAAATTACTTTAATGACCATTCGATGTGTTAAATCAAAACCTATTTTCCGGATGTGTAGCAGTGTTGTCCTCAGTGAAAAAAGCCTATTAAACAGCCAACAAAAAAGTAAAAAAATTTACTTAATATCAACCATTTAAAAACAATAGGCCGTGCCTTTTTTCTATTTTCTTCTGACACGTTTAAGAGTGTGCTAGTCAATCTTTATGCTAGGGAAAATTTATCTATTTAAGCTATTGTTCTTATTGACAAAAAAAACTGATAGGCTGAGAAAGCTAAAATAAAAAACTTTCCAATAGTTCGGAGTTAAATGATTATGAAATTAGGAACGGAAGAAAGCCGAATCAGACTGGTGCCAGACAACGCTAAACGTGAGGCGTTAGAACAAGCGACAGGGCTTGGTCGTAGTGGCGATGTAAATATTGAACTAAGTAGAATGAAATCCCCGCAGCAAGCTTTCGACCTTTACTTAAAAAATTTAGTCAGAAATCCGAGACTTGATGCTGACGATATTCGGCTCGGCTTTTTACTGTTTGATTTACTTGAGCACAACTTAGGAAGCCAAAGCTTTCTTCTCATACCAATGTCTGACTTCCATATGTCACAAATTGGAGAAAATGGGGTGCTCTACTTTCACGGCACTCGCAACTGTGAGTTTGGATATGACTTTTTGGAAAAGCAAAGTCTGTTAGACATTGCTAATAAATGTCGGCTGGACATAGATACATCACATCTTATTAGTTTGCTCAATAGACTACACAGTTTCTTCTACATAACTTGTACAGAATTATGTGAAGAGAACCTTGCTGTAAATAGGATAGGGTTTGCATATAGATATCAGGAAGTTTTATTGTCTGAAGACGCAAAGATGGTACACATCCGTCTCAATGAGCGGTTCAACAAAATAGATCTCACTAAGCGCTGGGGGAAATCAACAAAATAACTATTTTTTACTGGGACAAAACAGCCATACAAATAACTAATATCGCCTGATATTATCTTCTTCGCTTTCTAAGCACTTCCATTCAAATTCAATACTTTTAACTACAACTTCGGAGCATTTTATGAATGCAGCTTGCCCCTATGCGCTGTATTTAGGTCGACTTGCGCCTAATAGTCAGCGCTCAATTGCTTCACAACTAAATAGCATCGCAGACATGATGGGTTGGACTGATGAAGAGCGAGAAGATAAATATCATCTAATCGATTTTCAACAAGCTACCTATATTAAAACGAAGCTTATTACTCAGGGTTGGTCAGCTAGATCTATCAACAGAGCAATGATAGCGATCAGAAGTATCGTAAAAATAGCTGTACTCTCTGGGCTCGTTCCAGAAATGCAGTCGATTCAACTTCGGGCTATCAGCAAAGTGAATCATGGCAAACATGATGGAAAGCCTCTCTCAACTGAGCAGGTCAATAAGCTGCTGATAAAGTTACAACGCGATAAATCTGTTCTTGGCATTCGAAACTACGCGTTAATCTCAACACTTTTAGGCACAGGGTTACGACGAAGTGAACTAGTAGCACTCTTGGTAGAAGACTTTATCGAAGGTACTGCTCTGGTCGTCAAAAAAGGAAAAGGTAACAAGAGCCGAACTGTTCATCTGCCAGCATGGACGCAACTTGCGCTGAATCAATGGCTAGCACTTCGAAGTAAAAGCAACGGCCACTTGTTTGTTCGTGTTGCAAAAGGTGGAAATATTAAACACAACACCGCGTTGTCATCGTGCTCTATCTATTCACTCACTAAAAAGTCGCTAGCATCAATTGGCGTAGACGGAGTCTCGCCGCATGATCTTCGACGAACGTTTATCACACGATTACTTGAACAAAATGTAGATATAAACACTGTGCGCCAAATGGCAGGTCATGAGGATATCAGTACAACCATCATGTACGACAAGCGAAATGAAAAAGTGATGCAAGAAGCTGCATCTCTGCTTTCCTATCAATAATGGGGCGCTAGCATGTCTTATAAAGTACTCAATAAGTCGAGTGAGCTTAATTACCTTGCATGTGAATGGGGCAAGCGATTACTCAACTATCTGCCTTCAATCGATACCGATATACTCAGTAAAAGTCTTGCCAGTAATTTGCGTGGTAGCAAGGTATCTGCCCAATCATTTTTCATAGGTAGAAGCAAAAACGTCAATTACAAAGCTTGCCTCACTATTACTGATACCCAACCTCAGGTAACGAAAACCTTTTTAGCTAATTGTCGCTATATCAGAACCGTGATGGACTTGCCTAAGCAAACCGAGTTACTGATTCAGTTCGCCTTGCTCTCACAGGTTAACAAGTGGATTAGAGCGCTTTCTTCTGAGGTGCACATGCAAACAAGCCACCTTTCGTTACACGAAATCCTCAAAGACATTTCAGGCATCAGTGACGAACTATTTTCTCACGCAACTGCGCAGCTCAATCATTATGGTTTTCTGCCTGATACAGACTTTTTGTCCTTCGAATATGGCGCAATGCCAAAAGCACTTGTTCGAATGTTGTTAAGTGAAACAATTACCTCAAGGGAAACACTAATAGCACCGTTGCTGCATCCTTCGCCCGACGCAAGCTTCACATTAGATGATTTTCCTCACGTGAATACTGCGCTTTTGTCGCAATATCTCACTGCTGCTAGTAAGTCTAGACAGTCTGGAGCAAGCATTTTGCTCTATGGAGCTTCAGGAACAGGTAAAACAGAGTTATCGAGGACACTTGCCAAATACTGCGATAGAACACTTTACGAAATTCGTTCTACTGCACTTGCTAGCAATTTTTCTGAAGATGAGTTCAATAGCCGCTTTCCAAACAAAGAAAGGCTTCGTTATTTAGCTTTACTTCAATCATTGCTGACGTGTAAGGCGGACGCTATGTTGCTGGTAGATGAATGCGAGAGTTTATTCGATTGTGCTGACAGCCAATACAGTAAAGAACATCTACAGCGATTCATTGAGCAAAACGAAATTCCCTGTATTTGGATTACAAATCATATCCAATATCTTGAGCCAAGCTTTATCAGGCGATTCAAGCTCGTATTAGATGTTCCTACTTTAAGACCAGAAGAAATCGAACAGATAACGCGGCCTTACTATCACGGCTTAAGTGTTTCTTCGTCTGCACGAAAAATGATTAGTCAAACAGAGAACATTACCCCAGCAATTGTTGCTAACGCAACACATGTCGCTCACGCTGTAAACGCTAAACGTGCTCGCGCAGAAGCTGTAATCGGTCAAGTTGTCGAAGCGTCACTAAGAGCAACGGAGCAATGGCAAAATAAACTTGAGTACAAAAGTGAGCTACCTTTCGATACGAGCTACTTAAATATTAAGCAGTCAAAGGAGTATCTCAACGAAATAGCGTTTGCACTTAAGCACAACCAACCAGCGAGGACATTAATCTCAGGTCCTCCAGGAACAGGCAAAACTGCTTTCGCGCACTATTTGACAGAGCTACATGGTAGGAAACTGCTGCGTGTTAAATGCTCTGATATTTTAAGTAAATGGGTGGGTGAAAGTGAGCAAAAGGTGGCTGAGCTATTTCAACGCGCTCATGATGAGGAGCAAGTCATATTGCTTGATGAAGTGGATAGCTTACTAAGCTCACGTGAAGCGCTCACTGCTCATCACGAACATCAGCTGGTTAATGAGTTCTTAACGCAAATAGAGTGTTTCACACAGCCTTTATTCGCTGCTACTAACTTTTCCGACAAGCTTGATAAAGCCGTGTTACGTCGATTCGACTTCAAACTAGAGTGCCAATACCTTACATCTACTCAAGTAATGGAGTTATACAAGAAGCTCACCAAAGTAAGAACGCTTAAGGAAGCTGAAACACAAAGGTTATCTTCACTGAGCAACCTTACACCCGGTGATTTCGCTCTATTGGCTCGTCGAAAGAAGTTTCAACCCAAAATTCAAATTCGTGACTTTGCCATCAACCTGTTGGCAGACGAAAACCTGCGTAAGCAGAAACACACCTCAATGGGCTTTATTCGCCCTTAGCATTTAAAGGTAAACATTATGACTACATCAGTATTGAGTTCGCTCAAGGTTATCGCTCGTCCTAAAATCAAGCAGAAGCCACCGGTATTGAACAAGCGTATGAAGCTAATCAACCGACTAGAACAACAAAAAAAGCTCGCCACTTGTATGCTTGAAGGCACACCGTTCGTAGCATACAAAGAAAAAACCGTCAAAGATCCAGAAACAGGAGAGCGAATTAAAAAGCGTTGGCAGGCTACTGTTCGTCCTTGGTACTACGACACCGATAACCATTATTTCCTTGAAGTAAAAGTGGGCATAAGAGCAATAGAGTTACAAAAGGGAAAACCAGCCATAGATGTTGGCGATAAAGAAAAGCTTCCCGAGGTCATCGACATCTTGATGAGCGCGGTAGAAAAAGGAGAGCTTGATGAGTTCTTAATATCGCCGCCAAAGACTGAAACCAAGGGGAAGACTCTGGCCAACGCAAAGTTAGCAAAATCGTAGTTAGCCCCCTGCTCTACTCATCAGTTATCGCCCTTAGTGCGTGATTGTATGAACAACGACAACGAACCAAGAATCGAGAGCTGTCTATCTTACAAAAGTAAATCGCACTTACGTAGCGCTAGCGTTTCAGAAGCAAAATGAATAGCGCTACTGAAAGCGACGTAGAAGACATTGCAAACTGTTAGTCGGTGACTTTACTTAGTTGCTCGAAAGCGTCGTACAGACGCGCTAGGCAGCACTCACATTCATAGATTCCAATTAGAAGATTTTTCATTATGCATATTCATTATGAAGGACTCGCTTTGCCTGTCTCAAAGCGATTTGCAAAAGCACTGGTCGATTTACTTGTGCAGCATAGCGTGTCACAAACAAGCGTGACAATTAACTTCAGAGATCCTAACTATTCAGCTGAAAGTGGTGGTTTTCACCCTGTAGAGATTCGTTTGGAGAAACGCAACAACGCATGGCACTTTTGCTATGTCACCGATTTTGCCTATCTAGGAAGCGGTCCCTATGCAGAGCTAGCAAAAGACCTCGACTTTGATTTCGATGCAGGTGTTTTTCAAAACCTGTTCGGTGTGTTTCCTATTGAGCAGGCAACCGATATGTACCAAATATGGGAAGGTAACTTCTTGCATTACTGGCAAGAATTAAACGTTTTCTCGATATCGGTATCCGAGTAGCTACCGAACATAAAAGTGTAAACACATTGGAAAAGCTGACAAACCAGAGGAGGTAATCATGTCGAGATGCTTTTCCAATTACAACTTCACCAGCAAGTATGCCGCTTACGTAGTCTTTAAAGGCCGAAAGCCGGGAGTTTACAAATCGTGGAAAGAAGCTGAAGCCCTAGTGAATGGCTATTCAGGAAGCCGTACCCAAGGTTTCGCGTCTATCGAAGAAGCAAAACGCGCCTACAGACGCTTTCTGGACGAGGGCAAAATAGTGCTCAAGACAAAACGCAAAACCAAGCAAAAGAAACCTTTAAAGTCGAATATGGAAAACGTTGATCTTCCTCCTTGGGAATTAGATTAGGCTAAGTGGTCGCGAAGATAGGACGGTACAAGATAATTTGTGTCGTCCCTTTTCCTTTCTGTCTCGTCATTTCAAAGACAGTAGGCAGACTGGAAACAATATCGGTCACTTTTGCTGCACCATAAGTTCTTGGGTCAAAATCAGGTTTTGCACGCTTTAGAAAATTACCGACTGGACTAACATTCACCCAACCATCATCATTCTGATATAACTCCCAAGCTTTAAGCATTGCTGGTATTAGCTCTTCTGCACCATTACCAGCGCTACTTTGCTCCTGTTTAGGTTTACCTGATTTAGAAACCTGACCAGCTTCTAGGTTTTCGGTGAATATAAAGTCATCACAGGCGTTGCGAAATGACACTGGCGTTTTTTTCTCACCTACGCCAAACACAAACTTCTCTGACTCTCTCAAACGTGACGCTAGCTTAGTAAAGTCGCTATCACTGGATACTAAAGCAAATGCGTCTATTTTTTCAGAATAGAGTAAATCCATCGCATCAATAATCATCGACGCATCTGTTGCGTTTTTACCCGTTGTATAAGCAAATTGCTGAATCGGCTGTATGGCTAATTCATTAAGAGGCGTCTTCCAGTTCTTCAACGCATCAATAGACCAGTCCCCGTAGGCACGCTTGATGAGAACATGACCGTGTGCTGATATCTCATCCAAAATGGCAGAAAGTTTCGACAGCTGAGCGTTATCAGCATCAATTAGTACCGCTACTTTTTTGTGAACATCCAAGTCTTTCATCAATTTTATCCTTAAAAATACTTATTCTGTGTAACGACATTTAGGAAAGGCAGAACAACCTAGAAAGGTATTGCCTGCATGGGCTCCACGCTTTGCTTGCCGTTCAACAAGATCACTTCCGCACCTAGGGCAAGCGGTCTTTTTTATCTCCTCTACCTTTGGCTCCGCTTGCACATCATGGATAAGTGAAAGCAGCTCGCCTCCATCAATGAGTACAATGGGCTTATCAGAAGCAAAATCTATAGCTTGCTGGGTGAATTTACCCGAACAAATTACAACAACCGTGGCTGCGTTGCTGGCAGTGAGCACGCCAAACATCTCGCGTACCACACTGACACCAACTTTTTGTGCCTTCCATTGTTTGCACTGAACGAGTATAAGCTCTTCGCCTTTTCTCAGTTCTATGTCAATCCCACCGTCAGCACCAAAACCACCTTCGGTTACTCGATAACCTTGTCTTCGATAGGCCTCTGCCACTAGCTCCTCAAAATTGCGCCAATGCAATTGCCGAATAGTCTCAATACTCTTTTGAGCATCTAATTGCTTGGCTTTGCGCCGTGCATTAAAAAAGGAAAAAGGTGCGATGAATAATATGAAAATTGCAAAATAAGGCGCAGGAACAGCGAGCGCCTTAAATACCATATTGATTAGCTGATTATCCGTCTCGATAGAAGGTAGTAAGTGGCCCATAAATATATAGGTAATTGCCGATGTTATAACTGAAACCCACCATGGCGCTTGGAAAAGAAGGTCAGCAAAAGATGTGTTTTTTCTTGGCATAATCGAACATCCTTGTTGAATATCGAAAATATACTAACTCAGGCAACGTCTTGATTGGGTATTAATTCCAATCGTGTAGTATCGTTTAATAGTGAAATGTTTATTCCTGACAGGAAGGAGAGACAAACATGGACGTATTTATCGGTATCGATGTCACTTGTGCCAAAGGCAAGTACCTGCCATTGGTGATTTGTACTCAAGAAAATGGGCGATTATTGCCGTTTCCGTTAGCCAGTTACTCAATAAAACCACCGAGAGGTTAGGGTAACTGGCTAACGGAAACGCGAATCAGGTATCTGTAAACGACGTCGCGAGCTATGTTGAAACGGTATGCTTCAGCTTTCAGTTTAATCCTGTACGTATTGGCATTGACTCGCCACTTATGCAAAGAGACAACTGACTATCAAACATTAAAAACAAGGAGGCTTCCGTATCTCTGCAAGAGCTTGAATGACGGTGTCTCGAGCCTGGTTCGAATCAAGGAAACGGGGATTATCAAAGTTATGTTTACTACAAATGTAAAAGATTTCAACTAAATGTTTAATTTTGCTCTTTCAAAAGCATGAATACTGAGAGCTTATAAATAGCTAGCAATTTCATTGAATTAGTATGAGCTCCGTTTTATTCTAGAGCTAGATTCTGACTCGAAAGTAAAGGATATGCGATGGGTGAATTTTCAAAGAAGGTAGGCGAGCATGGTGAAGCTCTTGTAAAGGAGTTCCTTACTTTAATCGGATGGACTGGGTTGCGCACCGGTGTTGAGATAAGATGTAAACATCCTCAAAAGCACGAAAGGACCAAAGGCAGTGGTCGAAATACACACGGTGTGGACATACTTTATTCTGCACGCTCTCAACTACAAGATTTCACCTTAGATAATGTATGCTGTTCTGTGAAATTCACATCAAAAGCATATCCTAATCATCCTAATACGAAATTCAGAGAGCACTTCAAAGATCTTGCTCATTGTATTGAGTGTTATTCTAAATCCGAAGTCAGAAACTCGACCATCATTGATTATAATGGAAGAGGAGTTAAAAGAACGAATGATGTAGGGGTACTATTTTGGCTTACTAATGATAACGATTCATATCAGGATGTGGTTAGTAAAGTTGCAAATATAGTGATTGATAAGAATCTGACATTCTCCGCAATATATCTAGTCGACAACTCAAGAGCTGCGTTCATATATGATTCAATAAGTTTTTTAAAGAATAGTTTTAAAGAACATGAAATTAATTTTCACTATTCCTTTACCGCGGCCAACTACACTGATACAAATTTAAAAAGATATGGAAAAGCTTTACCAGTTGAGTATTTAACATCCGACATTTTGCCTTTTCGTCTAATCAGCGAAAAAGACAAAAGTGTTATTTTTTGTGTAGTAATTAGAGAAAAATTCTCGAAAGAAAACTTGGAACGGTTGATGAACTTTGTAAGTGATGTTTCTCAAGAGTTCACTAAAAAATTTAAGTTGTTATTTCCTGACTATAATGCCCTCGAACACGAAGATACAGTAGAGACAGTCAAAGGTCTTGTTCAAGCTAAAGAGAAAGATTTAAGCATTGAGGTTAGTTCATATAACTCTGACTTCAGAGGACAATAAAATGGATGAAACTAAAAATATTTTACCGTATGGTGATGCTCTTCGAGATTTTTTAGCAGACGGAAATATCAGCAAATCCGAACTAAAAGGGATTTTAAGAAATCGTGGCATTTTTACTCGTGAAGATGATAAAACTACGACTATTCCACACTTAGTAACAAGAGGAATTACGCCAAATGAATTAATGGAGCTTTATCAAAATATAAGTGAAACTGAAGAAGAACCTAAAGCTCTGACACAGACTATAAAATGTAGTGTACCGGAAGTAGATTTATTATCTATATTACCATCAAGTGATGAAATTCATGAGCTAGTTAAAAAGCCATTTTCAAATTATGAACTCATTGGTATACCAAACTTTGTTAGTAGTATAGAAGGAGAAGTAGAGTTAGATTTCATTATAGAAAGAACCGACCATACTAAAAGTTGGGATAAGAATACAAAGCAATTTTCAGGTAAGGTACGATTTAGTAAAATAGATGACGAGCTGGATATTAATATAAGTTTATCCCATACGTCTCCTGAGACAAAAGAAGTTGCTTCGGTCATATCTAAAGAGATGGTTAATAGACTTAAATTAGCTGGTTTTGTTAAAAATGATGAAGTGATTAGGAAAATTAGATTCAACGATTTCACAAATGAAAACAGAGTCAAATTTTTAAACAAGCTTAGTAAGGAACAAACCTCAAACGAGCTTTACTTTAAGGACACTAGGGATCTAGGGTTCTGTCCAGATGAAACACAAACACTCCCTGACGATATATCGTGGATGCAAGAAAAAATTACAAACTTACTTCTTCAGGGAAAAAATCTTCACTCTACAGTTTTCATTAGGCAAAAAAAATATCATGAATATATAAAGGTATATCGAGTAGAGGCATCTTATAGCTTTGATTACGATGATTGCAGCGGCTCCTGTCAAATATCATATGAATTTCCGGAGTTTATCTCGAAGCTGGACAATAGCTCCGAATTATCAATAAAGGTGTTAAATATACGATTCAAAAATGGTAGTAACAGATCTTTAGCCGGAGCAGTTAAAGAAAGAACACTTAAAATTCTTGAGAAATCAAAATTAAAACTTCACGACACGTTAAAAAACGGTGGCAGTTCTTAACTTTTTGGCACATTAAAAATTTTTCAAAGTAACGTTTACCACGAATACTAGAGAATTCAATACGTTAAGAATAGTGTAAACCTCCTCTAATTAGTTACATCCACAATTAGAGGTTTCGGCCTGTTCATATTTGCTCAAATATTAGCATGGTCTCAGATCACTCGGTCTATCATGGGAGCGTTCTTCGTTCTTGGCTCAGTTTACGCCGAAGAACTTTAAAAAGGTATGAAGCTATTTTAGGGAAGTTTTACAGCCTCACAACATTGCTGACAAAGGAAAAAACAGCTGAGGCCGGCCATGCTCAGCTACAACCTGCTCCCTGTATGAAATGAGAGTCGACATTAGTATTAATTACTCTCTAAAGCAAACATGATAAAGTTTCAGAGCGTTGACTCACATGTAATATTCGCTTTCAGTGGGTTTAATAACCCACTTTCTTACTCAAACAACGAATAAAGCTTTGTTTGGCATTTTAACTCTCGGTAATATAGATGTGATAAATTCTCCGGAAATACCTAGTTCAAGAATAAGCTTTTGCCATTTTGAACTTCCTATACTTTCAATAATATCAGACAACAACCTAGGCTCCTCCATAGGGAGTAAGTCATCTAATTCTTCACTCTTAGTATAACCATTCTTATTTAAATATATATAACCAGATTTCATTTGGGCTTCATTAATGATTCCTAGAGATTTCGCTCGATAAAGTAGTGCCTTGAAGCTCACTTTGAAATATCTCTTTAAGCTAAACAAGCTTTGCCAATTTAAACTTTTTAGCCCCCTAATCAGAGGATACTTTTGAGTAGCAGCCAAAAACAGACGTCTCGGCATAAGAAATGCGCTAGCAAAGTAATTAGCCTGTTTCTCTGTGAACTTACAACCGGTTACCACTCCATCATGCATCACTAAATGCCCTAATTCGTGCGCTATATCAAATCGATACCGACAAGGATTTTCTTTAGATGAATTTCTAATAATAACAGGCCTCTTTCTGGACATTGAAAAAGCATCAACCTTTTCATCAACACCCTCGACTACTGCGACAATTACACCTGCGTTTTCAACCGCAATTGTTATATCTTCGACAGGGCCATCACCCAACCCCCAAATATCTCTTATCCGCTCAGCGACAACCTCAATACTTTCACTAATACTGAAATCGAGGTCATCGACATTTGGAACCTCAAATGTTGGAAGGTCTACAAATTCTTCAACCGCTCCGATAACCTGATCCAAGATCTCTGCTCGGGCCATTACAGTATGTGTCAGTGCTTTAGTTCTGGATTTCAAACTTCTGAAATGGCACTGCTCTTCTACTACAGGTGTATTTCGATCTGTAAAGAAGTAACTATTTTCAACATTCAAGGCTTTGCATAATAAAGGCATTTGCTCAGATGTAGGCTCTTGTCCTGCTTCCATTTTATGTATGTTTTGACGAGTAACATTTAAAATGTTTCCCAGCTCTTCCAGTGAATAGCCTTTGGCCAACCGAGCTAACCTTAATTTATCTCCTCTATAGGGATTTAATTTAAACTTGTTTTCCATTTTCATTTGCCAAACCAGTATCTACTTCTTTTGATTTAACAGGTTTTCTTTCAAGAATATTTGCTTCTGGCAATTCAGCGTCAATAGCATATGGTACGGTACGAGAGGCTGATTTAGATTGCCACATCGAACGAATCTCTCCAGTCATTGCAGAAAAGCCCACTAGGACTACACGAAAATCATCTTCCAAGTCTTCTAGCTCACCATCTTCTAGATTGCTATCAGGAGCCTGAATGAATAATCGCCAAGTTATCTGACTAGCCAACTGAGTGTCAAAATCTTCAAACAGTAAGGCTAGCTGACTCTGCTCACAATCATTTTTAAAAAAAACCTTCTTCTTTTTAGGGTTAAGTGGATCGTCCCTAAAAACTCGGACAGGTATATTACATATGCTTGGAACATAGTCCATTGTTTTACTTTTAACGGTTACCCAAGGTTTGCTCGCGTCTCGTGCAAGTTGCAGGAACAATTGTCTCACACGCCCATAAATACAGGTTTCCCTCGTGTAGTTATCATCAAAATCCGAATTTAAATTTAGCATTGTCATTTCTACAACCTTCAAAATCATGAATGACAACTCATCCAGAAAGACTTCATTTAACTCGGGGCATAACTCAAAAGGGGACTCTAATTCAGCACTGCTCATAACCTTAAACAACCTTAAAATTTGCATATTTCGATATATGTCAACCAATATCATGCAAATTTAATTGAATGTCAACTAAAGTGGGGCTAAAATTAAATTAAGTCAACCAAAAGTGGGTTAACTTAAGATTTTAAATGCGTATACAAAAATTGAGAGGTAATTAGTCATGGCAAATCACATCAACGGCAATGCCGATGGAAGCAATGGACAAAACGAATCGTATACAATACCAGGAAGAGGTGTTGTGAAGAGAAGCCAGTTAGTAAGCGAAGTCAAAAAGAACAAACACCCAAATTTTCATGTAATCGATATAAATGGTGAGGAGTATGTTAGGGCTAACCCAAACAAAAAGAAGATTGATAACGTAGATAAATGATGATTAGCGTCAAATTTATTTTAAGTTTTAAAAACAAAAAAGCCCTCACATTTCTGCAAGGGCTTGAATGATGGTGCCTCGACCCGGGATCGAACCAGGGACACGCGGATTTTCAATCCGCTGCTCTACCAACTGAGCTATCGAGGCACTTAAGCTGTGCTATGTAAGCTTTATAAAAAACTTTGCAAAACTTTGCAAGCTTTATCGAAGTGCTTACTAACTTTAAAACTATTGCTCTAAAAGCTTTCTTGGTAAATCTGATTGGAAGTGCTTGCACTTTTCAATCCGCTGCTCTACCAACTGAGCTATCGAGGCGAAACTCGTTTGCGATTTGGCGTTTACTGCCTGTCTCGCTGTGGATGCGTATTAAACGGATTTCGCGCTAACAAGTCAACCGTTTTTGTCGGTTTTTTTTCGCTTTTGTGACTGTTTGCACATTGTTTACCCAAAAAAGCCTTTTTTGCCTACTTTTCAGGCGGCACGTAGCCGTCAATGGTGGGCTCAATGCCATCAAACAAATAGGCCGTCATTTTTTCTTCTAAAAACGACCTTGCATTCGGATCCATCATGTTTAGCTTATGCTCGTTAATCAGCATGGTTTGCTTTTTCTGCCATTCACCCCATGCTTCTTTTGAAATGTTGTCGTAAATGCGCTTACCAATGTCACCTGGGTAAAGTTGAAAGTCTAATCCGTCCGCCTCTTTTTGAAGGCGTTGACAAAATACTGTTCTGCTCATTTTAAAATCCTTAACCTGCTCTTCTTTCTTAACTACCTAAAGGCCATAAAAAATCACAGCACTAAAGCATATGTTCTAACTGCTGAATAATCTTTTTAGTCGGCGCGGCCAAACCAACCTCAATAGGCTGGAAAAAATCAAACCAGTGCCCTTCTTGCGCCTCTTGCACCTGTTTTTGTGGAGGTGAGTTTAGCACGGCAACCACCGGGGTTATATCTAAATGAAAGTGGCTGAAGGTGTGACGAAAGGCCGTATGAGCAGTCAATGTCACATTCTGCATGCCGCGTTTGAATAATGCTTGTTCCGCGCTATTTATATCTTGCGCCTCAATGAAGCCATATAACCCGCCCCATAAGCCACTTTGTGGGCGCTGCTCTAAAAAGACTTGCGTGTTAAACACAGGCACCACTAATAGGGTTTGTCGTTCAGGTATCGCTTTTTTAGGTTTTTTACCTGGGTACTGGGATTGTTTACCCTGGGCATAAGCAATACAGTCTGACTGAAGGGGGCAACTATCACATTTCGGTTTGCTCCGTGTGCAAACCATCGCGCCCAAGTCCATCATCACCTGGGTATAGTGGTGACAGCGACGCTCTGGTGTATTTTTTTCTGCCACTTCCCACAGGGCGTTTTCTACATTTTTTTTACCGGGCCATCCATCAATAGCGTAGTAGCGTGCTAATACCCGTTTTACGTTGCCGTCTAATATCGCGTGCTTTTGGTGGCACGCTAACGATAACACCGCCCCTGCGGTAGAACGCCCTATTCCGGGTAGCGCCACCACATCGTCAAACCGAGTAGGAAAAATCCCACCATGCTTTTCCACTATTTGCTTGGCCGCTTTGTGTAAATTTCTCGCTCTTGCGTAATACCCTAGGCCCGTCCAATGATGAAGAACATCATCCTGCTCAGCGTGGGCTAAGTGCGAAACGGTAGGAAACGACTGCATAAAGCGCTCGAAGTAAGGAATAACCGTACTCACTTGAGTTTGCTGCAACATAATTTCAGACACCCACACTTTGTACGCTGTAATGTCTTGCTGCCAGGGTAAATGTTTACGTCCGTGTTCATCAAACCACGCTAAAACCCGTGATGCGAAAGTAGAGGGAGTTGCCAGTGTTGTCATGTTAACTGCACATTTTTATCATAGGGTTATAGTATACCAGCGCCATACACGATTTGGCTCAGTGGCCGTTTAAATTTATCTGGCTCGCTATGGTATCATGGCGTACAAAGTAGATATTTTAGGATAATGTGTGAGTATTGGCCGCCCCGTTTTATTTTTGCCTGGCACCTTATGTGATGAGCGAATTTTTATGCCTATGTGGAAACACATGAACATAAACCAACGCCGGTTTGTTCCGTTGCAATGGGCCAGTAGTTTAGAAGACATGCTTGCACTTACCTCAGACAGAGTACTCAGCGATGAAAAAGTCCACGTGGTTGGGTATTCAATGGGCGGCTTTATTGCCGCCAAATGGGCCAGTTTACACGCCGAACACGTGGCCTCGTTAACCTTGATTGGTTATGATGGCTATGGTTTATCTGCCGACGAAATTGCGCGCAGAAAACAAATGGTCTCCTTGCTGAAAAACGGGACGTTTCGGTTGGATAATCCGCAATACCTTGCTCGGTTTGTTCATCCTACCCAACAACAAAACGAAGACGTGGTGGGTGTGGTTCAGGGGATGGGCGAAGACCTAGGAAAGAATACGTTGTTAGCGCATACACAAGCCACTACACCACGAGAAAACATGGTTAACACGTTGGCGCAATTGGCATTACCTACTGGCATTATTGCCGCTAAAGATGACCGTATCGCCATGTATAGTCAATTGATGAAAATGGCCGACAATATTCCAACGGCAATCCGCTACACGGTTAATGATAGTGGCCATATGCTACCGCTGGAACAACCCGCCCAGTTGGCGGAACTCGTCACGTCATTCATCAGCGCTTAAAAAAACACCGGAATTATTCACGTTACCGTTGCATAAATAGCCACTAAGTGGATAATGCGCCACCAGTAAATTTGGGTTAGAAAGGCATTGCAAATGAGGCAATTCAAAAGTCAGGCGGAAGCAGAAGCCGCTGGAGTATACATCAGTAAGGTAAAGAGTTTCGTCAAGCGCGAAGGGCGACTTACCAAAGCCCAAACCCGTGCAATAGAAACATACTGGCCTACCATGGGCGTAGATTATCAAGCTACCCCCATTGATCTCACCGACACTTTCGGCCGGGATGCTCCTGTAGTACTAGAAATTGGCTTCGGTATGGGTAAGTCGCTAGTGGAGATGGCGGCAGCTTCTCCCGAGAAAAACTATTTTGGCATAGAGGTTCATCGCCCCGGTGTGGGAGCATGTCTGGCCGAAGCAGGTGAGCAATCACTAACAAACCTTAGGCTTATGGAGCACGATGCCGTTGAAGTGCTAAAGAATATGATCCCCGATGGCAGTCTCAGCCGTTTGCAACTGTTCTTCCCTGATCCTTGGCATAAAAAACGTCACCACAAACGCCGCATTGTGCAAACAGAATTTGCAGAGTTGGTTCGCAGTAAACTGGCCTTGGGCGGATGCTTTCATATGGCGACGGATTGGGAACCCTATGCAGAGCATATGGCAAATGTAATGAATAATATTGACGGCTACACTAATACCGCAGCGCAGGGGGATTATGTCCCTCGTCCTGATTATCGTCCTATCACTAAGTTTGAAACACGAGGCCAAAAGTTAGGTCACGGTGTGTGGGACTTAATATACGAGCGTACTAAGTAATGATTCTTACTCCTCAAAGCCAGCTATTAGAGCGCAATATCGGCATGTTTGAGCAAGGGAAGTGGGTGATAATCAATCCCTCTGATGCGTATTTTCTCGACCAGTTAAAGCACCTGAACATAACGGTGATGCATCAATATTTTGATATCTTTTCAGAAAGTGTACGCGTAGTACCTTCGCTGACTTTTGATAGCCGAGATATTGCCAAGCAAGGCTTTGAGGTATCGCAAAAAATAGGGTCACATGAACATATATTCACCCCTTTCCTGCGCGGAGAAAAAACACACAATCACGCACTGATTTTTTTACCTAAGGCGAAATCCCATTTTTCTATGTTACTGCGAATGGCTGCCGGCTTAGTGGGCCTAGGCGGTCAAATACATGTGGTTGGAGAAAATAAGGGTGGTATCAAGAGTGCAGCCAAGCTTATGCAACAATTTGGTGCTACTCAAAAGGTCGATTCCGCCAGACATTGTAGCCTTATTACTACCCAAGTTGAGCACGCGCATTTAGCTTTTGAGCCCGAAGCATGGCTACAAGAAGACACGTATTGCTTACAGGATATTGAATGGCCTGTTGTGTCTATGCCTGGTGTATTCAGTCACGGTGAATTAGATAAGGGCACTGCGCTTCTGCTAGACAAACACGACACTCATTTAAGCGGTACCGTATTAGATTTCGCCTGTGGTGCTGGCGTGATAGGAAGCTATCTCAAAAAGCGCTACCCCCACGTTAACTTTCATTTTTCAGATGTGAGTGCGTTGGCCATTTACTGTACAGCGCTCACCCTTGTTAAAAATGCACAATCAGCCACCTTGTTTGCTGCAAATGGATTACAAGGCATTGAGGCAAGAGTGCAGCATATTGTGACCAACCCGCCATTTCACACGGGCGTAAAAACAGACTACACCGTCACCAAGCGGTTTATCGAAGATGCCACTAAGTTGCTCACCCAACGCGGTACGTTGCAAATGGTTGCAAATCGATTCCTTCCCTACCCAGGGTTGCTGTCTGCGCACTTTTCACATGTGCTAACAACAGCACAAACTACGCAGTTTTCGCTCTATCAAGCCGCTTTGTCATAGCCCTTTTATCTAAAAAAGTGCTAACGTAGCTTAATCATGTTTAAACCGAGAACGGGTAAACCTTCTTACCCGTTTCTGTTATCTATTCATACACACTATAAAATGTGTGTGCAGGTAGCTCATAGCAACAAGAAATGAGAGGTCGCCGTGAAAATTGTTTTTGCAATATCTGAAGTAGAAGAATTGGTTAAAACCGGCGGCTTAGCCGATGTAGGAAAGGCATTACCCCTTGCCTTGCATAGTGAGGGTGAAGATGTGGCCATTGTCATGCCTTATTACAAATCTATTGCCGACACCTTTCATTTAGATACCATTTGCGACACCCAAACCCTGTTCACCGAAGGAAAGGTGTATCATTTTGATGTCAGGGCGTTAGCGTGGCACGGCATTACCGTCTATTTCGTCGACTACCCCGAATACTTCATGCGTGACGGCCTATACTCGAATGCTTACGACGCCTATGAAGACAATGGTGAACGTTTCAGCTTTTTCAGTGGTGCCGTGCTTCAAACCTTGCAGGCACTTTCGTTTACCCCTGACGTTATCCATTGCCATGATTGGCACACGGCCATGCTTCCCTATTTATTGAATCATGAGCGCTCAGGCTTTTTTGAGCAAACCAAGACTGTCTTCACTATTCATAATGCGGCGTTTCAGGGAGTTCATTCCCTTGAGAAGATTCCATTTTTGCGTCATCACCCCCATATTTTTTCCCAAGTGCATGGCGGCTATATCAATATGCTGCAAACCGGCATTGAGTGTGCCAGCAAGGTGACAACTGTTAGCCCAAACTATGCAGATGAGTTGCTCACCGACTTAGGCAGCCATGGCCTTCACGAACGCTTAGTTAAACGAAAGGCCGATTTATCGGGCATATTAAATGGCTGTGATTATAGTCAATGGAACCCAGCAACAGACGCCTACCTCCCTGAAAATTACAGTGTTGATAATTTGCAACCCAAGCGGGTATGTAAAACCACCCTCCAGACGCGTTCGGGTTTACCAGAAAATGCGAGTGTGCCGCTTATCGGCATGGTTTGCCGCCTTACTGAACAAAAAGGCTTTGGTTATATTCTTCCTATCTTAGATGATCTAGTGCAGCACAACCTACAAATAGTGATTGTGGGCACCGGCGATCCTAAAGTGTGCATGGACTTAGGCGAATTTGCCCAGCAACACCCCACCCAGTTTGCTTTTATTAATGGGTTTAGTTCAGAGCATGCTCATTTAGTGGAAGCGGGTGCAGATTTCTTTTTGATGCCCTCTCAGTTTGAACCCTGTGGGTTGAATCAAATGTACAGTTTAGCCTATGGAACTGTGCCTATTGTGCGCGCTGTGGGCGGGTTAAAAGATACGGTTGTAGACCTTGATACCGGTCACGGTGCCACGGGCTTTGTGTTCGATGAACCTACCCCACGGGCATTGTTAGCCTGTATTCGTCGCGCCCTGCTGTTTTACTACGAGTGGCCAACACAATTTAAAGACATGCAGGAAAGGGGCATGAAAACCCGATTCACCTGGGAAGCTGCCGCAAAAGATTATTTACGTTTATATCTTGCGATGTTTCAAGCGTAGACATTGGCTTCGCCCCACCTAGGTGGGGATTTTCAATAGTCTCGCTTTCTTTTTATACAATTATGCGCCACTATTGATGTAAAGAGGATGTAGAAAACTTAAAAATGACGGATCGGGTAGTCAAGCTTTCAATTCGAAGCTTATTTTTATGGGCTGTAATGTCTATTGCGACAGTGTCGTTGGTAATATCAGCCGGCTTGTCAATGTATACCCAGGTTAAAAGCTACCGCCAAGAGATAGAATTAAGTATTGTTACACTGGCTAAACTTATTGGCCAAAGCTCAGCAAACTCTCTGATTGAAAACAATGCAATATACCTCGAAGAACAACTCAACAACTTAGCCTTCGCCGACCAAATCCTCAATGTCCATATTTATAAAAGTCTTGAGAGCTATCAAGCCTTAGACACTAAAGTCGTGAGTTTTGCCTCTTACAACAAAGCCGGTGAATACCTCATCGCCAGTAAAGAAAATCAACTGGCTGACTTAGCGTCATCGCCTCAATTTATCTCTGAAAATGACTTTCTCGAAGTGTCCGAACGCATTTACGATCAAAAGACTGGGGGCGTGTTAGGGTGGATATACATACGCATGTCGGCAGACAGCTTTAATAAGTTAGTAGGAGAATCGTTTTTACTGACCCTCTCTGCAATGTGTGTATTGCTGTTACTCAGCTTTTTATTGGCAGTGCGGTTTCAACGGATGGTGACTTCGCCTATTGAACGACTGGCCGACTTTTTACAGCGTACCTCTCGTCAGCGTGATTACTCTGCACGTATTGAAAACTCTAGTATTCGTGAGTTGGATATTTTATCAGACTCGGTAAACGTTATGCTGGTACGCATTCAAGAGTACATGCAAAAGCAACGTCAAGCGGAAGAACAACACCGCAGGTTAAACGCGTCACTAGAAGAAATGGTTAATCAGCGAACCATGGCATTAAAGAGTGCTAACCAAGAGTTAATTCAAACCTTGGAAAAGCTGCACCAGTTTCAGCGTCAAATTGTACAAAACGAAAAAATGGCGTCTCTTGGCGATATGGTGGCCGGCGTAGCGCATGAGGTAAATACCCCAATAGGTTTAGGGGTAACTGCCTCCACCATGATGCTTGATAGAATAGCGGTCATTGAAAAAGATTTCGAAAATAAGACATTGAAAGCCAGTGCGATGAAGCGCTTTTTAGAAGAAAGTAATGAAAACCTCAACATTATTTATCGCAATCTAAACCGCGCAGCAGAGTTAATTTCCAGTTTTAAACAGGTGGCTGTGGATCAATCAAGCGAAAGTAACCGAACTTTTTGCTTTGCACAGCTAGTTAATGAGATACTATTGTCTTTACAGCCTCGTTTAAAAAAATTAAAGCACAACATCAACGTAAATTGCGACCCTACCTTATGCGTTGAAACGAAAGCTGGCCCGATAAATCAAATTCTGATTAACCTGATTATGAACTCGGTTATTCATGGATTTGAAAACATAGAAAAAGGCGAAATTGATATCATCGCCGAATTGGCTACGCCGGAAAAATTCAAGTTAGTATATCGCGACAATGGAAAAGGCATTCCCGACGACATTCGAAAGCGTATTTTCGACCCTTTTGTTACCACTAAACGGGGTCAAGGCGGATCGGGTCTAGGCATGCATTTGGTCTATAATCTTGTAACCCAAGCTTTAAATGGTTCTATTACGTTAACCAGTGAAGAGGGTCAAGGTGTGGAGTTTGTGATTATTTTTCCAATTGCGAGTGCGAAAAGTGTATAAAACGTGTATAACTTTTGAACTTTTCTTGAATTTTGTTGGCTAACCCCAATACCTTAAAATTATGAATATTAAGTATTTGCTTGCAAACGCGCTTGTGGATATTAAAATTTAACCAGTAATTGCTAAAACCGATTTTAGAGAAAGAGTGTAGAGCACCATGCAGACGCCAAATGTGTTAATTGTAGAAGATGAAGTGGTAACACGAACCACACTAAAGAGTTTGTTCGAAGCAGAAGGATACAATGTATTTGAGGCTGAGAATGGTGATCAAATGCATGATTTCTTCGAAAATCACGCCATTAACTTAGTTATCATGGATATTAACCTTCCAGGTAAGAACGGGCTTATATTAGCTCGAGAGGTGAGAGATCGTAAAAACGTAGGTCTTATTTTCCTTACCGGTCGTGATAACGATGTTGATCGTATTTTGGGGCTTGAAATTGGTGCCGATGACTACCTAACAAAACCCTTCAACCCTCGCGAACTGACGATACGAGCAAGAAACCTGCTTTCTCGTACCACAAGCTCTGCAGAGGATGACGATTTACCAAGCCGCGTAAGCTTCAACGGTTGGACACTAGACGGCGACAGTCGTTCTCTTATTTCGCCGACCGGTAAAGAGTTCCGCTTACCTCGCAGTGAGTTCCGTGCCTTACACCTTTTCCTAAGTAACCCAGGTAAAATCCTTACCCGTGAGCAGCTTATTATGGAAATGACAGGCCGTGAATTACGCCCGAATGACCGTACTGTTGACGTCACCATTCGTCGAATTCGTAAGCACTTTGAGTCTGACCCTTCAGATGAAGAGTTGATAGTGACCATTCACGGTGAAGGCTACCGTTTCTGTGGCTCGGTAGACGGCTAATTAAAGCTAGCTTTCTGCACAACGCTTGTCGCGGGGGCAGAAGCAAACAAACCGAAAGCCAGTGTAAATTCAAAAAGGCCGCTGTTGTGATAACAGCGGCCTTTTTATTCGCTATGAACCCCAGTGATATAAAGCCCTACTAGGCTACAGGGCAAAAACGCAGATGATAGCGATAGTACTTATCTTCTAGCAAGTAGGGTTTATGCGTACTAGGGCTCCAAGAGTCATCCCCCCCTACGCCCATATGCGCGTGATCCACATACACATACGTACAATCTCCCGCTGCTAGGTCGCAAGTATGTTTCGCCTTATCAAGTTGCACTTGGCTGTAAGGACTAACCGCAAAATGGAATCTTCCTTGTACCTGGCACTGATTTAATTCAAGGGTATCACTGTGACTCCTTAATCCATTATCGGTGGGGAAAATATAAGGTGTATGCATGGCATTAATATCTTGCTTATATTGCCCATAGCGCGCCGCTACGTGTCTGTCAGGGTAGTTTTCAAATGGCCCCAACCCTTTCCATACAACAGTGCCAGTCTCGTGCTGTGGTACCGCAAATTGCACGCCGACCCTCGGCATAGGGGGTAATGTATCAGCTAACGATACTTGAATGTCTACATCAAGCTCGCCTGACGGCAAGAATTGATAGCGCCAGACGCTTTTCGCTAAAACTTCACCTTGATGGCAATAATCGAATTGTGTGTGAACGGTAACCGCTAATGCGCTTTCGTTGACATCAACCGACGTACACACACGTTGCCATTCTCCAATACCCGCTCTGCGCCATCTTGATTCCCACGCATTGGGATCGGGGTTATCCACTTCACTCACGCCGATGTCGTTATCCAGTGGCGCCCTAAAAAAGTTATCTTCAATCGGTGCGCTCAGTTGCTCTTCCTCTGCAACTAACCATGAAATCAACTGACCCGATTCAAGATGAAGACTAAACACACTAGTGTGTGCATTAACGGTGAGCGTTTGTTCATCAATCTTTGCCGCTAATGGTACGACAGCAGACGTCCCCTTGTCGTTCGCTTTAGTAGGGGTACAGAGTGGCCGGGGTGCTGCCCCTAACCCCGCAGTATTTTTAAGCCTAAACTGAGCCGTATCGATAACGTGACCTGCGGCTGCCCACGCGCAGGCTTTAGTCGTTTGCGTATCAACATTGAGGTGATACTGTGCGCCCGCTTTATACGTGTAGGCGGGTGTAATGGTATAGTTCGCTGTCTGCTGTGGCTTAACCTCAATAACGAAGCTCCCCTGTGCAACGCAACAACCGTCTTCCAAAAGTTGCCACACTAACGTTTCATTATCCGTGGTTCTAAACAGGTAATCGCTGGCCACTGTCAGTTCGAATGTACCGTTATCTTCCGTTAACGAAAACTGAAGGTGCTGTTGGCAGTGTTTTGCTTCATAGAGGGCTGGGTGAGCGCTTCTATCCGGGAATAGCAACCCGTTGATACAAAACTGTCTATCATTGTCGGTATCACCAAAATCACCGCCGTAAGCCCAATACTTTTCGCCACTGTCTGTGTATTTCGCTAGCCCTTGATCAACCCAATCCCAAATAAAACCGCCTTGTAACCTTGGGTAGTCTTTAAATGCGTCCCAATAATCTGAAAAGCTGCCCAGGCTGTTGCCCATGGCATGGGCGTATTCACACAAAATAACAGGCCTATGTTCTCCGGGGAGCGACAACCATTTCTTGATGGACCATTTGGGCACCGCATCATCTTGAACGTCGCTGTCTACTCTGGCATACATAGGCGCAATAATATCTGTGGCCGTAGTATCAGAGCCGCCCCCTTCATATTGAACCGGCCTTGAGGGGTCGAACGCTTTCGACCACCCATACATGGCATCATGGGTGGGGCCATGACCACACTCATTGCCGAGTGACCAAATAATAATACAAGGGTGATTTTTATCTCTTTCAACCATTTGCGTATAACGGGCTAAATACGCGCCGGCCCAAAGCGGATCCCTAGACAATCGCCCCATGGGATACATGCCGTGGGTCTCTATATTCGCCTCATCAACCACATATAAGCCGTATTCATCACACAGTTCATACCACCGAGGATGATTAGGGTAATGGGCGGTGCGCACTGCGTTGAAGTTATTCTGTTTAAGCAGCTTGATGTCTTCTAGCATGTCAGCTTCATTGACTGCATGCCCTCGACTTTCATGGTGTTCATGACGGTTAACGCCACGAATTAATACGGGCTCACCGTTAACGCAAAGCTGGCCTTTAATCATCTCAATGTGTCTAAAGCCAACATCATAGGCTTCCATATCCACAAGGCTGTCGCTTCTGTCTAATAGGCTTACCACGAGCCTGTACAAATTCGGCGTTTCTGCTGTCCATTTTTTGGGGCTATTTAGGTGTAGTGATTGGAAAACCACATCATCCCATCCGCCTTTTTCATCAATACGGCGATTATTGGTGTTTGCCACCTGCGGCTGAGTAACGGCAGTCGTGCCATCAAAAAGCTGCACGGCCACTTTGAAATCCTTAGGGGCGACAATGGAGGTTCTAATATCGAGGCGACCATCGCGGTAACAAGCATCTAATGAAGGGGTGGCAAATACGTCTTGAATGTAATGCTGCGGCTTACTTGCCAAATAAACATCACGGAAAATACCGCTTAACCACCACATGTCCTGATCTTCAAGGTAGCTGCCATCAGACCAACGGATAACCATGGCTGTAATCTGATTTTTCCCCTCTTTTAAGAAGGGGCATAAGTCAAACTCAGCGGGCAAACGGCTGTCTTGCGAATATCCCACGTATGATTGGTTACACCACAAGTGAAACGCGCTATTTACGCCGTCAAAGACAATATGATTGCGTTGCAAAAGCATGGCTTTAGTCATTTCAAATTCAGTGCGGTAAACCCCTGTGGGATTGTCTTGTGGCACCTGCGGTGGGTTAACCTCAAAAGGATACTTTACGTTGCAATAAATGGGCTTATCGAACCCTTGCATCTGCCAATTTGATGGCACGGAGATAGGTTGCCAACGAGCTTCTTCTTTGGTGGGTAAGTGTACAGCAATGGCATTATCTGGCACGTCGAAAGGTGAGTTGAATAACCTAAACTGCCAATCACCATTGAGCTTGCGTTTCTGAGCGCCGCTTTTGTTCAATGCATCGTCAAGGCATGTATAGCCATTGAGCGGCGCATGACCATTTACTCGATTACGCTGATATACCACGGGGTTTTGCCAGTCTTGTTGAGCAACCACCTCAGCCACAGTATGCATTACAACATCCTTTCATCAATAATGTAGAATAGAATGAAATATAGCGAATTACGGCGTAATCCTTTATGCTTAAACCTCTCTTTCATTTATCCAAAACTATCAAAGTTCATGTCAGCCACAGAGTTCTATGACATTGTTAATATCGGCCAACACTGTGTAGAGCGCTTTATAGACAGCACTAACACGCCTGAAATTAAAGCTTTAGATATTGAGCTTGCCGGTTGTTCGAATTTATCAGCCCCTTATCAAGTAGGGCGCGTTAACCCGCCCAACCACACCTTGTTTTATTCGTTAAATGGCATGGGGAAAATACGCACCCCAAAAGGGAGCTTAACGGTAACACCGGGGCAATTAGCCATATTGCCGGCAAAGCAAAGTTTTGAGGTAAGCATAGAAAGTGAACGCTGGGACATCATTTGGGTGAATCTGGCCGACACAGCACAATGGCATTATTTATATGAGATAGACGCACCTCTGCTAGAGCGCTTGCCGCTTGAAGGGTTACATCATGCCATGGAATTATTGTATTTGAGTAAAAGCAGTGAGCACCGCCATGCCCTCATTCCGCTTATTAAAGACTATCTATCGTCGGTAGCGAAGCCAAAGGATCAGCCCTTACCGTCTAGATTAATCGCTTTATTTGAGCATGTGGAAAAGCAACTACAACTAAATTGGAACGTGAAATTACTAAGCGAGCGCGCCCACTATTCGGCCCCACACCTTCATAGATTGTGCCTAAGCCATTTCAATAGAAGCCCAATGCAACAAGTGATTTATTTGCGTATGGCGAGAGCGAAAAATCTGCTGTTAAATACCCAGTGGCCCATCGCTTACATTGCCAATTATGTGGGATACAGCAATGTCTTTACTTTTTCAAAGCGCTTTAAGAAATCGGAAGGTGTGCCGCCCAGTCATTATAGAGAGCAACACACCCAGCAAGGTTAGCTTCCCGCAATCTTCATATTATCAATGAGAATAGAACCTGTTTGTACGCTGCCACGGACGTCTTTGTCACGCCCAATTGCAGTGACCCCAGCAAACATATCTCTAAGGTTGCCCGCAATAGTCACCTCGTGAACAGGATATTGAATTTCGCCGTTTTCTACCCAGAAGCCAGCAGCGCCGCGGGAATAATCTCCGGTAACAATGTTAACGCCCTGCCCCATCAATTCGGTCACGAATAAACCTGTGCCCATTTCCTTCAATAACTCGGCGTCACTATGCCCTGTGTCACCCACAATCCAATTGTGAATGCCGCCTGCGTGGCCATTACTTTTCGTATTAAGTTTTCTCGCCGAATAGGTGGTGTACAAATAAGTGGAAAGTTTGCCCCCCTCCACAATCGTCATATCCCTAGTCGCAACACCCTCGTTGTCGAAACTAGAACTGGCTAAGCCATTTTTTATAAACGGACGTTCTTCAATGTTTAGCCACTCAGGGAAGATTTGTTGCCCTAAACTGTCGAGTAAGAAAGAAGACCGACGATACAAGCTTCCGCCACTAATTGCCCCTACATAATGCCCAAACAAACTTGATGCTATATCTTTGTGCAAAATAATAGGCACATTGGCCGTATTGATTTTTCGCGCGCCTAGGCGCTCTACCGTGGCGCGAGCCGCCTCTTCACCCACAGCTTGGGCAGTGTTCAGTAAATTCGCTTTGCGGTTAACCGTATAGGCATAATCACGCTGCATATCATCACCTTCAGCACCAATCACCATACAACTTAAGCTGTAGCGGCTACTTGGGTAGCCGGCGTTGATGCCATGCGTGTTTCCGTACACTCGCATGCCTAAGTTTGCATTGTATGAAGCCCCATCAGAATTGGTGATCCTATTATCATAGGACATAGCCGCCGCTTCCGTTTCGATAGCCGTTTTAATGGCTTTCTCAGTGTCCAACACCTGTGGGTGATATAAGTCTAAATCTGGAAATTCTGTGGCGATAAGTTCAGCATCCGCCAGCCCCGTGCACGGGTCTTCACTGGTGTAGCGCGCAATATCTACCGCTTTTTCTACCGCGAGGGTTAGCGCCTCTTTACTGAGGTCTGCCGTGGATGCACTGCCTTTGCATTTACCCACGTACACGCTTATACCTAAGCCGCCATCATTAGTAAATTCAACATTTTCGACTTCTTGCATACGCGAAGAAACCGCAATACCTTGTACTTTCGACATACTGGCTTCAGCTTGTGTAGCCCCCTTTTTTAGGGCTAATTTCAGTACATCATCAACGACATTTTGAATGTCTACTAACTGCTGATCAATTTGCATAGTAAGTTTCGCTGTCTAAATCCGACTGTGATAGTTACAATTTAGCTAAAGTGTAACACTTATGAGATGGCAATGAGCGACAGAAACCCTAATTCACAGCAAGATCCCCAATTTAATGATGAATTGGAAGACGAAAACTTCATTAGTAAAACCGAGTTAAAGCGGCAAGCCAAAGAGCATCAAAAGCTTGGAGAGAGTATAGTCAATCTAACACCTGCACACCTAGACACTGTGCCTCTAGATGAAGAATTGGCAGATGCGGTTAACGTTGCCCGCAACGTGAGCAGAAAAAAAGAAGGCTTTCGTCGACAATTACAGTTTATCGGAAAGCTGTTGCGTCAACGAGATACCACCGCAATAGAAGAAGCGATGGCAAAGCTGGCTCACCAGCATCAAGCTAGCAACGTCGCGTTTCACAAGCTAGAAAAAGCCCGCGAGGCGGTAATTGAACAAGGTGACTCTGCCATTCAGGCACTTATTGAAGAGTACCCAAGCCTTGATCGTCAAAAGCTGCGTCAATTTCACCGCCAAGTGAAAAAAGAGCAAGAAAAAAATGCGCCCCCACGGGCATTTCGTGAGCTTTTCCAATACCTAAAAGAAGTTATTCACGAAGACTAGTCTTGATATAGCCACCTAAAAAAAGCACCCGAGGTGCTTTTTTTAGGGTTGGCGCTAGCACTAACGTACTACGCGGTTCCACCCACCGTAAGCTCGTCAACCTTAAGGGTAGGTTGTCCAACACCTACAGGTACACTTTGACCATCTTTTCCGCAGACCCCTACGCCTTTATCAAGCGCCACATCGTTTCCAATCATAGAAATCTTCTGCATAACTTCAGGGCCGTTTCCAATTAATGTTGCGCCTTTCACCGGTGCAGTAATTTTACCCTCTTCAATCAGATAGGCTTCTGCACTGGAAAAGACGAACTTGCCCGAGGTGATGTCCACTTGGCCACCAGCAAAATTTGGGGCATAAATGCCTTTTTTAATGGTGCTGATGATTTCTTTCGGATCATGCTGACCTTCAAGCATATAGGTATTGGTCATACGTGGCATCGGCAGGTGCGCATAAGATTCACGACGACCATTCCCTGTTGGGGAGACGCCCATTAAGCGCGCATTGTGCTTGTCCTGCATATAACCTTTTAAGATGCCGTCCTCAATCAGCACGTTGTGCTGACTAGGTGTGCCTTCATCATCGACAGATAAAGAGCCTCGACGATCAGCTAACGTCCCATCATCAACCACAGTGACACCCTTTGCAGCCACGCGCTGGCCTATTTTTCCGCTAAAAGTAGAGGCACCTTTGCGATTAAAATCACCTTCTAGGCCATGGCCTACAGCTTCATGTAAAAGCACGCCAGGCCAACCATTACCTAATACTACGGGCATAGCCCCTGCAGGCGAGGCAACTGACTGCATATTAACTCTTGCCATATGCAATGCGTCGTCGGCTAATTGTTCGTAAAACGGTTTGCCGTCTTCGTCACGGGTAAAAAATGAATAAGCATAACGGCCTCCAGCGCCAGCGCTACCTCGCTCTCTGCGCTCGCCTTGCTCTATTAATACAGAACAATTTAAGCGAACAAGAGGGCGAATATCGGTAGCGAATGTACCATCGCTAGCCGCCACTAACACTTCCTCGTATACACCACTTAAGCTTACCACCACCTGGTTAGCAGACGGCTCTTGCTGGCGAATGTAGGCATCTACGGTTTTTAAGAGACTAATTTTTTCAGCATCTTGCATTGCCAAAATAGGGTTATCAGCTTGATATCTTGGGGTAAACTCGCCCTTTCCTAATGAAGACACCTGCTGAGTCCCACCGGATGGCGCGATACTTCTGGCAGCGCCACACGCTTTGGTGAGGGCATCTTCACTAATATCGTCTGAGTACGCAAAGCCGGTTTTCTCACCACTGATGGCACGCACACCAACGCCGCGTTCAATGTTGTAACTCCCTTCTTTGATAATGCCATCTTCTAGTACCCAGCTTTCGTGCTGACTAGACTGAAAATACAAATCGGCATAATCCGTGTCATGCCGATGTATGTGTGCTAAAGCCTTTTCTAACGCAGAAACATCTAGACCAGCGTCAGATAATAAGTGGCGTTCTACAGATTTAGACAAAGTGACTCCTGAATCGATTGTGTTCGGCAACCGGCATATTCTGTTGAATGGCTTGCCGCCTGCTCGTGTCCACGCGGGCCTGAATTACGCCTTTATCTGTGGGTAATTCTGCCAAAGTTTCTCCCCATGGAGAAACGATTAAACTGTGACCAAAGGTTTCTCGACCGTTCTGGTGAACGCCGGTTTGGTTCGCCGCCACCACGTAGCATTGTTTTTCAATTGCCCTAGCTTTAACCAGGGTATGCCAATGCGCTTCACCGGTTTTTTGGGTAAATGCCGCTGGCAGCACGAGAATGTCGATATCCCCCATGGCCGTAAACAAGCCTGGAAAGCGCACATCATAACATACCGCAAGACCAATGTTGCCTATAGGTGTTTGCGCCACAACCACCTGCTCCCCCGGCTGTGTAAAGCGCGACTCTTTATAACTGCCTGTATTGTCATTCACCGACACATCAAACAAATGAATTTTGCGATAGTCTGCGAGGGTTTCACCGTTTGGACCAAAGAGCAAACACGCGGCAGAAAACTTACTATCATCACTGGTTTGCATGGGAAAGGTACCGGACACAATATAGCACTGATACTGCTTCGCTAAGGCGCTTAAACGCTTTTGAATTTTACCGCTATCTTTGGGTTCAGCCACGCTAAGTAGCTCACCATCTTTGGTACCAAAACACGCAAAGCATTCCGGCAAAACAACCACACTGTCGTTGGCAATATCTGCATGTGCTAATGCCTGTGCAACCGTATCTAGGTTTTCGTCTACGTCAGGCGTAGACGTCATTTGAAGCGCTACTAGATTAACCATCGATAACCTCCATTTTTAGTCGCTGAACATCCTCTTTTGTAAGCGGCCTATCCTCTAACGGTTCAGTCGCTGGAACATTATTTGCCGGCAAACTGATATCTTTGCTGTTGCGTTCAACTTCATCAAATTGTGGCTCGCTAATGGTGCCTGTCACCTTATAATTGACATTAGAAATCACTTTTGCCGATGTCAGCACCTGATCCAGAGCAAGGGCGGCCAGCGCAGTAGGCGGCGTGGCCAAAAAATACACTAAAAAAGGTAAATTCCCTGTCACGTTAGGCGCAAAAGACACATTGTAATTTAGCTTTCCTGTATCAAGCTCGGTGTAGCCATTAATTTCAATTTCACCAGCGCCACCGTCTATTTCTGTATCTGCGGTAAAGGCGCGCCCGTCTGCAATTTGCACTGTGCCACTCATATCATCATAGAAGAAGCCTTTCGCAAACACGTCTCTAAAATCTAAGCTTAGCTTTCGAACTAAGGAATTTAAACTAAATAACGTCAGTATGCGGGAACCTTTATCGCTCAACTCCGTTAGGTAGCCGTCGGATAATGACCAAGCAATATCGCCATTCACATCAACCAAACTAAAGTCAAACGGTGAGTTAGGCCACGCCAAATCAAAATCAATGTCGGCACCTGAGTCTTTAATACCAGATGACACATCAAATTGTTTTAGCATAGCGCCAACATCTGGCGACGTTATTTTACCTGTCAATTGCGTGGTAATTGTATTGTTACTGTCTCGCGCCCACATTCCTGTCGCGTTTAGCTGCGCATCATCAGAACGGGTAACCAATTGACGTACCTTCAGGCCTTGCGCTGTTTTAGCGGTATCAAGGATCACTTCGCCTAGGTCAACGCCATAAACATCACATCGTTGGCATGAAAAATAAAGAGGCGGTATATCAAGAGGATCAATCCCCTGTTTCGGTGTATTGGTGGTGACAAGGCCTTCAGTGTCATGGCTTTCAGCAGTAGGCGGTTTAGTGACCCGCAAATAATCAGCATGTATATCGATGCCTTGCTCCATCACGTCGGAATGAATACGCAGGGTGCCGCGCATGTCACTGGCATCAATATTCATTAGCCAATCATTACTTTGTTGTTTGGCTGTCATCACCACATTGTCGAAGCTATGCCCAGCCAGCGTGAAGGTCTCTGCCGTCACAAAAATTCGCGACGGTGAAGGAAACAACACCCGTTTGGGCGCGGCTTCCGTTGCATTTGAATTTTGTGTACGCCCTTTATCTTTGTCTTGGGGAGAGAGCAAGGTATGCAGCGTATTGAACCAACTAATGCCATCGGCATCAGGTAGCTGCGCGGCAATACTAAAGCCCGTACCTACGGTGATAGGCTCGGGATTGCCTAGGGCTAGATGCGCACGAGAAAACTGCATTTCCTTGTGCGGCAGCACACCGTCAAAGCGTATTTGATCGCCCAAGGTGGCATCAATAGTAGAGGCATTTAAGTTGCCTTTACTATGAATGGATAAAGGTAACGGGCTGCCTTCTGAGGTATTAAAAGGTGCAGGCATTAAGCTGTGGGTGGCCGCTAAGTCAGCATCTAATTGTGCTTGGTAGGAAAAGTCACTTTTTGAAAAAGCCAAAGACACATCCAGATTCCACTTCGATTCACCATCGAGGTAATCCACAAAACGTTCGTTTACCGTCTTCACCAGGGGGTGCACATGCCACATCCCTTGCATGTTAACATCAAGTTCGTAGTGTTCTTTTTGCCGCCCGGTAAACGAAAGACTAACCGGCTGCGAAAGCACACGGGCAGTTAGATTGGTGGCATCAATACTGGCGTTATCGAAAGCCACTGCGCCCGACGCTTCTTTAAAGCGCATCTTTGTACTGGTGATATAAACATCATTGTCAGATAAGGTGGCTTCGCCTTTGGCACGCACCTGCTTACCCTTAGTTAATGGAATATCTAATTTAAGCTTTGCCGTTAAAGGTCCAGACACCTTAACGTCTTTATCTAATAGCTTTCCTAATGACGCCGACAGACTCGACTGGGTCATAATGGACGTTAGCGACTCACCACTGCCTTCCCCTTGGGCGTAAATAGTCAGTGAAGAAGAAGGATGTAGACGGGGAATAGCCGCTGACATTTCGCTGATATTCAGCCCGCCAAGCTTACCCTTAGGGCTCTCCATGACTAATGCATCGTTCACGAAATACAACGATAAATCTAAATCTGTCAGTGATGGCCACGCTGTCGAAAAAGCAAACTCACTAGCGGTAATATCCACGTAGGCTTGAAAGATGCCCGAATTGTCGGTGAATGGGTAATCCTGCGGCTTCCCACGCCAAAGTACTTGTGCGTTGGTCACATTGCCAACTCCGGTAAACGCTCTATCAAGATATTTGAAGGTGTTTTTCACTTTCCCGCCGGTGGGGAATAGCGCATTTATACCATCAAGTTTTCGTGGTGACACATTGACGTAGGCTTCCACCATCGTTGAAGTTAAATCCACACTAAATGAAGGGTTCAGCACCACCTTATCGGTATCAAAGACAATATCAGAGGCACTTAATAGCCAATGTTCACTCTCGTCAACTTGTGCTTTATAGACAAAAACATCGGCATTGAATTGGTTAATTGCCAGGTTCTGTTGAATGAGGTTATCGGTAAAGAGGGTGGTATCTTTGCTTTCAAAGTAGAATGCCCCCGCATTTTTATACCAATAAATATCCGCGTCGATTCCACTTAAACCCGGCACACGGCTAGACTGGGACCATGACAAATCCAACACTTTAGCAGCCAGTTCGAGCCCACGGTTACGCACGAGAAGTTGTAAGGTCGCTATCTGGCCTTTTGGATCGAGGGTGCGTATTTCTTCATCACTGGTGTCGTCCATGAACAGCGGTGCAAGCATAAGGAAAGGGTTGATTTGAACCGGCTTCACCGTGTTTAACAAGAGATCGCCTCCTTGTTCCACACGCCCAATCAAATCAGTCACTAAGGTTTCATCGCTGGAGTTCACCTTAAGCTGATCCACTCGCAGGTTCCAACCATTTTCATGTGGCAGGGCCTGAATGCTGCCGCCAGTCACCCCTGTCACTAAGGGAGAGTAATTGTCTCCCCCCCACTCTAACAAGCTATTATCCAGCTCTACCTGAATGCTTTGAATCGCGTCGCTATCTAGGTTTGCCCATATCTCAAAGTTTGCACGGCTTTTCGTCAGTGGGCGCTTGGTTTTGATTAAATCACTCACCCAGGGCGAGATGTCTAAATCGTCCGCTTTGGCATAAAAAACGCCGTCGAAATCTTCTTTACTACCCTGAATATCGATAATAAACGAAGCCGAGTTAGACGCTAACTCGGCTACCCTTATTTCTCCTAAGCCTTGGTGACGATTTTCTCGGTTATTCCAGGTTAAGCGGGCGACATCAAAGGAATTAACGTCCTGATTTTGCGTCACACTGACAATGCCATCCTCTAATGAAAAGCTTTGAAGTTGTTCAAGAAAAAGGCTTTCTAATGCAGATACCACGGGGAAGTTATTTTTCCCTTTGCCGCCTAACCTGTCAGCGTCAATATGAAGCTTTAGGCCTCGTAATTCAAAGCGGGGGGAAGAAATAAGTTGCTGCGCTAACGATTGCCAAAAATCCAGTTCGACGTAGATTTGTCGAATGTCTAAGGCAACGGGAGAGGCCTCGTCTTGTTGAAGTGACACCGAGTTAAGTACAATGCTGGGGCCTGTACTTTGCCATACAGCATGCACGCTGCCTATGCTAAGACTAACGCCATAACGTTCGTTAATGTAATCTTCTATCAAATGCTTCTTATGTTCGACATGCGGAAGCGCATAGCGTGCGGCGCTTAAAATAAGCGCAAACACAACAAGCAAAATAGCGAGTAGCAGCCAAAGCTTTCTAACTAAATAGGCGGCTATCGACGTAATTTTTGTCACACTGGGCCTTATAAATCGTTAACGTTACATCATGACGACGTCGTACTTATCCTGATTGTACAAGGTTTCCGTTTGAACTTTTATCTGTTTTGACACGAACACTTCTAACTCGGCCAACATGTGAGACTCTTCACCCATAAGGGCATCAACCACTTTAGGGGAGGCGTAAACCACAAATTTGTCGGCATCGTAGGCACGGTTTACTCGCACAATCTCCCGCATAATCTCAAAGCAGATTGTTTCAATGGTTTTCACGGTGCCCCGCCCTTTACAAACCGGGCACTCACCGCACAATATATGTTCAATACTTTCCCGAGTTCGCTTACGGGTCATTTCAATCAACCCTAGCGACGTAAACCCGTGAATATTAATCTTCGCTCTGTCCTTGCTCGTCGCCACCTCTAGACTATGTAAGACACGGCGTTTGTGATCGGGTTCAATCATATCGATAAAATCTATCAGGATCATACCGCCTAGGTTTCTAAGCCTAAGTTGACGCGCAATGGCTTGCGTGGCTTCTGTATTGGTATTGAAAATTGTTTCTTCTAAGTTTCGATGGCCAACGAACGCACCTGTATTGATATCAATGGTGGTCATGGCTTCGGTTTGATCGATGATCAAATAACCACCAGATTTTAAATCGACCCGTCGCTCAAGGGCCCGCTGCGCCTCGTTTTCCACATCGTATAAATCAAATATCGGCCGATCGCCGGTGTAGTACTCCAGTTTGCCATTCATTTCTGGCACATATTCTTTGGTAAACTGAAACAGTTCTTGGAAGGACAATTTCGAGTCTATACGGATGCGGTCTAATTCTGTCCCCACAAAATCTCTTAACACCCTTCGGGCCAAAGGAAGATCTTCATAAAGCACATTCGATTTGCGCTTTTTCATGCGTGACTGAATTTTGTCCCAAAGGCGGCGTAAAAAGGCGGCGTCTTGCTGTAATTCGTTTTTGCCTACCCCCTCTGCGGCGGTGCGTAATATAAAGCCCCCGTTTTCATCGCAGAATTCTTGCACCAAGTCTTTTAACCGTTCACGCTCGGCTTCTTCTTCAATACGCTGCGATACGCCTACATGGGTAACACTGGGCATAAAGACGAGATAACGGCTGGGGATAGTAATGTCCGTGGTTAGTCGCGCACCTTTGGTGCCAATGGGGTCTTTAACCACCTGAACCACAATGTCTTGTCCATCTCTCACGAGTTCGCGAATATCCTGCTTTTGGATATGACTGGCAGAGACTTCTTCTGCAATTTCGTTGTGAATAACAATATCTGACGCATGCAAAAAGGCGGCTTTTTCCAAGCCTATATCCACAAACGCAGCTTGCATACCAGGCAAAACACGACTTACTTTACCGCGGTAAATATTGCCTACCAAGCCTCGTTTTGTGTGCCGTTCAACGTGAATTTCTTGCAAAATGCCGTTTTCAATTAGGGCAACACGGGATTCTGATGGTGTAACATTGATTAGTAGCTCTGCACTCACTCTACGACTCCAAATTCACTGAGTAGCTGTTTTGTTTCGTACAAAGGCAGGCCCACTACAGCACTTGCGCTGCCTTCTATTGCGATAACAAATTGTCCGCCAATGCCCTGAATGGCATAACTTCCCGCTTTATCCGCAGGTTCGCCTGTTTCCCAGTATGCGTCAATTTGGGCGTTCGTCAATGCACCAAATGTCACCTTTGTGGTGATAGTTTGTGTTACCTGTCGAGATTCATTGGCGACACAAATGGCGGTCAGTACACTGTGCTGTTGGCCAGATAGCATACTTAAAATGCGTCTAGAGTCCTCTAAATTCTTGGGTTTCCCCACGCTTTTACCTGCGAAGGCAATCAAAGTATCTGAGGCAAGCACTACCGTCGACTGGGTTAACGTTTGAGAAGATGCCAGTCGGGCTAATGCAGTACTCGCTTTCTCATAAGCCAAGCGCGCGACCTGAGCTTCAGGTGTTTCCTCTGGCTTTGCAGACTCATCAATATCAACCGGGTAAATCTGATGTTCTATCCCTAGTTGATTGAGCAATGCCGTGCGTCTTGGCGACGCAGAAGCAAGTACGAGAGATGCACTCACAGGTTATCCTCTTCTAGGTAATAGACAATTGTCGGCGGGTCTTACGCAACAACCAAAACACCCACGGCCATATCACCATTGATGTAAGCACAGGCCACAGGTAATCAACTTGAAAGTAAATGTCAGTAAGAAGATGTTGCACCCAAAACGTGAGCAAGTGATAAAGAGACGACAGTAAGCCAATAACAATGGCTTGTTGCCACACGGAATAGTTTCTAAGCCGTTGATAATTGGCCGCTAAAATGTACACACAGATAGATAGCCCAAGGCTATGAATACCCAAGGTTGTGCCAACGAGAATGTCCACAGCAATACCTGTCACAAACGCAATGCCAACATTCACTCGGTGAGGCAACGCCATACACCAGTAAGATAACACCACCAATACCCAATCTGGGCGGTACAAGTCAACTTGTATAGGCAGTGGCACAATTTGCAGCACTAAGGCGATAATTAAGCTGCTAACGATGACAGAATGACGTTTACGAATCATTGGCGAATTCCTCATTCACTTCTGCATTGCTAGGTGTAAGATTATCAGCCCACAATAAAAGTAAGTATTTGAGACGGTCCAAGCGGGCTAAAGGCTCAGCGGTAACGCGGGCAAATGGTCGGCTTTCGTCTCGAACCACAGCGGTTACACGGGCAACGGGATAGCCTTCAGGAAAAACTTTGCCTAACCCTGACGACACCAGCACATCGCCTTCTTGAACATCTACACTATGCGGGACGTGTTCTAAATACAGTTCTGACAACACACCGCTACCCGTCGCAATAAAGCGAATATTATTTCTTAATGAGCGCACAGGTATAGCGTGCGTTACATCAGCGATAAGCAACACCCGACTGTTGGTAGAACCCACTTCCGTAACTTGGCCAATAATGCCTCTGTCATCAATCACCGGTTGTGACAAATACACCCCATCAATGGCGCCTTTGTTGATGACCACTTGTTGACTGTAGGGGTTTTTATCTACCGCCATGAGTTCAGCAACCATTTTTCGAGCATCGGTTCTAACGGGCGCAGATAGAAGCTCACGCAATTGTTTGTTTTCTTGCTCCAACACCTCGTATTGCTGTAACTTTTCACTCATTAACAGCAATTGGTTGGTCAATTGGTCGTTTTCTTCTAGCAGGTCTTCTTGAGAAGTAAGGCGCTGAGCACTCTCGCTCAACATTAGCCCTGGTAAGTTGGCTAAGTACTGAATGGGGCTCATGAGGGAATTGAGATAAACACGACTGGACTTAAAGCCATCAAGCTTATGATCCACGAAAATAAGTAGCACAGACAAAACCAGTGCCAGTGCTAATCGGTTATTTAATGAAGGGCCGCGTGTGAATATAGTATCCATGATACAAATAAGGCAACCTTGAAGGTTGCCTTTCCTGCTTACTCGTAACTAAACAGGTCGCCACCGTGCAGGTCAATCATATCGAAAGCCTTACCACCGCCACGTGCTACACAAGTTAAAGGATCGTCGGCAATCACAACAGGGATCCCGGTTTCTTCCATCAAGAGTCTATCGAGATCTTTCAGTAAAGCACCACCACCCGTGAGCACCATGCCGCGCTCTGAAATATCAGACGCAAGTTCTGGAGGAGATTGCTCTAGTGCCACCATTACCGCTGACACAATACCTGTTAGCGGCTCTTGCAACGCCTCAAGAATTTCATTGGAATTGAGTGTGAAACCACGGGGTACACCTTCCGCAAGGTTTCGTCCACGGACTTCTATTTCACGCACTTCTTCACCGGGATAAGCGGCGCCAATTTCATGCTTGATACGTTCGGCAGTAGCTTCACCAATTAGTGAGCCAAAGTTACGACGAATATAGTTAATAATGGCTTCGTCAAATTTGTCGCCGCCAATACGTACGGAAGACGAGTAAACCACGCCATTAAGTGAAATGATAGCCACTTCAGTGGTACCACCACCGATATCAACAACCATGGAACCTGTGGCTTCTGAAACAGGCAACCCAGCACCAATAGCCGCCGCCATAGGTTCGTCAATCAAGTACACTTCGCGCGCGCCAGCACCCAGTGCTGACTCTTTAATGGCACGACGTTCTACCTGTGTTGAACCACATGGCACGCACACAAGCACGCGAGGGCTTGGACGTAGAAAATTGTTATCGTGAACCTGTTTAATAAAATGCTGAAGCATTTTCTCTGTAACATAAAAGTCAGCGATGACGCCATCTTTCATTGGTCGAATGGCGCGGATATTTCCGGGTGTTCTACCCAGCATCCGTTTCGCTTCAGCACCCACAGCAGCCACACTTTTGGGCCCTGCAGCGCGCTCTTGGCGAATAGCCACAACAGATGGTTCGTTTAGTACAATGCCCTGGTCTTTGACGTAAATCAGCGTGTTAGCTGTTCCGAGGTCGATGGACAGATCATTAGAGAACATGCCTCGAAGCTTTTTAAACATGAAAAGTGTATTCCTGTTACTGTGTTAACGCGTGTTAGCAAAGGTGAGATGACGACGCTTTAACGTGAAGTCGATATTTATCCGCACACTTTAACAATGGGGGCATATTTGGGCAAGTGATGCATCGGCTTAGTGCAAAATAAATTACCTTGTGCCGCTTCCCCGTTCGCATATGCAAGTTATCCGTGCTTAGTTGCACTTATAAGGTCTTCTATCACCCAACCGAAGGAAGACAATTATCTCTTTTAAAAGTTCAACTTACTGTATTTATTTTTCAGAAGCGACAACATCGCCCCGCTCTGGGAAATAGTCGAAGTATGGGCCAGACGTTAAGCTATAGCGACACCAGTACCTTTCCTCATCGTTCCCATCAGGTGCAAAGTAGTCGGCACGAATATTAAAACCGTCAACCTGTAAGGGAAGTGCGACTAATGCAGCCCAAATCTTCTTACAACCTAAGCTTGATTGCTCTGCCGCCGGCCACCCCTTGGCACTCATTTTTACTGGGCTTCTGTTTGTTTCTTGGCCGTTACTATCGTAATGCACCAGCATAATCATTGTGGCAGGTTGCACCGCTCGCCATTTCCAGTGGGCCGCTGTCACGTGCTCTTCAAAGCGCTGTTGATACTGAATAAAGGCCCCATGACTCGTGTCTTCATCCGCGGTATTCAGTGTTTTGATTGCCAGCAAAAGTGACGCAGCAAAAATGACAATAACCAATACTTTTAACAGTGTGCCCCAGAAACTGGCGGGCGTTTTCTTTGACTTGGCACGACGCATGATTGTTATCCTTGTTTTCATGCCTCATATTACTGCTAAATGAAAAAAATTATAGCGAAATCCTTCAAAGGCTTTAAAGAAGCCGTTCAAGAGATTTTACAAGACGGGTTTTTAGGCTGTTACATTTTCTCTAAACGCGTGACGCCCCAGAATTCCCCGTCTTTTTCTGTTATACGCCATTTCTGCTTTACAAGGGATTTACGTAGAAAAAAATGGGCCATACCGTGGCCAAAGAGGACAATGCGAGGTTCTTGCTTCGACAATGTGTCTAGGTACACAGCTAACCTTTCAACCCGTTGTTTGGCGTCGGTAAAACGCTCAAACCGCCCTTTTCTGCCCAGAAACCACAAGGCGCGTGAAATCACCACCCAATGCCACGCTTTTAGCGTGAAAGGTAAATGGTAATAGGGAATATCCATTTCACGTAAATCAGCAAGCTCTTCATGTATGTGAGATGCGCCATAATACGCAGCAGAGCATTTTGCACGATGCAGCGGACTCACGCCTATGTAGCTATTTTCCAGGCACACTTTTTTACGTGGTTGGCTATTCGGGTCTAGTTCAGATTTATTGTAATTTCTAACCCATTTAGCGTAATCAACAGCATTAACTTTTTGATTGTGGGCCGAGGCGGGCTTTCCATGCCTAACCAGTATTATCTCTTTCACCGTGCATCCTTGTTTTCCTGTTCAGGGTTTTACTGTTTGGGTTTTCCTGTTTGGGGTTTTGCTCCTTACACACTATTTATGCTGATACTTTAAACGTATCTTGCACTAGGTATGAGCCCACTTTTTCAGACACATAAGTCTGTAATCTTTGCTTTTGCGCTTCAGTTAGCCTTAACCCTTGTTTAGTTCTACGCCAAATAATGTCATCGAGGGTATAGGCCCATTCGTATTGAATTAGGTAATCGACTTCGGCTTGATAAAGATGTGCACCGAAGTCTTCACCCAAATCGCTCAATGTTTGTTTGCCTTTCAAAAACTTGCTACACAATAGCCCGTACTGACGAACATATCGCACTCTAGCGGCTTCAGGTAACCACGGGTATTGTGCTTCAAGGTTTGCGCAAAGTGTTTCCTGATTCTCAAACGCGCCACCGGGCAGCGGCACCTCTTTTGTCCATGCTTTCCCTGCTCTGGGAAACAATGTACACAGCTTATCTACCGCGTGCTCAGCAAGTTTACGATAGGTTGTGATTTTGCCACCGAAAATATTCAGTAGTATGGGAGCGTCCTTTTCGCCAATCAGCTCAACTTTGTAATCTCGGGTAAGCTCCTGTGCCGAGGCATTTGCTTCTTCTAACAAAGGCCTGACACCACTGTAGCTATGCACAATGTCTTTTTCACCGATTTTGGTTTTAAAATAGGTGTTCACCACGTCGATGAGGTATTTAGTTTCGGCATCAGAAATCGACGCCGCTGACGGGTCACCCGTGTAGTTTTCGTCCGTGGTGCCCACTAATGAAAAATCGTCTTCATAGGGAATAACGAACACTATTCTGCCGTCTTTATTTTGCAGAATATAAGCTTCTTCTGACTCATAAAGCCTTGGCACGATAAAATGACTGCCTTTTACCATGCGCATGGCATTAGGATTTTTAATGTCAGAAAATCTATCTAACAATGAAACCGCCCACGGCCCCGCTGCATTCACCAGCGAACGAGCCTGAACTGTAAACGTTTTCCCTTCACAGTTACGTAAAGTGACTAGCCAATGATTCTCATGCTTTTGCGCATGCAAACATTCTGTTCTGGCGAAAATCTTAGCCCCTTGATCTTGCGCGGCCAACGCATTTAATACCACCAACCGAGCGTCATCGACCCAGCCGTCTGAGTACTCGAAACACGTTGAGATAGACTCATCTAGGGGGCCATCGGGCGTGGTAGAAAGCTTCTTCGATCGTGGCAGCATATTTCGCTTTGCTAGCGAGTCGTACAAGAACAGGCCAATACGAATCATCCAAGCGGGTCTTAGGTGTTTTTGATGAGGCAATCTGAAACGCAACGGCCACATAATATGAGGGGCTTTTTTCAATAATACTTCCCGCTCTGCTAACGCTTCTTTGACAAGGCGAAACTCATAATGCTCCAGATACCGCAAGCCACCATGAATTAACTTGCTGCTAGATGATGAGGTTGCGCCACCTAAATCACCCTTTTCGCACAAGGCAACGGTTAGCCCTCGCCCAGCTGCGTCTAACGCTACACCCACGCCGTTTACGCCGCCGCCAATAACGAGTACGTCAACGGCTTGGGGGGGATTGTTATTTTCTTGTGTCATCTTCATGCTCTTGTGGCTCACTGGATATGCTGGCTATTTGACCGCCAAAAAGAACATATGTCAACATAAAACGAACACAACCGAACATTAATGAAAATTTATTAACCCTTCACAATGTACTGCGCCTTTATCGTCACAAGAACAAGATTTGCCGCCAGCAAGGTGTCAAAATTAGCTTAGGCTTTGACAAAGGTAATATTGTTTTCTTTGATGATTTTATTAATACTTTGCGGGGGAGTTTTGTCACAAACAAGACAATCAACTTGTGAAATGTGGCCTTGTTCAACCATGGCGCGGCGCTCAAACTTACTGTAGTCTGCGGCAAGAATAACGTGTTGTGTGTGCTCAAGAATTGCTTGTGAAACTTTCACCTCACGAAAGTCGAAATCAAGGAGTGCGCCATCCGCGCTAATGCCACTGATACCTATAATGCCGTAGTCCATTCTAAACTGACTGATAAAGTCGCAGGTGGCTTCACCTATAATGCCCCCATCTCTATAGCGTACTTCTCCAGCCGCGATAATGACTGAGAAGTCTTCTTTCGCAGATAGGATGGTAGCTACGTGGATATTATTAGTCACAACATGAAGATTCTTATGATTGAGGAGCTTTTTAGCGATAAGTTCTGTTGTCGTACCAATATTAATGAACAAAGATGCCCCATCGGGGATCATGGCAGCCACCGCTTCGGCAATACGTTCTTTTACCGCGCTATTTTGGGTTTTACGTTCCTGATAGGGGGTGTTTTCCCAGCTTTTGTTTAATCCTGCACCGCCATGAAACCGACTTATCACGCCATTGTCAGCCAATTGATTTAAATCTCTTCGAATGGTTTGCGGCGTGACATCACACGCAGAGACCAAATCATCAATAGACATAAAACCGTGCTGCTTCACTAAATTTACGATTTTTTCGTGTCTTTGCGTTTGGTTCATTCTGTTTGCCTTTTACTTTTTCATTCGAATTTACGCGTAGTATACGGCGTTATTTATGAAGTTCCCATGTAAAATCGAACATGTAAATGTTCGTTTTCGAAAACATAGCATTGTTAAACGGGTGTAAATGATGCAAACTCTATGAAAATTTTCTCTTGGAGTGACCTCATGGGACAACATATTCTTGCCATTGACCAAGGCACAACCAGCTCACGCAGTATTATTTTTTCGCCTAAGGGCGCTATTGTTGCTATTGCGCAACAAGAGTTTTCGCAAAAATACCCGAAAGATGGATGGGTAGAACATGATCCTGAAGAAATATGGGAAAGCGTGAAAACCACATTAAACACCGTATTCGACAAATGTGCCTTGTCACCGGCAGATATTGCTTCTATAGGGATAACGAATCAAAGAGAAACCACGTTAGTTTGGAATAAGTCCACCGGCAAGCCCATTTACCCCGCCATTGTATGGCAAGACAGACGAACAGCAGAGCAATGCCGACAACTTAGCGAAGATGAAAGCTTGGTCGAGCATATTACTGAGTCGACAGGCTTGTTACTTGACCCTTATTTTTCTGCCACCAAAATAGCCTGGATACTGGATAATGTAGAAGGCGCGAGAGCACAAGCCGACAACGGCGAGCTTTTATTCGGCACCGTTGACACCTTCTTGATATGGCGTCTTACCAATGGTCAAGCTCATAAAACCGATGCCACTAATGCCTCTCGCACCATGTTGTTTGATATAAACCAGCAATGCTGGGACGACAAACTGCTTGCGGCTTTTAATATTCCCAAAGCTATGTTGCCGGACGTTATGGACTGTGCCGCCGATTTCGGTACGGTAGATGAAACCTTACTCGGTAAAGCGATACCAATACAGGGCGTGGCTGGCGATCAGCAATCGGCTTTAGTCGGGCAGGCATGTTTTGAAAAAGGCATGGCAAAAAGCACCTACGGCACAGGTTGCTTTATGATCTTAAACACCGGTGATAAACCACTGCAGTCGAAAAATCGCTTGCTTACCACCGTCGGCTATCGACTCAATGGGAAAACCACCTACGCTCTAGAGGGCAGCATCTTTATGGCCGGTGCCACAGTGCAATGGCTAAGAGATGGACTCAAACTGATTGACGATGCCGCAGAATCAGAAGCACTGGCTCAACGTGCCAGGCAAGATAATGGGGTGTTTTTAGTGCCTGCGTTCACAGGCCTTGGTGCCCCTTATTGGGACCCTGACGCCCGTGGTGCCATTTTAGGGTTAACCCGAGACACAGGCATCAGTGAAATTGTTGCCGCTGGCCTTCAGTCTGTTTGTTATCAAACAAAAGATCTCCAAAAAGCCATGGAAAGCGATGGCGCAAGGCCCACCACAATTCGGGTAGATGGTGGTATGTCACGTAACGATTGGGTGATGGGCTTTTTATCTGACATTCTAGGGGCCGAAGTCGAACGCCCGGAGATTACCGAAACCACCGCGTTAGGTGCCGCCTTCTTAGCTGGCCTGCAAGCCGGTATCTTTAATTCGGTGGACGATCTTACCCAATGTTGGCGTAGTGATAGCGTTTTCACCCCTCGCCTCTCCAAAGCGCAAAGAGATGTTGCCTACGACGGTTGGAAAGCCGCTGTAGCGCGGATTCGTTGCAGTTAACCGCTAAATTAAGCACATTTGTTAATAAAGCGTAGTTATCGACTACGCTTTTTTTATAAGAAAATATTTTTTATAACATTGTCATTACAATGTAATTTTATGTTAGTATCAAAATTAAGGTAAACGTTTCACCTTTTACCTTAAAACGTAAATTGCTTAATTTTCATATAGATACGAATAATAAATTAAAAAATTCTGCAATAAATGTGTAAAAGTAATGTTAATAAGGCTTGATCCGCACATACTTAGAACGTAATTTTGACGCAAAGTACGTTAAAACGTAGCCTACTCACGGAGAAAACACAGTGACACATAAAATTAACACATCACAGTTAGGCCCCATCGCGAGACGCTCACTTTTAGGAGTGGCTATCGCCTCTGCTCTACACGCACCTATGGCATTTGCTCAAGAAGCAAATACTGCCGATGACCAAGTTGAAGTCATCGAAGTAAAAGGTTTTACCAGCTCACTTAAAGCTTCGATGCTAGATAAAAAAGCATCCGATGTGGTTTATGATGGTATTACTGCTGAAGACTTAGGTAAGTTCCCTGATCAAAACGTTGCAGAGTCACTTCAACGTATTACAGGTGTTGCCATTGACCGTTCAGGTGGTGAGGGTCAATATATCACTGTCCGTGGATTCGGCCCCGATTTTAACACGGTACTCGTTAACGGTCGCCAAATTGCGACTGAAAACCAAGGTCGCGCATTTAGCTTCGACACATTACCCGCAGAATTAATTAGCGGCGCGAAAGTATATAAAAGCCCATTGGCTTCTATGCAAGAAGGCGGTATCGGCTCTACGGTTGAAGTGACTACCGCTCGCCCATTTGCCTTTGACGGCTTTAAAGCTGTAGCTAGCGTTAAAGGTATGTACGAAGATATTTCTGAAGAAACCACCCCGCAACTATCAGGGTTGGTAACGAATACCTTCTTAGACGGCAAGTTAGGTGTGCTAGCCGCTGCGTCGTTCCAGCAACGTAAGCTACAAACGAACATGCTAGAAACTCGTTACTGGCGTCCTGAAGTGAGCATTACTGATCGTTCTCAGTTAGATAACCCAGATTACGCGGACAATGCCCAGTACAATGGTGTGTATGTTCCGCAAAACTTCGACCAAATTGTTGACCTTGTGGACCGTGAAAGAACGTCGGGTAACTTGGTTGTTCAATATGCGCCGAATGACGACATGACCCTAACCCTAGACGGTCTCTATTCAAAGTTTGAAGTGGATTCGGATGCTCATAGTGTGGGGCACTGGTTCTCTGATAGTAACCTTGATGATATGACTTTCAATGACAACGGTAGCTTAACTGGCGTGACAAGTACCGTGGTTGACGGCGTGGGTGGCGCCACTGACTTTATCCGTCGTCGTTACGGCCGTGACGTTGAAATTCAAGCGTTTGGTGCCAATTTCGAGTGGCTAGTTAATGATAACTTAACGGCCACCATTGATGTATCAACCTCGACAGCAGAAGACAATAGTGGTGGTGACAACTTCTTCACGGTTATCGGTTATAACAACGAGTACAGTGTTGATTATTCAGGTACCACACCTACCTTAACGGTTGCTGGCGGCGACTCAGCCCTTCAAGACCCATCGTTAGGTCGCATGCACTACAACGAAAGAAATGGGTTTGACACTGAAGATACCATTTCAGAGTACCGCGCAGATTTCACGTGGGTGCCTGATTCAGACAACGCTTTCTATAAAGCTGACTTTGGCCTTTATTACCAAGATCGTGAGAAAACAAATACACGCCGTTTCGCCTCTGGTTGTGACATTTACTGTGGTTACACCTTTGATTTCCCCGATGAGTTACTGTCTGTATTTACTGCTGAAAACTATTTCAGTGGCGTACCAAATCAGTGGTTAACCTACGACCCAGAAGCCTTTTTTGATTACGCTACCTCTGATGAAGCAGTACAACAAATTGCTGATGCAACAGGGCTAGACTTTGATACCGTCCGCGACGCTGTAGATGCAACTAACATTGCTGATCCTCAGCCAAGCAACGATTCCTATGTGGTAGGTGAAGAAATTCTTAGCGCGTATGCGCAGTTCTACTTCTCTACCGAAGTGTCTGAAATGCCGCTAGATATCAACTTTGGCTTCCGTTACAGCCAAACCGATACCTCAGTGGACGGAACCAGCCAAGTGGTGAAAGATCTTGAGCCAATTCCAAACGATCCGTCTGATTTGAACGTGGTATATGAAACTGACGCAGGTGAGCCGGTTAACGAAACGAATAGCTATTCGTCGTTACTGCCTAATGTAAACGTTAAACTACAACTGACTGACGATGTGTACTTGCGTTATGCATACTCTCAAACACTGACTCGTCCAATGATGGACGACTTAGTACCTGTGTTTAACGTGACGGTTTCCCGTCCAGGCAACTTGCAGGCACAAGCCGGTAATACTGAACTTGAACCTTATAAAGCAACGAGCTGGGATGTATCACTAGAATGGTACTACGATGACACTAGCTACTTCTCTGCCGCGGCGTTCAACAAGGAAGTAGAAGATTTCATCTCGTCGGATACGGCTGATGAGTCATTGTTCCTCGACAGCGGTGAATATGTATTTAGCGTACTTCGCCCACGTAATGGTGAAACCCTTGAAGTTGATGGTTTAGAGCTAGCTTGGTTACATACACTTGAAAACGGTTTTGGTATTCAAGCCAACGCCACCATTGTGGATTCTGATTCAGAGTTTAGCCTACCTGGCTTAGGTAACTCGCAGAACATTACGGTGTTCTACGAAAAAGATGCTTTCCAAGCCCGTGTAGCGCTTAACAACCGTGAAACCTTTATGCAAGAAGCGGTAAGTTCACTAGGTGGCACAGAACCTCGCTTCACGGAAACTTACACCCAAGTAGACATGAGTGTAAGCTACGATGTAAATGAAACCTTCACCGTGTTCTTTGAAGGTATTAACATCACTGATGAAGAGCTTACCCGTCGCGGCCGTCTATCTGAACATTTTGTTCAGCAAGTTGCTGATGGCTCACGTTACGCTGTAGGTGTACGTGCTAGCTTCTAATTAAACGAAGAAAGTAAAGGGGGCTCTCTTGCCCCCTTTTTGTCTTTTACTGCTGAGGAGTTTTACGTGTCTGGCAGCTTAACCCAACTTTTAGTTTTTATTTTCATTACCGCACTCATCGGCTTGCTTACCTACCTGAAATGTCGTGGCCATGGCCACAGTAAAGCGAGCGAAAACAAAGAATATTTTCTCGCGGGCGGTGGGCTTACTTGGATATTTGTTGCTGGCTCTATTACATTAACGAACTTAAGTACCGACCAACTCGTGGGCATGAATGGTAATCAGATGGCATTACTCGCATGGTGGGAATTTGCCGCGGTGGCAGGTCTTATCATCTTGGCTCGGGTGTTTTTACCCGTGTATTACCATTATCAGTGTACTACCACCACAGAATTACTAGAGATGCGCTATAACAATAAGCACATCCGCGCCTTAATTGGCTTGCTTTTCTTCCTAGGGAGCAGCTTTATTTTTATGCCAGCGGTTATCTACTCAGGTTCGCTGTTCATGATCAACATGTTCAATGTTGATATCCCTCTTATGTACGTCGCCACCGCATTTGCCCTTATTGGCGCTTTTTACGCCATATTCGGTGGCTTACGTGCGGTAGCCGTGTCAGATACCTATTCCGGCATTTTATTGCTGACCATGGCCATTGTTGTTGTGGTACTTGCACTGTTTGCCATTGATTTTGACTTTTCCGGCATACCCGCTGAGCGTCTTACGTTAATTGGCGATAACGACTCTCCCCTTCCATGGCACACGCTGTTAACCGGTATGATTTTCATCCAAACCTTTTACTGGAGTACTAACCAAGTTATTACACAGCGTGCTATGGCAGCACCTAACTTAAAAGAGGCTCAAAAAGGGGTTTACGCCGCAGCCATTATCCGTTTTATCATCGTCCCTACCATTATTGTGGTGCCGGGAATTATCTCTTTTAAGCTGTATGGTGATATCAACGATGCGGCTTACGGTACGCTAGTGGGCGATGTACTGCCAGACTGGTTATCTGGCGTGTTCGCCGCGGCCTTAGCCGCCGCTGTACTAACAACCTATAACAGTAACTTAAACTCAGCGACGGCCCTTTATGTGTGTGATATTCATGAAGCATACGTTGACAAAAAGCCTAACGTTGCCAGATTGAGCGGCATCGTTACCGCTCTTCTTACTGTGGTGTCGTTACTTATGGTGCCAGTTTATGCGCAAGCAGAGAGCATCATTAACCTACTGCAACAGTTATTCGGTTTATTAAGCATGCCTATATTGTCTATCTTTATCGTTGGGCTGCTGTTTAACAACGTGAATGCAAATGCGGGGATTGCCTCGGTGATTTTCGGTGTGCTCCTTTACGCTTACTTTAGCTTTGTACACGCACCATTTGGCCTGCACTATATTCATTTAATGCTAGTCACCCTTGTTTGCTGTATAGCGCTTGCACTTATATTGAACAAGGTCGTCTTCAAACAAAGTGCGCAATGGCGAGGTCGACTTATTGATGAAGACTCCGCCGCCCAATAAGCGGCCATTCACAGGTTTTGATATAGGCTAATACATGATGAGTGAGGTTAATCGCATTGTCATTGTGGGTGGTGGCACAGCGGGTTGGTTAACTGCCGGTCTGCTTGCCGCTACTCACAGTGGTGCGGACAATAACGGGCAACGCTTATCCGTTACCGTTATTGAATCTGATGCTGTTCCGCCTATTGGGGTGGGGGAAGGCACTTGGCCTACTATGCGCCGCACGCTGGCGACCATAGGTATTTCAGAGGCTGAACTCGTTACCCAAGCCAGCGCCACGTTTAAGCAAGCCAGTAAGTTTGTGAATTGGTATAGCGATAACGGGCGCAATCAAGACAACAGTTATTATCACCCTTTTAGCGCACCGCAAGGTTCTGCTACGTTAGATATCACCCCGTACTGGTTAACCACAGCACAAACACACAGCCACTATGCGCAAGATGTATGTTTCCAGCCCGCATTGTGTGACGCAGGGCTTGCGCCTAAGTTAACGGCACATGGTAAACAAAGTTTTACTGCCAACTATGGGTATCATCTAGATGCTGGGCAGTTTATTTCGTTACTGCGACGCCATTGTGTAAATCGACTGGGTGTGACCCACCTTGTTGATAAAGTGACACAGGTTAATACCCAAGCAGATTCACCTGAAGCGGGAATTGTAAGTTTACAGACCCAGCAATCGGGAAAGATAGAGGGTGACCTATTTGTTGATTGCTCTGGTTTTTCTGGGCTGCTCATTAACAAAGCATTAGGCGTTAAACTAAAAGACGCCAGCCATCACCTATTTGCCAACAGCGCTTTAGTGTGTCAGGCCCCTTTTGAAAACGAGACCGCCCCTATCCCGTGTCATACTCTTTCAACGGCGCAAGAAGCAGGCTGGATTTGGGATATTGGCTTACAACACCGGCGGGGCACAGGTTATGTATTTTCTCGAGAGCACCAAGATGTAGATCGCGCAGCGGACACGCTCTCTCGCTATTTGTCTCAAGTAGCCCCTTCTATGGCTACCCCGGATGCATTTAGGGAAATTCAATTCAAAACAGGCTATCGAGAAACGTTTTGGCACAACAACTGTGTAGCCATTGGCCTCTCTAGCGGATTTTTAGAACCCCTTGAAGCCTCGTCACTAATGCTAATTGAGCAAAGTGCAATGCTACTGGCCGAGCAGCTACCGGCCAATACGACAATAATGTCGAAGGTCAGCCAGCGTTTTAATAGCCGGTTGACTTATTTGTGGGAACGCACCATCGAATTTTTAAAACTCCATTACGTTTTGAGCAACCGGCCCGAAGCATTTTGGCAAGACAATAAACAGCGAGGAAGTATTCCCGAACGATTGGCAGACTTGCTTGAAGAATGGCGCTATCGGCCTATACTCGACAGTGATTTTCCTCAAGCAAACGAAGCGTTTAGTGCACAGAGTTACCGCTACATATTGTATGGTATGGGGCCTAAAACCGATTTCAATTGGGATATGAGCACCACAGAACGCTCGCTAAAGCACCACAACTTTGCCACGAAACAAGGGCAATTAAACCAAACACTCATTGGCCAACTAAAAGAGCGTCTTCCTTCCCATCGAGGGTTAGTTGAAAGCTTTTTCCAATCTTAGTGAGCAGTTATGACACGACCTTCTTACGTCACTCTAGATACGCAACAGCATAAAGATACGGGCATTACCCAGGATCCTGGTTTTTCTCATGCCCGTGCATTTAACTTGGTTACTATAGGCTTTAACGAAATAGCCAGTTTAAGCGGCTGCATGCCTATTGTCATCGTGAATCACACAAAGCCAGAGTACACTTTAGCTGCTGTGGTGGGCATGGCGCCTTTTGATAATTTATTTTGTGGGAAAGCGCAGTGGCTAGGCCATGCGATTCCTTTAAGTATTCAATCGCATCCTTTTAATTACGCCCTAGACAACCAATCATTAAGGGTACTCATCAATGACGCCGATGAGAGAGTGAGCCAGCAAGCGACGCCTTCCACCCGCCTATTTTCTTCCGATGGTCAGCCAACCAGCTTGCTGAAACACTATCAAAGTATTCTGTCAAACTTAGTATCTGGCCAACAACAGGCGAAGGCGTTTATAGAGATAATCGCAAATCTGAATTTACTCACGCCCCTTTCAACCACACTCACCTTACAAGATGGGCAAGAAGTCGTCTCAAATGACCTGCTTACCATAGATGAAACCCGTCTAGCCGAATTGGAAAAAGATACCGTCGTGGAATTACACGAACAAGGCGTGCTGATTGCCATTCACGCAATGATGCTGTCGTTAAGGCAATACAATCGCCTAGTACAACTGAGCCAACACCACGAGAACAGCGCAGTGAAAGTGAGTTTAAAACTAGCGAAAGATTAAATTTAAGCAGTGACTAATCTCAAAAATGTAAACGTTTAACCCAAAGCATGTAAGCGAACTAGCGCAAATCTTAATTAACCGTATTATCTATGTTATACATGACCGCCACACTTATAGGCGGCGCAATTAACGCGAGGAGCATATGTCTTCATTACCCCAGTTTGTTAGTTTAAAGAATTCACGGGTTTCACTTACCTTCGATTGCACAGGCAGAATGCCAAAGGTGATTTATTATGGGGCGACCCTAAGTGAGGCCACCACGCCAGAAATGCTTAGCGTTTTAAATACTCGCCAAGAAGCAAAATGCGCCCCCGTTATCGAGCCGCCCGTCACGCTGGTTCCTACCCATGGTGAAGGGTGGACCGGTCAGCCCGGGCTAGAAATATCTGGCGATGCAGATCAATGGTCAGCAGGCTTTATTTTGGTGAACATAAACCAAGACGGTCAATCGGTGTCCTTCACTGCTGAAGATGCGCACCGCGGTATGCGCCTTATTACAACGGCGGAACTCGATACAGATACCAGTGTGGTTAAATATGTATCTCGTGTTGAAAACACTGGCAGCAGCGCGCTAAACCTCAACTACCTGAATGCTGCAAGCCTTCCACTTCCCACTACGGTTAGTAAAATTAAAACTTTCGAAGGTCGTTGGTCTGCTGAATTCCAAACCAAAGATCATGACTTATTCTTCGGAAGCTATGTACGAGAAAACCGTCGAGGTAAAACCTCCCACGACACCTTTCCCGGTTTAATTGCATTCCCACAACATACAGGTGAACTTCAAGGTGAATGTTTTGGTTTTCACCTAGGCGCGTCAGCCAACCACAAATTGCGCGCAGAGTTGATGGCTGATGGAAGAAGCTACGTGCAGTTTGGTGAACTCCTGTTTCCAGGTGAAGTGGTATTGCAATCGGGTGACAGTTATACCTCTCCGGTATTATATGTAGGCTACGGGGACCAAGGCTTCTCGTCTCTATCTCAGCAATTCCACAACTTTATTCGCAGCAAAGTTCTGAGCCATAGCGCAGAGTCTAAACCCCGTCCTGTGCACTACAATACATGGGAAGGCATCTACTTTGACCATGACGAAGACACATTAAAGGCACTTGCTAATAAAGTAGCGCCGCTAGGCATTGAGCGCTTTGTGTTGGACGATGGTTGGTTCAAAGGCCGTCGACACGACAAAGCAGGCTTAGGTGATTGGTTTGTTGACGAAACCATTTATCCTCAAGGCTTAGATGGGCTAATCGACCATGTTACTGGCCTTGGCATGGAATTCGGCATTTGGTTTGAGCCAGAAATGGTTAACCCTGATAGCGACTTGTATCGCGCGCATCCTGAATGGGCGCTACAAACTGAGAACAACCCCCATGTTCCCTTCCGAAATCAATACGTTTTAGATTTAACCAACCCTGAGGTCGTGGAATACCTGTATAAGGTTATTACCGACGTACTAAAAGCGTACCCAAAAATCAGCTACATCAAATGGGACATGAACCGCGACGTAAACCACCCGGGCAACCTACAAGGGAAACCCGCAATGCATGGTCAAATGGCTGCGCTGTATGGCCTGATTGACCGTGTAAAAGCCGCGCATTCTGGTGTTGAAATTGAAAGTTGCTGCTCTGGTGGTGGTCGCGTAGATCTAGGGATATTACCTCACACAGACCGATTCTGGACGTCAGATTCAAACGACGCACTCGATCGCCTTTACATTCAGCGGGGTTGTTCTTATTTCTTCCCATCTGAAGTGATGGGCGCGCATGTGGGCCCACGTGACTGTCACATTACCGGGCGAAACCTACCTATTGAAATTCGTTCAGCAGTAGCGTTGTTTGGGCATATGGGTATAGAAATGGACCCACGTGAACTAACAGAGCACGAACAAAAAGTGTTAACCGATGCCATTTCGCTTTATAAGAAATATCGTCATATTACCCACGGCGGCGACCTATTCCGCATGGACGATGACGGCATGAATGTGAAATTTGGTTATGTGTCTAAAGACAAACAGGAAGGCATTTTTGCTTATAATAGTGTTACAGAAACCGTACGCACTACGCCGAACCGTTTCTACTTCGCAGGTCTCGATGCTAATAAGCAATACACCATTGAGCGTGTATGGCCTGAGAAGCTAAAAGAATACACACCGTCTATTTTGCAACAAACCGAAGGGCACGTATTCTCTGGCGAAGTATTGATGCAATACGGTATGCAGCTGCCGGTACTCTTCCCACAGACAGCCCTGATTTATACTGTTAAAGCCCTGTAGTTTTCTAAACGCTATGGCTTTCTAAGCGCTACATAGAGAAAATGCGAGTAAGCGAGCTGTGCGGTATTACACCGCCGCTCGTTTTTTTAACTCTTTTTTGAGTTGTTTAAGAATTTTCGAAAAGTTCTTGTCGTCATCTTCGCCAATTTGCTTTATGAGGTCTTCGGCCTCACTTAGCGCGTTGGCGTTAAGCAGTAATTCAGCTAAACGTAACTTAGCCCAACTCGGTGTGGGAAGGCTTTGGGTGTCGATGATGGTATCGTCATACTCTTGCAGATAACGTTTAAGGGCCTGAATACCCTCTTGCGTATATTGACCACTTTTAACCGCAACCTGGCCTAGTCGGTATTTGCCATACAGCAGCCGGCTCATGCTTTCTTCGTACTTATCCCACTGCTCGTTATCCGCTTTATCAACGACAGGCACCTGCATAGCAGAAAGGGGGAGCAGAATGTCATAGGACGCCTGAAACTGCTCGTCAGTTAAGTAGTAATTCCCAAGTTCAAAACGGGCGCGTATTTGCGTATCGTCCCTTTCCAATAAAGGGGCGTAGAGTGTTTTCGCTTCACCTTCTTGGTCATCTTCTAAGTACACTTTTGCTAAAGCAAATTGCCCTTCAATGTCGTCCAGTGTTGCAATATGTTGCGCGAGTTTTTTTGCCTCATCAATGTCGCCACCGGCGATAGAAGGCGCCATAAGATGAAATTGCATTAGTGCTTGATAAACAGCAATTTCATCGGGGGCTATTTCAACCGCTTGTTCTAGGCTCTGCTTGGCTTTTTTTGCATAACCTAAAGCAGAAAAAATACTGCTTGAAGCTTGCGCCCCCATGACGCTCGCATGGGTATGATACGCCCTATAGTCATTAGAATAGGCCCTTATAAAGCGCTCTGATGCCTCTTCTGCATCATCTAAATCCGTGTTCATAAGTGCAGAAACAAGCATGTTGTGTTGTTCGGGTGTTTTATTTTTTATTTCGCTAAGTGCCTCAATAATTTTTTCGAAAGCACCTTGCTGAAAAAGCCATTCGAAATCTACCGTTTGCTGGCTTTGCTGGTTAGTCTCGGCGGTCGAAGCAACCACAGTCATAGATGAAGCAGACAATGTAGTGACACACAAAAGCGGTATCGCTAATTTCTTTAGGTTCATATCACATCCTTTGATTAAGTATAGTCGAGCAACTGTTCACACCATGGCGTGAGACATCTTCATAGGTTGCACATTCGCGCTTTTTCTAATCTACGTTAGCCCGTCTATAAATTAAAATGCTTTCTGTAACAAAATGCTAGCGTTGCGCAAACACGTCGGAACACGCGACAAAGGAATGAGGAAATAGGAAGGAAGGTCGATGAATAAAAATGAAAAAGGGCGCTTAACGCCCTTCCTATGGTTTGCTTTATGTCGCCATTAGCACATGTGTTCTATTTACCTTCAACGACGAGCCCAAGTGCCCAACGGTCGTCGAAGCCTTTCCAAGGAGTAGGCTTTTTCCCTTCAACAAGTACTTGGTCGCTACTGCCCTTTACATTGAGGTAATCACAAAACTCAGCCATATCCTTCACATGACAATTCATCAATGCCAACGCAAAGTGCTCGTTAATAGCATTTAGCTTTTGTGTATCCCAAGCGGGCTCGAGGTAAGAACCAATATCAAATTCGTTGCCAAATGCTTCCTTAGGTGCCGGATGGGGAGCCACATTATGACGTGCGTTTTTAATGGTGAGTAGCTTGCTGTCTTTGCTTCCCGTATTTTCGAACAACCAACGAATTCCGTCGTAGCCTGAAATATCATCGTTGTCCCCTGCTACGTATAAAACAGGTACGTTTATATTATTAAGGGAATCCACGTCAAATATTTGGTGCTGACCGCCCCACGGTGCAAGGGCTAATGCGGCCTTCCAGGCACTTAATGTATCGTCACTGCTAGCCTTTCCACCCGCGCAGGTATTTAACGCTTGTTTGACTAACGCGATAACCGCTGGATCTTTAGTACCCGTAAAAGTAGCCGCCGCCTCGTCGTTAAAAGCATAGCACCCCCCAACGGTACTTACAGCGCCAAAGCCCCCCATTGAATAGCCGATAACGCCGGCTTTAGTCGCATCCACGCTAGCGTTGAAGAATTCACTATCGGTAACAGCATTTAAGGTAAACACTTGGTCTCTTGAACGGTTGAGTAAGGTGCTAGGAAAACCTGAATAAGGGTTTTCTGCAAAATTAACATCTTTATTAGTAGAGTCAGTGTGGTCGATGGCCGCCACAACATACCCATGGGAAGCAAGGTGCTCACCTAAGTAGTACATTAATGTGCGGTATCCTGTGTAACCATGAGACACAACCACAATAGGGAACTTACTCTCAGACTCCGCTATTGCAACATCACGAGAAGCATCAGCCTGAATTTCAAATACTTGGCCACTGCGTGTTTCATCAGAATACAACGTGTTCTCGGTAGCTTTCTGCGCGGGATACCAGACTTCTAACGTAAGTCCCCGGGTTTCCATTTTACCTTCCATGGTCATCGCGGCCTCAGGGTAGGTCACTTCCATTGTGGTAACGCCAACTGGGAATTCACCGGATTCACTCAGTTCAGGCATAACATCTGCGGGATAATCTTTATATAGAGTTTGGGCAGCAAAGGTGGCGCCACTGACTATTGTGGTGGCAACAAGTAGTAGGGATAACGTTTTCATTTTAATGCTAATACTTTGTGAATTATTAGATGCTTTTATATTACCCTGCATCCCACAACATACAAGCACAAGCCCATTATTTAAATGAATTTTAATAAATAAGCTTAAGTAATTAAACGAACAGAAAGCGCGTTAAATTTAACATTTAGAGGGAAAACGTATTCATCACTCTTCTTGATAACAGACTTAGCTATAAAAAGACAATAAAAAAGCCGCATAAAAGCGGCTTTCATCAATATGGCTTGTGCTGACTTGATTTAGAACGGAATGTCATCGTCAAAATCAAAGTCTGGCTCTGCCATTGGCGGTGTTTTAGGCTGCGACTGACCGCCACCTTGTGGCGCTTGATTATATCCGCCTTGTTGACCACCTTGCGGAGCGCCTTGTGGAGCAGGCTGATTATATCCACCACCTTGGTTTTGGTTGTAACCACCACCTTGATTGCTCTGCTGACGCTGATAACCACCGCTGCCGCCACCAGCTTCTCCACCACGGCCGCCAAGCATTTGCATTTGGTCGACAATAATTTCTGTAGTATAGCGATCTTGCCCTTGTTGATCTTGCCATTTACGGGTTTGAAGTTTACCTTCAACGTAAATTTGCGAGCCCTTTTTCAGGTACTCTCCGGCAATTTCTGCTAAGCGACGGTACATGGTAAGACGGTGCCACTCAGTGCGTTCTTGAACCTGACCCTGTTGGTCCTTCCAGCTTTCACTGGTGGCAAGGCTTAAGTTCGCAACGGCGTTTCCGTTTGGCATGTATCTTACTTCAGGATCATTGCCAAGGTTTCCGACAAGAATAACCTTATTAACGCCTTTCGTTGCCATTGATGTCTCCTGTAACGTAATTGTTGGCTTGCAGCCGTCAGCTTCTAAAAGCTATGACAGCAACAAGCACTAAAGTTCATCGATAATAGCCGATTAGTATATCGTATTTTGTACGCGAAAAAGAGAGTTTTTCGCGTACCTTAACTTTACCCATAAAGCTAACAACATTTAACGTAAGTATCAGCTGACCTTCAGCCTAGTTTTTGCTTACCACCAAGCAATATAAAATGCGGCTGTTAGGATAATTACAGCTGCAGACGCAACGTTAAAACTTGAGGTCGTTTTAAATTCAACATCATGCAGTTGCACTGCACTAACACTCTCGCCTTTTTTCTCCACTAGAGACACCACAATCGCCAGTGCTGTACAAAGAAGAAAGACGATACCGACGCGATCGATAAAGGGTAGCGCAGGCCAAAACTGCCAAAAGACCAAACTTAAAATGAACGAGCCCAATGCTGCTGATAACCCGCCATTCGCTGTGGTTTTCTTCCAAAACATACCCAACACGAATAGTGCACAGATTCCGGGTGTAAAGAAGCCCGTAAACTCTTGTATATATTGAAAAGCTTGATCAAAATTTCCAAGCAATGGCTTAGCCACAACCATCGCAATAGCAAGTGCAACGAAGCTCACGATACGCCCTACCGTGACATAATGCTGTTGTGATTCGTCAGGCCGCTTATCTTTATATAAGTCCATAGTAAAAATGGTGGATACACTGTTTGTCATTGAGGCTAATGACGAAACAATGGCGGCGACTAACGCGGCAAAAATAACGCCTTTCAGCCCTACAGGCATTAGCGTCATAAGGCTTGGGTAGGCTTGATCAGCTTTGCCTAAATCCGGCACGATAAGGACAGCGGCAATGCCCGGTAGCACCACAATAAGCGGCATTAGTAGCTTTAAGAATGCTGCAAACACAATACCTTTTTGTGCCTCTTGCACACTTTTTGCGGCTAATGTGCGCTGAATAATGTATTGGTTAAAGCCCCAGTACGATAAATTCATGATCCACATGCCGCCGATAAGTACTGACAAACCAGGTAAATCCATATAATGAGGATTGTCTTTGGCAAGGATCATATCGAATTTTTCTGGTAAGGCTTCCGTTAAATGAATAAAGCCTTGTATAGCACCCTTGCCATCGCTAATAAGGTTGAGCGCCGTATAGGACAGAAATAAGCCACCCGCCACCAATAACACCACTTGAATGATGTCAGTCATGGCGACAGCTTTTAAACCACCATACAGTGAATAGGCCAGTGAAAATACGCCTAAGAACATCATGCCGTAAATCATATCTACACCGGCAATGGTATTAATAGCCAATGCTCCTAACCAAAGCACAGCCGTTAAATTTACGAAGACATACACACCTAACCAAAAAATAGCCATAACCTTGCGCACGCGGTGATCATATCGCTGCTCTAGAAATTGCGGCATGGTGTAAATTTTGTGTTTTAGGAAAATGGGGAGAAAGTATTTCCCTACAATAATAAGTGTTATGGCTGCCATCCATTCATAAGAAGCGATAGCCAGCCCTATTTGATACCCAGAACCCGACATGCCAATAATTTGTTCGGCAGAAATATTGGCGGCAATTAATGATGCTCCAATGGCCCACCAAGGCAAACTAGAACCTGCTAAAAAGTAATCATTGGTGTCTTTGTTATGCCCTTGTTTTTCACGTGACACCCACCACGCAATCCCCACAAGTGCAACCACATATATCACGAAAACCGTAATATCTATTGATGCTAACTTCATATCTCTTCCCACAGTAAAATTAGATGCGACGAGTAATAGCGCCCAATTAAAATTGCACGCTCTATCGTTGTTATGTGTTGCCGCTACACGACTGCCTCATAAAAGAGGAAAGTTCGCTATTAATATCACATTTATTTAACTTTTTTCACCGAGGGAGGTGATTTTTAGATAAAAAAAACGCCGCATACGTATGCAATGCGGCGTAAGGGACACTCCGCTATAAAAATAACGGTGCTATTAGGGAAAAGAAAAAAGAAAATGTTAAATTACGCAAAGGCTCCTTGCGTAGCAGTACACACGTAAATGTCGGCATGATATCCGGTTTCATTAAAATAGTTATCTGCGACACATTGCTTAACATCGTTGACGCGGTCTGTGGGTACTAGCGCGACAACACAACCGCCAAAACCGCCCCCCGTCATTCGTACACCACCAGTGTTGCCGATAAGTGAATGAATAATTTTAACGAGGTAGTCAATGGGCGGAACGGTAATTTCAAAGTCATCTCGCATTGACGCATGAGACGCTGCCATTGCCTCACTAACAGTGACGATATCGCCATTTTTCAAAGCGGTACTGGCACTTAGGGTGCGCGCATTCTCGGTAATGATGTGCTTGGCTCTGCGATACACCACGTCAGGCATATGAGGCTTCGCTTTTTCAAGCATGTCGATAGATGCTTCACGCAATGAAGATACACCTAATAAAGACGCGCCTTGTTCGCATTGTTCTCGTCGCAAATTATATTCACTGTCCACCAAACCACGTTTCACATTGGAATTAATGATGACAATTTGGTGAGATGCGGGTAAAGGCGAATGAGCAATGTTTAGCGACTGGCAATCCAACAACATCGCATTACCTTCTTTACCCATCGCTGAAATCAGCTGATCCATGATACCGCACGAACAACCAACGAAGGTATTTTCCGCTTTTTGCCCCAGGAGGGCGGCTTTCACGCCATCTACGGGTAATTCATACAACGCACTCAAGGCTTTAATAATAGCAACCTCAAAGGAAGCTGAAGAACTTAGGCCTGCCCCTTGTGGCACGTTACCAGTCACAAAGAGGTTTGCCCCTTTAAGCCCGGCAACGTCTTCGTGTAGAACCTTAACGACACCACGTACATAGTTTGCCCATCCCTGCTCTTCATCATATTCAATATTGTCGATGGCAAAGGCGTTAGTTGCATTGCTATAGTCCCTCGCTGTCACCACAATTTTGTTGTCATCGCGGGCTGACGCTGCCACCCAGGTGCCGAAATTGATGGCGGCGGGAAAGACGAAACCCTGATTATAATCTGTATGCTCGCCAATGAGGTTTACGCGCCCAGGAGCATGGGCAACGAGGGCTGGTGCGTGGGCAAAATGTTGTTCAAATTCTGCAGACAGCAATTGCTTATCCATTGTTATTCTCACGTTTCTTATAGTGCTGAACGGGCAATGCCTTTAAACGGTCGGCTGCCTGCTCAGGGGTTAAATCCCGTTGTGCTTCAGCCATCATTTCGTAACCCACCATAAACTTTCTAACACTTGCGGAGCGAAGAAGTGGCGGAAAGAAATGCGCATGAAGCGTCCACTCAGGGTGTGCCTGATTGTCAAAAGGCGCACTGTGCCATCCCATTGAATACGGGAAGGAAGTTTCAAATAAATTGTCGTAGCGAGTAGTAATTTCGCCAATAATTTCTGCTAGCGACTCGGTTTGTTGGTCACTAATGCTATCTAACGACTGCACATCAAACAGAGGTAACAACAAGGTTTCGAATGGCCAAGCCGCCCAATAAGGTACAACCACAACCCAATGGTTATTTTGACAAACCACACGTTCTTGTTTTTCTACTTCCTGGCGAGCATAGTCGAGCAATAACGGACGAGAGTACGTGCTGTAATACTCGCCCAATTGGGTTAACTTTTTCGCTGGGTCGGATGGCAAATGCTGCTGCGCCCATACCTGCCCATGGGGGTGAGGGTTTGAACACCCCATCATAGCGCCTTTATTTTCAAACACCTGGACCCATTGGTATTGTTGACCTAAGTCCGCGGTTTGCTTCTTCCAGCAATCAACAACTTGCATACGCTGGTGGTTGGTCAGTTCAGGCAATGTTTTACTGTGATCCGGCGAAAAACAAATAACTCGGCTACACCCCTGCTCTGTTTGGAATTGAAAAAGCCCCTCTGATTCACTGGCGTCTTCCGTGTCTTTTTTCAGTGCTGCAAAGTCGTTCTCAAATACGAAAGTACCCGTATAGTCAGGGTTAATTTCACCATTAATACGGGTATTACCTGCACATAAATAACAGTTAGGATCGTAACTTGGTTTTTGCTCGTTTGAAGGCTCTTCAGATTGCCCCTGCCAAGGACGTTTTGCGCGATGTGGCGATACCAACACCCACTCGCCAAGTAGCGGGTTATAACGACGATGGGGATCGTTTGTGGGGTCGAACGGGGTTGCCATAAATACTCTCACCATATTAGAAGGCCAGACATGCCAAAAAGCGATGCCTGGCCACCTGTCTGAATTACGGGTTAAACGTTTACCCTAAATAGTAAACGAAGCCTAGCTTAATTTCAAACGAGAAAGAAAACTATTTGTTAAATAAATTACACGTTTTGTTTACGTTTATTGCCACTTACCTATTTGTCTCTCGTTAAATGTGCTCGAATGTGTAGCGAATGTACGCCTTGTAAGGAGCCTCGGGGGTCGCAATACAATCAGGAAACTCTGGGCGATTCGGCGAGTCAGGAAAATACTGCGGCTCTAAACAGAGTGCGCCTAATTGAGAAGTTGATTGCAAGCTTCCCGTGTAAAACTGCAAACCGGGCAAATCAGTATAGAGCGACATACAAATCCCCGTGTCTGAGCTCGCCACTTTCGCCTGAGGCTGCCCCTCTACACTGGGTAAAAGCACATAGTTGTGGTCGTAGCCACCCACCAGCTCATAAAGTGGATGAGACTTATTGCTTTGCGTCGCAATGGCCTTTTGCTGACTAAAATCAAACGGGGTATTGGCGACATCCTCATAGCGCCCCGTGGGTAATAGAGTGCTATCCACATCGGTTATTTTTTGGCTATGTATTTGAACTTCTGTAGTGCCCACTGTGGCCTGCTTACTGAGAGTAAAATAGGCATGTTGGGTTAAGCTTAGCGGGGTAGCTTTATCGGTGGTGGCATGAAGCTCCAGCATTAAGGCGTTGTCATTGCCAAGTGTATACACCGCTGTAACCTCAACGTTTCCAGGGAATCCCCCTTCACCGTCTTCACTACTAAGTGAAAAATGGACAGAGACCTCACTGTCAGATTTGCAGACTTTCGACTGCCATACCTTTTTATGAAAGCCAGGAATGCCGCCATGCAGATTATGTTCGCCGCCATTCTTATCCAACTTGTACACTGCGTTATCAAGGGTAAAAGTTGCATTACCTATGCGGTTTGCAAACCGACCCACAATAGCCCCCTTGTAACTAGGGTCGTCAATATAGGCGTGTAAATCGGGAAGTGATTGAACACAAGCATGTGGCTGCCCTGCTCGGTCAGGCACTTGAATATCATGAATAATCCCACCTAAACTAAGTAGCGTGACTTTCATGCCATTGTCGTTAATCAGCGTAAAGGCATTAACCACCTTTCCTTGGTAAACACCAAACTCAGTGCTTTGAACTTTCATAACAATATATTAACCTTTCACAATTGATGATTGGCACTGCATTAGCAGTGTCTGCTCAATAGATGTTAAGGAGGGTATACGTTTTCTTGAAAATTTACATCACCTAATAAAACAACATGTTTATGATTTTTTGTAAAATTCCTGTACGCTGTACCCCTAAAACGAATACAGAGACACCCATTTTCATCGGCAATTCTATGCCTTTATTTTAGGCACTAGTGTCGATTTGCCCTTATTTAACTAATTAAAAGACTGCATATTTGTTCTCATGGCTACAATAAAAGATATTGCACAAGCAGCTGGTGTATCCCTAGCAACCGTATCTCGCGTCATTAACGATGGCCCCAAGGTTGGGAAGGAAACTCGCAAACGGGTAAAACGCATTATGGAAGAAATGGGTTACCGTCCCAATGCAAATGCCCGAGCGCTGGTAACCAAACGTAGCGCTTCTTTAGGTGTGGTATTAGCCGAATTGCACGACCCCTTCTTTGCCATGTTAGCCCACGGCGTAGAAACCGTTACTCGTAAGAATAATGTTCAAATACTGCTTAGTGCTGGCTCCATTGAACAAGACACCGAACGCCGCGCCATAGAAATTTTACTTGAACACAGAGTAGAAGCGATGGTGGTTCATAGCAAAGCCCTTGACGACCAAACTCTTATTGACTTTGCCAAACAAATTCCCGGTTTTGTACTGATTAACCGTTATATCCCCGAAATTGCTAATCGATGCGTGTGGCTTGATAACGTGACGGGTGGGCGGTTGATGGCAGAGTACGCTATCGGCCAAGGCCACAAAAGCTTGGCCGTAATTAGCAGCCAATACAGGATTGACGACCCTAATCACAGATTACAGGGTATACGAGAAGCAATGAAAGCCGCTGGCATCGATTTGCCTGAAAGCATGATTGAATACGCGTCTCCAGACCAGGAAGGCGGCGAACTTGCTATGCAGAACTTATTGGCGACTGGGGCTAAATTTACCTCTGTGTTGGCCTATAACGATGCAATGGCGTCAGGCGCAATGACAATGCTACAAGATCACGGCATAAGCGTACCAGACGACGTTTCGGTAGTTGGGTACGATGATGTGTTACTTGCGAAATACTGCCGACCTAAATTGACGACGCTGCGCTATCCTATTGAAATGATGGCGGCAAAGGCCGCTGAGCTTGCCCTTAAATATGCAAGTGCGATTCAGCCAGAGGAAGGCTTAACCTTTAAATATACCCCTACCATTGTTAAACGTGACTCATTGACCCGCGTTTAACGCCACTTCCATATAAAAAATTTCATGGATGCGTGGTATTGACAACGCTTTGATAGTGATCGGTAAAGAAAAATCTTTATCCCCAAGAGACCAGTTTGCGTGATCCTTACTCAGATGACGATCAATCTACGCAGTGATCTTGAATAAATACGCCACAACCCTTGATATTATTGCGCTAACGTGATCCGACCAGCTTCATTGGTGGGATCTCGACCAGACCCCACCCTGTGGCAATTTGTGAGTTAATAACAAGTTGATCCACACTTTATCCACAGGCCACATCGTTAGGCCACACTGCTAAATATCTGACAAACTAGCGATAAAAACGCGATAGTCTGCAATAGCACGGTCGCTTTTCAGTGTGGCATTGTGCGTAGCCTTGGGAATAATAGAAAGACGTTTTTGAGTACTCGCAGCATTATTCATTAGTGACTGACTAATCGCTGGCGGGGTAACACTGTCGTCTGCGCCTACAAGCATCCACAATGGCCCTTCGTAATGCCGTAAAATCGGTGCTATCTGCATCAAGTGAACTTCAGGATGCAGCTTCATTGAAGTGATTGAATTTGAAAACGAAGGAACCATGTTGGCAATGAGATCAGAGATATTGTTAAATGCACCATCAAGTACTAGACCGTCGATAGGCTTATTGGCAGCCACGTAGCTTGCAAAATAACTTCCCACGCCTCGCCCGTGTACTATGGTGGGCAACGCTTCATCAAAAATACCTTCTGCATAATCAAAAATGGTCAATGCATCGTCTTTAATCGCATTAATACTAAGTTTACCCGACTTTTCACTGGCACCAACACCTTGGTAATCCATCCATAAGATATTAGCTGGTAGTGTACCTAGGCGATGTAAAATGCTGTTGTTTTCGCTTAGCGGCATTCGGTTATCGGGGTAGAAAATAATATTTACTTTCGGTTTTGGGTATGACGCCGCGACGCCTCTTAACACAAGGCCCTGCGCATTGGTTATTTCAACTCGGGTGATACCTGCAGATGTTTTGTCCTGCTGAATGGCTGCATGAAGTTTGGTGGTATTTAATGGTTTGTTTTGGTTGTCTTGGTAGAAGAAAGCACTTGGCGTTACATTTATTGCGCACGCACTTAACCCAATAGCAATAAAGAAAACTATCAATCCTCTCGTCATTTTCACATTCAATCCTTGATGAATAAGTGTTCATTAAAGCAAACTCATGGGTGCGAGACAAGCACAGCTCATCAATCCCCTCTTTATTGGACACCCACTTTTATTTAGACACACACTGAGCAACATGGACACCCACTTTAAAAGTGAGTGTCCATGTTGCTCATCTTTTTACATGTGTGTCTCAGTCATGCCGTTTGAAACAAGTTGACACACATGTTCCATTCTTAAACCTATTAGCTAGCGATATACTCAGAATGATTGGCGATTAAGATACACCGTTAACCACACACATAGATTGGAATTTATTATCAATGAAAATGAAAGTACCATTAAAATTTCAGCTGCTCTTACTGGCCACCTTTACGTTATATGCGTGTGAATCTACCCAAGATTTAGAAACCACACTCATTCCTGAAGCTAATAAAAAGGCCCACCAAAAAACGTTAGCCAATGCAAAGCGGTGCGCTTTAACACTATCGTCATTAACAGACAACCGAACCAGCAAAACGCTTGTCTTACATGAAACAAATAATGAAAGTCTATCGGACCCTGTTTTCCAATGGCTGAGCGAAAGTTTGACCGAAATGAACGTTTTATCAGATACAGATAACAAGGTTAGCGTTAACGTCTCACTTGAACGCGCCTTTTTAAAAACCCTCAATGACAAGATATCAGCCACCGTTGTGTTAAACGTTGCGCATAAAACCAATGTTGATACCGAGTTCTCATCATCTCAAGTGTATCGAGGGCAAAGCTTCATACTGGCTGAAACTGAGAGATCTGATGAAAAGGAGAGCAAAAATCGCGTCTATTCTCTTGCGGTAAAAAAAGCGATAAGTCAAGCAAGTCAAAGAGTTAAGACCGGCTTACTTCACTTATGCGTTTAGCAATATATTACAGTCCAGTTTGCACTTGGCCGTTGATGACCATAATACAGGCCATACCGGCATTCACTGCGGCCTGCCTACCCATTTCTGTATCTTCAAATACAACACAGTTTTCCGGCGCAATACCCATTTTTTTAGCTGCTAGCAAAAAGGTATCCGGGTGAGGCTTCCCTTTAGCGACATCATCAGATGTCACCAACGCGTGTAATGGGTCAAGTAAATTGTGCTGAGATAACAACCAGGTGGCATGTGCTCTGTCAGAGCCAGTCCCTACTGAAATAGGCTTACTGCCTATGTATCGTTGAAAAATAATATGGGTGTCTTCAATAAGCGCTGGAAGGTCTTCAAGCTCATCGAATACCTTCTTTTTGAACGCCGCGACGACATATGGGTCATGCTTACAGCCGTACCGTTTATTCAATAAAACAGCCGTTTCAGCAGTAGGGACACCACCAAGGCTATGATGGTATTCTCTATCAAATGGGTAACCAAACTCACGACAAGTTACTTGCCAAGCTTCAACGTGAACGCCCATAGAATCCACTAAGGTACCATCCATATCAAAAATGATACCTTGGTAGCGTGATAAATCTATCATTGGTGTCTCCTCCTTGCTCAGCCAATACTCTTTTTTACGTTATCTTGTTTTGGGAGTATAGCGCTTAGCCACTTTCCAACACTTTACGCGCTTCTACCGCATTGAAGTCTCGATTCACTTTTAAATATGCCGCATTACTATTACTGTTTAACGTCACTTCTAATACTCCTGACACCTGCATTAGCTTTGCGGATAAATGGTGATTAGGTGCCACAGTATTGTCCAAACTCATGGTGATACGCTTTACTCGGCTCACTTCTTTTAACCCACTCAACACCACGACCCAAATGAGAGTACTTATGGCCCCCACTAAATAAGCCGCTTCTGGTGAGAAAATATTGGTGACAATGCCTGAAAGCATACCACCTAAAAACGCGCCGAAAAACTGGAAGCTGGCGTAAATCCCCATTGCAGTGCCCTTTTGTCCGGCAGGGGCAATACTTGAAACTAAAGCGGGAAAGTTTGCTTCTAAATAGTTAAAGCCGGTAAAAAACAACACCACAGCAGCCGACGTAACCCACCAACTATTGTCTTTGAGTGCGAGTCCTAAGAACGCAGCGCCCATCAGTGAGACACCCACAAAAAGATATGATTTAGGCGTTCTTCCTCGCGCCATCCCCATCATAATGATGAGCCCCAGGACAGACACGCCCAGTACGGGTAAATACAGTGTCCAGTGACTGTCCAAAGTCATGTCAAAATGCAAAAGTGTCACGGGCAGCTGTACGAAAAGTAGTGTTATTAGCATGTGCAACACCATAACGCTTACATTTAAACGCCATAGTTGAGAAGAGAAGACGAGCTCGGCAAGTTGACCTTTTTGCGGGAGGGTATCACCGCTGCTCACCTTAACGCCATTGGGAACAACCCATTTAACGAGGGGCATACAAAGTACAGCGAGCACCCCAGTCACCGAAAAAATACCGGCTAGCCCCCAACTTTTAGCAATAAGAGGCCCAATGATAACCGCAAGGTAAAAAGAAAATCCGATGGCAATCCCGATAATAGCGAGCACTTTGGCCCGCTGGCTCTCTCGACTAACATCAGTGGCCAATGCCATAATGGCTCCGGCAATTGCACCGGCGCCTTGCAGTATGCGACCCACTATCATCCACGCCATAGTATCAGCTTGGGAGGCAATAAAGCTGCCCAAAGCAAACACTGCTAAGCCCAACAAAATAACCGGTTTTCTACCCCATTTATCAGACATCATACCCATGGGAATTTGTAACGCGGCTTGCGTGAGGCCATAACCACCAACAGCAAGGCCCACCATTAACGGGGAATAATCAGGATAGTCCATGGCTGCAACGGCCAATACAGGCATCACCATAAACAAACCCAACATACGTAAAACGTACACCAAGGCAAGCGCCAGTGAGGCGCGCAATTCCAGAACGTTCAAACCGTTAAAGTCCTCTAATTCATGATGGGCGCGAAGTGTAGCATAATATAAGCGCCTTCCCACGTTTCTAAAAACCGATTAATCTAATCTTAAGGTGATCCCTTCAATACTCAGCGAGTATAATTTCAAGGTACGTTGCCATATCACTTTGCTTGACACCTATGGCATACTGATTCTTTTTTCTCTCACTTAGGCTTCAATGGATAAAATCGAAATTCGCGGTGCCCGCACCCACAATTTAAAAAACATCGATTTAACACTGCCAAGAGACAAACTGGTGGTGATAACCGGACTTTCTGGCTCGGGGAAATCATCCCTTGCTTTCGATACCCTTTATGCGGAAGGGCAACGACGATATGTAGAATCGTTGTCTGCCTATGCGCGTCAATTCCTTTCCATGATGGAAAAACCCGATGTCGACCACATTGAGGGGCTTTCACCTGCTATATCCATTGAGCAAAAATCGACATCACATAACCCCCGCTCGACGGTGGGCACTATCACAGAGATATACGATTACTTAAGGTTGATGTTTGCACGAGTGGGTACACCACGATGCCCCGACCACGATGTGCCGCTGGACGCACAAACCGTCAGCCAAATGGTTGATAAAGTGTTGGCGATGCCCGAAGGCAGTAAGCTCATGCTTTTAGCGCCTATTGTTAAAGAGCGCAAAGGCGAGCACGTTAAAACGCTACAAAACCTGTCGGCACAAGGTTTTATTCGTTGTCGAATTGATGGCGAAGTGTGCGACCTTTCAGATCCACCAGAACTCGACCTTCATAAAAAACACACGATTGAAGTGGTTGTAGACCGCTTTAAGGTGCGTGAAGACATGGCCCTAAGGCTTTCAGAGTCGTTTGAAACCGCCTTAAGTCTTGCTAACGGAAACGCCGTTGTGGCTGATATGGACGACAAAGACGCAGAGGAAATCATTTTTTCTGCCAATTTCGCCTGCCCGCATTGCGGTTACAGCTTAAGCGAACTCGAACCCCGCCTGTTTTCTTTTAATAACCCCGCTGGTGCGTGTCCAACATGTGATGGCCTAGGCACTCGCCAGTTCTTCGATCCCGCACGGGTAGTCGGGAACGCAGAATTAAGCCTAGCCGGCGGTGCCATACGCGGCTGGGATAAACGTAGCTACTATTATTTTCAAATGCTACAAGCGGTAGCTGATCACTACAGCTTCGACTTATCCGTACCGTTTGAATCCTTAGATGATAAACACAAAGAAATTGTGCTTTACGGTTCTAAAGGTAAATCACTTACGTTCAAGTACATCAATGAACGTGGTGACATTATGGAGCGTAAGCATCCGTTTGAAGGCATTATTCCAAACATGGAACGCCGCTACCGAGAGACTGAATCGAATTCGGTGCGTGAGGAATTAGCTAAATATTTAAGTCAGCAACATTGCAGTAGCTGCAATGGAACCCGCTTGAGGGTGGAAGCCCGAAATGTGTTTATTCAGGATACAACGCTACCGGCCATCGCAGAGATGTCGATTGCGGGTGCTTATGAATTCTTCGAGAACTTAGATTTAGCCGGTCAAAAAGCACAAATTGCAGAGAAGATATTAAAAGAAATCCTCGACCGCTTACGTTTTTTGGTTAACGTTGGTCTTAATTATTTGTCGATGTCACGAAGTGCCGACACCCTTTCAGGGGGTGAAGCACAGCGTATTCGCCTTGCCAGTCAAATAGGCGCGGGATTAGTGGGTGTTATGTATGTGTTGGATGAACCTTCTATCGGGTTGCATCAAAGAGACAACGAACGCCTGCTTAAAACGCTAACGCATTTACGTGACCTCGGTAACACCGTGTTAGTAGTAGAGCACGATGAAGACGCCATTCGAGAAGCAGACTACGTGGTGGATATTGGCCCGGGTGCAGGTGTGCATGGTGGCCAAATTATCGCAGAAGGTCAGTTGGATGACATTTTAAAAAGTGAGCAATCACTTACTGGAAAGTACCTTTCTGGTAGAGAAAAAATAGAAATACCTACAGCGCGAAACGCGGTTAAGAATGACCAATGGTTAACGTTAGAGGGCGCAACGGGGAACAACCTTAAGTCGGTAGACTTAAAAATTCCTACTGGGGTGATGACTTGCGTCACAGGCGTGTCTGGATCGGGTAAATCTACCCTTATTAACGACACGTTTTACAAGATAGCACAACGAGAATTAAACAAAGCGACAGCCTCCGAGCCTGCCCCTCATAAATCTATGCATGGTTTGGAAAACCTCGATAAGGTTGTGGATATTGACCAAAGTCCTATTGGGCGAACGCCACGTTCAAACCCTGCCACCTATGCGGGTATATTTACCCCAATTAGGGAAATGTTTGCCGGAACGCAAGAAGCTCGCTCTCGTGGCTACAAACCGGGCCGGTTCAGCTTTAATGTTAAAGGCGGACGATGTGAAGCGTGTCAGGGCGATGGGGTCATAAAGGTAGAGATGCACTTTCTTCCAGATGTTTATGTACCTTGCGATGTATGTAAAGGGAAACGCTATAACAGAGAAACGCTTGAAGTTAAATATAAAGACAAAAACATCCATGAAGTGTTAGAAATGACGGTTGAAGATGCGCGTAACTTTTTTGACGCTATCCCGGCAATTTCACGTAAGTTGCAGACACTCATTGATGTAGGATTGTCTTATATACGTTTAGGGCAGGCTGCTACCACCCTATCAGGCGGCGAAGCACAGCGGGTTAAATTAGCAAAAGAGCTGTCAAAGCGAGATACTGGGCAAACTTTATACATTCTAGATGAGCCCACCACTGGCCTACACTTTCACGATATTAAACAGTTACTTGCGGTATTGCATAGACTACGTGACCATGGCAATACTGTGGTGGTTATTGAGCACAACCTGGATGTAATAAAAACTGCAGACTGGATTGTAGACTTGGGCCCTGAAGGTGGTTCAGGTGGTGGCCAAATAATCGCAGAGGGCACGCCTGAGCACGTAGCTGAACAAGAGGTCTCTCATACCGGTCGATTCCTAAAACCAATGCTTGAGAAACAGCGCTAGCACCAAGCTAATACAACGACACATAGCCCCCCGAAACATGGACACCCACACTTTGACTGTGGGTGTCTTTTTATCTGCAGGTACTATTAGCCAGTGTGGCTGTCAAATTCGTGCTTTGCAGCTTGTATCGCTAACCCTTCACAAACAGAGTTAAAGGCGTCATTCTCTAGCCTAGGCAGGCCCGTTAATAATGCTTCGTATAACGCATCCACAACAATTGGTGACAAGCTCATCCCACCTGTAATCATAACCATCTCTGGCTTTTCAGGGCTTTTATCTAAACACTCAACCACAAGTTTTTTAACTTTGTCTAACCAAGGTTTTAGCGCTATTTTCAGCATTTCCTGGCTAATATTGACATCAAAACCTTCTTCTATGTAGTGTAATGGCAGGGTGATCGTTGACTTTGACGATAGCAATTCCTTCGCCATACGCACAGAGTTGACTACGCGAGCAGATAGTTTTTCTTCTTGAACAGTCAAGAGACGCTCAAGCTGAGCAGGCTCTCTTGTAACAGACATGGTCTGTGAAATATCCAGCCCATAGTCGTCTGAGAAGAATCGTGTAAGCGCCGGTATGTTATCAACCGCGCACATATCAGAAAAATACGTCGGGGGAACAGGTAAGCCGTTTATCATTTTAAGCCCCATGCCCATGTCAGGGGCTACCGCTTTCAGCAGTAAGCCCTTGTCGCAATCCATTCCACCTAGTCTACGGCCAGTAACAGACAATAAGTCTTGGCTACGATCTAGCTGATTTGTTCGCTTGGGAGATAATTTAATACAACAAATATCTGTTGTACCGCCGCCAATATCTACAATAAGCGTAGTCGTGTCTTTTGGAAGTGTACGCTCTATTTTGTACGCAGCAGCTATTGGCTCATCGAGAAAATTAACTCCCGAAAAACCTGCTAACCTAGCTGCTTCTGTCATTATCTGAATGGCCTGAGCGTTGCCTTCTTCTCCCCGTGTACCATGAAACTTAACGGGTCTACCTATCACTGCTGTAGAAACATGGCGATTAAGCTGCTCTTCTGCACAACGTTTAAAATAGGCAAGTTGCTTCGCAATAATGCCAATAAAAGCGTGTTTTTGATCGCTGTCTAGCGACGCCCCTAGAAAGTTTTTTGGTGAATAGATAAGACGACCTTTATTGGGCGTTTTTAAAAAGCGACGAAAGCCTTCTTCACCAAACGCAAACTTACCATATTCTACTAACCGCAATAGTGGAATTTCGTCTAACGACATGGCATGCATTAGTTGTTGAATGGCTTTGCGCTGCAATGAAGGCTTGTTGTGAAATTCGGCCCGCAGGGAGTCTATTCTATCGCTGTATAATGACTGCTCTTTAGGATCGCTCGCCGAATAGTACCCTTGCTTCGCCTTATCAATTTTTTCGTTCAGCGCACGTTTGAGCTGAGCCACTTTTGCTTCAACCATAGCGTCAGGCGGCGGGGGGAGTTCATCATCGAAATAGATGAATACTGAAGAGCGTATTTTGTTGCCCTTCTTGTCTTGTGGGTCAAGTTTTATATGCTGATGGGTAGCACCATCAAAATACACAACTTCAGAATTTGATGTGCCGTAATCAATCCCAATCGCAGTCATAACCGTTCATAAATTAGCGCTTTTTGTGGATTGTAAATGAAAAAACTAGCACACCCAAAGAAAAACATTCCCAACAGCACTCATGCTGTTGGAAAAATCATCTTTGCTGCAATATTTTCTTAAATTACGAGTTTGCGTTCGGCGTGCGCTAGGCTGATACAAGTCGAAAACTGTGTTTCAATATTGGTTACCATTAATGACCATTTAGCTTGCGCTAAACCTACCCGAGTGAGAATTGGCTCACAATCTAAGGGAATAGCGCCAGGTTTATCTGCACGTAATTGGCGACCTGTTTCGTCAATCAAGAGTAAGTAATCTTTCAAGTCAAAAGGCAGTCCCTTTCGAACATGAGTACTATTGTTGACAAAGGGCATGAGCTTTTTGGGTTGCGTGTTATTTTTTGCAGCCCTAACTCTTCGCTTTACACTAGTGTGGGGGGAATGCTCGGGAGTGTCCGCTTTCCCCGCGCGAATGGGATTCAAGTCTACATAGGCCATGCAGGCAAGCAATGCTCCCTCATCAAGTAAAGCTTGAGATTTAAAGCGGCCCTCCCAAAAGCGCCCTGTACACGCGTCTTCTTTATTTGCCATTCTGGCAATGTATTCATTCAACAAGCGCATAAACCAGCTGATATCGTAAAGGCGTTGCCGATAAACCTTTATAGACGCGATTACACTTAATAACTCAGGCTCAGAAAGCGAATTGCGCTGCTTTTTATCCATGTATCTACGGGTGAGCACTGTGCCTTTGTGAAGCATATGCCATCGCTTTAACACTTCATCGCTGCTCATCGCACATGCCTTGGTTTTATCAACGTGCAGGACTAAATGTGTATGATTGCTCATTACTGCAAAGGCGCATATGTCGATTGCAAAAATACTCGCCAGTTTTAAAGCCCTATTTTCAATAACTTGCCGTCGATGGTTATAATTTTTACCCGTCAACTCGTCCACGCCACACAAATACGCCCTACGAACACAGCGTGATACGCAGTGATAATACGGTGTACTATCCAAGCAAATTAACGACTTACGAGGCCTTGGCATACGTGAAATCCAAGAAAAAGGGCATGACAATTATGTTGCAGCAAAAAACAGTAGGTTAAAACTGTATCTTGGGACAGGAATCCCGAAATAAGTAAAAAAACGAAACTATGCGAAACAAATGCGAAACAAAGACACTCACTTTTCAACACGCCTTCAATTGGCTGTCCAAATTCAGGTCTGTGGATGTCAATAATTAGTGAGTGTCCATAAGTTTTGTTTATAGCGGTTTCCGCGAGCGCCTAAAAGCAAGTATGCTGAATTCGACTTTGGTTAATGCTAGAGTGAGGAAAAATGCAGCCACAATGTAAAACACTATTATGAATGATGAAACACCATTGCTGACGTCTTTTGACGTTCGTTTTTGTGAAACAGACGCCTTGCAACATGTCAGTAATACCGCTTTAGTCGCGTGGTTTGAAGCCGCAAGAGAACCTATTTTCCGTATATTCACCCCCTCCCTCGATCTAAAGAACTGGCCGTTAATACTTGCAAGTTATAAAGTCGATTTTTTAGGGCAAATTTTTTACGGTAAGCCCGTTACCGTAAAGACCTTTATTAGTCGCCTGGGTACGAGTTCATTCGATGTGTTTCAAGAATTATGGCAAGACGAAAAGTTATGCGCTAAGGGCGTAACAACCATGGTGCATTTTGATTATGCAAATCAACGTTCAGCCCCTATCTCTCCCGATATTAAACAAGCATTAATGGTGCATTTCAAAGATACCAAATAATACCGTTAGAGCACATTAATGCCTTGCATGGGGGTACTCCCCATGCACAATCTCGTTAAGATATTTAAAACATTTCTATCGATTCACCCGATAGACGATAGCCGACAGAGGCAATATCACCTTGCCAACCATCCGTTGACAGTGTGCCTGTCACCCAAATAGCGTCATAAATATTATCGATAGGTATACCCTTTTCAAATTTTACGTAAACAATTTGATTCGAAGGCGGGGGTGGTACATGTATGCAGGCACCAAAGTAAGGCACTAGTAAAAACTCGGTAGTGAGTGTCTCAGTCCCCTCAAGTGGCACGACGAAGCCTGGGATTTTCACTCGCTTACCATCATAAGCGTCGACCACTGGCGCATCTGGTTGCAGTTGGCTCATTTCCCCGTTGTGTTGGACAGAAGGTGGTGCTAACTCATTAAAGCCTTCGGGGACCAAGTCTTCCCAATATACTTCTAATACAGTTTCAGCCGCCGCTCCTTTGCACGCTAAGGCCAGCAATAGGGTGCTAAGCACAACAATAAATTTTACCCTAAGGTTTCGCATAACTCTCTCGTTTAAAATAAAAAAGGGCTGGTTATTACCAGCCCTTTTTAACACTTTTTACAGTCAGCGTGAATTATTCTGCTTCGAATCGCTCAACACTTGAGACAATTTCAGCTTTTGCAGCGGCCGCATCTTCCCAGCCGTCAATTTTAACCCACTTTCCAGGCTCTAAATCTTTATAGTGCTCAAAGAAGTGCTCGATTTGCTTAAGAAGTAGTGGAGGTACATCTGCAATTTCATGGACATCACGGTAAATTGTAGAAAGCTTATCCACCGGTACTGCAAGTATTTTTGCGTCTTTACCAGACTCATCCGTCATGTTCAGTACGCCTACAGGGCGGCACTTAATCACAGAGCCAGCTAGTAGAGGGAATGGCGTCATAACAAGCACGTCAACCGGATCACCATCTTCTGACAATGTGTTGTTCACATAACCGTAGTTAGTTGGGTAGTGCATGCACGTGGCCATAAAGCGGTCTACAAACATCGCGCCCGTGTCTTTATCTACTTCGTATTTCACTGGATCAGCGTGAGCTGGGATCTCAATGATTACATTCACTTCATCAGGCAAGTTCTTGCCAGCAGAAACAGCACTTAAGCTCATTCTATTGTCCTTACAATAATAGATTAGAAATTTTGCCCGTAAGTATACGGTGACGGCGGCAAAATAAAAACGATTTAAGACGCTTGTCTTACTGATCAGCCCTAATTTTACCGCTTTTTAAGGTTTACTCGCTCTTTGTTGCGTAGCTCAAGCACGTTTCTACTTCATCTTTAGAGCCAATAATGCAAGGCACACGTTGATGAATTTCTTCAGGCATAACCTCTAGAATACGGCCTTCTCCCGTTTCCGCTTTACCGCCGGCCTGCTCCATGAGAAAGGCCATTGGGTTTGCTTCATACAGCAAGCGTAATTTACCCGGTTTGGATGGGTCGCGGTTGTCGAAGGGGTACATGAAGATACCGCCGCGACACAATAAACGATGAATATCTCCTACCATCGCGGCGACCCAACGCATATTGAAGTTTTTGCCCCTTGGCCCGTCTTTGCCCGCTAGCAGGTCGGCAATATACGCTTGCATTGATGGTTCCCAATGGCGTTGATTAGAGGCATTAATTGAAAACTCAGTCGTTTGCTCGGGCACTTGAATATTAGGGTGAGTTAATAAAAAGCCACCGTGAGTTTTATCCAAGGTGTAAATATGTGTGCCTCTGCCTGTAGTTAGCGCCAACATTGTTGATGGGCCATAAAGCACATACCCTGCTGCAACTATTTGCGTTCCCGGCTGTAAAAACGCTGATGGGTCTTCAGGCTCCATCCATTGCGGTGCATGGGTAATTGAAAATATAGTACCGATTAAGCTGTTAATTTCGGTATTCGATGAGCCATCTAAAGGGTCGAAACTAACGAGGTATTTACCTTCTGGATTACAAGGTACTACATCGTCCTCTTCTTCTGATGAAATGGCTTTTACATACCCAGATTCTCGAAGTGTATCTTTTAAAATATGGTTTGAGATTACGTCGAGCTTCTTTTGTGTTTCGCCCTGTACATTTTCAGATAGTGTAGAGCCAAGCACGCCAGCCAGTGCGCCCTGGCTTACGCGGAAAGATATCTCTTTACAACCAGCTAATAAGGTACGAATGAGCAGAATCAACTCAAGGGGTGCACCGTCTTTTTGCAATTGGGAATTTAAACGTTTCATTAAATGTAAGCCTTTTTTTCGTGTGTAGGGTGTAATGATACGAGGTGCGCAGTTTTCCATTCTGGCTTTTCTCTCGTAACACCAACAAGCTAAAACCCGCCTGTTAAGGGCACATTCATAATTACAGTACAGTAAAATCAATGCTAAACCGATTGTAACCATGTTCTTACTGAATTAGAACATGCTAAATCAACGCCATTTACACAGCATACCAGTTTAATACTTTACCAAGGGGGAACCGGTAAATTGAATTATCTATTCGCTTTCGGGTTCTGATAGAGTACACCTAATAACATGAAAATGAATGAGAATGCGCGATGCATGTACATATTTTAGGCATTTGTGGCAGCTTTATGGGCGGTATTGCTGCTATAGCAAAATCCCTTGGCCACAAGGTAACAGGGTCTGATGCTAATGTTTACCCTCCCATGAGCACACAGTTGGAAGCGCTGGGTATCATGCTTACCGAGGGCTACGATGAAGCGCAATTTTCGCCAGCTCCAGATATTGTGGTTATTGGGAATGCTATGTCACGTGGTAACCCTGCCGTAGAGTACGTCCTTAACCGCAATCTACCCTACACAAGTGGCCCGCAGTGGTTATTAGACAATTTATTAAAAGACAGATGGGTAATCGGTATTGCAGGCACACATGGCAAAACCACCACCAGCAGCATGGTAGCGTGGATCCTCGAGCACGCTGGTTTGAAGCCCGGCTATTTAATCGGGGGGGTGCCAGAAAACTTTGGCGTATCTGCTCGGGTTGGTGACTGTCCATTTTTTGTCATTGAGGCAGATGAATACGACAGTGCGTTTTTCGACAAACGCTCTAAATTTGTGCACTATCGCCCCAAAACGTTAGTGATTAACAATTTAGAATTTGACCATGCTGACATTTTTGCCGACCTTTCTGCTATTCAAACTCAGTTTCATCACTTAGTGAGAATGGTGCCAGAAAACGGCCTAATTCTTACTCCTAATCATACCCCATCAATAGAAGACACCTTGAAAAAAGGGTGCTGGTCATCAAGACAAGCACTGGGTAAAGAGTGGGCTGCAGAGCTGATTAACCAAGACGGAAGTGAGTTTTACGTTGTACATAATGGGTGTCAGGTTGGCTCTGTGAAATGGTCGCTATTAGGTCAACATAATGTAGATAATGCACTCATGGCGATTGCAAGTGCACATCATGCGGGGGTCACCTTGCCTGATGCCATTGACGCGCTGTCCCATTTTAAAAACGTAAAACGCAGAATGGAAATTAAAGGGTTTGTGGACGGAATTACCGTATACGACGATTTTGCTCACCACCCTACCGCCATTGCGACCACATTAGATGGCTTGCGAAAAAAAGTGGGACACGCACGTATTTTGGCTGTATTAGAACCTCGCTCCAATACAATGAAGATGGGTGTCCATAAAGATACGCTTGCTGGCGCATGGCACCAAGCTGATGAGGTTTTCCTATTTGAACCTAGCGATATGGATTGGTCTTTATCGTTAGCGGTCGCCCATAGCGAGACACCCACACATTGCTTCAATAACATCGAAAATATTGTGCAAGCGCTCGTGGATACCGCGCAAGATGGTGACCATATTCTGGTCATGAGCAATGGCGGATTTGGTGGCATTCACAGTCAAATTTTAAGCGCCTTGAGCGCGCGGGAACAAAAGGCATAACAATGAAGCACGATAAGCAAGTGACACTTGCGATAACAGGCGCCTCCGGTGCACCCTATGCACTCACCTTGTTGCAATCTTTGGTAAAAGCCGACTATGAGGTATTTGTACTGATATCGTCTGCAGCCAAAGTGGTGTTTGCCACAGAAGAAAACGTAAAAATCCCCTCGCGCCCCAGCGATGCTGCTGCGTTTTTTAGTGAGCAATGCGGTGCAAAAGAAGGGCAGATTCAGGTTTTTGGAAAAGAGGAATGGTTTTCGCCAGTGGCCTCTGGCTCAGCAGCACCACGCAAAATGGTTGTGTGTCCATGCTCAACAGGTACCCTTTCATCCATTGCCATCGGTGCCAGTGACAATCTTATTGAGCGTGCCGCAGATGTAGTGTTAAAAGAACGCGGGCAACTTATTTTGGTGCCAAGAGAAATGCCACTGTCCTCTATCCATCTGGAAAATATGTTAAAACTGTCACAAATGGGTGCCACAATAATGCCTGCGGCACCCGGGTTTTACCACAACCCAAAGACCATAGATGATTTGGTCGACTTTGTTGTGGCAAGAATTCTCGACCACCTCGGTATTGAGCAATCCCTCGTTGCACGCTGGGGCTACCAATCTAAACACCATCAATAGGAACATTTATGTCAGCGTTCGAAAGAACTTTTTTCGCTGTGACGCTTTTCGTGTCTACCACTCTACTTTCAAGTTCACCCGCACTGGGCTGGGGTCAAACCGGTCACCGTGTGACAGGCGCTATTGCGGAAAAATATTTAAGCCCGCTCTCTCAAGCCGCCCTAAAAGACCTGTTCCCTCGTGGTTCTTTAGCTCAAGCGTCAACGTATGCCGATGAAATGCGTTCAGACCCAAGTACGTTTTGGCGCAAAACGGCTTCTCCATGGCATTATGTCACCGTACCTGAGGGTCAAAACTACGTTAACGTAGGTGCCCCAGATGAAGGCGATGCGGTTACAGCGCTCTCACATTTTAAAAGTGTGCTTTTGAATGATGCCTCTACCGCAGAGGAAAAGCGTTTGGCATTGCGTTTTATCGTGCACATTATTGGTGATTTGCACCAACCTTTACATGCGGGGAATGGTACTGACAGAGGCGGCAACGACGAAAAATTGCAATTCTTCTGGCACGATTCCAACTTGCACCGCGTATGGGACTCCGAAATGCTAGATCAGCGCAAAATGTCTTATACAGAGTGGACAGAGCAACTGAATCGTCAAATTACACCACAAAATATTCGTCAGTGGGCGTCTGTCGACCCATTCGTATGGATTCAAGAAAGCATTGAAATTCGCGACACCATATACCCTGAAGAGGGGGCCGAACTATCCTACGATTATCTTTACAATCATTTGCCTATTGCCACCGAACGTTTGCAAATGGCGGGGATTCGTATTGCCATGTATTTAAATCATATATTTGATAGCGAACACAATAACGCATCATAAAAAAGGAGGCCTTGGCCTCCTTTCTTCATATAAAGATACTATTTCATTCTAAATCAAGCGGTTCTGGCGACAAAATGACACCAGTACTATCGGCGTATAGGTGATCTTCTGGTAAAAAAGTTACCCCGCCAAAGTTCACGGGTACATCAACATCACCAATACTTTCACTTTCAGCATTAACCGGAATGGCCGCTACTGCGAGAACACCAATGTCTAAATCAGCTAAGGTATCAACTTCACGCACACTGCCGTAACACACTATCCCTTCCCAGTCGTTATCTATGGCAATTTGCGCAGACGTTGCATCAATAAGCGCGCGACGAACCGAGCCTCCTCCGTCAATCAGTAATACTTTTCCTGCACCAGGCTGGGCCAGCACCCTATCAATTAACCCTCTGTCTTCAAAGCACTTAATCGTGGTTACTTCACCACCGAAAGAGTAGCGGCCGCCATAGCTTACAAATATGGGGTCGACAACATCGACACTATCGGCAAATAAATCGCATAATTCAGAAGTGTTGTAATCCATTGCTCTGCCTTACTTTAATTAAGTGAAGTGAATAACTTGATGGGTTTAGCATAGCATTAATTTAACGCTTGAAAACGTTAGATTACGCATCTTGATAAAATTCGAGGGTATTTTTCACATCGACCTCACCTTCCCCTTAATTTCGTGCCGTAATCGGATAATTAGCACATAAATTGCTAGCATTATTGTATTGGTGGCTGTCCACTACGACGTTTGAATGTTGTGACTGTCCATGATTTCCTAACAGTGATGATGTGTGTGTCCCACGCATGAAACCTGTGGGTGTCCAATACAACTTCCCTTATCACGCAGTATGTAATAAAGGTTTCTTTTTTTTGTCACCGATTGGTCACAGTTAATTTTTAATCTGTGCATTAATTAATCGCAATGGGGTGCAAGGTGATGAACTTAAAATCCTTGACCAAATACGATACAGATCTTTTTTATTTCATTTACCGGCTAACGGTGAAAAGAGACTGTCGCAGCATTATCTGGTTATCTAAAACCGGCGACGGATACCTTTATTTTGTGATCGGCATGCTACTTTGGGCCTTTGAACCCGAGCATGGCGAGCTATTCCTCTATACCGCGCTGATGGCATATGCGTTGGAACTTCCTATCTATGTGCTGCTTAAGAAAATGTTCAAGCGACCACGCCCCTGTGATTTTCTAATGAATTTAACAGCACATGTCACTCCCTCAGATAAGTTCTCTTTGCCGTCAGGACACACGGCAGCCGCATGGCTTATGGCCAGTATAGTGGCGCACTATTATCCGCCCTTTGCCGTATTGGCCTATTGCTGGGCCTTACTGATAGGGCTATCAAGAGTACTGCTTGGTGTTCACTATCCTTCTGATGTGGTAGCGGGAACCTTACTTGGTATCACTATTGCGTCGTTGAGTATTTCCATTCTGGGGTAACATGAAATTATTGTATGGCGTGCAAGGTACCGGCAACGGGCATATTGCACGAGCACGAATTATGGCGGCTGCCCTTTCGCAGCGTTCAGATATTGACGTTGATTTTGTTTTTACCGGCCGCGCGCCCGATAAATACTTTGATATGGATGTGTTTGGACAGTACCAAACGCTTACAGGGCTAAGCTTTGTTACAAAACGAGGGCGCGTGGATCGCTGGGCGACGTTACGCCAAGCGAACGTCAGCCAGTTCATCAAAGATGTGAGGCATTTTGATGCCTCAGGTTACGACTTATTAGTTAACGACTTTGAGCCGGTAACAGCATGGGCGGCTAAACGTCAAAATATTCCCTCCATATCAATTAGTCACCAAGCGGCGTTTGCCTACGATGTACCAAAATCTGGTGATACCCTTGTTGACAAAGTTCTCATGAAAAACTTCGCCCCTACCGACATTCAGTTGGGTGTGCACTGGTATCATTTTAATCAACCCATTATTCCGCCATTTGTGGCAGACAAACCCGCTTCTATGCCCGGAAAAGGTCATATTCTCGTGTATTTGCCCTTTGAGGATGTGGCTGATATACAACAAATGTTAGAGCCTATTAGCGATCAAGTTTTTCAGTGTTTTCACCCCAATATCAGCGAAATCAAAGAAGCAGGACATATCCAATGGAATCCCACGTCTAAGCAGCATTTTCAGCGGGCATTGCAGCATTGTAGTGGTGTCATCGCAAACGGGGGCTTCGAACTTTCAAGCGAAGCATTGCAACTAGGTAAAAAGTTGCTTATCAAGCCACTACATGGGCAATTTGAGCAATTATCAAACGTGCTCACGTTGAATAAACTCGACCTTTGCCAAACCTTATTTCAATTAGATACTGATATTGTTGAAGAATGGCTAGAAGCACCAGACATCGAAGCTATTGCCTTTCCAGACAATCCTGACGTTCTTATCGATTGGCTCAAAAAAGGGGATTGGAAAGACACACAAACTTTATGCAACGAACTTTGGCAAAACGTGCATTATGGCGATAAAACCCAAGAACGCTTATTGGCTCTTGCATTTTAATCCCGCAATGCGATGATAGCGGCATTTGATGTAGCTTATGCGGGAAATTTCGTGCTTAAAAAGTGGGTTGTACTAGTTTTTATCACCATGGCATTAACAGGCTGTGGTTACAAAGGGGCGCTATATATTCCTCAAGCGCCTGAGCAAAATGCACCTGACGATGAGTCGAATAATGCAGTGCCTTCAAGCACCTTGCCACGCTCCCCCGCCTCCACCTCGGGAGAATCTAATTAATGGATTTTTTTGCTTATAAAAACAACCAACTTTTTGCCGAAGACGTTGCCGTCAGTGACATCGTTAAATCTCATGGCACCCCTTTATACGTCTACTCGCGTGCAACATTAGAGCGCCATTGGCATGCGTTTAACGACGCTATAGGCGAACACCCTCACCTTATTTGCTACGCAGTGAAAGCCAACTCAAACCTTGGTGTTTTAAGTGCCTTGGCAAAACTAGGCTCTGGCTTCGATATTGTCTCTGGCGGTGAACTCGCACGGGTGATTGAAGCAGGCGGAGATGCCAGCAAAGTTGTATTTTCAGGGGTAGGTAAGAAGGCCGATGAAATTGCTTACGCGCTAAATCAAGGCATCATGTGCTTTAACGTAGAGTCTGAACCTGAATTACATCGTATTAATGAAGTCGCTGGCAAACTGGGCAAAACCGCTCCCATTTCTTTGCGTATTAATCCAGATGTTGATGCCAAAACCCACCCTTATATTTCTACTGGGCTGAAAGCCAATAAGTTTGGTATTGCCCGTGAACGCGCCATTCAAACCTACGAGTTAGCCGCTTCACTCCCTCATCTCAATGTAGTGGGTATGGACTGCCACATTGGTTCTCAGCTTACGGAAATTGGCCCCTTTGTTGATGCACTAGAGCGTTTGCTTATTCTCATTGATGAATTAGCTGAAAAAGGCATTGTCATTTCCCACCTCGATGTAGGGGGTGGATTAGGGGTTACCTACAATGATGAAGCTCCTCCACATCCAAAAGAATACGCAGCTGCCATGGCTGAAAAAATGACGGGCCGTGAACAGCTTAAGCTCATTTTAGAACCAGGCCGAGCCATTGCCGCCAACGCTGGTATCTTGGTTACCGAAGTTGAGTTTATCAAGCAAGGGGAAGAGAAAAGTTTCGCCATTGTTGATGCTGCCATGAACGATTTACTGCGCCCAGCTCTTTACTCAGCGTGGCAAAATATTATTCCTGTAAATCAACAAACCTCCTCTACGCCTTGTCTTTATGACGTGGTAGGGCCGGTATGCGAAACCGGTGATTTCATTGGTAAAGACCGCGAACTGGCCATTGCCCCAGGTGACTTACTAGCCGTAAGAAGCGCGGGTGCCTATGGTTTTGTGATGGCATCAAACTACAATAGCCGCTGCCGCCCAGCTGAAATAATGGTGGATGGTGACGAGTCAATTGTTGTGCGAGAACGAGAAATTCAAAAAGATCTCTGGAAAGGTGAGCATAAACTTACGTAAACTAGGGTCAAATTTAAAATAAAGATGCGCGGTTAATGCAGGTTCAGTTTTCAAAAATGCACGGTCTGGGTAATGACTTTATGGTGATTGATAACGTCACCCAGAACGTCTTTTTCTCAAAAGAGAAAATTCAGCAGTTAGCAAATCGAAATTTTGGTATCGGGTTTGATCAACTTCTCATGGTTGAACCTCCCTACGATCCTGAACAAGATTTCCATTATCGTATCTTTAACGCAGATGGCTCTGAGGTGGAACAGTGCGGTAACGGCGCACGTTGCTTTGCCCGATTTGTTAAACAAAAAGGCTTAATTAATCGCAACAAAATTGTGGTGAGTACGAAAGCGGGAAAAATGGTGTTGTACCTAGAAAAAGACGGGCAAGTTACCGTTAATATGGGCAAACCAGACTTTGTACCCGCTAATATTCCACTGAAAGCAAATAAACAAGAAAACACCTATATCTTGCGTCTCGATGATAAAACCTTATTTTGTGGTGCGGTGTCCATGGGCAACCCTCACTGCGTCATTGAAGTTGAGAATGTAGATACTGCCGACGTGCTGGATATTGGGCCATTGGTTGAAAGCCATGAACGCTTCCCTGAAAGGGTGAATGTTGGCTTTATGCAAATCATTAATGAGTCGCATATTCGGCTACGTGTATTTGAGCGGGGCTCCGGTGAAACACTCGCATGTGGAAGCGGTGCGTGCGCAGCAGTTGCAATTGGTCAAATACAAGGTAAATTAAGTAAGGATGTTCGGGTAGACTTACCCGGAGGAACACTGAGGATCCGCTGGCCTGGCCCAGATAGTGTGCTAAAAATGACAGGCCCAGCTGAACACGTCTACGACGGACAAATAAACCTATGAGTGAAATTTCAGGGCAAACGAGCGCTTCTGCATTGGTGGAGGTATTTTCTGGTGACAGTACGTTATCGCCACAAGATGTGTACACCTTCTTAGCACAAAACCCTGATTTTTTTATACGCTACCCTGAGTTACTCGAAAAAATTAAAATTCCCCATGCGCAGAAAGGCAGTGTTTCTTTAGTCGAAATTCAAAGCGAACAGCTTCGAAAGAAAGTACGCCAACTCAACCTTAAGCTGTCGCAGTTAGTTAGCATTGCCAAGCAAAACGAAAAGATTTATCGCGTTTACACCGACCTCAACGTTCAGCTTCTACGCTGCGAAAGCGTTGCCGAGGTGCAGTTTACGCTGGAAGATGTATTGCAAGAGCGGTTGCAATTGTCCTCAGCGGTTATTAAGAGTTTTAAAGGCCCTCACGCTATTCCTGAATTACAAAAGCGGCTGTTTACTGAGAAGCGATTTAAATCGTCGTCGTTCTTTTTCGGTCGCTTATCGCAACATGAGCGCCAATTATTATTTGCGGAAAGCAGTGCCGAATCTGTTGCCCTTATTCTGCTTGGTGACCAAGAAGATTTGGGCATCTTAGGGATAAGCAGTAGCGATGCTAGCCATTTTACTCCAGACATGGACACCTTGTTATTGCAACAACTTCAGCAAGTGCTAAACATTATCTTACCTGAGATGATGGGGTATTAGTTTTCGTGGAAACGGAAACATTGCTTAGTCCCAACTGCCAACACTGGCTTGATAAATTTATTTTACACTTACAAGTGGAACGTGGCCTATCGGCTCACACACTCAGTAATTATCAGCGCCAACTCCAAGACATCGCAAAGACACTTCATCTTCAGGAGTGGTCTAGCATTACCCCTGTAGATGTAAAACGTGTCATGGCTAATGCCAAGTTGGCTGGGCATAAGCCGCGCAGTATTGCCCTTCGTTTGTCTGCACTGCGTACCTTTTGCCAATACCTTATAGAGCAAAAACAACTGTTCAGTAACCCTGTGGAAGGAATTTCAGCGCCCAAACAAGGCAAGCCATTGCCCAAACAACTTAGCGTTGATGAAATGCAGCAACTGTTAAGCAATGACGCACAAAGTAGCGGCGATGAAGGCATTGCGTGTCGCGATGCGGCTATGTTCGAGTTGCTATACGGCTGTGGCTTGCGGTTAAGTGAACTCACGGGTCTAAACCTGAGTGATTATCAAAAAGATGGCACCATTAGGGTAATGGGAAAAGGCAGTAAACAGCGCATTCTTCCTTTGGGTCGTCAAGCACAACGGGCGTTAAACGCGTGGCTAAAAGTTCGACCTGCATACACAACACCCTATGAAAATGCTGTCTTCGTAAGTAAACGTAAAACCCGCATATCAAATCGACAGGTGGCAAACCGGCTAAATCATCTCGCCCAACAACAACATCTTTCACAAACCGTCAGCCCGCACAAACTGCGCCATTCCTTCGCCACACACGTATTGGAATCTAGCGGCGATTTACGGGCAGTACAAGAGTTGTTGGGTCACGCCAATTTATCAACAACCCAAGTGTATACACACCTCGACTTTCAACACCTTGCCAAAGTGTATGATGCCGCGCACCCTAGAGCACATAAAAAATAATGAAGGCAGCGTAATTTATGCAGTTTTTTCGATCTCTTCACGCCGTGAAGGCCATGACCTTTGATCTCGATGACACCCTTTACAATAATGAGCCCATTATTCAACGCGCGGAACGGGCACTTCAGCAACATATTCGAACCCACCACCCACGCGCGGCAGCACTAACCTCACAGCAATGGCTTCATCTTAAGAACAGCGCTATTGCCACGCGACCGGAATTAGCCTCAGATATGGGGCAGCTTCGCCTCACCGTGTTACGACAAGCGTTAACAGACGATGCTCAGGAACAAACATGGGATGAAGGCAAATTAGACGACGCAGTTATGGCCTGTTTTCACTGCTTTTACAACGCGCGTAGCCAGTTCACGTTAACGGAAGAAATACATACAACATTAAAAACCTTAAGTGAACGTATGCCTCTCGTTGCTATTACCAATGGCAACGTCAATGCTAAGGCGATAGGCATAGACACTTATTTTGACGACATTTATCACGCCAATCTATCTCGCCCTATGAAACCTTCACCAGTCATGTTTGAACAAGCGGCAGACAAACTAGGCATTGCGCCTCAGCATATTCTGCATGTGGGAGATAATTTACAAAAAGATGTGTATGCATCAATTAACGCTGGCTTTCAATCGGCTTGGTATGCCTGTAATCGCCCCATGGCGTTACAGCTAGAGAAAGTGTCAGTGCTGCCCCATGTCGTGTTGGACAATTTGTCTGAACTACTGGCGTTTTAGCCGCGAGGCTTGCCCTAACTTACTGGTCAAGCCGCACAGGTAAAATACTTAAACGTTGTCTTCTAGCACGTTTTGCCGCATAGACTCGCAAGGATTTTTGCATACTGGCCTGCCCACTACCTTAGCTGGCACACCTACAACGGTAACATGGGGAGGCACATGATTAAGTACCACGCTACCTGCGCCAACTTTCGCACCTTCACCCACTTCAATATTACCAAGAATTTTGGCCCCTGCCCCCACTAAGACACCCTGACGAATTTTTGGATGGCGGTCGCCAGATTCGTTGCCGGTACCACCAAGGGTGACACTTTGTAAAATAGAAACGTTGTCTTCTATGACTGCAGTTTCACCCACTACAATACCGGTGGCGTGGTCAAACATAACACCTTTACCGATACGGGCGGCAGGGTGAATGTCTACACCAAAACTCGACGAGTTACGGCTTTGCAAAAATAAGGCAAGCTGGTGTCGTCCATGCAGCCATAAATAGTGTGCCATTCGATGCACTTGCACCGCATGAAAACCCTTGAAATGCAGTAGAGGAGTTAGGTAATCACCCACTGCGGCATCTCGCGCCTTAATGGCTTGAATGTCAGCAATGGCCGCTTCGCTGATACCGGGTTCAAGCAAATAAGCTTCGTCAAACACCTCTCGAATGGCCAAAGCAGGCATAACGTCATCGGCCATTTTATTAGATAAAATAAAGCTCAGAGACGACTCGAAATTATGATGTGCCAACACACTGGCATGCACATAGCTCGATAGTAACGGCTCACTCTCTGCAACTTTATGTGCTTCTTGTTTCAGCGACGTCCAAAAATCGATGGGCGCAGACATGGCATTCATTGGCGTTTCCTATAAGAAGTGTCTAACCTAATACCGCAGTACGCAAACACGTAACCCGTATTCATCGTTATTTTACCTGAGTTTACTGGCTAGCTGTACACAAGTGTTACCCAGCAAGCGTATTATTCGATCAATTTGTCGAATAACTTTGCTATAGGTTATTCCACACGCAACTAACGAGTGCCATCCGCGCCTTTTCACTATGCATTGAAAAAGGGAGAGTTGAAAAACTGGACTGTATAAATTAACAGTCAGCTGGCATAATACCGCGGTTATTCATTGCAACGAATTAGGTAAATCACACTATGGATGTATCCAGACTGCTTGACGAGCTCAACGACAAACAACGTGAAGCGGTAGCTGCGCCCTTATCAAATGCCCTTGTACTGGCAGGCGCCGGTAGTGGTAAAACCCGTGTTTTGGTGCATCGTATAGCGTGGTTAATGGAAGTCGAAAACATCACGCCCTTCTCCATATTAGCCGTAACCTTCACCAATAAAGCGGCCAGAGAAATGCGTGGTCGTATTGAATCGTTAATGGGTAGAAGCTTACACAACATGTGGATTGGCACATTCCATGGCCTTGCCCACCGGCTGCTTCGTGCCCACCACGCAGAAGCAGGCTTGCCGGAAAACTTCCAGATTCTTGATTCTGACGATCAATATCGGCTTATTAAACGTATTTTAAAAGCCATGAATTTAGACGAAAAACACTGGGCGCCTCGCCAAGTGCAATGGTACATCAACGGCAATAAAGACGAAGGTTTACGTCCGCAACATATTGAAACCCATGGCGATCACATTCAAAAGAAGATGCGCGAAATATACGCCGCATATCAAGATGCTTGTGACCGCTCAGGCCTTGTCGACTTTGCCGAATTATTATTAAGAGCGCACGAGCTCTGGGCCAAGAACCCAGACGTATTAGCCCACTATCAGCGCCGTTTTCGTGCAGTATTGGTAGACGAATTTCAAGATACCAATAACATTCAATATGCATGGCTTCGCATGTTGTGCAGCGGCGACACCAACAATATTATGATTGTGGGGGATGATGACCAGTCTATCTATGGCTGGCGTGGTGCTAACGTAGACAATATTCAGCATTTCCTTAAAGATTTCGACAACCCAACCACGGTTCGTCTTGAGCAAAATTACCGCTCCACCGGCAATATCTTAAAAGCGGCTAACACAGTCATTGATAACAATACCGGCCGGTTGGGCAAAGAGCTTTGGACTGAAGACGGTCAAGGCGAGCTTATCTCGGTATACGCCGGCTTTAATGAATTAGATGAAGCGCGCTTTATTGTCTCTAAAATTAAAGACTGGCTACATCAAGGCAATGCATTAAAAGATACCGCTATTTTATACCGTAACAACGCCCAGTCGCGGGTACTCGAAGAAGCCCTCTTGCACGAAGGCATCGCTTACCGTATTTATGGGGGATTACGATTCTTCGAACGCCAAGAAATTAAAGACGCGCTTGGTTATTTACGTATGATCAACCACCCGCATGATGACGCGGCCTTCGAGCGTGTTGTGAATACACCAAGTCGTGGTATTGGCGAAAAAACCTTGTCGCAAGTGCGAGAAACGGCTCGTGCGCACAACTGCTCTATGTGGCAAGCCAGCCAATTGCTGATCAATGAAAAAGCGTTAAAAGGGCGGGCGTTAAATGCCATGCAAAGCTTTGCGCTCTTAATAAGCGAGCTAGAACAGGCCACCACTGAAGCGCCTCTCGAAGAGCAAGCTGATGTTGCTATACGTCAATCTGGCTTGTATGCCATGTACCAAGCAGAGCGAGGCGAAAAAGCGCAAGCCAGATTAGAAAACTTAGAAGAATTAGTCACGGCGTGTAAGCAGTTTATTGTGCCCGAAGAAGCGGAAGAAATGACGCCCCTTTCCGCCTTTCTCGCCCACGCGTCACTTGAAGCCGGCGAACAACAAGCCGATAAAGATCAAGACGCAGTCCAAATGATGACGATACATACTGCAAAGGGCTTAGAGTTTCCTCTTGTTTTCATGGCCGGTGTAGAAGAAGGGATGTTTCCCAGCCAAATGACCAACGACGAACCCGGCAGAATGGAAGAAGAGCGTCGCCTCTGTTATGTGGGCATGACACGGGCTATGCAAAAGTTATATATTACCTATGCAGAAAGTCGCCGCTTGTATGGCCAAGATAAATATCATACGGCGTCTCGCTTTATTAAGGAAATACCTGCAGACTGTGTAGAAGAAGTTCGCTTACGCACCACTATTTCGCGGCCCGTTCACAATCGATTTAGCCAAGCAACATCACATGCCTCCTTTGAAGATACCGGGTTTCAACTGGGTCAGCGAGTTGTGCATAGGAAGTTTGGCGAAGGTATTGTATTAAATTACGAAGGCAGCGGCGAGCACGCACGCGTACAAGTAAATTTTGATGAATTTGGTACCAAATGGTTGGTGCTAGCATACGCTAAGTTGGAGCAAGCGTAACCCTTTGGCAAGGCAGCCTACGATTAAGTAGAGTGATATGCAGCAACATGTGCTGGTGATAGAGAATAATCACACCAACGTAGACATTGTTTCAAAACTTGTTCGCAAGGCTGGCCTCATTCCGGTGGGTGCAAGTTCACTAACCGAAGCGAAAGTACGCTTTGCCAATAGGGTGCCAGAGCAATTTTTGTGCGCTGTTGTGGCTTATGTGCTGCCCGATGCCAAGCAAGGTGAAGCCATAGATTTCACCATTGAAGCTTACATTCCGACTATCGTGACCACTGAAAACCTCGACACCTGTACCCGCGACAAGGTGCTGTCCAGAGATGTCGTAGACTACATTCCCAAAGAAAATGCGCAAAACTACGACTATCTTAACCGTTTGCTGGCACGGTTAGAAAAAAACAAATCTACCGGCGTGATCGTTGTCAGCACCCATCGTGTGCAACGTAAGCACATGATCTCACTACTTATTCGTCATAACTTTGTGGTATATGATTGCCTCACTGCCCATGACGCCATGCGCTTGTTGTCGCAACATCAACATATTCGTCTTGTGATTACAGATAATCAATTACCCGATATGTCGGGCACGTATTTTGTTTCCAGCCTACGCAAGGCGTTTTCAAAAGAGCAACTGGCAATTATGGGGATTGCCGGAGGACAGGGAATGCTCATGTCGGCGCATTTTATAAAAAGTGGCGCGAACGATTTTTTACGTCTGCCTTTTTGTCATGAAGAGTTTTTGTGTCGTGTGATGCAAAATGTGGAATACATTGAAAGCGTAGAAGCCATTCGACGGGCGGCGAACACAGATTACCTCACTGGGCTACCGAACAGGCGGCACTTTTTTTACACAGTCACCGTCAAACATCAAACATTGTCTAATAGTCACGCCCTTGCGCTTATCGACTTAGATCACTTTAAGCGTATCAACGACACTTATGGTCATGATGCAGGAGACAGTGTATTAAAGACAGTGGGGCGGCTATTAGAAGATGCCTTTAGCGAACACATCGTGGCGCGCTTTGGCGGCGAAGAATTTTGTGTGTACTTCCCTTACCATGATGGTCGTTACGCCAAAGATCAACTCGATGCTTTTCGCGTTACATTAGAAAAGCAGGCCATTTTGGTTACCGACGCTACGGTTAATGTTACCTGTAGCATCGGTATTGCTGATCACACCACACAAAGTATTGAAGAGCTTCTTAGTGCCGCCGACAGACAACTGTATTGCGCGAAAAATAACGGCAGAAATCAAATAAGCTATAACACCACACCGTTAGCCGGTTGACCTTTCTAGGGATTTTCTGGCCTTTCTTTGCTGAGAATAAGCCATCAAAGAGTCCACACTGAACACCGCTAACGCCAACCAGACAAAGCCGAATGTCACTAGCCTCGACTCTTCCAAAGGTTCCTCATACAAGCTTACCGCTAGAACAAACATAAGCGTAGGTCCTATGTATTGAAAAAAGCCCAGTGTTGAATACATGATACGGCGCGCCGCGGCCGTAAAGCATAATAGGGGCGCCGTGGTAACCACACCCGCGGCTAGCAGTAATACATTTAATGACATGCTATTACTCAATAAGTCACTGTATGCAGAGCCAAACATAACCCAATAAATGAGGGCAAAAGGCGAGAGCATTAACGTTTCAATAAACAAACCGGGTAATGAATCTACCGCTACCTTTTTTCGTAATAAGCCATAAATACTAAAACTGAACGCCAGCACAAGTGCAATCCAAGGCAAATACCCATAGGAAAATACCAGTACTGCAACGCCAATAACCGCAAGCCCTACTGCCAGCTTTTGATAGCGCCTAAGGCGTTCTCCTAAAAATACGCGGCCCAAGAACACATTTAATAAGGGATTAATGTAGTAACCTAAGCTGGCATCCAGGATGTGGTCGTTATTAATAGCCCAGATAAACAGCAACCAATTTGCCCCTAATAATAAGCCTGCTACAAATAATACCTGCATGACTTTGCGATTTTTAACGGCCGCAAAGACCTTTGGCCATTGCTTTAATCCAAAAATTAAAACGAACAACAGTAACGCCGACCAAATTACCCTGTGCATCAATATTTCAGCCGCAGGGATCATCGCTAGCTGTTTAAAATACAAGGGCGCCACACCCCACATAGAATACGCAGCAATGGCACACAAAACACCGACTTTAGCGGCAGAGGTAGCAGTAACAGATTGAGACAAGCCTAACTCCAGCGAGTAATAAAACGAAGACACCATAAAGGCAGCAATAAGACACTTACAGTAAAAAGAGTGAGCCTAAGCCGAGAAATGCCACGAAGCCAACGATGTCTGTGACTGTGGTTAATATAACTGAACCTGACAAGGCGGGGTCTATTTTCAGCTTATCCAAAATCACAGGCACAAATACCCCCGCCAGTGCCGCCGCCACTATATTGAATAAAATGGCTAGACAAATCACAACACCAAGCAAGACATCGGTAAACCAAAAATACGCCACCACCCCAATAACAAGGGCCCAAATAACGCCGTTTACTCCACCCACTTTTAACTCTTTCACCATGAGCGCGCGCATATTGGCACTGGTAACTTGCCCTAAGGCCAGCCCTCGCACAATCAGCGTAAGGGTTTGGCTACCTGCAATACCACCCATGCTGGCCACCACTGGCATCAACACCGCTAACGCCACAACCTGTTGCAGCGTGGCTTCGAAAAGGCCGATAAACCAAGAAGCTAAAAATGCTGTTAGCAAATTAATACCCAACCAAAGCGCACGATTACGAGCACTTTTTGCCACCGGCGAGAATAAATCTTCATCTTCATCCATACCTGCCGAGGCCATCACTTGGCGCTCATAAAACTCATTAATCAATTCACTGGCAGAGGTAATATCCAAGCGCCCTATAAGCTTGCTGTTCTCATCCACAACAGGAAGGGCAGACAAACCGGAGCGCTGTACTTGCAAAGACGCGGTAGAAACCTCTTCTGTAGCATCTAATATTGCAGCGCTTTCTTCTGCTAACTGAACGAGTGAAGTATGTTCTTGTGCTGCAAACAGCTTGTTCACTTTGACCAACGCAGAAAACTGGCCCGAGCGATTGACCAAATAGATGCTGTCACAGTGTTGCGGCAATTCACGACGCAAAAGCCTTAACCCCTCTCGCACTTTTGCATTCGCTGGCAATACCAGTAGTTCGTGGTTTACCCAGTGACCCACTTGCGAATCAGGGAACTGAGTAGCTTCGCGAAAGTACTTTCTTTCTTGGCTATCTAGCGTTTGGTAGGCTAAATCCACCAGCTTTGTGGGTAATGAGTCGAGAAGCTCAAGCAAGTCTTCGGCGTCAATGTCGGAGAAAATAGAGGCCCATTCGTGATGCGCCGTGGCATCAATCAGAATTTCTCGGGGGTCACTACGCATCTCCACCAGCACGGAAAGCTTTTTATCCCGTGGCACGCCTTCCCAAATAATGAGGCGTCGCTCAACCGGCAATGACTCTAGAAGTGAGGCAATATAAACCGTGTCTTGGCTACTTAGTGCAGTTAAAATAACCGCTGGGTCGTCGCCCATGCTGTCGGTGACAAATTCTTCAATCAAATCTGGCAAGGGTTCTGCCACACTGCACCTCCAAAAAATTTAGATGACTACCCCAACATATAAGTGCCCGTACCAAATGCGATATGATCACCCGCTTCGTTGTGTAGCTCCATTCTGCACACGGCTAATTTACTCCCTTTTCGAATAACCGCCGCCGTGGCAATAAAATGCGTGCCTCTTCCGGGTCGTAAGTAGTCCACGCGCATATCTACCGTACCCATTGTTGCGAGCCGCTTTTGCAAGCTGAGTAGCTCGCTATCTTGCGTTTGATGAATAGTTTCAATAATGGCAGTAATGCCGCCTACGGTATCTAATAAACTTGCTGTCACACCGCCGTGAAGAATTTTTTGCAAGGGGTTTCCAGTTAATGCTTCACGCCATGCTAGATGTAACTCTACGCCCTGACCTCGTGGGATAAAGTCTAAACCCAACAACTGGTTAAATGGCATTGTATCACGGAACAAACTGATTACATGCGTAATCATTTTCTCTCGCAAAGGGTTTAATTGGGTGTGTGTCTCAGACATATAAATCGCCTCTTCTTAATGTCGTCTCTCAAGCGAGATTAGCCCAATACACACAAGCCAATTGTTTTATCTATTGATACTTGAATATTTTAATCCTGAATTTTAGTCCAGTTTTTACGTTTCTCCCGTGAAGATTGGATGAAAAAGGCGTAAAATCCCCCGCTATGACAACTGCAATCCCCAACACCACACAAGACTCACCGTTACCTCCCGCCGCTACGCCTGAAACCGTGCTAAAAGACGTGTTTGGTTATGACGCTTTTCGCGAGGGACAGGGTGATGTTATCCACCACGTTTGTAACGGGGGGGATGCCTTAGTATTGCTACCCACTGGCGGTGGTAAGTCGTTGTGTTACCAAATTCCAGCGTTAGTGATGCAGGGCACTACCATCGTGGTGTCACCGTTAATTTCATTAATGCAAGATCAGGTGGAACAACTACTCGCGCTTGGGGTAAGCGCCGCATACCTAAATTCAACGCTACCGACCGACACCCAATCGGACATTGCAGATAAACTCATTAACGGCAAATTAGATTTGCTCTACGTATCGCCAGAGCGCTTACTTCAGTTTGGTTTCCAGCAAACCTTAAAACACGCTGATATTTCTCTGTTTGCGATAGATGAAGCGCATTGTGTGTCGCACTGGGGGCACGATTTCAGACAAGACTATCGCGCGCTTGGGCAGATAAAGTCACGGTTTAAAGATATTCCTGTTATTGGCTTAACAGCCACTGCTGATGCAGCCACACAACAAGATATTCTAACCCAACTTCAGTTAGACGCGCCTTTGGTGTACAAGGGCAGCTTTGACAGGCCCAATATTCGCTATCGCGTCATGTCGAAATATAAGGCGTTCGAGCAAGTCGTTGCTTATGTAAAACAACAAGATGGCAGTGGAATTATCTACTGTAATAGCCGGGCGAAAGTTGACGATTTACATGCAAAGCTATTTCGTCAGGGCTTCCGGTGCGCTGCCTATCATGCTGGGCTAGATACCGATGAACGAGAGTTTGTTCAGCGTCAATTCCTTACCGACAAAATTGATATTGTGGTGGCAACTGTTGCCTTTGGCATGGGCATCAACAAATCCAACGTGCGCTACGTCGTGCATCATGATGTTCCCCGAAGTATAGAAAGCTATTATCAAGAAACCGGTCGCGCGGGGCGTGACGGCCTCGAATCGGAAGCCTTACTCTTATTTGATGAGAAAGACGCTGCGCGGGTCAAGCAGTGGATAAGCCAAGGTGAACTGGAAGACAGAAACCAAATTGAGTTGCAAAAATTTGCTGCCATGGAAGCCTTTTCTGAAGCACAAACTTGCCGCCGCCAAGTACTGCTGAACTATTTTTCACAATTCAGTGATAGCGCCTGTGGCAACTGCGATATCTGTCTTGACCCACCTAAAATGATAGATGGCACTGTGATAAGTCAAAAAGTGTTGTCCTGTGTACTGCGCTTACAACAGCAAGCGGCTACTCAGTATGTTATTGATGTATTGCGAGGAAAGCAGCTTAAACGTCTGCAAGAGGCGGGACATCATCAGCTCTCCACGTATGGTATAGGCAAAGACAAGTCCGACAGTTATTGGCATAACATCATTAATCAACTTATTCACAAAGGCCTTATCCGGGTGGATATTACCGCCAACGCGGCACTACGGTTAACCGAAGCAGCTCGGCCTGTCTTGAAGGGCGAAATTGCCATTCAGCTTGCTACGCCAAGGTTAGAATTCAAGCCTGATAAAAAAGCCAAACAAGCGCCGAGTAATTATGATCGCACCCTCTTTATGAGGCTCAAGCATTTGCGCAAAGTACTGGCGGAAGAAAATGAAGTCCCCCCTTACGTGGTGTTTAGTGATGCCACGTTAGTGGACATGGCCTCTAAGCTTCCCACCACCAAAGACACCATGCTAGATGTCAGTGGTGTTGGGCAAACTAAACTCACCCGCTATGGCGACGCCTTTATGCAGCTTATTGGCGACTACGTTAATCGCGAAGCCTAGTGCGAGAGAATTGCAACAAGCGCGCCGAAAACTAGGCGTAGGCGTATTCACCGCCTTTTGCTAAGGCTTGTTGGTAAGCGGGACGGGCATGAACTCGCTTCACATAACCTTGTATGGCGGCGAAATCTTTTGCCTTTCCACTGGCCACGAGTGATTCAAGCGGAAATATCATTTGCACATCTGCCCCCGTGGGCTCGTCGCCAGCAAACCATGTGTGACTGGCAAGATACGACTCTACATAGCGTAAGCTTTGTGCCAAATTTGGCCCGTAATAGGCATTTAAAATTCCATCCACCAGCTTGTTCGTAATTGGTTTAATGAAAAACGGTTTTGCGCCTTTTTGCCTGGCTTTTTCCAACACCAGATTGGCCACCAGTGGCGGCATTAATGAGCCTTCGGCAAAATGCAACCAGAACAGATACTGCTGCAGTGCCTCGCCTTCAGTCGGTGAACAAAAGCTCTCTGACGCATAATGACGTACGAGGTACTCAACAATGGCACCCGATTCGGCAATGGCGCCGTCGGGCGTACTTAGCACAGGTGAACGGCCAAGGGGATGCACCGCTCTAAGCGAGTCTGGAGCCAAATTGGTTGTGCTGTCTCGTTGATAATGTTCAAGCTGGTAACTTACCCCAAGTTCTTCCAGTAGCCATAATATACGTTGTGAGCGCGAATTATTTAAATGATGTAAAGTGAGCATACCTCTCCCTAAGCTGTTTTTGTAGGTGTTATTATTCCGCCTTCTACTATATACACAAATTCGCTTGGGGTAGTTTACTTCACGACAAATTTACCATGTAATTTACTCACAATGACCCATTACCCCCTAGCTCCGACGAGGTTTCACATTCATGCCGCCACATGCAGCCAACCTTACCCACGCCATTCAATTAACAGAACACGGCGTAACCCTCGCACTGCCCTTGCCACAAACACCCCTTAAAACTCAACAATGGGTGGCACAGTTTGGTGCGCGTTTTGCGCTAAACCTAGGTGAGCCAGATTGGGGCGCCGACAGGTATCAAATAGCACTGTCTAACGAAGTAGTCAGCTGCCTGCTGTGTATCGAGTGGCTGTGCGAAGCTATTTGGCTTGAGCCTTTAGGAGCAAGTCAAAGCCCACAGCAACTGCATCGTTACCTCATAGATAGGTTAAAAACAGAAAACGCCTAGTGGTACAGAAGTTTTTTCTACAATGGGCTAAAGTTAAGCTAGTATAGCGATATGCAATTAATATTATTTGGAGCCTCGAACGCTGTTATGCCATTCATAAAAAAAGGAATTTTGGCATTTTTCAACGTGTTTCTCTTATTATCTCTTTTGGTAATAAGTGTGGCTGCTTGGCGTGTTCATGCCAGTGAACTTCATATCGACGAGCGCTTCGATATTGCTGTTATTAATCATAGCAGCACCTCCTTTGTGGCACACCAATCAGCCTCGTATCTTGATGTGCTTCATTCTACCCAAGCGCTTTCTACCACCCTGCCGTTAACCCTTGAAAATAGCCGCTTGTGGTTATCTGCTGAATTACGCAATACCGGGTTTAGCACTGTGCCACTGGTGTTGAATATAGACAGGCTAAATATTGATGACTTACAGATATACTTGCTAGACGATAATGCGCGTATTATTAAGTCCTATCGTTATCAAGCTGGAAAAGGGGACTATTCACTGAATAAGCCCCTGCCTGCGATTAGGTTGGCGTTTTCACTTAACGCGCAAGAACACTCTAGGCTATTAATTGGTGTAAAAGATGAAGGGCTTAGGCAATTTCCTATTTCCCTTTGGCATAAGCAAAGCTTGCAGCAATACGATAGAAACATGATGGTAATGCTCGGTGTATTACTGGGCATTTTAGGCATTATGGTGGGGTATTTTTTACTCTCTTATTTGTTTCAGCGAACACCCGCGCGGTTTTGGTTAGCCACGAATAACGCCATTTTGTTCGCGCTCTTTTTTGTGGCGCAAGGAGGGTTGGCTACTTGGCCTGCGCTCACCAACGCCAGCGAACCGCTATTCGCTATTTTACTGGGCGCAACATTCCTAAACTTGGCGAAGGTAACCCACAACTTATTTGTGCGAGTCCCCTTCTTTTTGCGCATTGTCTCGTTTTCACTCCCCCTAGCAATGACCATTTGGGCGCTGGTCAGCAACCCCTATAACGCCTCACTAATATTGATGGCAATGTGCCCCTTAATTGGGGTGTATCATGTGCTTTTGGCGATGATCTTCAAGGACAGGCGAAATCAAGCGCTTAGCTATATTTTTTGCATGGCGTGGCTGTTCTTTACTGTGTTGTACGCCATATTTGTAAAAACCCTGCTGGGAACGCTCATTTATACCACTCCCTTGGTCTTTTTTATTCTTGCGTTATTGTCTATCGGCTTGCTCTGTTTAGGGTTTAGCGTAGAGCTAAAAGAGCGCAGCTTTAATGTTCAAAAGCTGTTAGAGCGAGAAGCCACCATTACAAGTTTAAATCGTTTTTACGATTTGTTTCGCAATTCTGCAGAAGGCTTGTATACCTCAACGTTAGAAGGTGACATCAAAACCGTTAACCCCGCCATGTGCGCCCTCTTTGGTTTTGAAGACGAAACGCAAATGCTAGAAACCATAAAAAATACCAAGCAGTTTTACGCCAATACTGAAGACCGAGATGTGCTGGTAGGCGAATTGCTAGAAAGTGGTATTGTCATGGGGCGTGAAATTAAAGGGGTTAAGGCCGATGGCAGCGAATTTTGGTTTTCCATTTCTTGCCAAATACGCGCCGCTGAAGAAGGCAATTTTCTCTATGGCTCTATTATTGATGTCACCGAGAAAAAACAGTCTGATTTAAGCTTGCAGTATCTGGCTACTCACGACTCATTAACCGGTGTATTTAATCGACGTCAATTTGAAAATACGCTGAAAGCCAAATTAGCGGCCAAAAGCGCTGACGAGATAGCCATTCTTTACCTCGATTTAGACCGCTTTAAGGTGGTGAATGACACCTGCGGTCACAAAGCAGGTGACACATTAATTAAAGATATTGCCCAACTGCTAGAAAAAGCCTTACCGGAAAGCGCGATGCTTGCTCGCTTAGGGGGAGATGAGTTTGGCGTTATTATTGAGAAGGCATCACCTGAACAAGCCCATGAAATAGCAGAGAGTTTATTAAACGTCGCGCAAGAATTCCGATTTATGTGGGACAAGCGCATATTTCATCTTGGGGTAAGTATTGGCATGGTTGTCTGCGATAATTCAGACACCACCGGTGAGCAATATTTAAGCATGGCAGACGCCGCCTGCTATTTTGCAAAGGAACAAGGTCGCAACCAAATACATCTTTATCATAAAAACGATAAAAGCATGCAGCGCTACCAAAAAGAATTAGATTGGGTTACCACCATTAACCACGCCCATGATGAAGACCGTTTCTTATTGTACTACCAACTTATGCGTCCATTAACCAGCGCAAACGACGGCTTTTACTATGAAGTATTACTGCGTTTAAAAGACCGCGATGGCACAGTCATTGAACCGAATGCGTTTCTCCCTACCGCAGAGCGGTTTGAAATGAACGTAAAGATTGATAAGTGGGTTATCTCTAATACCTTTGAGTACTTGCATGCAAACCCTGAACATCTAGCTAACTTAAAACGCTGCAGCATTAATTTAAATTGTCACTCTCTTGCCGACAGAGACTTCAAGTTATTTGTTTTAAATGCTTTCGACAAATATGCCATTCCCTATGACAAAATTTGCTTTGAAGTCATCGAATCTGTTGCAATTATCAAAATGGAAGACACCTTGCGTTTCATGCAGTCTTTTAAAGAGTTGGGGTGTTCGTTCGCCCTTGATGACTTTGGTAGTGGCTTCTCTTCATATAACTACTTAAAAAGCCTGCCGGTGGATATTGTTAAAATTGACGGTGCCTTTATAAAGGATATGCTCAACGATCCTGTCGATGTGGCCATGGTCGCGTCAATTAAAGAAGTGGCGAAAGCCATGGGCATGACGACGGTGGCGGAGTTTGTAGAGTCTGAAGCCACCATGGCGCAGCTTGGAAGAATAGGCATTGATTTCGCGCAAGGCTTCAGTGTGTCTGCCCCTAAACCTCTCAATACATTTACCCCGTTATAAACTAGACTATATTGAAAGCGCCTTAGGCTACCCAATTAAATTGATATAATGTAACATGCCTCTCCAAAATTTAATGGGAGGTGTGTGTCTTTAGCCCTTGTAAAGGAAAAAAGCACCCCCAAATAACGCTTATGAAGATGGGTGTAGAAGTAACATGAGCAGCAAACAGCCAAAATACGAATATGTCAGTTCCGCTAAATTGCCTACCCGCATGGGCAATTTCAAGATCCATGGTTTCGTTGAAGCCAGTGGGCAGGAGCATGTGGCTTTATCTTACGGCGACTGGAAAGACAACGACGTGGTGCCTATTCGTATTCATTCTGAATGCCTAACTGGCGACTCGCTTTTTAGCACCCGCTGCGACTGTGGTTTTCAGCTTGAGAAAGCCATGCAAAATATTGTTGATAATGGTTGTGGCGTGCTTTTATATTTGCGCCAAGAAGGTCGTGGAATTGGCTTACTGAATAAAATTCGCGCCTATAATCTACAAGATAGCGGCATGGATACCGTTGAAGCCAACGAACATTTGGGCTTTGATGCTGACTTACGCAGCTACGATATTTGTAAAGTGATGCTCGACACCTTGAAAGTAAGTCGCGTTGAACTGATGACCAATAACCCCAAAAAATTGGCTGCTCTTAAAGGGTTAGGTATTGATGTTGTCGCACGTAAGCCCATTGACCATGGCATCACCGAAGACAACAAAGGCTATATCAAAACAAAAACTGAAAAGCTAGGGCACGCCTTCGACCCCCACGCATTTAAGTAAGCTATTACTCGCTTAACTATCTTTCGCTGCCTATTCGTTTAACCAAACTGAGCCCTGTTCAGTTTGGTTCAGCTTAGGTTAATATCCCAAGGTTTATAACGTATACATACTTTTATATCTCTACCACTATGCTTAATCACAAGCAGCTTGGTTAGAGTGAGGAGAATGTATGAAAAACGTCACCTTATCAATACTCTTGCTACTGGGTAGTGGTGCAGTTCTAGTGCCTACCTTTGCGTCTGCCTCCAGCCAAAGTCAAACCCAAGTAGAGGTTGCCGACTATTCAGATGCACAACTAGATAGCCTATTGGCGCCTATTGCGCTATACCCTGATGCACTGTTAACGCATATTCTTATTGCTACCACGTATCCCCTTGATGTGATTGCCGCCGACCGCTGGCGGCAAAGTAACACGCACCTTACTGCGCAACAAGTTGAGCAGGTCATCACCCCTATCAGCTGGGATCCCAGTGTAAAAGCCATTGCGCCTTTTACCGATATTTTGCATACCATGGCAGAAGATATCGACTGGATGGAGCAAGTTGGTGACAACATGTTAGTGAATGAAGACAGGGTATTAGACCGCATTCAGGTTTTGCGACAACATGCCTATAACTCTGGCAATTTACGCACCAATGATTACCTTGATGTTGCGCAAGAAAGTAGCATCATTTATATCGCTCCGCGGCATCGAGAGACCATCTATGTGCCCTATTACAACCCCACACATGTCTTTGGTCACTGGAATCACAGTATTGCACCTTATCACTGGCACTTTGGTGTGAGTGTGCACCAAAGTGCGAGAATTTATTGGTCGCCTCGCGTACACCTTTCCACCTTATTCTATTTTGGTGGCATTCACTGGCATAACCGCCATCTTGTTGTGCATCGTGGTCCGGTGACACGCTATTACCGCCATACACCTGTAAAGCGGGTTTACAGTAAAGGCTACCAACGTTGGAACCATAATGTTGACCACCGCCGTGCGCGCTATTCACAGCGGGTGACACATACGGCGCCAAAACGTTACCAGCACAAGCAAACCATCATGGTAAATAAACCCGGCAACAAGCATCAAATTAAAACAGGTACCCCTAATAGACATACCCTGGTACGTCACAGTGAACTCAAAAATAAGTTATCGGACAATCGAAATCGTAATAGGACAGTACGCAACAATCAGGGCACGATAGACACAACACGAGGAAATAAATCCCATAAAAACACGGTACGCGAGAACAAATCTGGTAATAACCAGTACCGTGAAAAACGTGTTCAAGACAAGGGGGTAAGAGGAAACCAACGCTATGCAAATGTGCAACAAAAGCTTAGCCGTCAGTCACACAAGCCGGCGACTAATAGCAATAAGTCGTCCTCGACACGCCATGAGCCATCGCTAAAAAGAAGTCATAATAGTAGCAATAACCGACATTCTGTAAGTCCACAAAGACAGGCTAAGCATAGCTCACCAGCTTCTCGAAACGTTAGTCGGTACAGTGATAAATCTCATAGTCGCGGCCTAAAATAAGCCTCGTACCCCGCCAAAAAAAGTGCCTCACTCGAATGTGGGGCGCTTTTTTATGAATTGCGTGATCGCCTACGGATTTAAAGCGTCTTGCTGATGCATCGCTAAAAATGCGTCCACAAATTTCTGAGGCGATGAAGGGGATAAATTAAAGTACAGCGACGGCTCTATCAGCTCAAGCTCCATCAACGCCCACTCACCTTTACAGCGCACCAGATCTACACGTGCATACAACGCCTGTTCCGGCATGGCGTCAAGGGCTCGAAGAGCTGCGTCTAACATCGTCTGATCAGGTTCAATAAGATGCAGTGCCCCACCATGTTCTTCTTGTACACGAAAATCACCCGACTTGGGTACTTTTCGTATGCTGTGGCTAAACGCCCCAGCAAAATAAAACAGTGAATACTCACCTTCTTCTACAATGGAGGGAAGAAATGGCTGAATCATGTGTTTCCGCTCAGCAAAACAGCGAGATAAAGTCGGTATAAATTGGGTAATATTATCTCGGCTCACCTTGTAAGTATCGTCGGCATTGGCGCTTAATATGGGTTTGACAATTAGGGTGTCGGTGGCAAAAACGTCAAATTGCTGTACCAAGGTGTCTACTGAAAAGTGGGACTGCCAAAACGTCGGTACAGTACTCACCCCTCTATCTTCTAAATCTAAAAGGTAGCTTTTTTCAATATTCCACTTTATCAAGGTTAATGGGTTCAGCAATTTTGCTTTCGATTTATCGATACTCTCCAGACAGGCGGTAAACTCAGACGGATACTGCTGATAGTCCCAAGTACTGCGCACGATGACATAATCATAATCGCTCCAGTTGATGTCTTTATTGTGCCAAGACAACGTGGCTACCTGCCACCCTGCCTGCTCAAAGAAGGGGATGAGTAAGGTATCGTAAACGAAAAAACCTTCTAAATTATCGGTAGATAGAAAAACAATTTTTGCCACTGCTTTAGGCCCTTTTAACGAAAGCGACGGGTCTGTAGTAGATAGTCTGCGTACGATGTATGACTGCTTTTTCATGAGGCTATGGTATCACTTAGGGTGTGCTTTAACACACCATCACTCTTGCTGCCTTTGTGGTTTTTAACCGATGTTTAGGGAATGAATGTGGGGGACGCTTGGCCCCCAGGGCTGAGTAAGGTTTTATATGGGGTAATTGCCCAGGTTATTTCCGCGACATACAGGCTAGTCGCTATGCTCTAGAATCACTGCCCATAATGGTTTTACGGCTAAATTGCGAGTGAATTATATTTAAGTCTTAGACTAAAGTTTTGTGGTCTAAACTCCTCACTCACCGTACTATTTTCGTTATTAGCACACACAGCATTTGTTGCCTACACTTATAAAAAGCGTACATTCTTTGGAGAGTCATATGCAGTACCCTTGGATTGCCGAAGGTCATAAGATCTTTCGCGCCGTCATTGTCATTCAATGGCTGATATCATTGGTTATTGGGTTTATCACTGGCGAACTACTGCCTGCATTCCTCTTTGGTATTCCGATTGCTGCTATTCCTCTGCTGCTTAGCTTCTCGCAGCCCCATACTGCTATCAGTCGCCACGCCATGGCCATTGGTACGCAATTACTCACGGCGTTACATATTCACCAAAGTTTCGGCTTAATAGAAGTCCACTTTGAAATTTTTGTTATTTTGGCATTTCTTTCTTACTTCAGAGATTGGACGGTGATTGCAATGGGGACGGCAGTGGTTGCGGTTCACCACATTTCTTTCTTTATTTTGCAAACCCAGGGCGCGCCGTTAGTGATATTTGAAGAAGGTCATGTGACATTCTCAATCCTATTAATGCACGCTGCGTTTGCCCTCGCGGAAGGCGGTGTACTTATGTATATGGCCAAACAAGCCCACCAAGAAGGTGCTGGTGCGGCGCAACTTCGCTTAGCGATTGAAGATATGCAAAAAGAAGCGGGGCGACTGGATTTAAGTGTAAACGTTGATGCTTCAAACCCTGTTACACGACCTTTCGCAGAGCTTATTGGCCAGGTTAAAGACTTAGTTGAACTAGCGTCATCGTTAACCGATGATGTGGTGCGTGGTTGCGGCAAAATGGAAAAAGCGGCTAGCGATATGTTTGAAATCACCCAAAATACAGATCAAGAGCTCGCCATGGTGTCTGCATCTACCGAAGAAATTGCGCAAACTATGCAATTATCCACTGAGCAAACAACCCTTGCCAGTGACAAAGCCCATGATGCTCAAGCCTCTTCGCAAACCACCCGTGACTCTATTTCTAGTACCAGTCAGACCATAGATTCTCTGCGTAATACGTTAAACAGTGCGGCAAAAACAAATGAAGCATTAAACGAGCAGTGCAGTCATATATCAGAAGCAATGCGTGCCATAACCGCAGTGGCAGAGCAAACAAACTTGCTAGCTTTGAATGCGGCCATTGAGTCTGCCCGCGCTGGCGAACATGGTCGTGGGTTTGCGGTGGTTGCTGACGAAGTACGTACGCTGGCAATTCGCTCGAAAGAAAGTGCCGACCAAATTACCACCATTACCGAACAGCTCGTTAACCAAACGGCAAACTCGGTTGATCAGATGCAAACCTGTATTACGCTGGTAGATGAAGCCGTGTTGTCATCGAATACCGCCACCGAAGCAATGACCCTTATTATGCAGCAAATTCAAAATGCCAGTGAAAGCATGACAGAAATTGCGACCTCCGCCGTTGAACAAGAAACCGCGTCGGCGTCTATTGCACAAAGCACAGCAAGGTTGAGCGAGTTCACCTCTCAGGAACTGGCTACCGCTGAATCCTTGTCAGCGGAGGTAACAACCTTAACTGACATTTCGCAGAAAATGCGAAATGCCATTGCTCGCTTTAAGTTCTAAGTAAGATGGCGAAGCGCACAAGCTGGCTTTTGCTGTTCGCTTGGGCCGCATGCATACTGGCGGGATTGCTGTTTTATAGTCAAAAGCAGCTATCGGAGTTTGACCCGCAAGGCGTGCTTTTGCACGCCTCTACCGAGGCTAGTTTTGACACTGATATTGCGCGCGCTTTACAGCAAAACGGCATTCCTTCCGCCTCTATTATTCATGTAAGTACTTCAAAGGCCTGCTATTGCGACACGCTCGCTCAGCCCCATCAGCAGGCACTGTTGGCTGAATTAGAAACTGATGGCTATCGTTCTGTTGAACTGTCATTAGAACAAGTCCCAGAGCTTAAGTCTGTGATGACTGCCACACCGGCACTCATCGTCATTGATGATGAATACCAGCTTCGCTACCTCGGCCCCTACGCCACAGGGTATGGATGCTTTACTGGTAAAAACGTGGTGGAAGAGGTTTTACAGTACACCAAGACGCCCGCATACCCTGGTGCCATTATCAACGCCGACGGCCAAGGCTGCTTCTGCCACGCCTAAGTTAGGCCTTTCTCTCGTTTTGGCATGCTATATGTAATGTTTTATGTCATTCACGGTTCATAGCCGTTGCGCGGCTTTACCCTATAAAGCTTACCGCACCCCCTAACTTTGCATGAAATTTGTACATGGAGGAGCCAATGCATAAAGAAGCCACCTTATATCGAATGGTAACACCGGGTCACATTTGTCCGTTTGGACTCAAGTCGAAAGACTTGCTCAAGCGTGAAGGATTCAAAGTCGATGACAGGCACCTAAGTACCCGAGAGGAAACCGATGCTTTCAAGCAGAAGCATGGCGTAGACACCACGCCACAAACCTTTATCGATGGGCAAAGAGTCGGAGGGTATGATGAGCTAAGGCGTCATTTTAACAAAACCCCCGAGGAAGACTTTGGCTCTCGCTACACGCCCGTGATTGCCACTTTTGCACTGGCGGCGCTGGCCACCTTAGCTTTTCTGCTACGCGCCACCGTATTTAAGGACGGTGAGATATTTACCCTTGAAGGTACAATAATGACCTTTATCGGCGTAGCTATGGTGCTGCTGTCACTGCAAAAAATTCAAGATGTGGTGGCGTTTTCACGGCAGTTCATTACTTATGACCTATTAGGCATGAAAAAGCCAAGGTATGCGTATGTTTACCCCTTTGTGGAAGCCTATGCAGGTTTAGCCATGATTGCAGGTATCCCCGCCATGCTCTTTGCCCCTTTCTCTATTTTTATCGGCGCGATTGGTGCCGTGTCGGTTATTAAAGCCGTATACATAGATAAACGGGAACTAAAATGCGCCTGTGTAGGAGGCAATAGCGATGTGCCTCTCGGGTTTATTTCGTTGACGGAAAACCTCGGCATGCTAGGTGCTGGCTTATGGATGCTGTTTTCATAACCCCCTGTTTTTGCGCGTTTACCCCTTCGGTTAACTAGGCGCGCTAAAGGGCTGGCTTAGCAACTTGATACGCTAGCCCTTTTAAATGTGCCACCACACTACGACCTAATGCACTCATGTCGTAGCCACCTTCTAATGCGCTCACAATACGGCCTTCACAGCAGGTGTCGGCCACTTTTTTAAGTTCTACGCTTAACCAGTAATAGTCGTCTTCGGTTAAGCGTAAATGAGCCATAGGATCTTCAGCATGGGCATCAAAACCAGCGGAAAGTAAGATTAACTCGGGCTTAAAGTGAGTGAGTGCAGCAAACCAATGCGCGACTTTATTGCGAAACACTTCGCCTGTAGCACCCGCATCAATGGGTACTGACAATATATTGCTGGCCAGTACTGGCGACCCACTATGAGGGTAAAAGGGATGCTGGAAGCTTGAGCACATCATGATACGCTGGTCGCCCGCCACAATATGCTCGGTACCATTGCCGTGGTGCACATCGAAGTCCACAATAGCGACACGCTTTAATGCGTAAGTTTGTAAGGCGTACCGCGCGGCAATGGCAATATTGTTGAAGATACAAAACCCCATCGCGCTGTCGTAGGTAGCATGGTGCCCCGGAGGTCGCGTTGCACAAAAGCCTTGTCGGTCATGTCCTTGCATTACCCAATCAACAGCAAGACACGCCGCTCCTGCGGATTCTAATGCTGCGGTTAAACTTCCTTTTACCAGCCCAGTATCTTCAGCAAGCCACACCACATCTTGCTCATTTGAGGGGGCTGCCTCGTCAATTTTAGCGGCTTGTGTAAATACCTCATCAATATAGGTCGGGCTATGCGCCAAGGTTAAATAAGCTTTAGCAATTGGCGTCGCGTCAGCGTGTTCGCATACCATTTCTAACCCTGACGCCAGCAGTTGATCGTCAATGGCGAACAAGCGGTCCGGCGACTCCGGATGGGTCCTGTCGACATCATGCTTGATACTGGCTTTTCCTCTAAAGATGCGTATGGTCATTTTGCATTTGCCACATCTAAAACCAATTCAATGTCACTTGGGTCACCGGTGAACTTTCGAATGAAATTGGCTTGCTCAAAAATGGTGATCATGGGCTTATTTTCTCCCCTGACATATGCCATCATTTTTTCTATACCCCGCGCTTTAGCAATGTCGATTAGTTGGTTAAGTAAACGACTAGCCATGCCTTTCCCCTGCTGGGTTTCTCTGGTCACAAAGGCTACTTCACAGGTATTACTGACTGGCTCTAAATAAAAACGACCGACGGCTTGAATAGTAATGCGTGAGCCATCTTGCTTAACAATACAAAGGGCCACATCTGCTGACTGATCCACACTAACTAAGTTGCACGACTTCTCCCGTGACATTTGTTTGGGGTCGTAGTTGTAGCGTAGCCTTAGGGTTTCTTTTGTATGGGAATAGAAGAACTCTTGTAAACGCCTTTCATCCGCAGGGTTTAAGGGCCGCATGTAAAAGGTTTCCCCCTGAATATTCAAGCGTTTCAATTGAATAGCCCCTAACTCAGGAATGTCGGTGGGGTACTTTTCTTGATAATGCGGCACCCAATAGTGCTTTCTGACTTCTTCTAAAAGCTGAGCACGAAACTTAGGGTGGGCCACCCTAATCAGTTCAAGTGCGCGCTCGCGAATACTTTTTCCTTTAAGCGACGCAATGCCGTATTCCGTCACAACGTATTGTACATTGCCTCTTGAGGTGACGACGCCTGCACCTTCGGAAATTCTTGGAGTAATACGGGAAATGGTTTCATCTTTCGCGGTAGAAGGCAGAGCGATAATGGGTTTGCCTCCTTTGCTAATAGAAGCACCAGTCACAAAATCCACTTGCCCACCAATGCCACTATAAAAATCATAGCCCAATGAATCTGCCACCACCTGACCCGTAAGATCGACTTCCAACGCACTGTTAATGGCAATCATATTGTCGTTTTTCGCAATATTGGTGGGCTTGTTCACATAACTGCTTGGATAAAATTCAATATGCGGGTTGTTATCAATCAGGTCGTAAAGCTTTCTGGAGCCGATAGCAAAGCTAGTTACCACCTTACCGGGGTGAAAGGTTTTCTTTTTATTGGTCACCGCGCCTGAAGACAAAAGCTCGATAACACTGTCTGTGAGCATTTCACTGTGAATACCCAGATCTTTGTGATGGCACAAATATTTCAGCGTTGCACTGGGAATTTTACCAATACCGAATTGCAGCGTTGCGCCATCGTCCACCAACATAGACACATATTGACCAATACGTTCAGCAACGGAATCTATAGGGGGCGGACTGACTTCCACCAAAGGTTCGCTGGCTTCAATACAGGCGGTAATTTCACTGATATGGATATAGGAATGCCCTGCGGTGCGAGGAACCTGTGGGTTGATTTGTGCCACCACTTGCTGACAGTTTCTTACCGCAGACATGGAAATATCCACGGCAGCGCCCAAAGAACAATAACCAAATTCATCCGGCGGACTGACATTCACCAAGGCAGCATCTAACGCCAACGTACCATCACTAAACAAGCTCGATATTTCAGATAAAAACACGGGTGTATAATCTGCCCGCCCTTCATCAACAGCACGACGAATGGCCTCACCGCCAATAAAAAAAGTATTGGCTTTGAATAAACGTTTATATTTCTCTTTTGCCCAACGGGTATCGCCAAGCGCCAGCATGTGAACCAATTCAATATCACTAAAGCCTTCGCTATTTTCAATAAGATGTTGAACCAGCGCATAAGGTACAGAGGCGGTACCACCAACAAACACTCGCGAACCAGATTTGATTAATTTATGCCAATTAGGCTCGGGGGGTAACGCTATTGCCATCACTTCAACCTATACAAGTTATCCTGCATTCCTCACATAATGCCATATTTTAGCAAGTGTGATGATGTGAATGCACAGAGGCAAAGTAAGCGATTAGTCGTAGGTGAACACAGGCGGCCTATTGTATAGGCTCGCCGTGCTTTTCATCCTGCAAGGTAAAGCGCTAAAGCCGGTGAATATCGAAAGGCTTCAACCAGTTGCGGAAAAATGGTGATATTTGCGGCATGCTGTTTGATAAACGATGCACATCATGCACGAGCAGCAAATTTGCACTACAGGTACGGGCGTAGTTAATGCTGTTCTCGGCAGGCACAATGTCATCGTGCCATCCATGCACCATACTCACTTCCCCAGCATATTTGTAGTTTTGTACTTCGTAGCCAGGCATTGATAGCGCGGGGGCAAGCAAGAATACCCCCACCACATTGGTACGTTCTGCCGCCACCAATGACACATAGCCCCCCATACTGGAGCCGACTAAAATAACAGTGTCTGATTGCTGGGATATATTCTCTACCAAACGGTCAACCCTGGCTTCCGGCGAGTCTAAATCTTGATAGTCGATACTCTCAACCCGAAAGCCCAGTTGCTCTGCCACCTTCGACATAGTCGTAATTTTACTGCCCCAAGGTCCACTCTCCTTTCCGTGAGAAAAAATGACCGTTGTCATTTGCAATGCTCCTGCTTATTTAGATGATGTCTGTTTATGAAAGAGCCTTTCTACCATGACGTAGAACATAGGCACGAAGAAAATGGCTAAGAATGTAGCTGCAAACATACCGCCCATAACCGCAATACCAATAGCATTCTGACTGGCTGCGCCCGCACCACTGGCAAGCGCTAACGGGGTAACACCGAGAATAAAGGCCATGGATGTCATAAGTATGGGGCGGAAACGTTGTGATGCCGCATTAGACACGGCCACCATCAAGTCTTCCCCATTCTCAACCTGTTCTTTGGCAAATTCAACAATCAAAATAGCATTTTTTGCCGCCAGTCCCACGGTGGTTAAAAATGCAACCTGAAGATAGACATCGTTAGGCAAGTTGAAAATAAGGGCGGCTGTGACTGAGCCCAATATACCCAAGGGTACCACCAGCATTACCGCGAAGGGGACTGACCAGCTTTCGTACAATGCGGCTAAGCACAAAAATACCACCAATATAGATATGGCATACAGTAACGAAGCCTGAGAGCCCGCGGCTTGCTCTTCATAAGATAAACCTGACCATTCAATAGCAAAGCCTGAAGGCAGTTGATCTACAAGCTTCTGCATTTCTGCCATTGCCTCACCAGACGACACACCTTCTGCGGGGCTACCTTGTATGTTCACCGATGAAATACCGTTAAAACGCTCTAGTTTGGGCGAGCCATACACCCACTCTGTGGTAGCAAAGGTGCTGAATGCCACCATTTCACCATCGCTGTTTCTAACAAACCACTTTTCTAAATCTTCAGGGGCCATGCGGCTTGGTAAATCACCTTGCATATAAACGCGCTTTATACGCCCTTTATCAATAAAGTCATTCACATAACTTGAGCCCCAAGCTATCTGCAAGGTATTGTTAATATCGCTCAAGCTCAGCCCGAGTGCCGATGCTTTTTCACTATCAATGTTGATTTTGAATTGTGGAACATCGCTTAGGCCGTTGGGGCGAACGCCTGCCAACTTCGGATTTTGCGCCGCCATCCCTAATAGTTGGTTTCGTGCATTCATTAAGGCCTCATGACCATTGCCCCCGCGGTCTACCAGTTGCATATCAAAACCAGTCGCGTTACCCAGCTCCATGATTGGCGGCGGGACAATAGGAAACGCAGATGCGTCTTGAATTTGACTTAACGCACCGAATGCGCGATTGACCACCGCAAAGGCGGAGCTATCTTCGTCTCGCTCACTCCAATCGTTTAAGTTTAAAAAGGCCATACCCGCATTTTGCGCCTGGCCAGCAAAACTAAAGCCGACTACCGCGAACATGCCGTTAACGGCTTCTTGTTCGTGATCTAAAAAGTAATCTTCTACTTGTTTAATCGATTCTAACGTTCGCCCAGCAGTTGCCCCTGGTGGTGTGCTGACTAACACCATCATACGGCCCTGATCTTCATCAGGCAGGAACGCACCTGGAAGTTGACTAAAGATAAAGGCCATGCCCCCAACTAACACGCCATACACAATAAAGTAGCGCTTAAAACGCTTAGCCATATGCGTGGTGGTGCGTTGATAGCCATCGCGGCCTTTGTTGAAGGTGCGGTTAAACCACCCAAAGAAACCGGTATTTTTATCATGCCCTTCTGGGTGCTTTTTCAATAAAGTGGCACATAATGAAGGCGATAACACAATGGCCACAAGCACAGAGAAAGCCATAGCTGAGACAATGGTAACTGAGAACTGACGATATATTGCGCCGGCAGAACCACTAAAAAATGCCATGGGAATAAATACCGTGGACAACACAGCGGCAATACCTACCAATGCACCGGTAATCTGCGTCATGGATTTTTTGGTGGCTTCAGCTGGCTCAAGCCCTTCTTCTTCCATAATACGCTCGACGTTTTCAACCACCACTATGGCGTCGTCAACCAACAAGCCTATGGCTAACACCATCGCAAACATGGTGAGCACGTTAATGGTAAAGCCAAACGCAAGTAGCACGGCAAAAGTACCCAGTAATACCACGGGTACCGCAATCGTAGGAATTAGGGTTGCGCGCCAGTTCTGTAAGAACAGAAGCATAACGAAAAAGACGAGTACCACGGCCTCAATAAGGGTGTGCACCACAGACTCAATCGACAATTCAATGAAAGGTGAGCTGTCTACCGGATACACCACTTTTACACTGTCTGGAAGGTTGCTGCGAAGCTCTTCTACGCGGGCTTTGATGGCATTAATGGTATCAAGTGCGTTAGCCCCAGATGCCAAACTGATTGCCATACCCGACGCAGGATTACGGTCGTAACGCACAATGACGTCGTAGCTTTGCGCGCCTAACTCTACCCGGGCCACATCACGTACTCTTACTTGAGAACCATCTGTATTTACCCGTAAAACGATGTTTTCAAAGTCCTGCACGGTTTGCAGGCGGCTTTGTGCCTGAATAGTGGCATTAATTTGCTGATTTTCAATAGCAGGTAAACCACCTAACTGCCCTGCCGATACGTCGGTATTTTGCACCTGTACAGCGGCTTGAACGTCAACCGGTGTTAAGTTATAGCTGTAGAGTTTGTCGGGGTCTAGCCAAATTCGCATGGAACGCTGCGCACCAAAGACACGCACATCACCCACCCCGTTAACACGAGAAATAGGGTCTTGAAATTGGGACACCAAAAGGTCACTCAGATCGTACTGAGACATGCTGCCGTCTTCTGAATAAAACCCTACCGCCAACGCGAATGAACTGTTGGACTTAGACACAGTAACGCCTTGTTGCTGCACTTCGCTAGGCAACAGTGGTAGCGCGCCCTGCACCTTATTTTGCGTTTGCACTTGCGCAATATCTGGGTCGGCGCTAGGGGCAAACGTAAGGCTAATAGACATGGTGCTATTAGAGCTACTGGCCGAGAAGTAGCGCAAATTATCGATACCCGTTAAGCTTTGCTCGATAACCTGAGTGACCGAGTTTTCAACGGTTTCCGCAGATGCTCCCGGGTAAGATGCACTAATAGTCACCGTAGGAGGCGCCACCTTCGGATACTGTTCAATAGGTAATGAGGTGATAGCTAAAACACCAGCCATCATAGTAATAATTGCAAGTACCCACGCAAAGACGGGTCTGTCTATAAAAAAGCGAGCCATAACGATAAATTCCTTGCTTGCTTAACGTGAGCCACGTGAAGAAGATTGCCACTCAGTTGGGTTGACTGTGCTACCTGGTTTGACTTTTTGGTAGCCGGTAACGATAACCCGCTCACCTTCTTGCACACCGCTTACTACCACATACTGATCTTGGTAAGTTGTTCCCACGGTTAGCTGTCGTGCTTCCACCTGATTCTCGTTATTGACCACGTATACCGTTAACGAGCCATCTGACTGACGCATGGTTGCCCGTTGAGGCACAAGTAAGCCGCTTTCTTTGCTGGTAATCACGTGCCCTTTCACAAACAAACCTGGCATCAATAAGCCTTCTGGATTAGGCAGTTCAGCGCGTAATGCCACCGAGCCCGTACCTTCATCCACGGTGACTTCAGAGAATTTGACTGAGCCAACATGTGTGTACTTTTCGTTTGTGCTTTCATTAAGGGTAATTTCAACCGGCAGCGCACCTTGTTTCTGGATTTGTTTGCGTAGCGTTAATATCGCCTGTCCAGACTCTTGCATATCAACATACACGGGGTCTAGCTGAGTAATGGTGGCCAGTTGCTGGGTTTGATTCGCCGTGACCAAGGTGCCTTCAGTCACAAATGAACGGCTAATTTGGCCACTAATGGGGGCATACACCTGAGTATACCCTACATTAACTTTCGCCAGGTCAACCGATGCTTCTGCTACGCTGATGGCGGCTTGCGCTTGCTCTTTTTGTGCTATGACATCGTCAAATTCTTGTTGGCTAATGGCATTTTGCTGAATGAGATCATCATATCGGCGTGCTTTGGCTTCCAAGGTTTTCAGGTTAGCTTGTGCACTTTTAACATCGGCAATGGCACTGTTTAGCTGGGCACGGTATCGCACATCATCAATTTGATAGAGCTGTTGACCTTTTTCAACTTGCGCACCTTCTTCAAACAAGCGTTCAGTAATAACACCGTCGACTTGGGGGCGAATTTGCGATTGGCGAGAAGGTGTAATTCTGCCTGGCAATACTAACTCGTGCGTAATGGGCTGGTTAGCTAGGGTAAGCACAGACACCGAAGGCGCAGGCCTAGCTTGTTGTGCTTGCGCTGCCTGTTGCGGCGCTTCAGAACAACCCACCACACTTAGCAGTGTAGCCATGGAAGTAATAACAAAAAATAGGCGACTCATATAGTTTCTCAATCTCAATAACCAATCTATACAGCTAAACGAAAACGTTTACCTGTGTGTGTTCAAGTTAGTTTGTAATTCAAGCCTAGCTGCATCCGATGCGTCTGACTGTAACGGGTGTTAGCAAAGTACGACATACACCCATGGCAGCCGATAGTGAATTGTGCCACTGCAAGATGAACATTGTGCGTAGTTATACTAAAGAATAAAAGCCCTGGAAGGTAAACTTGCTGATCTTATCGTCCAGTTGCAGGGAATTTGTACTAACCACAAAGATGTTAAGATCGTTTCGTGCTGTAGGTGATGGCGATCACTCCCACAGTGGCTTTGCAGAAACTGGGAAAAAGCCCACTAAACCCGTTTTAACGAACTCAGTAATACGCGGTAAGCCTGAATGACTTGCTGTGCCTCTTCAACATTGCCACCCCGATCTGGGTGAACCTTTAACAAGGCTTTGCGATAGTGCGCTTTAAGGCTATTCAACGTGAGTATATCCTGCTTATCTAGCTTAAGTACATCGCACGCCTTATCTCTGTCTTTGGTATTCGGCACCCCTAGTTTTTGCCCCGCCATTTGACGCCAAAAATCATCTAATAAAGCGGCGACGTCTGCTTCGCTAGTGCCTTTTAAATTGTCTAAATTCAAATAATAACTCGCCAACGGATCTAAACCCGCTAAGTGGGTTTGCGCTTGTGTGGCGTCTTTATTTTGTGGCGGGATATTCTGTGGCTGGATATCACCCCGTAAGAGAATCTTAGTAGTATGGATATCGAGTCGTCCTTCACCGCTTTCTCGCCACTTTATTTGCAGTTTGTAAAGCGCGTGGAAAACCAAAAAGTGAGTTTGAAACAACATTAATGGGTCACGTAACGCATCTTCATCAAACAACGAATAAGGCGGGCGCTTTAACAGCGCAATAAGATCAAACTCACTGATACCTAACGTAAGCGTAGGCTTTAGTAAAAGTAAACTATCTTCAAGTAAGGTAACGAGTGACGTATTCATCGGATGTAGACAACATTGATTAACGATATGGCCACATGGTTACACACATTGACACAAATTTAACCGCGAAATTGAACCAATTTTCGCCAAGCACTGTTAAAGTATCACTAAAATAATAACGAGGATTGACTGTGAAAGCACTGATTGCTCTTACCAGCGTGGTAAGTTTTTTAATGGTTACACTGCCCGGACCACTCTACCAGTATGCTGGAGTAAACCTAGGCACTGCCTTTACCCTTATTCGCTCTGGCGTATACGTTGGCGGCGCAGCACTAATTTTAATTATTTTGCAGGTGTTGCTTAAACGCAAGAGCGTAAATTGGGGTAGTACCACACTCTTTGCCATTCTCGCGCTGGTGGCGGTTGCTATGCCCTTAAGCATGGCCAGTAAAGCTAGCACAGTGCCACCTATTCACGACATTACTACCCATGTTACCAACCCGCCTGAATTTGTCGCTATTGCCCCTTTGCGCAAAGACGCGCCAAACCCTATCACCTATGAGGGCGGTGAAGTCACCAGACAACAATTAGATGCCTACCCAGAGATAAAAACCCAGCGCCTCCCCCAGCCCATTAATGAAGTCTATATGGCGGCAGAAAAAGCCATAGAGAGCTTAGGCTGGGAAAGAGTTAGCGCAGGCGAGCAACCAGATACGCTTGAAGCCACCGACACCACCACATGGTTTGGCTTTAAAGACGATGTGGTTATTCGGCTAACAGCGCAGGGTGATGACACCTTAGTGGACATGCGCAGTAAGTCGCGAGTAGGCCGTAGCGATTTGGGCAAAAACGCAGAGCGTATTAATCAGTTCTTCGCAGAGTTACGGGTTCAACTAGGCTATCGGTAAATCACCCTAGCCTGGCCCTAAAGGCTAGCTAATTGTACGCTAACCAACCCTAAGACAGCAGCGTTCGCGCGATTGAACCAACGCCAAAAGCGAGGGCGCTGCATGTGATGAGCAAATTTCGCCGTTAGGGTACTGACACCGACGAACCAAATAACAGAAGCGCTAATGGCTCCCGCGACAAACCACCATTTATCTTGTTGCCATTGACTGGCTAAGTTGCCCATTAGCAACAAGGTGTCTAGATAGAAATGGGGGTTTAACCAAGTCACCGCCAAGGCGATTAACAGCGCTTTTTTGAATGGCAATACTTTATGTGCTGTGGCTAAAACTAACGCGTCGTCCGCCATTGAAGACTTAATTTTGTTATAAGCAATCCACAGTAAAAACGCCACACCGGCCCATTTGGTAATCGAAATTAGTGTTGGGTACTCTTGCAGCAAGACACCAAACCCCATGGCACCCAAACTAATTGAAATGGCATCGCTAATAATAAACAAAAGCACAAAAAGTGCTGTCCATTGACGCTTCAATGATTGTTCAATCAAAAAACTGTTTTGTGCCCCCACGGCAATAATGAGCGTGCCCCCCATGATTAAACCGCTTGTCGCTGCCGCAAACATACCTTGTGCCTTTTTCTCAATGAATAAATAAAACTGGCGCTATATTAACCAATAACGCAAACTAAATTAAATTAATGATATTTGTTTTAAATTAATATATTTAATATTAATAACGACACGTTTACAGGGCCTAGGCTATGTTAGATTACGATGCACTTTACGCATTAAATGAAGTGGTACGCTACGGCGGCTTCGACCGCGGCGCGCAAGCTTTGAGTCTTACCCAATCTGCTGTATCGCAAAAAATAAAGCGGCTAGAGCAAAACGTGGGTGGGCCTGTGATTGTAAGAACGAAACCGCTTAAGCCCACCCCGTTAGGCCGGGAATTATTGGCGCATTTTCAAAAAGTCAGTGTATTAGAAGAAGCGCTAAATATTGAAAGCGGTTTGCAAGAAAGCGCTTCACCCATCACGGTGGCCGTGAACAATGACGTGCTTGCGACCTGGTTTTCGTTGGTGCTGGCTAAATTCAGTGAAACCCGGCGCAATCCGGTTCATGTTTATAATGCCGATCAAACACAGACTCGCGAAAAATTGCAGCAAGGTGGAGTCATGGCATGTATAAGCCAAACCGGTACGCCGGTGACGGGCGGGCAATCTATTCGCCTAGGCACTATGTATTATCAACTTTATGCTTCACCGGCGTTTATCGCACGCTATATCTCGGGTTCCCCCAGCCCAGAAAAGGTAATGAAAAGCCCCGGTCTACTCTACGACGAGTACGACGTCACCTTACTCAGCGATTATCAACAAACCTGTTTCAATCTAGCGCCTAGCTTCTCTTCATGTCATTGGTATCCGTCCTCCCACGGTTTTGTAAAAATGGCCGTAGATGGTGTTGCCTGGGCGTTATTACCAACACTGCAAGTTGTGGATGAGGTAAAAAAAGGAGAGCTTGTGTCTTTGTTTCCACAACAGGCCTTAGGGCTGCCATTGTTTTGGCACTGGACATCCATAGATTCAGGCGCATTAAGTGACCTAACTCGCGCGGTAAAACTGATTGCAAAACAACAATTGAAAGACGTGGTATAGCCGACATAAAAACAAAATTCGGTTTGTGTTAACCGCAAATCGCACCTAGCCTAAATTTTAACCTAGTGCAGTTGACGAATGTGCCAGCACAGCCCACTATGGCAATGACAAAAACGAAAAAAACGCAGAAAAACGAAGGAAAAACATGAAGATTTTAAAAACCACCAGCACATGGTTCGCTCTGGTGCTGGGTTTGTTTGTGCTGCCCGCGTATTCAGCAGTGCTCATGAAACCGAATAAAGAAGCCGCGCTTGAGTACAAGGGTGAATTACTCAGTGGCAATTACAACACGGATATCACCCACCCGGATTCGCTTTTGGGCTTCCCTGTAGGATCTCGGGTTGCCACGCCAAAACAAATTCACAGTGCTATTATGACATGGGCTGAACAGTCTGATAGGTTGCATGTGGTTGAATACGCCCGCACTCACGAGCAGCGCCCGCTGCTTGCAGTATTCATTTCTACCCCCACACGACTTGCTCAGCTTGATGAAATTAAAGCCAATATCGATACTTTATCTGACGCCCGTAACGTATCAGACAGCAAAGCAAACGCTATTATTAATGACCTGCCAGCAATAGCGTGGATGGCATACTCCATTCACGGCAACGAAACGTCCGGTGCCGATGCCGCGTTAACTGCCATTTACCATTTAATTGCCAGTGAAGAGCAGACCGTTAGCGACCTTCTTGACGACATGGTGGTAGTCATTGACCCTATGATGAACCCAGATGGTCGCGCTCGCTTCGCAAAATCCCTAGAGCAGTACCGAGGGACAGCGCCAAATGTAGATGATCAGTCACTGCTGCACAGAGGCGACTGGCCCTATGGTAGAACCAATCATTATTTTTTCGACCTTAACCGTGACTTTTTCTATCTTACTCAGCCTGAAACGGTGGGCCGGGTAGCATTAATTAACCAGTGGCGTCCACAATTGATGATTGATGGTCATGAAATGGGACCACAAGATACGTATTTAATGGGGCCTCCCCGTCAACCGCTTAATCAAAATATCGACCCCAACTTGCAAAAATGGGCGGTGACCTTTGCTGAAGACCAAACTTCGGCCTTCGATGCCAAAGGGTGGCGTTATTACACCGGTGAGTGGTTTGAAAATTGGTACCCTGGCTACTCAAATTATGCCGAGTACCGTGGCACCATGCATATCCTTTACGAACAATCTCGTATGGCTGAAGATGGCGTTCGCCGGCCAGAAGGGACCATTCAAACTTACAGGGAAGCGGTGCATCACCAGTTTGTCTCTACCATGGCCAATTTAGACACCTTAGCCAAACACAGTAAGGCGATGTACAAGGATTACTGGCAAGGACGTAAGAATAATGTGGCCTCTAAAGGTAAGTTTGCCAATCGCACTTTTGTGGTGCTAGCCAATGATAATAAAGGCCGAACCGACGCCTTTGTTGACAGGCTACTTGCACAAGGCATCGAGGTATACGTTACCCAAAAAGATATGGAAGTGGATGAAGCAACTACCCACTTAGGCAATACGTTATCTGATACGGTTATCCCGAAAGGCAGCCTTGTTATACCGAACCGTCAACCAGACGCACCGCTTATTGCTGCCATTTTAGAATTTGATGCCGGTGTAAATGACGCGGTGTTAATAGAAGAAAGACAAAAAACGCTCAGAGACGGCTCGTCTGTGATGTACGACACCACAGCATGGAACCTCACCATGATGTATGGCCTTGATAGCCTCACTGTACCAGAGCACCTCACTAAAAACCTAGAGAAATACCGCCAAACGCCTATTTCTAATGCGACGCCAAGTGCTGGTATTGCCTGGGCTGTAGATGGCGCAGATGACCGTTCGGTTGCCTTTGCCGCGCGCTTAATGGAGCAAGGCATTCACGTTAGGTTTATTGATAAAGATGCTAAGTACAACAATCAAACCTTAAATCGAGGTTCAATTGTGGTGACGGTTACAGACAACCCTAATCACACCGAAGTCGCGAAGCACGCTAGCCAAATGGCCAATGAACTAGGGCTTAAGCTAGTCACCATTCAAAATGGTTACGGTAAAGGCGACCTACCGGATTGGGGTGGTGAACACCTCCCGTTACTCACTAAGCCCCAGGTAGCAATCATTAGCCACGGCAGTATTTCTAGCTACGACGCCGGTGCAACATGGTGGAGTATTGACACGAATTTAGGTATTCGCCATAGTCAGATTGACGTTAACGCACTTAGCTATACCGACCTTCGCCGTTATAATGTGCTTGTTTTACCGTCTGGCCGGGTTAATTTTTCAAACGGTCAGCTTGCTGCCCTAAAAGCGTGGGTACAAAATGGCGGAACACTTATCGCTCACGACCGCTCTGCGGCGGCGCTTGCAAAAGAAGATGGCATTGGCACGGTTCGCACCCTTGAAGGGGCATTCGACAAAGCACTGGACTACGACATTGCCCTTTACCGCGAATATCTAGCCGAGTCTGAAGCCATATCATCATCAAGTGTCATGGCCCACACGCTAGACACAGATTACCGCTACCCATGGGCCGATTTACCCAAACCCCAAAGTGAAGAAGAACTCAAGCGCCGAGATAACTGGCTTAAGCTATTTATGCCAAGTGGCGCAATAGTAGCGGGACGTACCGATCAACTTCATTGGCTTACTGTTGGCACCAATGACATCTTGCCTTTGATGTATTCCAGCCAGCCTTTGCTAATGTCGGACTCTCGTAGTCAGGCCGTGGTTAGAGCAGGCGTGTATGCCAACGACAAAGCGGCGAAAAAAACTGACGAAGCAAAAGGTAACAACAGTACCGGCCGCTGGTTTACCCTTCCAGAAGGTAAAACCCTTAATGTAAGAATGAGCGGTTTAGTGTGGCCTGAAGCACAGCAACGTATTGCCAACACGGCCTATCTGACTCGCGAACGGGTAGGTAAAGGGCAGGTAATTTTGTTTTCAGGGCAGCCCAACTTTAGAGGCTCATCACGAGGCACTAACCGTTTACTGTTAAACGCCATCGTGTATGGTCCTGGCTTGGGTTCTCGTTACAATATCGACCTCTAGGCAATGAAGACTAAGTAAACAAAAGGGTACCAAGGGTGCCCTTATTTCTTTCTGCGACGCCGCTCTTTTGCTTTGTACATGTTGGCATCGGCCTGCTGAATTAGGGTGTCTAGTTTCACAGAAGGCTCACTGGTAATAAACACCCCAACACTGGCAGACACGGGCACAAGGCAGTTAGCCGTTTTCACGTCTCTCCCCTCTAAACCCTTAATAATGCGCTCTGCAAGGCGCTGAGATTGGCCTTCACTAAAACAGTGGCTTAAGATGACAAATTCATCGCCGCCTATTCGGCCCACCGCATCTTGTTCTCGGCACCTATTTGTGACTATTTTCGCAATAACCTGCAAAACAGTATCGCCGGCGTTATGTCCATATTTATCGTTAATTCGCTTGAAGTTGTCCACATCCACAAACAACACGGTTAAGTAGCCGCCTTCACGTTTGTGAGTGTCTACCAGTTCTTTGGCAAACCCTTCCCAACCGCTTCTATTCATCACCGAACACAGAGTATCCATAGAAGCTTTTCGATAAGCAGTTAGCCTATCTTCATCCAGTTTTTTCACTTTTTTCGCCGTGGCAATGGCAAAAATAAAGGCTTCAATGGTGATCCCAATAATAAGCCCGTAACGCTGTAAAAAAGGGCTGATGTTGTCCAATGTGAAACGCGCGAGCATCGCCAAAACCACAATACTTAGCCCCGCCAATACTAAGCGTGAACAATGTACTTTTCTCACAACGGCGTAAATGGCTGCAGCGAGCACAATAGCCATAATGAGCAGTGTGACCACACTAAAGCCCATATTGACGAGCACCGCTGCGTTAAACCCGAAGGGAAGTTGTAAAAACGCTAACCCTAAAGCGATGTAAGAGAGGTATAAAAGTAGATTTCGCTGCCATTGTCGCAGCAGCACTTTTAAATCCAGAAGTTGGTCGAGGAAGCGCACTGCAGCAAACACCGTCACGCCCACAAAAAACAAATGTAAGTGCACGCTATTAAGCACGGAAAGGTCTTCGAAACCGATGTTAAATAGCCCTTCTTGTAGCGTGAAGAAAATGGCTGCACTTAAAATATAAAAACTGTAAGAGTAAAACCCCATATTGCGCACGCTGTTTCCTAGCATTCCCACGTATAACGTAAGCGCCAAGCAAAAGCCCACGAAACCACTAAGGGTGAGGGTATGCACGGTTGAGAAGCGTTGATATTGCGCCACACTCTGTACGGAGGGCGCAAAGGGCGTAGGCACTTGCGCACTTAAATCCAAATAAAAGGTGTGTCGTCCTTGGGGAATAAAAAAAGCTTTTCGAGACCCAGTTAAGGCTTCCACACTTATCAGATCCTGGGTATACAATTGGCTGTACGTAATGTGGTCGCGGGTAAAACTGAGGATAACCGGGGCTGAAATATCGCACTCAAGCGTTAAACGTTGTAGACCGATTTTCAATGTGTAAGGCTGATTTAGCGGTGTACCTGTGGGCGAAACTGCGTTGCAACTTGCATAAGCATTGAGGCTAATTACAGTTAACGTAAGTGAAACAAATATGCGTGCAAGGAAGCGTTGCAAGCCTTGGTTCATAAATCTGCGATTCCTTTACAGCTGGTACAACAACCCTGCTATAACAGGTGTTTTCATGTCACCTGTTATAGGGTGTTATGAGTTGAATTTATGGCGAAAACGTACCACGCAAAAGTAGCTCGCTACTATTGAGTGTAGTGGAAAATCGCCGTTATTGAAGTCTCACTTCCAATATTTTCCTATTGATACACTAACGTGCCCTACCCGTTCAAAACGTATAGCCCCTTCTATTTCAAGGGTTATTGACGTTAATTCCCATTCAACTTTAGTTCACTTTGCATTCACCTTCCCAACTCTACACTACCCCTGAATTTAACCAACAGGGAAATGAAACATGTTAAAACACCTTACCGCTACCGCCGCACTACTTACCGCGCCTTTTGCCGTCTTCGCTAACGATATGACGCCAACCTATACCTACAGCCAAGTGGGCTATGTACAAAGTGACATAGCCGATTTAGATGACTTTACACTCAAGGGCTTCGAATTAAAAAGTAGTTATGCCTTTAGCGATAACTTTTTCATTGAAGGCACCTACTCTGACGTTAACGATGATGCCACTGGTATACGTTTAGATGCCCAACGTCTTGTTGCTACACTTGGCTACATCCAACATATCAATGCACGCACGACCATCGATTATCAACTAGGGTACGGTGATGTAGATTTAGGGGTTAGCAACGAAGCAGAAAATTGGGAGGGAGGAACCCATTACTATATTGTTGAATCTAACCTCCGCCATAAGGTAACAACGCAACTGGAGTTTTATGGTGGTCTAGAATGGCAAAATTGGGATGATGGCGACAATCAAAAAGCCTACAAACTGGGTTTAAAATACAATTGGGATAAGTTTGCTATTGGCACGGAATACAACAAATATTCTGACGAAGACACTGTACTGGCATACTTACGTTACGAATACTAACCTTCATGTATGTGGCGTAGGGACGTGTTTTACACTAAGGCTTAGCCGCTAGAAAAACAGACCCAAAGGTCATCATAATGACCAGTCACGATAGGTGCCACGCTCTATTATTCAATGTATAGCGTGGCAACCTTACGCCATCCACCCGCTACTTGTGTTGCAGGCGTTTTCTTAGCTTATTCCCCAACCATTGCACACCTTTAATGGCAACCAGCACAGACAAAACGTAAAACGCGATATGGTAATACTCATGAACGGTGGTATTTAGGTAATGATCATCATGGGCTAACGTTGCACTAGAGAATAGCGCTGCAATCAATAGAAGTTGTTTTTTCATTGTCTTTCCTTAATTAAGATTTAACCAACATGCCTTCAACTTCTATAAAGTTGATGATATCAGCCAATCCTTCACCTGCTTTTAAATTAGTGAATACAAAAGGTTTATCGCCGCGCATGCGCTTTGTATCCGTATCCATCACGTCTAGTGAGGCTCCCACCATGTCAGCAATGTCTATCTTATTGATGATAAGTAAATCAGACTTGGTAATACCCGGCCCACCTTTGCGGGGGATTTTATCCCCGGCTGAAACATCAATCACATAAAGCGTTAAGTCGGAGAGTTCTGGGCTAAAGGTGGCACTGAGATTGTCACCGCCACTTTCTACCAAGACAAAATCCAAATTCTCATGGCGAGATTGCAATTCATCAATGGCAGCAAGATTCATTGAGGCGTCTTCTCGAATAGCCGTGTGGGGGCACCCCCCGGTTTCTACACCGATAATACGATCGGCTTCAAGTGCGTCATGTTTGGTTAGGAACTGGGCGTCTTCGTGAGTATAAATATCATTGGTCACTACGGCCATGTTGTACTTTTCACGCATAGCGAGGCATAACGAACGCAGTAGCGCTGTCTTTCCAGACCCCACTGGGCCACCCACACCAACACGCAATGTCTGTTTTTGCATAAGGTTTCCTCTAAGAACGGAATAATCTTGAATATTGTTGTTCATGCCATGCACTTGCCATGGCCAACGACGGCATAGACTGTCCAATTTGGTCTTGCTGCACGTGTTTGGCACTCTCAATACATGGTGTAATTTTTGTGGTTAAGCGAAACAGTAAATTTTGGCCGTCGGTTTGTCCTAACGGGATGAGTTTTGTGCCCGCAGCCACCTGATTATCAATAAGGGTCCACACATAACCACTTAGACAGGCATCAAGTGATAAGCCAAAAACATGTGAGGCCAAGGCAAATTGACTAATAAAACAATGGGCATTTAGCTGATTAACCCAGTGCGCGGCCAGACTGTCTTCTTTGTTTACTAAATTGCGCAACAACCTACGTAACGCTTTTCCCATGGCTTGCTCGGCCAGTAAAATTTCTTCACTTTCTCGGGTAGCCGCAATCCAATCGTCGGTGTCTAAAAATAGCGTTTGGTCGTGAGCGTCTATTGCGCGAAATTGCTGCATCAACAAAGGGACATCGGCATTGGCAACGCTGCCTTCTAGCAGCACAGCTACCCAATTCTCTAGTGCATCAGATGTCGTTACCCACCCACGCTCTACCGCTTGCTCTAAACCTTGTGAAAAGGAGAACCCTCCCACCGGCAAATTCGCACTGCATAATTGCAGCAACCTTGCGCACTGAAGCATTGATAGATCAGTCATGATGGTGGTGATGTTCGCCACTTTGATACGCGCCACTTTCAGGGTCGAATACCGCAGGTGCGTCACTCACACTGAGATGGTAACGCTGCACTAATTCGCTAAGCACATGATCGGGTTTAAACCTTAACCAGCGTTCACCAACTTGTAAGCGAGTATGGCGGTTGCCCAAGTGATAGCACACTTTTGAAAAGGTGTGCCAGTCGTCTGTACTTGCTGTGGTAACAGCTTCAAGGGCACCTATCACCTTAATCACTTTGCCGCATTCGCTGCGCAAGTGCTCACCCACGCGTAAGGGCTTCCCTCGCGCTATAAAAATGCCGACCGGCTCGCCCTTGTCGGTTGTTACTTTAATTCGCGCTTTTTGCCGCGTATCAAAATCTAGGGTTATGGTATCGTCGGCATCACCATGATAATGACCCAACCTTTCTGAAATCGTTAACATATACTTCTCTTAAAACAAACTATAGCGCTGTGCTAAGGGCAATACTTCCATAGGTTCACAGGTAAGTAATTCACCATTTGCGCGTACTTCATAGGTTTGCGCATCCACCTCAATGTGTGGCTGCCAATCGTTGAGTTTCATATCTCCTTTACCAATATTCCTTGTGTTTTTACATGCCACAAGTGGCCGGCGTATCCCGTATTTTTCTGCAATGTTATTATCCATTGATGCCTGTGACACAAAGGTCACAGACAGTGAGGCTGCGGCACCGCCAAGACTACCGAACATGGGTCGATAATAGACGGGTTGTGGTGTAGGAATAGAGGCGTTGGGATCGCCCATAGGTGCGGCTGCAATAAAACCTGACTTCAAGATCAAACTGGGCTTAATCCCAAAGAAGGCGGGCTTCCACAGCACAAGGTCGGCCAGTTTACCTACTTCAATAGAACCCACTTCGCTGTCGATACCATGGCTTATAGCCGGGTTGATGGTGTATTTGGCCACGTAACGACGCGCACGATAATTGTCATTCCTGTCAGAGTCTTGTGGTAGCGGCCCCCGCTGCACTTTCATTTTGTGGGCGGTTTGCCATGTTCGACAAATCATTTCACCTATGCGTCCCATGGCCTGACTGTCAGAGGCAATCATGCTGATTGCGCCTAGGTCTTGTAGAATATCTTCGGCCGCGATACTTTCCTTGCGAATTCGTGAGTCAGCAAAGGCCACATCTTCAGGAATAGAAGGGTCGAGGTGGTGACAAACCATTAGCATGTCTAAGTGCTCGTCAACGGTATTGACAGTGTAAGGCCGTGTTGGATTTGTGGATGACGGCAACACATTGGCTTCACCACAAGCACGAATAATATCTGGGGAATGCCCGCCACCCGCACCCTCGGTGTGATAAGTATGAATCGTTCTGCCTTTAAATGCCGCTAAAGTATCTTCCATAAACCCGGCTTCATTTAATGTATCGGTGTGAATGGCAATTTGCACATCGTAACGGTCGGCTACGGTTAGGCAGTTATCTATTGATGCAGGAGTGGTTCCCCAATCTTCATGCAATTTAAGACCACAAACACCCGCTTCAATTTGCTCTTCCAATGCTTTCGGTAAACTCGCGTTTCCTTTGCCCAAAAAGCCAAAGTTCATTGGCATGTCCTGAGTTGAAAGCATCATTTTTTCAATATTCCAAGGCCCAGGTGTGCATGTGGTGGCTTTCGTCCCAGTAGCCGGGCCTGTGCCGCCACCTATCATGGTGGTCACTCCTGACATTAAGGCTTCATCTACCTGCTGAGGGCAAATGAAGTGCACGTGTGCATCAATGCCGCCTGCCGTCAGTATTTGCCCTTCTCCCGCTATAATCTCTGTGCCCGCGCCAATAGGAATAGTCACGCCGTTTTGTACGTCGGGATTACCGGCTTTGCCAATGGCTTGAATACGGCCATCGTTAATGGCCACATCGGCTTTCACAATGCCCCAGTAATCTAAAATGAGCGCATTGGTAATGACTAAATCTGGCGTTTCTGCGCAGCTGAGCTGCCCCTGCCCCATGCCATCGCGAATAACCTTACCGCCACCAAACTTCACTTCATCGCCATAGCAGGTGTAGTCCTTTTCTACCTCGATAATAATGTCGGTGTCCGCTAAACGAACCCTATCGCCGGTGGTTGGGCCAAACATGTGTGCATAGGCGTTACGGTCTATTTTAGTCATGCTCTTGCTCCAATTTTCCCATCACATCACCACGAAATCCATAAATGGATTTTGAGCCACCAAAAGGCACTAAACTTACCGTACGTTTCTGACCAGGTTCGAAACGCACTGCAGTGCCTGCAGTAATATTTAATCGCAGTCCTTTGGTGGCTTGGCGGTCGAAATGCAGTGCCGGATTCACTTCATAGAAATGATAATGGGATCCCACCTGTATTGGCCTATCGCCATGATTAACCACAACCACGCTGGTTTCAGGTAAACCTTGATTGAGTGCTATATCACTTTCGTCTGTGAATATCTCGCCGGGGATCATCGCATACTCCTACACAATAGGGTCGTGAACGGTCACCAATTTGGTGCCATCTGCAAATGTGGCTTCTACCTGAACATCGTGAATCATCTCAGGTACACCTTCCATCACTTGCTCGGCGCTTAATACGGTACGCCCATAATCCATCAGTTCAGCGACAGACTTTCCATCTCGTGCGCCTTCTAAAATGGCCATTGAAATAAATGCAATCGCTTCGGGGTAATTCAGTTTTAAGCCTCTGTTTAAACGTCGCTCGGCCAGTAGTCCGGCGGTAAATAACAATAGCTTGTCTTTCTCTCTGGGTAATAGTTCCAAAAGCTGCTCCCGCTCTTTTTAATCAGTTATGTGTACCAAATTCGTGGTGGTACCGCTAAATGACCAGACACCTGTGGCCTTGTCTGCATCCAAATATGCACAAAACCCTCACGACAAACTTCGCTGTCCTCACCTAAATAACGCACCACAACAACGCCTTGCAACTGAGTGACTGACATGAAATGACTCAGGTTAAGTCCTTCAATACAGCTGCGAATTAAGCTACACACGTTTTTTGCCCATTCGTTTGACGACGCTTCATGGCCATTAAATAACACCATGGTGCCCACCACATGGTGCACCGCTAACCCAATGCGAGATTCATGCAGCCTGTCTTTAGCGTGTAAGGCAAGGCGGTCATGAAAACGAATACCTTGGTTGTGATAAAGGCTGAAGGTTTGTGTGAACTGCCCTTTGCAAAAGGGTTGGTCGATATGAGGTAAGCCCAAACACGCAATATCCCAACCTACGTAGCTTGCGCCTTTATCCAAATACACCTGGGTATGACTAAACGCATTGGCGTTGGTGTAAACCAGTGTTTCATGGGGTAAGTATTCAAGGTGAGCGTTGTCTGCAACAGTAAAGCGGTTGAACTGGCACTGCTTACTGGCCATTTGTTTTGCCTCTCGGGCGCGGTAAAACCGATTGGCTCCCGGGGTGGTTAGCAGTACTTGGCAATCTTTTTCTAAGGTGGCCGCAACATGCAATTCATCACCAGACACGATACCGGCTGGCGGGTGCAATAAATATAAATGCGCCGCGCCAGTGGTTTCTGGGTAAAAAGCCCGCTGTACACTGAGCGGGCCTTCCCGCAGTGTATTCACCAGTTTTGTTTTTTGTTGCCGGTGGGCAAATGTCATTTCTAGTCGCGCCAGCCACTGTTCGTAAGCTGCTGCGGGCCTTGCCGTCATTATCACTCCTTGCTAAACCGACAAATACTGCTTAACCAAATCATCGTTAAGCTCTGGCATCGCACCATGGGACACCACTTTTCCTCGTTCCATTAAGTAGAATTGTTCGCCAACCGCGCGAGCAAAGGGCAGTTTTTGCTCAACCAGAACAATTGTCATGCCCTTTTCTTTATTTAAGCGCAATAGTACATCACGAATCAGCTGAACAATGTTGGGCTGAATGCCTTCATTCGGCTCATCTAAAATAAGCATATTAGGATTAAGCACTAAGGCACGGGCAATAGCAAGTTGCTGCTGCTGACCACCTGATAAATCTCCGCCTCTGCGTTGCAGCATTTCTTTTAACACAGGGAAGTATTCGAAAATGTCTTCTGGCAGGCTGCGTGACGTTTGGCGCTTACAATTGAGCGACACTTTTAAATTCTCTTCAACGGTAAGCTGACCAAAAATATGACGGCCTTGTGGTACATAGCCCACGCCGATATTGGCACGGCTTTCTATACTTGCGCGCGTGACGTCTTGTTGATTGATAGTAATACTGCCGGAGGCTGCTGGTAACATGCCCATGAGGCATTTTAGTAGCGTGGTTTTCCCCACTCCATTACGCCCCATAATGCATGTGCGGGAACCGGCCGCTATGTCCATGTTCAAATCCCACAATATTTGGCTACCACCGTAACGCTGGTTCAGTTGGGATACGTTAATCATGTCCTTCCTCCCCCAAATATACCTTTTTCACTTCCGGATGACTTTGAATGGCGTCCATGGTGCCTTCTGCTAATACGCTACCTTGATGCAACACCGTGACCGTGCGCGCAATTGAACGCACAAATCCCATGTCATGTTCTACGACCACCACTGAGTGCTCTCCAGCCAACGAGGTTAAAAGCTCAGCGGTGCGCTCTGCTTCCGACACTGTCATGCCTGCGACGGGTTCATCCACCAGCAACAACTGAGGTTTGGCCGCCAGCAACATACCAATTTCCAGCCACTGTTTTTGCCCGTGGGATAACTCACTGGCTTGACAATGCTGCATAGCAAGAAGGCCGATGGTATGCAGAATTTGGTCTATATCATCTCGTTGTTCTGCACTTAATGCGTGCCATAACGATGTCCAAATGCCTTTGTCCATTTTTAGGCTGAGGTATAAATTTTCTTTGACGCTTAAGGCCTCAAATACCGTCGGTTTTTGGAATTTTCTCCCTATCCCTAAACGGGCAATTTGCTCTTCGTTATGCTGTAGCAAATTAATTTGCTGCCCATAACTTACCGTCCCGGTATCGGGGCGGGTTTTACCGGTAATGACATCCATGAGGGTAGTTTTACCCGCCCCATTTGCACCAATAAGACAACGCAACTCACCTTTTTTGATATACAAATTCAAATCGTTAAGTGCTTTGAAACCATCAAAACTAACACTCACATTTTCCATGTATAAAATCATACCGTGGCGCGTATCTGGCGCGGGGTTTTTCTCTGTCAGTAACGCACTTTTCATGAGGCTGACTCCTGCTTATTCACCTTACGCTTGACAGGAAAACGATGATCAATCAGTCCAACCAAGCCCTTGGGCAACAACAAGGTGACTAAGACAAATAAACCGCCAAGTGCAAATAACCAGGCCTCAGGCATAATCCCTGTCAGCCTTGTTTTTGCAAAGCTCACCACAATGGCACCAATAATGGCGCCGTATAAGGTGCCTCTGCCCCCAATAGCCACCCAGATAACGATTTCGATGGAATTTATGGGCGAGAATTCGCCAGGATTAATGATGCCTACTTGAGGTACGTAGAGTGCACCTGCGATGCCGGCAAGCACGGCAGAAAAGGTGAACAGAAACACCTTATAACTGGCACTGTTGTACCCCACAAATCGCACTCTATTTTCTGCATCTCGAATGGCGGTGATCACCTTACCGGCTTTCGAAGAAACAATGCGATCACACACATAATAAGCGGCCGCTAATACGCATACAGTGATAATAAACAACACCAACCGCGTAGTATCTGATTGCAATGAAAACCCTAAAATGTCTTTGAAATCAGTCATACCGTTGTTGCCACCAAATCCCATCTCATTGCGGAAAAAGGCCAGCATGAGTGCGTAAGTCATCGCTTGCGTCATAATCGAAAGGTACACGCCGCTAACTCTAGAACGAAACGCCATGGCACCAAAGACATACGCCAGTATTCCTGGGGCAAGTATCACCATTGCAATCACCCAAAAAAAGCTATCTGACCCCACCCAAAACCAAGGTAAACTTTCCCAGTTTAAGAACACCATGAAATCAGGTAAATCTGGGTTGCCATATACGCCTCTATCCCCAATTTGACGCATCAGGTACATGCCCATGGCATACCCACCAAGGGCAAAGAAGGCGCCGTGGCCTAGGCTTAAAATGCCGCAATAGCCCCACACCAGATCGAGTGCTAACGCCAACAAGGCGTAACACAGATATTTACCCAATAGGTTCACCGAGTAGCTGCTGACGTAAAAAAATGACTCCGGGGAAAATAACTGGTTCGCTAATACCACGTACACGGCCATGACTAACAATACAGACACGACGCGTTGCACGCTGCTTAGTTGAAAGAAGAAGTTCATCATTATTCAGCTCTCCCCTTTTGCGGGAACAGCCCCATTGGGCGCTTTTGAATAAATAACACCAACCCGACTAACACGATAATTGTGGCCAATACTGGGCCTGTTACAGGCTCTAGGAATTTGTTTAAAACCCCTAAGGTCATGGCAGAGACGAGCGTGCCCCATAAATTGGCTACGCCACCAAATACCACCACTAAGAAAGAATCGATAATATAGGCCTGACCTAAATTGGGCCCCACATTGGTTAATTGACTTAACACTACTCCTGCCACACCGGCTATTCCAGAACCTAGCCCAAAGGTAGCGGCATCAACCCAATTGCTCTTTACACTGAGCGCCCGTGCCATGTCGCGATTTTGTGCCACGGCGCGAACATGTAAACCAAGGGAGGACTTTTTCAAAAATAGCAGCAAGGAAAAGAACACCGCCAAAGAAAATATAATGATATACAAGCGGTTAAAGGTAACAGAAAACACTGGATTGATTTGCCATGAACCACTCATCCATTCTGGGCTTGCTACCTGACGATTTAGTGGTGAAAACACGGTACGTACTAACTGCTGTAAAATCAGAGAAATACCAAAGGTGGCCAGTAATGTTTCAAGAGGCCGCCCTTTTAAAAACTGAATAACACTGCGCTCAATGAGTACCCCCATTAAACCAGAGACTAAGAAGGCAGCGGGCACGGCCATAAGTAAGGAATATTCTATAAGGTTAGGGAAGGCTTGTTGAATGACGTAGGTGGTATATGCCCCCAACATGATCATTTCACCATGGGCCATATTGATAACGCCCATCACCCCAAAAGTGATGGATAAGCCAATAGCGGCTAATAAAAGCACCGACCCCATGCTAATACCGAAAAAGGCCGTTTCAGCCCAACCGAACCATTTGCGCTTCGCCTCTATTCCCGCTAGAGCAGCATCTACATTCGCCTTAACTGTGTCAGTGACCTCGCTGTTACGCTGCAAAGACAAGAGCGCCACCCTGACTTCTGGGTATAAGCTTCCCCTCAAGGTTTCAAGCGCCCCTAACTGTGCGGTCTCGTCGTCATTTTGAAGTTGCTTAAGCGCGGTAATGGTCGTTAACACATCAATAATATCGGCGTTTTTCTCCTGCTCCAACCGAGAGGAAATAACCTTAGTTGATATTGAATCAACATCAGCCAATAGGCTTTGCGACGCTTGTAACCGTACCGTGACATCACGATGGCTTAAGTTTCGTTGGGCCAAGAGTTGACGAATATGGCTTCGCACACGGTTGTTGACACGGACTTTCCTTAGCCTAACGCCACTTGGCTGAGCAATATTCTGCTCTGTGAGTGTATCTATCCATACCCGTTCACCTTGGATTTTAGTTACGTACATCACTTGCTGATTTTTCGGGTGAAAGTACACATCGCCTTCCAGTAAGCGCGCGAATAGCGTGGCAACACGTTCATCGTCAAGGGTAGCAGCTTTATCGAGGGTAGCAGGTAAGGTACGAAAAGACGCCTTAGGCAAGGCTTTTACAATGTCATCGAAAACAACGTCTTGCGCATAAGCGGGCTGAAAAATACTAAGATGAATGATGACAAAAAATAATGCCAACACAGGTTTGAACATGGGTTTATTCCTTAGTGCGTCGCAAAAAAACGTGGCGCTGCAACGAATTCGAAAACAGCGCCACTCACTGGGGTGGACGGCAATACCGCCCACTACACACTACTTACTGCCAGTACAGGTACCAGCTTCAACATCGTAACTGCCGCATAGCATGGGTGCCGTCCAGTCAGACATCAAATTTTTAGAACTTGGCAGGAAATCAGACCATGCGTCACCTCGCACTGTCCCTGGAGTCTCCCACACCACTTCTACTTGACCGTCATCTTGAATTTCGCCAATAAACACCGGCTTCGACAAGTGATGATTAGGATTCATTACCGCGATTCCGCCAGTTAAATTTGGTACCGCCATACCAATTAACGCGTCTGACACTGTGTTAACATCAGTGCTTCCCGTTTGTTCCACGGCGGCAGCCCACATAGTAAAGCCGATATAAGTGGCTTCCATTGGGTCGTTTGTTACCCGGTTTTCGTCACCAATAAAGGCCTTCCACTTATCAATAAACGCGTTGTTGGCGTCGGTATAAATACTTTGGAAATAATTCCACGCGGCCAAATGCCCCACAAGTGGCGCAGTATCAAACCCTGACAGCTCCTCTTCTCCCACCGAGAAGGCCACCACAGGAATGTCTTCCGCTGATATACCTTGGTTACCTAACTCTTTGTAAAAAGGTACATTTGCATCACCATTGATGGTTGAAACCACAGCGGTTTTCTTGCCACTGGAACCAAACTTCTTCACATCAGACACAATGTTTTGCCAATCTGAGTGACCGAAGGGTGTGTATTGAATCATGATGTCTTCATCACTCACCCCATTGGCCTTTAAGTAAGCTTCGAGAATTTTATTGGTCGTACGGGGGTACACATAATCGGTGCCTAGCAATACCCATCGTTCAGCGCCAATGTCATTCATGAGGTAATCTACAGCAGGAATGGCTTGTTGATTGGGCGCAGCACCTGTGTAAAATACATTTTTAGACGACTCTTCACCTTCGTACTGTACTGGGTAAAACAGCAATCCGTTTAGCTCTTCCACCACGGGTAACACAGATTTACGCGAAACCGACGTCCAGCCACCGAAGATAACGTCTACCTTCTCTTGCACAATTAATTCACGTGCTTTTTCAGCAAATAACGGCCAGTTTGAGGCGGGGTCCACCACCACGGCTTCTAGTTTCTTTCCAAGCAAACCACCTTGCTTGTTTTGCTCTTCCACCATCATTAATACGGTGTCTTTTAAGGTGGTTTCACTGATGGCCATGGTGCCGGTAAGTGAGTGCAATACCCCAACCTTAATCGTATCTTCCTCGGCTATTGATAAACTTGAAATCAGCGACCCTGCGATAATCGAGCTAGCGACTATTAATTTACGTAACTTCATCAAACATCCTCTAGAGTGGTGATTAGCTCCTATCAACCTGATTAAAAAGGTTCACGTTAACGCGAGCTAATTGGCCGTTTTCCATAATGGGGTTACACAACGGTATGCCAGTGACACCATGCTGTGACGATTGTTTGTATAGTATTTCTATAAGCAAAATAAAAAAATGAGTTAAATTACGTAGTTTAGGCTCGTCTTATTCCTATACAGGTATTGGCGAGTTAAAGGTATGCTGACACTATAGGAAAAAAAGTCGTTTGCGCTTTCAGCGTACTTATCGTTTAACCCCATTCCCAGTAGGATCATCACCACCTCATGGCAGACAACTCAAAAGTCTCTTCCAGCCGCCGCTCTTACAATAAGCTGGTCGCGAATGAAATGATGGAAGATTTCGCCCTTCGCTTTACCGCCATGCGCGCCCGAAAGTGGTCTTATTCACGTATTGCACATACCGCACTTGGTATCGTGTCTTTCATGGTATTGGAGGCAATCGGTGGCGCCATTACATTAAATTATGGGTTTGTAAATTCAGCCTGGGCCATTCTTGCGTTGGTGGTGGTTATTTTTATCAGTGGTACGCCTATCAGTTTTTATGCGGCTCGGTATGGCGTCGACATTGATCTTTTAAGTAGGGGGGCAGGCTTTGGTTATATAGGCTCTACGGTCGCCTCACTTATTTATGCCTCCTTTACCTTTATTTTCTTTGCCCTTGAAGCGGCCATCATGAGCATGGCCCTTGAGCTACTGCTAGGTATCCCTCTATATATTGGGTATGCCATTAGTGCACTTATTGTCATGCCCTTGGTCACCCACGGCATTACTTACATTAGTCGCTTCCAAGTGTGGACACAGCCAGTTTGGATTGTGTTACAGCTAATGCCCCTGTTGTACGTGTTCAACCACCCCGACTCAAGTTTAAGGGAATGGACAGAGTTTACCGGCGATGCCGGTGAAATGGGTGGTGGTTTTAACATACTCTTATTTGGTTCAGCGTCAGCGGTTTTGCTTTCCTTGGTGGCGCAAATTGGTGAACAAGTTGATTTTCTAAGGTTTCTGCCCCCTAAGCCCACGGCATCAAGCCCCTTAAAATGGTGGATTGCCATGATAATGGCCGGGCCAGGATGGATAATTTTTGGAGCGGGTAAATTATTTTTAGGGTCGTTTCTAGCGTACTTAGCCCTGAAACAAGGAGTGTCTCGCGAGCTAGCGAGCGACCCTGCACATATGTACCAAGTGGCTTTTGGGTTTCTCTTTAACAACACCACACTGACCATTGTCATTGCCACTGTATTTGTGATTATTTCACAGCTAAAAATTAATGTAGCGAATGCTTATGCAGGGTCGCTGGCGTGGTCTAACTTTTTTAGCCGTATTACCCACAACCACCCAGGCAGAGTAGTGTGGATGATCTTCAATATCCTTATTGCTATTTTATTGATGGAATTGGGTATTTATCAAACCATCGAAAGCATGCTTCAGATTTATTCAGTGCTGGTACTGTCATGGTTAAGTTCTGTATCGGCTGACCTACTCATTAATAAGCCGCTTAAGCTAAGCCCGCCCATCATCGAATTCAAACGTTCTAAACTGTACGACATTAATCCGGTTGGCACTGTGTCGATGTTTGTCTCTTCGGTTGTAGGCTTTACTGCGCATATGGGTGCATTTGGCGATCTTGGTGTCGCCTTTGGTTCCTATTTAGCGTTTTTCTTGCCCTTTATTGTGGTACCTGCAATGGGGTGGGCAACTAAAGGGAAATACTATCTGGTCCCCAATGCCACCAGTGATCTTAGTGGCGCTGAGCACCAATGCTGCTTGTGTGAAAATACATTTGATAACGAAGACATGAGTTTTTGCCCGGCCTATAATCAGCCTATTTGCTCTTTGTGCTGTAGCTTAGACGTGCGTTGTGGTGACCAATGCAGGGAAGACGCCACCTTATCAGCACAAGCCTTTGCACTGTTTAACCGCTATTTTAGTTTAAAAACGTTGCGCGTACTGACTACCCCTATTGCACAATGTTTATGGCTAACCCTTTTACTCACGGGTATTTCCGCCACCATATTGCTGCTCATTTACTGGCAAATTCCTATGGCCACCGAAGCGCTTAAAGACGTCTTTGCAGCCACCCTACTTAAGATATTTTTCTTTTTGCTGATTATTATTGGTGTAGTGAGTTGGCTATTCACCCTTGCAAGGCTAAGTAATCGTTCAGCCTTAGTAGAGCTTCGTGAACAAACGAAAGCCCTGGCGACTGAAGTCAGTGCTCATGAAAAAACCTCTCGGGCGTATCAATTAGCAAAAGAAGAGGCGGAGTCGGCCAATAAAGCAAAAAGTCGATATTTGGCTGGCTTGAGTCACGAACTTCGAACGCCGCTGAACGTGCTTCTGGGTTACGCGCAGTTACTTTCCAGTGATAGCAAAATCCCCAAGCACGCGAAAGAACCTTTGCAAACCATGAAACGCAATGGAGAATACCTAAGCGATTTAATTGAAGGGGTGTTAGAGGTGTCTAAAATTGAGGCGGGCCGATTATCAGTTCACCGTGAAGATATTCAATTGCGCCCCTTATTAGAACAGCTTGTTGATATGTTTCAGCAACAAGCCCTCTCCAAAGGGTTAATATTTACCGCTGACTTTCCCCAGCACTTGCCCCAATATGTGTCTGGTGACAAACAGCGTCTACGGCAAATTTTAATCAACTTAATTTCTAACGCCCTTAAATTTACTGAACACGGCAGCGTGACATTTACCGTGCGATACCGTAATGAAGTGGGCCAATTTATTGTTGAAGACACCGGACCGGGCATCAGCACCCAGGATCAAGAAACCGTGTTCCATCCATTCGAGCGCGTATCTGACAGTAACACAGCGGTTTCTGGTACGGGTTTAGGCCTCACTATCTCTCGCGCGCTGGCGGAGCTAATGGGCGGTGATATTAGTTTAGTGAGCGAACTCGGCAAAGGCAGTAGGTTTAGCCTAAGCTTAATGTTACCCAGATTGACTCATATTCACAGAGAGCCTGTAGATGAAGACAAACAGGTGGTGGGCTATGAAGGTGAATCTAAAACGCTGTTAACCGTAGATGATGAAGCCAGCCAGCGGCAGTTATTGAGCGACATTCTCACCCCTCTTGGATTTACTGTAATTACCGCCAGTTCTGCTAAAGAAGGCTTAGACAAGTTAAAACGCCACGCTATCGACCTCATGTTCCTCGACTTAAAAATGCCTGAAATAAGCGGCTGGAAAGCCGCTGAGTTGGTTAGGCAAGAAGGGTTTAAGCTACCCATTATCATTGTGTCTGCCAATGTGCGGGAATTAGATCGAGAAGATAATGCCCGACAAAATCACAACGACTACCTTACCAAACCTTTTGCTATTGCAAATCTCATTGATAAATTGGGCCACTGGCTGAATATTTGCTGGATAAATCAAAACGATGATAGCCCCCTTGAGCCAGCGGGCGAAAACGAAGGGAATAAGCCTCCCGTAGGGCGTAATCAATATCAAGCCCTTAAGTCGCTTGCGGAAATTGGTTATCTGTCGGGCTTTACTGCCAAACTCGAAGATATCTCAGAGCACTATGGCATTCCCCCTGAGACCCAAAAGGAGCTCAAGCAACTTTCATCTCAAATTCAGTTTGTGAAGGTGGTTGAGAAGCTCGACAGCCTAATGCGCCATCTTTAACCGCCCGTAATAAAAAAGACCGGCTGAAGAAGCCGGTCTTTTTTTTGCTTTATTAGCGGCAATCGCTACTGATGGCTAAGGGCCATTGGGTCGATGTAGTTGGCGTTGTCCATACCAGATTTACGCATAGCAATGCCCGTCAGACAAGCATGCATGATTTGGTTGGCGCTCAGTGCCGTGTTGTAGCTCAAATCCAAAAACGGTGCCACACCAAGCATTTCAAAACCCGCCACCTCAGTTTCTGCACACGCTCGGCGAACCAAGGTCATGGCTTGACGGACTGAAATCCCTCCTGCCACTGGCTGCCCAGAACCACTCACAAACGCTGGGTCAACCACACTCATGTCGAAAGACACAAACGTCTTTCCTGCGCTAGCACTAAGCTCCGTCAATGCTTGCTCCATGACTACCGCCCATGAATCCCGTTCAACTTGCGCCATGGTGTGATACTTCACACTGTTTTCTCGTAGCCACATCAAGGCGCTTTTATTTTGAGACGCGCCTCTAAGCCCTACTTGAATCAGGTTTTCACCCTCGATGACGCTGGCTGCTAATAAGTTGGCAACACTTTGCTCATCAGAGTAAAAGTGGTCTTTATCACGCTCTCCGCGATAATGGGCATCTAGATGCAATACAGACACTGGGGTATCTGAAAAATGCCCGGCCACCGCGCTCACGCTTGAAAACATAATGGAATGATCACCGCCCACAATAAAGGGGATTGTGCCCGCCTCCAGCATGTCGGTAAGTTGCTGAGTAATGTGTTCAATATTCAGCTCTGGACTCATATTATCCACGGCAATATTGCCATAATCGGCCACTTGCATTACCAAGGTTGGGTCAATGCCACCTTCGACGCTGTACCCACTTAACCCGTACATTCCACGTAAGAGGGTTGGCGCGTGTTTATCGTCTCGCCATCCTGATCCTAAAGCCAGCGGCACACCGACAAATGCCACATCCACAGCGCCGGCAACTAAATCGGCTTTTCGTATTGCCACAGGCGCATTCGCAAAGGTAGGAATGCCACCTTCTTCATTAAGATAACGCTTTAAACTGAAAGGGCCAGGCTCGCGCTTATAGCGGTCGAACAATGCAGGTTGCAATACACGTTGTCTGTTATACCCGCCCGCCTCAGGGTTAAGAGGAATAATATCGCTGTCTGCCAAATACGCTAGCGGCTCTTCAATACCTTCCGCTGGCGTAGCTTTGGAGGCAGTATGGTTTGCTTGATAGCGTCTTTGTGCACTGGTTTGCATCAAGGCTTGTACTAACTGTTTCGCTTCCTGAGGCGACTTTTCCGCTAACTTCACCGCCAGCTTTTCAGGGGTTAAGTTATACAAAACCAGTTCATCTGAGGCGTTGATGAAGGCCAACTCTTGTTTAGTCAACAATTGTGTATTGGCTGATATCGCGACTTCGGGCATGGGTGTGCGCTCAGCCTTGGTGGTAGAAGCACAACCGGATAGCATCAGTGCTGCACCTACTGCCGCACACAATATATTTGATTTTCTTTCAATATGAAGGCGTTTCATTATTTCTTATCTCCATAGTAATCGGTTTGTCCGTGCTCAGAAGATAATTCGCTAATAAAGCCTTTCTGGGTAATGCCTTTTTTATGCATAGCGACACCGGTTAAGCACGCAAACATCAGGCTATTGGCGTTTAATGTACTCACGTACGTGGTATCTAGCGCTGGGGCTAATTCCACAATATCAAACCCAACCAGGTTTGTTTCGGCGCACAATCGTCGAACAATGGGGATGGCTTCTCGCATGGTTAACCCGCCAGATACTGGCGTTCCGGTGCCCGGTTGAAATGCTGGGTCGAGTACATCAACATCGAAGGACACATACAAAAATTCCGTATTTTCAGTGGCTTCTTGTAAAACTCGCTCCATAACTGCATCCCATCCACGCCGTTCTACTTCAGCCATGGTGTGGTAGTGCATACCAATTTCACGCTCCCACTCGTAGTAACTTTTGCTGTAATGCGCCCGTAAGCCCACCTGAATATAGTCCTCGGGTCGCACATGCGCTTCTTTCATGAGGCGGTAAATAGGCTGGCCATGATCCAATAAATGCACCCGTCCGCGACCTGTGTCCAAATGCGCGTCAAAGTGCACAACGCCCACCTTGCCTTTTCCATAAACGTCGGCAATCGCCGCAACATTGGGATATTCGAGCGAATGGTCACCGCCGATGATAAAGGGTATCGCTCCGGTCTCGGCTATTTCGCGCACCCGATCTCGTACTTCTTGAACACTTCGCTCAGTGCTAAGTTGATCTATGGCTGCGTCGCCATAATCCACAATGTTCAATACTTTCCCTGGGTCAATCATGGTGGACACGTCTGCGCCCCCGGTTCCCCTTCCTAACATACGCATTGCACGAGGGCCATGGATGGCATCTCGCCAGCCTGACCCCATGTCTAAAGGCGCACCTAAAATGGCAACATCCACTTCACCGGCAACCAAATCCTCAGGAGAAAGAGCCACTGGAGAGCGCGCAAAAGTGGGTATGCCAGAGCGGCCACCACCTAAATAGCGGCCTAGGGAAATAGGCCCGGCTTCCCGCTCGGGATCAAGCTCTTTTGGCCGCTTCACTCGCCACGTATTGTAGTTTTCTGAATCGGTATTTAGGGTGATTTGGTCAGTGTCTCGGCCTTGCTTATATTGCACTTGGTCATACACAGTGAGCATAGTGTCAACGTATTGCTCAACTTCCTGCGTACTGGCTTTTCGCATTAACTCGTACATAAGGTCGGGTTTAAGTACGCTCGCGCCTTTTCCACTAAGCACAAACTCTCGCTTGGCTTCGGGCAATGCATCAAGTAACGCAAGAATATCCTCGGGTACGTCTTTTAATGGCTTAACAGGCATAAGGCCTGGCGTGGCGGAATCTATTTTTGAATGAACCTCACCGGGCAGCGAAGGAGGTGATTGCACCTCCTCTTTCTCGGCAGTTTCTTGAAGCGCTTGCACCGAGAAAGAAGATAACGCTGCCCAACTGGTAGCGAGTAGAAGAGTTTTTAATTTCATTATTAAGGACGTTAAAAGTGAACGTAGTACCACTATAAAAGTCGCTTAAATACCAAACAATAAGTCATATCCCCCAGTTAAATACCCCATCTCTCCCTTTCTATATCAGGCTGATTAATGGTGCTTTAACCGTCTCTTGAAGACAGGTTAAATAATCCCCCCACCAAAACCATTAATGCGTTCAATAACCCAAAACATGCCCAGGGTACCTACTCCCATTAACACGCTGTAACGCATCTGGTCGGCGTACGGGGTTTTGGTGAACAACGCGCCAACCGCGTAGATAACACCAATAAACACCACCTGGCCGACTTCCACCCCAATATTAAAAAACAAGAGTGCCAATGTAATTTCATTTTGCGGTACCCCTAGCTCGCCTAACGCACTAGCAAAACCCAACCCGTGGATTAAACCGAATAGGGCGACAACGCCCAAACTGGCTGTCATTGCTACCTTTCTTGCGTTTCGATTGCATAGAATTGCTTCGCGCGCCATTAAGCAAATTGACAAGGCAATTAATACTTCAACGGGCGCAATAGGAAGGGTGACAAGTTCAAAATAAGACAGAGCAAGGGTAAGAGAGTGGGCAAGCGTAAATGTACTCACTAGCCCCAATAGTTTATAACCACGGGCCAATAAACATAGGCAAAGCACAAAAGCGAGGTGGTCCCATCCAAACCAAATATGCAGCATACCTTGCCACAAATACCGTTTAATGGTTTGCCCCTTCGATAACGTCAGTGCGCCGGGCTGTACCATGGGCACCACCATGGTATTCAATGAACGCTTAAGGGTAAGGCTAAAGTTGCTCGATTGCGTATTCACTCTTAAATTGGCGCCGTCTAAATACCATGGCGTAATAATTTCAGCGCCGTCACCGAGTTCGTCCGTACAGGCAAATTCATAACTCAGTATCGTGTTGCTGCCTAACCGTTGCTGATTTACCGTTTCTACCTGGCAGTAGCTGGGCAACTGAAGGGTTTTACTGCTGGCAAGCGAGGTAGGAAGCTGCGCGGTAAATTGGTAGGTATTTTCCATTTCGCCATCGGATAATCTTAATTCTGCCGCCGAAAATACATCCGCATTTAACGGAAACACGCAAAACAATAAGCACACAAAAATGGCTGTATTTCTTAGCATGTGGCTACTCCTTAACGTGCTTAATAATGCGGTATTTGTCGCCTAAATCATCAATGTAGTCTTTCACTGCACTATCGAGCCGGTCTACCACGTAGTCGTTCGTCACCTGCATTTTTGCTTCGTCAAAGGTGAGTGGCGATCGAGGCGTTGAATGCGTAACCTTGACAAAATGCCACCCTAAAAGTGATTCCTGAGGGCCATACCATTCACTAAAGGCATGCTTATCCATGGTGTCTAAAAAAGCTTTGCCGAACATGCCTCTTATCATGCTTACACCATAGGCAGGCATTAATCTGCCACGCCAGAACTCATCCCCTTTCACTTCCTCGCCACGGGTGAGTTTTGCTAAAATTTCCTCACTGTTATCGGGAAGCTGTTCAAAAAATACATGCTGAAAGCTGTAGGTGGGTTCTACGTAGTAGCGGTCTATATGCTTAAGATAATATGCCACTAATTTAGCTTCGTCTGGGTCAGGTAAATAGCCGGTTATCTGGTAACGCATTTCCTGAACCAGTTTTTCGCGAACTTCGGGGTCAATCAGGTGCATACCTGCATCAATAGCTTCACGAAAAAGTACTTCTTCGCGAATATAGTCGTCTTCAATTTTTGCTAAGTCGGCTTGCGTGGCTTGGCGACCGGTCAGTAATTCAAATTGCTCAGCAAATACGTTTCTATTCGATTCACTCAGTTCAACGGCATCACTATCATCGTTTTCAAGGCCGTAATAAAGGCCAAAAACAATGACCCCTAAGCCTAAAAACATCACCAGTGGATCACGAATTAATACCTTCAACATATGTACTGCACCTGCTTTCTTATTCTTTTTGGCAAAAAAGCCGGTCATTGATGCAACCGGCTTTTCACTGTTTTATACCTAGTTCTTCGGCTTGGCGTAGTTAGGGTCGACTTCCTCCCTAAGCCCTTCTTTCCGTGCTTTTTCACCGGCTTCTGGTTGCCTATGTTCTGTGGTTAAATCAGAAAGGTAATACGGGTCTTCTATGCCTTCTTTTCGCATTGCCACGCCGGTTAAACACGCATGAAGAATAAAGTTTGAATTAAGCGCTGAACGATAGGTTGGATCTAACAAGGGGTCGAGCTCTACAATTTCAAACCCAATAATATCGTTTTGTGCGCATAAGCCTCGCACGATAGGAATGGCTTCACGCATGGTTAAGCCGCCAGGTACTGGCGTACCGGTACCCGGTATAAAGGCAGGGTCGATAACATCCACGTCAAATGAGATATAGAGTTTATCTACATTTTCACGGGCTTCTTTAAGCGCCGTGTCCATCACCTGCTTCCAACCTTTTTTCTCTACTTCTGCCATGGTGTGATAACGCATACCGTTATTACGCATCCATTCGAAGCCTTCTGGACCAGGCCAAGGCCCACGCAAACCAATTTGAATGAAGTTTTCTGGTTTTACATGCCCTTCTTTTACCGCTCGGTAAACCGGTTGCCCGTGCGTTAACCAGTGCGCTTGGTTTTTACCCGCATCATAGTGCGAATCGAAGTGAACCACGCCAAAGCTTCCCTTACCATGCACATCCGCTAACGCAGCAATGTCCGGGTACTCTAAGCTGTGATCGCCGCCCACAATAAAAGGCATGGTGCCAGTTTCAGCAATTTCTCTGACTCGTTCGCGCACATGCTGTACCGAAAGTTCGGTGCTCATGTTATCAATAGCAATATCACCATAATCCACGATACTCAGTACCTTGCTAGGGTTCACCATAGTGCTCATATCAATCCCACCTGCACCATACTCATTACGCATGGCTTGAGGGCCGAACTTTTGCCCACGATAATAAGAACCCATATCTAGTGGGGCACCCACTATAGCGATATCCACATTGCCGGCAATTAAGTCTTCAGGATAAATGGCAAGGGGCGCGTTGGCGAAGGTTTTTACGCCACCAGAACGACTACTCATATAACGGCTTAAATGAATGGGACCTGGCTCTCTTTCTGGGTTGAGGCTTTTAGGGCGCTTCGCTTTCCACCCGTTAAACCCTTTTGCTTCGGTATTAAGCGGAATAGACGCCATGTCTGTTTCCGGGTTAAATTTTCCCGCTTCCGCCACCTCAATCATTCCGTCGAGGTACGCTTCAATTTCTTCAGCCGACTTTCCTTCCATCGACTTATAAAAACGCTCCATGGTACCTAACAACATGGTAGGGAGAGGCGAGTCCAAGATTTCTAGTTTTTCTTCGGATATGCCTTTGGTTTTTTCTTTAAAGCTATCAGGCATGGGCGTGTCGGTATCTTCCGCATACACAGATGCCCCTAGCGAACACATAAGTAAACCGCTTAACACTGCGCCAAGAATACGAGAACGTGTAATCACTTTGCTTTCCTTACATTTATTATTTGGGCTCAGCTAAACGCTGAGCCGTATTGTTTCATTCCACAATCACTACATTCCAAACTGGTAGCTAAATTTAAGACCTACTGTACGAGGCGTTAAAATATAGTGTGCATAGCTTCGCTGTAGGTCACTACCTCGGTTACCGTATTCAATATCACCCCAATTCCGTGAAGCAGAGGTAAAGGCATATTTATCGAACAGGTTGTTTACATAAAAGGTAACGCTCCACGCTTCATCAGACAGCTTGGCGCTGATATTACTCAACCCATATCCCGGTAATTCTTCACCATAATTACGCAAACCTAACGTAGAGTACACGTCACTTTGTGCAGTAAAGCCATAACTAAGATCTAGCAGGCGGTTCCACAATTCAGTGGTGTAATTCAGGCCAATTGAAATTTGGTGCTCAGGAGAGCCTGGCAGTCTATCTCCCTCGTACACAGTGTCACCTGTACTCCCGAATATTCCAAATGCATCGTCGGTCATCTCGGTTTTTGCGTAAGAATAGGCAGCATACATCGTAAGGTCGTCGCTTAACGTAGCGCGAGAACTGATTTCCACCCCTTTCGCATTTGCCCCTTTAGCATTGGTGAGAATACCCACAGCACCATTTTCGGTTATACCCGACACTTGAGGATCTTCCCAGTCAACGTTGAAGGCTGCAACGTTGAAAGTAAAGCGACTTTTAAACCATGATGTTTTTATACCAGCTTCATAGTTTGTTGTGGTATCTGCGTCGTACATGGCCTCGTCAGGTAATGCACAGATAAGCTGATTGGTAATATCATCAACATTAGGCGGACAGGCTGCTACGGCGTTAACACCGCCAATTCTAAACCCTTCACTTACAGTGACATATCCCATCACGTCTGACGAAAATGCATAACTGGCGTTGAATTTAAATAAATTTCCATCATCATCGCCTTCCGCTGTATTCGGCTCAAAAAGGATAGAGTCGGGATCTCGGCCTGTAAAAACCGTATAGTAGAGAGGTAGGTCAGTATCTGATTCGGTTTCTACTTCGTATTTGTATTGACGTAAGCCTAGGGTAATATCCAGTTTGTCATTGAACGCATAGCTAATCTCACCAAAGAATGCTTGTTCTTTTATTTGGTCGATACCATAAGAAATGTACTCAATACTGTCTGGACGAAGTGGCCCTGTGGCGCCCCAGGTTTCAATAGCGAACTCATCAAACCCCTCCACTTCTTCCCTGTAGTTACGGTTGTAGTCGTTCTTGTTGTAATAAGCGCCCACTATCCAGCTTAACGGGCCGTCGCTATTACTCACTAAACGAAGTTCTTGAGTTAAATTTTCGTCTTCACTGGTGCTGGTTGTTAACCCTGAAAATGCGGGGAACTCTTCATAACCAAAATTTAAACGAATCAATAAATCGGTAACGTCTGAATTAGAATCACGGGTGGTCTTAGATGAACCGGTAGCAGAAACCAAGGTAGCGAAGCCTAAGTCGGCTTCCACTTCTAAACTTAACAACTCGTTTTCACGCTCCATGGGTTCAAGAAAACGATAGGCGGCGTCATATTTTCCCACTAAATCTCCGATGGGGTTTTCATCACCCAAAGACTGATAGTGCACGGTAGAACGAGCACCAATATCATCTTTTTGGTAGAAATAGGAAAGTGTAGTATCTAGCCAATCTGTGGGCACCCAGCGTAACTGTACTTTTGCCGCTGTTTGCTCGAAGGTGTTTCCATCTTCAACGCTATAAAGGTTCGCATCCACTTCAGCTTGATCGGTAAAATCTGGGTCCGGCAATGAGGTGCCAGACTCACGCACTAAATAATCGTAGTCGATGAATCCTGGGTCATCTGAATAGTTAAAAGCAGCACGAAAACCAAGGGTACCTTCCATAATAGGCGCATTAAATACAAATCCAGCCTCTCCCCCCATGCTCTCGCTTTCATTGGTTTGATATAGGTCACCATTCACCGATCCTGAAACGAAGTCTAAATCTACTTTTTTAGGGATATAACGTATTGCGCCACCAAGTGTTCCCGCACCATACAAGGTACCTTGTGGCCCAATCAAAACCTCTACTCTGTCGATATCAAGTAAGCGTAAATTCATGAACAACGGAATTTCGCCCACGTAGGTTGCGACTGTGCCGCCATTTGAACCTGGGCCAGATGAATTGGTGTTAAGGCCGCGAACAATAATAGGCGATTCTGAACGTCCACCTTGATCGTTTACCGTTAAACCAGGTACCCAACGTGCAATATCTTCGAGTTCTTCTAAATCTTGTTGCTCCATTAAGTCGTTTGTAACGGCAGAAATATTAATAGGGACTTCTTGCAATGACCCTGCCCGTCGCGTTGCCGTGACTTCTATGGTTTCTAGAGCAACAGCTTTTTCAGCGTCATTCACTTCTTGTGCCGCTACCCCTGGCGCAACGATGGCCGATGCCATTGGTACTAATGCGGCGGTGATTGCTGCAGCTATGCGATTCTTTTTATTTCGTTCAATGCTTTTCATAGTGGTGTACTCGTAATTGCCTGTGAACTTTACCCTCGTTTGACATGCAGATAACTGCTGGACGCTGCATTGGATGATCAATTTGCGATGGGTTCTTATTTTATTTGCAGGATTATTATGGGCTTGCTAGGTTGCAACGAGTACTGGCATTATTCCTATTCCGACTACGTCATTTAACGCACTTTTTCTGCCAAATCAGATAGTTAAAGATTTGTTAATTAAATGACGCCGAATTTAACTTATTGCTGAAAGACTGCCTCTAAGGCATTGGTGTGGGGCTTGTAACGTTGCCAACGACCTATCCACTGCTGGTTGATGGGCATTTTCACCTGCATTTTGCTGGCCGTTGACACAGGCGCAGTGTTCCCTTGCATGTGTAAACAATTTTCGTCCCACGATAATTCACAAAACTTGAGCAAGTCAGCAATGTGCTGTCTTGGATGAGTCACCAAGGCTTCGTAGTTCAGCAACATAAAATTCTCACCTTCTATTGCCTGCCAGTGCTCTACCCAATTCATGCATTGGCGGTAGAAAGACGCACAGGAAAGTAGACTGTGGGTGTAATGATAATGTGGGTTGTGGATACTAAATAACTGGCGGAAGTTCCCCACACAGGTGTCCATTGGGTTTCGCTGTAAGCAAATAATTTTTGCGTTGGGAAAAGCACGGCGAATATACGGAAGATAGAAAAAATTGAATGGGAGCTTATCGACGAAGTGGGCGCTATTACCTATGTGCTGTGTTCGCGCAAGGTATGCCTGCGCAAGCTTATTGTAGTCGATACTTTCCGCCTGTTTTAACGTGGTGACGTCTAAAACATTAAGGCTTTGGCTGCCCGACATCTGCTTTAACAGGGTACTGAAATCCTGTAATTCACCACCGGAACTGACCTGCTGATGGCTACTTAAAATGCGTTCTACCAAGGTTGTGCCAGAACGCGGCATGCCTACGACAAAAATGGGTCGAGTCGTGCTTTGTGAAGAAGGTGACGAAGGCGAAATATGCCCATTTGACGCAAAGGCTGCTTGTAAATAAGCAAAAACCTCCCGGTCGGCCGACGCGTCGTAAGGAAGGTGCTTCTGCTTCTCTTGCTTTGCCTGAGTTAATACGTCAAAGGCTTGGGTATAATCCTGTTGTTTCTCTAATTCCCGCGCTAGGCTGTGGCTTAAATGCAGCCGCGCTTCTAACGGTTGCGCATCATTATCTAGCTTTTGCTTTAATTGTGCTAAGTGACGGCGTATTTCATCGCCTTTTGTCAATTCAGACAGCGCAAAATGCGCTTTGTAATAGGTTGGCTCATCATCTAGCACTCGCCAAAGGGCTTTCTTTGCTTGTTCAAGTTCACCACAAAACTTACTTGAAACCGCATAGTTATAAAGAAAACTTGGCTTAGGGTTTGGGGCGTTAACCGCCGCAGAAAAGTACACCAGCGCGCGAGCATGTTCGTTACACGTAGATAAGGCTACGCCTAGGGTATCGGCCTGAATAGGCGTTTGAATCTCATCAACTTGCACCGTATTGGCAATGGCAATTACACCGTCGGTTTGGCCTAGTAACGCGTAAACCCGGCACAATAGAACACGAAACTCTACTAGGTTTTTTTGCGCAATGGCGTGTTTACAGAGTTCTGCCGCCTTATGCAGCTGCCCTATGCTAACGTTGATTTGCGCCAGTAAATGATACGCTTCGCCGACCTTTTCGCCCGCTTGAATTAAAGACACACACCCTTTATGGGCCTGTTGAACGTCTCCTTTTTCGAAATGCGAGTACGCCTGCTGTAACGGGTCAACGGAATGACGCTGTGACATAGCCAAAGCTAGTTCACTGCCAGCGCACGGATGGCTATCCCTGCGGCTGTGGTTCTATTTTCTACCCCTAACTTAGCGAATACTTGCTCCAAATGTTTATTCACCGTGCGCGGCCCAATATCGAGAATTTGTGCAATTTCTTTATTGGTTTTACCATTGGATAACCAGTAAAGCACTTCTGATTCTCGACCGGTTAAGTTAAGTGTCGCTTTCAGTTTTTCTTCGCCCGACATGGCCTTTACGGCGTGATTAACGCGAAAGATACTGTCTCCGTTTTCCCGTTGAGACACCAATGCCAGTTCACATTCGCCACCTTCATAGGATACCTGTTGCACAACATCATGCTGCCCGGGTGTTAGCAAAACATGCTTCACCGCAGGGATTAAACTGTCGTTAAACCAATCATCGGCGAAGGGGATATTGGATAGAAAGTCGTGAGTTTGAGGCGTAGCCCAAAGCAGTTCTCCTGCTTGATTAACAGCAAATAAATTTTGCCCCATAGAATCTAACGCTTGCTGTGCACTCGATGTGATTTGCGCATTGTTCGCGTGAATTTTGATACGCGCCACCAGTTCATCGGGATTGACCGGCTTAACAATGTAGTCCACACCACCAGCATTTAGCCCCTTTAACGTGCTTTCAGAGTCGGTTAAGCCTGTCATAAAGATAACGGGAATGTGCTGTAATTCTCTGTTTTGTTTTAGCCGTGTACAGGTTTCGAAGCCATCTAATTTGGGCATCATGGCATCAAGTAAAATGATGTCTGGTTTGATTTGTTCAGCAATGGTAATAGCTTGGCTACCCTCTAATGCCACAAGTGTGCTTATCCCTTCCTTTTCAAGGATATCGTTAATTAAGCTTAAGGAATCGGGTGAATCATCAACAACTAACACCGTGTACATAAACGCCATCCAACCAACTTAAACGTGCCGATTATACTAAAGATTAATACCTCAGTATAAACACATATAGCGGTGATAAGCATGGGGTATTTTGCGTATTTCGAACCTTAAAAGGCGCGTTAAGATTTAGTTGCGAAAAAAGGCGTTAACTGTCGTCGACCTCGAGCACCGATCCACACAGCATGAAAATTACTGCAATAGAAATTCCATAAGCGGGTGTCCCACGGCAACAGCAATCAAGGTAAGTATCATGCCAAAAACAAACACAGAGATATAACTTACCGCATACTGCATCAGCGTATTTTGGGGCTGGGTTAATAGCCGATTTAACCGCTCGCGCCTTTCGCTGCTTGCGCCCTGCTCTCCTGCTTGTTGGCAAACGCATAGAGGTAAATCGTCAAGGGAAGCGCAATGCCCCGCATTGTGTAAAGCGAACATATCGCTTCTCAGTTCTAAGCCATTAATGAAGGCATGACGATAGGCTGTGCGCCAGCGCTTTGGCCAGAGGATCATAAAATAACGCACGCACATTAGCTTAATATTGTCTAATTGGCGTACGTGATTAAACTCATGCAACAGCACCAAGTTAAGCTGATTATCCGTCAACTTTTCCACTAACCCCTGCGACACGTATATTTGTGGGCGCAACAACCCCGCGCACCAAGCAGAAGGCACCTGACTGTCTACTCGCTGATAAAATTGCTTCATATCAGCCTGTGGGCCACTGGCACTCTTACAAGAATTGGCAGGAGAGCGGGCACTGGCAAGCTGTAATAACTGGTGAAAGCGTTTATTCAGGTACAATTGGCGCGCCATCATCACAATAGTGACACACAGCAAACCAATGGCAAAGGCTAACACCCCCGCACCTAAAGTCGATGACGTGGGTATGTATAAGTCATGAGGCCCACAATGACTTTCATGGCAATGTTCACCCACTAAATAGCGGCTTATAGGGGGCAGTTCATTAATAATAAGGCTAAATGCCGCACAAGCAAAGGGAAGCCACACTAAAGTAAAAAGCAGTTTTACTTGTACATCTGGTGAAAACGGCACACGTTGTGTGTTTGCTACCCGCCAACATCCCGCCACGCACCAAGATAAGAGTAATGACAGTAACAGCCAGGAGGCGAGATGGGCGAGAAAACTCGTATCAGTCATCCTTCTCCTCATGAGAAGGAAGGTAAGAAGACAGCTTTTCTGCCTCTTCTTTTGACGTTTGCCCTTCAATATACGACATGAAACCACTGACTATCACCTGGGATTCACCATTACCTAACTGGTCGGCAATTTCCCCCATCAAGCGGCTGACCACGGTGCTTTGAGATAATGCTGGCGCATAGCGGTACGAGCGCCCCTGCTTGTAGCGGGTAAGCATATTTTTACGAAACAAGCGTTCCAGCGTACTTTGCATTGTACTCAGCGAGAGTTGCTCATTAGCAAAAAAGGTAAGCACTTCCTGAGCACTTAGCTCTCCGTGTTGCCACAACACCTTAAGGACGTCTATTTCACGCCCACCTAATGCAGGGAGGCTGTGTTGCGAAGGTTTTCCGCCTAGCCACTGACTTAATCCCCGATAAAGCTCTTTCACGAACACCGACCTCTTATAGGTTTTAGTAAAGGCAGTAATAATACAAAAATGCACGTTACCAGAAAGTGCCCAATTAACGTATACCCATTAAGGAACTATTGTGAAAAAAACGCCCATAGCTCTGCTTGTTCTTGCCGCTTTACAAGCTAATGCTCACGAAGGCAACAGCCATGATATTGAAAAAGTCACCGTGTCTGGCCGACAAGTTAGCTTAGTGGGAGAAGCTATTTCAGCATCGCAAGGGGTTGTGGGCCAGGAAGAAATTCAACTACGCCCAATTTTACGCACCGGTGAAATACTGGAGTTCATTCCGGGCATGGTCGTGACACAGCACAGCGGCACGGGCAAAGCGAATCAATATTTTTTACGCGGTTTCAATTTAGATCATGGCACTGACTTTGCCACTTTTGTTGATGGCATGCCGGTGAATATGCGCACCCATGGTCATGGGCAAGGCTACACCGACCTTAATTTTGTTATCCCAGAAGCCGTGCAGTCTCTCAACTATAAAAAGGGCGTGTACTACGCTGACGTAGGCGACTTCAGTGGTGCCGGTAGTGCAACGTTAACGACCATTAACCAGGCCTCTACCCCTCTCATGAGTGCGACAGTTGGAGAAGATAACTTTCTACGGTTAGTTGGCTTAGGAGATGTCACCATTAATGACACAAACCGCGTCGTTTTGGCGGGTGAACGCAATACCTACGATGGCCCCTGGAGCGATATTGACGAAGACGTGGATAAAACCAATGTGTTAGCCAAATGGGTGAATAAGCAAGAAAAGGGCGAATTCAGCCTCACCTTTATGGGTTATGACAACAGCTGGAACAGCGCTGATCAAATCCCCGAGCGCGCAGTAGAAAGCGGGCTAATTGATGAATTAGGGTCTTTAGATACCACTGTGGGAGGGCAATCGGATCGTTACAGTCTTTGCGCGAATTGGCGCGGCGACAACGTGGTCGCAAATGCTTATGTGATGTCGTACAGCATGAACTTGTGGTCCAATTTTACGTATTTTCTTGATGACCCTGAAAATGGCGACCAGTTTGAACAAGTGGACGACCGCACTGTATATGGCGGTGAGGTCAGTTATTGGCAAGATCACACCCTATTTGGCCAGCCCTCTACCACCACTATTGGCACGCAAGTGCGAATAGATGATATCGATGAAGTGGGTTTGTATCACACGCAAGCCCGACAGCGTTTGGGCGTCATTCGTCGTGACGAGGTAACAGAGTCGAGTGTGGGTGTTTATGTGAATAACCAAACCTACTGGACACAAAACTTACGCACAGTGCTTGGCTTGCGTTACGATTATTTTGATTTTGACGTGCAAGACTTAGCCGGTGTTAATGCAAATGGCGTTGATTTATCACCGAATAGCGGTACGGCCAGTGATGACATCACGTCGTTAAAAGCCAGTGCGGTATACACTTTGACCCCCGAATGGGAACTGTATGGGTCAGCAGGGCAAGGGTTACACTCTAACGATGCCAGGGGCACCACCATTCACGTAGACCCTAGTTCTGGCGATGCTGTAGACGGGGTAGATCCGCTGGTTCGTTCAACGGGGGTTGAAGCCGGTCTGCGGGGCTTTATTGATGAAACGCTGAATGCCTCGTTGTCAGTGTGGCAGCTATCTTTAGACAGTGAATTGTTGTTTGTAGGTGATGCCGGTAACACCGAAGCCAGCCGCGCATCTAAACGTAAAGGGGCAGAAGTCGCACTTTACTATCAGCTTGACCACAATTGGTCTATTGACCTTGAATATGCCTACACCGACGCTGAGTTTACTGATGCCGCACCTGAAGGCGATCACATTCCAGGTGCAATCAAAAACGTGGTACAAGCAGGCGTGTCTGCTCACTTCGACAACGGCCTGTTTGGCAGCCTAAGGGCTCGACATTTTGGTGAACGCCCGCTTGTTGAGGATAACAGTATCACCTCAGACGCAAGTACCGTATTTAACTTGCGGGCAGGATATAAAATGAACAATTGGGTTTTGCAATTAGATGTGCTTAACCTCACCGACAGTGATGCTCACGACATTGATTACTATTATGCGTCTCGCCTTTCAACCGACGCCCAAGGCACTGAAACCGACGATATTCACTATCACGTGATAGAACCTCGTACCCTTCGCGCCACGGTTATGTACCGATTCTAAGCCGCGTTATGCATTGCGGTTTTTCGCCGCAATGCGCTTCTTTAAGTAATATTTACATCCCTTTGCACAACTATTAAATAAATTCAGGCTCATAGAATATCGCTAATCTATGGGTTCAAATATGTTTATTGTTTCAAAACGCTTTATCAGCTTCACCCTTATCACCTCGTTGTATTTATCTGGCTGTGTATATGTGGCGGATGACGATGAAGAAGGTGATAGCTACGGTTACGCCCAATACGTTAACTTAGTGCCCCAATCCCCAGAAATAGAATTTATTGTGGAGGATGAATCTGAAGCCACTTTGGCTTTTAGCGAAGCCACTGCATATACCTACGTGACGAATTCCACCTTCGATATTGAATTCAATCAAATCTTACCTAACACAGAAAATGATGACTTTATCAGCGAAGACAGCTTAAAAGTGAGCAAAAAAAACCTGCACAGCTATATTTTATATGGCGATGCTGATGCACCAAGCACAATGGAGATAAGCATAGATATTTCAGATATTTATGACGATGATTTTGACGATGGCTACGCCTTGGTGCAATTTGCCAACTTAGCCAATATAAACGATGCCGTAGATGTTTATATTCTGGATGCCGACGCGTCACTCACCAATAAAACGGTGGATTACACGCTGGCTGCTGAAGACTACAGTGGCGAAGTTAGCCTGGATGCTGGGGATTATAAATTAGTGTTCACCGAGTCAGGAACAGACACAATTTTAGCCATGAAAAACGACATAAGCATTGAAGAAGGCGAGGCACTTTCCTACGTATTCGTTAGCTATGAAAATGCGGGCTTCGACGACCCCTTTTACAGCATTATAGAGTTAAACGATGACGGCGCACGTCAACTCACTAACGAAGCACAAGACAGCTACCTAAGGGTAAGTAATAACATTGTGGGTACAAGCGCCATCGCCGTTGCTAAAGACAGTAGCAGTAGTACTGCCATAGAAGCGCTTTACTTTGGTGATATTTCGCCCTTAATAAGCGTAGACATTGACGATACCGATGACGCCAATAGCGTCGATATTTATCTTAAAGATACCGACACCAGTGCCGTGCTAGAAAGCACCAGTATTGATATGTACGCCGACCAAATTGTGATGCTACTGAGCTCGGGTGATACAAGCAGCACAGTAACAGCCTATTCGCATACCGAAGACTTACGGGTAATAGACACCCACGCCAAACTCCTTATTGCCCATAATATTGACAATGAAAGCAGTACGTCTATCACCGTGAAAGTGATTGAACAGGGTAGTAACCCCGACTCCTACGATGCATCGGACAACATTTCCTACCTCAGCAGCTTAAACATTGAAACTGAAGCCGGCGATTACGATATTTACGTGTACGACGCCGATACTGACGACTTATTGCTTGAAACCACGGTATACGATATTGAAAAAGGTGATGTTATTAATTTGATATTGAGCGATTACGACTATGGCGGCGCGCCTTATCAGCTTTTCCGCTATACCAATTAAGGGTTCATTGTGTACGGGTGTGAGAGATTTCTCACACCACCTGCCCCGCAGCCCAGCCGCTGCTCCAGGCCCATTGGAAGTTAAAGCCGCCTAGCCAGCCGGTGACGTCTACCACTTCGCCAATGAAATAGAGGCCTTCCACGTTTTTAGCCATCATGGTTTTTGATGAGAGTTCGTTGGTATCTACGCCGCCAATGGTGACTTCTGCGGTTCGGTAACCTTCGGTGCCGTTGGGCTTCACTGGCCAGTTTTCTAGCGTATTCGCGATGGCATCGCATTCGCCATGAGTCAGTTGCTTCACGGGTACGTTTCGCCACTGATGATAATCAATGAAGCTTTGCACCATGCGCTTGGGAAACACTTTGTTTAAACAGGTAGCCAGTAGCGCATCGGGTGTGGATGTTCTGGCTGTCTCTAGTAATTCATGGCTATCGTCGTTGGGCAATGTGTTGATGCTGAGTGTATCGCCCGCTTCCCAGTAACTGGAAATTTGTAACATGGCCGGGCCACTCAAGCCTCGGTGGGTAAAAAGCATGGCTTCTTTAAACGTGGTGTCGTTGCAACTTGCGTACACATCCACCGCGATACCGCTTAACTCAGCCAGTGTCGCTTTGTCTTTTTCATGTAAGGTAAAGGGCACCAAAGCGGCTCTGGTAGGAAGCACATTTAAGCCAAACTGCTGGGCAATTTTATAACCGAAAGGGGTGGCGCCTAGTTTCGGCATACTCAATCCGCCTGTGGCGACCACTAAAGACTCACACTGGTAATCGCCGTTCGATGTAGACAGTAAGTACCCACTTTCGCACTTTTCCACACTGAGGATTTCGCAGCGTGTAGTCACAGTGACATGGGCCTTGCTGCATTCTTTTAGCAATAAATCGACAATGTCTTTCGCGCTGTCATCACAAAATAGCTGCCCCAAGGTTTTCTCATGATAGGCAATGCCGTGCTCGGCCACCAAGGCGATAAAGTCCCATTGGGTATAGCGGCTTAATGCCGACTTACAAAAGTGCGGGTTTTGCGATAAGAAATTAGCGGGTTCAGCATACATATTGGTGAAATTACAACGCCCACCGCCAGACATCAGTATTTTTCGCCCCACTTTTTTGGCGTGATCTAGCACCTCTACGCTACGGCCTCGCGCACCGGCTTGCGCTGCGCAAAACAGCCCGGCTGCTCCGGCACCAATTACAATTACATCACGCTTTATCACTTTGCCTTCACCTTAGGTTATTACATGAGTCCACGCGAAGCGTTCTGCCTTGTGTAAGCGCTTTACGTGTGCGTGGATTATACGTAATTACCCACGTCGCTCAACGCCAACCCGTGTTTTACGCTGAATTTAATCTTCTGTCATTGGCATTAGATTTGGATATTCATACTTATTAACAATACTAAATGTAGAGTAATTCACCTATAACTACCCCCTACATTGAGCAGCGACTCAATAAAAACGAATAATCACACATTAAATGTTAGAGGAATTGAGTCCATGGAAGACTTTTTGGCGTCTTTAGACATCAATCAATATTTGCCTGCCGCGTTAGCGTGGGCAACCAATATTTTGCTTGCGTTAGCCATTTTAATTGTTGGCCTTTGGGTAGCAGGTAAAGTGTATAAAGGCATAGTAGCCATTGCTAACCGCCACCCCCAATTAGATGACACCCTATTTAAATTTTTTGGTAGTGTGGCCCGCTACACCATATTAGCTTTTGTGGGCATTGCCGTACTGAATCGATTTGGTGTTCAAACGGCTTCTATTATCGCGCTATTAGGCGCGGCGGGTTTAGCCATAGGTTTGGCACTGCAAGGAACGCTTTCAAACCTTGCTGCTGGGGTTATGCTACTTATCTTTCGCCCTTATAAAGTTAATGACTTTGTTGACGCGGCAGGTAAATTTGGAAAAGTTACCGAAGTGGATTTATTCACCACCATTCTACAAACTTTCGACAACCAACAAATTATTATTCCCAATAGCCAAATTTGGGGCGAGCAAATCGTAAACCATTCCCATCATGAAATTCGTGGTGTCGATATGACGTTTGGTGTGGCCTATAACGAAAATACTGATGCTGCCCGGGCCGTTATTGATAAGGTATTAGCTGAACACCCTCACGTGCTAAAAGATCCTGCGCCCTTTGTTGAAGTATCTACCTTGAACGACAGTTCTGTCGATTTTATTGTTCGCCCATTTTGTCATGGTGAGCACTATTTCGACATTCGCTTCTCAGTCCCTGAGCAAATCAAAAAAGCGCTGGATGAAGCCAATATTGAAATACCTTTCCCTCATCGCAAAGTGATTGTGGTTAACGAAAGTGCGTAGCAACGAATTTCGCTGAAACTTACCCATAGGTTAACGCGAAAAAGGGCGGTGATTTTATTCACCGCCCTTTCTTTTTTAAACTGATAAATTACTTAAACTGCTATTTCGGAAATACAGCCAAAGGATGGGTAGTCACAAGCTGCACATGGGCACGCTCTCCCGGCTTAATCGCGTTTTCATGGCTAACCCTCACTTTAAGGTGGCTACCATTATCTAGCGTTACTGCGTACAAGCGGCTTTCCCCTTCGTAACGTACCCATTCCACCGTCCCATTGGGAGAGGGATGCGCGCCGTTTAGGCTTAAATCATCGGGTCTAACCAGTAAATCTACATCGCCATGGGCATGGTGTAACGGCGTACCTGGCACGTTACCTATGTCCGTTATCACTGTGTTATTTGGGTTTGATGCACTGTTATTGTCGTAGCTTGCCTGTAAAAAGCTAGCCTCGCCCATAAAGCGGGCCACAAAGCGGCTTGCCGGCGTGGAATAACAGGCTTCTGGTGTATCTAGCTGCTCTAAAACACCTTTATTTAATATGCCTACTCTATCGCCTACGCTAAGGGCTTCTTCTTGGTCGTGAGTCACCCAAATAGCAGGCACATCGGCTTTTTTAAGGGCGTCGCGAATTTCCCAGCGCAAGCTGTCTTTTAAGGCTGCGTCTAGGTTTGAAAGTGGCTCGTCTAACAACACAAACGCGGGCTCATGGGCTAAGGTACGCGCCAGAGCGACGCGTTGCTTTTGGCCGCCAGATAAGCGAGCGGGTTTGGCATCGCGAAAATTCTCTAGCCCCAAAAGGCTGAGCCAATGATCAGCAAGTTGTGTGTCTTTTAAACGAAAACATACATTTTGTTGCACGGTTAAATGAGGAAATAGCGCGAAGTCTTGAAATACCATGCCCACATTACGCTTTTCAGGGGGAATCGGCTTTTTAGGTGTACTTGCCCAATTGCCTAAGCTTATTTCTCCTTCAGAGATAGGAATAAGCCCTGCCAGCGCTTGCAGTATGGTGGTTTTGCCACAACCTGTTGGGCCTACCAGCATAAGGATTTCATCTTGCCCAAGCGCTAAGTTTAACTTGTCGACAACACGGGTATCCCCATAATTCACTGATAAATCACTTACACGTAGCATTACGACCCTTTATCCTCAGTAACAGTAAATTGGGCTTTGCGTTCGCCCGACAGCATGAGTATTAACCCCACGCCAGATAACAAGACAAGTAGTAAACCCGGCACCGCAGCGCGGCCGAAGTAGCCAGCTTCGTATACTCGCCACATATAGGTAGCAAGAGTTTCAAACCCTGTTGGCCCCAACATTAATGTGGCCGGTAATTCACGCATCGCTTCTAGAAAAACCAACGCTGCGCCAGCAATCATACCACGAAGGGTTAAAGGTAGCGTTATGCGGATAAAGGCTTCTCGTGGCGATGCGCCAAGCACCCGCGCGGCTTTCACCAAACCGGAATCGATATTCTCTGCGGTGGTTCTTACACTGCCTACCGCTAAGGGAATAAACCGCAGCACATAAGCCATCACCAACAAGCTTAAGGTTTGGTAAAACGCTGGGAGTTGCAGACCCACGTAAACCAAAGCTGTTCCCATCACAATACCGGGCACGCCAAAGCCGAAATAGGTAATTCGTTCCATTAAACGCCCCGCTTTGCCTGCAATAGCAGCGTGAGCAACTGGAATGGCTAATAGCACAGCCACAATAGCGGCAATAAAAGACGCATGGGCGGAATTCCAAGCATAACTGAACTCGAAGCCACCCGTACCTTCCCGTACCAACCAAAGCGTAAATATTGCCAATGGCAGGACAATACTCATGAATACAATGGGCATGGTTGCAAGCAACATCAGATTACGTTGCCAAGGCGCCGGAAAGAGAGATAAATGTCTACCTGGGCGCTCTGTGGCGCCACTGATACGGCTTTCAATAAAGAGTATTAGCCCAACAATAACCATAAGCTGCAGACTTAACATGGCCGCTTGGCTTAAGCCAAAGGCGTTGTATTCCACAAAGATAACCCGGGTAAAGGTGTCTAACCCCATAATGGCCGGCGTACCAAAATCAGATAACGCATACAAAGCCGCTAATAAAGCGCCAGCGGCAATACTATTGACCACTCTCGGTAATACCACCCGCCATAAACTGGCGCCTAACGATAACCCTAAGGTTCGCGCGGCATTCACCAAGCTTGCATCTAAGCTGAGTAGGCTTGAGCGTGTGGTCATCATAACAAAGGGGTAGGTATAAAGGCTCATCACCAGTGCCGAGCCCCATAACCCGCTAATAGGAGGCGTGCTCACACCCAAAACATTTTCAATTTCTCCCCCGCGACCAAACGAAAAATACATGGCGAAGGCACCAATGTAACTAGGTAGCGCAAGAGGCGCGGCTAAAACAATCAGCCAGAATCGCTTAAACGGCATTTGTACATAAGCGGTGAATAACGCTAGGGGAACACCAATAAGTACCGAACCTATTATGGTTAACGTCATTAAGGCAAGGGTGTTACCTAAAACCCGCAAATTATGGGTATCGAAAAATTGCGCACTGTCTTGGGCTAAAGAAAACAAAACGCCGACGGGCAATAAAGCCATCAGCGCTATCAATAGTGCCAGGGGGTACGACTTTGGCCAGTTTGTCACAGTACGCCAACATCCCTCATCAAGTTAAGGGTGGGACGTAAATCAGCAAGGTTACGTAAGTCCATTGCAGGAGGTGTCAATGTACTTAAACTCTCTAAACCTTCTGGCTGCGCTACATCTTGAACCAAAGGAATTTCATAAGCTTCCCGAGCAAGATAGCTTTGCACTTCATGAGTGAGCAGGTAGCGAATAAAGTTGACCGGTAAATCACCGTCACTCAGTGCCACTATGCCTGATGCGTTCACTAAACAGCCCGCATCATTTTTGGTATAAGCCAAGGCAACATTCGCATCAGGTTTACCGGATTTTAAGCGCAGTGTGTAGTAGTGATTCGCAAACCCGACATCAACTTCCCCCCGTTCAACGCCCATAACGACACCGAGTTCGCCGGCATATTTTTTGGCGTTGCGATTTACGCCTTTTAGCCAAGCTCGGGTGGCTTTTTCGCCCTCAAGCAGACGCATAGCGGTAACAAATGACTGAAACGAAGAGTACGCTGGCGCCCAACCTAGTTTGAGGTCGCTGTCAGCTAACGCCATCACGCTGTCTGGAATTTGCTCGGGTGACACACGTTGTGTGTTATAAGGCAAGGTACGAACACGCCCAGTAACAGGTGACCAACTCGGGTATTGAAACCCTTCTTTTAACTGTGTGGTTAAATCGGTTGGCAAGGGTTTAGCTGCCCCCGCATCCGTCACCATACCAATTGACCCCGTATCCACAGCCCAGAAAAGATCAGCTCGCTTCACGCCCGCTTTCTTTTCCGCCACTATGGTATTCGCTAAGGCAGCAGAGCCACCGCGGCGAATTTTAAGATTAAGCTTAGGGTTACGCTTTTCTATGGCTTGAAGAACATTCTCGTATAAACCACCCTCGCCTCGACCTAAATACAGGGTTAAATCACCCTCTAGTTTAGGTAGTGACTCCACTGACACACTGGCCATGGGGCTTAGGGCGTTTGCGACTCCAAGAGGTAAACTCCCTAACGCTGTGGCGGCGGCTAACCCTTGTAAGAATGTTCTTCGTTGCATAAAGGTTCCTTAAAATACGTCTTTACGACCTTTTTCTGCTTCTACTAGCAGTTTACGCGCTTTGTCTAACTTAACTTGCATAGCTTCAACCACGTGACGAACGGCATCTACGCCTTCATCTTGAGAAATGGCTTGTGGCAAGGTTACGTTGAAGTCTTTTTCTAAGTCTTCCACCAATGCTGCGTCTTTTGCGATTAAGTCGCCTTCTACACCTTCAAAGCGCTGAAGATAGGTGTCATGTACCAGGGTCGTTGCCACTTCATGTAGTTGCTCAGCGTACTTAGCCACTACGCGATCTAAACGTGTTTTAATATCGTCAATAACTTCTGGGCCTGTGGTAGGTTCAACTTCGGTGGTTTTTACCTGATCAATCAAGCCTTTCTTTTGATATTGGGACGCAAGTTTAACTGCGCCTAGCGCTTGCCACAAGGCATGATTGAGTTTCTCTTGCTCTACGCGAACATCGGCAACAGGCTTGCCATTATCAATGGCCATTTTTACACCGTAAATGCCTTGCCAAATAGTGGCATAAATAGGCACGTATTGGGTTTCAATTGCAGAATGGAAATCTACCTCTTCCCAATATTCCATTAAAACATCGGTTTTTAGGTTTTTATCTTTGGCTTCATAAGCATCAACAACACTACCAAACTTACTTTCTAGCCAATGCACTTCTTCTGTATATTCACCTATGTGGGCATGCAAATTATTAACGTGATCGCCAATTGCACCATTCGCCATTGCGTTGCCAGAGAGTAACGAAAATGAAACCGCTGATGCGAAAACCAAGGCACCCATTTTTTTCAGTGTTGTTGTCATAATTATTCCTAAATCGTTGTCTTCTTTCGCAAATGATACTTATTATCATTAACCAAGTAAAGGTAACTCACCGTGTGAATGTGCTGAATATCTGCGCTTCTTGCCTCAATGTTTACAACCACTTGTATTTCGAGCCTTTTATTGCAGCACGCGCGTTAGCCCCTGTGGCGCTAACGCGCTTATTAAACGGTGCTCTTCTATAACGGGGGTAAGCCAAAGCAAGATCATCTCGCGCCATTGATTTGCACTTTACTCGCACATGCTGGCAAGTGCCCCACGCGACAGTAAGGAGTAAAACAAAATACTAGGCTAAACGTGGCATAAAAAAGCTCGCAAACTAGACATCTCTAGCGTGCGAGCTTAGTCAAGTAACGCTTATTGATGTAACGCGCTTATAAGCTATCTAACATGCTTTGCGCGTCGCTCACTTCAAAGCGACCAGGATCTTCAAGATTAAGCTTTTTCACCTCACCATCTTCTACCAGCATGGAATAGCGTAGTGAACGTAAACCACCAAAGTTACTGGTGTTCATATCTAGGCCAATTTGCTTGGTGAAATGGCCGTTGCCATCTGCCAGCATGATAATTTCGTCAGCATTATTTGCTTTGCCCCATGCGTCCATAACAAACGCATCGTTTACCGACAAACAAATAATGCTGTCGATACCCTTAGCTTTGATTTTGTCGGCTAACGCCACAAAACCTGGCAAATGTGCCTGAGAGCAGGTTGGCGTAAACGCGCCAGGCACTGCAAACATTACCACTCGTTTGTCCGAGAAAAGTTCATTCGTACCTGGGTTCGTCATTTCTCCGTTGACTAAAAGACCGAAATCCACCTCGGGCAAGGTGCTACCAACTTGTATCATGCTGCTCTCCTAGGGTTTTTGACACAAATACACATCAAATCTATGTTTTTTACTTTCTATTGCCATTGATGGTTTTTCTCCAGCCAATACTTCAGCACTGTTAGGGCGTTTTACCACCACTCTATGCGTTGCAAGCTGACGCGCAGGGGCGAGCAGCGCATCAGCATCTGGGTCGTGCCCAAGCAATTGCTGAAATAGCCGCATCTCCTTTTTCACCAAGGCTGACTTTTTCTTATGTGGGAACATGGGGTCTAAATAAATAGCGTTAACATCCTCACCACTGAAGTATTGCATCACCTCGGCACTATTTCCATGCCGCAGCACCATTCTTTGGGCTAGTTCTGGATAACGCTGAGCTAACCGGCGAATTCCGTCTTCTAAAAGTGCAGCAACCACCGGCGAACGCTCTATCATAGTCACCGTACAACCAACGCTAACCAATACGAATGCGTCCCGCCCTAACCCTGGTGTGGCATCAATGACATGCCAAGGCGCATCCCCTTTCAGCCCAATGGCTTTAACAATGGGCTCTTTTCTTCCGCCACCGTGTTGCTTTCGGTAAAGGCTGGCCGGAGAAGCAAAATCGACGTCGACAGGCAGAGTTTTCTTTTCACTGGCATCAACCAAACCTAAAACATCATTGCACACTTGCAAATAGAATCCGTCCGTTGGCTTAACCGCGCGATCTACGATGGGGAAACCCCAAGCATCACTAATAGCAGCGGCTCGTTTCTCATCGGCACTGAAGCTATCTTGCTGTGGCGAACTCGCTACCCAAAGTGGCAAACGGCTAAGCATGACCATATTGCTCCTTATGCCCTATCCAACGGTTTATAATCGCTTGTGCATGAGAGGGGTATTGCTCCCAAAGGGTATAGGCAATCTCTTGCACTTTCGGTATCAGGGCAGCATCTCGTACTAAATCTGCAATTTTCAGCTCTGCCATGCCGGTTTGGCGGGTGCCCATAAACTCACCAGGCCCACGTATCTCTAAATCGCGCTGGGCAATATAAAAGCCATCACTCGATTCTCTTAGCACCCCTAAACGCTGTGTGGCTGTTTTCGATAGCGGGCTTTGGTACATAAGCACACATTGGCTTTCTACCGCACCTCTCCCTACCCGGCCTCGAAGCTGGTGCAGTTGCGCAAGGCCCAGTCGCTCAGGGTTTTCTATAATCATAATACTGGCATTGGGAACATCTACCCCTACTTCAATCACGGTAGTGGCCACCAGTAAGTCGAGCTTCCCTTCTTTAAAATCAGCCATAACCTGCGCTTTTTCAGCGGGCTTTAAACGGCCATGTACTAAGCCTACGTTTAAGTCTGGTAGTGCGGTACGCAAGGTGACCGCAGCATCTTCCGCGGCTTGGCATTCCAACACTTCCGACTCGTCTATAAGGGTACATACCCAGTAGGCTTGCCGACCATGGTCTTTGCACGCCTGACGCACCCGTTCAATAACATCAGCTCGACGGGTGTCCGGTAATACCACGGTTTGCACTGGCGTTCTGCCCGGCGGCAGTTCATCTATAATTGAGGTGTCTAAATCGGCGTATGCCGTCATGGCGAGCGTTCGGGGAATTGGCGTTGCCGTCATAATAAGCTGATGTGGGTAACGCCCTTGCTGCTCCCCTTTATCTCGCAATGCTAGGCGTTGATGAACGCCAAAACGGTGCTGCTCATCAACAATGACCAAAGCCAACTGTTGATAATTCACGCTTTCCTGAAAAATGGCGTGGGTTCCCACCAGCATTTGGATATCACCCGCTTCTAAACGCGCCAATACTTCGGCCCGCGCTTTCCCTTTTAGCTTGCCAGCAAGCCACCCCACTTCAATACCTAAGGGTGTTAACCATTCTCGAAAATTGTTCGCGTGTTGCTCGGCTAATAATTCAGTGGGTGCCATCAATGCCACCTGATAGCCGCCGCCAATAGCCGATAACGCCGCAAGGGCAGCCACCAGTGTTTTACCCGACCCCACATCGCCTTGAACTAAGCGCATCATTGGCCGAGCATGGCGCATATCTTGTTGAATATCCGCCACCACGCGTTGTTGTGCGCCCGTGGGCGAGAATGGAAGTTGTGCAAGCAGTTTATCAATAAGCCCTTGGTTCACCGAAATAGCAATACCTGGCTGAGCATCAGACAGCTTACGCACTTTCAATACGCTTAAATGATGAGATAAAAGCTCTTCCAAAATCAGTCGATATTGGGCGGGGTGCAAGCCCTCTTCCATTTCGTGAACGTCGACATCGGGAGGCGGCCGATGTACCGTATGCAGCGCTTCGTTCAGGGAAATTTGGTTGTCGTACATGCCTTCTGGCAGTAAGTCAGCCAATGCGCCTTTGTCTAATAACGCTAAGGCTTGTTCGGTTAAATTACGTAGCGTAAGTTGCTTTACCCCTTCGGTGGTAGGGTAAACCGGCGTGAGTGACTCTTCTGCCAAAGGGGCATCTTCATCGACCAGCTTGAATTCAGGGTGCATCATTTCAATGCCCCACTTACCGGTACGCACTTCGCCAAAACAGCGCACTGTATTACCCGGAGACATCATTGTACGCTGTACAGCGCCAAAGTGAAAAAAGCGTAAAGTAATGGTGCCTGTGCCATCACTCAGTTTAACCACCAGCATACGCTTTTTGCCGTATTGAATATCTGCACTTTTCACTTCACCTTGAACACTCACGTGGGTAAAGGGCCTGCATTCCGCCACGCTGTATATTCGGGTTCTGTCTTCATAGCGTAAAGGAAGGTGAAACAAGATATCTTGCAATGTAAACAAACCAATTTTGTTTAGCTTTTCTGCCACTTTTGCACCTACCCCTTTGAGGGCAGTAATCGGTGTCGTGGCCAATGGTTGCATAAGACCCAGTTTCCTTAAATCAAGCGGCTGATTTTGTTGAAGTAGTTATTTGAAAACTGAAGTGTAATGGATTGTGAAGGACTTGGCGAGTACGGTTTACGGACAGGATTAATCGCCGTAAACCGAGGTTGGTACTACCCTTCTTGCTGGCTAAGGGCTTTCGCTTCTAATGGGGTGATTTGCATTTCTTTCCACCAACTATCGTTAGCGTCAACTTCCCCTAACGCATTAATAGGTGGAAACGGTAGCCCTTTGCGTTGGCAAAGCTTGAATAAGCGGGGGTAGCCGTTTTCAAAAGCCAAAGCCTGACATTCTGCTTCTGGCAGATGTTGTTCATTATACATACCCGCAATGGTACGTTGTCGTTGCGCTTCATAAAGCACCAACGCAGCGGCCACAGATACATTCAACGACTGCACCATGCCCATCATAGGAATAACAATGTCCTGATCTGCCAAGGCTATGGCTTCGTCAGTGGCGCCGTATTTTTCTTGGCCAAACAAAATGGCGGTGGGTTTGGTATAGTCTACATCACGGAAATCTACTGCGGTGTCCGACAAATGTGTTACCAATACCTGCATGCCTTGGCCTTTCAGCGCGCCCATGGCATCACCGATGTTCTCGTGATTAGTTTGGCGTACCCATTGTTGGCTACCCATGGCAGTACCACGTCTAAACTGATACTTCTCTTCCCATACCGTATGCACGCGGTGAATACCAACGGCATCGCAGGTGCGAACCACGGCTGACACATTATGAGGTTTATGCACATTTTCTAGGCAAACCGTTAAATCGGTTTGCCTTTTATCCAGCACTTGTCTTATGCGCTGGTAACGCTCTGGTGACATGGTTTACTCCGGCAATTCCATCACACCGTCAATTTCTATTTGCGCGCCTTTTGGCAATGCGGAAACTTGTACCGCTGCCCGTGCTGGGTAAGGCTTGTTGAAATAGCGGCTCATGATTTCATTAACCGTGGCAAAGTGGCCAAGATCGATAAGGAAAATGTTAACCTTGACCAAATCGTTCGTTGTACCACCTGCGGCCTCACAAACGGCCTTTAGGTTTTCAAATACCTGTACGGCTTGTTCTGCGAAATCTTCAGACACCATTTCCATTGTGGCGGACGCCAATGGGATCTGGCCTGATAAATACACAGTGGTACCGGCTTTCACTGCTTGGCTGTAAGTACCAATAGCAGCAGGTGCCTGATCGGTCTGAATAATAGACTTAGACATAATTTATCCTAAAATTTAATAGTTTAGTGTCGAGACTGGCTGTGACGTGACACTTTTTGAACTTCTGGCATTGTACGTATCTTCTTCATGACTCTGGCTAAATGCACACGGTTGTGGGTGGTTAGCTCAAGGTCGATAAAGTAGATATTACTCTCTTTTTCTTCGGTTTGAAGACCAATAATATTCGAGTCGCACCCAGAAATCGTATTGGTTAACGTAGCCAAGGTACCTTGGTGATTGATTAGCTCAATACGTAGCGAGGCTTTGAACTCACCTTGTGGTTCTTCATCCCATCGCATAGGTAATACGCGTTGCGGCTCTTCTTTGGTCAGCTTTCTAATGTTATTACACCCAGTTTGGTGAATAGCCATACCTCTACCTGGGCTCAAAATAGCCACGATTTCATCATCAGGAATAGGGTGGCAGCAACGTGCAAAGTGCACCAGCAAACCTTCTGTACCACGAATAGCCACGTTACCCTTTTTATCAGGTAAGTCGGTATTTTCGCCCAATAAACGACGAGCAACAATTGCACTTAATTCGTTACCAAGACCAATGTCTATCAGCAAGGCTTCAAAGTCATCATGTTTGGTTTCCGCCACTACCCGATCGATATCTTGCTGAGCAATATCATCTAATTTAACAGCGCCTAGCGCGTGCCTAAGTAAACGGTTACCCATATTGACCGCTTCTTGCGAATGTTGCTTACGTAAATATTGACGAATGCGGGTACGGGCGCGGGCACTCACTACAAAATTCAACCAGTTAGCGTTGGGCTTGGCCTTTGGAGAGGTAATAATTTCTACCGTTTGACCGTTTTGAAGTGGCTTGCTCAAGCTATAGTTTCTGCGTTCAACGCGCACACCAACGCACGTATTCCCCACATCTGAGTGCACTGCATAGGCAAAGTCCACAGCGGTCGCGCCCATGGGCAACTCTATAATGCGGCCATCTGGCGTGAATACGTAAATTTCATCCGGGAATAAATCTGTTTTAACCGACTCAATAAATTCAAATGACGAGCTCGCCGATTGTTGCAGTTCAAGTAGGCTTTGCATCCATTTGCGCGCACGTAACTGGGCAGTTGTACCGTTATCTCCTGGCTCTTTATAAAGCCAATGAGCGGCAACGCCTTTATCTGCCATCTGATCCATTTCTTTGGTACGTATTTGAATTTCTACGGGAATACCGTGAGGACCAATAAGCGAAGTATGTAACGACTGATAACCATTGGTCCGCGGGATAGCAATATAGTCTTTAAATCTGTTTTCAATTGGCTTATACAAACCATGCATCGCCCCTAGCGAGCGATAGCAGTTATCAACACTGTCTACCACAATACGAAACGCGTAGATGTCCATAACTTCGTTGAACATTAACTCTTTGTTTTTCATTTTGCGGTAAATGGAATACAGATGCTTTTCGCGGCCTAAGACATTTGATTCAATTTTGAATGCATCTAAACGTGTGTGCAGTTCTTCACGTATATTTTCAATGATTTCTTTTCGATTACCCCTAGCCTGGCGCACAGCTGATTTAAGTGCTCTGTGACGCATAGGATACATGGCTTGAAAACCAAGGTCTTCCAGTTCATTTTTAATATCGTGAATACCCAAACGGTGGGCAATGGGGGCGTAAATTTCCAGCGTTTCTAAAGCAATACGACGGCGCTTGTCTGGGCGCAGAGAGCCTAACGTACGCATATTGTGGGTGCGATCAGCCAGCTTGATTAAGATAACCCTGATATCTTGTACCATGGCCATCATCATTTTACGGAAGTTCTCCGCTTGCGCTTCTTGCTTGGTGCTGAAGGCGAGTTTATCTAGCTTACTGACACCTTCCACTAATTCGGCGACGGTGTCGCCAAAGGCGTCTGCTAAGTCTTCCTGACTATAGTGCGTGTCTTCAATCACATCGTGCAGCAAGGCGGCCATAATCGTTTCATGGTCTAAATGCATGTCTGCAAGAATGCCTGCAACCGCAACGGGGTGCGTAATGTAAGGGTCTCCGCTTGAACGCATTTGACCATCGTGGGCTTCTTGCGCCAATACGAAGGCTTCCTGCACCAACTGAACTCTATCGGCAGGTAAATACTCTACAACTTTTTGCTTTAAACCTTCAAACAAATACACAGCGAAGCACGGCCCTTATATAACGTTACAACCCTAAGAATACGTTTAATTGCGCATTAAGCCAATACGCGAAAAGCAAAGCGCCAGTGCTTTTTTCAAAGCACTGGCGCCCAATTCTAATTTACTACCCCAAAAAGGGAAGATTACTGATCAGAAAGAATGTTAGCAACAGACGCAAACTCTGCGTGCTCTGCTTGTTCTTGATCACGAATTTGATCCTGCTCTAACGTGCTAGCTGTGACCAAACCTTCTTCGATTTCACGAAGTGCAGTAACGGTTGGCTTGTCGTTTTGCACGTCAACCATAGGATCTTTACCTTCAGTGGCAATTTGGCGTGCGCGACGCGCTGCTACCAATACCAAGTCAAAGCGGTTACCAATTTTATCTACGGCATCTTCTACGGTTACGCGAGCCATGTATTTCTCCGAAAATTAGGTTGAGCAAGTAATTCAAAAAACGGCCGCGTAGTATACACATTTGCAAGCCGCGATCCTAGCGCTTTGTGTGAAATTGAACCAGCAAAACCCTACCGATCCACAAAAAGCCCAAGGAACCCCCTGTTTTTACATATTAAGCTGTGCCAAGCAATTCGTCCAATAATGTCTGATAACGCATTTGCTGTTTTTGCGTGCGCAGTCGCTGTGCGATCACTATCGCTTCGAGGTCGTGCAACGCGGTAGCAAAATCGTCGTTTATAATCACGTGGTCGAATTCACTAAAGTGAGACATTTCATCCACGGCTTTTTTCATTCGCCCAGCAATAACCTCTTCGCTGTCTTGGCCACGGCTGTTAAGTCGTTGCTCGAGTACATCAATGGATGGAGGCAAAATAAAGACGCCGCAGGTATCGGGCATTAAGGTTTTCACCTGACGCGCGCCTTGCCAATCAATATCCAGAAAAACGTCGATACCTCTATGCAAGGTTTGTTCTATGGTGACTCTCGACGTGCCGTAATAATTACCGAACACTTCCGCCCATTCGAAAAACACACCCTGCTCGATTAATGCCTCAAATTGCGCACGACTCACAAAATGATAGTGCTCGCCATCCACTTCGCCAGGCCGGGGTTGCCGCGTGGTATGAGACACAGACACCTGCATAGGATAACTGTCACTTCCTTTGTATTTTTCCATTAGCGCTTTGATAAGGCTAGATTTTCCCGCACCTGAAGGTGCAGCCAGAATAAATAAATTGCCAAGTAATGAAGACATGAAGGTATTAAATTATTTTCAATAGGTGGTGATTTCAGAACGCAATGGTAGCATATTGAACAAATAAGCCGTAGTAGCAATAGGTGGGGCACATCGCAAATTGTGTTTCCTCAGCCGTTTTGCCGTTGGCGTACAATAAAAAATAATAATAGCGAAACGACAGCCATTCGCACCACAAGCAAAAAACGACACTTCATTTAGGGAGACACTTATGACACAGCTACTGCCTTGCGTAGAGCACAAACCTTCCGTTGCGCCAACTGCCTGCGTTATTTGGCTACATGGTTTAGGTGATTCTGGCCATGGGTTTGCTCCTATTGTGCCTGAGCTAAAATTACCCGAATCCATGGCGGTTAAATTCGTTTTCCCCCATGCGCCAGAACGGCCGGTAACCATAAACGGCGGCATGCGCATGCGAGCATGGTACGACATTAAGTCGCTGGATTTTAATAGTCGTGCCGACCTCAGCGGCGTAAAAGAATCAGCAGAGCAAGTGAGCGCGCTTATTGATGCACAAATTGACAGTGGCATTCCTGCCAACCGTATTGTGTTAGCCGGCTTTTCTCAAGGTGGGGTTGTTGCCCTTCACCTTGCCCCACGTTTAGACAAACAACTGGCAGGTGTAATGGCTTTGTCTACGTACTTATGTGAGCCTGGTTTGCTCAGTGAACAAGCCAAGGAAACCAATCGCCACATTCCTTTCTTTTTTGCCCACGGAAATCAAGATGAAGTGGTACCTATGTTTATGGGCAATGCGGCCTATAAAACCTTAAAAGATAATGGCTTTAATGCGACCTGGAAAAGCTACACCATGCAACACAATGTGTGCATGCAAGAACTCAATGATATTTCCGCGTGGCTGCAAAACGTACTGGCATAACCCTAGCGCCTTAATAGCGCCACGAGGCTTAGGGCGGAGAAATAGGGGTTACCCATTCATGGCGTATCCCCTGCTCTGCCCATCACACCACTTTATTCCTGCCTGTGCGTTTAGCCTCATAAAGGTTGATGTCAGCTTGCTTAATCGCCTCTTCTATTTGGGCATCGGTTAGTGCAGTTTGCACCCCAAGGCTGGCCGTTACCCTGTGTTCAATTTCGGCGCTTTTGTAGGGATTATTTTCTATATGCACACGCATTTTTTCAGCGAGCTTAACGGCGTTACTTAAGTTAACACTCGGAAATATAATGAGAAATTCCTCTCCTCCTGTACGTGCCACAATGTCTGTCGCCCTTACAGACGCTTTCATCAGCTTAGTGATATACACCAACACATCATCCCCTACGTCGTGACCATAGGTGTCATTAATCACCTTAAAATGATCAATGTCTAATATCACCACACTTAACGGAAAATAGTCGGCGGGGTCTTCAGTGGCGCGAGCAAAATAAACCGCTTCTAAAAAACGTCGATTTGGCAGTTTGGTCAGCGGGTCTGTGTTGGCCTGACGCATATTTTCAAGGGTATCCCGATACATTTCTTTGCGGCTTTGGTTCCAGAAAAACTCACCAATAAAGGCCACACAAATAAAACAAAATGCGGAAATTAGAAAACGCGTAACATGCTCATCGGCGTAATTTGCCTGTAACAGCCAGGGGGTATACAAACCGTACACTATCGATCCCATTGTAACGATCACATAAATAATGGCCGCCTTGTATCCCACAATAATAATTTGGATAAACAGAAGCGGAAAAATAAAATACAGCCCCGTATTTTTATAACCACCGGTGTACACAATGCTGAGGGACATGAAAATTACGAGCACACCAGCAATGTAATAATGAACGTCGCTGCCACTATACAAATGGGAAAAAATAGCATTAAAAAAAATAGCGCAAGACCAAAGCCCTAGTAAAAACGCCAGCAAGTTATTGCCTACCATCAAATTTTCAATGGCAAGAATCGCCATGATGGAGCTACCCACATAAGAAATGAAAAAAAGCGTTAGACGCCTGCGCTTAACCTCCGCCTTATTTTGGTGTGTGTATTTCAGCAATTGGCGTATTGAAGAATGATCCACTGAGAAAAAAGCTCCTTTAAAACGGCTTGTTAATGATAATAGTCGCCGGTTTGCCTTTTAACCAATGTGAAAACTATGCTTATTCTCATAGATTTAAGTACAATAATGCATAATTGTTTTAATCAGAATGCCAAAGGTTAGTGTATCTATCGCACATCCTTGTTAATTGTCGGGACCGCTATGACACAAGCAAACACATCAAGAACTCTTCGAATTGCCACCCGTAAAAGTGCGTTAGCACTATGGCAAGCCGAATATGTAAAAGCCAAACTGTTGGAACATCACCCAAGGTTGCAGGTAGAGCTTGTGCCCATGAGCACCCAAGGCGATAAAATTTTAGATACACCATTAGCCAAAATTGGCGGCAAGGGCTTATTTATTAAAGAGCTTGAAATCGCCATGCTAGAAGGCCGTGCCGACATTGCCGTACATTCAATGAAGGATGTACCGGTTGCGTTTCCTGAAGGGTTCGGCCTGCATGCCATTTGTGAGCGAGAAAACCCCTTTGATGCCTTTGTTTCGAACACCTATGAAAGTTTAGACGCGTTACCGCAAGGCGCAGTTGTGGGCACCTCAAGCCTGCGCCGCCAATGTCAGATTAGAAAACATCGCCCCGACCTTATCATCAAGGATTTACGGGGTAACGTGAATACACGGTTAGCCAAATTAGATGCCAATGAATACGACGCTATTATTCTTGCATCGGCAGGGCTTATTCGTTTGGGCATGGAATCACGTATTCGCATGCCTTTGCCTGAATCTGTATCCTTGCCAGCTGTAGGGCAAGGGGCAGTAGGTATTGAATGTCGTAACGATGACGCTGAACTTATTGAACTCCTGTCTGCCCTTAACCACAGCGAGACCCACACTCGTGTCACCGCAGAAAGAGCCATGAACGAACGTTTAGAAGGCGGCTGCCAAGTGCCTATTGGTAGCTTTGCCACCCTAAACGACAATGCACTGACTCTCACCGGCATGGTAGGGAAACCCGATGGTTCTACCCTATTGTTTGCCTCAGCCACGGGGCCTACTGAAAATGCGCAGAGTATTGGTGTAGAAGTAGCCGAGGCATTGCTTGAACAAGGTGCCGGCGATATTCTAAAAGCCCTCTACGAGTAATGTTGTTACTCACCCGCCCCTTGCCTAAGTTGGATGCCAGCGTAGCGGCTTTTACGCAGGCGGGGGTTTCGGTAACAGGGGTAGCCACCTCTGATATTGAATACAATGACATCGCTATCGCTAAGCTGCATCAATATCTTTTGCAGCATAGCCACGCCACCCTTATAGCCACCAGCGTATTTGCTGTACCGGCACTCGCCCAAGCGTGGCCAGACGCCCCATCATACCGGCCAATATTGGCGGTGGGTGATGCCACAGCCACTAAAATAAAATCACATCTACCTCAAGTCACTGTTTTCACGCCTGCACAGCATACCTCCGAAGGTATACTGGCTATGCACCAACTTAATGAGGCAAACTGTGAAGACATCGTTATTATTAAAGGGGAAGGTGGGCGCGATACCTTGCAAAATACGTTAAGGTTGCAAGGCAAGCAGGTTTACCCATTCTGTGTTTACAAACGCGTTGCGCTAGCGCAACCTTTTTATACAAATAACTGGCAAATAGACGATGTTAGCGGCATTATCGCTACAAGTGAAAACATGGCAATGCAGCTTATTGCCTCTCATTCAGATCACATTTTGACGTTACCTTGGGTAACAGTAAGTGAACGTATAGCGAGCACCCTGCGTAAACGGGGTATAGAAAATGTGGCAGTTTGCGAACAAGCCACAGACCAAGCACTGATTGCGTGGATTAAGGACAACTGGGAGTATTGAATGGCCGACAACGATGATAAAAACCTTGTGGAAGGTGAAGTAATTAATACTAGCGCAGAACCTGCCCCCCAGGTCGAAGACTCAGCCTCGCCCAAGGCGAATAAGAAAAAGTCATCTTCAGGGAAAGGACTACTGTGGTTTGTGGTAATCATCTTATTCCTACTCGTCATAGGAATAGCCGCGGCGGGCTACTGGTATTACACCCAACAACAAGCCAAAGAAGCGCAAACCGCCTCTCAGCAAAGCGACACCCAACGCCAGTTGCAATCGCTAACCGAAGAGCGTACCACCTTGACGGCGCAATTCGAAGAAATGGCGAATGCCAATCTGCAGCTATCTAAGGATGTAGAGCGCTTAAAACAGCAGAACACAGCACTTACGCAACAAAGCGAAGCTACCCTTGCTCAACTCAATACAATGGAAGGTCGCCGACCAGCCGATTGGCTCATTGCCGAAGCCGATTATTTAGTCCGAATGGCCGGGCGCAAACTGTGGCTAGAGAATGATGTCCGTACGGCTATTTTATTGTTGGTGAATGCAGACAAGCGCCTGTCGTCGCTGGCTGACCCATCGGTGCTGCCGGTTCGCGCTCACTTAGCAGAAGATATTCAAACCCTGCAGCAACTGAACCCTGTTTCTCAAACCCAAGTGGCGTTAGCGTTAACAGGCATGATGGCTCAAATTGATAACTTGCCATTAGACACCTTTGAAAAACCGGTAGACGTGGATGCACAGAACCCTGAGTTATCGGAATCTACCGACGACTGGAAAGAAAATCTAAGCAAAGTATGGCGTTCTATGGTTGATGGCTTTTTTACGGTGAAAACCCTTAGCGGCCCCATTGAACCTGTCATGTCTTTAGAAGCGCAGTTTTTAGCAAAAGAACAGCTACGTTTGCAACTTATGCATGCACAGTCAGCTGCCTTACAAGGCGAAAAAGGCCTGTATGAGCAATCACTGCAATACGCACAAACCTTAATAGATCAAAACTTCGACCTAAGCAGCACGTCAATATCTGGCTTTAGTCAGGCGTTAACCAACCTGCGTGAAACTGACATATCTCGCCCTATTCCCAGTGAACTTGCCGCTCAGCAACCCCTAGAACGGCTGCTTGATACCCGTGTGAAAAAGGTATTTGGTGAAGGAGCAAGCGCATTATGAAATGGTTAGTCATTGCCTTAGCGGTGCTGGCCGCCTTTATTATTGCGTTAATTGTTGGCCCTATGATTTTGGGCGACACGGGTTATGTGCTTATTTCTTTGGGCAACAAAGCCATTGAAATGACCATCATCAGTTTCGGTATCATTATTATATGTTCGTTAGTGGGTTGGTACCTTTTATGGCGCGCGACACTTTGGGCCATTAGCCTGCTAACAGGTTCACATAAATGGTTTGGTGCGTTAGGCGAACGCAAGCGCAAGCGCGCGTTTTATACTGGCCTTCAAGCCATGGCGGCAGGAGATTTCACCGCCGCTCAAAAAGCGTTAAGTCAAACCACCAATGGCGATTTTGAAGGCGTAAATTACCTGGCGTCAGCACAAATTGCGGTGAATAAAGGTGAGCAGCAAAAAGCCGAGTATTTCTTACTCCAGGCTTGCGATTACCCTAATGCAAAAGTGGCCGCCACCCTTATGATGGCAAGGCTGGATGCTGCCCATGGTAAGGTAAATGACGCACTTGAAAAGCTCAATGCTTTACCTGAGGACACGCAAACCAACCCACAGGTTGTTCGATTAAAAGCAGAGTTATTGGCTGAACTCGGACAGTGGAATACCCTTGAGGAAAACTTAAGCCAATGGCGAAAAGCCCTGTCTAAAGAAAACTATACCCTGTGGTCGCAACGTATCGCAAAAGGAAAGTTTGCTGAAATAGCCAGTAAGCAAGGGGCTTCCGAGCTGAAAACCTACTGGCAAAACTTGCCTCGTAAAATGCGTCATGACGACGCCTATCAAGCGGCTTATGTTCAGCAATTGCTAGCGCAAGGAATGCACGACGACGCCCAAACTTGCTTGGTGGAATGGCAAAAACGGGGCAGAAAAGCCAGCCTATTCCCCTTGTTTAAGCAGCTTAACTTACCCAATGCTGCTCCCTCGCTTCGCTTAATTGAAGCTTGGATAAAGCAAGCGCCGGAAGACGCCTCACTTTACTCTACCTTAGGGCATGTGGCGCATCATTCTGGCGATGATGTATTAGCAGAAAAAGCCCTGCTGAAAGCCACCACCTTAGCGGCTAATAAAGAAGACTTGCTGCTGTTAGCGAGTATTAGTGAACGTAAACAAGATGCGGTGGCGGCACTGCAATATTTCAAAGAAGGCCAAACGGTGGCAAGTTAGCCTTTTTTGAGGTGAATACAAAAACGCCAATCACTTCTCTTTGTGATTGGCGTTTTGCGTTAGTTTAACCATCAACCCAAAGGGTAGGTGGAAAACGTTAGCTTTTTCTATTTACCGGCTTAGGCTCGGCAAGTGCTTTTCGGCGCTGCAATGACTCATAAAAAGGCGCATAAGTAGGGCGCATAACATATTGACCATCTCCCTCTTTGGCCAGTAATTCGCCCTCTTTCCAGGCCACCACACCATTACAAATAGTGAGTGTAGGCACGCCTGTGACCTCCATGCCTTCAAAGATATTGTTTTCAATCTTAGACATGTGCGTTGACGCGGAAATGGTCTTTTTACCCTTAGGATCCCATACCACAATATCGGCATCTGACCCTTCTGCAATCGCTCCCTTGGCCGGGTACAAATTAAAAATTTTTGCGGCATTGGTTGAGGTCACTGCCACAAACTCGTTGGCGGTTAACTTGCCACTATTTACGCCCTTCTCCCACAATACCGCCAGGCGTTCTTCAACCCCCGCGGTGCCGTTAGGAATTTGGGTAAAATTGTCTTTGCCCATGGCTTTTTGCTCATTACAAAACGCACAATGGTCGGTTGCCGTAGTTTGCAGTGTACCGGCTTGCAAGGCTTTCCATAACGCATCTTGGTGTTTCTTTTCGCGAAACGGAGGACTCATGACATGAGCAGCAGCGCGCTCCCAATTGGCGTCTTGGTAAACACTGTCATCAACCGTTAAATGCCCTGCCAACACCTCACCATACACATGATGTCCTCGGCTTTGGGCATAACGAATAGCATCAATACTTTCTTGTACCGAGCAATGCACTAAATATAAAGGGGCGCCAATGGTTTCTGAAATACTAATGGCACGGTATGCCGCTTCACCTTCTACCATAGGGGGACGAGACAAAGGGTGGGCTTCTGGGCCTGTTATTCCCTTTTCCATCAATTGCTGTTGAAGGTGATACACAAGTTCACCATTTTCGGCGTGCACGGTTGCAATGGCTCCTAGCTCCATACAGCGGGTAAAACTCGATACCAAAATGTCATCGGTAGCCATGATGGCATTCTTATAGGCCATAAAATGTTTAAAGCTATTAATGCCATACTCAGTGGCCAATGTTTCCATGTCTTGGTGAACGCTGTCATCCCACCACGTAATGGCCACGTGAAACGTGTAATTTGACATAGACTTTTCAGACCAATCTCGCCACTGATGGTAGGCTTCCATTAGCGGCTGGCCTGGGCTGGGTATTACGAAATCGATGATAGTGGTGGTGCCACCTGCCAGTGCCGCCGCGGTGCCAGAGGCAAAATCGTCGGCCGCCACGGTTCCCATAAAAGGAAGCTGCATATGCGTATGCGGATCTATGCCTCCAGGCATAATAAGTTTACCAGTAACATCAATAACCTCAGCCCCCTCTGGCGCTGATAAATCTTGTGCAATGCGGGTAATTTTACCGTCTTCGCAAAGTACATCGGCTGTATACGTCATTTCATGGGTGACAACCTTGCCACCTTTTAATAATAGCGCCATGTTTTGTCCTTTTTCTCTTGTAACCTAGCCTTGACTGACCATCTATGATGCTTTCGCTAAGTTGCCTACGTGGCTTTGCGCCCCTAATAGCAACTTATTGGCAGCCACGTAATAAATCACGGCACCTGAGATAGAGCCGGTAAACCAGCCATAGTTGTAGTACCAGGTGAAAACATCGGCGGTAACCGCAAGCAAGGTAACGGCGACCGGCACCAAGAAGGCGATAAAGCCGGCCCAATTCACTTTCGGATAAAGCGTACTCGACGTATAAAGTGCGGCCACGTCCAGTTCTTGTTTGCGAATAAAGAAATAATCCACAATCATGATGCCAGCAATAGGCCCAAGCAAACTTGAATATCCCAGCAACCAATTTGAGTACATGCTTTCAACGCTAACGTCAGACTCAATTAAACCTAGCTTCTTCAGCAGCTCCCAGCTCATAAGCAACACACCCACTAACCCGGTAAGCAACACGCCGCGAGTATGGTTAATGTATTTAGGCGCAATATTTTGAAAATCGTTGGTGGGTGATACCACATTGGCAGCGGTATTGGTTGAAAGGGTGGCCACGATAATAAGCAGCATAGCGATAGCGACAAAAAATGGGCTATCAATATGGCCAATAAGGGTGACGGGATCTGACACGGTTTCCCCCACTAGCGTAGTAGATGCTGATGTCAGCAGTACACCTAATGCGGCAAACAAAAACATGGTAAGCGGCAAGCCAATTATCTGCCCTTTCACTTGGGCTTTTTGACTTTTAGCGTAGCGACTAAAATCAGGAATATTTAACGACAGCGTAGCCCAAAACCCTACCATTGCCGTTAGGCCAGCAAAGAAGTAGCTGAAAAAGCCCGCGTCTTCTGGGCGATTTGCGGGGGTCGCTAACACCTCGGTCACCGAGACTTTATCGCTTGCCCACCAAATAAGCCCAATGCCCACAATCAGCAATAAAGGGGCTGCTAAGGTTTCTAGCCACTTTATAGACTCAGAGCCTTTGATCACAATATAGACGTTAAGCGCACCAAACGCGAAGAAACCAATGACTTCCCCTATCCCCCCGAGTGCAGCCCAGCCATCAGAGATGGAAGACAAGAAAAGGTGAATAGCTAAGCCGCCAAACATGGTTTGAATGCCAAACCAACCACAGGCCACAAAACCTCGAATTAAACAGGGAATGTTCGAGCCAACAATGCCAAAAGAAGAGCGCAGAACCACAGGGAACGGAATACCAAATTTAGTGCCAGGAAACGCATTTAATGTCAGTGGTATCAGCACCACCACGTTGGCTAGCAAAATGGTAAAAAGGGCTTCCATTACTGAAAGCCCAAAATAGGATGTTAACACCCCCCCTAGGGTGTACGTAGGCACACAAATCGCCATGCCCACCCACAGGGCAGCGATATTACCTGTGCCCCATGTTCTTTCTGAAACCTGAGTAGGGGCCAGGTCTTCGTTAAAATAATCGCTGGCTTTAACCGCTGGGGAAAGTTCTACTTCGCGTATATCGTCGCTCATGCTATTTCCTCCTCACTTTCTTCTGTGGGTGCCCCCGCAGCTTCGGCTATTCGGTGACTGGCCGTTAGCATGGTATGCAGCAGTACATTGGCACCGGCTTCACACTGCTCTGGGCTAGAGTACTCAATTTCATTGTGGCTAATGCCATTTTCACAGGGGGTAAAAATCATCCCGGAAGGCACAAGATCAGCCATATAACAGGCGTCGTGGCCGGCCCCGGCGTAAATATCCATATGCGAATAGCCCAGCTTTTCGGTGGCGGCCTTTACATCATCAGACGCATTAAATTCAACCGGGGCAAAATACCAGAAGTTGTCTACCGAAATATCTAAGTCTCTGTCTTTCGCTACGCCCTCGCAAAATGCCACAAACTCTTCGTGCATAGTGGCTAGCACCTCTGGGTTCGGGTTTCTCAGGTCGGCGCTAAACTTAATATTGCCGGGAATGGTATTTCGAGAATTGGGGTAAACCTGCATAAAACCCACTGTCCCTAAGCCATTTTCATAGCGATTGGCCAATGCTTCAATTTCTGTCACAATTTTACCGGCTGCCACCATGGCGTCTTTGCGTAAGTGCATGGGTGTTGTACCAGAATGGGATTCACGCCCCTGAACTTCCACGTTATACCAGCGGATCCCTTGGCCTAAACGCACCACACCTATGGCTTTTTCTTCGTCTTCTAAAATTGGCCCTTGCTCAATGTGGGCTTCGAAAAATGCACCTATGTTTCGGCTACCCAGCTCTTCCTCGCCTAAATACCCAATACGCGCCAATTCATCACCTAGACGTAATCCGTTAACGTCGGTTTTATCCAATTCTTTTTGCAAGTCAAAGCGCCCAACGTACACGCCGGAACCTTGCATGGCCGGTTGAAAGCGAGACCCCTCTTCGTTCGTCCAGACACTGACTTCGATAGGTGTGGGGGTGGTGATGTTGTTTTCATGCAGTGTACGCAGAACTTCTACCCCAGAAAGCACGCCAAATACGCCGTCAAACTTACCGCCTGTAGGTTGAGTATCTAGGTGGCTTCCCGTGGCAACGGCGGGCAAGTCATTATTTAGCCCCGGACGTTTGGCAAAAATATTACCAAACTTATCAATGGCGATGTCACAACCTGTGGCCTTGCACCAGTCGCAGAATAGGTCACGGGCTTGCTTGTCGAGATCCGTCGCAGCCAGTCGATTACAGCCACCTTTTTCAGTGCCGCCAATTTCGCCCATTTCCATTAGGCTGTCCCATAATCGCTGACCATTTACTCTTAGCTTTTCCATTTCACTTCCTCGCTGATGCTTATCTTTGTTTTTTGCGTTGCACTTGGGGTAAGTAACCCGCGTTTTAGCCCGTTTTGTTAAACACCTTTTTTAACACCAAGGCGGGTAACGCCAAGCCACCGAAAAGTCATTCAGGAACCTCGAATGACCAATTTGTGTGCAGTTATGCACTTTTATTTACCAAACGGTCAAACCTTTTGACGGATTCCACCGTAATATTGTTGTTGGCCATCGGCTTACACACAAATTCGGTTTTCTGTCGCATTTGCTGTTTGTCTTCATCACCCTATACAAAAGGCGTACGCGGTACTTTTTGGTGTGAATGACGTTCGTTTAACGCCGCCGCAAAGCATGGTGGCTTCATTGGTTTTCACACCCTTTTCACCTGTGATGACACAGGCACTTCCCCTCATTGAATTCAAGTTTTGAACCAACTTGACGTTCTTTTACGTTGCTCGCTCTATGAGTGACTTGGGAACGAGAATTGGCTCCCTTCTCGCAAATTGGCTGAAGGCCAACGTTGAGTAACCGCTTTTCTGCGCGTATAAAAACGTACTGAATCTGGCCCATACGCGTGTAAATCACCAAACAGTGAACGCTTCCAACCGCCGAAACTGTGGTAAGACACAGGTACAGGTAAAGGGACGTTCACACCCACCATGCCCACCTGTACTTGGTCGATAAAATAGCGCGCTGCTTCACCATCACGGGTAAATAAACAGGTGCCATTACCGTATTCGTGTTCATTAATTAGGTTTACCGCGCTTTGCATATCGGGGACTCGTAACATCACAAGCACAGGACCAAAAATTTCTTTTTGGTAAATGTCCATATGTGGTTTTACGTGGTCAAATAATGTAGCACCAAGAAAGTAGCCGTTTTCGTACCCTTCAACGCTAAGCCCTCGGCCATCACACACTAAGTCAGCTTCTTGACTTACCCCTGATTCAATAAAGTTTGCAACGGTTTGATAGTGAGCTTCACTGATAAGTGGCCCCATATCATTGCTGTTGTCACAACCCGCGCCCACTTTAAGGGTTTCAACTTGTTGTGAAAGCCTAACCCGCAGGGCATCTCCCACTTCGTCGCCTACGGCAAGGACCACAGAAATTGCCATGCAACGCTCGCCGCACGAACCGTATGCGGCACCCATTAGGGCATTAACGACATTGTCTAGGTCGGCATCTGGCATCACAATAGCGTGGTTTTTTGCGCCCCCTAGTGCTTGGCAACGCTTTCCGTTTTCACTGGCTTTTTTATAAATCGCTTCAGCCACTGGCGTTGAACCAACAAAACTCACCGCTTGAATTGTGCTGTCTTCAAGCAAATGATCTACCGCCGCTTTATCCCCATTCACAACATTAAGAACACCAGGGGGAAGCCCCGCTTCTGCCGCGAGTTCGGCAATAAATAACGCACTTGAAGGGTCTTTTTCTGACGGCTTTAACACAAAGGTGTTGCCACACATAATGGCGCTGGGCCACATCCACAAAGGCACCATAGCTGGAAAGTTAAAAGGGGTTATGCCTGCTACCACACCCAGTGGTTGAAACTCGCACCATGCATCTATGCCAGGGCCAACATCTTTGCTGTGTTCACCTTTTAGCAATTGAGGCATACCACAAGCAAACTCTACGTTTTCGATACCCCGTTGAAGCTCGCCTTTGGCGTCGTGTAAAACTTTGCCGTGCTCTTCACTGATGAGTGCGCAAATTTTATCGCTGTGTTGTTCAAGTAACTGTTTTAACCGAAACATCACTTGTGCTCGCTTTGCCGGTGGTGTCGCGCGCCATGCAGGAAAGGCTGCTTGTGCTGTGTCTATGGCATGTTGAACCCGCGCACTCGACGCCATTTCTACTTGTCTGCATACCGCGCCTGTAGAAGGGTTGTGAATATCTATAAGGTTGCCATCTTGTGGGGCTACCTGCTGCCCGTTAATAAATTGTCCTACTTGGGTGGTCATAACTGCATCTCTATAAATTCTGTGAAGGGATTAACCCGTTTTCTTCATGCCATGGGCATCCATAAGGGTGTCTTGCATGGCGTTAATTAACGCGTCTATTTCTGATTTTTCGGTAGTAAATGGAATACCAAGTTGTAATGTGTCGCCGCCGTAGCGTACATAAAACCCTTTTTCTAGCAGCTTCATTGCCAGCTCAAAGGGGCGACGCGCAGGTTCACCGGGATAACTTTCAATGGTAAAACCGGCGGCGAAGCCTAAGTTGCGAATGTCGTTGATAAAAGGCATGCCTTTTAAACTGTGCACACCTTGTTCGAAATAAGGGCTAAGTTCCGCTACCCTTGCCACTAGCTTCTCTTGTTCAAGTATATCCAGAGATGCCATGGCAGCGGCGCACGCTACCGGATGGCCGGAATAGGTGTATCCGTGGGGCAATTCAATGTTGTAAGGTGCGCCGCCTGCATCCACTACGGTGTCGTAAATAAACTGCCGTGTTAGCACTGCGCCCATAGGTATAGCGCCATTGGTAAGCTGCTTTGCCACGTTGATCATATCTGGCACCACATCAAATGTGTTTGCACCAAACAGATCCCCAGTACGGCCAAAGCCGGTAATCACTTCGTCAAAGATCAAAAGAATATCGTGTTCATCACAAAGCTGGCGCAACCGCTTTAAATACCCTGCGGGCGGTACAATGACTCCCGCTGACCCTGACATGGGTTCAACAATCACCGCCGCAATGTTTGATGCATCATGCAAAGCAACCATTTCGATAAGCTCGTCGGCCAGATTGGCGCCTTGCGCAGGAATACCTTCGCTAAAGGCGTTCTGTGGAAGTAGCGTGTGAGACAAATGGTCAGACTCCATCGCTGGCCCCCACATTTTGCGGTTAGCGCCAATACCACCAAAGCTGATACCGCCCCAGCTTGCCCCGTGATAGCCTTTTGCTCTGCCGATAATACGGGTTTTGGTAGGCTGACCTTGCTGACGCCAGTAGGCTCGAGCCATCTTAGTGGCCGTGTCAGCCGCTTCTGAACCTGAGTTGGTGAAAAACACTTTATTTATGTCACTTGGCGCCATGGCGGCTAACCTTTCGGCCAACTCGAAGGCCAAGTTATGGCCATACTGAAATGCCGGTGCATAATCTAATGTTGCAAGTTGCTTGGCTACCGCCTCGGTAATTTCGGGGCGATTATGACCCGCTCCGCAGGTCCATAAACCCGATAAACCATCAAAAATCTTACGGCCACTGTCATCAATCAGGTAATTACCTTGTGCCCCAGTAATCATGCGTGGCGCTGATTTAAACTGGCGATTAGCCGTATACGGCATCCACAACGCATCCATTGGCTGAGGAGATAGCTGAGAAGCCCGCTGGGTCATGATTGTCTTCCTTCGAAATTAGTTTACTTAGCGCACTTTACCCAGCCGCTTATGTTCGATAAATTATAAATATTCAAATCTTACTTTCATAAATATGAAACTATGCGTGCCATCTTAGGTAATTTATCCGATACCGATATTCGTTTATTGCGGGTTTTCATTGTGGTTGCTCAAGCCGGAGGCTTGTCGGCGGCAGAACTAGAACTGAATATTGGACGCTCCACCATTAGCCGCCATTTAAAAGATTTGGAGACGCGATTGGGCATGGTGCTTTGCCATCGAGGCAGAGGCGGCTTTGCGCTCACCGAAGAAGGTAAGCGTATTTACGAATCTACCCAGCGCTTATTGCTATCCCTTCAAGACTTTCGTAATGAAGTGAATGACATGCACCGCCACCTGCAGGGAAATGTGGTCGTGGCCATGTTTGATAAAACCGTGTCTAACGAAGCCTGCAAAGTAAGCGACGCCATTTATGCTTATCAGCAGCAAGCGCCCAATGTGAATGTGGAAATACATGTTGTTCCTGTGAATACCATAGAACAAGGTATACTTGACGGCCGCTACCATATTGGCATTATTCCTACCCACCGTACCTCATCAAGCTTGCACTATCTGCCCTTGTTTGGAGAGCAGATGTACTTGTATTGCGGGGCAAAACATCCACTTTTTAGTGCGCTGGGGAATATTCCAGATACCGCTATTCGTGATGCCAAATACGCGGGTTTAAGCTTTCATAGCCCAAATATGGACAAAAGCATGGCCCTTGGTTTAAACCGAATGGCTGTGGCTAATGACCAAGAAGGGATAGCAACGTTAATTTGTTCGGGAAGTTACCTGGGCTTTTTACCCGAGCACTATGCTGAATCCTTTGTGGGCAAAGGGCAAATGCGGGCAATAGAACCAGCAAATTTTGCTTATCACTGCGACTTTGCGGCTATTTATCGAAAGTCGCCTAAGCCTACACGTTTGGTCAAATTATTCTTAGACGCGTTAGCGCGAGAACATGGAAAAGAAGCCATCATTGCTGACGATTAGCAGGGGCGACAGGACACAAAAACAACATGACAAAAGCAACGAAAACCCAGGCCAACCGCGCTAAAACTGAGGCGAATATTTTACGCGCAGCAGAAGCCGTGTTTGCGCAAAAAGGGTTTGCAGGCACCGCCATGGACGCTGTGGCACAGCAAGCAGGCTTATCTAAGCAGCTCATCATTTACTATTTTCCTGGCAAAGAGAAACTGTATCAAGCGGTTTTGGAAAACATGATTGATCTCTGGCTTGAGAAAATGCAGTTTAACGATGACCCCAGCGCATCGCCTGCCGACATCATCAGCGACTACATTCGTCAGAAAATTGAATTGTCGCGAGATTACCCTAACGGTTCAAAAGTGTTTGCCCATGAAATCATCAATGGTGCGCCAGTACTAAAAACCTACCTTATCGAAAACTTACGCCCCGCCTTCGAAAGGGACATTACCATTATCGAGCGCTGGATAGCGGCGGGGCTCATCAAGCCAATAGACCCCAAGCATTTATTTTTCACAATTTGGGCGGCCACACAAACCTATGCCGACTTTTCTACCCAAATTCAATTATTGCTGGATAAGCCAAATCTCACCCAAGAAGACTTCGACGATGCCACCCAATTTTTATGTCAGTTTGTCCTCAGTGCGTTAGGCATTAAGCCGTAGCGCACTGCTATTGTGCATCCAAAATTTTTTTAACGGTATTTCCCTTAGATTTTCTCCGATCTAAGGGAGAGAATCCCCCCTCTCGTTCCACACCCGCCAAAAACCACCTTAACATTCTGTTTTTAAAGAATAATTTGGCAACACATATCATTCATTAAATCGCCCAGAGAGATTAAAAAACACCCAGACTGCTCTATTTTGAGCCACGCCACGCACCAAAAAAACCATCAAATAATCTCTTTACCATTTGGTAAAACTCATGCTAAAGATTAAAAAAAGAACAGTATAAAGCGCAATCAAGCGTGCGTGCAGGAACAGTAGGAGAGCCATCATATGCTATCGCGAAAAGACGCTATCGCCCTGGCAAACTGCGATAAAGAAGAACTTGAACACCTTTGTAGCGAAGCCGCTAAGGTGCGCGATACCTATTGGCCAAATACTCTCACCTATTCCCGTAAGGTATTTATTCCACTCACCAATATGTGCCGTGATACCTGCGGCTACTGTACATTCGTGAAACACCCTGACTCTGGGCAAGGCAATATTTTAAGTCGAGATAGGGTTTTATCGGATGTGCTAAAAGGCCAACAACAAGGCTGTAAAGAAGCCCTTTTCAGCCTGGGCGAAAAGCCAGAAAAGCGTTACGCCTACGCCCGTGACTGGTTAGCCACTTTGGGACACACCAGTATGGTGAACTACCTCACCGAAGTGTGTGAAATGGTATTGGACAAAAGCTTGATGATACCTCATGTCAATGCGGGCACCCTCACCTTTGAGGAAGTAAAACAACTTAAGCCGGTAAGTGGCAGTATGGGCATGATGCTGGAATGTACCAGCGCTCGGCTCATGAAAAAGGGTCAGCCCCATCACGCCTGCCCAGATAAAGCCCCCGGCGTACGTATTCAAACCCTGGAAAACGCAGGCAAGCTAGACGTACCTTTTACCACGGGCATTCTCATTGGCATTGGTGAAACATGGGAAGAGCGTATCGATAGCTTGCTGGCCATTAATGCTTTGCATGCCCAGTACGGCCATATTCAAGAGGTGATTGTTCAGAACTTTCGCGCTAAAGCTGGCACCGCCATGGCCAATGCCCCAGAACCAACACTGGACGATATGCGTTTAACCTTGGCCGCCGCGCGGCTCATTTTACACCCAGATATTTCGCTGCAAGCACCGCCAAATTTAGAACAAGAGTACACGGCCTATATCAGTGCTGGCATTAACGATTGGGGCGGCATTTCTCCATTGACGAAAGACTTTATCAACCCAGAGCGAGCCTGGCCGCAAATAGCGACCCTTGCCGGTGCATGCGAAAGCGCGGGCTATCAATTGCAAGAGCGCCTAACGGTATACCCCAAATATCTAAGGTCGGCAGAACGCTATTTAGCCACGAATGTTCATGCAGCCATGCCGGCATCTCGCGCTGACGGCCTTGCCGTTGAGCAATGTTTATCTCCAAATTCAGTCACGCGTACGCAAGGAGTTGCCCATGCTTAATGCTTCCCCCTCAAGTCAACTGCCTTTGCCTTACAGCCCAACATCAATAGAAAAAAAGTTGGCGAAAATACCTTTGCCTTTAGCCGGTATTTTACAGCGTGCGTTAGAAGGCAATGTACCTAATGAAGATGAAATTGAAGCCTTATTTCATGCACAAGGCAACGAGGTTGACGCCTTGCTGCATACTGCAGACCTAGTGCGCGAGGCACGATGCGGTAACACCGCAACCTTTGTGATTACGCGAAATATTAATTTTACCAATGTGTGTCACATGGGCTGCCAATTCTGTAATTTTGGGGTTAATAAAAACGCCGAAAACGCCGAGTTTTTAAACACGGAAAAAGTAGCAGAGCGCGCACAAGAAGCGCAGGGCCGAGGCGCGACGGAAGTGTGCATTCAAGGCGGTTTACATCCAGATATGCCCGCATCTTATTACGGTGAACTGCTCGACACAGTAACGGCGCAGGTGCCCGGCATCCATATTCACGCCTTTTCACCTTTTGAAATTTGGTACGGCGCACGAAAAGGGCGTACAGCCTATCGGGACTTTTTGGCTGACTTAAAAGCGCGGGGACTCGCCAGCATGCCAGGCACCGCAGCGGAAATTCTGGATACGCAAGTTCGACGCCAGCTAACCAAAAACAAGTTAAGTACCGAAAACTGGGTAGAGATAATTGAAACTGCCCATTCACTGAATATTCCCACCACGTCAACCATTATGTATGGGCATATCGATGGGCCTAAACACTGGGCCGCTCACTTAACCTTACTGCGAGACATACAAGCGCGAACGGGGGGATTTACCGAGTTTGTCCCCTTAGGTTTTATTCACGCAGATAGCCCTTTGTACACGCAAAACCCAGATAAAGTACGTACCGGCCCCACCCGCGACGAGCATTTTAAAATGCACGCCATTGCCCGAATTGCGCTGCAGGGGTATATCGACAATATCCAAGCTTCGTGGGTGAAAATGGGCCCTGATATGGCCTCGCAAGTATTGCGGGCTGGAGCTAACGATCTCGGCGGCACCTTGATGAATGAAAGTATTTCTCGGGCGGCAGGTGCTCGTCATGGTCAGGAGATAGTGCCTAGAGACATGGTGAATTTTATTCAGCACGCAGGGTTACAGGCCGCTCAACGCAATACCCTGTATCAGCAACTTGCTCACTATGGCCGCACAAGCAAGCCAGAACCACAGCTGTCACTTATCGACTATCAACGCTCTGTGCAGGTAAGCGCCGCGTATTCCTCGCCTCAATCTATTCCTGTAAAGGTAAGCGCATGAACACCCCAAAAAATATCGTACTTCTTGCTGGCGGCGTCGGTGGCGCAAAGGCCGCAAAAGGCTTGTACCACTCTACCTACAAAGAGGCCCTGACGGTTATTGGCAACGTGGGAGATGACGACAACTTTCATAACCTCTGGGTGTCTCCCGATTTAGATACTTTAGTGTACACCTTAGCGAACGACGTGAACCCCGTTACCGGCTGGGGCATTAACAATGACAGCTGCAGAATCCTCACACGGCTAGCGCAATTTGGCAGCGACACTTGGATGCATTTAGGTGACTTAGATATTGCTACCCATATTTTTCGCAGTGAATTAAGAGCCAAAGGCGAGTCTATGACCGCCATTACTCAGAAAATTCGCCAGCGCTTAGGGGTGACCGTACCTGTGCTACCCATTACCAACGACACCGTGCAAACCCGCTTAAACACCAACGACGGTTGGGTAGATTTTCAAACCTACTTTGTTCACCGACGTTGCGAGCCGCATGTGACTGGCATTACCTATAAAGGGGCTGAAACAGCTTACGCCAGCCAAGAAGTATTAACCGCCATTGCTCACGCTGACATTATTGTCTTTGCGCCAAGTAACCCGCTATTAAGCATTGCGCCTATGTTAGCGGTGAATGAAGTGAAGGACGCGATTGACCAAAGCACGGCGGTTAAAGTGGCTATATCGCCGCTAATTAATGGCAAAGCCGTGAAAGGCCCAGCAGAGAAATTGTTACAGCAAATGCAATTTCCTCCAGGCAATACAGGCATTGCTGAGTTTTATCAAGACATTGCCGATTTGCTCATTATCGATAGCAGTGACAGTGCCGATGAACAAGCCATAGAATCATTTGGACTCGCTACCCATGCTACTTCAACGTTGATGAAATCAGAAAGCGACAAAACGCGGCTAATGGAAGAAGTTATTCAGGTTTCCCTTAAACGGGAGGAGGTCTGTTATGCCTGATTTATGCGTTGTTATCCCTATGAAAGACCCCGTGTTCAGTAAGCAGCGTTTATCGCCCTTCTTACCCAGTGCTTTACGGAAAGCCTTAGCAGTAAAGTTGTTTAAGCGCACACTTAAAACACTCAACGGTACATTTCCGCATTGGCAAAAATTAGTGGTAACGCCTTCGCTGTACATTGCGGATATTGCCAGTAGTTTAGGGTGCGCCGTGGTATTTGAAGAAAAAGGCAGTGATTTAAATCAAGCCCTTACGCAAGCTACCCAGTGGTCTATCGCGAAAGGATTCCAGCGCCAACTCATTTTACCTGCCGACATTGCCAAGCTTGAACGCAGCGAGTTAGATGCATTGGTTGCCCTATCGCAATCGGGCACCCCGGTAGTGATTGCCAGTTCACACGATGGCGGCACCAATGCCTTGTGTACCAGCCCTCCCAATGCCATTCGCTATCAGTTTGGTGAGCAATCGTCGCTGGCTCACCAACAAGCGGCCATACACGCTGGGCACTCGCATATCACAGTCCAGCCTGTGCATTTAAGCCAAGACATTGACCAACCTAGCGACCTTCATCACATTAACGATGTGATGAACTCACTGATAGCCTAGGGCGCAATTATGCCATCACTGACCATCACAACCATTGCAGGTATTCCTTACATTCGAAAGGGCGACGATTTGGCCGCTATCATCATTGAGGGGCTTACTCACCAGGTGCAAAAACTGGATGACGGTGACATTTTAGTGATTGCACAAAAGGTGGTGTCGAAGGCGGAGGGCGCCTGCGTTCACATTGACGAGGTTACCGCCAGCGACCAAGCCATTCAACTGGCCAAAAAAGTCAACAAAGACCCGCGTAAAGTCGAAGTGATTTTATCTGAGTCGAAACGACTGGTTAAAGTACACAAACACCCGAATGCCAATGAAGGCATCATTATTACCGAGCATAACCTTGGCCACATTAGCGCCAATGCCGCGGTAGATGAATCCAATACCGACACACCCGGCGAACTTATTTTACTGCCCAAAGATCCTGACGCCAGCGCTAAACGCATAGCAAGCGCGTTGTCACATCATTATCAATGTCGAGTTGGCATAGTCATTAGCGATACCTTTGGCCGGCCATGGCGACTAGGGCAAACCAACGTCGCTATCGGGCTTGCCAATATTCCCGCCCTGAATTTATTAGAGGGGGAATTAGATGCTTACGGACGGCCCCTGAAAGTGACCGCTCCCGCCCTGGCCGACGAGCTCGCCGGCGCATCTGGACTACTGATGAGCAAACAGGGCAAATGCCCCGTCATTCTATTTAAAGGATTGGAGTGGGCGTGTCAGCCTGACAGCCAAGCTTCAGATTTATTAAGACCCACGAAAGAGGATTTATTCGCATGACCGTTGCAATTTTAGGGGGCACCGGCCCTCAAGGTTCAGGCTTAGCAAAACGCTTTGCATTAGCCGGGCTAGATGTTGTTCTTGGTTCAAGAGACGGAGAAAAGGCCGCACAAAAAGCTGCCGAGCTACAAGCAGCCGTACCTGAAGCTAAAGGAAAAATTACAGGGGCAGATACCATTTCAGCAGCCTCAAAAGCCACTGAATTTGTCATTCTTTCCGTGCCTTGGGCTGCTCATCACGCCACGCTAGATGCAATTCGCCCCTTGTTAAGAGACAAAATTCTTATCGACATTGTGGTGCCCCTGGCTGAAAACAATCCAAAAGCGGTAGCAATGCCGCCAGAAGGATCCGCCACAGAATCGGCACAAGCTTTACTCGGTGACGACTACGCCGTAGTGGGCGCACTTCACAATGTATCGGCCGTCACGTTAAACAAATTGGATGAAAAAATTAATTGCGATGTGTTGGTTTGCGGTAATCAGTTAGACGCGAAAAACAAGGTGATAGGCCTACTCGAAAACCTTGGCGTGCAAAGTTATAACGCGGGGCTTGCCGACAGCGCACGATGTATAGAGGCCATTACCCCTATTTTGATTCGCTTAAATATTTCTAAGTCGGTGCCTTTTACTCATGCCGGCATTCGTATTTGGGCACCCAATCACTAGTGCTTAAAGCAACTTCGCGCTGTTAACCAACAGCGTCAAAACAACTAAAAATTGAAAAGCTCAACAGGTTTAGAAGGAAACTACAATGGAATTTGGCATTACGTTTAAAGGCTTTGTTAGCCCAGATCGCGCACGTAAATTGGTTAAAATGGCAGAAGAGGCAGGGTTTGATTATTGCTGGTTTTACGATTCCCATATTTTATGGCGTGAATCGTTTGTGGCCATGGCAATGTGCATGGAACACACCACCAAGATGCGCTTTGGCCCCTGCGTCACTAACCCCAATGTACGCGACTGGTCAGTGGCGGCAAGTTTATACGGCAGCTTGGCAAAACAAAGTAATGGCCGCTTTGATATTGGCCTGGGACGTGGCGACTCGTCAATGCGTGTCATGGGCAAAAAGCCTGCTAACCTTGCTCGCCTTACCGAATTCACACATAAAGTAAAAGCCATGGTGCGTGGTGAAGAGGTGATGTACGGGGAATGCGAGAAGCCAGTTAAATTCCCTTGGGCAGACGGCTACGAATTACCTGTTTGGGTAGCCGCGTATGGCCCTAAAGCGCTTGCTGTAGCAGGCGAACATGGCGATGGTGTAATATTACAAATTGGCGACCCAGACCTTGTACAGTGGTTTCAACAACAGTGCCAAACCGCCGGGGATAAAGTTGACCGCGATATGAGCAACTTCAAAGTACAGGCTGCGGCACCGGCCTATTTTGGGGATATGGAAACCTGCATTGAAAAAACCAAATGGTTCCCAGCCATGGTAGGTAACCATGTTGCCGATATCGTTGAAAAATATGGTAGCGACTCAGGCTTAGTTCCTAAAAGTCTCACCGATTACATCGAGCAGCGCCGTGGTTACGACTATTCCAAACATGGGCAAAGCGACAACCCTTACCTCGACTTTATTACCGAAGATATTGTTAAAAGCTTCTGTGTATTAGGCGAAGCGGAGGATCATATCTCGAAAATTCAAGCCCTCAAAAATGCGGGGACCACTCAGTTTAATATATACCTAGATAACGGCGACGAAGAAAACATCATTACTCGCTACGGTAACGAAGTTATTCCTGCGTTTCGCTAACCTTCGATAGGCCATATTAAAACCGCTAATTAAGGCGCATTTTTGCGCCTTAATGGCATTCACACGTCCACACATTTCTCTTCTCCCCCCTTGCTGATTTGCCTTGCTGCCTACGCGCTCGCCCACAAAGGGAGCAGCCTTCATTCTATTTACCTCACAGTGATCACACAAACCCAATGTTAACAAAAAGTTAATTTACGCACGTAAGCCGTATTAAGTTTCATAAATATGAAACATCACTTCGACACAAGAATATTTACCCATTGGTAAAACACCTTTAGTTTCAATAGAACAAAAGTTAAACAAACTAACACTACAAACCTCTCCTCAGCAGTCAGTGAGAAATAAAACAATAAAGGGAACACACAATGACCAAGTACCACGAAAAACCAAAGCATAAAATGAGTAAAACCCTTTGTGCGGCGGCAATAGGGTTGGCGCTTCACTCTTCGTACACACTGGCAGCCGATTCGGTTGTGCTTGAAAAAATCACCGTGACGTCACAAAAGCGCGAACAATATATTAACGACGTCAGTATTGCCGTTACCGCATTTAGCGGTGAGCAAATGGACGCGTTGGGATTTGAAAGCAGCACCGACTTAATCGCCTTTACCCCAGGGGTATCGCTTGCGGGTGATATTGGCGGTCAGCGTGCCATTTTTAACATACGTGGTGTGGTGCAAAACGACTATGCAGATATCGCCGAAGCGCCAGTGGCGGTGTATGTGGATGGCGGCTACCTAGCCAGTACTCAGGCACAAACCTTTGGTTTGTTCGACATTAGCCGAGTTGAAATACTAAAGGGCCCACAAGGCACCCTGTTTGGGCGTAACGCCACAGGCGGCATGGTTAACACCATAACTGCAAAACCAACAGAAGAAACGGAAGGTTACGCTGAGGTAACGTTCGCCAGTTTTGAGCAAAAACGTTTTGAAGGCGCATTTTCTGGCTCGCTCAACGAAAATGTGACTGGCCGTATCTCTGTGATGGCCAATAAAATGGGCAATATCCTTGAAAATATTTATGAAGACGGTGCTGAACCCGACACCCGTGCAGGCACAGAAGGTGGCGGCGAAGACGGCTACAATGACGATACCAAAGCCGTTCGTGGTCAACTTAATTTCGATTTAGGAAATAACGCCAATCTGCTTTTAAGTGCCAATTGGGCCGACTCCACAAAAAGTGAAGGCCCGTATCAGGTGATTAATACCACAGAAGTGAAAGACGCGGCTGGCAACGTGGTTGACGTTATTTATGCGGCCGATGACCCGCTAGGTTGTGACGCCATACAAGCCGGCGTTTGTGTAGACGGTAATTTTAATGGCGACCCTTACCGTCCAGTGCAAGGGGGCGACTTTAACGGTAATATCGACCCAGATGGCAGCGGTGAATTAGTTAATAAAGACTTTGCTTTTGACGATCAAAACAAAATTGAATCAAAAGGGTTAGCCGCCACCTACGACTACGAGTTTGATGCATTTACCTTCACCTCGGTGACAGATTGGAAAAACTTTACCCGCGTAATAGGGCTAGATTCGGACCAAACCGCTTCTCCTGAACTGATATTCCAATCCGACGGTGACATTACCCAGTTTAGTGAAGAACTTCGCTTAAATGGCAGCACCATGAACATGAAATGGGTAGCGGGGTTTTATTACCTAAACATTGATACCGAGTACCTACAAGGCTTGGCGGCAAGCCCAACCGGGGGCTACTTAGCGGGCGAAGAGCAAAACACGCTGGCCGATATCACTACAGATTCATACTCGGTATTTGGCCAAATAGATTACGATTTGGACGACGACCTGGTGCTAGTAGCAGGCCTGCGATTAGTGCAAGAAAACAAGTCACTCGACGGTCAGCTTGTTCAAAATGCCAACCTGGACGACCGGGTTATTGAAGTGGATGACACTGCCACTCCCTTGGTTGACGTTGCCTTAGAAAACGACAAATTTATGTGGTCGGCTAAACTGCAACTCGATTACAAGCCAAATGAAGATACCTTGTTGTATGCCGGTGTGAACCGAGGCGTAAAAGCTGGCAACTTTAATGCGCCATTAGGCGGTGCGTTTAGTACTTACGACCCCGAAGTTCTGCTGGCCTACGAAGCAGGTGCCAAGTTGACCTTGATGGACGGTAAAGCACAGGTTAACAGTAGCGTGTTTTACTATGATTACGAAGATTACCAATCGTTTTCTTGGGTGAACAACGCTGGCGTTGTATTTAACGAACAGGCGCACTTCACAGGAGCGGAAGTAGAAATACTACTCAACCCCGTTGATGCATTAGATATTATGTTAGGCGCTTCTTATACCGATGCGGTGGTGGAAGACTTAGAAGTGGCGTCTGGTATCTTCGTAGATACTACACCGCCTTACACGCCAGAATGGCAAGGATCGGCACTCATTCGCTACACTTGGTCACTAGATAGCGGCTCAATTGCAGCACAAGCCAGTGGCTCTTACCAGTCAGAATCATTCCATAATGCGCGAAACTTTACCGCCCATACGATTGAAAGCCACTTCAAAGCAGATGCGCGGGTTACGTGGGAAGATACGCAAGGATTATGGAGCGTGGCGGCTTATGTGAATAACCTAACAGATTCTGATCATGAAATTATTGGCTTCGATGTATCAGGTTTCTACGGTACAACCCAAATGTCTTACGCCAAACCACGTACTTACGGCATTACAGTAAGACGTAATTTTTAAGGTGTGAAATTCATCTAAAGCAGAATTCATAATTTAAACCATTGCCAATGGGTTGATTATGGATATATAGTAAAAAACAGTTACTTGTCGGAGTGCTTCACTGGAACCCCAGTAAGCTGAGACCGCGAAAGCGGGATCCGTTGAACCTGATCAGGCTAATACCTGCGAAGGGAACAAGAAATAGGCTCTGCCATTTACGTATGCTTGTGTCCATTTTTGCACTAGCGCTACCGTAAAGTGGCGGTTTATCACATAGGTTTCTTCAACACCTTAACGTGGTATGCCCTATTCTCCTTCACTCCTGACAAGCATTTTTAAACCTAAAACATTAAGGCCAAAATGCTATGTCGACACGACGCGAACAGCGCCAGCAAGCGCAACAATTTATTAATGAACTCGCCGGAGAGGCGTACCCAAATTCTACCCGCCACTACCAAGTGGGCTCTTCAGATGACATCAAAGTAGCCATGCGACTGATTCATCAGCACGACAGTTTGGTAGGCGGAACAGAAAAAAACCCCTTATTTGAACCCAACCCGCCCATTCCGGTTTACGATACGTCAGGCCCTTATGGCGACCCGCAAAGCGCCATTGATGTTCACAAGGGTTTAGCGCCTCTGCGTAAAAATTGGATCGACAGCAGAGACGACACTGTCGAGCTTAGCGGCGTGACCTCTGCATTCGCTAAAGCGCGGGAACAAGATATTTTCACCGAAGATTTTCGCTTTGTTCGCGCGGCCAAGCCCAAAAAAGCCAAACCGGGTAAAAACGTCACTCAGCTACACTACGCTCGTCAGGGCATAATCACCCCAGAAATGGAATACATTGCTATTCGCGAAAACATGGGCAGGCAGGCCGTTCAAGATGAAGCGTTAACTCAGCAACATGGGGGCGAGAGCTTTGGCGCCAACATTCCAACCACTATAACGCCAGAATTCGTTCGACAAGAAGTGGCAGCAGGGCGAGCGATTATCCCCTGTAATATCAATCACCCTGAACTAGAACCCATGATAATTGGACGCAATTTCTTGGTGAAAATTAATGCCAATATCGGTAATTCGGCGGTGACTTCATCCATTGAAGAAGAAGTGGAAAAGCTGGTTTGGTCTACTCGCTGGGGCGCCGATACCATTATGGATTTATCCACCGGCAGAAATATTCATGAAACTCGGGAATGGTTGTTAAGAAATAGCCCAGTGCCCTTGGGGACAGTGCCCATTTATCAGGCGCTAGAAAAAGTGAACGGCGTGGCGGAAGATCTCACGTGGGAAATGTTTAAAGACACCCTTATTGAGCAAGCCGAGCAAGGCGTAGACTACTTTACCATTCACGCAGGCGTGTTATTAGAGTACGTCCCTCTTACCGCAAAGCGGGTGACAGGCATTGTTTCTCGAGGGGGGTCTATTATGGCCAAGTGGTGCTTAAGTCACCATAAACAAAGCTTCTTGTACGAACACTTCAGAGACATCTGCCAAATTTGTGCACAATACGATGTTGCCCTGTCTCTAGGCGATGGCCTACGCCCAGGCAGTGTGGCTGATGCAAACGACGAGGCGCAATTTTCAGAACTACGTACCCTTGGGGCGTTAACCAAAATTGCTTGGGAATACGATGTTCAAGTCATGATTGAAGGCCCAGGTCATGTGCCTATGCACATGATAAAAGCCAATATGGAAGAGCAGCTTGCACATTGTCATGAAGCGCCCTTTTATACCCTAGGCCCATTAACCACAGACATTGCACCAGGCTACGATCACTTCACTTCTGGCATAGGTGCCGCCATGATTGGTTGGTATGGCTGCGCCATGTTGTGCTACGTAACGCCAAAAGAGCATTTGGGGCTTCCTAACAAAGAAGACGTTAAGCAGGGGTTGATTACCTATAAAATTGCCGCCCATGCTGCTGATTTAGCCAAAGGCCACCCAGGCGCGCAAATTCGTGACAACGCCATGTCGAAAGCGCGGTTTGAATTTAGATGGGAAGACCAGTTTAACCTTGCCCTTGACCCGCATACTGCCCGCGCATATCACGACGAAACCCTGCCACAGGCTTCTGGGAAAGTGGCTCACTTTTGCTCTATGTGTGGCCCTAAGTTTTGCAGCATGAAGATTTCTCAAGAAGTACGCGATGTTGCCAAACAAGCAGAACAAGACAAAGCACAAGGCATGAAAGAGATGGCTGATGCCTTTAATCAAACTGGCGCACAGCTATACCACAGTGCTGACAGTAAAGTGGAGATGCCATGACCCAGCCCGTAATTTGGTGCATTGGCGGTATTGATTCTAGTGGGGGCGCGGGTGTCACCCGCGACGCCCTCACACTGGCAGACTTACACCTGCATGCCTGCGTAATCACCACGCAAATTACCGTGCAATCGAATACCCGCATGTTGGACAGTCACATTGTTAGCCCTTCTGTCATCAACGAACAATGGCTTTTACTTGAAAATGAGCTGCCTCCCCGCGCCATCAAAATAAGCGCCATTGCCAATGACGAGCAAGCGCTAGTGCTGTGCGCGCGCATAGACAGCTTAAATAAGCCTAAACCATTCATTGTATGGGACCCCGTTCTGTGCTCAACATCAGGCGGAAAGCTTACCCAGCTTTCTACCCCCGTGGTACAACTGCTTTTAAAGGTGGTTGATGTTGTCACCCCCAATATCGACGAATTATCAGCATTAACTGGTATGCCCATAAGTGACAACCAAAGCAAGCGAGACGCTATAGCGGCTCTATTAGCGTTAGGTGCAAACGCTGTGCTCGCTAAAGGCGGCCACGCCACATGGCAGAGCGACGCCATAGACACCTTCAAAACCAACACCATAGAATATGAATTTAGCCAGCCACGGGCGCACCAATCCGCCCCTTCCGAGGTGAGTCGGCTGCGTGGAACCGGTTGCATGCAAGCGTCTGCTCTTGCGGCCTTTATTGTGAAAGGCTACGCCATTGACGATGCCCTAACTCTCGCTAATGCTTATGTTATGCAAGTGCGCACAGCCTTACGTGACCATGCCCTTAGTAATGAAGCCACGCTAGACTCAGCAAGGTCAGACGCTTATTTCGCCAAGCCCGTGGGGTTTCCTGCCCAACAATCTGCCTTTCCTCAGGTGTTTTTTGCCCCTAACGACCCCGTAAAATGGCAAGACAACACTGGGTTTGCGCCACTTAGCGAAACAAACTTGGGTATTTACCCGGTAGTAGACCACGTTGACTGGATAGCCAAGCTGTTACCCACGGGCGTGCGTATTATTCAATTGCGTATAAAACTTAGCCCCGAGAAAAAAAACCTCGATCAGCATATGGCGAATATTTCGCAGCAAATTAAGGCTGCCGTCGCCCTTACCAAAGGCACAAAGTGCCAGCTATTCATCAACGATTTTTGGCAACTGGCTATAAAGCATGGAGCGTACGGCGTGCACTTAGGGCAAGAAGATTTAGCCACCGCCGATTTGCAGGCCATTAAAACGGCCGGGTTGCGGTTAGGGGTGTCGACTCACGGCTTTGCCGAACTGCAGCGGGTAAAAATGCTAAAGCCGTCGTACATTGCTTTGGGTCATATTTTCCCCACCGCCACCAAAGATATGCCCTCTCAACCCCAAGGCATAACACGGCTACAACAATACGTGGACTTATATGATGACATTCCTACCGTGGCCATTGGCGGGATTAATTTATCTCGGGTAAACGCCGTGGCGAATACCGGCGTTAACAGCATTGCTGTGGTCACAGCCATTACGCAGGCTGACAACCCTATTGCCAGTTTTCATGCACTGGCTGAGGAGGCGGGCTTTGTTAAGTAGAGAAGACATTGCTCGCTATAGCAGGCAATTGCTTTTGTCTGAAATAAACGAAGAAGGCCAGCAAAATTTGGCTGATGCCCACGTAGTGATAATTGGCCTTGGCGGCTTAGGCTGCTTAGCGGCGCACTATCTCGTCGGGGCTGGAGTCGGCTCACAAGCGGGCAGCATTACCTTAGTGGACGGAGACACAGTAGAAATAAGCAATTTGCAGCGCCAGATTGCCTACAACGAAATGCATTTGGGCGAGTTAAAGGCCAACGCTCTACAGGGCGAACTAAGCAAAGTTAATGCTGCCGTGAACCTAAACGTAAAATGCCTGTTTGCCGACAGTAAAAACCTAGCGGCTATGATGGCGCAGGCCACCTGTGTGCTAGATTGCACCGACAACATCATGACCCGAAAGCAGATTAATGCCGCATGCGTAAAAAACCATGTGCCCCTGTTTATTGCGGCAGCCAGCGGCTGCTCGTGGCAAGCCATTAATATTGCTGGCAAGCCCCAAAACAGCGGTTGCTACGCCTGCTTAGTTGAGCAAATGTCGATACCAGAAACCTGCATGACTAAAGGTATTTTAGGCCCTGTGGTTGGCATGGCCGCGTGCCATCAAGCCACCCAAGTGCTGATGTATTTAGCCAATGCCCAAAACCCCAACATTCAATGGGGAAAATACCTCGTCAGTGACGCCGTTCAGGCCACCATGCAGAGTTTTCACCTTCCTCCATCACCCCAATGCGAGATATGCCAATGACACAAATTACCGTCAACGTTAACCAGCAACCTCAACATTGTGTGTCGCCCATTTCTATTGCTGAACTTTTGGCCCTCAAGCAGCTGGAAAAGAAGGGCACGGCAGTCGCTCGTAACAACAATATTGTGAGTAAATCTCAGTGGTCGGCCACCTATTTAAACCATGGTGACACGCTGGATATTTTCACCCTTGTAGCAGGAGGTTAAGATGCTAACGTTATCAAATCAGGTATTTTCGTCACGCCTGTTAACCGGTTCGGGCAAATTCAGCCGCCCAGAAGTGATGAAAGAAAGCATTGCGCAAAGCGGCAGCGCTATGGTTACACTGGCCATGAAGCGGCTGACAGAAAGCACTGAACATGACGAGACACTTTCTCAATTACAAACGCTCAATGTCACCTTATTGCCCAATACCTCAGGGGCAAAAAATGCAGACGAAGCAGTATTTGCCGCAGAGCTAGCCTACGAAGCATTAGGCAGCCCGTGGGTAAAACTAGAAATTCACCCGGATCAGCGCTACTTACTGCCTGATCCCATTGAAACCTTACTTGCCGCCGAGCGGTTGGTGAAAAAAGGCTTCCACGTTCTGCCCTATTGTGGCGCTGACCCCGTGCTGTGTAAACGACTAGAGGAAGTTGGCTGTGCTGCAGTTATGCCGTTGGGCGCGCCCATTGGCAGTAACCAAGGGCTTCAAACAGCGCCATTTTTACGCATTATTGTAGAGCAAGCCAATGTCCCCGTTATTGTAGACGCCGGCATAGGCAAGCCAAGTGAGGCCATGGCAGCCATGGAGATGGGCGTTGACGCCGTTCTGGTGAATACCGCCATTGCCACCGCACATAACCCCCCGGCTATGGCTCGTGCGTTTGCCAGCGCAGTTGAAACAGGGCGCAATGCCTACGAAGCCGGATTGGGAAAAACCTACTCTAACGCCCAAGCTTCAAGCCCCCTAACCGCTTTTTTGGAGCCATCTTAATGGGCGTAGCACAAGCATTATTAAAAGAGGACTTGTCTCATATTGCGCTTCAATTGCACAGCAAAACCGCTCACGATGTAGAGCGCGCACTGGCAAGCCACTCACGAACCCTAGATGATTTCATGGCGCTGGTTTCGCCTGCGGCCGCCTCTTATTTAGAGGAAATGGCGGCCCAGTCTCAACAGTTAACGCGGCATCGCTTTGGGAATACCATGCAGCTTTTTGTGCCCCTGTATTTGTCGAATTTGTGTGCCAACGAATGTAGCTATTGTGGTTTTACCATGAGCAACAAAATTAAGCGCACAACGTTAAGCATTGCTGAAACACAACAAGAGATTCAAGCCATAAAAGGCATGGGGTTTAGCCAACTGCTATTGGTCACCGGCGAACACGAAACGAAAGTGGGCATGCCCTATTTTGAACAAACGCTGCAGGCCATACGCGCTGAAATAAGCTATTTAATGATGGAAGTGCAACCATTAAAGCAGTCTGATTATCAGCGTCTGAAATGCTTAGGGCTAGATGCTGTCTTGGTTTATCAAGAAACCTACTCACCGCAGCACTATGCCCGCTACCATACTCGCGGCAAGAAACAGGACTTTTTATGGCGCTTAGAAGCCACTGATCGTATAGGTCGAGCCGGCATTGATAAAATTGGAATAGGTGCATTATTGGGGTTGGGCGACTGGCGCGTAGACAGTGTAATGACAGCGCTGCATGGCCAACTCTTGCAACAGCATTACTGGCGTAGTCGCGTGTCTATTTCGTTTCCTCGGCTTCGCCAATGCGAAGGCAATAGCCATAATACTCAAGCCAGTCAATCCGCCTTACCCAATGAAAAGCAGTTATTGCAGCTTATTTGCGCTCACCGACTATTTAACCCACACGTAGAGTTGTCTCTATCTACCCGTGAGTCGGCGGCATTTAGAGATGGAGCCATGACGCTAGGTGTTACCTCTATGTCGGCTGCCTCGCAAACCCAACCCGGAGGCTATACCCAACCTTCAACCGCACTCAATCAGTTCGACATTGACGATAGCAGGCCCGTAAGTATGGTGGTGTCAGCTATTCAACAACAAGGCCTAGAGCCCGTATGGAAAGACTGGATGCCCTTCACTGCCCGTTAAAAACAGCCCTATATTTTCCTGTCCCTGGCCCGCCAAAAGTGCCCGTTATTGACACCCAGGGCAACCTTATTAACGGGCTAATATCGCATTACATTTTCTAATACTAAATTAGAGAAATTTTATTTTGCTTTAAACCTTAAGCAGCCGTACAATCCGCGCAAAATTTAGCCAGCAGAGACGATGAAATAACGCCGACTTTGCTGGCGTTTATCTTATGATATTCACTTCTACAATATCGGTTAAGGAACTGCGTTGGATACCATTGAATTTATTCAAATTCGAAAATTCATTGTTAAGCTTGGCAAAATGCTGCACAAGTACGGTACGCCTGCGTTTCGGCTAGAGGCCTACCTCACTGAAATTGCCACTTATCTTGGGGTACATGCCTCCTTCATATCTACGCCAACCTCGTTAACGATTGTTATCTGGAGCGACAAGCACGAAGATGAATACAACCATGCTGCGCGCTTGATGCCTGGTGAACTAGACATGAACGCCTTGTCTCTTACCGACGAGTTGGCCAGCTTGGTACTTAAAGGCGAACTCTCCCTTAGCGAAGCTAATGATAAATTAGATGAAATTGACGCCATGGGCAGCTTGTATGGAAAGCTGCCTACCGGTATTGCCTACGGCATGGCAACAGGGGCATTTGCCATGTTGATGGGGGCGAGTTGGTCGGAAATTGGCTGGTCTAGCGCATTTGGCCTACTGGCCTATGTTTGGACGTTATGGTCTCAGCGCTCAAAGCGTATTAATTTAATGCTTGAGCCTATGACCGCGTTTATTGCCGGGCTACTGGCCTGTGCAATTGGAAGCTATGTAGACCCGGGAATTAATATTCCCTTGGTGGTACTGTCTTCAGTGATTGTGTTTGTGCCCGGCCTTGCCCTAACGATGGGATTAGCGGAGTTGTCTTCTCGCAACATGGTATCGGGTACCGCTCGCACGATGGACGCAGTCATGCAGCTGTTTAAACTTTACTTTGGTGCGTTTCTAGGGGTAACTGCAGGGTTTAGTGTGTTTGGCGAAAACGTATATACCCCTGCGGAATCTTTACCTTACTGGGCTACTTGGCTATCGGTACTGCTGCTGTGTATTGCACTTGTTGCCATATTCAGAACTCGGGTAAAGCATATTCCTTGGGCGTTAGCGGCAGCATTTATTGCCTACAGCGCCACGGCCTGGAGTGCAGATTATATGAGCCAAGGTTTAGGGGCTTTCGTGGGCGCATTCGCTCTTGGCTTATTTGCTAATGCATTTACGCGCATTGCGAATCAGCCGGCCACCATTGTGGCCATGCACGGGCTTATTGTGTTAGTACCGGGGTCGAAAACCTACATTGGTTTAAATTCTTTTATGACCGGGCAAGACTTTGTACAGGCCGATCACCTAGGGCAGGAAGTGTTTCTGATTTTTATGTCGCTAGTGGCTGGGCTCATTTTTGCCAACGTTATTATGCCCACAAAAAAGGCGCTGTAATTCGCGCCTTTTACTCTGATGCTGCTCACCGAACCTCGCTTATTTAAGCAACTTAATTAACGCTCGCCCTAGCCGTGCGTTTAAGGCGCCCGCAGCGATGGCTTCGGCAGAGTTTTCCATAAACTTAGCCGACAAACTGCCGCCAATTTGATTGGCCACTTCATCGGTAGCTAAATCGAATACCCCCTGAGCCGCAATGTTTTGCGCCAGCACTTTTAGCAGCTTCCAGTTGCCTGCCGTACTCGGGCGTAACCCATAAACGCGTGCCATGCGTCTTATAGTACGAAAGCTTATCCACACCACAGCAAAGGTTTGAATAAGGTTGTTTGGGCTAATAAATGCAAGGCTACCCGCCGTAATCGACTCTTTGTTGAGTACCTTATGGGCCTTTTCTTGTACCGGCGCAAGCACAGTATCTTCGTATAGCCCAAGCAATTCCGCTGCGCTCATGTCGTCTTGCACCGTTTGCTGATAGCGCATAAAACACTGGGCGGCATAAGACCCCCTGGAAAAGCGCTTTCCATGTTCATTCAACACACCACTTACCTGTTTCACGCGCATCTCGCTGCGTTTTAGTGGGGAGCGCTTTTCTTGCAACAAGGTACGTATATTCTGAGCATCATTCATGGCGGTATTCACTTGTTTATACCCCCGCCACTCTCTTAAGCTTAAATAACTAAAACTCGCCACAAAGCCCGCCAGTAACACACCTAAAATCCCCGTGCCAATGGGGTGTTCCGCCATATTGGCAGATAACGTGGTGTAGGCATCAAAAACAAAGAAACCCAATACTGAAAGTACGCCGAACACCAATGTTGTTACGCCAAAAGAAATACCTTCTTTTTCCACGTCAACCTGCCATGCATCTTGCTCTACTTGCACGGGCAGTTTTGTTTCAGGCGGCTGAATGTCGAGGGTTTGCGTTGTCACCTTAGAACGGTAGCGTGTAGAGGTGGTTGTGGGCGCCTTTTCATCATCGGCAGATGACGCTGACTTATCCATCATTATTCTCCTTTGCCCAGTAAAAATTGAAGCAAACGATCGACACCTTTGCCTGCCAGTATTCTGGCTTTGTAATCGTTTGGTACTTGTGCAGAAGGAACAGGGAAATGAGCCCCTTCCTCCATGTCTTTTAAGGTAGCAGGAATAGGCTCAAAGCTTGACTCCACGTAGCGACCATTGCTGTCTGTGTAGCGTATTGCTTGCGCGGAACTTCCCTCATCGGTTATTTGCATGGCTGACACCAAAAAGTGTTCAAACTCAATGGGTTTATCCTTAAACTTGGCTCGCGCACCTTCACTAACCTGATGTAGCAAATTAAGTAAATTTTCACGCTGACTGACAGGAATAAGGTCGGCTTTCGTGGCCACAAAGGCCACTTTGCCAATTTGTTCGCTCTTCAACACCTTGCGCGAGAACCAATTGCTTTGTCCGTACACAAAGGTATCGGCCAAATGGCTTAAGGTTTCTTTTAGCTGATATAAATGCTGTCGACTGTGATTTAGGCCTTCAAACAAATCCACCAAAATAATTTGTTTATCTGTTTCTTTAAAAATGGATTGCTTCAAGGGCGTTAGCCAATTGTTTTGAAAAGCACAAAAGTGCTTGTTAAACGCCTGATACCAAGGGTGCGACACATCGCTGGTAATACTAGACGGCAAGGGCGTAAAACCAAACTCCTGCCAGTTAAAGTCGCTTGAGTCGAGTAAAAAACTGCCCGGCTGCAATAGCGATATCCCCTCGCGCTTGGCGTAAATTAAATAGTTTCTGTAGGCGTGAACCAAAGCGTGAATATTGGCAGCAGTAGGCGGCTGTTCAAAATCGAATTGATTAATCACCTGCCTCCACGTTTCTGCATAGTACTGTTGTGGGCCACTACTTAGTTGCGCCCACGTAGAGTCTGACCATTGCGCATAGGTTTTGCTTAACATAGGAATGTCGGTAATCCACTCCCCTGGATAATCAATAAACTCAAACACCACATCGGTATGAGGCAGCAGGTGTTTTTTAAACGTGGCCGTTTGCTTTAGCCTCACCACCAGCTTAAAACCATATGCTTCTTCAGTGGCTGAAGGCCACTGCCCTTGCGCTAACGCAGCCACATTTTCCTGATGAGGGAACGCTTTATACCCGTCTAATGGCTCCACCCGCATATCCAGCACTTGAGAAGGCGGTAAATAACGTAGCAAAGGCAAGCACGCATAGCCCTCTTCACTACGGCTTTTTAGCATAGTGATTAAACTGGTGAACAGCATAGACTTACCGCTACGGCTTAACCCCGTAATCGTAAAACGGTGGGTTTCCTTGCTAAAAACGTCTGCCAATTTGTCGCCAGTTAGCGACGCAGCAGCCAAGGTTTTGTCTAACAGGGCAGCGATATTCTTCTGCATAATGGTAAGAGATATCCTTTGTTATTCTTCGATTAACCTAGGTGGCGATCTCGCACAACGCCTGCAGCGCCACCGTTCTCTACAGTGAAGCAAGATGCAAAACCATTAAAAGGGCTTATACAAGCCGCTAACCGGTTTACCAGTATAGGTATTAATAAATGTGGTTACTTGTACGCTAAAAGCAAGGGCAGTGCCATGAAGGGATAACGAAAGACAACGTAGGGGTTAATGTTCTTGGGTAAGCCCGAATAGCTTTTTCTTTATTCGGTTTTTGCTGGAATGCCAATGATTCTTTGGCTTGCGAGGTGCATTTAAAATAACATGCCCAAAGTTAATATCCCGGCGCGGGGTTGGCGGCACGTGAGCACAAAAAAATGTTTCAATATATGACTGCGCCAGCTTTTTCAAACTTTCTCGGTACTGGTTGGGGTGGCATAACGGATACGGCGGCACCAATTCTCCCTTAACCTTCACTAGCACGTCGGCAATATACGCTTGCTTAGTCGGTAAATGCACCACCGATAAATCATGATCGGTATGACCTGGGGTATATAGCACCTGCCAGTGGTTAAAATACGGCAGCGTGTCTTTGTCATTTAAGATGATATCCGGTGCTAAAACAGGATTATACCAAATAGGCATTTTACGCTTACCAATGCGACCGGCCACCCACCACGTTAATAGCAAGTCGATACCGTGCGCCGTGCGCCCAGCAACACCTTTGTACCAGTTAGCCGCCTTAGGATGGGCAGCCACCTTTGCGCCGGTTTTCTTGCGTAGTAGCATAGCCCCACCCGCATGATCAGGGTGCATATGCGTCACCACAATAAGCTTAAGTTGCGTAAGTGGGCGCTGTAGCGTGTGAGCAATGTAATCACATACGGCATTCACATCGGCGCGGCTGCATCCATCTAAAAGCAGTAACCCATCGTCGTGCTCTGCCAAGTAAATGTGTTGAATATAGCCCGATAGCGTATGTAATCTCATAATGCACCCAAATGTTAGCAGAATGTTATACTACCAAAGTTCAGCTGGTTAGACCAGATTCCGCGAACAACTGCAACATGAGCGACTTCAACCACATTAAACCTGGCTCTCCTTCCTGTTGGCTATGCCAATATAGGTGAGTTTCAAGGGCGGGTAACGAAAAGGGCAATGCCACAGAGGTAAGTTGGTTGCCTGAAACCGCACTGGCAATGGTGCCAGGTAAGGTAAGTATGGCATGGGTGTTGGCCACGACCTCCGCCGCCGCGCGGTAGTTTTGGCATCGCCATATAGACGGCCTATTCACCCCGAGTTGTTGCAATGCCACCTCCTCTACCGATGCCCCTTTTGCACGGTTAGACACCGTAATATGGCGCGCCGCTAAATATTGTTGCGCCGTAAGCGTGCGCACCAATGGATTCGCTTTATTCATTAGCACCCGGTAGTTGTCTTGTCGTAATAGGCAATGAGCAATAGGCGAAGACACCGCGCGACCAATATCAATGGCTAAATGAAGGTGGCGGTTGGCGAGGTCAGCAAATAGAGAGCCTCGTTGTAAGCGAGTACTTACAACCTCAACAAAAGGCGCTTCTCGTTCCAGCGTTTCTAGTAAAAGCGGCAGCACGCTGAGCTCTAACGACTCTTGCATAGCAATCACAAAACGCTGATGACTTTGTTTGGGGTCAAAATGTGAAAACTGCCCCAACGCACCACGTATTTGGCCTAAAGCATGTAAAATATCTGGGGCTAAGCGTTCGCAAGCTGCGGTAGGCAACATGCTTTGTTTTTCCCGTATAAATAGCGGGTCGCCCAACAGTTCACGAAAGCGGCGCATGGCGTGACTCACCGCCGAGGGCGTAATAAACAGCACTTCTGCCGCGCGGGTCATATTGCGCTGCAACCAAAGTGCCTCAAACACTTTCAGTAGGTTTAAGTCTAGTTTTTCAAACTGCCTGCTCTCACTCATAGCTATGCCTTCATCAGCGGTACTCTCAGTAGACGTTACCGAGTCAACCATAACCAGTAAATCATACTATGAATGAAATTCACAATTTCGTGAGACTATATTTCATTTCATTCACTACTGTGTTTTCTCTATGCTCGTGATAATCACGCCGTAGCGACAACATGGGGAATAGGTATGGACTTTTCACATAATGAAAAAACACAAGGGTTGTTAGATAAACTCGACAGCTTTATTGCAGAGCACATTGCACCCATTGAAAATGACGTGTACGACTTTCACCACAAAGAAAATAATCACGGTGACTGGACACGTTGGAAGCTTCACCCTGGCACAGAGGCCTTAAAAGCGAAAGCCCGTGACGCCGGTTTGGCTAACCTGTTCTTGCCCGACGCCGCGCTAGGTCAGGGCCTTACCACCTTAGAATACGCTCCCATGGCAGAACGTATGGGCAAGTACCTATTTGCGCCTGAAATATTTAATTGTAACGCACCTGATACCGGCAATATGGAAGTGCTTTACCATTTTGGCAGTGAGGCGCAAAAGGAAAAATGGCTTAAGCCGTTGCTGGCCGGAGAAATTCGCTCGGTGTTTGGTATGACAGAGCCTGATGTTGCGTCATCTGACGCCACCAACATGGCAGCCACTATTATTGAAGATGGCGACGATGTTGTGATTAACGGTAAGAAATGGTGGTCTACCGGGTTAGGCCATCCCAATGCTGACATCACGATTTTCATGGGTTTATCTAACCCAGAGAACGACAAACACAGCCGCCATAGCATGGTGATTGTGCCGCTAGACACACCAGGAATAACCATTAAGCGAATGCTAGACGCCTATGGTGATTACGACGCACCGTATGGGCACGGCGAAATGCACTTTGACAATGTGCGCGTAAGCAAAGACAACCTAGTGATGGGGTTAGGCAAAGGCTTTGCCATTGCACAAGGCCGACTAGGCCCCGGCCGCATTCACCACTGTATGCGTGCAATTGGCATGGCAGAGAAAGCCCTTGAACTTGCCCTACAGCGAGGCCACGAACGGGTAGCCTTTGGTAAGCCCATTATTCGACTAGGCGGAAATTTAGAACGGGTTGCCGACGCGCGCATGGCGATTGAACAAGCGCGGTTATTAACCCTTCATGCCGCATGGAAGATAGATAACCTAGGCGTTAAACATGCCATGACAGAAATATCTGCCATTAAAGTGGTGGTGCCGAATATGCTGCAAAACGTGGTAGACATGGCGTTACAAATTCACGGTGGCGCGGGTATGTGCAGCGACTTCCCACTGGCGCGTTTTGCCGCCGGCGCAAGAGCACTGAGGTTGGCCGATGGCCCTGACGAAGTGCACAAGGGCATGGTGTCGCGATTAGAGCTTAAAAAGTACCAGTAAACCTGACTTAACGCAGAAACAACAAGGCCGCTAATTAAGCGGCCTTTTTATTGATTGCATTTGCATTGTACACAACGGCCTTGTTATCAAGGCCGCTGATTATAGCTTAGTAAGTGTAACGTGCCTGCACGTACCACATACCCCCGTTAAAACCAAACGGGCTAGACTCAGAGTAAAGCTGGCCTAAGCTACCTGCATCAGGGTTTTCTTCAGGGTATTCGTCGAACAGGTTGTTGACACCCACCACAAGATCGAGGTTTTCAGTGTAGGAGTACACGGCTTCAACGTCGATAAGAATAGCGGGGTCGATGTCTGCAACACCATTACCTGTGTCGTCCCAACTACCGTAGTAGTTAGCACGTACCAATGTACGTAGTTGACCTTGTGTGTGAGTCCATGAAATGTTACCACGCAAGTTTGGCAGTAAATCTTCAATGGCAGACACACGATCGTCGTCAATAGGGTTCAGCGTACCTACATCATCAACGGTAGTTTCGTTGTAGTTAGCCGCCAAGGTTAAACGAGAGTTACCTTCCCATAAGTCGAAGCTGTAGTTACCCACTATATCAACACCTCGAGTAGTGGTATCAAAGCTGTTCGAGAAGAATCGGAATTCAGACAAGTCGTCTAAACCAATATAGTCAGAACGGTCGATAATGCCAGAGGCGTCTAGCTCTGTTAACGCTTCAGACACAGTAGCGTAATCTGTACCGCCTCCAGCGAAGTTAAGCGCATCAAGGAAGTCTACGTTTGCGCCCAGTGCCACACGGTTTTCAAGCTCGATGTTATAGAAATCGACTGTCCAACTTGTATCAGCCACGTCGACCGAGAAACCAAACGAGAAGTTAACCGCTTCTTCTGGCCCTAAGTCTGGGCGGCCATTGCCTTGGCTTTCAATGAAATCAGCTGCAAGCTGACCCGCCGCTGATGATAATGGCAGCGTACCTTGGTCAACCAACACACCGTTTACGTTTTGTGTGGTAACGTTAGTAATGTTAGCTTGCCCTGCCGTTGGAGCGTGGAAACCCGTTGAATAGGCACCACGAAGACGGAAGTCGTCGCTGACATGATAGATACCCGCAATTTTAAAATCTGTGGTGTCGCCAAACTCACTAAAATCTTCACGACGTACCGCGGCTTGTAGCGTAAGTTCGTCTGTTACATCGGCTTCTAAATCTACATAGAACGCCGTGCTATCTTGAGACGCACTGGTAGAACTAGGGAAACCACCAAATCCGTTGGAGCTTGATGAGAAACCTTGGCTAGCCAGCGGGCCTAGGGCATAAGAGGCTTCATCACCGGCGAACAGGTCGAACTCTTCTTTACGATATTCAGCACCAAATGCCACGTTAAGATCTGACACTAAGCCTACATCTACACCGTACACAAAGTTAAGGTTAACTAGCGTTTCGGTTTGCTCTTGGCCGCCGGGCACAAAGTCGCGCGGTGTATCAGGGCCTAAAGACGCATTAATAGTGTTCTTAATAAAGAAATCGGTGCGGTTTGAGCCACGCTGTGCACTTACGTCGTAGCCAAGGCCAGTGCCAATATCTAAATCGCCACGTACACCTACGGTAAACGCCATGTCTTCGTTATCACCACCAAAACGTGGTACAAAACCTTCAGGAATGGTTTCAATAAACGAGAAACAGTTATCGTCGGCGGCCACTTGTGCGAGCAATGTTGGGTCTGGGGTAACGTTGCCTTCACCACCGATAGGGATACCATCAATACAACTGCCACCTACACCAACGCCATCTAGGTCACCCACCAATATTGAGTGCACGCCATCTTCATCTTCTAAGCCAGTAAGTGGGTCCACCGTTGGGCCCCTATAAACACCACCGCGCTGGCTGCCTTCGGTAACTGGGTTACGGTAAAAGAAACCGCCCGTTACTGTGCGCTTGCCGTAGTTACCGAATAAATACAGCTCGGCTTTATCACTTAGCTCGTAACCTGAGTTAATGAAAACTTTGTAATCATCTTCAACGTCTGGCTGGCCCCAGTATTGTGGTACTTCATTGGTATAGGTATTAATGGTAGAAAAATCAGACTGCGTGATATAACCCGCGTCCACCATGCCCGCCACATCATCGCGAACCACCGAGCGCACAGTACCTTCAACATCACGAATTTCACCGGTGACGTTGACAAAGCCTTTGTCGCCTAACGAGAAACCTGCATTGGCAGAAATGGTATAGTTGTCGCCATCGCCTTCATAGGTAGACCCGTAATTCGCACGGAACTCAAAACCTTCGTCGTTATCACGTAGTAAAAAGTTTAGTACGCCGGCAATGGCATCTGAACCGTACTGTGACGATGCACCGTCACGCAATACTTCTACTTGCTTAAGCGCCAATGAAGGAATAGCTGAAATATCTACACCTTGCGCACCGTCTGAAATACCGCCGCCCAAGAATGAAATGATAGAGCCACGGTGACGACGTTTTCCGTTAACCAAAACCAGTACGTTATCTGGTGATAAACCACGCATGTTAGCGGGGCGTACAATGGTAGCGGCATCACTGATTGGCTGGGTGTTTACATCGAAAGACGGCACGTTGGTACGTAACATGTCTTGTACGTCTGACGACGAGTTCGAACGGAACTCTTCACCAGTAATAACATCAACAGGTACCGGTGAATCGGCCGCAGAGCGGTTGCTCATACGCGTACCGGTAACAATAATATTTTCAACGTTCTCCGCCCCTTCTTCCGCTTCTTGCGCGAATGAAGGTGCCGACATTGCCGCTAAAAAGGGCAGCGAACTCGCCATAATTGCAGAGGTTATTCGATTAAGTTTTCTGCCCTTAGAGGCATGTGTAGTTTTCAATGTGTTTCTCCTTCAAGAACCTGGCTTCAAGTGGTTTTTATTGTTGTAGATTTGTAATGGGTGTGGGGTGAGTAGATTTACCTTCAAAACAAGATAAACAATCTACTCATCTGCGTTTATTGGAATAATATTTCTCATAAATCGAGTAAGAGAAATTTTTATCATCATTAAAGCAAACGTTAAATCCTACTTTAGAATAATATGGTTTATTATGAGAGTCACTGAGATGAACAGGAAAGAACACAAAAAAGGGAGCCGCTGTTGGGCTCCCTTATTGATTTTACATGCGTAAATTTAGCGAATTAGAACGTATATGATGCGCTAAGTTGAGCATTAATACCCGCACCGTAGTAACCCACTGTGTGAAGGCTGTTGATATATTTCTTATCGAAAATATTATTAATGTTCAAACGCAAGGTGAAGTCTTCAGTTACCGCTTGCGAGGCATATAGATTACCTAAGAAATACGCACCTTGTGTAACATTGTAGGTGGTATTGCTCACTTCAGATTGCCATTTACCGCCAACACCTACTTCAAATTCAGGGGCAGCAGGTACGGTATAGCCTACTTGGAAGGTAACAACGTCGCGAGCAGCCCATTCATTAGCGTCTGCGCCATCTTCGTCTTCCACATCAATCATGGTGTAAGCCGCTTGTACACGAAGCGCGTCTGTAACTTGACCCACCATTTCAAACTCGAAACCACTCGACTCAACCGATACACCTTCATAATAAAACTGAGCGGTTTCAGGGTTAGTACCCGCATACGATGCCAAGTTATCTTGCTCGGCCGTAAAGTAAGCCACGGTAGTTAATAGGGCGTCATCAAACCACTGAGCTTTTAACCCAGTTTCAAAGTTTTTACCCTTGGTAGGTGCCAAATACTGGCCCGTAATGTCGTACTGTTCTTGGGGCTGATAAACATCTGAGTAGCTTACGTATGCGTTCACAGTGTCGCTTACCGAATAGGTGGCCCCTAAGTAAGGGCTAAATTCGCTTTCGCTATTATCAATATCCACGGTATTGTTCACACCACTACGCTTGAAATCAATGGCGTTGAAGCCAGCAATAATAAACAAGTCGTCGGTTACTGACAGCTTTGCAGAACCAAAGTAACGGGTAAGATCTTGCGAAATTTGAGAGTAAACCACAGGGTCTTGCCAATCAGGCTCTTCAATGGCATCAAGCGCGTACGGGAACGCTGGCGTTGGGCCATAAGCCACAGTGGTGGCGTAGTCAAAAGGATGAACAATAGAGTCATCATCACTGGTGGCATGGCTAACACCTAAGTTAAATTCATGCTCGCGGCCAAACAGGTTGAAGTTACCAAACAACCGGCTTTCCACCAGGTGCGCATCACGTTCAGAATCGTATCTGCCTGGCCAGCCACTAAGGCCTAAATTGGTTTCTTTGTCGATGGTGCCAGAAGCGTAAAACAACTTGCTTTGATCTTCAAAGTCACGGTAGTTATAGCTTACCAGTAACTGCCAATCGTTATTGAATACATAGTCTAATTCAACAAACGCGTTAGTGGTTTCGGTATCCCACATGGCCCATTCTTGCGACGTGGTGTTGTTAATGTCCCACTCTGCTTGGGTGCCATCACTGTAATTAAAGACAAGGCCGCCCCACGTGTTGCCGTCGGTGTTGGCATCTTGATAAGACAAACCAAAGGTTACGGTTGCGTTGTCGGTAAGTTGGCCGTCTACTACGCCGTATAAGAATGAACGGTCGTTTTCTAGGCCATCAATGTGTGATTCTTTGTCTTCAATACTGCCCACTACACGCGCAGCCCAACGGCCGTCTTCGGTTAGCAGCACAGAGTAATCACCTTGCGCACGCATAAAGTTGTATGAACCTATGCTTACGCCAATATCGCCACCCTCTTCATTTTTAGGGCGTTTACGAACATAGTTAATAGTACCCGATGAATTGCCCACCCCGGTTAATAGGCCGTTGGCACCACGAATGACCTCAATTTGTTCATAGCCGTACGCTTCAACCGCGCCAGTGACAATACCCCAGTTATTAGGCAAGCCAACACCGTCAATTTGGGTGTTCTTAATTTCAAAACCACGGGCCGTGTAGTTAGTACGGTTAGTTTCCCATTCTTCTACGTTGATACCGGGGGCAAGTTTTAGCGCATCGTTGATGTTAAATGCGCCAAAAGATTGCATAAGATCTTCTGAAACAACACTAATAGACTGAGGCGTTTCACTAATTTCCATCGTTAAGCCAGTGGCACCTCGGCTAACGCGGTTTTGGCGTACGCCAACAATACGTACAGTTTCGATGTCGGCTTCGTCAACTTCTGGTGTATCGTTTTGCGGTGTTTGTGCTTGTACTGATAGCGCCAGCGCAAGTGGCGATAACGCAAATAAACGAGTTAGTTTCATGGTTTTCTCAGATTTTAGTTGTTGTGTAGCGTGATGATTTATTTTTCGCACGCAGTATAAATCAAAGAAAACAAAATTCAAATGATAATTATTACTATTAACATCTTGGCGGTAAGGATTTTATTTTAAAGCGAAAGCACAAGCCTCTCTGCCGTTACGCCATACTGCCAATTGTGCTTTTAAAGCGCTTTAAGGCAACAAAGTAAAACACGCAGCCAATCGCCAAAAGCGCAAGCAGTTGAGGGTAAATAACGCTGATACCTGCACCTCGATACAGCACACCTTGAGAAGCCATAACAAAGTGAGTGTTCGGTGTAAGCAACATAATATTTTGGATGAATGCTGGCATGCTTTCTCGGGCTGTGGTGCCCCCCGACAACAGCTGTAAGGGTAAGAGCACCAATATAAGCAACAGGCCAAACTGGGGCATTGAACGGGCAATGGTGGCCATAAAAATACCCATACTGGAAATGGCAAAAAGCTGAAGCGCCACTGCCACCATAAACAGCCACACATTACCGTTAATGGGCACCCCTAACGCCCCTTGTATTACCCCATACACCGACATTAAGGTAACCGCCCACACCACAAGGCCGGTGGCGGCAATTTTCGATAGCATAATTTCGCTGTCTGATACTGGCATAGCAAGCAGGTGTTCAATGGTTCCTCGCTCTTTTTCTCGAATTAGCGCCGCGCCAGATAAAATAATGGCAATCATGGTCACCGCGTTAATTAACTCCATCACAGAACCAAACCAAAAGCTTTCTAACGCAGGGTTAAACCGCGCCCGCATCACTAGCTGTACTGGGTAGGTGGTGTCGGTTTTATAGCCCTGCAAATAGGCGCTGACTTCCTCTGTGATGATTTCAGTAATGTAACCATTGCCCGTAAAAGCCTGACTTATACGGGTGGCATCTACATTTACCTGAACATCAGGCTGTTGCCCTTGTAGGGTGAGTTTTTCAAAGTTTGGTGGAATGGTCACCACAAAGGTGAATTTGCCGGTGTCGAGGTACTCATTCACCTCGCTGTATTCAATTAGCTGTGGAGGAAGAAAATAAGGCGGCACGAAAGCATCGATAATTCTATTCGATAATTGCGATTTGTCGTGATCAACAAAGGCGATGGGCGCATTGTGCAACGACTCAGGCACCGCCGTGGCCGCGGTGTAAATATTAACCGTAAACACATACACAATAAGAATAAGCATGGCGGGGTCGCGCCATAGGCTCCAAAGCTCTTTTATGCTTAACTGGGTAACATTTTTCATATTCACTGTTTAGCGCTCCTGTTTGTTTAACAAAACAGTGGCAAGCCACAGCGTAATAGGAATAGCAATGGCGATGGCAAATACCGCAAAATCTAAGGTGCCAAAGCCTAAGCCTTTGCTGAATATTCCCCTGCTGGCCAATAAAAAGTAACTAACCGGGTGCACTTCCCCTATTAACCGCCCTGCCCCCTCTAACGCCGAAACCGGCGTTATCATGCCGGCAAACTGCACCGCGGGCACCATGGTGCCAATAGTAGTAAGCAAAATGGCGGCAATTTGACTGTTAGTGAACACCGACGCAAGCAAACCAAAACTGGTTGAAAAGGTAACAAACAGCAACGCGATAACAAATAAGGCCAGCACATCCCCTTTAAGGGGCACGTTAAACAGCCATACTGCCATGGCCACTAACAACAAGAAGCTGATAAACGAGGTAGCAATATAAGGAAGTTGCTTACCTAGCAAAAACTCAAGTTTGCTCACCGGGGTGACATATAAATTGATAATTGAACCTAGTTCTTTTTCTCGCACCACCGCTAACGAGGTAAGTAAAGCCGGGATCATAAGCAGCAACATGGGAATTACCGCAGGCACGATGGCCACTAAGCTACGAATATCTGGGTTGTACAAATAGCGAGACACCACATTAATGCTACTACTCGATTGCGCTTGACTCATTTGCGAAGCTTGCTGCAATAGCCACTTTACGTGAATACCTGTTACGTAGCCTTCTATGGTTTCAGCCCGCGAGGGCATGGCGCCGTCTATCCATGCGCCTATCTCCACCTGCTCGCCCTTGTGAACATACTGGCCAAACTCAGGGGGTATCTCAACGGCAAGGGAAATTTCGCCGCTTTTCATTCGCTTGTCCATATCCGCATAGCTGGTAATCGCGGGCTTTTCATCAAAGTAGCGGGAGCCAGACAGTGCATTGCGGTAGTCTAGGCTAATGGATGACTGGTCGCGGTCGAACACGGCATAGGATAAGTCTTCTACGTCCATGGTAATGCCGTAGCCAATGACGACCATTAACACCATGCTACCTAAGAACGACATGGTTAAGCGAATAGGGTCGCGCATAAGCTCTAAGGTTTCTCGCGACGCATAACTCAATAAGCGCCGTAACCCTTTCGCCCGCCTGCTTGGCGTTTGTTGTGTTGTTGTAGACGCAGCTAGGGCTAAACCCTGTTCGCTGGCATTGGTGTGGGTTGAAGGCGTTTGCGCTTCCACCAAATATTCGATAAACGCGGCTTCTAAGGTATCGGCAGATTTTTGCGCCTTTATGGCTTCAGGGGTATCGGTTATTAGCACTTTGCCTGCGTGCATAAGCGAAATTCTATCGCAGCGAGCCGCTTCGTTCATAAAGTGGGTAGAAATAAAAATAGTCACGCCATCTTGGCGCGCTAAGGTAATAAGCAACTGCCAAAAATTATCTCGCGCTATTGGGTCTACCCCCGAGGTGGGCTCATCAAGAATAAGCACTTCCGGCTTATGCACCATGGCCACGGCCAGCGACAAACGCTGTCGTATACCTAAAGGTAAAGCATGAGGTAAATTGTGTTGATGCTGGGATAAGGCAAAGCGGTTGAGCATTTCATCTACCCGCCCTTCAACCTTAGTGGCAGGCACTTTAAACAGCTTGGCGTGTAACACCAAGTTTTGCCTAACGGTAAGTTCGGTATAAAGAGAAAAACTTTGCGACATATACCCCACGCGATAGCGGGTGTTAATGTCGTTAGCGGCAAGCGGGCTACCCAGCAGCCACGCCTCGCCTGAGGTTTGCGGTAACAACCCGGTTAGCATTTTCATGGTGGTCGATTTACCGCATCCATTAGAACCTAAAAAGCCGAATATCTCACCTTTACCAATGGTAAAACTCACCTTGTCTACTGCCACAAAATCGCCAAACTTCATGGTGAGTTTTTTCGCTTCAATGGCGGTTTCACTATGAATAGCCGCGTTGTACGGCTGAACCTCCACGCTATGGTGGTGGTGTTTTATCTCGCTAGGTAACAGCGCAATAAACGCCGACTCTAAGTTACTGGTTTGGGTGCGAGCCAGCAGGTCTTGCGGCGAACCTGTAGCTAATATCTTTCCCGCGTTTAACGCAATTAAGTGGTTAAATTGCTGGGCTTCATCCATGTAGGCGGTAGCCACCAGCACCGTAATATTCGGTTGCGCGGTGTGAATATCGCGAATAAGCGACCAAAACTGGCTTCGCGCTAGGGGATCTACCCCTGTGGTGGGTTCATCAAGAATAAGCAAGCGAGGGTCGTGAATTAATGCGCAGCACAGCCCCAGTTTTTGTTTCATACCCCCTGACAACTTTCCCGCCGGGCGTGATAAAAAAGGGTAAAGCCCAGTGCGCTTAGTGAGGTTGTCTATACGTGCCCGGCGCTGTTTGCGGCTATTGCCAAACAGCTTGGCAAAAAACTGCAGGTTTTCTTCCACCGATAACGTGGGGTACAGGTTTTTACCCAGCCCTTGAGGCATATAGGCAATGTCGGAACAAATCGCCTCGCGGTGCTTTTTATCCCGCATGTTGCCGCCAAGCACCTGCAAGCTGCCCTGCTGCATCATACGCTCGCCCGCAATTAAACTCAGTAAGGTAGACTTACCCACACCGTCGGGCCCAATAATGCCTACCGTTACCCCAGCGGGAATACTCAGCTGAATGTTATCGATAGCTGTCGTGCTTTTATAGCGCACCGTTAGCTGTGAGCATTCAATGATATGACTCATTCGTGTACCAGTTCGGGCAGGTCGCTAGGCCACTGGGCATCATCACTTAATTTCACCCACACCACACCGGGTAGCCCGGTTTTTACTTTATCGATGTGCTGCTTTAATAGCGGTACTGGCACTTGCGCTTTAACCCTAAACATAAGCTTTTCACGTTCGCTTTGGGTTTCCACTGAACGAGGGGTAAATTGCGCCACGTCAGCCACGTAAGAAATGGTGGCAGGAATAGCCATGTTAGGGGCAGCATCTAGCACAATACGCGCTTCACCGCCCATGGTGAGCTTACCTACCTGTGAAGCCGGCAAGAAAAAGGTCATGTACACGTTGGTTAAATCGACCAAACTAAGTACACGGCCGCCGGCCCCCACCACTTCACCAGGCTGCACTACCCGATACTGAATACGGCCGCTACGGGGGGCTTTTAAAACCATGTCGTTCATTTCTGATTCAATTTGCGCAATGGTGGCGTTGGCGGCATTCACCGCAGCAAGGGCCGAATAGTATTGAGAACGGGTTGCTTCAATGGTGGCGGCGGCGGCAGTTAAGCGCGCCTTAGCTGCATTAACCGCGGCTTTTGCACTTTCAACCGTGGTTAAATTATCTTCGGCAAGCTGCTTAGACACCGCCCCAGTTTTGGCCAATTCACTGGTACGCGCCGCATGCGCTTCTGCCGCTTTTAATTCCGCCTTAGCTTGTATAAGCGCAGCCTCTAGCGCCGCCTTTTCACTTTCCCGTTGGGCAATCGCCATATTGGCGGCTTCTACCGCACTTTTTGCCTGTTCGGCTTGCGCTTTCGCTTGTTCAAGTTGACTGTTAATGGTGGCGGTATCTAGCTTAGCCACCACATCCCCCGCTTCTACCCTGTCGCCTTCGTTAACGTAAATGTCTTCCACCCGCCCTGCCACTTTGGCAGAAATACCAATTTCAGTGGCTTCAATACGCCCATTCCCCGACACCACATTGGTAACGTCAGGGTCGCTAAACATAAGGCTGCCCACCACAATTAAAAACACGACAAGCAAAATAGATAATATAAACGGCGTTTTTTTCACAGCGGCGCTCCCTGTGTATGAGGATAAAGGTAGGTGGCGATAACAGCTAGGTATACCGCTTTACTATACAAAGGTGGGGAATTTTAGTTTTGCGGTAAATCAATGTTTTGAACAGTTGGTGATCAAGGTAATGAAAGAACTCTGGGTAAGCTACATTAATTGAGTTACCGGACTCGGGCGGCTGGTTTACTGTTGGCTAATTAGTAAAAGAATTAGGAACATCAGTTTAACTAGCGCCCTTCTATAAAGGGCAAACTTTAATCACTTAGAAAAAATGGGCCTAGTCAGTTTCAAAAAACATTGGTACTCTCCGCACCCGAATTTTAACGTTCGTTTAATGGAGTATCTAATTGAAAACCAGTTGTTTTTTTAAACTTTCTTTAATTATTTTCTCTTTCATCATTCTTAGTGGCTGCATGGCGACCCCAAGATATCTGACTAGCCCATCTCAGAATGCTTTTTATAAGCTAGAAGACGCTCAAATCATTTCTAAAACAAAAGAAATAATGTCTTACGCATTGAAGGACCCTGATTCAGCTAAATATAGAAACATTCGTATCAGCGTAATAGACACTGAATCAGTTAAAAGCAATCCCGAGCTTTTAGAAGGTGCTGTTCAGTGCGTTTGTTTCGATGTAAATGCTAAGAATAGTTATGGAGGCTACACTGGCTTTAAATTGACGGGACTTTATGGTGACGGTTCAATTATAGATAATGCACACGTAGACTTGTTTTGTAACAGTAGCTATAAAACATACAAATATTTAGATGCTAAATAGCGTTAATACAAAAGGGTAAGATTGATGAAACAAGGATGTTTCGTTTAATTTTTTATTTTGCGTACCGCTAGTTTTATGTGAACCTGATACTCTAATTGGCAACTAAGAATCCAATATGAGTGAATTAACTAGCACAGAAACTAAAACGATACTTAGGATCACCGACTGCCAGTTAATGCACTTGCGAACACTCGGTAAGATTGCGTTTGAAAAACGCGGAGGTTCTTTTTTTTATTCATTACCCAACGGGCACTCGGCACTTAACCACCCGCTAGGAAATGCTTTATTGAACTGGCATAAGAAAAAACATGACTTCCCAAAAACTAACGAGCCAATAAAGCAGAAATCGAAATTAGCGCTAGAGCGATTACTATATGAAGTTCTTCTACCTGTAAACCGTTCTTTAGGTAATCCAATAATTACATATGGCTTTACTTCGTTCGAACTAAAGAAACATATCCAAAAGTCATCACCTAGCGGCACTGCCCCGACACTAGATCAGCATTCATCATACGAAATCAACAGTGCAGGTAGACAAATATGTAGCCGGGGTGGTGCTGCGTGTGATTTCTACATTGAAGGCCTTCCAACTTCCAATATCGTTCGTTTCATTACGCAAAAGCTAAATTACGATCGTATTTACTACTATGGTAATAAAAGGCCACTTCATGTCAGTATTCATTTAACCGACCCGCTCAAGCACCTGCAAATTATGTGTGAAAGCGAAAATGGTAGGCGCTATCCAGGTAAAAAGGCATTTGGCGATCAAGCAATAATATTGGCAGAGGGGTTGTAGTGGACGCAGCTTTATTTAAATCGTTGGTTGATAAATTGGAAGTAGGAAAAAAGCTTCCCGATGCCATTTACGTGCATGACAGCACATTAATGCAACTACCGGATAAACTACGCAACGTTGTTTTAGCTGTTGGCAAAGCGCTGAAAATCCCTCGGGAGCACTGGAACTTAATCAAGCTTTCTAGAAAGCAGTTTTCATTAAGTTTATTGCACTACCCCACTTTTGAAGAAGAGTCTTACCCCGCCTTAAAGCAAAGTGTAACCGTAGACCTGCAGAAGCTATCTCATAAAGTAACAGACTATTCTAACTACGATAACCCGCCTATTCTTCACCGCAAAGAAACCATGGTTTTGCCCGACCATCCGCAATACGAAGAGTTTAAACAGATTACCGAAGAGGGTGAGCAAGCAGGCCTTTATGACAACTCGCGGCATATTGGGTTTAAAGCGTCTTGGGAGGCTTTGATAAATGCGCATGGCTACGAACTTGTAGACGGGCGCTTGTTTCGAAACTCTGCATTACTACTTAATAAAGATGATAAAAAAATTGAGCGCGATAAAACCGCAATAGTACGCTACGAACTATCGGCCCCAATGAAGGTGTTAGCAAAGCACGGCTTTCTGGAGGGTCAATATTCCATATTTGATTACGGGTGCGGTAGAGGAGATGATCTTCGAGAACTTGAAGCGCATGGGCTAGATGCTCTCGGGTGGGATCCAAATTTTCTGCCAGACGCAGATAAAGTAAACGCTGACTTGGTTAACATTGGTTTTGTAATTAACGTAATTGAAGAAAGAAACGAACGTATGGAAGCTATCCAAGGCGCTTGGGCCCTTACCGATAAGCTTCTTGTTATCTCGGCTATGCTGGCAAACGAAAGCTACCTTGCTAAGTTCACGCCATATAAAGATGGCATTATCACTAGTCGAAATACCTTTCAAAAGTACTTCACGCAAAGCGAACTAAAAATGTTCATTGAGCTGAGCTTAGATGAGTCAGCCATTGCAGTAGCCCCCGGGATATATTTCGTATTCAAAGATAAGTATCTAGAACAAGATTATCTTCAGAACCGACATAAGCGAACGCGAACTTGGGAGCATAAGTCTAAGCCTGTTGATATCAAAGAAGCCAATACACAGCTTTTATTCACCAAACACAGCGAGCTGTTTGAGGAATATTGGAAAACTTGCTTGTTACTAGGCAGAGCACCCGCGAAAGATGAATTTGGTAAGGCTGACGAGTTAATAGAACTTGTTGGCACTATGAAAAAAGCTTTTAGGCTGTGCCTAAACTTTTATGGCAATGGTGACTTAAATATTGCTCAGCAAATGCGCACCGAAGATTTGCTCGTTTACTTCGCAGTGGGCCACTTTGGTAAAAGAAAGCCATACAAATACCAGCCAGAGCAAACAAAACGTGACATAAAAGCCTTCTTCGACACTAACAAAAATGCACAAACGCTAGCGAAAGAACTTCTCTTTCAAATAGCAGATGTAGAGATGATAGAAGCTGAATGCTTAGAAGCCCATAAAACCTTGCCTAAAAGCGTATTGGCAGAAGAATTCCAGAAGCCACACTCTTTAACCTTTCATAAACAATACTTAGATTTGCTGTCGCCACTGTTGAGGGTGTACGTAAGCTCAGCCTTGCAACTTTATGGTGAACTTGAAGACATACAGCTAATTAAAATCCATATAAATTCAGGTAAACTCACTTTACTAGGTTATGAGGATTTCGAACAGAGCAGCGCGCCCAAATTAAAAGAAAGAGTTAAGATCAAAATGGCGGATCAAGATGTGGACTTTTTTGATTATGTCGACGAGCATTCCGATGCTGTATTGAGTAACAAAGCAGATTACATCTGCGAAAATCGAGCCTAAAGTCCAGCTCACCCTTCTTTTCCCAAAGATGTATACTCTCAGCTTTCAATAATTAAATTTTACGTAAAAAAAGATAAATTATTTACTTTCACAAAAAATTACGTAAAATTTTTACGTAGTAATCAAGGAGGGTAAATTTTGAATACTTTAGATAATGATTTCTGCTATTCCTTTCCAGCAGTTCGTGGCGTTCAAGCCGGAAGACCATTTTACATTGCAACTTGCCCTCTTCGTATCATACCGAAAATCTTTATTTACGATGAAGAAGAAGTGCCGCCAGAGTTACGTGCTCAGCGCACACTGAATAAAACTCGAATTCCAGAGATGAGTAGGTATTTGGTTGACAATCCAGATGACTATGTTTTTTCAGCACTCACTGCATCAGTAGGCAGCGAAGTTTCATTTATAGAGCAAGAAAACGCACCCAATATTGGCACGCTAAAAGTCTCTATGAATACGAGCATTCTAATCAATGATGGGCAGCATCGCAGAGCTGCAATTGAAGAAGCGATTAAGCATAAGCCAGAGCTCGGCCAAGACAATATCGCAATAGTGTTTTACATCGATGAAGGGTTAAGTAGAAGCCAACAGATGTTTGCCGATTTAAACCAGCATGCAATCCGCCCTTCCTCATCGCTTTCAACGCTTTACGATGATAGAGACCCAGGCGCGCGCGTAGCAAAATATCTTGCGAATAACGCCAAGCCATTTATTGGGTTCACCGAAATGGAAAAGGGAAGCATCCCGATAAAGAGCAATAAGATTTTTGCTCTAAGCGCAATCAAACACGCAACTAGAGCGTTGCTAGGAAAAGGCCCCAAAGACGACATTTCTGAAGATGAAAAACAGTTCGCTTTGCAGTTTTGGAATTGCATTAATGATAATATGCCCGAGTGGCAATTAGTACAGGATAAAGAGCTTGCTGTAGGTGAGTTTCGTCAAGAATATTTGACGGCACACGGTATCGCCCTTCAAGCCATTGCGATTGTTGGGAATCACTTATTGGACTTTGCTGAAGAAGAGAGAATAGCAACGTTGGAAAAGCTTAACTCTGTCAATTGGCGAAAATCCAACCCTGAATGGGTTAAACGCGCAATGATGCACGGCAAGCTATCCAAAGCTAGCTCAAACATATTTCTCACAGCACTAGAAATTAAACGCCAACTAGGGCTTGAGTTATCTCAAGATGACCTTCAAAAAGAAAAAGATTTATTAGACTCATGACATTAGCCAAGCAATTCGATCTCGAAGACTATATTGAGTTCATCGAGCAGGAAGAGTTTTCTGGTCTCCCACTAAAAGACTACGTAGCCAACGTTCAGCGCGTTTATTTACAAGATACTAGACCATGGGTTATTGGCTACAGTGGGGGTAAAGACTCTTCTGCTGTAATGGTACTTGTTTACTTAGCGCTATTAGGTTTAAAACCTGAAGAACGCCACAAACACGTGTTTGTCGTTGCATCTGATACATTGGTTGAAACGCCTATTGTAGTAAACCACGTAAACCGCTCTCTTGAGGCAATTCAGCGAGGCGCGGCGCGCGATAAGTTACCCATCACTTCGCATAAAGTCGTTCCTAAGACGAATGAAACTTTTTGGTCGAACCTTCTTGGTAAAGGCTATCCCGCACCTACACGTAATTTCCGCTGGTGCACTGAGAGAATGAAGATAGACCCAGTAAGTACTTTCATTACCGACAAAGTAAATCAGTATGATGAAGTTATTGTAGTTCTTGGCTCTAGATCGCAAGAAAGTGCTTCACGTGCACAAGTTATTGCTAAACACAAAATTGATGGCTCAGACTTGGCGAAGCACACTACGCTATCAAATGCTTTCATTTACACGCCAATTGATATGTGGGCTGTAGATGACGTCTGGAAAATTCTTCGTTTTTGTCATCTCGAGCAACAAGAAACTCCCTACGGTATGAAAAATAAATGGTTCGACAAGTATGACCTTGAGTGGGAAACACCATGGGGTGGTAAAAACCTTGTTTTATGGAACCTTTATAAAGACTCCTCTGGTCAGGGCGAATGCCCTATGGTTATTGATGAGACAACACCCTCTTGCGGTAATTCTCGCTTTGGCTGCTGGACATGCACCGTTGTCACAAAAGACAGAGCAATGGAAAGCCTAGTGCAAAATGGTGAAACGTGGATGCTGCCTTTACTTAAGTACAGGAATATATTGTCACGTAGCACCTCTCCAAAGCTTAAGAAGAAATATCGGAGCCACATAAGAAGAGACGGTAGGTTAGCGTTTAAAACGCTTCGTGAAGATGGCGAGAAAATTTTAACCGACGATTACACTACAGGCCCTTATAAGCTGAAGTATCGTAAAGTTGCCTTAAAGTTACTTTTGAATATTCAAAAGCAACTAGCAGATTCGGGTAGAGACGTAGAGCTGATTACCGTGCCTGAGTTACACGCGGTGCGTCATGAGTGGTTAAACGACCCTAATGAGCCTGATTGGGACGATGATTTACCTATTATTTTCAACGAAGTCTTTGGTTACGACCTTGACTGGTCTGTTGATGATACTAACCAGTTTAGTAGAGAAGATGCTGCGCTGATAACCGAAATAGCACCAGAATACGGTGTTTCTCCTCAGCTTGTTAAAAAGCTCATCGATTTAGAAATTTCAATGTCTGGGCTTTCCCGACGCACTGGTATTTACAAAAAGATAGGAAGGCTCATCCAGCAGGATTGGGAATCAGCCGAAGAAATTATTAAACAGAATAAAGACAGTAGGCAAAATCAAATTAATCAGTCGAAAGAAGTGCAAGACTACGAAGCAGAGTTAGCCGCCATCACAGCATCCTTAAATAAGGAGATGCAGTTATGATTTTTAAAAAGCTAACCATGAAGAATTTTCGAGTGTTCAACGGCGAGCACTCTCTTGATTTACAGCCTAAAAAGGATGGCCTGCTATCTAAGCCGATTATTCTGTTCGGCGGTTTAAATGGTGCAGGTAAAACATCTATTCTTACTGCCATACGACTGCTTCTGTTGGGAAGACGAGCGCTTAGTTCTATTCCAAATAATAAAGAATATGCAGACTACCTTTCACAGCAGTTAAATAACAAAGCAAAAAAAGAAGATAACTCGGCAAAAGCATCAATTAGCCTAGCGTTTACACACACTCATCAAGGTAAACACGGCGTATTTACAATCACTCGTACTTGGGGCGTTGATGGTAAAGAAAAGATAAGCTTTGAGCACGCAGACGAAGATTCAAACTTAACCTCAGAACAAATTCAGTCAGTTATTTCAGAAATGATTCCTCCGGGTATAGGAGACCTGTTCTTTTTCGACGGTGAGAAGATTGCTGAATTGGCTGAAGATGATACAGGAGTTTACCTTAAAGAAGCGGTTCAAAAACTGCTGGGGTTGGATATTATAGAAAGGCTGAATATTGATTTAGATATATACCTTAATAAAGAAAGTGAAGGTAAAGCTTCAGCCACTATCCAAAAAGAAATTACGGACCTTCAAAAGCAAAAAGAAAGCTTTAAAGCAGAAGCAGAAGCTTACAAAGAGCAAGCGAATGAGCTGTACCCGAAGATTACCAGCCTTCGCTTTGAAATGAGTCAAATCGAAAAAAGCATTCAAGAACGCGGTGGTGCTTTTGCTATCACAAGAGACGAAGAAAAAGGCAAACAAAAGTCGCTAGAACGTGAAATAGATACCATCAAGGGCAAGGTACTCCACGAACTAGATGGTGCATTTCCTTTGTCTTTAGCGCCAAACGCCATAAACGGGCTGTTCCAACAACTTGCTAAAGAAAAAGAACTTAAGGCTAAACAGTCTTTCAACGAGCATTTTCTAGCACAAACTGAAAAGCTTGCTACTACATTGTCATCGGCGCTAGCGGCAGATGAAGTACAAGTTAATGAGCTACTTAAAACCTATATGGAATCTGAGGGGCGTACCAATGCTGAAGGTACTATAAACCTAGATATCTCTGATAGAGAATTCCACCAGCTTGAAAGTTTACGCGACGATGCAAGTGAATCAAAAGCTAGGCTGAGCAACACCCTATCGGAATTAACTGCAGCCGAATCAGACTTAGACTCCCTAACGCTCAGAATTCAAAGAGCGCCAGACGAAAAAGAACTGATTGGTTTATATGAGCGCTTACGAGAATTAGACAAAGCAGTGGCAAAAGAAAAAGACGTTTATAAGGATGTACTTCAAAAAGCACAAACGTCGATGGCTAAAGCGCTGGAACTAGCTAAAAGACTTGAAAAATTATTTAACCAACAGAAAAATGAAAAGTCGTTGCAAAAGGCGGTTGCACGAGTGAGCTCAACACAAGGTGCGTTACAGGAGTTTTCTAAGCAGTTAACGCAACTAAGAGTTGCCCAACTTGAAGAGCTATTTGCTTTGGCTTACCGAAAGCTTGCTAGAAAAGAAGATTTAAAGCTGACAGCAAAAATAAATCCTGAAACCTTCGATGTAGCACTAGTCGACCTGGATGGAATGGAAATTAATAGAAAGTCGCTTTCTGCTGGCGAAAAGCAAATTTTTGCTTTCGCAATACTAGAAGCCCTAGGTAAGTTATCAGGGAAAGTACTGCCTGTTGTTGTAGACACTCCGCTTGGCAGACTCGATTCTAAACACAGAGATAAGCTTATAAAGCACTATTTCCCAGAAGCTGGCGAGCAGGTCATTCTTTTGTCTACAGATACCGAAGTCGATGCTGATTTCTACTCCATTTTACAGCCAGAAGTGTCGCATGCGTTTGAAATTAACTTTGACGAAGCCACACGCTGTTCCTCAGTAACCGAGGGCTACTTCTGGGAAAATGAAAAAGCGGAGATTGCCTAATGCTACCTAATAGAATGCAATTATCACGTACTGTGGAAGAGCAACTTAAGAAGTTAAAAGGCTACACTGGAGTAACCCCAAACGTATCAGCTCGTATCGCATTTTTCCGTTCGATAGAGTCTGACTTCAGGTATGACCCAGCCACAGAGTACGCCACCAATGGAAGTTTGACATTGGATAAGATTACTTGGCTAGGGCGCACTCAAGAGATGACAGAGCTTTTGTTGAAACATACTTACCCTGATTTAGAGGGTAAGCAGCTTCAACAAGCTTGGGCTGCTCATGTTGAGCATGGGGTTGGAAATCTTCGAAACTTTAGAACCCTCAGAGACATATCAGCTTATAGTATAAAGTCTAAAGTGTAATTTTATTGAGCTATACGGCCTAGATGAGACATTTAGGCTGTCTTTCCCGCTCCGTTTAAAAGTATTTGATATAACTTTTGCTCGTCATTGTTTAGCTTTAAGTCTGCTAAAGATTTCAAACTAGCAGCCAAAAACATTGAGTTTCTAACTCTGCTTCTTAATTTTGTCTGGATACCAAAAAACTGGTCGTCAAAATTAATTTCTTTTACTGGACTCAGTAACTCTAAAAAATATTCCTCATTAAATTCTTCTGTTCCATCATAATCTTTGCAAACAAACTTAAGAAAATCGAAACATGCATGCACTCCAAGGGTTTTACGAAAAACTTCATATTCCCAAAGCACTTTCTTTAAAGCACCGAAATAGCTTTTTATAATATTAAAGAATGTTTTGTCCTTATTTAATAAATACAAGTCTCTCAAGGGAGCAGTAGACGCCTCATCATTTAATAAACTTCTATCTCTGCCACCATCGATAGATACTGTATGCATTAATTCTCTGTCTTTCTTAGGATTTGTTGTTATTAATGAAAGTATGCCGTCTATTATCGAAGCCATCGAAATCGATGATTCTGTTTGTGTATTTGCCAATCCGAGTTTTATCATTCCTTGTAACGGTGAAGTAGTATCTTCAGCTAACACTCTAGCAAAATAAACAGCTAGAGTTTCGGGCGTCCATGACTTAGGCTCGCCTTGCTCCATATCAAACTGAAAAAGGTTATACGCTAAGTTTTTGTCAACTCGTTTTTGATTAATGTTGATATTTGTGAATATCTTTGCATGGTAAGGTAGAGGAAGGTCAAGATATACCGAACACAGAAGATTCATATCCTGGGACGAAGAGTTTTCAAACCCAAACACTCTATGTTGACCATCTATTATTGAAGCAAGCTTTTTAGAGGTTGGTATTGTCAACTCATAAAAATTACCGCCAACATTTTCAACAGTCCAGCGCTCTTTTAAATTTGTAATAAGGTTGCCATCTTGGTCATAATTTGCGCCTAAAATAATTGAATTAGGAAAGCTTGCATCTACAGTCTCAGTATATCGCTTTATTTCGTCAAGACGCTTAGTGGTACGAATTCGCTGGTTTCCAACTAATCGATTTACGAATGTTCCAAGATATCCTGTTTTTGTCTCTTCTTCATCTTGAAGTATTTCAGCCTTTATCGTGTAACATGTCTGCAATAACTGCTTAGCCGTCAATGTAACTACATAGAAATCACCTAAAGGTTGCTCGACTTTGATCGCTGGCACTTTGAGAGGAAAATTACTCATTAACTGTTATCCTTAATCATATCTGCGTTTGCAGCTTTATATCCTGTAGAAGAAGCAACGATCTCTTCATCATCATCATCAAACCTCGGATCATTAACATTAGCCATCAAGAAAAGTAGGAGCGATATGAGAGCGCCAATGTTTACCGCGATTGATAAACCAGAAGGACAAAAAACATAACCTAACAAGGAAGTTATAAAAGCTATTATCCCAATAATTAAACCCAATGCAGCGAAATTTTGCTGATTTGACTTAGAAAGAAAACCTTCAACGAATAAAGTTCCAAGTATCGCCACTGAAAAAGTGAATACACTTTGACTTTCTATCCAAGAAATATTTCCATCAGCGTCAATTAGTGGAGGAAGCCAAACCCCGATACCACCCACAAAAAGTATTCCAACAGTGAAGTATGCAATAAACCTTAAGCTTTTTAGGGCATTACCAAGTCTACTGGTTACTTCTGGAAAAATCCCGACCCATGAGTTTTTTCTAATTTTTGGCATCCTCCCCTCCCAAAAATTCTCTTAACATGGTGGGGTCTATACTTTTTCTTATCATCCAAACTCCTTTTGATATTTGTTTATAAATATCGTATTTCCCATTGAAGAGCTCAACATCAGAAGAGTGAAAATAAATCGCTCTTCTCACACTTGTGCGCCATGAACCAAACAACCTCCTATTGGTTTGCTTTTCTACTTGGGTATAAATCTTATCTAGCTGACTTCGTCCACCTAGCGCTTTCAACGCAAAATATACTTCTTTACTCCATGACTTCTGTATTTGACTTTGAACATCATGCAGTTGGCTAGCAAGTTCATTTATATTCTCTTTTGATGTGATACTATTAAAAGATACACTTCCCCTTAAGTGAATCAACTTTCGTATTTTTTCACCCGTATAATTTTCAATTTCTCCTTTTCGAACGAGTTCATCAATCAATTCAGCTAGTGGCATTTCATGAGCATTGGGTAATAATGCTCGAATTTCTTTTTCTAAATAGTTTATATCGGAAAAGTAAGCGCCTACTCTTGCATCTAGGGTAGTTGCAACTCTATCGGATATGGCTAATCGTTCAGATGTATCAAGTTGAAGTTTTCCGAGTCTTTCAAAAGCCCTCTCGAGCGTTGGTTTTAATTCGCTGACCAAGTCTCTAATTTCTTCGTATTTGTCACTGCTTAAATACGAAGTATGTGCCACTGAATTTCTTAATTCATAAAGCCTTTCCCATTTACTTTTAAGCGTTGGACCTTCTATCTCTACTTGCTCACTGAAGAAATGATCCCAGTTGGAACGCGGTATGAAGTTTTTTAAGTCACTAAGCAATATTTCATCGGAACTCTTATAGCTTTTTATTTTGTTGTAAAGTGACGTATTATCGGCTAATTGATAAGTGTCGAACAAGATAAATCCTAGGTCTTTAAAATCTAATTTCTGTAATTCTGATGAATACTTTCGAGGTTTTGTTTTCTTTAATGCTGACTTTACTTGACTTGGCAAATTGTCAGATACCCAGTCCTTTCCAACTTTAGCAATCATAAAAAATGTAATGAACTTTCTCATTAAATTCTCTATTTCATGAATTATTGAATAGGCTTTTCTAGAATAATAAAAAGAAACGTCATCCTGGAGGGTTTCTATTATAAAATTTTGCTCGCCTAGTGCTTTTTTTAACTCTCGCAAAGACTTTGTATACTGTAGCAATTCATTATTTTTACCTTTTACAGAGATATAAAAGTACCTCTGCGCCTTCCCAGAAACTGAGCCACACCTTATTTTATAATCAAGTTTCAGGTTTCCAGAATGCAACTTGTTGCTTTGTATTATTAGGCTAGACTCGTTTTGTATAAGCTGATTCAGGTCATTACCTGACTTGATGAAATTAAAAAGCGCACCGACTGAACTCTTCTCTAATATTACCAGATACTCAGTAGTAACAAATTCATTTGCGCTCATAGGTTAACTCCCAGAAAGCCCTATCTTTGATCTTTGTTATTTTCTTATCACCATCTACATACAAGCTATGGTGTTTTTCTAACTCGCGTATCGACTTCATTAGATACTCTTGGTCAGTCTTATCGTCTTTATTGAAGAGCGACTTAATATCTTGATTTTTAATTTGAGATACTCGATGGACAATCCAGCTTAATATGTAAGCAGAGTAATCATTGTCGCCCGTTTTAAAGTGAGTTATATCCTGAGTAGAAAGGATTACGCCAACACCATATTCGCGCCCTTCCTTAAGTATTTTTCGTAAGCTAGGGAAGTTTTGAGACATAAAGTTATCAGCTTCATCCACAAGAATTAGCTTTGTGACTTGCCGAAGGTCGCCTTGTACAGATGGCTTACCTTGCTTTTGCATTTGCGAATAGAAGAGGTCAAGCGTTAACGCAACAACCAGGCTTTGGATTTCGCTTGGGTAACCGGCCAGCTCGATTACCGTAATTCCGTCTATGAGTTCGTACAGACTTGTGCATTTACTGACATCGCTTTCGAATACTTCTAGCTCATGAAGACTTTCAAGCGCTGCGTAAAGTGAATCCTCAGCTGGCTCGCTGTCCAAAAACAACGCCCATACATCTGCAATAGTTGGTGCCGGCTTTTCCCATGTTGAGGGGTCTGCTTTACTAATTCCCGCTAAATCGTATGCTTGGGAAATTAGCTGTCTTAGTTTGAGTTGCTGCCTCTGTCCTAAATTAAAGGCTTTTGCCATTGTTTCTGAGAACCCACGAGCAGTGTGCACAGGTAACATTGGTGTATCACCAAACAGGCTCAGCGGGTTATAGGGCAGCCTAAATAAATTATATTTTTTACCGCTTGTCGCACTGATAAATTTGTCATCCACATAATCCGATTTGTAATCGAAAATAAGGATACCAATAGGCTTACCATCAACATTATTTTTTTGATTTCGATGGAGCTGAGTAACAACAGATTTCGTGCATTGAGTTTTACCTGTACCCATTGTTCCAATAATACCCGAGTTGGTATTCATGAATTTGGCAGTATTTGTTGGTTCCCAAAAAACTGGCGCTTGGTTTTGAACAGAATGACCAACTAACACCTTTAAAGTTTCGTTGGTTTCCACATAAACTCCGTCAGCTACATTTACTTCGGGCTTTTCGGCATTAGACTCTGCGTTAAAGTTGTAGTCAGTTTCCTGCTCATCCACACTTAAAGAAGTGTCTTCTTTTGACTGTATTTTGTTATCTACAAGTAGTGTGGAATCTCTTAAAATGTATTCGCTATTGATGTGACAAAGCTTTTCAGGCTGCTGTTCGAAAAGTTGTGATAGCGGTGTTTTTATAAATATAGAAAGGTTGCTTATTGGCAGCTCTATTTTGAGAATATTTTCTTTCAACTCAAAAGCCGGCTCAAAGAAAGTGTCATTTTCTACGTGTGATACAAGGAAGCCTTCAGGGTAATTTGCCAAATCAGCGATAGCATATTTACCCTGTAACCACCATTCACGACGAGTAAGCAACTCATCAAAGTAGCTCTCATTGTACAGGTTATACAACTTGTACTTATCTATCTGCATCAGCAGTTGCCTTACAAATAATCCTCGATAAAGTTGGGCAGCTAAGCTATCTTCTTTTAAAACATCTTCTTCAAGGTAGCGTTTAAGCTCTTTGGCTTGTTGTACACCTTTGTTGTGTGTTTGCTTCTTACCCGTTTTAACTTCCACAGGCAGTAACACCATTGCATCTTGCTTAAAGCCTACAAATAAAACGTCGTCTGAAATAGCACCCTTGATGTTTCCTGTAATATTACTTTTTGAAAAGTCACTTTCTGACATTTTCAAGCCAATATTACCTGCAACTCGCAACATCTCGGCAACTGAAAGTGGAACCCAGGTAATATCAGATTTATTAAGCAAGCAATTTACAAACTTATACGCACCAATGATTCCGCGTTTTTCTTTGCGCTCATTGTCGTTAGCGGTGATCATTTTAAGAAGCCACTCACCATTGAATGCGTTGAATTCTTCAATGATGCCGCCCTGGTCACGCTCGAGGACTTTTTTGTATAAATCAGATTCTTCAGTAACGGTTATCGCGTCATAATTTATTGAGTTGGTGTAGTTATCCGAATAGTGGATCAGCACAACGTTTTTATCGTTGTCAAAGAAGTCCAGTGTCACTTTGGGGTCAATAATTGTCGTCCAGATTGAACTCGAATAAGCACATTGAAGAAGTTTCCTAAACTTACCACTTATTACTAATGCTGTCGATTTAGAGCGTGAATACTGCTCATCAGGTTTTCGCGCAGGTTTTATGAGACCATTAAGACGTTCCGCAATTTGCAGGTGGGGCTTGTCATCATACTCGATACCTTTAAGGCCAAAGGCGGTTGAATAGCTATCTTCCTCACTAGATGATGCTTCGCCGGCTAATAAGCCCTCAGCAACAACGCCACTTAATTCTTCGTTAATGTTGCGGTCTCTAGACTGTACTTTGTCGTTGTTCTTAAAAAAGGAAATATGGGCGTAATGCTGAGGCTTAAAAATGCCATCTTCTAACTTCTCGTTTTCGAATTTACTGTAAGTTAACCTCGTTCTAAGTAGGTCAATGACTGTATCAGCAATATCCTTATCTTTTCCTTTGTTTAAACCATATTCTGCTTTAATAACGTCGTAGCTTGCAGTGTCTGAAAAGCGGTCAAACTCACAGTACTCTATTTCATCGTCATAAATATTTACGTGAATCTGGCAGACTTTATTTTTGTATTGTTTGATAAAATCTACAAGGCCAAGAAAGACTTCCTTGTTTTGCCCATTGTTTATGGAATTGATTATTAACTTGGACCGTTCGCCATTTTCAAATAGGCTTGAAAACGCATCTCTAAACTCAGAAACCTTATCCCTAACCAGTTTCTGTACATAGCCGTAACTAGTTTCTTGATGAGGGACAATACGTAACCACATACTATTGTCAGTCTCATACTGACAGTATCCAAACTCATTATTAGGGTCATAAATAAATGGCATTAACCCTTGCGCATTTAATCTGGAAAGCGTGACTTTTGGCAGCTGCTTGAAGCTGTTGGTTTTGTCTTGTACCACCCTTTGCACAAGATACAGGTGATAAGCTAAAACCATAGGATGATATGGCGTTATGTACTCAACGCCGTTGAACTCTGCAAAGCCGATATTAACTAACTGCTTTTGTGATTGGCTTAGTAAAGTATCGTACTGAATGCTTCTTAGTGCTTCGTTGTAAGTGCGCACTACATGTTCAACAAGCTCTTGGTAAGTATCGCCCCATCCGCTCAAACTTGGTAAGGTGTTGTTATTAGTCAGGTAGGCAAAATAAGTAGAGTACGCTGAAGAAAGTTCTGGGTAACTTGCAGCGATATCCGCAACGGTCACATGCAAATTTTCAGATACTGGGCGATACAAACTATTGTTATCAAGAAGCTCTTGCTCCCATTGTAAAAGAGTTAATCGCTTTCCTTTGGGTGCTATTTCATGGTTGTCGAGTTGGATCTTGCTCTTACGTCTATTAAATACCGCAAAATAGTCGTTATTAAACAGTTGATTAAAACGCTCTTGATTAAACATAAGCGGTAGTGATAACGCATCAGTTGCTACCGCTCCCTCGATGCTGAATCTTAACTGTGTTTCTCTACCTTTTACTACAAACTCAACATTGTCAGATTCTGAAGCTAGCTGTTCGAAATCAACCATACCTACGGTGCTGTTTTCAAACTCTTGCGCATTTTCAGTAAGCGCTTCTTCCTTACCATGTTCAGCAATTTGAATCTTGTTCTCTTCGGTTTGAATAGTAATTAGCTGGCACTTGGGATCTATAAGGAAGCTGTTCTCAATTGAGTCTAGATAGAACTCGTTTTCTTTAACTACTAACACCTTAAAACTATGAGTTTCAGCAGATTTATCTCGCTTAACGCGGAATGTGAAGAAAGTAGCAGTATCGTAATAATTGCCTGAAATCATGATGCGGCTGCGCTTTCCACCCGCATTATCCGGGTTACTATAGCCGATACTTGGTTGGCTAGCGTTGAGAACTTTGCACTCTTTTTTCTCTACTTTTCCGCCAATGAAGCTGATTTCAAGCTCGAAGGTATTTCTACCTTCCGGGATCACATAAATGATGTTCTTAGTGCGCCGTCCGGCTTTTGTATCTGCTTGCGTTCTTACTAGTAATTTACCCTCTGAGATAGATTCTTTTTCAAGCTCTAGAAGGTTTTCCTTATTCTTCTTTTGTTCTTGTAAGCATGCTTCTAACTCTAAGTTGTATTTCCATGCTTCTGGGTCTTGTTCATCGAAATACTTTTTAATGAAAGACGGGCTAAAGTCTTCTTCCCCAAGCTTTTCCTCCAAGCTTGTGGGAAAGTGATGGGTAATATAGTCTAGCTTTTCATACATTTGCTTGTTTTGCTCAAGCCTGTTCGCAATCTGATTCGGAGAGTCCCATCCTTTCAGAAGAGGGTCGTTTAGCAGTGCTATTTCATGGAAGCTGATTTCACCATCATCTACAAGCGCGTTAAAGAGCTCTTCAAACCCAAACATCGTTGCACCGTCATCGACAATTTGCTCGAAACGGTGACTTAATAAGCATTGAGTAACGAGCTTATTATCGTTTAACGGATCGATTTCCCCTTCTAATGCTTCTTTAATTTTTAGCGGGTGCCAAATCCAGTTTGGCTGAGCAATGTTCTCAGCTGAATTTATCAACGTATCAAGCATTGAATTATGGATAATCAGAAGACAAGAGTCTTTCACTTCACTTTGCTGGGAAGCGACTACATCTCGAATATGAGAAATAAAGTTTTCGCTACAGCCGTCGCCTTTTTCTTCACTGTGTAAGACAATTAAGAGCTTATATTCCCCAACTTGAATAAAGGGCATCTCAACTTGCCTGATAGTAATGAAACCTGCTTTTCTGGCGCAAAGCGCATCAAATAGCTTTTTGCTGTTGCCCTTATCTGGTGACTGGAATTGGTAACGATAACCTTTGTAGAAATGCTCAGCGCCCCAGTTTATAAGCTTTTCAGCTAAAAAATCCTCAAACTGTTTTTCTGACATAAACTGCGTCTCCACTGTCACTCATTCTTTCTACGTTACCTATTCGCTCATAAAATTCTACAAGCACTTTTTGTGTTTGCTTATCAAAAAAGATACCTCTAGCTTCAAACTCTTTCAGTAACTCATGAAGTCGTAGGCGATCCCTCTTCCCAATAACTATATTGGTCAGAAGCAATATATAATCTTGATTAAATACTAAAACTCGGCCCGCTCTTCCTCGGCTCTGAACAAAGTGCCCACATAGCTCTGACTCTATGGCTTTGCAGAAATTAACATTTACGTCATGACGTGTTTCACTCCTGCCAAATTGCGCATAGAAAAGTGCCAACAAGTTATCTACCGCATCTGCCACGCTGCTTGCTTCTTTGAGCTCTATTTCTAATTTTCGCTCTTCTTTGAACTCAACCGCATAAGCGTTTAGCGCGTCTAGCGCTCCTTGGGTATGTTCAAGACTCGTAATGGACCATAGTGGCTGTTTAACGGCTGCACTATCTTGGAGACTTTCGTTCATTGCCAAGTATGGGAAAACCTTATCGAAATTTTTAGCTAGCTGACGATAACCGTAGCTTTTTACATAGCTACGTTCATCTGAAGCTTTTTCGGTATCCAAAATGAAATAGCATGGTTTGGCTGTAGGTACACCCGCTCTCCATTCACTTAAGTTAAGTGTGAGTTGCGCGGTATAAAGGAATGCATAAAGCTTTAAAAAGTCTGTTATGTTTTCTATGAAGTACTTTGGTTTCGATGCAATAAAGTCTAAGTCTTCAATAAACAGCTCTCTTAGAAAAGGGAGATAAGGCACTTCTGTCGGTGCTTTAGAAACGGTTCCCGCTTTAGACCCTGAGACAGTGAAGCTATTGAATGTTTCAACTAGCTCTTTCTCTAAAAAGTTCAGACTTAAACTTGGTGATTTTTGCAGATGATGGTCCTGCAATAAGTTCAGGAACAAATCGCCTAGCCTCTTATTTGCCGAGCTACCTTTAATGTCTTGCGCTTTAAACAGTAGAAGCTCTGGACTTATCTTATAAAGTTCATCACCACTGAAATACATTTTTTCAAGATGTTGCCAAAACTGTGGTTCGTCCAACTTTGATTCAAAATCCTCTTTGCACTTTAATTTGAATTGCTCAAATTGATTGCTCGCTACACTCTTTCGATAAGCGTACTTTACGAAATGACCAAGTACGATGTCCCAATCAAAAATGCCTTTCCTATCCTTAGTATTGATTGGAAAAAAAGACGTCAGTTTGTTGTTTTGAGGTTTTAGCTCTGATTTGAGTTTAAACATGTTTCTAAACCCCACTTACTTCTATTTCGTCATCATCGTAACGTAAGCTCATTGTTAAGCCGTCTTTAACTATGGTGAGCTTATCTTTGCTCGATGCTATGGCAGCTATATGGTCAGCAAAGTCATCTAAAATAACGATGGTATTTTTGTCATGCTTGTTTGGTCTATATCCGCCAATAATTCTGTTCATCATATTAAGAAGGTTTATATTAACCGGCATTGAAACGCTTTTACCTTCAATGGATATATTAGCTACAAAAGAAGATGTACTTGTTGGTGGTGCATGCTGAATAGCCGTAAAGTCAGGTTCCATATCGACTTCAGTCATAATTTGATAACCATTGTGAGATGAGATAAGAAACTTCCCTTTAGCAATCGATTTGGCATTTCTATTTATATATGTGTGGATTGCAGCGAATATTGTCTCTTTATAGAAGCTTTTTAGCTCTTTTTTCTCTTCTTTACCCCCTACAAAGTGAGTATGTAAATTCCACACTTTCGCGTACTTATCTAATAGAGGCTCATCAAAATCCTCAAGAAAATCTTTGTGATAGTTGTTGGCGATCTCTGCTTCTCCAAGAAGGTAGAACAGTCTTAGATATGAGTGAGAATTTTTCGACTGACGAATACCAAGTTCAGAGGATAGATAAGAAGTGAATTCTTCGAAGCGCTTGTCGTACAAACCCAAACTAGTACTTAAGAGAAACTTATCGACGTTTTCTGTTCTAACATCTGCAGGGTCAAAATCTACTATTTTGGATGAGATTTCGTTATCAGAGGCATTGAACATATTATCAAATAGATACCCCTCCGGTGATAACAATGTGTGAACAAAGTCCAACAGCGTTCTTGCTGTAAGAAACTGGTCTTTAATCAGTCTAGCTTTAAACAGTACATCGACAATTCTATCTTGAACTTGTGGAATAGAAAGAAGCTGATAGTTAGTACATAGGAGTTTATTTCCATCATGACTAGCTCTTTCTTTATCAAAATACTGCCGTACAATATTGTCTTCATATTTTGTTATTCGTTGCAAAATAGCTTTTACAAAATCAGAAGAATGACCGGTACTTGTTAAATTGAACTTTGGATAGTCTTCAAAGTTTAAGAACACATACTCTGAAGTTGACTCTTTTGAGTCTAAATAATTGGCGATGGCATCGCACACATTTTCATCGCTACCCTCTTCGACATAATTCCCCATCATGCCCACATTGATACCAACTACTAATGCTTTCTCACTACGCTGATAATCAGCAAAAACTTTATCAAGTGTTGATATTGCAGACTCATCAGGTTCAAAACTATGTGTTGCGTCTAAATGAAAAGTAGCTTTGTGAGAAAACTTTGAAGCATATTGAGTAAGGATTTCAGATTTACCATCACCACTACTACCGCAAAGAAAAATAATTTTCTTTGCGGTAGTAGATAATGTCTTTAGGTGGTTTTCGAAGTTTTTTTGAATCTCTGTTTCGATATAAAGGTATTTCTTTACTGCATCAAGCTCAGCTGAAATGGCGTCTTTTCGCTCAGTGGAAACAGCATAAGGGGAAGATTTGGACAATACGTTCAAAACGTCAACAAAACGCATTCTACATCCTTATAGTTAGCCTTTAGTCTAACAAATTAACACTATTTGATTCGCACTGCCAACTTTAACGCTTAAATTTTAAGCAAGAACTGAACTGTTAAAGGTTGAGAACAAGCTTTTCTCAATTCAATTTTTGTTGCCGGTTAGAAGAGAAAACAGCGCTATGTCTACCAACTTTTAAAAATGGCCACTCTTAATAGTGGTTCGAATCTATGTTATTTACAGCTATAAAACATAGTAGAATATTTAATCTTCCTTTTTGAGCAACCCATGAAAAACCTCAATCGCCCTATCAAAGCTTTCATCATTGTCGAAATAAAGCTGACTTAGCCTGCTTTTCTTTATTTGGTAGGTAGCGCTGGCAAAGGCTAGCGCTTCTCTAAAGCTGCTAAATTCGTCATCGAACACTTTGAACACCTCGCGCTGTGGTTTTGCCACCCGCGTTATGCTGCCGTTTACTTCATAATCGAACCCTGTAAATTGAAGCCGTGACAGGGTTTCTTTGCCTAAGCGCATGCCGCCTTTTAGGCTTATTTGAAATGCCGCGTCCATTTCTTCAATTTCTTCCATACTCCAGTGGTTAAAAACCCTAATAGCCTTTTTGTATTTTTCTGCCAATCGCTTTTTTAACACGGCAATTCTTGGTTCTAGCGTGCTATTGTTTTCGTTTTTTAATAGGTCGAAACATTCGTGACATGAAGGCACAGAAATAAAATCGGCCTCTAGGTTTCCATCTTGCCAGTCGTGAATAAATTTTATAGGTGGGATAAAGTCGGAGCGGGCCTTTTCGCAGCCGCAGTAAATACAGCGGTTAAAGTTAGCCGAATGTACAGCGTTTAGTGGTTCGTAGAATTTTTCGTAATTCAATGCGAGCTTGTTTCTACTTGATAAAAATGGCGCACCCGATAGGATTCGAACCTATGACCTTTGCCTCCGGAGGGCAACGCTCTATCCAGCTGAGCTACGGGTGCGTTGGGGATGTTTGAAAACCAGTAGTGATTAATCTGACTTCGCAAACGGGGCGTAATAATACTGACGCCACGGCCTTGCATCAACTGGTTTATGCAAAACATTTCTGAATTGATGGTTTTGTCTGCATTAAAAATCCTTACTTTTTATAGGTAATTGGTAGCAAACAGTTGTTCAGGCATGAATTACCGTTATAATCTGGCACGTTATACTTTACTTAAAGTTCATGATTGCCTGGAGACAGATGTGAAATTGAAAACCTGGTTTACCGTTGCAGCTACAGCACTAACTGTGTTTGCTGCGCAAGCACAAGAAATGAGTGACGACGAAATTGCCGATCGTATTAAGCCGATTGGTCAGGTACACGTTGCAGGCGCACAAGCCGCTGGTAATAACGCAGCAGCCGGCGGTGCAAAGTCAGGCGAAGACGTTTACAACTCTGCCTGTGTTGCCTGTCACGCAGCGGGCGTTCTTGGCGCACCTAAATTGCACGTAGCTGCAGACTGGCAGCCCCGTTTAGACGAACGTGGCCTAGACGGCGTATGGCAAAATGCCCTTAACGGTATTAACGCAATGCCTCCTCGTGGTACATGTAGCAGCTGTTCAGACGATGAAATTAAAGCCGCTATTGAATATATGATCGAAGGCATTTAACTCTACACTTTACACAACAAATTGTTGGAAAAAGTAGCGTTTTTCTGATGGATCGGGTAGTTTAATGCAACTTAGAATTACCTATTCTTATTCTAGCCGGCTTCAAAATGTCATCAGATTTAACGCAATATGAGTTGACGGAAGAAGAGCTGCGGGAATTAATACCGCAGCTTCAACAACTCACCGATAAATATAAGCGCGCTGAACGTGTTCAGAAGGCGCTTTTCGACATTTCTGAATTAGCCAGTTCGGTTAGCCATCTCAATCGTCTTTATTCTGCCATTCACGAAATCATTGCTGATTTTATGAATGCCGATAACTTCTTTGTTGCCTTTTACGAGCAAGATAACAATTTGGTAGATTTTGCTTACTTTGTTGATGAGTTTGACGAACAAGCGGTAAAGCAACTGCCCGCTGAAGATATGATGGACGGCATGACAGGTTTTATTCTGCGTACCGGCCAACACCTGTTTTATAAGCGTGAAGAAGAAGAGCGATTTGCCAAAGAGCACGGCATTAAATTAGTGGGCTCGCAGCCGTTTGAATTATTGGGTGTGCCGTTAAAGCGAGGCAGCCAGGTTATTGGCGCCATGGTGGTACAAACCTACGATGAAGGCATTCACTATAGCCAAGAAGATTTAGAAGTACTGCTGTTTGTCTCGCAGCATATTGTCACTACGGTAGATAGAGTTAAAAACCGCGAGCTTACCGAACGTACTATTCGCGACCGTACCCGCCAGTTACGTAAAATAAATGACGATTTACAAGAAGAAATACTCGAGCGCCAAAAGGTAGAAGCATTACAGCAAGCCCTGTTTGAAATATCGGAGCTGGCAGCGAACCTTGATGGCGACATGTCGGTGTTTTATACCAGCTTGCACGATATTTTAGCCCGCTTAATAAGCGCTCCTAACTGCTACATTTCTACACTAAGTGAAGATAAGCAGCACCTTGAATTCCCGTATTTCAGTGATAAAGAAAATGAAAGCATAGAGTCGCGCCCTATTGGCCTTGGCTTAACGGAATTTGTATTGCGTACTGGGCAAGCTGAACTGATTAACCCGCCTCGGGTACTAGAGCTAGCAGAGGCCGGAGAGATTGACGTAAGCGTGGCGCAAACCATGCTGAATAGCGCGAACTCGTGGTTGGGCTCGCCGTTAATCGTTGATGGAGAAATATCAGGCATTATTGCGGTGCAAACCTACGGTAAACACGCTAAGTATACCGCCAGAGATTTAGAGCTTTTACGTTTTGTATCGCACCACATTGCGGTAACCATGGAGCGTAAGCGTAGTACCGAAGCTATTCAGCGTTACAACAGCGAACTGGAAGCGCGTGTTAAAGAGCGCACCGCCGAGCTTGACCAAGCCAATACGTTTTTGAAGCAACAAATTGAAGAACGTAAAGAGATTGAGTTAAAGCTAATTCACGATGCCCACCACGACTCGCTCACCGACCTACCTAACCGCGCTATGTTTACTAGCCGTTTAGAATTAGCCATTGCCAGCAAGCAGCGTTATAGCGATAACTTGTTTGCAGTGCTCTTTATTGATTTAGACCGCTTTAAAGTCATCAACGACACCCTAGGCCATCACGCCGGGGATGAGTTTCTCATTGAAGTTGCACGGCGTATTGCGCTATGTATTCGCGGCCACGATTTGCTTGCCCGCTTGGGTGGCGATGAATTTGTGGTGCTTCTTGATAACTTCGATGAAGTGTCTGACGTTGAAGAAGTAGCGTCACGTATTATTAACTCCATTTCTGAGCCCTTCTTACTGGAAGGCAAAGAAATGTATTCGGGCGCCAGTATTGGTATTGCCCATCTTGAGCCTTATTATCGTAGCGCTGATGAAGTGCTAAGAGACGCCGACGCAGCCATGTACCAAGCAAAAACTTTGGGCCGTGGCCGTTTTGTTATGTTTGATAAAAGCATGCGCGATCGTCTTATTGAAGAACTTGAGTTGGAAAACGAATTTAGGCGTGCGTTACGAGAAGAAGAGTTTGATTATTTCTTGCAGCCTGTGATTGATTTGCGTGATGATTCTGCGCTGTATCACGAATTGTATGTTCGTTGGTCGCACCCGGCTTACGGCAAAATTGCCCGAGAGCAGTTTAGGCAAGTGGCCGAGCAAAGCGGGTTAACGCTAGATTTAGACTTATTCCAACTGCGTAAAGCCTGCGAACTTCTTAAGCATTGGCGGGATAGCGGCGAAGCCCCTGGGCGTATTGCGGTGAATGTGTCGATAAACCACTTGTTGCAAGCCTCTATGGTGAACAAGATGGTGGCCTTGGTGGAAAACTATGAGGTGTCGCCACACGAGTTGGTTTTTGAGTTTGATGAAAACGATTTAAATCGTCGCTCGCAGTATATTTTACCAGCCATTAAAAAACTGAAGCGTGCTGGCATTACCTTGGTGTTGGATAACTTTGGTAGCGGGCTTGCGTCATTAAGCTATTTATTTGCCTACCCCTTCGACTTTATAAAGATAGACCATAGGTTTGTGAAGTCGCTGCCGCGTTCGCAGCGTAATCTCAAGCTTATTCAGTCGGTTATGCTTATTTCTGAGCACCTTAAATTTAAGGTTATTGCAGAAGGCGTAGACTCAACCGCACAGTTATCTGCGCTAACTGAAATAGAATGTAACTACGCCCAAGGCAAAATACTGAAACAGCCTAAGGTGTTAGACATGAAACAGCTTGCCAGCTAGCGGCACTTAACTCTTGTTTAAAATTCCCCGTAGGTTTGCAATCCCCACTTGAGCTTTTTGTTGGCGTTCTTCTTTGGTGGCCTTAGGCTTTTGGTTTTCCCATTGCACGTCGTCTGCTGGCAGTTCGAACAAAAAGCGGCTAGGTTCAGGGTGTATAATTTCCCCAAATTGTCGGCGTTCTTTTGCCAAACTAAAAATAAGTTCGCGCTGTGCACGGGTAATGCCCACGTAGGCTAAGCGGCGCTCTTCCTCTACGTTGTCTTCGTCTATGCTACTTTGATGGGGCAATAGCCCTTCTTCCATACCCACTAAAAAGACAATGGGGAACTCTAGCCCTTTAGAAGCATGTAAGGTCATAAGCTGCACTTGATCGCCTTCACCGTCGTCTTCGCCTCGTTCCATCATGTCGCGAAGAATTAGGCGATTAACCACTTCAGTCAGAGTCATTGGGCTTTCTAATTCGTTACCTTCTAGCATGTCGGTCACCCAACCGAATAAGGTACTCACGTTGGCCATGGCCATTTCAGCGGCTTTTGGGCTGGCGCTTTGTTCGTACAACCACTCTTCGTAGCCCATGGTGCGGATCATGCTGCGAACCGCATCGGCGGTATCGCCCCTGTTTGCATTGTCGCTTAGCTCTACAATCCAACGGGCAAAGCCAGACACTGCATGGAAGGCTTTGTCGGGCAGTACGCTATTTAAATTGGCATGGGTGGCCGCTTCAAACATAGACACACCTAAGCTGTTAGCAAAGTTACCCAGTTTTTCCAGCGTGGCGCGGCCTATGCCCCGCCCTGGCGTATTGATTATTCGTAATAAGGCGTTGTCGTCGTCTTGATTCACTAGCAAGCGCAAGTAAGCCATGATGTCTTTTACTTCGGCGCGGCCAAAAAACGACATACCGCCACTTATTTTGTAAGGAATGCGGTTACTCATCAGCAGCTTTTCAAATAAGCGGCTTTGATGGTTGCCTCGGTACAAAATGGCGTAGTCTTTAAACTGGCTGCCATTCATAAACTTATGGGCCAGCAGTTCGGCCACTACGCGCTCGGCCTCGTGCTCTTCGTTTTTGGCTTCTATTACCTTAAGCGGTTCGCCGTATTGCAGCTCGGAAAACAGGGTTTTGTCGAATAAGTGCGGGTTGTTTTGAATAAGAATATTCGCGCAATGCAGTATACGCCCGGAAGAGCGGTAGTTTTGCTGCAACTTAATAACATTTAACCGAGGAAAATCTTGCTGTAGTAGGTGCAAGTTTTGTGGTTTTGCTCCCCGCCAAGAATAAATAGATTGGTCGTCATCGCCTACCACAGTAAAGCGGGCACGCTCTCCCACCAGCAACTTCACCAGTTCATATTGACTGGTGTTGGTATCTTGGTATTCATCTACCAACAAGTAGCGGATTTTGTTTTGCCACTTAGCCCGCACGGTTTCGCTGGTTTTAAGCAACAAGGTGGGCAGTAAAATAAGGTCGTCGAAATCCAAGGCATTGTAAGCTTTTAGGTTATCTTGGTAACGCTTGTAAGCTTCGGCAAATTCACGTTCGCCCGTACTTTGCGCTTGCTTGAGTAACGCGTCTGGCAAAATAAGGTCGTTCTTCCAATTAGAGATGCAGCTTTGCAGCAAAGATAACTGTTCTTTATCGCCGTCAAGGGTTTCCCGGGTGAGGTCGGTCAATAGCGACAACGAGTCTTTGTCGTCGAATAAAGAAAACCCAGGCTTTAGCCCCAGGTCTTTCACGTGGGCTTTAATTATGGTTAACCCTAAGGTGTGAAAGGTAGACACCTTTAGCCCGCGAGCTTCAGGCTTGCCTAAGGTTTGTGCCACCCGCTCTTTCATTTCACGCGCGGCTTTATTGGTGAAGGTAACGGCAGCAATATAGCGCGCGGGCATGTCGCAATTTCTGACTAAATGCGCGATTTTATTGGTGATAACCCGAGTTTTACCGCTGCCTGCCCCGGCTAAAACCAAACAGGGTCCAGAGACAAAAGTGACAGCAGATTCTTGCGCTTCGTTAAGTTTCATTGCCTTCCTAAAACCGAATAGATAATGGTGGTGTCATAGTTTTCATTGCAAGATATGGCTATGCCGATAGAATAGACCACATACTTTGACGCAGCGCATTATAAGGGAATTCCATGTTGGATCCGAAAAAACTCGAAGATTTAGCAAAACAGATTGCAGATGCCGTTCCACCAGGTGTGCGCAATATGGCTGAAGAGGCCGAAGGTAAAATTAAACAAGTGCTTCAAACTCAACTGTCTAAACTCGATTTAGTCACCCGTGAAGAGTTTGATATTCAAAGCCAAGTGCTTATTCGCACCCGTGAAAAACTCGACGCGATGGAAGCGCGCATTGCCGTGTTAGAAAACACGCAAGCAGACTAAATTCACATTTAAGCGGTTGGCAATACGTTGCCAACCGCGCTCTTCTTTATACGCATTCGCCACGCTTTAGGTTAATTAGCCAGCTACGCCAGCCAGTACTGAAGTAACAGCCCTAAGGTTATCACTAACCCTACTTGGTGGTTTTCTATAAACGCTGTAAAGCAACCTTCTCGCGTTTTGCCTTTTATAAATTGGTAATGGCGATAAAACAGTAAAGCACTTATCACTAACGCCACATAATATGGCCAGCTGGCATCAATCATTTGCCCTACACCCAATAAAATAGCAAGCATGCACGCCTGTAACGCCACTATCATGGTTACATCGTATCGGCCAAACAGCACCGCCGTAGATTTAACGCCTATTTTAATGTCGTCGTCTCTATCTACCATGGCATACATGGTGTCGTAGGCCACTGTCCAACATAAATTGGCGGCAAATAGCCACCAACCATAAGCGGGTACGGTTTCCATCACCGCCATAAAGCCCATCGGTATTGCCCAGCCAAATGCTGCGCCTAGCACAACCTGAGGCAAGTGCGTGTAACGCTTCATAAACGGATAGCTTGCGGCTAACAGTAGCGCCACAACCGACAGCGCCATGGTTAGCCAGTTCAGCATAAGTACCAGAAAGAATGCGGCCAATATATGTAATGAAAATAAGCTTAAGGCTTCGTTAGCCTGAACTTCACCATTGGCCAGCGGCCTGTTTTCGGTGCGCTTTACGCTGCCATCTACTTTTCTGTCGGCGTAGTCATTAATAACGCATCCGGCAGAACGCATCACCACCACGCCCGCCAAAAAAATAAGCGTAATACACAAAGAAGGCAGGCCCTTAGACGCCACAATCAGCGCCCATAGTGTGGGCCACAGAAGAAGATAAATGCCAACAGGTTTGTCTAACCGCATTAATCGGTAATAAGCAGATAAATTTTTGCGTCTTAAACTAAATTTCATAGTGATACCTTGAGTCGTAAACCGGTGCATCGGGAAGAAACACCTCTGCCACTATCATCTTTTGATTGTTTAAAGTGAATAGTGAACGCCTTCCCCACAGGGTTTGCGCTTTGCTGTAGCCCATACTGCTTGAACATAACTTACAAAGCTGAAAGGCTGAACGAACAAAACGCGCATCGTTAAATAGCCGCTTACCTAAAGGTTGCTGCCCTAAATTCGCCAATTCTGCCTCTACCATTTGTTGCGGTATAACTGAGCGTGCAAACACCCAGGGGGTATTGTTACCACACAGCAGAACCTCTCGCACTTGAAAGGCCTGTTCAGCGTCACGGTTTAGTAACGACAATTCGTTTTGATGAGGGGTAATGGTTTGCTGCCCTAACAGGGTGAGCGAAAACTGATGGCACAAAGACTGAACCCGTTCGGTGAGCGAGCCGGTATCTAATAGCCAGTTTTTCAAATACGCATCTGGAATGCTTATAGTATTTGGTGCGTGCCAATCTACCGATAGCCCCACTGGGAAACCACCTGCGAAGCTCACAGGGTATGCCTATTTGAAATAATGAGTGTGTGTGTGTTTACCATTCTCTTTAAACATTAATGCGCTGTTATGCTCAACTATACCTTTATGATATTGATTTTGCTTGAATGCTTCTACTTTTGCAGTAGTGTGTTTATTGCATGTTTTGCTACACTAGCAATCTATACCTTTTAATTTGGTTTTTGTTCATTCCATGATGAAGATTCGCGTTTTCAGATTCATTGCCACCTGCCTTTTATTTGGCGGCGTACTCTCGCCTTCGTTTGCGCAGGATAAAGCAACCTACGCCTACCTAGGTTTAGAGCCAGACATAGTGACTAACTATGTGGGCCAAAGTGCTCGCAAGCTAGGCTATGTTAGGGTAACGGTAGAGCTGATGATCAACGATGTTGATAACTTAGAAGTGGCTGAACATCACATGCCGCTTCTGCGCGCCACTGCCATTGAAATTTTTGGCCGCCAACCGGAAGAAAAAGTGAAATCTCTTACCGGCCGTGAAGATATTCGTCGCGCCATTTTAAAAGCATTACAAGATCATATGCGCCAAGAAACAGGTGGTGAAGTGGTGAAAAACGTTATTTTCACTAAGTACCTATACCAAGGCTAAATCAGGGCTAGTTTAAGGCGAGATAAACCTAGCGTGACGCCTTACGTTTATCTGCCAATAACGATATTAAGGCCGCCATTACGCACCCGGTGATTAAACCTGCGGTGTGCGCTGCATTGGCCATATTTACCCACAAAATATCTGCATAACCTAACACCAGCCATACCAACATAAAGCCCACAATCGCGTTGGGCAGTTGTAAGCCCCATTGCGGCTTTAGCCATCCAAGCCACCATACAAAGCCCATTACTGCATACACCACACCAGACAAACCACCAAATAGCAGCAAGTTGGCTTGCACAGGCTCGGTAAAGAAAGCTTGCGCTATGTTCGACGTGGCCGCCGACACCACAAACACCAATAGCAACATACTGCTGCCAAATGCCTGCTCTATTTTTGCGCCTAATGTACTCCACCAAAGCAGGTTAAAGACAATATGAAGTACACTAAAGTGAATAAATGCGGGCCCGAGCAATCGCCACCACTGGTTGTTGTCGGCCAATACCGATAGAGGCTGCATAAGCAAATGTTGCGCGATGGGGCTAAACAACCCGAGCAATGAAAAGCCATACACCAACACACAAATGGTGAAGATCAGTGTGGTTAAAGGGGTGTTCAGGGCGTTTAGGAAGAGCGCTTTAAGATTAAAGCCAGACGCTTGAGGAAGCAGGTTAACCTTGTCCCCATATTGCCATGCGGCTTGTTGATATTTAGGGTTATTGGGGTCGCTTAAAAATTGCTCGGTAATTTCTCGCGCCTTCAACGCTTGAGATTCGTCGTTAAGCAATATCACGTATTCGTCGCCGGCGTCCGTGGGGCTAACTGAACAGGCAATATTTTCGCTTTTTAGGTAATTCGCCAGAAGGTGTGCAACACCTTGCTGGCGAAACGCAATTAAAGGGTGGCTCACAATTACTCTGTAACCACAGATTGATTCGCTCGCCACGCTTCAAAGCCACCGTCCATGCTATATACCTCAGCAAAACCTTGCTGTGCAATAACTTGTGCCGCTTGCTGGCTACTAATGCCGTGATAACACACCACAACCACGGGGGTGTCTTTGGGTGTGTTTTCAACAAAAGCTGAAAAGTTGTCGTTATTCAACGGTGATGCATTTGGCATGTGACCATTGGCGTACGATTGCGGGTCGCGTATATCCACGATGGCCACGTCGCCGTCGAAGTTAGCGACATCTTGTACGCTGATATGAGAAAACGTTGTCATTATTGCCAGTCCAAAATAACTTTACCTGATTGCCCTGAGCCCATGGTATCAAATCCCTTCTGGAAGTCATCAACTGAAAAGCGGTGACTGATAATTGGCGATAAATCTAAGCCACTTTGTAGCAAGCTGGCCATTTTATACCAGGTTTCGAACATCTCTCGCCCGTATATGCCTTTAATAATCAGCCCTTTGAATATCACCTGATTCCAGTCGATAGCCACGTCTTGTGGCGGTATGCCTAACATGGCCACTTTTCCGCCATGGTTCATTTTATTCAGCATATCTCGCAATGCGACAGGCACTCCTGACATTTCAAGCCCAACGTCGAAACCTTCCGACATTCCTAGCTCGTTCATCACTTCTTGTAGGTCTTCTTTGCTCACGTCTACCGCCCGTGTGGCGCCCATTTTCTTTGCTAGCGCTAAGCGATATGGGTTGATATCGGTAATCACCACATGGCGTGCGCCAACATGGCGGGCAACCGCTGCGGCCATAATACCAATAGGGCCAGCACCGGTAATAAGTACATCTTCACCCACTAGGTCAAAACTTAGTGCGGTGTGAACAGCGTTACCAAAAGGGTCGAAAATAGACGCTAGCTCGTCGCTAATGTTGTCTGGAATTTTAAACGCGTTAAACGCTGGAATAACCAAGTATTCAGCGAATGCACCAGGGCGGTTTACCCCTACACCTTCAGTATTACGGCACAAGTGACGGCGTCCAGCGCGGCAGTTACGGCAATGACCACAGGTAATATGGCCTTCACCTGATACCCGATCACCTAGGTTAAAACCGCGTACTTCCTGCCCCATACCAACCACTTCGCCCACGTATTCGTGGCCTACCACCATGGGAACAGGAATGGTTTTTTGCGACCACTCATCCCAGTTGTATATGTGCATGTCGGTACCGCAAATAGCGGTTTTTCTAATTTTAATGAGTAGGTCGTTATGCCCTACTTCGGGTTCTGGCGTGTCTTGCAGCCAAATCCCTTTTTCCGCTTTCGCTTTCACTAACGACTTCATGCAATCACTCCCATTTCTTTGCCCACTTCAATAAAGGCGTCTACCGCTTTATCGACATGTTCAATTGAGTGCCCCGCCGACATTTGTGTACGAATACGAGCTTGCCCTTTAGGCACTACAGGATAAGAGAACCCAATAACGTAAATGCCTTTGCTCAGCAGTTTATCAGCCATGTTGCTGGCCGTGCGCGCATCGCCTAGCATAACGGGAATGATAGCGTGGTCTTTACCGGCTAGGGTGAAGCCAGCCTCTTCCATGCGAGTGCGGAAATGCTCGGCATTTCGCCATAACTGTGCCCGTAACTCGTCGCCGTGTTTCATCATTTCAAACACTTTAAGCGACGCGGCAACAATAGGTGGCGCCACCGAGTTAGAAAATAAATAAGGGCGCGAGCGTTGGCGTAACCACTCAACCACTTCTTTTTTACCCGAAGTATAACCGCCAGACGCACCGCCCATGGCTTTGCCTAGGGTACCGGTAATAATGTCTACCCGACCCATTACCCCGCAATACTCATGGCTACCGCGGCCAGACTCACCTAAAAAGCCAGTAGCGTGGCAGTCATCTACCATAACAAGGGCGTCGTATTTGTCTGCTAGGTCGCAGATGCTGGCAAGGTCGGCAATCACGCCGTCCATGGAAAATACCCCATCTGTAGCAATCACTTTAAAGCGTGCGCCATCGGCATCAGCTTGTTTAAGCTGATCTTCAAGGGCTTCCATATTGTTGTTGGCATAGCGGTAGCGCTTCGCTTTACACAAGCGCACGCCATCAATAATGCTGGCATGATTGAGGGCATCGGAAATAATCGCATCTTCTGGCCCTAGCAGGGTTTCAAAAAGACCGCCGTTCGCATCAAAACAAGAGGGATACAAAATGGTGTCTTCAGTCCCTAGAAAATCACTGATTTCAGCCTCTAGCTGTTTGTGAATATCCTGGGTTCCACAGATAAAGCGCACCGACGCCATACCAAACCCGTGGGAATCTAGGCCTTGCTTTGCCGCGTCTATAAGGTCGGGGTGATTAGCGAGCCCCAAATAATTATTGGCACAAAAGTTAATGACATGGTCGCCATTCGCCACGTCGATATCGGCTTGCTGTTGAGAGGTAATAACGCGCTCTTTTTTATACAAGCCCTCATCTTTTGTGGCTGAAATTTGTGCGTTTAGATGCGAGATAAATGCCGCAGACATGCCTGTCTCCCGTTATGCTAAAAAGGGTATTTTAAAGAAACCCAAATAGAGGGTATACCACCAAAGGGCGGATTTTACGGTGTCAAAATTCGTATGTGTAAATATTTGCGCACACTTGCAAGTTTTCACGACTACTTGCAGTTAAATCGTGCTTTTCCACACACCAGAACTCACTTTGTCTTCTAACGTATTCCAAAGTTCCGTTTCAGGAATGGGGCGACTAATTAAATAGCCCTGCCCTTGATGCGCCTCAAAATGGCACAGCATTTCGTGTTGCTCAATGGTTTCGATACCCTCAGCAATCACTTGCAGATTAAGGTTTCGCACCATAGAAATGGTGGAATGCACAATATTTCTGTCATCGGCGTTTTCTGTAATGTTAGAAATAAAGGAACGATCAATTTTTATGTAGTCTGCCGGTAGCGATTTCAGGTAGCTCAATGAAGAGTAGCCGGTACCAAAGTCGTCAATAGCCAGCATACATCCCATTTCACGAATTTTACGCATCACACTGGTGGCGCGTTCAATATCGGTAACCAATACCGTTTCGGTAAGCTCTAAACACACTTGAGATGGCGCAATGTCATTGTTGATAATTTGCTGCTGTAAGAAGTTAGGCAAGCTGGGGTCTAAGAATTGCGCTGCGGATAGGTTAATGGCCACTTTTATGCCTGGGTAACCATTCGCGTTGAGTTCGCGCACGAGTTGGGTGGCTTTGTTAATCACCCAATAGTCCAGTTCTAGCATAAACGCGGTGTTTTCCAATAACGGAATAAACTCAGCGGGTGAAATATGCCCCTTATCAGGGTGATACCAACGCAGTAAGGCTTCAAACCCTAGTAACTTGTGGCTTTTAAGGTCTAATTGAGGTTGCAGTGCCAAGCTAAACTGATTTTCTCGTAAAGCCACTCGCGCTTCTGCTTCAAGCTCTACCTTTTTCATGACTTTAAGGTTCATGGTGGCGTCGTATACCCGATAGCCAGTGCCCTTTTTAGCTTTGGCCTCATACATGGCAATATCAGCATGACGTAGCAGTTCTACTGGTGTAGCCCTTGCTTGGCGTGTAATCGCCACGCCAATACTAATAGACACATAAAATTGCAGCTTATTAACTTCAATCGGCTGGGCAAACTCGGCAATGATTTTCTTGGCCACCAGCGTCACTTGCTCTTTTGTGTCTATGTCAGATAACAACACCACAAATTCATCGCCACCAAAACGCGAGGCAATGTCGGTTTCTCTTATGGGTTTAGAGATACGCATGGCGGCGGCTTTTAACAGTTTGTCTCCCACGTCGTGACCATAACTGTCGTTTACCTTTTTAAAGTCGTCTAAGTCCATAAACATCAGTGCCACTAGACGATCGTCACGAGCAGCAAGCGCCAGTTGCTGTTCTATCTGAAAGGTGAGCATGTTTCGATTGGGCAACCCGGTTAACACATCGAACATGGCCATTTTCTCAAGCTTCGCGGTGTTTATGGCCATTTGTCCGTCGAAGTCTTCTAGCTGTTTAGCCAAATCATTCGCCGCTTGCTCTACCACATCAAGTTCGTCGGTCAATCGAAAGGCTGGGCTGATACTTCGCCGCGCTGATAGCGCGTAAAACTCTTTAAAGTTGTGCTGCGCAAGCATGGGTAAGCGTTCACTAACCGCAATAAGGCGGGTGCGATATTGATTGAGAAACAAGGATAACAGTAAAGAAAACACCACGAAAAGCCCCGCGGCAGAGGCTATCACTAAAAGCTCGTATTGGGCTTTTTGCTTTAATAGCACACTGATGTCTCTTACCACCAGCAAATAGGGGTGATCATTATTCGCGTAGGTGTATGGGAAAGGCAGTAAACTCACCAGTAAATCTTGGTTATTGTGGGTAACCCGCTGGCCTCTTATTACCAGCTCATCCGGGTTCCAGTCACTGGGCAAGGCATCAATAACCCGGTTAAGGTATTCTCTGTTTAACGGCGCTAATTGGCTGGATAAACTCAATACCTTAGTGCCGTGATCGGTGGTGGTGAATTGTACCATTGCTAACTTGTACGCGTCGGTTGAGCGGCTAAACAACGACAATATCTCGCGCATCGATGTGGACATGACCACCACAGGCACCACATCATCTGAGGTCATGATGGGAACCGACAAGTAAAAACGACAAATGAGTTCGCAGGTAACTAGGGTTTTGCTTTCCAGCGTGGTTTGCGTACTTTTAACCAGACGTTGAACAAACACTGGGGGTTCAGCTTGCCTGTCTCCCACCACGCCGTATTCGTCAAACAAAAACAATGACTCAACCTGAAAGTTGAGCATGAGGTACTCTTGCGTATTTTTGAGTGCAAGCGCCAGTTTTGATAAATCTTGATGGTTTTTTAATTCAGCTTGGGAGAAGGTATCTACCCACATGACCATTCTGCTATGCAGCACATCAGAGAAAAGCTGTAAACGGCGTTGATTCGACACCTGCTCTTCTTGCTGCTGAAAGGTAATATTTGATTCAGATTCTCGAATAAGCATGGTGGAGATAACAACGGTTACCGTTAGCACCATGGCCAGTAAGATTAAAATCGTTTTTGTCGTAAACGACAGTTTTACTTGCATAGAGAAGACCTAAAACCAATACATCAGCTGTATAGACCACATACGCCATGTTTCTTCAGTATGGTCGGCAATGTCAGGGTCAAGCAAGCTAACAGCGCGTGTGGCGCCGTTTACCCAATGGTGCTCTGCTTGTAATCGCCATTTAGGCGCAATATCCCAACGCAAGCCCACGGCGGTGGTATCCATATAACCAAAGTAAGAAGGCACAGTACCGCCACTTTCCAATTCCAACTGCACGCCATTGGGGTCGTCCACGTCATTGGTGTAACTGTCGTAACTCACCAAACCGCTAAACCGTGGAGAAAACAGATAGCGTAGTTGCACAAAGCCGCCTTCACCGGTGCGCTTGTCGTAATAGTCAGGGGTAAATACACCATTAAAGTCTTGTATTTCCCTAAGCAGTTCCGAACTGAGCTCCCAGTTCTCACTAAAGTACTGCATTGAAATCATAAAGCGGCGTATGTTGGACATCCCTGCAAAACGATTATCTTGTTCAAGGGGGATGTATTCGAAATCTGAATCTAACCAGCTTGCCCCCAGCTTCCAGTTCATTGAAGCTGGTTGCCAGAACACACTAAACTGATGCACAAAATCTTGTTTTATTTTCCCCAACGCTAAGCTGCCTAATAGGTAATCCCGCTGTTCTTCGTTAATAGTCGAGCGACCATAACTCCAGTTAACTTCCCACACATGATTGTCGGTGTATTTGCTAAAGCGGGTTTGAATACCGTTACTGCCTAGGGCTACGTCGCGAAAACCATCGAAATAAACCGATTGAGGCAGTACCGCGGTATCCCGAGTTTGGGGAACGTCACGGGTAACGGAATACAACCAGTGGCTGTTTTTGTAGCGGCCTAAATGAATTTGTGCTTGCCAGCCGGCGATATCGTCAACAGTCCAATCGATAAACAGATAGTCGAGTCGACTGCCCTGTTCAAACCTATTGCCGCCGTCGAGGTAAACCACCTGCCCTGCAATCGAGATATTACTGGCTACCTGATACAGCCCGTTTAGGCCAATTTCGGTAAGCTCGGCGCTAATTTGGTTATCGCTTGTAATGAAATCACTGTCTATCGATTGTGTAATACCTTGTGAAAAGTAACCGTGCCATTGCAGATTTGAAGATTCTTGCCCATTGGCACTAAAAGAAACACAACACAACCATAGCGCCGTCATTAATCCATAAAAATACGTCATTGTGATACCACCTTCACCATTCTCGCCTTTGACACTACTCCCGAGGGCATATAGCCGATAGCACCGGGGGTTTTTTCCAGCCGTTCAATGAGTTCTTCTTTCGATGAAACGCGGGTAGGCGTGACTCCTTGCCCTGAATACGTCAACTGATTCCATAAACGTGATAGTTGATAGGGAAACATCTTCAACGTTTCCCGACAGAACGCTTTGTGTAAAGGGTCGTTATCTTCTAATACAAAGACATGGATTTTGTTCCCGTCTTCCCAGTATTGAAGATGCCCTGTGAATATTTGGCGAAGTTCCACTTGCGTTAAGGTAGGCTTGGCCACACTGGGGTTAATGACCACCACTGTTTGATCTGCCTGCGCGTTTAACGACCAAGTGCTTAACACTAGAACAATAAAAGCTATATGCTTTGGGGAGGGAAAACGTAAGTATTTACGCCATTTCCACAACAACGCGAACGTCGTCTTCAATGTTACGTCTCCCTGCTTTAATAGGTTTTTTATCACCGCTTTCTCAAGTTTAGATAATGATTTAAAATTTTGCTTAAAATTAACGCATTTAAGTGAACTTAAGTAAAGAGTTCGTCAACTTTTTCAATTACCGCGTCCAACGTTATTTTTTCCATCAAATCATTGCCCTTCGCTCGCGCGCCCCAAGGTAATGCCGTCCAAGGTTTACCTTTTTGCTGCAAAATACAGTCATCGTAGACTGACACTACGCGATGAATATTTTTATATGGGCCAGTTCGACGAGGGTTAGAATGGGCATAAAGCCCAACCACTGGTGTGTCTACTGTGGTGGCCATGTGGGCAGGGCCGGTATCAGGAGCAATAACAAACTCGGCATGTTTTAGTAACATAAGCAACTGATGTAACGAGGTTTTACCCGTGAAGTCTTGCGCTATTTTTGCATTATGCCCAAGCACAGCATCGGCGGTTTCCCTATCTAGCTTGCCTGGGCCGCCGCACAATACCACACTCATCCCTTTGTCATTGATATAATTTGCAATATCAGCGTATCTTTCTGGCAACCAATTTCTTTCTGCTTTACTGGCGGCGGGTGCAATGACCACATACTTGCCTAGTGCTTGCGCTTGCCCTTCGCCCCATTGTGCATCTTCTTCAGACACTGGAATATTCCACTGTAGAGGATCAGACGGGGGGACGCCAAGGGCATCGGCGAAATCCATAAAGCCTTCTAATACATGGGCGTGTTGGTGCGCTGCCACTCGCTTATTGGCAAACAACCAGTGCAACTCTTTACTGCGCGCCCAGTCAAAGCCTATTCGTGTTTTCGCTCTTATCACGCGAGAGGCTAAATTGGCTCGTAACGCTACTTGCATCATGAGCAAGGCGTCAAACACTTCGCCTTGCACGGTCTCTTTTAATGCTTCTACTGCAGCCTTGCCTTGTGATTTATCAAAAATAATAAAGCGTACATTGGGCATTAACTTAACCAATTGATATTCAACTTTGCCAATCACCCAGGTTATTTCCGCGCTGGGCCAATGATGCTGAATTCTTGTTACCATTGCGGCTGCATGACACACATCTCCAATGGCCGATAGGCGCATTAAGCAAATCTTTTTTCCCACAGATGCTCTCTCGTTGCTGAAATACCAGAATAAATCGTTAGAATGGCAAATTTACCATAAAGTTGTGGACGGCATGGCGATAATACGACGAGACTTAGGTGCTGGGCATCATTTTCTATACGATGATACCCTGATGAAAGAGCCAACCACTGACATGTTCAGTCGCGAGTTTTGGCAGATCCATAACAAAATTACGGGGTTCGCTAAGGGCAGAGGCACCACCGTGTTTGTGTCTCACGAAGGTCAGGAGTGGGTGTTGCGCCATTTTAAGCGCGGCGGCCTAGTGGGTAAGCTACTTAGCGACCAATACGTATTTCTTGGTGTGGAACACTCTCGGCCATTCGAGGAATTTAGGCTTTTGCACATCATGCGGCAACATGGCCTGAATGTGCCTACCCCCATTGGTGCGTACATCCATAGGCGCGGGTTAATTTACCGTGGTGATTTAATTACCCAAACCATTCCTAGCAGCCAAGATTTGCATCATATTTTAACCCGTGAGCCCTTATCCGCAGAGCGATGGCAGGCAGTAGGCGCGGCCCTAGCCGCTATGCATGCATGTCAGGTGTATCATCATGACGCCAACATCCGAAATATCATGATGGATGATGAGGGCAATATTTGGTTAATAGACTTTGACCGATGTCATAAACGAGGTGGCGATCATTGGAAAAAAGGAAACCTCGATAGGCTGCTACGTTCGTTAAATAAAGAGAAGGCCCTCAACCCTGTCTTTCATTGGCAGACCGACGATTGGCAGCATTGCCTAGACGGTTACCACAGTAACTGAATTGCATCTTTGAGCAATTATCGCTACTGTTGCGCTTCAACGATAAAAATGTGAACGATATGCATACAAGAGCACTGTACCCGGGTACGTTTGACCCAATTACAAATGGACACGCCGATCTTATAGAAAGGGCGTCGCAACTGTTTTCTCACGTTATTGTTGGCATTGCATCCAACCCTAGCAAGAAGCCTTTATTTTCACTTGAAGAACGGGTGGAAATGATTAAAAAAGTCACCACAGATTTGGCCAACGTAGAAGTGGTTGGCTTTACGGGCTTATTAGCCGATTTTGCTGACCAACAAAATGCGACTATTCTTATCCGCGGCCTACGTGCGGTATCCGATTTTGAATACGAATTTCAACTGGCGAACATGAACCGTAGGCTTAACCCAAAATTAGAAAGTGTGTTTCTTACCCCCGCTGAAGAAAACTCTTTTATTTCTTCTACCTTGGTAAAAGAAGTCGCCTTACACCGCGGCCAAGTAGGCGGTTTTTGCCACCCTGTGGTAGAACAAGCGTTAAAAGACCGCTTAAGCAGAGACGACAAAAAAGTCTAAGCCCCACAACCAGCATGCCAGTGTTATTCTAACGCTGGCATTGCGTACAAAAGAACGTGTTCCGCTGTCCTATCACCTTACTTTGAATAGCATTACCACACACCTCACATGGCTCGCCTTTTCGCCCATACACATTGAGGTGTTGCGCAAAATAACCCGGGTTACCGTCGGCTTGGGCGAAATCTTTCAGCGTGGTGCCCCCTTGCTCAATAGCTTTGGCTAGTACTTGCTTTATGGTAGCGGTAAGCACCTGGTAACGGGCTAAACTAATATTTCCAGCTTGCCTAGTTGGGCGAATGCCAGCCAAAAATAGGGCTTCGTTTGCGTAGATATTGCCCACTCCAACAACCACTGCATTGTCCATAATAAAAGTTTTTACTGGGCTTTTTTTGCCCCGAGATAACTGAAAAAGACGCTGGTCATCAAAGTCGTCTGTGAGTGGCTCTGGCCCTAGGTGCGCAAGTAGGCTTAACGCTTCACCGGGTGGCTGGAACAACACCGCACCGAAACGCCTGGGGTCGTTAAACCGTAAACACTGGCCAGAGGCTAAAACAATATCTACATGGTCGTGTTTCACTGGCGGCGTTGCCGCATCAATAACCCGTAACTTACCCGACATACCTAAATGCAAAATAACCGTGCCCACTGAAGTTTCAATTAGCAAGTACTTGGCTCGCCGTTTTATTGCCGAAATAGAATGGCCTATCACGTCGGCGATTGTTTCGGGAATGGGCCACCGCATCCGCCGTTCACGTACAATGATATTGGTAATGGTTTGGTTTTGAAGAAACGGTGATATACCTAACCGGCTCACTTCTACTTCTGGTAATTCAGGCATGAAAATACTCCAACAAGGCTGCCGTTATTGGTCAGCGAAGGAAAGCCAAGGCAAGAGCGTGCGCAATTCGGCGTTTTCCAATGCGTACCATTGACCATCAAGTTTTACTGTCGTGGGGTGAGAGCTGGGGTAGAAGGCGTACACAATGCCTTGAGAATAGCCCGCAAGCCATACTACGGTAATAATGGGCTCTACCTGAGATAAGGCACTATCTGGCAAGGGCGTTGGCACTAGGGCAGCCTGTTGCCATGCCGCATATTGCGCTTGTGGCGTTACCGGCAACGCTGCCCTGCCAGACACTTGTCGCCAAGTTTGGCCGTTGCGCTCTAGCTTATGGCCATCTTGTTCTATTTTTAAAACATAGGCATCGCTTGGTAAAAGCGAGCGTGACGAGGGGGCGTCTGGCGTTGAGGCAAACTTGTCTAAGTTGAATAAAGCAATCATCACTAACATCGCGAGGATCACCACATTATTCATTGCCCTTTGAGAAAGTCTTGCCACTGTTTACCCTACTGTATTTGTTCAACAACATAGTAAAGGGAACGGCGTAGACTTTCCACTTTGTCTAACGCAAAAAACCCGGCAAAGCCGGGTTTTCGTGGAGACAAAAGCAAGTTTGTTTACTTGATTTTTGCCTCTTTGAACATAACGTGCTTACGCACAACGGGATCAAACTTTTTGATCTCCATTTTGCCAGGCATGTTACGCTTGTTTTTATCAGTGGTGTAGAAGAAACCTGTACCTGCTGAAGAAACTAGTTTAATTTTATCACGCATTGTCGGCTTCCTTAGATTTTCTCACCACGGGCACGGATATCAGTTAATACTGAATCGATACCTTTTTTATCGATAATACGCATGCCTTTCGCAGACAAACGTAGTTTAACGAAACGGTTTTCGCTCTCAACCCAAAAACGGTGAGTTTGAAGGTTTGGCAAAAAGCGACGACGAGTCGCATTTCTTGCGTGCGAACGGTTATTACCAACCGTAGGACGCTTACCTGTTACTTGACATACTCTTGACATTGTATTTGTCTCCAGAACAACGATAACTGTCGCGCCAGTCAATCCCACGGCTCAAACAGACGTTGGGTCAAATGACGTATTACTATAAATTAGAGGGCGCATTTTATACAGCAAAGCCCTGCGGATTTCAATAAGAAACTATAAAAAGCTCAATTTTTGTCACTTATTTATCCACTTTAGACAAAAAAGCGGGGTTTTTCGTCTTTACCTCGCGGATCGGCTAAGCCGATTTTTAGGATCTGTACCTTCACGTGGGGCGTGAAAAGTAACACAAGTTAAACAATTAAACGCGCTTTTTTCGTAAAATTTGGCAAATAATTATTATAGGCGAGAGCAAATAGCCCTCGCCTACTAACGGATTAGTCGAAGAAAGGGGATCTTACTTCAGTGGTATCAATTAACCGAACAGGGCGACGTAGCATTTGCCCACCGTCTCGGGCAATTGGCACCCAAGGGAAGGATCCCCTACCTTTAGATGGCTGCAATAAGAACAGATCTGAAGGAATGGAAATATAGAATCCTTTGGTAAAGCTACCTTCGCCGTATTCTTCAGAAGACACGTCGGTGAATGCGGCGTAGGCACCCACGATAATGCCGCTGTCGAAGCGTTTCGCGAAGTCGATATTAACCCCTTTGTCTTTAGCAAGGAACTGACCCACACTGGCGGTAATTTGGGTGTCTTCTAAAAACGGCGGGCGATAATACACACTTGCATGGCCGGTAATGGCCTCGTAATCGATAGTGGCCAGTTTGCTGTAAGGATCGCGCTGTTTCACATAGTTAAGATCGATACCAAAAGCGAAATGGCTATCTACAGGTCGATACAGCAACTCTCCACCCACACCGGCAAACATGGTTTCTAAATAGCCGCCGTAAACTTGACCAAATAGGTTTTCGCTAACGCTGTCTTGGTAATGCGCAAACGCGGTGTCTAAACCAATGGGGTTTTCAGTGACGTATTCACGTACACGGGTTCTCACGCGCGGCACCGAGGTTTCTTCGTTATCAACTAAAAAGTTAAATTGGTCGAAGTTATCTAGCAAGGTTACGCGCATACTGGAGATGAAAGACAACTTATTGTTAACCGAGTATCCGCCACTTAAAATAAGCCCGGTTTGGTACAGATAGAAGTCTTCAGGGTTACCGAATGATTGAGTAAAGAAGAAATCAGCACTGTAGAACAGCCCTTCGATATTTGACGCATCATAGGCATCAATAATTTCCTCTGACGGCGCTGTACGGGTGTAGGTTTGCGTAATGTCAGCCTCAAGGGATTCGTAGCGCGCAGCGTCAATAAACGCCTCTGCATCTATCTGCGTGTCTACCATGGGCAAGCCACCGCTATTATCAATAACGTGGTACGTTTCTACAGAATCTGGTAACTCTGCCGCAGCAATGCGCCCTATTCGCTCAATAGCTTCGTCTTGATCTCGATAAGCATACTGAGTGCCGTAGAATGTGGCTTCTTTTTCTGTGATGTTGGCGTCCGTTAAGGCAAATCCACCAGAGCGATACAAGGTATTATACAAGCGAGACTTGTCTACCTCGTCAATCGTTTCGGGGGCCCGACGAGCCATTAGCGATTTAGGCGGCTTATCAAATTTAAGCTGGGTAATTGTGTTCATATTGAACCTGTACGTCACCCCAAAGCCCACGGTGTTGCCACGTTGGTAATTTAAACTGAAGTCAAAATTATCCAAACGATACACCGCCCCCACATTCCAGCGACTATCTTGTTCAAGTACGCCAGCACGGTCTTGGGTATAATCGTTACCCTCAAACTCTAACTTTAGCGTTAGCGGTTCCCACGGCGTTTGGTACTCAATACCGCCAAAAATGGCCGCTGAGCCTTTGAAGAACTGGTCGTAATCAATTTTACCGCCTTCACCGGAAAACCCTGTCGGACGCTCACAAAAGCTTTCTCTAAATTCACAAAATGGATTGGTAAAATCACTGGCGGTACCCAAATAACCCCAACCCACGCCAAGGTGAATATCAAAGGGGCCAATGGACTTACTGGCATTCACGTATTCGCTTTCAAAGAAACCTGTACCACCAAAATCTCTAAAGCCCACAGAGATGTCGGGCAAGTAGTAACTTTCTTTCCACAGTCGAAACTTTACGTCTAGGCCTTTATCTTTTAGCGTTTGATCGCCACTAAACGAATCGACGTCACTGTATAAACGCGTGCGTACGTCGGTATAGCGTGCGGTGGCTTCCATCCAATCGTATAACTGAAGGCTTACCGACCAAAAACGATATTCGCCATTATCGGTATAACTTGCAGCGAACGCACCTTCGTCACGCATTCGTGCCGTGGGAGTCTGAATAAGCCCTGCCCCCCCTTGCACCATTTGAGAAGGTTCTACCGCCAGCTCTGTTCGTTCACTTTCGGTTTCTGCGGCCACTGGAAACATGCAGGCACTGCTTATAAAAAGTGCGAGTGCCGATCTCTTATATGGAAAATACGCGCTCATTGCACAAGGATCCTATGTACTGCTAAATGTGCGATACGCTGGTTTAGCGTATCCATTGTGTTGCCGATAAAATTGCCAGCAATGGGCACAAAAATTTGGCTACCCGGCATAATTTGCGCGTAATCGACATTCCAATAGGCTGCACCTTTTAGGTGAACGTTCCCCATTGGGTCGATGACATACACTGTACTGTTGTCAGCGCCTGCACTATGCTTAACGGAGTTCGCTATGGTGTAAACAGCACCTGATGAATGGCGATAAGCACCGGGCTTTTCTACCACGCCAGAAAAGTGGATAACATCAGGTCGACCGCTTAGCCTAAGCAAGTACTTCCCCGGTTGAAACATGGGATTTTCTTCTGGATAAAGTCGTGCCCTTGTGTACGACACAGGCATCTCTACGCGGGTCGCCACTGTCCATGAAGCCACCTGCGTATATAAACCACTTAAGGCATCATGCCGATTTGAGCCTTCTTCATACTGAGCCAATAACTTTCTTAATTCAGACAATATGGCTTCTTTCTCACGCTCGGCGGTAGCGTCGTTCAAGTTAAACACCCCAGCGGCAGGCCAGTACCAGTCGCCAGAATCTGCCACTACAGACAACACACTGCTTAACCTTACTGGGCGAGGAAATTCATAAGGCTGCTTATTGATCAGTATGGTTAATTGAGCAAATGCGCTAAGGGGCGCCATGAGTATGAGCGCACCAAGGAAAAGCACGTTTAATCGTTTCATTGTGCAATAACTCCTTTGCTCTTCATAAGGCGCACAACGCGACTTAAATACACCATGTCGTAGACATCTCCCTGTGGCGAGAACTTTTGCTTAGACGCTAACAACTCTTTGGTTGTAGCATCAAGATAATAGGTGTTTTCCCACTCAAGGCCTGTTTCAATAAACGGGGTGGAATCGGGGAAGCTAACCTGTTCAGAGAGTTTTAATACGCGAATGGAAAAACCTAAATAGTCTTTCGTTTCTTCACCCTCAATACGCCATGTGGAGAAAACCGGTAATCCAAACCCAGTGCCTTCAATATCGACCTTGCGGTCCCACTCATAGGCGAGTCTGTCTTTACCAGACAGAGGATTACGTAATAAGTTTCCTGTGTAGTACAAATCTCTGTCTAACCCTTCGGTTTGTACTATTACGCCGTGATGCAGGGTAAATACAACCCCGTCTCCGGATACCCAGCGATGCTTGTCGCCATCGATGAAGGCTAAACCTAGTGATGCTTGATCCCGCTCCCCAGCTTTGATCTGCATAAGATCGCCCTTGTTGTTGGCGATCTCATCAAGGGTGTAATTTACGGAGCGATCTTTTAACGCTAAACGAATGGTTTTGATATATGACTGCGTGGTTGATGAGCATCCCGTCATCAAAAGAGACATAAGGCTTACAATAAGCAAGAAGTGTTTATTTTTCATTGAAAAGTGCTTCAGCAATAGACGGAAGGAAAGTGCGAAACTTTATTTTTATCAATAAAAAAGCCGCTAACAAAAGCGGCTTTTTCACACGAATCTATTTTTACTGAATAGTCGGTGCGTAGGTAAAGGTAACAGGAACAGTAATTGTTTTGGTTACTGTTTGAGTACCAGATACCGTTACTGTGCTAGTTAAGGTATTTGTTGTACCTAGACATACACCGTCTACGATCTCGTCGTCGCCTTCACAGCTAAGCACTGGATCAACAACATCATCGTCATCGTCAGGTGTGGTTGCAGAGTTGTTAGAAGCAATACCGCCAACAATCGCTGCACCAATTACACCTGTTCCCACTAAACCACCAGTAGTCACACCTAAACCTGTGCCACCGGCCTCATCTTGTGCGTTTACGCCTGCAACCATAGTAGCAGCCGCGAATAAAGCAATAATTGACTTTTTCATATTAGTCCTTTTCTGAAACTTACCCATTAGAATCCTATGCTAAATCATTTTCAACTACTTGACTACATTATAATCGAAAAAAAATTTAGATACTTAGTTTAACAAGCCTCGCTGTGCAAATGAAACAGTTTCTGTGTCTCCAACCACAAAATGATCTAGCACGGCGACATCGATCATGGTCATTGCAGATCGGATCTCTTGGGTTAATCGAATATCTGCATGACTCGGTTCTGCTACGCCAGAAGGATGATTATGGACCAAAATGATCGCGGCAGCGTTGTCTTTCATTACTTGCTTAACTAATTCTCTAGGATACACCGCGGCACTATTTATTGTCCCTGTGAACATAATCCTAAAAGCGATAAGCTGATGTTGGCTATCTAACATGAGCATGCCGAACTTTTCTTGCTGACAATCCCGTAACGCAGCCTGTAAATAAATTTTAGTGTCGTCGACATTATGAAAGACATCTTGGCGCTTCAAGGGTATTTCTAAATTGCGCCTAAAGATTTCAAAGGCCGCTTGAAACTGCGCGTACTTACATGGGCCTATTCCCGGCGTTTTAGTAAAGGTAGCTTGGGTACTGTTGACCACTTCTCGAAGGGAGCCCATTTCACCAAGCAGCTCTCTTGCCAATGCAACAGCTGTTTTTCCCATGGTTCCCGCCCCCAGTACCACGGCAATCAGTTCTGCGTCACTGAGGTGATGCGAACCTAGCGTCAGCAGCTTTTCTCTGGGACGTTCTTGTATAGGCCACACTTTAATTGACATAGTTATCCTTGTGTAAACGTAGGCCTCTATTTATACCGCTCATTCCCCTTATTAACGACTGACCAAAAGAATAGAAACGCGCTTTTTCCGTGCCTATTTATGGGTATGTACTTTCGTTCAGCTACCTTAAAAACATGCTTCATGATAGGCTAATGAGATGATTAAAAGCAGGTTTTCGCTATGCCCATAGCCAACAAAAATGTCTTACTCGGTATCAGTGGTGGAATCGCCGCGTATAAAGCACCAGACTTAGTGCGTAAGCTTACTGCACTAGGTGCCAATGTGCGCGTGGTTCTCACAGCCTCCGCCGCTGAGTTCGTTAGCCCTTTGTCGCTTCAAGCAGTATCGGGCAACCCTGTGCATCAACATTTACTCGACCCTGCCGCAGAAGCGGCCATGGGGCACATTGAGTTAGCTAAGTGGGCAGACATACTGCTTATAGCCCCCGCTACCGCCAACACGCTGGCAAAATTAACGGTGGGGTTGGCAGACGACTTGTTAACCACATTATATTTAGCCACCACGGCGAAAATCATGATTGCCCCGGCAATGAACCAGCAAATGTGGAAAGCACCGGCTACGAAAAGCAATGTCGCTACGTTAAAACAACAAGGCATCAGCTTTATTGGGCCTGCAAGTGGAGAACAAGCTTGTGGTGACGTAGGCGCTGGCCGTATGGTAGAACCCGTAGATATTGCCGACTGCGTAGATCACGCCTTTAGTGAGCCAACGTCTGAGTTAGCAGGCTTAAAAATAATGGTTACCGCAGGTCCAACGAGAGAGCCTCTCGATCCTGTACGATTTATTTCGAATCATAGCTCGGGAAAAATGGGGTTCGCGATTGCTGATGCTGCGGTAAAAGCAGGCGCGCAGGTAACATTGGTTGCAGGACCGGTTAATTTGCCCACGCCTCAAGGCTGTCAGCGCCACAATGTACTCTCGGCTGACGACATGCTTAAGGCCTGTGAAACTTATGCTGAAAGCACTGACATTTTTATTGCGACTGCCGCCGTGGCAGATTACAAAGCCAGTCAGGTGGCTGAAAATAAAATTAAAAAAGTAGGCGATGAGTTAACACTTACTTTTATTAAAAACCCTGATATTCTAGCTACTATCGCTGCCCGTCAGAACAAGCCATTTTGTGTGGGTTTCGCCGCCGAAAGTGAAAACGTAGAGGCCTACGCCCGCGGCAAGTTGGTGAATAAAGGTTTAGACATGATTGCCGCCAACGATATCACCGCAGAAGGGTTAGGCTTTAACAGTGATAACAATGCGCTGCATGTAATTTGGAACGACGGCGATAAACACTTACCTGCCTCCAGTAAAGCTGAATTAGCGAAAGGCTTGGTGAGTTTAATAGCGCAGCAATATAATAAAAATTAGCAACACGACTTAATAAAGCGGTTATTACGTCGATAATAATAACGACAAATTATAACGCCATTGGCTTTGGCCAACTTAACATGGAATACGAGCGATTCTTGCTCGATTGTGGAGGAATTACTCTCATCATGCCTGCTGTCAAAAAAACAAATCGCAGAGCGCAAATCTTACAAGCCTTAGCGGGAATGTTGGAAACTAACGCTGGTCAACGTATTACTACCGCCAAACTTGCAGAAAAAGTGGGCGTGTCTGAAGCGGCGCTTTATCGCCACTTTCCAAGCAAAGCTCGTATGTTTGAAGGACTTATAGAGTTTATTGAAGAAACCTTGTTCACACGCATCAACAAAATTGTGAACGAAGAAAAAGACTCTGCGGCTCGCTGCCAACTTATTTTGCATCTTATTTTAGGCTTTGCTGAGAAAAACCCAGGGATTACCCGCATATTAAACGGTGATGCCTTAATGGGAGAGCAAGACCGTTTGCGTGCCCGTATAGCGAAATTATATGAGCGCCTAGAAACGCAAATGAAGCAAGTGTTAAGAGAGCGCAAGTTGCGTGAAGGCAAGACCTTATCGGCAGAAGAAGAAGTTATTGCCAACTTGATGATTTGTTATGTGGACGGTCGAATTAACCTTTATATTCGTAGCGGCTTCACCCGTAAACCCACCGAACAATTCAGTGAACAGTGGCAAGTATTTAAACAGCTGTTTATCTAACTCGTTTAGCCTGTGCCTTCGCCGCACAGGCTAACACTCACGCACACCTCGCCTTACCTTAGTACTATTCACGCCCGAAGGCGTATTTCGTTAGTATGCTTCTAAGTAATCCACGATACGTGCTGAGCTTTTGCCGTCGGTAGGGCCAGTATGGTCTCGTGTATATTCTGCCCGTTCCTTGGCGTACAAAGAGGGCTCGGCCAATTGCTTTTCTACCGCTTCTCTTAATTCACTAAAGCTATTGATGTGCAGCCCTATGTTTTCATAAATAACATTGTCTTTGCCAAATCGTTTTTCGAAACGGTATTTGAAAATTCCGCGATAAGACCATTTCAACTTGAAGAAATTGCATACAATCACCGGCTTAGACAGTGCGACAAATTCAAATAACGTACTGGAGGCTTCACTTAATAAGATGTCAGCGTCTTTCATAAACGGCAGAAGAGACAATTCGTATTCGCTAGCCACATACGCATTTTCAAATGCCGCCCACTTTTTTAGCTTCTTGCGTTGATTTTTATAAGCTTCACGGGTGTAGGTGAAGGTGTGAGGCTTAATAAGAATATTAAAATCTTCAAAGTAGCGAGGCCAATCATCAGGAAAGCGCTCTAATGAACTTGGGTTAAAAGTAGGGGCAAACAGCAGCGTCTTTTTGCTTTTGTCTAAACCTAGCTTGGCATAATCGAGCCCGGCCTCTGTGTTGTTGTAAAGCGGATCGAGTTTGGAGAAGCCCACCTGCACAAAGTTGTCGTTGGGATATAGCTCTCTTATTTTTTTAAGCCTAAACTCACCCTCAATAAAACGCACGGTCATTGGGGTTACCGACTTATGATAATAGCTGGGTTTTGGGCCTACGCCATGCCCTAACTGAGCGGTTTTGCTGGCTTGATGGATTTCATCTAAGTACGCAAAAGCGTTACCAAAAAAGATCCAGTCTGGCTTATGTTCTACGTAATAGTCTCGGGCAGACTTGTCGTCTTCTACCCAATGATAGTTATAGGCAAGCGCGGTGAGTACTTGCGTAAATTTATCTTCGCTATTCTTATTTTTATAGCAAACAAACGTTATCTGATGCCCTCGTCGAGTGAGTTCTTCACAAATAGGAAGAAATTGAGGCAAGTAGTAGACATTCACGGTGTCAAAAACAATATTCATACAGATAATTAGACTCTTTTTACAATAAGAAAAGTAACTTTGTAAATTTGCTAACTAGCGTAACTCTTTGTTTATATTATAATGAGATGTCAATTTATAAACTAATCGTTGAGAGCCATGCTAAACGCCACATTATCAAAGTTCGGATACCCAGAAAGCCTTATTAAGACTTACGATTACTGGCATGTACTCTTAAGACCAGGCCAAGTCACTATTGGTTCTTTGGTACTTATTTGCAAAGAAGATGTCTATCAATATGCCGATATCTCTGAAGAGGCTGCTAGAGAGCAAAAACAGGTTATTGCTGATATCGAGAGGATACTGAAAAAGCGCTTCAACTTCAGCAAAATTAATTACCTTATGCTGATGATGGTCGATCCCGCCGTGCATTTTCATGTTATTCCACGTTACGATAGCCCTGTCACATTTTGTGAGAAGCAATTTGAAGACACCAGCTGGCCTAGCCCACCTAACTTAAAATCTGTCTTGCCTTTAGATGACATTTATCGTGATGAGTTGTTATCTACCCTTAAGGCCGACTTTGCATTGCTTTCTGTTCCGCAAATCAGTTCAGGTAAGAAGTACGGTCGTATGTATACCTCAGGGTGCTTTGATATTTTCCATCAAGGCCATCTCAATATCCTGAAAAAAACCAAGCAATTATGTGACTATTTAATTGTAGGCGTGTCTACCGATGAGTTAATTATTCAGTCGAAAGGTCGCCCTCCCCTCATTCCATTTGAAGAGCGAATTTCTATATTAGAGTCAAACCGCTATGTGGACGAAGTTATCCCACAAGTCGATAAGAATAAGCAAAAAGTGGTGGATGAATATCGTATTGATGCTATCTCGGTGGGGTCGGATTGGAAGGGTAAATACCCAAGCGTCACTTGTGAAATGGTGTATTTTGACTATACGCCAAATGTTAGCTCTACCGTATTAAAGCGCAAGCTGTAAGCCGTTAGCCGTTAGCCGTTAGCCGCGAGAATAGCGATAAAGAAAGAAGAGCCAGACTGATGATGTCTGGCTCTTTTTTTTACTGTCTTATTGACCGAAGGTGGTACCGAAGAAGTCGCCTTCATTCCAGCTTGGCTTGTCTTCTTGGTTTGCCAGTGTCCAACCAATTTGTGCATTTACCTTGGTAAAGGTTTCTGCTGCATTCCAGTTAAACGGCTGGTGAATATCGTCGCTAGGCTTGTGGTAGTGAGTTGATAAAAACTGACCGAATACCTTGCTTCCATCCACATTAGGATCTTTCGATTTTAGGCCTGGTACCATAAACACCGCAGGCACACCTTGCTTTACAAACGCATAGTGATCAGAGCGAGTGAATAAGGCTTGTTCTGGCCATGGGTCTGGGCTTAGTTCAATATCTGCGTTAGCAGCGGCCTTTTCCACCGAGTCTTGTAAATCGCTGTGGTTTGCACCAAAGGCGATAACATCTGCAAACTCGTAAGTTAAAATAGGCATGTCTAGGTTAACGTTAGCCACCATTGAAGTAACAGGAACGGTCGGGTTACGGGCAAAGTAGTCTGCACCTAATAAGCCTTTTTCTTCACCCGTTACCGAAACGAATAAAATTGAGCGTTTAGGCTTTTCTTTCATTTCGCTAAACAAACGCGCCGTTTCAAGCATCACAGAGGTACCAGAGGCATTGTCCATGGCACCGTTATTGATGTTGTCTTTCTTTACCGTTTTCGCAAAACCAATGTGGTCTGAGTGTGCAGAGAATACCACGTACTCGTTTTTCAGAGTGGGGTCTGAACCTTCTAGCATACCTACTACGTTGGGGCTGCTTACCACTTCGTGAGTACTTTGTTTACTAAGAGAAACTGTACCTGGTAGTTCAAAACCTTTAGGCACTTTGTCTGCTTCTAGTTCAGCATACACTTCTTCTAGCGAGTGCTCTGCGCCGTCAAATAAGGTTTTTGCTGCCCCTTCACTAAGGTAAGCACCACCTTTTATTTGTGCAAAGGTATTCGCTGGCTCACCGTCTTCGTTTAGCCATGCCATACGGGGAGTATGAATGTAGCTTAAACGGCTTTGATACGGACGAACTTTTTCATTTTTTGGCGTCGTGATGGTGATCATGCCAATAGCGCCACGCTCAGCAGCGTATTTTTGTTTTTGATACCCTGAAGCAAAGTGAGCGCCTTCTTCTGAGGGGAAGTCGCCTGGCTTACCGGCAAGTGTTACCACTATTTTGCCGTCTACATCCATATTTTCGTAGTCGTTATGGTCAAGTTCGTCAGCCACAATACCGTAGCCGACAAACACTAACTCACCTTCTACTTTTGCGTCAGTGGAAAGTAGGCTTGGGCCTGCTAAGTATTGCTTGGGGTATTCAAAATTAATGGTTTCGCCGCCACGGGTAAGGGTAAACGCTGGCGATTCTTGAATAAGATTAGCCTTACGAAAGTTAACGCGTTGAACGTAACCGTCGGTCCCAGCTGGCTTCAAACCATATTTAGCAAATTCAGTGGCTATGTATAACGCCGCCATTTCATGGCCTTTCGACCCTGTGTCACGGCCTTCTAACAAGTCGTCTGCAAGAAAAAATAAGTGTGACTTTATTCGTTGTGTATCAGGATTAAAGCCACTGTCTGTCGTTTCAGGTTTTTGTGCACATGCCGACAATGTCATTGCCGCCACTGCACCACCTATAAGTAGTTTTTTTATCATTATGTTTTCACCGTCTTTAAATCTGCCAACATAGTATCGTACAGAAGTGCTTTGGCAATATTTAACCCTGTATTTTTCCATCATTGCCCGTATAAATAGACCAATGTAAACTTCCGCTTCTTTGGCATAGTGTTTATTTGAGCAACTAAGAACAAACCATGAGTAACAACGAACCTTTATATCGAATACAATTTATTAGTCACGGTGAACGCTACGAACTGTACGTAAAAACCCTAACCCAAGGCGCGCTTTTTGGCTTCGTTGAAATAGGTGACTTTGTATGGGACACCCACACCAGTGTAGTGGTAGACCCTAGTCATGAAAAACTGAAGTCAGAATTTGGCGATGTTTCAAAAACTTATATACCTATGCATAATGTCTTACGTATTGATGCTGTGAATAAAAAAGGAACGGCTAAAATTACTCAATTAGACAATAAGTCTGATAAAGTAACGTCATTCCCCCGACCCATATATACACCAAACAAAGAGTAACCCGCCGGGTTTGTTTCCGGCACTAAGGTTGCCGGAGGCCTAATGACTTTTCGTTATTTTTTTGCTTTATTGCTTAGCTTGGCAAGTTTTTCATCACTTGCCACCGCCGCTAAAGATGCCGAATTTTACACCTTGCTAGAGGAAATTTGGCAATATGAACTCAGCGTGTCACCGCTACTTGCATCTCGTCACGGCGACCATTCTTTAGCGGCACAACTGCCTGATATTTCTCCTGAAGCATTAGCTCGCAAGCACGGTATGTGGGTTCAATACCGAAACGCGTTGGAGAAATATAATGTTGATAACCTCTCCAATGACGGTTTTATTGCTTTGCTCATGCAAAAATACCGGTTAGATGATTATATTGATCAATACCGCTTTCGCGCGCACCTTATTCCAATTAATTCGGAATATGGCTTCCACGCTACCATGGCCGGATTACCTCACTTATCTCGTTTCAAAACCGACGAAGATTACCTCGCCTACATTCACCGGCTCCATAGTTTGCCGCCTTACTTTGAACAACAAATTAGCTATATGCGCCAAGGCTTAAAAGAAGGGTATACGCAACCGAAGGTGGTGCTGAAAGGATTTGATGAGGCAATAAAAGCCTATTTAGTTGACCGGCCTGAAGACAGTGGCTTTTATGCGCCTTTTACGTCTTTTCCTGATTACTTTTCAGCTACTCAGAAAAAAGCCCTTAACGCTGCCGGTAGAGAGGCCGTTGAGAAAAGCGTATTACCGGCCTATCAGATGTTTTATCACTTCATGGTAAATGAGTATATACCTGGCGCTCGCCAGTCTATTGCCGCTCAGCATTGGCCCGAAGGCGACGCCTACTATGCTAACCGAGCCAAGCACTACACCACCACGGATATGACGCCGCAAGAAATTCATCAGCTCGGGCTTCGCGAAGTAACGCGCATTCGAGAAGAAATGCAACGCATTGTGGATGAGGTCAAATTCCACGGTGATATCAACGATTTTATTCAATTTCTCCGTGAGGACCCACAGTTTTACGCAGAATCAGCGGAAGACTTGCTAAAAGAAGCGTCGTTTATTGCCAAAAAAATGGACGCTAAGTTACCTTCACTTTTTGAATACTTACCCCGCACCCCTTATGGCGTTGCGCCAGTACCCGATAATATTGCACCTAAGTACACCACTGGCCGCTACATTCATCCTAGTGGCGATGATAAACCTGGTTATTATTGGGTAAACACCTACGCCCTAGATAAGCGCCCGCTGTATGCCTTGCCTGCTCTCACTTTGCATGAAGCTGTGCCTGGCCACCATTTACAGATATCGCTGGCGGCAGAGTTAGACGCGCTTCCCATGGTGCGCCGCAATACTTATATTTCCGCCTTTGGTGAAGGCTGGGGGCTGTATTCAGAGTTTCTGGGGATAGAAGCCGGTATTTACGAAACCCCTTATGATAACTTTGGTCGTCTTAGCTATGAAATGTGGCGGGCGTGTCGCTTAGTGGTTGATACTGGCATGCACACTATGGGCTGGAGCCGTCAGCAAGCGGTAGATTATATGATGGAAAATACGGCCCTTTCTGAGCACAATGTGAATACGGAAATTGACCGCTATATATCTTGGCCCGCGCAAGCGTTATCTTACAAAATTGGTGAGATAAAAATAAAAGCATTACGTAAAAAAGCAGAAAAGGCATTGGGACAGCATTTTGATGTACGTAAGTTTCATCGGGCGGTATTAGAAAATGGTTCGGTTCCCTTGTTTATCTTAGAGCAACACATCAATACATTTATAAAACAACAAAAGGCAATAACACAATGATAGTGGTGGCATTTGCAGTGATGGGAGTTCTTCTCCTATTTTCCGTATACCTTGTGCTTCGCATGCAAAACTTGCAAAGGGAATTAGCCCTTACACGCACCTCGGCAAAACAAAGCAATAGTAAGGTTTCTCATGCGTACCGCAACCTAGTGCTGGTGACAGAAGCATTAGAGAAAAACCTGTCTACTCGCACTGAAAACGCCTTTAAACGCAGGCTTATTAATGCCCAGCAGCATGCTGCTTTTATGGTGCTTATGAGTAACTTTTCCACCATTGTAATGGCCTGCTGTGAAAAAGGAGCTTCCCTTGAAGAAGCGCTTAATCAGGTGTTAAAAAATGAAGAATTAAGCCTGACAGACCTGCAAGAAGTACTAAAGGAAATGCCAAGTAATGTTCGAATGGCTTGGTCTAAAAACTCAGCTGATGGGTTTATTGCCGCTTGTCAGCTTATTACAATCACCATCAGTGGCACCACAAAGTCGGCTGCACAAAAAGAAAACCAAGCGTCTTAGTTACCCTTCCTTTATTTCTATTTTTCATTGAGTTAGCTAAAAGGCAGCGTGAAACGCTGCCGCTTTGCTTGAAAACCCAAGTACGTACATTATAATACTGTACATGCATACAGTATTATAGTGTTTATGAAAGACCCATTATCTCTTTTACATAACAATCCAAACCTATGGCGAGCCCGTGATCAGCATGGCGCATGCGCACGTTTTGCCTTGGGTGTGGATAAACTAGATGAGGTATTACAAGGTGGTATTCATACATCAGGCATGATTAGAGTGTCCTGCGCAACAGGCTCGGGGGAATTGTCGCTCTTTAAACAAGTGATTAGTCAGCCTCGGGAGCATAAATTACGTGTATTCATTAACCCACCGGCTGAACTACAAGCCCCTTGGCTTGTTAGCCAAGGCATTGCCATAGAGCAAGTACTGATCATCACTCCCACTAACGACGCCGACGCCTTATGGGCGGCTGAGCAATGCCTTAAAAGCGCAGCATGTCATTGCGTACTGTTATGGAGTAACGCAATATCACCAAAAGAAGCCCGTCGGTTGCAAGTGGCGGCCAGCCACAACGATGCTCTATGTTTTTTATTTTCACACTTGAATAAAAATATGACATCCCTTCCGGTGGTACTTGATATCAAATTAGCCGTAAAAGAAAGCAACATCGTGGTGGATATTCTGAAACATCGGCAGGGCTGGCCAATCAATAACCTTGTTATTCCCTTTACTTGGACGCCTAGCAATCACGCCATTCAATGGGCAATGTTGAATAACAAAAGGAACCCGCGCCCTCTACACTCTGTGAGTTAGTCATGCTTTGGGCCTACTTTCATTGCTACCAACTCACCCTCGACACTTATGTGTCACAGCAAAGTGCATCGCCTTGCCCTGTGCCAACGGTGGTATATAACGAAAAAAATAACGCTGTCGTACAATTAAATCCCCCAGCAAAAGACACGGGGCTAGACGTGGGGTTTGGTTTAGCACAAACCGCCGCCCTTTGTCCTCATGTCAATATTTTAACTTACCGTGCTGAGGCAGAAAGAGACACTTTGATTAGCTTGGCTCACCGATTATATCCATTAGCTTCGGATATTGTCCTTGAAGACACAAATAGCTTGGCAATACGTTTAGATAACTTAGTGCAGTATTACGGCAGCTACGAGGTATTGTGGAGTACCTTAACCCACGAAATCTCTCTCTCAGGCATTCACTATAATTATGCTACAGCGTGGGGAATAGAAGCTGCGCGACTGCTAGCCAAAAATCATCATAATAAAGTGAGTATCCAGACTGCAGATATTAGGGAAAGTCTCTCCACCTGCGCCCTTTCTCAAACAGAGTTAGACAGTAAAGCCATTACGTCGCTAGCAAAAGTGGGCATAACTCAAGTAGGGCAATTACTCAGTATGCCAGTTCACGAATTAGGCCGTCGTTTCACCAATGACACCATTCGCTACCTTACCGCCTTACGAGGAGAGACCTTTCCCACACGACAAGTATTTAGGCCTAGCGATACCTTTGAAAAAACCACCGCTTTGTCGTTTGAAGTAGAAAACACCCAACACTTACAGCCTTACCTTAACATTCAGCTTGAAACCCTGAGCCATTATTTAAGAGCCCGTAACCTTACAACGTCCGCCATTGAATTTCGTATTTCGTTCAGAGAGGTAAGCCCCCTACGGCTGGCGGTAAACGCCGCCTTGCCCACAACAGCACTAAAAGATTGGCTGGAGCTGGCCGTACTCAAGACAGAGCGCTTAGCGTTACCCGCCCCCGCTATTTCGTTAACCCTGACATGTTGCGAATTTGAGCCGACCGCAGGCGACAACGGCGATTTATTCTCGAACCGCTTCACCACATTAGCGCAAAAACAGCTTATTGGCCGCTTAAAAGCAAAGTTGGGCGACACAAGCACACAACAACCTTTGATGGGTAACAGTCATGCCTTTGAGAAAATGTGTACCTATGATGTACAGCATGCCACCGAGACTTACCAGTTTGATGCAGCACCCACCTTTTTGTTTAGCCAACCAAAACCTCTCACGCAAGGCAGTAAAATTTGTTTTGGCCCATTACGATTGCAAACCCTGTGGTGGGAAGAAGAAGCGCAACCACGGGATTACTTTATTGCGCAAACGCTACAAGGCAGGCGCTTACTCGTGTTTAAAGATCATCACAAGCGATGGTGGATGCAGGGAATATATAGCTAATGTACAGCGAGCTTTTTTGCCAAAGTCACTATAGTTTTTTAACCGGTGCATCTTCCCCCGCTCAACTGGTCACCACGGCGTCATTTTTAGGCTACGACGCACTAGCCATAACGGATGAATGCTCGGTGGCAGGTGTGGTACGCGCTTATGCGTCTATTACCCAGCAACGTTTACCCATAAAACTGATTGTGGGTAGCTATTTTGTTTTTGACGACACTTTTGCCTTCGTGTTGTTATGTCCAAATAAGGCCGCCTATTCTGAGCTATGCCGTATCATTACCAATGCCAGAAGGCGCTCGAAAAAGGGGGAATACCAATTAGCGGAATGGGACTTGCGTACTATTCGGCACTGCAAACTCATCTGGCTGCCTAGTACTCAGCAAGCCCACGACGACTATTGGGCCAAATGGCTAAGTCAACACTCGGCTATTCACACCCATATTGGGGCTCAACGTTTACTCGACGGTAACGACCATCACAGGTTTGCGACCTATAACCGCCTAGCACAGCACTACGACTTCCCCGTAGTAGCCTGCACGGGGGTATTAATGCACCATAGCGACGACTTAGCCCTGCAACATGTATTACAGGCTACCCGTGAACATTCCACCGTGAGCAACCTGGGTCGCCATGCAATCAGTAATGCAGAGCGTAGTTTAAGGCCCATCAATAAAATTCAAAAACTCTATCCCGAACGGTGGATAGACAACACATCTGTACTCGCTGGAAGCTGTCACTTTTCACTCAATGAAGTACGTTATCAGTATCCTGCCGAATTGGTGCCTACAGGCTATACAGCCATAGCCTACTTACGCCAGTGTGTTGAAAAAGGCATTCGCATACGCTTCCCTGAAGGCCTGAGCAAAAAAGTACGGGCCATAATTGAAAAGGAAATGAAGCTGATAGAAGAGCAGGATTATGCCTACTTTTTCCTGACGCTTTACGACATTGTGCAATTTGCCAAACAGCAGGGAATTTTGTATCAAGGCAGAGGTTCAGCCGCGAACTCTGTGGTGTGTTACTGCTTAGAAATTACGGCGGTAGACCCTCGGCAAATTAATGTACTATTCGAGCGTTTCATTTCTAAAGAGCGTGACGAGCCCCCAGACATTGATGTGGATTTTGAGCATCAAAGACGGGAAGAAATTATTCAATACATTTATAAAAAATATGGGCGCGAACGCACGGCCATCGCTGCCACCGTCATTTGCTATCGCTTTAAATCAGCCTTTAAGGACGCCGGTAAAGCACTGGGGTTCAATGAGTCTCAACTGAGCTTTATTGTGAAACAAATTAACCGTAGAGACAGTGTTATTCCTTGGCAATCCCAACTGGAGGAGCTTGGCCTTAAGGGAGATGACAAACGCGTAAAGCAGCTGATTAATATCACCGAGCAATTACTGGGTACCCCGCGGCATTTATCACAGCATGTTGGGGGCTTTGTCATTAGTTCAGGCCCCCTTTATGAACTGGTTCCCGTAGAAAACGCCGCTATGCCAGAGCGAACCATTATTCAATGGGACAAGGACGACATAGAGACCTTAGGGCTACTCAAAGTGGACGTATTAGCATTAGGCATGCTTAGCGCAATAAGGCGCACCTTCGCATTAATAAACAAACATTACCCTGTTCCTGTGAGCATTCCTTTCATTACCAAACTGGGAGACGACCCTCAGGTTTTCGACATGATTTGTAAAGCCGATACCGTGGGTGTCTTTCAAATTGAATCACGGGCTCAAATGTCTATGTTACCGCGGCTTAAGCCCCGCTGTTATTACGACTTGGTTGTGCAAATCGCCATTGTCAGGCCTGGGCCCATTCAAGGCGACATGGTGCACCCCTACTTATTAAGGCGTCATGGAAACGAGAGCATTAGCTACCCCTCGAATGAAGTAAAAGACGTGCTATCACGCACCATGGGCGTCCCTATTTTTCAGGAGCAAGTGATTCAACTTGCTATGGTTGCTGCGGGGTTTAGCGGTGGAGAAGCCGACCAACTTCGCCGTGCTATGGCCAGTTGGAAAAAAGACGGCAGAATTTTCGAATTTCGCGATAAATTAATAAAAGGCATGGTAGCAAGAGGCTATGACGAGAATTTTGCCCATAACCTGTTCGAACAAATAAAAGGCTTTGCCGGCTATGGCTTTCCGGAATCTCACTCAGCGTCCTTTGCGGTGCTAGCTTATGTATCCTGTTGGCTCAAGTTTTACTTTCCGGTTGAATTCTACGTGGCGCTACTGAATAGCTGGCCTATGGGCTTTTACTCTCCCTCTCAATTGGTGCAAGACGCAAAACGTCATAAGATTACGGTAATCCCCCCTTGTATCAACCAATCATGCTACGAACATCAGGTGGTTTATCATAAAGGCTATAAGAAAATTCAATTGGGATTAGCTATAATTAAGGGGCTGGGAGAGGCAACCGCCCATGAGTTATGCAGGCAACGCCCCCTTGAAGGGTTTACACGCATTGAAACAATACAAGGCCTAAACATCAGGCGGGACGAACTTGAAGCACTTGCCAGTGCAGGGGCGTTCAATGCGCTAACGGGTAACCGCTATCAAGCGCGATGGCGAATGATGGACAATCAAGCAAGCCTGCCATTATTCGATGACTGTCCTAATAATGATAGTTTGGCCATTACGCCAAATGATGCAGACAACTTACTTGAAGATTATGCGGCTACTGGGCTGAGTACACACGATCACCCTGTGGCATTACTACACCGCGAAAAGTCACTTAACTACATTACAACGGCAGATAAGTTACACGGAAAAACGCACAAGTCGGTGGTAAAGGTACTTGGGTGTGTGACAGGACGCCAAGCACCGGGAACCGCAGCAGGGGTTACTTTCCTTACCCTTGAAGATCACACTGGCAACATGAATGTTGTGGTATGGGTATCTACTGCAAGAGCGCAGCAACCCACGTTTTTAAAAGCGAAGCTACTTCAAGTCAATGGCGTGATTGAGCGCTCTAAAGAGGGAGTCATTCATATTATTGCAGGTAAGCTGATAGACCGAACGCCCTGGTTAGCGTCTTTGTCGTTAACCTCACGGGATTTTCATTAAAGCTGAGACTCGGTGGTAAAACATTAATGCTGAATTGGAGTAACGTATGAAGCAGATATTACTTTGTCTACTGCTTATGCTATTTAGCACGCAACTAAGCGCAGAAAAGTACATCGTTGGCGCGCAAAATATTGGCTACTACCCGCATTATGACTTCTCTGCATCAGAGGACAAAGGCGTAGGCTGGGCCATTCTTGAAGCCTTCTCGGCACACTCTGGCCATGAATTTATTTATCTAAGCATGCCAATACGTCGCTTACAACTGGAGCTACTGAAAGGCCATGTAGACTTTGTGTACCCTGACAACCCTGGTTGGTACAACCAAGTCACTAAAAATACCGACAAGTACTTTTCCTCTCCGCTAACCAACGCCATTACGGGCACCTTTGTATCAAAAGATAACACAGGTAATACCATGGCTCGCATTAAGCGAATAGCGATGCCATTAGGGTTTACGCCAGTGAATTGGCAGCAACAGGTAGACAAAAAACAAACTAAGCTGGTATGGGTATCCGATATTGAGGCAGGAATGTGGTTGGTACAAAAGCGCAGAGTAGATGCGATTGACTTAGAAATGCATGTTGCTTCGCATATTAGCAAAAATGTGAATGGACTGGCGCCTCTCACGTTAGATCTTACCCTACCCCATAATGAAATCCCTTTCATGCTCTCATCATTGCGCCACAAAGGTATTATTGATGAGCTAAATCAATTTATTGAAAATAACCCAAATAAGATAAGGGAAATAAAAAATACATACGGTATTATAAGTTTTCGCAAACTTAAGCCAGAATTGATGAAAGAGCAACGTGTCTCTGAAGCGCAAGTATGGCAATAATGAGTAACGAAGGATGACGTTAACGCGATGAAATCAAAAGTGAACACATGGGTTCTGAGACTAATAGCATTCACTATTTTTAGTGTATGCAGTGCTAACAGTATGGCCGATAAATTCGTTATTGGTGCACAGCGCCTTGACTACTTCCCTCACTATGATTTCACCTCATCCAGAGATAGAGGGGTAGCCTGGGCGATATTAGAAGCTTTCTCTAAGTACTCCGGCCATGAATTAGTGTATTTAAGTTTGCCGGTGAAACGCCTACAAATAGAGCTACAAAAAGGGAATATAGATTTCGTCTTTCCTGACAACCCTCGCTGGGATAACGGTATTCAGGCTACGCAAAAGAAAGTATTTTCCGAACCACTTGTTCACACGCTAACCGGCAGTTTCCTCACTGAAGAGAAACGGGGTCACACTATTTCATCCATTAAAACCCTTGCAGTACCTAAAGGCTTTACCCCGGTTAAATGGAAGCAGCGAATCAATAGTAACCTCGTTAAAGTGATTGAAGTCGACGACGTTTACGAGGGCTTACAACTTGTAAATCAGGGTAAGGCAGATGCGATTGATCTTGAGTATCATGTGGTGGACTATTTTGTAAAACGTTACCCACAACTCGCTGGCATTGAACTGGATATTACCCTTCCTTATAAAGATGTGCCCTTTCAGCTTTCAACCGTCAATCAACCTGAGGTTATCGCGCAGCTGAATCAGTTTTTAATTGAACATGCTAGTGAAGTGTCTCAAATTGTAAAATCCTACCAGATAAAACAACCTGATGCGTTGGTAAAACAGCTTACTCTTGGTATCAACGAAACGGCAAACAATCAGTAGTCGAGCCTTAAGTATTTCCCACTGTAAGAAATACTAAAGGTAAGTAATACTGAAACACCCGCCCATTAGCCCGCTCATAAAAATAAATATAACCAATTGAAAAATATGCCCTTTATTCAGTGGTCATGATTTTGCTTATCTAGAGCATAGATAAGGAGTAATCATGAATAAGGTATTCAAACATTTATTAATTTTCGCATTGTTCACGCCTACCTTAGCGCTTGCTAAGCAAACTGTCAGTGTGGATTACATGCACGGTTTTGACGATATTGATGGCGTGAGGTTTGCGTATCGCCCCGTTGAACAAACGCTAGCGACTGACTGGTTTGGCGATCTTAAGTTGTATTGGGAAGTGAGCGCAGTGGTATGGGAATATGGTGAAGATGATACACACAGTACCAGTTATGGCGTGTCTCTTACTCCGGTATTCATGAAACAAGTAACCACACTTTATGACAAATACCCCGTCTATTTAGAAGCTGGTATAGGCGCTAGTTATATTGGTGATCAAAAGGTTGCAGGTAAAGATATAGGCTCAAATTATCAATTTGAAGATAGGCTAGGTGTATTTATAGAGTTGGATAAAAATCAGCATGTGGCATTACGCTATATGCACTTTTCTAATGGCGGCCTAAACAACGATAACCCTGGGCTAGACTTCCTTAATTTATCTTACGCCTACCACTTTTAAACACCGATTTCTTATGGTCACCGATGCGTTGGGCTCAACGGTTGGTGACCGTATAACGCAATTCAACCTACATTTCCCTAGTACCTACCGCTAATCCATGTCTATTACTCTATAGATAGGCTATGAGTAAGGTATACAAAGAAGAATAAAGCGCCCTTATGAACCTAAAATACACCCTACTATTGTGCGGTATGTGCTACCCATTGCCTGTGTATGCTAACCCAACCCCTGACTGCGATATTGAGAAAAACACTAAAATAACGGCGCAAGCGCCAGCAAGTTTGCTTCCCTGCTTTGCCTCCCCTTCTCCTGCTATAAGGGATGACTACGCATTGACAACATTTAGCCATATTCTGCGCACGGGTCAGGTCAGTGAGGCCGCGCTTGTTAGTATGATATCGGATATTCAAGAACAGTTGCGCAATCCGCGTGCTCAACAGTACCACAAAGCCTTTCTTACCTTAGGGTTAGCTGAAATTGCTCGCGTTGATAGAATTACGCCGTTTCTTAATGAGAGTCAGCGCAAGGCGTTAGTAGAAACAGCAATATTTCTATTTAAAACCACCACAGACTTTACTGGCTTTGATGATAAGTACGGCTATATTCATCAAATTCCTCATACTGCTGATCTAGTCTTGCAGCTAGCGTTAAATGAACGTATTTCTCAACACCAACTTATTGCCTTAGCACAATCATTGAAAACAGTGATCAACCCAAGCCAAGTCGTTTTCTATCACACAAATGAACCGGATAGATTAGCAAGAGCCAGTATTTACCTATTCTTACGAAAAGAGCTAAGTGAAGCATTTATTACTCAATGGTTAGAAGACGTGTCTTTACCCCCCAACGGTAGTTGGGAAGCGGCTTATCAAAGTAAGAAAGGACTAGCAGCCATGCATAATGTGAAGGGCTTTTTAGGGCGACTATTACTGACAAGCTACGATAAACAGAACGAAAGGATTGCACTGGTACACGCACATGCGCTAGCACAGTTAAGACGTGTAAGGTAAAGTAAGAAAGGGTTTTGATGGACTCAAAGCAAGAACGAATTGAATGTGTAGAGAACAAACAGCTTTCCGAATTTTAAGAATTTGCTTGGCAGTGTCCTACTCTCACATGGGGAAACCCCACACTACCATCGGCGCTAATACGTTTCACTTCTGAGTTCGGAATGGGTTCAGGTGGGTCCAAAACGCTATGGTCGCCAAGTCCCTATTAGAAAAACCCGCCTTATGGCGGGTAGGCGTTGTATGGTTAGCCTCTCGGGCAATTAGTACAGGTTAGCTTAACGCCTTACAACGCTTCCACACCCTGCCTATCAACGTCATCGTCTATAACAACCCTTCCAGACCTTAAAGGTCAGGGATGACTCATCTTTGGGCCGGCTTCCCGCTTAGATGCTTTCAGCGGTTATCCGTTCCGAACGTAGCTACCGGGCAATGCCATTGGCATGACAACCCGAACACCAGCGGTTCGTCCACTCCGGTCCTCTCGTACTAGGAGCAGCTCCCATCAATCATCCAACGCCCACACCAGATAGGGACCGAACTGTCTCACGACGTTCTAAACCCAGCTCGCGTACCACTTTAAATGGCGAACAGCCATACCCTTGGGACCGACTTCAGCCCCAGGATGTGATGAGCCGACATCGAGGTGCCAAACACCGCCGTCGATATGAACTCTTGGGCGGTATCAGCCTGTTATCCCCGGAGTACCTTTTATCCGTTGAGCGATGGCCCTTCCATACAGAACCACCGGATCACTAAGACCTACTTTCGTACCTGCTCGACGTGTCTGTCTCGCAGTCAAGCGCGCTTTTGCCTTTATACTCTGCGACCGATTTCCGACCGGTCTGAGCGCACCTTCGTACTCCTCCGTTACTCTTTAGGAGGAGACCGCCCCAGTCAAACTGCCCACCATACACTGTCCTCGATCCGGATCACGGACCAGAGTTAGAACCTCAAGCATGCCAGGGTGGTATTTCAAGGATGGCTCCACGCGAACTGGCGTCCACGCTTCAAAGCCTCCCACCTATCCTACACAAGCAGGCTCAAAGTCCAGTGTAAAGCTACAGTAAAGGTTCACGGGGTCTTTCCGTCTAGGTGCGGGTACACAGCATCTTCACTGCGATTTCAATTTCACTGAGTCTCGGGTGGAGACAGCGTGGCCATGGTTACACCATTCGTGCAGGTCGGAACTTACCCGACAAGGAATTTCGCTACCTTAGGACCGTTATAGTTACGGCCGCCGTTTACCGGGGCTTCGATCAAGAGCTTCGTCCGAGGACTAACCCCATCAATTAACCTTCCGGCACCGGGCAGGTGTCACACCCTATACGTCCTCTTACGAGTTTGCAGAGTGCTGTGTTTTTAATAAACAGTCCCAGCCACCTGGTCACTGCGGCCTCCATGTGCTTACGACGCGAAGTCTTCACACACAGAGGCGTACCTTCTCCCGAAGTTACGGTACAATTTTGCCGAGTTCCTTCACCCGAGTTCTCTCAAGCGCCTTAGTATTCTCTACCTGACCACCTGTGTCGGTTTGGGGTACGGTTCATATAATCATAAGTTTAGAAGCTTTTCCTGGAAGCAGGGCATCAACAACTTCACCACCTTAAAGGTGGCTCGTCTCGTGTCTCGACTTTAAGAACCCGGATTTACCTAAGTTCTCGGTCTACGCACTTTCACTTGGACAACCAACGCCAAGCTTGCCTAGCCTTCTCCGTCCCTCCATCACTGATTATATAAGTACGGAAATATTAATCCGTTTCCCATCGACTACGCATTAGATCGGAAGCTTAGGGGCCGACTTACCCTGCCCTGATTAGCATGGGACAGGAAACCTTGGTCTTCCGGCGTGGGAGTTTTTCACTCCATTATCGTTACTCATGTCAGCATTCGCACTTGTGATATGTCCAGCAAGCTTTACAACTCACCTTCATCCACTTACACAACGCTCCCCTACCCAGCAAGTAAACTTGCTGCCGCAGCTTCGGTATATTGCTTAGCCCCGTTACATCTTCCGCGCAGGCCGACTCGACTAGTGAGCTATTACGCTTTCTTTAAAGGGTGGCAGTGATACAGCCAACCTCCTAGCTGTCTGTGCCTTCCCACATCGTTTCCCACTTAGCAATATTTTGGGACCTTAGCTGGCGGTCTGGGTTGTTTCCCTCTCCACGACGGACGTTAGCACCCGCCGTGTGTCTCCCGGATAGTTCTCATTGGTATTCGGAGTTTGCAAAGGGTTGGTAAGTCGGGATGACCCCCTAGCCTTAACAGTGCTCTACCCCCAATGGAATTCGTCTGAGGCGCTACCTAAATAGCTTTCGAGGAGAACCAGCTATCTCCGAGCTTGATTAGCCTTTCACTCGATCCACAAGTCATCCCCTACCTTTTCAACGGGAGTGGGTTCGGTCCTCCAGTCAGTGTTACCTAACCTTCAACCTGCTCATGGTAGATCCCCGGTTTCGGGTCTATACCCAGCGACTAGCGCCCTATTAAGACTCGCTTTCGCTACGCCTACCCTATACGGTTAAGCTTGCCACTGAATATAAGTCGCTGACCCATTATACAAAAGGTACGCAGTCACCCCGAAGGGCTCCCACTGCTTGTACGTATACGGTTTCAGGTTCTATTTCACTCCCCTCACAGGGGTTCTTTTCGCCTTTCCCTCACGGTACTGGTTCACTATCGGTCAGTCAGTAGTATTTAGCCTTGGAGGATGGTCCCCCCATGTTCAGACAAAGTTTCTCGTGCTCCGTCCTACTCGATTTCACTTCAAAGATCCTTTCGCGTACGGGGCTATCACCCACTATGGCCGCACTTTCCAGAGCGTTCCGCTAAAATCAATGAAGCTTAAGGGCTTTCCCCGTTCGCTCGCCGCTACTAGGGGAATCTCGTTTGATTTCTTTTCCTAAGGGTACTTAGATGTTTCAGTTCCCCTCGTTCGCCTCGTTACGCTATGTATTCACGTACACGATACCTAGGTAAACAGGTGGGTTTCCCCATTCGGACATCTGTGGCTCAAATGCATTTTGTCGGCTCACCACAGCTTTTCGCAGACTTACACGTCCTTCATCGCCTCTAACTGCCAAGGCATCCACCGTATACGCTTCGTCACTTAACAAAAAATGTTATTGTCCTTTAAACCTTTATTTGTGGAAACGATGGTATACCTTTCTGCAAGTAGTACCAATACCCCCATTATTTTAGGCAACCGCCTCTAGAGAAGGTTGGTATCCATAAAAACTGTGAAAAGCAGTACGATATATATGCATAGTGAGGGTATTTTGAGCAAACAAAAGGAATATGACACTTTTTTGAAAATACTTGTTGACGTGAGCGCTCACGATTCCTTAGAAAGGAGGTGATCCAGCCGCACCTTCCGATACGGCTACCTTGTTACGACTTCACCCCAATCATCTGTCCCACCTTAGGCGGCTGGCTCCAAAAGGTTACCCCACCGACTTCGGGTGTTACAAACTCTCGTGGTGTGACGGGCGGTGTGTACAAGGCCCGGGAACGTATTCACCGCGGCATGCTGATCCGCGATTACTAGCGATTCCGGCTTCATGCAGGCGAGTTGCAGCCTGCAATCCGAACTGAGAATAGATTTATGGGATTGGCTCGACCTCGCGGCTTCGCGACCCTTTGTTCTATCCATTGTAGCACGTGTGTAGCCCAGGTCATAAGGGGCATGATGATTTGACGTCATCCCCACCTTCCTCCGGTTTGTCACCGGCAGTCACCTTAGAGTGCCCAACTGAATGCTGGCAACTAAGATCAAGGGTTGCGCTCGTTGCGGGACTTAACCCAACATCTCACGACACGAGCTGACGACAGCCATGCAGCACCTGTGTCTGAGTTCCCGAAGGCACCAATCCATCTCTGGAAAGTTCTCAGCATGTCAAGTGTAGGTAAGGTTCTTCGCGTTGCATCGAATTAAACCACATGCTCCACCGCTTGTGCGGGCCCCCGTCAATTCATTTGAGTTTTAACCTTGCGGCCGTACTCCCCAGGCGGTCTACTTAGCGCGTTAGCTTCGCTACTCACGACTTAAAGTCACAAACAGCTAGTAGACAGCGTTTACGGTGTGGACTACCAGGGTATCTAATCCTGTTCGCTACCCACACTTTCGCACATGAGCGTCAGTCTTTGGCCAGGGAGTCGCCTTCGCCACTGATGTTCCTCCAGATATCTACGCATTTCACCGCTACACCTGGAATTCCACTCCCCTCTCCAGACTCTAGTCTGCCAGTTCTAAATGACTATCCCAGGTTGAGCCCGGGGCTTTCACATCTAGCTTAACAAACCGCCTGCGTGCGCTTTACGCCCAGTAATTCCGATTAACGCTCGCACCCTCCGTATTACCGCGGCTGCTGGCACGGAGTTAGCCGGTGCTTCTTCTGTTGTTAACGTCACGGCTAGCAGGTATTAACTACTAACTTTTCCTCACAACTGAAAGTGCTTTACAACCCGAAGGCCTTCTTCACACACGCGGCATGGCTGCATCAGGGTTTCCCCCATTGTGCAATATTCCCCACTGCTGCCTCCCGTAGGAGTCTGGACCGTGTCTCAGTTCCAGTGTGGCTGATCTTCCTCTCAGAACAGCTAGAGATCGTTGCCTTGGTAAGCCATTACCTTACCAACTAGCTAATCTCACTTGGGCCTCTCTTTGCGCCGGAGCCTAAGCCCCGTTTGGTCCGTAGACATTATGCGGTATTAGCAGTCGTTTCCAACTGTTATCCCCCTCGCAAAGGCAAGTTCCCAAGCATTACTCACCCGTCCGCCACTCGTCATCTTCTAGCAAGCTAGAAATGTTACCGTTCGACTTGCATGTGTTAGGCCTGCCGCCAGCGTTCAATCTGAGCCATGATCAAACTCTTCAATTAAATATTCTTTCTGGCGTTCAGGAGGCTTGCTGTTTTGCTTTTCCCCCGAAGCGGATGCGCATTTTAGGGAAAGTGGCGCTACGTACTTATCATTCTATTTACCCGCAACTTGGTGCAGGCTGCTATGTTGATGAGTCATCGATAATAGTAGGCGACGTTATATTAGAAGACGACGCCAGCATATGGCCCTTAGTGGCAGCTCGCGGTGATGTAAACAAAATAAGAATAGGTCAACGCTCAAATGTACAAGACGGCAGCGTACTTCACGTTACCCGTAAGTCACCACAAAACCCTGATGGGTTTCCATTAATCATTGGTGATGATGTTACCGTTGGTCACAAGTGTATGCTGCACGGTTGCACCTTAGGGAATAGAATCCTAGTTGGTATGGGCGCAATAATAATGGACGGCGTGGTAGTGGAAGACGATGTGTTTATAGGGGCGGGTACGCTGGTGCCGCCAAATAAACGATTAGAAAGCGGTTATTTGTATGTGGGCAACCCGATGCAGAAGAAGCGTCCGTTAAACGCGTCCGAACGGGCTTTTTTGAAACAGTCTGCCGTGAATTACGTTAATCTCAAAAATGAGTATTTGTCACAGGGGTAATCCCCTTGCTTTTATACAGCGTAACCTGCCACGAGTGATTACGCTGTATCGTCATTCCGAGGCTCTTTTTAACTCACTATGGCGCGTAACTCAGATACTACTGTTTGTGTTCGTGGTGTTTTCCCCGTCCAAATCTGAAAAGCGCTAGCAGCTTGCTCTACTAACATACCTAGCCCATCGAGACACTGATTCACGCCTCGCGCTTTTGCTTCACGCATAAACAACGTCGGGGAATTTTTATAAACCATGTCATAGACCACCTCACAATCCTCTAATACTTTTGCGTCTATGCGACAAGGCAGTTCATTATGCAAACTTGCCGCTGTGGAATTAATGATGACGTGGGGTTTGACACTTGCGATATTATCAAGTGACACAACCGACAAGCGAGTGTGGTTGGTTTCATTTGCCACCTGCTCTGCCCGAGCGATTGTTCTATTGGTCATAATAAGAGATGCCACGCCCGCCTCTAGTAAGGGTGAAATCACCCCTCTCGCTGCACCACCGGCGCCAATGAGCAATACTCGTTTATTTTTTAAGGCTACGCCATTATTAAGTAAATCATTCACCAAGCCTACGCCATCAGTGTTGAACCCCTTTATGGTTCCATCCTCATGGTTCATTAATGTATTTACTGCTTTGGCATCTTTCGCCGCTTGATCATCCACCTGTGCTAAATGATAAGCATCTAGCTTAAACGGCATGGTGACGTTACACCCAATAGCATCTGGCTGCGCTAAAAAACGGGTGGCTGCCTCTACAAAACCCTCTTCTGGGGCAAGTATTTTTTCATAGGAGATGTCTTCATTACATTGCTGAGCAAACATTTGATGAATAGTTGGTGATAAACTCTGAGCAATAGGGTTTCCAAATACAGCGAATTTTTTCATGGCGATACGCGATTTCTTTAAATCAAAACAAAAAAGTGACAAACAGATTGATGAGACTACACCATATTACCGCATAGGTGGAGAAGAGAAGGTTCGGGAATTGGCGAATAGGTTTTACGACGTGATGGAAAATGATACTTATGCCGCCGAGCTATTGTCCATTCATCCTCAACCACTCGACAGGATCCGTCATGTGTTCTTTCTTTACTTAAGCTTGTGGCTTGGGGGCCCCGATATTTATCAGCAAGAGTTTGGCCACCCTAGGTTACGCGCGCGCCATCTACCTTTTACTGTGTCGCCAGCATTAAAAGAACAATGGATGTACTGCATGCGCAAAGCAATGATGACAACAGTAAGTGATGTGGCCCTTGCGCAAAAGCTGTTACAGGCCTTAGATCAGCTAGCCGAGCATATGATTAATACCAAGTAAGATGCACACCGACACTGTTGTCGGTATGCTTATCGTTTTTTGCGTCAGGCTAAAAAGTGTAACCTACAGAAACCGTGTACACCCAAGGGTCTATTTCAATACTGTCTACGCTACCTTTTGCATCACCCACGTTAAAAGATGCTTCGGTATCAATATCAATAAACCGCACCGATGCATTAATGTGCCATTTTTTATCTATGTTGTAGTCCATTCCCACCTGCGCTGATAACCCAAATGAATTATCCAGAGACAAATCACTTAAACCCGCATCGCTATTGGCGTCAGTAAATTCCTCGTCAAAGATGAAAGTGTAGTTTATACCCGCCCCAATATAGGGTTGGAATGCTGAATCAGGATTGTTGAAGTAATAGTTAGCAGTGAGTGTGGGGGTAAATGCGTGACTTCCCCAAGTTTATTTCCTGTTGTTAGCGGATCGGGTAGGGAGAAGTTTACATCGTGAGTAAATGGCGTAGCTGCCAATAATTCAATATTGATATTGTCCGTCACGAAATAAGCGATATTTAAACCTAGCTGGGTATTGTTATCGATGGTGAGCGATACCCCCAAGTCACTGCCGCCTGCGGTGATATTAGACGCGCTTTCGTCAGGTGCAACTGAGGTAAGGCCGCCTCGAATGATCCAATCACCTTGTTGATGAGCTAGGGCGACAGGTGAAGCCATTAGAACGGAAAGGCATAGTGCTGAAAGTGTCTTTGTGCGCATAGTGTGTCTCTTGTGTGTTGTAGAAGATACACGCACTTTACAGGTTTAATTTTATCAACCTTTGATCCAGCGCAAACAGCCTAATCCAGTGACGTTACGTAGTCATCATGATTGATATAGATCAAATGCGCCCTTCTAGCAGGGCGCAAATTACTACCAGTTTGTTGGTTTCAGCCAATCTGTCAGCTTTGCTTCTGCACTCCCTGGTGCTGGGGTATAACAATACTCCCATCTGGCTAGGGGTGGCATCGACATAAGAATAGATTCGGTTCTTCCGCCCGTTTGCAAGCCAAACAACGTGCCTCTGTCAAACACCAAATTAAACTCAACGTAACGCCCCCTGCGATACAACTGAAAATCCCGTTCTCGCGCTGAGTACTGGTTTTCTTTTCGTTTTTCGACAATAGGGATATAAGCATCAAGATAACCATTGCCTACAGCCTGCATAAAGGCAAAGGATTTTTCAAATCCCCATTCGTTGAGGTCGTCGAAAAATAATCCGCCCACGCCTCGGGTTTCGTCTCTATGTTTCAAATAGAAATACTTATCGCACCAGTCTTTATAGGTTTGATAAACCGCTTCACCAAAAGGCGCACAAAGCTTTTTCGCAGTATCGTGCCAGTGCACAACATCTTCTTTAAATGGATAGAATGGCGTGAGGTCAAACCCACCGCCAAACCACCAAATGGGGGCTTCACCTTCTTTTTCGGCAATGAAGAAACGAACGTTGGCATGCGAAGTGGGCACGTAGGGATTGTGGGGATGAATAACAAGTGAAACGCCCATGGCTTGGAAGTTGCGCCCCGCCAGCTCAGGCCTATTAGCTGTTGCAGATGCGGGCATTTGACTACCAAAAACATGAGAAAAGTTGACACCGCCTTGTTCAATAACCGCTCCGTTTTTGATTACACGAGAACGGCCACCGCCACCTTCTTCTCTTACCCAGCTGTCTTCTACAAATTGCCCTTTGCCATCGGCTAACTCTAACGTCTGACAAATATTGTCTTGTAGGCTTAACAGGTAGTGCTTTACTTGCTCAATAATGTCTTTCGCGCTTTTGCCATCTAATGTCAGTGCTTCACTCATGCTCTTATAATGTCCCCAGTTTCGCCATCTCTGATTGTACTTGGTTTGCTGCTCTCCCCTACACTACCCTCTACATACAACACGCTGTCCGCAAAAATAGCTTTTGCTTCATCGAGGGTTCGTGCTGGGGGTTGGCCAGTAAGGTTGGCGCTTGTGGAGACAACTGGCTTTCCTAACGTTTCACACATGGCTCGCACTGTTGGGTGATTAGATACCCTCACCGCTATTTTATCGTGCTTCCCGGTTAACCACATTGGCGCTGATGTCGACTTGGGCAATAACCACGTATTTGGTCCAGGCCAGCTAGAGAAAATCTCTGTGCGCATATCAGGGCGAATGGCGTTGTCATTTACATAGGGTAAAAGTTGGGAATAATTGGCTGCAACGAGAATAACGCCTTTTTCAATGGGTCGCTGTTTTATCTCTAGAAGCGCTAACACTGCAGATTCGCTGTCAGGATCGCAACCTATGCCCATTACCGCTTCGGTGGGATATACCAATAACATACCGTTTTCGAATGCCGCCACCATAGGATCTTGGCTGGCTACCGAATACTGGTTTTCACTCGTCATTCTAACGTGTCTCTAAAGTTAACTAATGTGTTCTTTCTTGAAGCCACAACTGGGCTGAGGACAACATATTTGCCCCTTTTTCTCTATGAGTACAGACCAACCGCAGTTTGGGCAAGCTTCATCAATGGGTTTGAAATTTAGCACATATCGGCATTGGGGATAATGATTACACGCGAAAAATTGTTTGCCATATTTGTTTGTGCGAGCAGTTAACTGCCCCTTTTCACATTTAGGGCATGCAACCTGGGTGTCTTCTTTCTGCTTTATGGCAGATATATAGTGGCACGAGGGAAAATGAGTACAGCCAATGAACATACCGAATCGGCCTTTTTTAATGGCCAAATCAGACGAACATTCAGGGCACTGAACGCCCTCTAGCGTTTTTAAAAGTGCGGTTTGATTATCGTGAAGGGGTTTACTGAACTCGCATTGCGGATACCCACTACAACCGATAAAGGGACCAGACTTACTGTGTTTTATTTCCAGCCGATTGTTGCACTGCGGACACTGGCCAAAATTATGCTCAAGGGCGTGAGCATCAGCAGAAAACAGCGAATGATCGATTTTCGACATAGCGTAACTACAGTGACGAGTTGCACATTAGTGCAACACGCCATCGGGTTCATCGAATAATAAATCTTCCATTTGTGCGTAGGCTTTTTCTTTTCCTGGCACATTAAATAACACCATCAGCACGACCCACTTAAGGTCTTCTAGACAAAATTCCGTGGAGTCTATTTCCATCACTCTGTCTATCACCATTTCTCGGGTTGAGGCATCCAACACCGCCACCTGCTCAAGAAATAATAAGAAACCTCTACACTCTACATCAAGCCGCATTTGCTCTTCATGGGTGTAAATTCGACTTAAGCTAGTGCTAATCCCTTTACAGAAATAAGGATTGATATCTGTTTCTTGTAACGCAGCTAATTTTTCCAACCACGCTAATGCTTTGTAAATCTCATCGTGATGAAAACCCGCGCGCACAAGCTCTTCCGTTAATTCGTCCTGATCTACACGAATTTCAGTTTCGCTGTGAATGAAGTTTTCAAACAGATACATGAGGATGTCGAACATTTTATTTCCCCCTCAATTTAACGTAACCACCAGGGATAGCAGCTACAAGACCACGCAACTCATATTCTAATAATTCTGCCATAGCCTGCTGAACAGGCATATTGCAACGCTGCGCTATTACATCAATAGCGGTGATGTCGTAATCCACACTATCTAATAATTTATCGGTTGCCAAGTTATTCACTTCACTTTTTTCGCTAATGTTGTTGTCCTTACCTAAATAAGCATAAGGTTGAACTGCAATTTCGTCGAAAATATCGTCAACACGCGTCACCAGTTTAGCGCCCTGCTGAATGAGCCAATGGCAACCTTCAGAATAAGCATGGGATATACTACCCGGAACTGCAAATACTTCTCGCCCCATATCTGCGGCCAAATTCGCAGTTATCAAGGTGCCACTCTTTATTTTCGCCTCAACCACCAAAGTACCCAGTGTCATCGCGGCAATAATTCTATTTCGCCGAGGGAAATGCCAAGGGTTGGCGGTTACCCCTGGGAAAAACTCTGTAATACAGGCACCATTCGCGCTAATGATGTCTTGGTGAAGCGCCGTGTTCTTCGTTGGGTAAACCTTATCAGGCCCAGTCCCCATAACAGCAATGGTCCCCGCGTTTTGAATCATCGCGCCTTTATGCGCGGATGCATCAATACCCGTTGCAAGGCCACTGGTGACCACCACACCATGGTTAACTAATTGTTCGGCAAACCCTTTTGCAATATCTCTACCTTGAAAACTCGAATTTCGACTGCCTACAATCGCAACTTGAGGTGCATTGAGCAGCGTCACATTACCTAATACGAACAAGATAAGCGGAGGGTTTTTTAGTTGCTTCAATAAGCGAGGGTAGTGTTCGCAAGTTATGGTGACAACATGATGTGAGCGACTTTGTGCCAACCATTGCTCAACACGCAACACCAGTTGAAGGTTGATATGTTGGCATAGCTCGGCCAATTTAGGATTTTGTAGATTCCCTTCACCGTGCATTTTGGTGATTTCAATGGCATCAAGATGCAGTTTGTCTATGGCATCAAGCCACTTACCCGCCCCCACTTTCACTGCTGATGCAAGAATTAACCACGCTTTTTGGTGCGGGTTTAAGTGTGTCAAGTTGCTGGTGTTCATTGCCGCTCCTGGTTGTATGCGGCAATGGGCGTATTGTTAGGGCTTAGCTACAATAAACCCCTTTGTTATGCCTTCACTTGCCCGCGATATAAGGCCGTAGCTCGCCTTATTAAACGTTTTAAAAATGATGATTTCGCCAACTTTAAGTGCTGGCTGTGCCAATTTTTTTGAAAAGAGATTGAGTCCGTCGGTACCGCCTGGCTCATCAATATACTGTGGCCGTTTTCCATCTATAATGTCGGGGCCCGCCGTGTAAACACCCATTACCATACCGGGCGCCACGTCAGCGTTACCTAAATTAACAATGACCACATCATACTTCCCTAATAAATTGTGATCGTGTAAGTCGCCTACGATTACACCCTGTTGTTGCTTAGCCGCTTGAAGATGTAAATCTGGCATGCGATCCGGCGTATAGGGAATGAGTTTGTCGCCCCGCTTCGCTTCTTGAAAAGATTGCGTCATTCTTAGGACATCTACGCCATCTTGTGCAGAAGAAAACCGTGTTGTATTAGCAATATGAGTAAGCTGTACCCCAAGTACCTCTCCATCTGGTGCATAAATAGTAGATTGCTTTCTTACCACTTGTAACTGATCCTCAGTACCGTTTGTTAGCGAACTAAGAATTAAATTATCATCGACAAAGCGGACATTCCCATGATGATTGCCTAATACGTAAGGCAAGGTCTGATAGGTGTCTTCATTCACCAAGTGGTGATGATGAATATAGGGCTGAATGGCGGAGGCAGGCAGAATATCAATAGGGACAGCTTTCGCGCTTCTGCGTGAAGCGGGGCTAAGGACAATCACCGGCTTATCCCTTTTTAAAGACATCACTGGCTGACCATTAAAAAAGGCTAAATTGATGACGTCGCCTGGGTAAATAAGGTGTGGATTCTGTATTTGCGTGTTGGTTCGCCATAGTTCCGGCCACACCCATGGCTCATCAAGAAAAACAGAGGCAATGTCCCACAGGGTATCCCCTTTTTTTACCGTATAGGTCTGCGGCGCATCGGTCTTAACTTGGCGGGCAGAGGCAGGCACACTTATCAGCATCATAAAAACCAGAATACCTAACGTGGCCTGTTGTAATCGCTTTTTTAAATTAAACATTTGTAGTTTTTTCACTGCCCATTGCTGTTGAAATTTCAGACAATAACGTTATATGCACTAATAACTCAGAATAGTGAGTTTGACTAAAAAAGTGCACTAAATGACGTGATATACGTTAGAATAGTAACTCAACAGGCACTGTAAAGTGTGCTGGCTATTAGATCGTATATGAATTTATACAGCGAAAAGGTTAAGTAAGCGACACATGGCTATATTAGACGTATTAAGTTTTCCAGACGAACGCCTTCGTACCGTGGCAAAGCCGGTAGAAGAAGTGAACGACGAAATTAAACAACTTGTTTCTGACATGTTTGAAACCATGAAAGACGAAAATGGCATTGGCTTGGCGGCAACGCAAGTAAACCGTCACGTTCAAGTTGTTGTCATGGATGTATCGGAAGATCAAAACGAGCCCCGCGTATTCATTAATCCTGAAATAACCCGCAAAGATGGCAGTACCATTAGCGAAGAAGGTTGCCTTTCGGTTCCAGGTAATTACGCGAAAGTGGAACGCGCTGAAGAGATTACTGTTAAAGCGTTAAATGAAGAAGGTGAAGCCTTTGAACTTGATGCTGAAGGTCTTTTGGCCATATGTATTCAACACGAACTTGATCATTTAAAAGGTAAGTTGTTCATCGATTACCTTTCACCGCTTAAGCGCCAACGTATTCGTAAAAAATTAGAAAAAGACGCTCGCCTAGCAGCGCGTGCATAAGGGTTGATGTGACTACACCATTACGCATTGTATTTGCTGGTACGCCCGATTTTGCTGCCAAGCACTTAGCGGCTTTACTTAATAGCGACCATCAAGTGGTTGCCGCCTATACTCAGCCAGACCGCCCGGCAGGACGAGGTAAAAAGCTAACCCCGAGTCCAGTGAAAGCCATGGCGCTTAGCCATGAGATTCCTGTTTATCAGCCAGCTTCGCTGAAAAGCAGTGACGCACAAGCCGAGCTACAGGCACTGAATGCGGATATTATGGTGGTTGTGGCCTATGGGTTAATCCTTCCTGTTGCGGTATTAGAAGCGCCCAAGTTAGGGTGTTTAAACGTGCATGGTTCAATTTTACCTAAGTGGCGAGGGGCTGCACCGATTCAAAGAGCGGTGTGGGCCGGTGATGATGAAACGGGTGTCACCATTATGCAAATGGATGAAGGGCTTGATACTGGCGACATGCTTCATATTGCTCGCATTCCCATTGCCAACACCGATACCAGCGCATCATTGTATGACAAGTTAGCCGATTTAGGCCCTACTGCGCTTTTACACACGCTAGATAACTTAGCGTCGCTTACGCCAAGCCCGCAAAATGATGCAGACGCCACCTACGCTAAAAAGCTCTCAAAAGAAGAAGCCTTTATTAACTGGCGTGATGATGCCCAGCAGATAGAGCGCAACATCCGGGCGTTTAATCCGTGGCCTGTGGCCTGGACCACCATTGCCGACCAGAATATTAAAATTTGGGCCGCTGATGTCGTGCACGACCTCCCCACAGGGCATGCGCCAGGCACTATCATCCAAGCAGATAAGCACGGGATAGTTGTGGCCACAGGCCGTGGTGGTTTGCGTATTCATTCGCTGCAAATTCCCGGGAAAAAAGCCTTGCCCGCCGTAGACGTGGTTAATGCACGTAAGGCATGGTTTGAACCTGGTACTTCTCTTAACACCTTGGACGACTAGTGAAACCCACTCCCCTTCCCAAACAAAAGAACCTGCGTGCCGATTGCGCGTGGGTTATTTACCAAATTTTAGAAAATGGCAAGTCATCCAGAGACTGTTTAGAGCGCGTTCAACGACGTCACAATCCCAGAGACAACGCGTGGATTCAGGAGATGTCGTTAGGCGTCATGCGCAAGCTGCCCTTACTACAGAATTGGCTTAGAGGGCTATTAGATAGACCCTTGAAAGGCAATAAGAAGGTGATTGAACACTTAATCTTACTCGGTTTGTATCAACTTGCGTTTTCGAGAGTGAGCCAGCATGCGGCGGTGGGCGAAACCGTTAACGCAGCGCCGTATTTAGGCGGCACCGGACTTAAAGGTTTGGTGAATGCTGTACTTCGAAATTTTGAGCGAGATGGCTTGGCGGATAAAGCCATCGACAACCCCATTATAGAAAGCGGGCTTCCGAAGTGGTTGTACAAAGCCATAGATAATGCCTATCTCGATGACGCAGATGCCGTTCGAGAGGCTACCAATGCGATGGCACCAATTTGGTTGCGAGTAAACCAAGGTAAAATTTCACGTGCCGATTTTATCGCGAGCTTAGAAGACGCAGACATTGAGTTTCAGTTAAGCGACCAGCATGGCGACGGTATTTTACTTTCTAAGCGACAAGATATTACCAGTTTACCCGGCTTTCACGAAGGGCACTTTGCCGTTCAAGATGGCGCTGCCCAGATGGCTGCTCAGTACCTTGATGCACAACCCAACGAACGTGTTCTCGATTGTTGCGCAGCACCAGGCGGCAAAACAGGGCACATTCTGGAGCGCACACCTTCCCTTGCATATTGCCTTGCCTTAGATGCTGATGCTTCCCGTTTAGCTCGGGTGCACGAAAACATGCATAGACTTGGGCATAACCCAGAGATTAAACAAGGCGATGCCTCCGATCTGTCTTCTTGGTGGGACGGCAAACACTTTGATCGCATTCTTCTGGATGCCCCATGCTCGGCCACGGGCGTTATTCGTCGTCATCCTGATATCCGGTGGCTACGCAAAGCCAGTGACATTGACAACCTCGCTTTATTACAGCGCCGAATTCTTGATACCTTGTGGACGACATTGAAGCCAGGGGGTACATTACTTTATGCAACTTGCTCTATTTTACCGCAAGAAAACCGCGAACAAATCCAACGTTTCCTAGCGAATAATGAAGACGCAATACTTAGCCCTATCGTTAAAACAGAAACCCCTGAGAAGCCAGGCCGACAGATTTTACCCGGCGAGCAACAAATGGATGGTTTCTATTATGCGAGGCTGGTAAAGTCGATTAGCAAATAAAAGCAATAAGGCACGTTAAGTTAGATGAAAATCATCATTTTGGGCGCAGGCCAAGTCGGCGGAACACTTGCTGAAAACTTGGTTGGAGAAAAAAACGAAATTACAGTTATCGACTCCGATCCTGTTACCTTGCGTGCACTGCAAGACAGATTAGATTTACAGGTAGTTAACGGCGTAGGCTCTCATCCCGACGTACTGAGGAAAGCTGGGGCTGAAGACGCTGACATGATCATCGCGGTCACCAATAGCGATGAAAGCAATATGTTGGCCTGCCAAGTGGCCTATAGTTTATTTAAAACGCCCACCAAGATAGCCCGTGTTCGTTCAGAACAATACATCATCTATCAAGAGCAATTATACAAACAACAAGACATACCGGTTGATCATATTATTGCGCCTGAACAACTTGTTACTAAAGCCATTAAACGCCTTATCGATTACCCCGGGGCATTGCAGGTGGTTGAATTTGCGGATGGCAAAGCAAGCCTAGTCGCAGTAAAGGCATACTATGGTGGTCTTCTTGTCGGCCATGCGCTTTCAGCATTAAAAGACCATATGCCCAACGTGGAAACCCGTGTGGCGGCAATTTATCGTCGCGGTCGTCCAATTCGGCCATTAGGTACCACCGTTATTGAAGCAGATGACGGAAGTGTTTTTTATCGCTGCCACTAAGCACATTCGTGCCGTAATGAGCGAATTGCAAAAACTGGAGTCTAGCTATAAGCGCATAATGATTGCCGGGGGCGGATTAATAGGCGCAGGCCTGGCTAAAAAGCTTGAACACAAACACAACGTAAAGCTGATTGAATATAGTCACGAACGCGCCAAATACCTGTCTGCCCATTTAGATAAAACCATTGTATTTAGCGGCGACGCGTCTGACCCAGAGTTATTAAGTGAAGAGAACGTCGAACAGGTGGATGCCTTTATTGCGGTAACCAATGACGATGAAGCCAATATCATGTCTGCCATGCTGGCCAAACGTATGGGCGCACAAAAAGCCATGGTGCTGATCCAGCGCAGCGCCTACGTAGATTTAGTGCAAGGCGGCGAAATCGATATTGCTTTTTCACCGCAACAAGCCACCATTTCTGCGCTATTAACCCATGTTCGTCGAGGTGATATTGTCAATGTGTATTCATTGCGACGTGGCGCAGCTGAAGCAATAGAAGCCATTGCCCATGGCGATGAAAACACCTCTAAAGTTGTTGGCCGGCAAATTAGTGATATAAAACTGCCTCCAGGTACCACCATAGGAGCAGTGGTTAGAGATGAACAAGTCATCATTGCGCACAGTGATACCAAGATAGAAGCCAACGACCACGTTATCCTGTTCTTGGTAGATAAGAAATACATCAGTGATGTAGAAAAACTCTTCCAACCAAGTGCGTTCTTTTTTGGCTAAGAGATATGCTATCGCTAGCTACGCCAAAATGTGGGCGAGAACAGTACCAGTAACGAAAATACTTCTAATCGCCCGAATACCATCCCCACCACTAAAATCCATTTACCAGGGTCGCTAACATCAGCGTAATTGGACGCCACACTTCCCAGGCCAGGCCCTAAGTTATTTAACATAGCAGCGGTAGCGGTAAATGCGCTTAAATTGTCTAAGCCGGTGGCAATAAGCCCTACCATCAATACCACAAACACGACGGCGTATGCTGAAAAGAACCCCCATACGGCCTCTACAACTCGATCTGGCATTGCCCGCTCACCTAGCTTAACGGCATACACCGCTTTGGGGTGGATGAGCCTATCAACTTCTCGCTTGCCTTGTAAAAACAGTAAGCAAACTCGCACCACTTTCAAGCCACCGCCTGTGGAGCTAGCGCACCCGCCAATGAAACTGGAAAAAATAAGAAGAATAGGTAAGAAAGTAGGCCATACGGAAAAGTCGGTGGTCGCAAAGCCTGCGGTGGTACTAATAGAGACCGCTTGAATCATGGCTTGGTCGAGGGCGGTTTCAGCCGACTCATAAAACCCCGACAACACCAACACTAAAAAGCAGATTAAAATAAGGGTAGCCTGAATAAAGAAGAACGCCTTAAATTCAGGATCTTTAAAATAGCCTTTTACCGAGCGGCTACTTACCGCCGCATAGTGCAGAGAAAAATTAAGTGCCGCAATAAGCAAAAATACCGTACACACGATATTCACTAAGGGGCTGTTGAAATACCCTAGACTGGCGTCATGATTTGAAAAACCGCCAATAGCAACGGTAGAAAATGCATGACAGATAGCATCAAAAAGATTCATACCGGCCAACCAGTACGCGCCAGCACAAGCAATAGTAAGGCTCAGATATATATACCAAAGGTGCTTGGCTGTATCTGCGATGCGTGGCGTCATTTTGTTATCTTTCACTGGCCCTGGCGTTTCCGCACGGTACAGCTGCATTCCCCCCACACCAAGTATTGGCAAGATAGCCACGGCCAATACGATGATACCCATACCGCCTAACCACTGTAGCTGCTGACGGTAAAACTGCACAGAGTGTGGCAGAAAATCGATGCCTTCAATAACGGTGGCACCTGTGGTTGTTAGCCCCGAAAACGATTCAAAAAAAGCGTCGGTAACCGACATAGAAGGCTGTTCTAATAAGATAAGAGGTATGGCCCCAACACTGGCAAGCACAGACCAAAAAAGCGCAACGATCAAAAAGCCTTCCCGCGCACGCAGATCATGTTTTTCTAATCGATTGGGATACCACAGGGCGATGCCCCCTAGCACACATAGGAAAAACGCCAGCGTAAAAGGCAAACCACTGCCATCTTGGTATATAAGCGAAACAACGGCAGGTGGTATCATTGTGACACTGAAAAGGGCAATGAGAAGCCCCAAAATACGTATAATCGCACGATAGTGCATGCTGCTTTTTGCCTTTTTGTTATTGTGTTACCCGAAGTCGTGGCGGGGATGCTGGGGCAATAAAACGCCCTATAACCTCAACTGATTATAGGGCGTTTACCACACAAGAGAAAACCCTTGTTAAGGGTTTATTACTATTTCATTGCTAATACGGTTTCTACCATTTTGCTGATCCCTTCATGCGCCTCACTGATTGACTGGGCTAACATGTATGCAGGCGTCGTCACCAATTTAGCTTCATTATCAACCACCACCTCGTCTACGGCGCAATTGACATGGGTAGCGCCCATTGCATTGATGCCGTTCGCGGTAGCTTCATCGTTACCTATGGTGAGTTTTACCCCTGTGTCGTAAACACTGGCGGCTAATGCCGGCGCAATACACGCATACCCCGCCGGCTTTTTCGCGTTGGCAAACGCCTGACAAATGCGTAATACTTCTTTATCGGGTTCACTATCTTGCCCCGCCACGGCAAACGTGCACAGATTTTTCGCTGCACCAAAGCCGCCAGGTAAGATTAACGCATCAAAATCTTCAACATGACATTCCGTAACAGGTTTAATGTCGCCTCTGGCAATACGGGCAGATTCAACTAATACGTTTCGAGTCTCACCTTCGCTAACCTCTGAGGTTAAATGATTCACAACGTGCAGTTGAGGTTTATCTGGCGCGAAACATTGATAGCTTCCACCACACTGCTCAATGGCTAATAGGGTTAATACCGCTTCGTGGAGTTCTGCCCCATCGAATACGCCGCTGCCACTTAAAATAACCGCCACTTTTTTCATAAATGCCTCCTAGACCTTGAGCAAACTGACTTATACTATTTTTGGCTATAAAACAGTCAACGCCAGAAAAAAAATTATTAATAAACGGTGTAAGATTGTTAATTTCTTATGCTACATTACTTGACCAACTTGGTTAAACCAAAAAAACAAGTTCACCAAGTTATCCACATTATAAGGAATGGCGAGTCGCAGGTAAGCTGTCTTCAATCTTAGCTTTCGTTCCCCTATTTTTATTGCGTTAGAAGGTGATCTTTAACTTGGCAAAGATCGCCTCGATCTTATTTGCCTAAACGGTAGATCACAAAGTTATCCACAGACAAGGATCGTATTATTCTTGCCTTGCTCTATGGTGATCCACCCCTGCCTATGGCATCCTTGCGGCTAATGATAAGCTGAATTAACTGCATGGCGATGACTGAATCTAAAAAGCCCCCTTTTATACTCGTTGATGGATCTTCCTATCTGTTTAGAGCCTTCCACGGACTGCCTCCTCTTACTAACTCGAAAGGCCAGGATACAGGCGCTATTTATGGCGTAGTTAATATGCTTAAAAGCCTGATAAAGCAGTATAACCCCACTCACATGGCGGTTATCTTTGATGCTAAAGGCAAAACATTTCGGGACGACATTTATAAAGAGTACAAAGCGAATCGCCCCCCTATGCCGGATGAACTTCGCAGTCAAATAGCCCCGCTACATGCCATTATTGAAGCCATGGGTCTTCCATTGATTGTCGAGTCTGGGGTTGAAGCCGATGACGTTATCGGCACCTTGGCTTGCAGAGCCACAGACCATGGTATAGATACGCTCATCAGTACGGGCGACAAAGATATGGCTCAGTTGGTGAATGAGAATGTTACGCTAATCAATACGATGACCAATCAGATTATGGACATTGAAGGGGTTAATACTAAGTTTGGGATCCCCCCCGAATTGGTTATCGACTTCCTCGCGCTCAAAGGAGACAAGGTTGATAACATACCTGGTGTTCCGGGTGTTGGCGATAAGAGTGCCCAAGCCTTGCTCAATGGCATAGGCGGTATTGATGCTATTTATCAAAACCTCGATAAAATCGCTGATTTGTCTTTCCGTGGTAGCAAATCCATGGCAGCGAAAATGCAAGAATACGAAGAGCAAGCGCGCCTTTCCTATAGGCTTGCCACTATCAGTATCGACTTAGATTTAAATTACAAAATTGAGGCACTTCGTCCCCAAGCGCCAGACCACCAACAGCTCCAATCACTTTTTGCAGAGTACGAGTTTAAGCGTTGGCATTCAGAAGTCACCGCCTTACTCAGTGGTGATAGCGCTGGAAGCCCTCAAGGCAGTAGTGAGGCGTCTGATAAAGTAAGCAGTGCCTCTTCTTCTCAAGCTTCTTCAGGCATCCCCATTGATAAATCAGCCTACGAAGTCGTGCTTGATCAAGCACAGTTTGATGAATGGGTAGAAAAACTCAACCAAGCAGACCTGTTTGCCTTTGACACTGAAACCACCAGCTTAAATTACATGGAAGCGGAAATTGTAGGTGTTTCATTTTGTATAGAACCGGGGAAAGCGGCGTATGTTCCCGTTGCCCACGATTACCCAGATGCTCCAGAACAGCTTTCTAGGGACAAGGTGCTGGCAGCGTTAAAGCCAATTCTTACCTCGTCTACCCACATTAAGGTGGGTCAACACATTAAGTACGATAAAAATGTACTGGCAAATTATGGAATTACATTAAACGGCATTGGTTTTGACACTATGTTAGAAAGCTACGTACTTAACAGTACTGCCCAACGTCACGATATGGATTCTTTGGCCCTGGCCTACCTTGGTCACAAATCCATTCATTTCGAAGACATCGCGGGAAAAGGTGCCAAGCAGCTTACCTTTAATCAAATTCCTCTTGATGAAGCAGGCCCTTATGCAGCAGAAGACGCCGATATTACTCTGCGCCTTCATCAAGCTATTTGGGAAAAGGTGTCTGATATTGAGCCACTTAAACAACTGCTTATTGATGTAGAGGTGCCACTGGCCTGTGTCCTGTCTAGAATGGAGCAACAAGGCGTACTTATTGATAGTCAAAAGCTGAATCAACAAAGCCAAGATCTCGCCACCAGAATTGCCGAGCTTGAAAAAGAGGTTCACGAAGAAGCAGGTGAAGCCTTTAATTTAGGCTCTACCAAACAACTTCAGCACATCTTGTTTGAAAAGATGGCGCTTCCCATTATCAAGAAAACGCCTAAGGGTGCGCCTTCAACGTCGGAAGATGTGCTTCAAGAGTTGGCACTTTCTTACCCGCTTCCTCAAAAGATCATGGAATACCGTGGCCTTACAAAGCTGAAAAACACCTACACAGATAAACTGCCCAAAATGATCAATCACCGTACCGGCAGAGTGCATACGTCTTACCACCAAGCCGTAACGGCGACGGGCAGGCTCTCGTCAACAGATCCTAATCTACAAAATATCCCCATTCGAAATGAAGAAGGACGGCGAGTAAGGCAAGCGTTTGTCCCACGTGCTGGCTACAAGATTGTGGCAGCCGATTATTCGCAAATTGAATTGCGAATTATGGCTCATTTATCGGCCGATGAAGGGTTACTAAGTGCATTTGCAAAAGGCGAAGATATCCATAAAGCTACCGCAAGTGAGGTATTCGGTGTGGCTTTAGACGAGGTGACAACCGAACAAAGACGAAGTGCAAAAGCCATTAACTTCGGTCTTATTTACGGTATGAGTGCATTTGGCCTCGCCAAACAGTTAAATGTACCTCGCCAGGAAGCGCAAAGTTATATGGATTTGTACTTCGAGCGTTACCCTGGTGTTTTAGACTATATGGACAGCACCCGTGAAGTTGCAAAAGAGAAAGGCTATGTAGAAACCGTATTTGGCCGTCGCTTGTATTTACCTGATATTAAAGCCAGTAATGGCGCACGTAGAAAAGGTGCAGAGCGAGCAGCAATAAACGCTCCCATGCAAGGCACTGCAGCCGATATTATAAAGATGGCGATGATAAAGGTAGACGATTGGATTACGACTTCCTCCTTAGATGATGTCACTATGATGATGCAAGTGCACGATGAACTTGTATTTGAAATTAAAGAAGAACACGTAGATAAGCATGTGGCGACTATCGTCAAATTAATGGAAACGGCAGCAAGTTTAAATGTGCCTTTGGTGGTGGAAGCCGGCGTCGGAAATAATTGGGATGAAGCCCATTAGATGCCCATAACTGGTAATTAGATTACAGTATTGGTAACTTAATCCATTAAATTTTGTAGTTTTTGGTAATTTAATTACAAAAAGGGTTGCCTTTTACAGATATTCTTGTACCCTATGCAGTGTAGGGTACAGAGGTGAGAAAGCTGTTTTCAAACCTTTGCTTTAACCCCGACACTTTGTCGGGGTTTTTTTATGCCCGTTATATTTTGTCCACTACATCTTCGTGGGTAAATCTGTTGTGCCCTACCCAGCTTGCCTAATTCAACCTACTCTCGCAAAAATGGAATAAATCACTTTTTTTCAGATAACGTTGAACTATTTTAATTTAGCGTGCTCTATATCTACGGTTTTTATGTGTTTTCTCTCTTTAACCCCACGAGTTCGTGGGGTTTTCTTTTATGCGTCCACCACGCTTGTGTCATCGTCCACATCACCTTTGTCTCTATCAAGCTGAAGCCAGTGATTTAACACCCCTTCAAGCTCAGGTAAACCGTGTCTGTTTAATGAAGAGAATGTATGTACCGTGACATCACCCATAAATGCCAATGCCGCTTCACGGGCCATCAACAACTGGGCTTTTCGCTTACCAGACTTTAACTTATCTGCTTTTGTGAGCAGCGCTAAAACAGGAATGTCCGAGTCGACCGCCCAGTGAATAAGGTCTTGGTCGAGGTCCTTGAAGGGGTGGCGAATATCCATAAGTACAACGATTCCCTTCAGTGATTTTCTTTTTTGAAGATACTCACCTAGGGATTGCTGCCATTTTTTCTTCATGGCAATAGGTACTTGTGCAAAACCGTACCCAGGTAAATCCACCAATCGGCGATCTTCCTCTAGCTCGAAGATATTGATGAGCTGGGTTCTGCCCGGTGTTTTACTGGTGCGCGCCAAGTTCTTTTGACGTGTCAGGGTGTTTAATGCACTGGATTTTCCTGCGTTGGAGCGACCAGCAAAAGCCACTTCAATACCGGTATCATCTTTTAAGTGACGAATGTCCGGTGCACTGGTAAAGAATTTTGCTTTGGTGTAATACGACATCTAGACTTACCTCCACATGCGTCACAACGTCTGGTTTACAGCTTTTTAATGTTAAAACAGACTAAAAACCATAGTTTTATCATGGAATAGGTTTTTCTGACGCGTTAAATGTGTAAAATACGCATGATATCACGTATATCACGCGAGCCGTTGGATCCATTTAAGAGATTTATTATGAAAAAACTGTGTTTGTTGGTGTGTATGTCTTTAGGTTTGTCTACGTCTGTTATGGCACAAGGCGATGCCGAGGCAGGTAAAGCGAAGTCAGCTGTATGCGCAGCCTGTCATGGGCCAGATGGTAACAGTATGATCGACATGAACCCTAAGATAGCGGGTCAACATGAGAAGTACCTAGTTAAACAGTTGATGGAATTCAAACTTGCATCACAGACTGGCGGTGAAGAAGGCCGTAATAATGCAGTGATGAATGGCATGGCTGCACCATTGTCAGAGCAAGACATGAAAGACCTTGCTGCTTATTTCTCTAGCCAAGATGCAAAAGCAGGTGAAACACCTGAGCAATACGTAGAAGCAGGCCGCGCACTTTACCAAGGTGGTGATGAGTCACGTGGCGTGACCGCATGTATTGCATGTCACGGACCAAAAGGGAACGGCATGGGGTTAGCAGGTTTCCCAGATATCAGTGGTCAGCACGCTACCTATACAGCCTCTCAGCTAAAGGCATTTCGTGCAGGTGAGCGTCACAACGATATGAACGGCATGATGCGTGATATCGCGATGAAACTTACCGACGAAGATATCGAAATTTTATCTAATTATATCGCGGGCTTACATTAATTAGTTCAAGATAAATACAATGTTGTTAAATTTTTGTTACCAGATCAGTTGTATTTTATAATTATTCGTGTAATCTAGCGGCTTAGTTTGTAGGCATTCGTGTAATACTACAGACGAGATAACAAAATAATAATAATAAAAATCAGCATGGAAGATTTGGATAAAGCGCCACGAAGGCCAAAAACAAAAAGCGCTCTGCTAAAAAAAACAATAAGGAGAGTTGCACAACTAGGGAAGCCAGCTGCACATTGAAGTGTAAATAACGGGAGAGGTGTCATCAGACACTCATACAAAGTAAGGTGATGGTTTACCATCACCTTTTTTCTTGCCTAAAAATCATGATTCAATTACCTCGTTGCCCACTTTGCCAAACAGATACTCCAGCCGAACACTATCACCAAGATAGGAAGCGCGAGTATTTGCAATGCCCACGATGCCATTTGGTTTACGTTCACCCAAACAACTTACCTTCAAAAGACGTAGAGAAATTAGAATACAGCTTGCATGAAAATAGCGCAGACGATGAAGGCTATGTTAGGTTTTTATCCCGCCTGCTGCACCCATTGCAGCCTTATCTTTCTAAGCAGGTTAGCGTTATTGATTTTGGCTGTGGTCCTGAACCTGTCTTAGCACAACTGATGGAACAGAAAGGTGCTGAGGTTGCACTCTACGACCCTTTTTTCGCCAACCAGCCTGAAAACCTCACTAGGCAATATCATATTATTACCTGTACCGAAGCCATCGAACACTTTCATCAGCCCCACAAAGAATGGGCGCTTTGGTTAAAAATGCTTAAACCAAACGGTATGCTCGCGATAATGACTAAACGCGTCATTGATAAAACCCGTTTTGCTCAATGGCACTATAAAAACGATCCCACCCATGTAAGTTTTTTTAGCGAAGATACTTTTACCTATCTTGCAGAGCAACACGGTTTTATTGTCGAATTTCCCAGCAATGATGTGGTTTTCATGAAGAAGGTTTAGCCTATTCGCGCTATAATAGACTTTTCTATTCACCAGATTTGATACTGTAATTTATGGGACGTTCAAAGAAATCGCGTAAAGTTGGTCTAATTGGGGTTCGTAAAGATCCTGATTTTAATCCAAGCAAACAACGCACAAGCGAAAACCCTCGCCCTAAAAAGCGCAAAGGTAGACCAGCAGGTTCGCGCCACAATGTAGAAAGCACCACCTCTTCTGGCAATAAACGCCAGGAAAATAAAGATCCGCGTCATGGCAGTAAAAAGCCTATAGCGTTGGTTAAGCAAAATGCGGCCCCTATTAATACGCCGCTACAAAAGAAGAAGTATGCGACGCCAGCTGAAGAGCTTGCCGCTCTTGAAGCCGACCAGCGATTAGCTTCCTTGCTCGATAAGCTTGACGAAGATAGGCCGCTTACCAAAGAGCAACAAGCTTATGTTGATGAGAAAATGGCGCGACATCGTATTCTTTGTGATCTGCTAGGTATTGTGGATAACGACGATGAAGACGATGAAATGGATCCTTTTGACGATTTAAACGCTATAGACATTAACGACTTCAAAAAATAGTACGGGCAGCAGTTAGACGATGATTTGGGCAGTAATTATAGCTATTGCAGCATGTATTATTATCGCGCTTGGGTTTTATGCTGGTAGATTGCTGTTTTTATTAAAGCAGCAAAATCAACGCCAGCAGCAAGTGAGAGAACAACGTATAGCGACCATCTCGGAAAGCATATTTACTATTGCAAAAGCCATGGAGCAACAACAGTGCGACCTTTCCGAAGGGGTCATTAGAATTGTTAATTTGCTAAATGCGCTTCCGGTCCCCTCGCCTATAGATTATAGCGCTCGCTATCCACAGATACATGCGCTCTTCGTCGAAGTCAGTGGGTTCGCCATCCTTGAAGCACGGCAAAAGCTAAGTAAACAGGAAAGGCGCAAACAAGATGCAGCGAGAGAACATATAGAATCTGAATATGAGTCAAAGGTGCTTGGGGAATTATCTAGCCTTAAGTCCTACTGTTGCGAGCTCTCTCCTACCCTAAAATAGCCAATGTAAAAAAGCATATGGATTCACCCCATGTGCTTTTTTAGTTTGCGGCGTTGTCACTTCTCATTAATCTCGATTTACCGACGCGCTTGCTTGCATACCTCTTCATAGCAATGGCAGTTTGTTTGATGATCATTGACCATGCCTACAGCCTGCATAAACGCGTAGCAAATGGTTTCTCCTACGAAGGTGAAGCCTCTCTTCTTTAGTGCCTTTGACATTGCTTTAGATTCGTCTGTTGACGTTGGAATCTGTTGAGGTGATGCCCATTCATTGATGATAGTTTTCCCCTCTGTGAACTGCCAAATAAAGTCGCTAAATGATGCTGTCTTTTCAATGTCTAAATAGGCTTTCGCATTTTTAACGATTGAGTGAATTTTCAATTTATTACGAACAATGCCTTTATTTTCCATGCAAGCTAACAATTCTTCCTCCGTCATCGCGGCCACGCGTTGTGGGTCGAACTGATGAAACGCTGCACGGTATGCGCTCTGCTTTTTTAAAATGGTAATCCACGACAACCCGGCTTGTTGACCGTCTAAGCACAATTTTTCAAATAGCGGCTGGCTCTCTAGCTCAGGTCTGCCCCATTCATTATCGTGATAACTTTGGTATAAGGGGTCATTAGATACCCAGCTACAGCGTTGTACGACATTAGACACAGCTAAACTCCTCGTCAAGATTATGCGCTTCAAGGTGATTGTAGGCGATTTTTAACGCTTTACACCTACATACTAGGCCCCAGTAATTGTATACTATCCCACCTTTACAGAGTCAGTTAACCAATAAGCAGCGGATGTATGCAGAAATACGATATTAAAACCTTTCAAGGGTTGATCCTTGCGCTTCAGGATTATTGGGCGCGCCAGGGCTGCGTCATAATTCAGCCCCTTGATATGGAAGTTGGTGCAGGTACCTTCCACCCAATGACGTTTTTACGTTCTTTGGGGCCTGAGCCTATGAGTAGTGCTTATGTACAACCTTGCCGTCGCCCTACTGATGGTCGCTACGGTGAAAACCCTAACCGCCTTCAACATTACTATCAATTCCAGGTTATGTTGAAACCTTCTCCAGATAATATTCAAGAATTATACCTTGGCTCATTAAAAGAATTAGGTTTCGATCCGCTGGTACACGATATCCGCTTTGTAGAAGACAACTGGGAATCTCCCACACTTGGCGCATGGGGTCTGGGTTGGGAAGTTTGGCTTAACGGTATGGAAGTCACCCAGTTCACGTATTTCCAACAAGTGGGTGGTTTAGAGTGTAAACCGGTAACCGGCGAAATCACCTACGGACTTGAGCGTTTAGCGATGTACGTGCAAGGCGTAGACAGCATCTATGACCTGGTATGGACAGATGGGCCTTTAGGTAAGGTCACCTATGGTGACGTTTTCCACCAAAATGAAGTTGAGCAATCAACCTTTAATTTTGAACACGCTGATGTTCCTTCTCTCTTCCGCACATTTGATGAATGTGAACTTGCCAGCAAGAAGTTAATCGAAGCGAATTTACCTTTGCCTGCTTACGAGCAAGTAATGAAGGCATCGCATGCGTTTAACTTGCTAGATGCAAGACATGCCATTTCGGTAACCGAAAGACAGCGCTATATTCTTCGCGTAAGAACATTAGCCAAAGCCTGTGCAGAAAGTTACTTTGAAAAACGCGAAGCACTTGGCTTCCCCTTATGTAACAAGGAGGCGTAAGCGTGCGCACAGAAAATTTACTTATTGAACTAGGCACAGAAGAACTACCACCAAAGGCGCTCAAGTCTTTAGGTGAGGCTTTCGCTACTCAATTTGAAGCTGCACTCACCAGTGCAGATTTAGCCTTTACCTCAGTTAACTGGTTTGCAGCCCCTCGTCGTCTTGCGGTTTATGTGTCTCAGTTAGCTGAAGGTCAATCAGACAAAACCGTAGAAAAACGTGGGCCTGCGGTATCAGCTGCCTTTGATGCAGATGGAAACCCGACCAAAGCCGCTCAAGGCTGGGCGCGTGGAAACGGCATTAATGTTGAAGACGCCGAAAGACTCGTTACCGACAAGGGTGAATGGTTGCTACATAAAGCCCATGTACCAGGCCAACCGGTAGCCGCGTTATTAGAGGGCATGCTAAATCAAGCCGTCTCTAAACTTCCTATTCCAAAGCCAATGCGTTGGGGTAACAATACCACGCAATTTATTCGCCCTGTTCATACGTTGGCGGTCATTTATGGTAGTGAAGTGGTTAATATTACTTCTCTAGGTCTCACGAGCGGCAGAACCCTTCAAGGTCATCGCTTTCATGGCGAAGCGCGATTTGAGCTTGATCATGCTGATAATTACGCAAAAGCGTTAGAAGCTCAGTATGTTATTGCCGATTTCCAAGCACGGAAAGATAAGGTTAGAGAGCAATTAGAATCTGCTGCAGCAACGCTTTCCTTAACACCAGACTTTGATGAAGCACTATTAGAAGAAATAGCGTCACTTGTTGAGTGGCCAGTGGTTATGCAAGCCAGTTTCGATAAAGGGTTTCTTGACGTCCCTAAAGAAGCGCTTATCTACACCATGAAGGACGACCAAAAATACGTCCCGCTTTTAGACGCCGATGGGAACCTTTCAAATCAGTTTCTTTTTGTGAGTAACATTGAAAGTCGCGACCCTATTCAAGTTGTCTCTGGTAATGAAAAAGTGATACGACCGCGTCTTGCAGATGCGGAGTTTTTCTTTAATAGCGACAAGAAACATAGCCTAGAAAGTCGTCTAGAAAGTTTAGACAGTGTACTTTTTCAAAAGCAATTAGGCACCTTAAAAGAAAAATCTTCACGTATTGCCAGCTTGTCTGCTTTCATTGCAACACACATTGATGCTGATGCAACGCTAGCACAACGTGCAGGTCTGTTAGCTAAAACCGACTTAATGACCAATATGGTTATGGAATTTCCAGACGTTCAAGGTGTAATGGGTAAATACTACGCCTTGAATGGTGGTGAAGACACGTTAGTTGCAGCGGCGCTATACGAACAGTATCTACCGCGCTTTGCCGGTGATGCTCTACCCTCTAATAGTGTCAGCGCGGCTGTAGCCCTTGCTGACAAGCTAGACACCCTGGTGGGTATATTTGGTATTGGCCAATTACCAAAGGGTGATAAAGACCCCTTTGCGTTACGCCGAGCCGCTATTGGTGTTTTACGTATTATCACTGAGTTGTCTCTGCCACTAGATTTGTCTGAATTGGTAGAAAAAGCAGGTGAAGTTTACGGCGATAAGTTAACGAACAGCGAGTACAAAACACAAGTTGTTGATTTTGTTTTGGGCCGTTTCGTTGCCCTGCTACAAGATCAAAACGTAGCCATTGATGTTATTCAGGCTGTTTCTGCGCGCCGTCCGACTCGACCAGCGGATTACCTTGCCCGTGTAAATGCTGTCGCTAAATTCAAGACGTTGGATGAAGCAGAAGCACTAGCGGCTGCCAATAAGCGTGTTGCTAACATTCTCGCTAAACAAAAAGTAGACGAATCGGTGGCTGACGTAGATAGCCGTTTGTTACAAGAAGAGGCGGAAATTGCTTTGCATAGCGCCTTAATGGAAGCGAAAGAAAAAGTTGCTGGCGCCATCGAAGCTCAAGATTACCCAGTGATCTTATCTACCCTTGCGACGCTAAGAAACACTATCGATAGTTTCTTTGACAATGTTATGGTGATGGCTGAGGATGAAGCGATTAAACTTAACCGGCTAGCTTTACTATCATTATTGAGGCAGTTATTTTTAACCACAGCTGATATTTCTTTGTTAGCTAAATCGTAAACTGAGTTTAGTCGCATAAGTGATTACCTGCGACGCAGCACAGAACGATAGGTAGAAATTAGCCCAGCAATAGTTGGGCTTTTTTATATAGATGGAGTTTATGTGAAAAAGTCACTCTTAGCTGTTACAGCTACCCTTCTACTTAGCGCATGTACAAGCAGCGGTAAAATAGCGTTGCCAGAATTGCCGTCTTCATCGCCACGTATTGCAGTTGAAGATCTTTATTTGCGCGGCGTATTTAATTGGTGGGAGGCAACACCCGCCTATCGCTTTAAGCAAGATGGCGTTAATTGGCACGTTAATGTGGAATTAATTGCGGATGGACAACCTTATGACTTCAAGCTGTCTGATAGCCAATGGACGCCCTCGCAAAGCTGTGGAGGCAAATATAAAGGCCAGCCTGTGATGCTAAACACTGAGGTGTATTTAACCTGTGAACAAGCCTCTGAGACGCTACAATTCACGCCCTCTAATACAGGCAACTATCGGTTCGCCATTACTGACATTGGCAGCGGCGAAATAGCCATTAAGATCACACGAGAGTAGTCGCTTCGCTTTGCCCCTCTATTGCTCCGTGTTCTTGAGCAGGATAGCGCGCTTCCTTTTTTTTAGCACGCTTCACCTTTGCTCTTACTCAGCTTTTTCTTTTTTGTAGATATAAAAAAACCGACATAAAAATGTCGGTTTTTTCGTTTTAAACGTGTGAATTAACGCCCCATAATAAATGGCACTAAGGGGCAACACGCTTTCACTACACGTCAAGGTTCTCTACGTTAAGTGCATTGGCTTCAATGAACTCACGGCGAGGCTCTACCTGATCGCCCATCAGGGTTGTGAATAATTGGTCACATCCAATAGCGTCTTCAATGGTAACTTGCAACATACGACGGCTTTCAGGATCCATGGTGGTTTCCCAAAGCTGTTCTGGGTTCATCTCACCTAGCCCTTTATAGCGTTGAATGTACTGGCCACGTTTAGCTTCGTTCATCAACCATTCAAGTGCTTCTTTAAATGACTCAACAGGTTGCTTACGCTCACCACGTTGAATGTATGCGCCTTCGCCCATCATGTCATTGATTTCGAGATTCAACGTTTTCAGTCGTTGATACTCTGGAGATTCAATAAATTCATGGTCAATGATGTATTCGTAGTCGATACCGTGCATACGCATAATAATCGTGATGTAGAATTCGCTGAGTTCTGCATCTCTTCTTATTTCATAGCGATAGGTTGCACCATCCTTCTCACGCTCGGTAAGCTGTGCGACAAAGTGCTCAGCTACATTAGATAGTGTTGCCTCATCTTTTAAATCGGCTAGATTTAGCGTAGGTGTGTATAGCATGCGATATAGAATTGAAGAAGGCATTACACGTCTCATACGCGCAATCATCTTTTCAATATTCTGGTACTGCTTCACTAAATTTTCTAAACCAAGTCCTGTGATCCCTGGCGCATCCGAGCTTGTATGCAGCGAAGAGCCATCTATTGCAATAGAGGTGAGATAGTTGGTCAGCGCATCATCGTCTTTCAGATACTGTTCTTTGTTTACCCTTCTTCACTTTATAAAGTGGCGGCTGAGCAATATATACATAACCACGCTCAATTATCTCAGGCATTTGACGATAGAAGAAAGTTAGCAGCAGTGTACGAATGTGTGAACCATCCACGTCCGCATCAGTCATGATAATGATGCTATGGTATCTTAATTTCTCAGGGTCATATTCATCCCTACCGATACCACAGCCTAATGCGGTAATTAGCGTCGCCACTTCTTGTGAAGACAACATTTTATCAAAACGCGCTTTCTCTACGTTTAAAATCTTACCTTTAAGCGGAAGTATTGCTTGGTTTTTACGGTTACGACCCTGCTTAGCTGAACCGCCGGCAGAGTCACCCTCCACTATGTACAGTTCGCTGAGTGCCGGGTCTTTTTCCTGACAATCTGCGAGCTTTCCAGGAAGGCCTGCTAAGTCTAACGCGCCTTTACGACGGGTCATTTCACGGGCTTTACGTGCTGCTTCTCGCGCACGCGCTGCATCAATAATTTTGCCTGCAATTATTTTACTTTCTACTGGGTTTTCCAGTAGAAACTCTGCAAGCTTTTCATTCATCGCTGACTCTACGGCTGGTCTCACTTCTGAAGATACTAGCTTATCTTTGGTTTGAGACGAGAACTTAGGATCAGGAACTTTCACCGAAATAACGGCCGTTAAACCTTCTCGGGCATCATCCCCACTGGCGTTGGTTTTAGCCTTTTTATTTAAGCCTTCCTTTTCCATGTAGTTATTTAACGTTCGCGTTAATGCACCACGGAACCCCGCTAAGTGAGTACCCCCGTCGCGCTGAGGAATATTGTTTGTGAAGCAAAAGATGTTTTCTTGGAAGCTATCGTTCCATTGCATGGCCACTTCTACTGAAATGCCATCTTCTCGCTCCAAAGCAAAATGGAACACCTTTTGATGCACGGGTGTTTTCTTTTGATTCAAATATTCCACAAATGCCTGGATACCGCCTTCATACATGAAGTGGTCTTCTTTACCGTCGCGTTCATCTTTAAGACGAATTGAAACACCAGAGTTTAGGAATGAAAGCTCGCGAAGACGTTTAGCTAAGATATCGTAGTGATATAGCGTGTTCGTGAACGTATCTTCACTAGGCCAAAAACGAATGGTAGTCCCAGTTTTTTCCGTTTCACCTACTACGGCTAATGGCTCTTGAGGCACACCATGCTTGTATTCTTGCTCATGGGTTTTACCATTTCGGCGAATACGCAATTTTAATCGGCTTGAAAGCGCATTTACTACCGATACACCTACGCCGTGTAATCCACCTGATACTTTATAAGAGTTATCATCGAACTTACCGCCGGCATGGAGTACGGTCATGATAACTTCCGCTCCAGAAACGCCTTCTTCCGAATGGATTTCGGTGGGTATCCCTCGACCATCATCAGAGACAGAGACAGAACCGTCTGAATGTATTTGCACGACAATATCTGAGCAGTGCCCAGCTAGTGCTTCGTCAATTGAGTTATCGACCACCTCAAATACCATGTGGTGAAGTCCCGTACCATCATCTGTGTCACCGATATACATACCGGGACGTTTACGTACGGCGTCTAATCCTTTAAGTACTTTAATACTCGACGAGTCGTAGTTGTTCTGTTCTGACATACTAGCTTTTACTCCTCTTTCACGCTTCCATGTTCCACGTGAAACATTTTCTTTTCGTTGTATTTTTGTATAAATTCGAGTTGCGAAGATTCAATAGCAGTAACGAAAACCTGCGTATCCATAAATAACAACCCGTCAATAAATCGTTCTCGCTTTTCAGCATCTAGTTCCGCACCAACATCATCTAGCAAAAATATGCTTTTTCTGTTGGTAAGCGAATTAAACAACGCAGTTTGCGCCATTTGTAACGCAGCGACAGCCATTCTCAGTTGTCCCCGCGATAATAACTCCTGTGCATTAACCCCATTCACTTTTAACCGTACATCGGCTTTGTGAGGCCCAGAAGTGGTATGTCCCATTTTAACATCATACTCACTTTTTTTAACTAAGCTTTCTGCTAAAGAGGCGTCTTTTTCCCAACCTTTTTGATATGAAAGTACCACATCGAAGTCTGGTAGAAATTCATTAGCATAACGCTCGAAGATTGGAATGAGCGATTCCACATACGCTACGCGTTTTTTCGATAGTGCTTCAGCATTTTCAATGAAAATATGTTCCCAATAACGATTTTCCGGACGCTGTAAATTCGCGCCTTGCTTCAACAACGCATTGCGATGTTTCAATACTTTTGTGTATTGATTGGCTAGCTTTTGAAAACCATGTTCCACGTGGAACAATCCCCAATCACAAAACTTTCGACGCTCTGAAGGCGACCCTATAATCAAATCGGTACTTTGTGGCGTAAAGAGTTGCGTGGGTACTAGGCTGACAAGTTTAGAAAGCTTAGACGAATGTTCACCGTTAATGCTGCAAAGAAAGCTATCACTTCTACTTCTTTGAAACCCCAGCTTCATTGGCACATCATTTTCATCTTTACACGATGCAAAGACACTAAATCCTTCTTCCCCATGCTGGATGACAGAGCTTGGCTTGCCAGTACGAAACGACCGCCCAAACCCTAAATAATATAAAGCCTCTATAATTGATGATTTACCACTACCATTTACTCCACGAAACACACTCAATGAAGATGAAGGTGAAAACGAAGCTGACTTTATATTACGAAAATTCGTAAGCTGGACTTGGTCCAGTTTCATGAGGAAACTCTAACTAAAACGCGAAAGTGAGCTGCAGTATGTATACAGCTCACCTTAAGACAAGAATACAAAATTAAAGACGCATTGGCATGATCACATACAAAGCCGCGTCGTCAGCATTATCCTCTATTAATGCACTGGCATTAGAATCAGACAAACTGACTTTAACGGTGTCAGACCCTAGTGAGTTTAAGACATCAATAAGGTAGGCAACATTGAAACCAATCTCTAAATCATCGCCCTGATACTGCACATCAACAATTTCTTCTGCTTCTTCCTGCTCTGGGTTATTCGCAGTAATCTTCAACTCACCTGAGGCTAGATTTAGCCTGACGCCTCGGAATTTTTCATTTGAGAGAATAGCCGCACGAGAGAACGCGTCTTTTAATACCGCTTTGCTGGCAGTAATTTCTTTGTCACCATTTTGTGGTAGCACTCGTCGATAATCAGGAAAACGACCATCTACTAGCTTAGAGGTGAAAATAAAGTCGTTCGAAAAAATACGAAGGTGATTTGCACCAATTTGTACTTTTATCGATTTATCATCTTCGCTAATTAGACGAGATATTTCTAACACCCCTTTTCGCGGGATAATAACTTGGCGAGATGGCAATGAGGTTTCGTAATTGAGACGACATAAGGCTAACCGGTGACCGTCAGTAGCGACAGTACGAATAACGTTTTCTTCAGTCTCTAGCGACATACCGTTTAAATAATAGCGAACATCTTGCTGCGCCATCGAAAAACTGGTGGCATCGATAAGGCGTTTCATATCCGTGCAAGATAGCTCGAACTCTACTTCGCCTTCCCAATCTTCAAGGTTAGGATAATCATTTGCTGACAACGTCGATAACGTATAGCGACCACGACCAGCACGAATGAGTGCTTTATTGCCATCTAAACTGAAATGAATATCTGTACCTTCAGATATTCCTCGAATGATGTCGAAGAGCTTCTTGGCTGGAACGGTAATTTCACCTTCAGTAAAATCACCGTCTAATTTAGCGCTTGAGATTAACTCAACCTCTAAATCTGTACCCGTTAGCCAAAGTGCGTCTTCACTCACTTTTATGAGTATGTTTGAAAGAATAGGCAAAGTATGACGGCGCTCAACGGCACCCGATACCAATTGCAGGGGTTGTAAAAACTGTTCGCGGCTTATAGAAAATTTCATCGCAGTGCTATCTCGCCTCTCAAGGTCATTTTTTACGAAGACAAAGTCCGTATGAGGTTCTTATAGTCTTCTTTTATATCATGACTTTCCTCTCTAAGCTGCTCTATTTTACGACATGCATGTAGAACCGTCGTATGGTCTCGGCCACCAAAAGCATTACCCAATTCAGGTAAACTATGATTGGTTAGCTCCTTCGCTAGCGCCATGGCGACTTGCCTTGGACGGGCCACACTTCGACTTCTGCGCTTAGACAAGATGTCAGCAACTTTAATCTTATAATAATCTGCGACAGTTTTCTGAATATTATCCACTGTGACTAACTTTTCTTGTAACGCCAATAGATCTCGTAACGCTTCGCGGACAAAATCTATAGTAATAGGGCGGCCAGTAAAGTTTGCATTGGCAATGACACGGTTTAATGCGCCTTCTAACTCACGTACATTCGAACGTAAACGTTTAGCAATAAAGAAGGCGACCTCATTAGGTAAGTGAATTCTGTTCTCTGCTGCCTTGCGCATTAAAATGGCAACACGGGTTTCCAGTTCTGGTGGCTCTATAGCAATAGTTAGTCCCCAACCAAAACGAGATTTTAATCTATCCTCTACCCCATCAATTTCTTTAGGATAACGGTCTGAGGTGAGTATGATTTGTTGATTACCTTCTAGCAACGCATTAAAGGTATGAAAGAACTCTTCTTGCGAACGCTCTTTGTTGGCAAAAAATTGAATATCATCAATCAACAAAGCATCGACTGAACGATAAAAACGCTTAAAGTCTTCAATAGCATTATTTTGTAACGCCTTAACCATATCTTGCACAAAACGCTCAGAGTGCATATAAACAATTTTAGCATCAGCATTGTTTGCGACTATGCCATTACCCACAGCGTGCAATAAGTGAGTTTTACCTAAACCCGTACCACCATAAATAAACAGTGGATTATATGAACCGCCTGGATTGTTAGCCACTTGCGTGGCTGCAGCACGCGCAAGCTGGTTAGATTTACCTTCTACGAAGTTATCAAACTGATAGGTTGGGTTGATATTACTTTTATGCTTCATTGCTTCAGGGATCGGGATCACCTTGGGTGAAGCAGGTTGCGATCGCTGTGGTTGCACTGGTGCATGTGCAGCATGATCCCGCCTTTGATCATACTGTTGATTTTGTGGCGATCCCACATAAGGATTATTTTGCGATCGCGTAGACGGAACGCCCTGATTCTCGCTATACGAAACGGGTGCACTAGGCGCAGTAACATGGTGACTAGCATGGCTCGAATTGCCATGGCCAGCAGACGCATTAGACCCTGTCGTTCCGCTTGAATTAGGCGAACTAGCTCTGCTTCGACTTAATGACTCTCGACTCATCACTTCAAGGCGCAGTTGCGGAGCGTCACTACCTGCAAACTCGCGAAGTAACCCTGTAATGTTATCTAAATACTTATCTCGCACCCAATCCAATACAAAACGGTTAGGTGCATATAAGGCAACAGTCCCTTCTTCTTCTTGAGAAACTAATGGCCTAATCCACATACTGAATTGCTGGGTTGGTAATTCTTGGCGAAGTCGCTCAAGACATTGATTCCATAATGACATGGTAGGTATACAGCTCCCGTGACTCGCTAGGAAACCCACAACATAGAAAACAAGGCACCGAAATGCGCACCTTAATAAGAACGGTGGAAATTGTGTCGGGTAG